>CAWAFE010000049.1:0-59247 GCA_963781215.1 uncultured Alphaproteobacteria bacterium
GGCAAAAGGTGAACCGCCGCACACTTGGATCAATTTTTTTGCCTCACATTTCAGCGCCTCTTCCATGGTGCCCTGGATAATGTGGAACACACGGGCAGAGCGCGGTCGCCAAGTCGGTGTTTGCGCGGGTGCCGGGCGGCGGACAAACCGTGGCTTTGGGCTCCTTTCCCGTTAATTGAGCGGGACCTGCTCCTCGATGCCGTCGGCCCAGATGAAGCTCGAATCCGTGCCCGAGTTGAAGTGGCAGTTCATGCATCCGCCGCTCGAAAACTGGTGGGGGTCTTCCACCACCTTGTCGGGCGTGCAGTTTGCCGGGTCGCCTCCGATATCTTCATTATCGGGTTTGCAGTACGACATGTCGTACGTCTCGATCGTCGTGTTTCTCAGCCTGAGGCCCGTTGGGAGAAACGTCACACAATCGGAGGCACCCGGCTGATCGAGACACAGCTTGTTGCTCAACCCAAAGGGCACATCGGCCTGCTTGGATCTTCGCCCGTTGAACGGCCATTGGGTATTGACCATTACATAGTATCGAAGCGGGGAGCCGGCGGTGGCAAGAAGTCCCCTGAACAGCGTGTTCAGCTCCTGGACCGATGCCTGGTCGGTGTCGTTGCCGATGGGATCGAGCCGATTGACCTGAATAGGGATGGATCCCGACCGAAACAGTGGGATCAAGTCGCCCAAATTGCCCGGATCGGGTCTCGAGTTGTCTATATTCTGCTGATTCGGGCAGCCGGCGAGACCCGGGTCCATGGCAAGGGAAAGGGGGGTGATCCCAGGCCGCTGGTCCAAACATTGCGCCAGCGGCGGCGTGGCGAGGGAGGGGTCAAAAAAGCTGAAATTGAGCGGCTCAGGTTCGCCGGGGGCGGTGTTTCCCGGAACGTTATCAATGTGCTCGAAGGTGGCCCATATCCATTGCGGCGCCCAGAACGTTTTTGCGGCGATATGAAAACCGACAAGACCGACCTGGGCCGCCTTGCATGTAGCGGGAGTTGTTACGGTGGGACGCGGCAGCGGTCCACTCTGGAATGGACTGACCACCCTTCGACTGGCCGCTGTGTAGATCAGCGCAGAACGCGTGAAGTATCTCGACGGATCATCGATCGGGTTGCAGGTTTTGGCGTCAGTGCACAAGATCTTCCATGCCGATTTCACCTCAGTTGCCCCTTCGCCGGTAAACCCATTGGTGTTGTCCGGCAGTCTGAACAGCCTCTTGTTCGCCCCGAGTGGGCCGTTGTAGTCGTAATTGCCGGTATCGGCAAAGCCTCCCTGTTTTATAAATTCGAACTCGTCGCGGTTTATCCTGACATTATATTGTACCTGGTTGCCGTTCTGGTCGATCAGCGTGTTGAACTGGCTGCCGAACGCCTGATGCGTCTCGTTCAGCACCTGAAACGTCAGCACGCCGGCGGGCGACATTCCGGCCTTATCGAGCGCGGTGCGGCAGATATCGGGCAGCGGCTGTGGGTTGTCCCATTGCCGGTCCTTGAGCGACCAGCCGCGGCGAGTGGGCTGGAACAACTCATACGCTTGCTTGTAGGTCTCCCAAACCCGTGGACCTCCGGCGGTAATCGATTTGGTCGTATCCGGAACGCCTCGCTGATCGCTTTTCGCGGGCCAGAAGAGGGCCACGAAGCTGTCCCAGCCGTAGCAGTTGAACATTCGGTTGGCGAGTTCCGCGCTCCCGAGCGAGGCGGGGTCGAACAGCACGTCCGAGGGGCGTTCCGGGCTGAGACTCGTGACATCGTCGCAGAGCCCGGCTCCCGTGTTCTCCGGTGTGTGCCCGTCCGTGGACACCGGCATTTGCAGCTCCTGCTGTCTCCTGACGAGGTCTTCGGTAATCCACAGCCAGTCCGTATCCGCCGCGCCCGCGTGGCATTTGACACAGAATTGTTCGCCTTTACCCCATGCCGGCTGGCTGGCGTGGTTTGCGGAATCGAAGTCGAAGCTCAAGAAGCCGTCGCGGTATAAAAACCAAAACCACTCTCCCCCTTTGCATAATTGGTGCCCCGGGCCCGGCGGAAATACCCTGTCATTCTCCGGACAGTAGCCGGGTATCTTGTACATTACGGTGGCCCAGTTCAGGTTCGTCGGAGCCGGATTGCTCGGGGTCCCCGGACTGTTGTTCAATTTCACGGAAATAGACCAGTTGGGCATCCGTATCGGGGCAAGCGGATGCTCGATGGCCCGATTTATCGCCTCGTTGAGTTGCGGATTGTTCCACACAGGAACAAATAATCCATGCATCGGGGTTTGGATGTTCGGCTTCTGTACAATAGCCGACGGGTAGAGCTGCCTCCTCCTGATGAACCCCTTGCCCTCGACGTGTTTGAGAAGGTCGTTTGCGCATCCGAGCGGATTGTTTTCGCACGCTCGCGCGCAACTGTGGAACCCAAACGCAACCGGGGTGCAGCTGTCATCGTTCGGGTCTATGTCGATCACCCGCCCGGCAGGTCGCGGAGCACCGCCGTCGGAATTGTCAGCGTGGCCTTCGTTATCAACGGCCGCTATTGTCAACAGTAAAAGTGATAGTAAGAGCCGAAATACGGCTTTCCCTGGCATAACATCCTCCGACCGTTGGTTTTTCTTGCACAACATCGGACGCGTGGAAGCGTACTGATTCGGACCGCGCAACAAATCTGCCATGTGGAGCGAATGCCGTCACCAACCGCGGCCGGCTGCTTCTATTGCTCGATGTTGCCGGACCCTCCAACCGCCCCGGCCCTTGGAGCGCCTCCGCCCTTGGCCTTCCACAGATAGTGCCGGGGTTGCTTGCGCGAGGCTGGAAAGGCGATGGCCTGCTCGCGGACCACGCGAGGCTCCGCTCGGTGATCCAGGAGGACGAGATCGGCGTGCAATCCATGTGAAAGCGGGGGTGAGAATGGCGAGCGTTTCCGAAGCTTCGGGGCAAACAACTACCCCCGATTCCGCCCAAATGTCTAGCCGGAAGCTCACCAAGCGGGTCATCGAGGCGCTGCCCTCCGATCCCCGCGGGCGCGAAAGCTTCGTCTGGGACGGCGGTGACGGCGGGCTCAAAGGTTTCGGCGTGCGGATCGCGCCCGGCGGCACCAAGAGTTACATCGTTTATTACCGCACCAAGGAAGGCCGCTCGCGCCGGCTGGTGATCGGCCGTGTGGGCGTGCTGACGCCCGATGAAGCGCGCAAGCTCGCCGGCGAGAAGCTCAAGGAAGTGGCGAAGGGCGGTGATCCCTCGGCGGAACGCCACCGCGTCCGCCGCGAGGCGCTGACGATCGCCGAGCTGGCCGACCTCTACCTCGCCGAGGGGCCGGCCGCGAAGCCGAACAAGAAGGCGTCGAACTGGGCCACCGACCGCTCGAATATCGAGCGTCACGTCAAGCCGCTGCTGGGCGGTAAGCTCGCCGCGTCGCTGACCCATGACGACGTGGTGAAGTTTCAGCGCGACGTTGCCGCCGGCAAGAGCAAGGCGGATGTCAAGACGAAGAAACGCGGGCGCGCGATCGTCGATGGCGGCCCCGGCACTGCGGCGCGCTCGCTCGCGGTGATCGGCGCGATGCTCGAATGGGCCGCGCATCCCGACCGCAAGCTGGTCCCAGCGAACCCGGCCAAAGGCGTCAAACTGCTCAGGAGCGGCAAGCGCGAGCGCTTCCTGTCGGAGGCCGAGCTTTCCCGGCTCGCCGACGCGCTGGCCGCCATGATGGCTGAGCACCGGCTGAGCGCCACGGCCGCCGCGGCGATTCGGGCTGCTGCTGACCGGCTGCCGCAAGTCGGAAATCCTGTGGCTGCGCTGGGAATGGGTAGATATCGAGCGCGGCGCGCTACGGCTGCCCGACAGCAAGACCGGCGCCAAGGTGGTGCCGCTCGCAGCGCCGGCCGTCAAGCTGCTGGGAGAGCTGCCGCGCGGGAGCGACTTTGTATTGCCAGGCGCGACCGGCAAGAGCCACTACACCGGCCTGCAGAAGGATTGGGAGCGGCTGCGGGCGCGCGCCGGCCTCGCCGGGGCGCGGGTCTACGACCTGCGGCACAGCTTCGCATCTTTCGCCGTCGCCGACGGTAACAGCCTATGCCTGATCGGCAAGGTGCTCGGACACAAGCAGGCGCGCACCACTAAAATCTACGCGCATCTCGCCGACGATCCGATCCGCGCCGTCGCCGACCGCACTGCCGCCCGGATCGCCGCAGCAATGGCGCCCCCGCGCGGATCGCGATCCCGCCAACGTCGTGCCGATCCGCCCCAACCGGCCGTGATACTCGATGTGCTGCCGCCCACCGCGAAGGGCATCAGTCCGGCAAGCTCACGAGAACGCTGCCGGTGCCGACTCAGGTCCCTGAACTCTCAATTGCCGTGCAAGAACTCATGCTGCGGCGGTGTTGTCCAATGCGGCGCGGGCGCGTTTGATTTTGGCGAGAATCGCCGCCCCTGCGCCCGCCAGACATAGGGTTTGGGGTCGGCGTTGCGCTGCGCCAGATAGGTCTTGATGTCGCGGACGAGTTGGTTGACCGAGGCGAAGCTGCCGGCGCGGATGACCTCGCCTGTCAGATCGGCGAAGAAGCGCTCGACCAAATTGAGCCAGGACGATGACGTCGGCGTGAAATGCATGGTAAAGTGGGGATGCCGCCGCAGCCACGCCTGCACCTTGGGGTGCTTGTGGGTGGCATAATTGTCGGCGATCAGATGCAGGGCGAGATCGCGTGGCGTCTCGCGGTCGATCTGCTTGAGAAAACGCAGGACTTCGACGTGGGTATGGCTCGCCTCGGTGCGCGCGATCAGCTTGCCCGGATTTGCTCAAGGGCGGCGAACAAGGTGATTGTGCCATGGCGGACATAATCGTGCGTCATCGTGCGCGGACGCTTGGCCGCCAGCGGCAAGCCGAGCTGGGTGCGTTCGAGCGCCTGACACTGGCTTTTCTCATCGCAGCACAGCACCAGCGCGTGGTCAGGCGGGTCGAGATAGAGACCGATCACGTCCCAGAACTTCTCTTCGAACCGCGGGTCGTTGGACAATTTGAAGGTCTTTATCCGGTGCGGCTTGATCTCGTTGCCGGACCAGATGCGCTGCACCGAACTGGCCGAAACGCCGGCGTGGCGGGCCATCGAACGAATGCTCCAGCGCTGTCGGCCGGGCGGCGGGCGCGTCGCCTCGGCAATGACGCGCGCCACTGTCGCCGCCGCAATCGAGGCCTTGCGACCCCGACCCGGTTCATCGCCAAGTCCACCAGCCCCAACCGGGCAAAGCCGGAGGACCACAGCGAGACGCGCTTTGCCGTCGTGCCCAGCCGTTCGGCGACGGCGGCAACGCCAAGCCCCGCGACGCGAAGCAGGATGATTTCGGCGCGGTCGCGGTCGCGCACGCCAATTGTCGAGGACCGCGACCGCCGTCGCAGTTCCGCCATCACCCCCGGCTCAGCCTGCAGCCGCTTGATCGGACGCGCCATCCACAACCCCCCAGTATTGACGCACCAGGAAATATTACCCGATAATTGCCGGGGCCGACTAAGGAGTAATCTTCCACACTATCGCGCTTTGAGTTGTTCAGAAGCGAGACTGTGAGCAGGTATTTCAGGCCGATTTTTAATCAGTAGGTCTCGGGTTCGAATCCCGACGGGCTCACCATGAAATCAAAGACTTATAAAGTGACACCGAATCGGTGCGCGCATCGTGTCAGTGACATGTCAACAAAAAGCCTTCTTTCCAATTAACAAAGCTGAAAATTCTCATCGCCGCCGAGAACGCTGGTCGGATCGAGCGAACCCTTAACATCGCCCTAAAGGGCATGTGGGAGGCGGATGGAACGAGAATGCCGCGCAAGCGATGGGCGTGACCATAACGTGACACCCTGCCAATTCGTATCGTTTGCGCGGTCTATTAAGCCGGACGGTTGCCAGTTCTTTGCTACACGTCCAGATTCGCGACGCTGAGCGCGTTCGATTGGATGAAGTCGCGGCGGGGTTCGACGAGGTCGCCCATCAGGGTCGAGAAGGTCTCCTCGGCCGAATCGGCGTGGCTGATCCTGACCTGCAGCAACGAGCGCACCTCGGGGTCGAGTGTGGTTTCCCACAATTGCTCCGGGTTCATCTCGCCGAGGCCCTTGTAGCGGTTCACCTCGATCCCGCGTCGGCCCAGTTCCATGACCGCCTCGACGAGGCTCACCGGGCCGGTGATTGGCCAGCTCCTGTCGCGCGCGGTCAGCGTGCCCGAGCCTTCGTAGACCTCGCGCAGCCTCGTGCCGTCGGCGTCGAGCCGGCGCGCCTCGGCGCTGCGCAGCAACGCCGCGTCGATGAGACGCCGCTCGCCGACACCCTGGCGGGTGCGGCTCAACACCAGGCCCTCGCCGGCAATGACCTCGCCCTGCCAGGTGCGCTCGTGCTCCGGCGCGAGAAGGTCGAGGCGCCGGGCGGTGCGATGGGCGGCCTCGATCGCCCGGTTCGGGTCGGCGAGCAATGAGGCCGACAAGGCGCCGGCGATCGCCGCCTGCTCGACGACCTCGATACTACCGACCTTCGCCGCCAACGGCTGGAGCCACCGGCGGTGGACCCGCGCCTGGTCCAACAGATCGCGCAGATCGTTGCCGGCGCGCTCGACCCGGTCGTGCTGGGTGAAGACCGAATCCCGGAGCGCTGCGTCGATGCAATAGGCTTCGAGTGCCGCATCGTCCTTCAGATAGACCGCCTTGGCATTGCCGCGCTGCAACCGGTAGAGTGGCGGCTGCGCGATGTAGAGAAACCCCTTGCCGATCAAATCGGACATCTGCCGGAAGAAGAACGTCAACAAGAGGGTGCGGATATGGCTGCCGTCGACATCGGCGTCGGTCATGATGATGATGCGGTGATAGCGCGCCTTCTCGGCATCGAAATCCTCGCTGCCGATACCGGTGCCGAGCGCGGCGATCAAGGTGCCGATCTCGGCCGAGCCCAGCATCTTATCAAAACGCGCGCGCTCGACATTGAGGATCTTGCCCTTGAGCGGCAGGATCGCCTGGAAGCGCCGGTCGCGGCCCTGCTTGGCCGAGCCGCCGGCGCTGTCGCCCTCAACGATGAACAATTCGCTCTTGGCCGGGTCGCGCTCCTGGCAATCGGCGAGCTTGCCCGGCAGATTGGCGATGTCGAGCGCGCCCTTGCGTCGGGTGAGGTCGCGTGCCTTGCGCGCCGCCTCGCGTGCGGCCGCGGCCTCGACGACCTTGGCGACGATCTTGCGGGCGTCGGCCGGGTGCTCCTCGAACCATTGCGTCAGCTTGTCGGCGGTGATGCCCTCGATCGCCGGGCGGACTTCGGACGAGACCAGCTTGTCCTTGGTCTGCGAAGAGAATTTCGGGTCCGGCACCTTGACCGACAGCACGCAGGTCAGGCCCTCGCGCATGTCCTCGCCGGTGAGCGCCACCTTTTCCTTCTTGGCGATGCCGCTGTCGTTGGCGTAGGCGTTGACAGTGCGGGTCAACGCCGCGCGAAAGCCCGCGAGGTGGGTGCCGCCGTCGCGCTGCGGGATGTTGTTGGTAAAGCACAGCATCGTCTCGTGATAGCTGTCGGTCCACTCCATCGCGATTTCGAGCAGGATCCCCTCGCGCTCGCCGCGGATCGCGATCGGCGGCGCGTGCAGGGCCTGCTTGGAGCGGTCGAGATAGCGCGCGAAAGCTTCGAGCCCGCCTTCGAAATGAAGCGTGACGGTCTTCGCCTCGACCCCGCGCGCGTCGGTCAGCACCAGGGTGACACCGCTGTTCAGAAAGGCCAGCTCACGCAGCCGGTGCTCCAATGTGGTGAAGTCGAACTCGGTCTTGCTGAAGGTCTCTGTGCTGGGCAAAAAGGTGATCTCGGTGCCGGTCGCCAGGCCCTCGCGGCCCGACCCTTCGGGCCACGCTGGGGCCGGCCCGATCTCGGCCAGCGGCGCCTCGGGCACGCCGTCTCGAAAGCGCATGAACCATTCCGAGCCGCCGCGGAAGACCCGCATTTCGAGCCTCGACGACAGGCCGTTGACGACCGAAACGCCCACACCGTGCAGTCCGCCCGAGACCTTGTACGCGTTCTGGTTGAATTTGCCGCCGGCATGAAGGTGGGTCATGATTACCTCGGCGGCCGACACCCCTTCCTCGTCGTGGATGCCGACCGGGACGCCGCGGCCGTTGTCGGTGACGGTGCACGAGCCGTCGGCGTTCAAGGTCACGGTAACGGTGTCGCAATAGCCGGCCAGCGCCTCGTCGATCGCGTTGTCGACGACCTCGTAGACCATGTGGTGCAGGCCGGAGCCGTCATCGGTGTCGCCGATATACATGCCCGGCCGCTTGCGCACGGCGTCGAGCCCGCGCAGCACCTCGATCGATTGCTCGTCGTAGGTTGTGTCTTCGCCGTTGGGATGGGCGGCGCCATTGCCGTTCGGCGGTGCGCCCGATACCACGGCATGAACGGCCGTGGGGTCGATCGGGGAAACGGAATCGGAAGCGGATGTGTTCGCCATGTCCTCGGGGTTCGGTCTCTTTCGGGGTCAAAGGGGGCGGGCTAAAAGGCAGCCTCGGCCACGGTGCCGTTGTGCACGGACAAGAACCGGGCTCGGCAGCGCAGCGGCGCGAAGAGCGCCCGATCGGTGCCGGTAAGCCAGGCCTGGCCGTCGAGCCGCAGCAGCGCCTCGAACAGCGCCGCACGCCGGCCGGCATCGAGATGGGCAGCGATTTCGTCGAGCAGCAGGATCGGCGGCTCGCCGCGGAGCGAGCGCAGGATCCGCGCATGCGCGAGCAGGATCGAGATCAACAGCGCCTTCTGCTCGCCGGTCGAGGCGAGCCCGGCCGGGACGCCTGTTTCCGCAAGCGTGACGGCGAGATCGGCGCGGTGAGGGCCGATTGCCGCACCGCCGGCGGCGGCATCGGCCCGGCGCCCGGCGGCGAGTGCGGCGGCGAAATCGGCCTCGGCGGCGAGCGCCGGCATCGTTTCGAGCCAGCCCTCGACCCCGCCGACGAGGGCAAGCACGGCGCGCGGGAATGGGTCTTCGGCCTCGGCGCAGACCCGGTCGAGAAGCCGCACCGCCTCGCGCCGGCCGGCGGCGACGGCGACACCCTGCTCGGCCATCACCTGTTCGAGCGCGGCGAGCCATGCCGGATCGGCCGAGACCTCGCGCAGCAATTGCGCGCGCTCGCGCAGCGCCTGCTCGTAAGCTGCGACCCGCGCCGCATGAGCCGGGTCGAGCGCCAGCACCAGGCGGTCGAGGAAGTGCCGCCGGCCGGCTGGCCCTTCGCTGAAGAGCCGATCCATCGACGGGGTCAGCCACACCACCGCGAGCCGCTCGCCGAGCGCCGCCTGACCCCGCGTCGGCGTGCCGTCGATGTGCACGATCCGCTTTTCGCCTGCTTCCCCGCGGGGCGAGCCCAAATCGCGGCCGGTACCGATCCTGACCACGCCACAGCCGGTCGCGACGGTGGCGGCGACGGCCCAGCTCCTGGGCGAAGCCTCGCATTCGGGCTCCCGGCGGCGATCGATCTCGGTCAGCCTCGCCCGGCGCAACCCGCGCCCAGGTGCCAGAAACGAGACCGCCTCCAAGAGGTTGGTCTTGCCGGCGCCGTTCGGCCCGGTCAGCACCACCGGCTCCCCGCCGAGCGCCAGCCTCGCTTTACGATAGTTGCGAAAATCGGTCAGCACCAGGCGCGTCACGGCGACGCGGCCCACCGCGGCACCGGCGCTGTCGCAGGCTCCCTGTGCCGCGGTAAGCATATGCGTTATATGGGAATGCGCGCCCCCTTCCGCCACCCGTTCGCGGCGCGAACGCAGCCCGTCCGGCACCTCAGACCCGCATCGGCATCAGCACGTAGAGCGCGCTCGCATCGGCGCTGTCGCGCACGATCGTCGGGGAGGCGGCGTCCGACATCATGAACTGCACACCCTCGCCGGTGATTTGCGAGGTAATATCCATCAGATAGCGGGAATTAAAGCCGATTTCGAGCGGTGCGGCCTGGTAGCGCGCCTCGATCTCCTCGACCGCGGTGCCATTCTCGGGGCTGGTCGCCGAGACCACGAGACTGCCCCCACTGGCGCCATGGGGCTCGATCGCAAGCTTCACCGCCCGGCTCTTCTCGGTCGAGATCGTCGACACGCGGTCGATCGCCTCGGCGAACTCCTTGCAGTCGACTTCGAGGAGCTTGTCGTTGCCCGACGGGATCACCCGGTCATAATCCGGAAAGGTGCCGTCGATCAGCTTCGAGGTCAGCGTCGCCTCGCCGACGGCGAAACGGATCTTCGTCTCGCTGAGCGCGATCCTGATCTCACCCTCGCTTTCCTCGACGAGCTTGCGCAATTCGATGACCGTTTTGCGCGGGACGATGACGCCGGGCATCGCACCGGCACCTTCCGGCATCACCATCTCCACCCGCGCCAGACGATGACCGTCGGTCGCCACCGCGCGGATCACCGGCACCTCGTCGGCCTTGGTCGTGTGGAGGTAGATGCCGTTCAGGTAATACCGGGTCTCCTCGGTCGAGATCGCGAATCGGGTGCGGTCGATCAGGCTCTTCAGCTCCGCCGCCGACAAGGTGAAGCTGTGCGGCAGCTCGCCGCCCGCCATCACCGGGTAGTCCTCGGCCGGCAGGCAGGCGAGGGTGAAGGTCGAGCGGCCGGAGCGCAGCACCATCGTGTTGCGCTCGCCGCTCGCCTCGATCTCAATCTGCGCGCCCTCGCGCAGCTTGCGCACGATGTCGTAGAGCGTGTGCGCGGGTGCCGTCGTTTGCCCCTCGCGCTCGATTCGGGTGGGGACCCGCTCGACAATCTCGATGTCCATGTCGGTGGCGCTGAGCGACAAGGCACCCGATCCGAGGGGTACCTCGGCGCGCAGCAGCACATTCGACAGAACCGGGATCGTGTTGCGCCGTTCGACGACGCTCTGCACGTGCCCCAGAGCCTTGAGAAGAGCAGCCCGTTCGATGGTGAGTTTCATATTGGCAACACAAGGGTTGGCGGGCGGTCTGTGCCGGCCGGGGTCCCGGCCGATGCACCCGCCGCTCGATCCCGCGAGGCCGGCAGACGGGATCGCATCCTAGCACAAATCGGCGCCGGCCTTAGCAACCCGCTTTCGCGGCTCGCCGGGCCGGCGCCTCCCCCCTCAGCTTTGCAGCATGCGTCGCAACAGCTCGACATCCTCGGCGAGCGCCGGGTCGGTCTGCCGCAGCTCTTCGATCTTGCGGACGGCATGCATGACGGTGGTGTGGTCGCGGCCGCCGAACTTGCGGCCGATCTCCGGTAGCGAGCGTGAGGTCAGCTGCTTTGCCAGATACATCGCGACCTGACGCGGCCGAGCGACGGCACGCGCCCGCCGGTCGGAGGTCATCTCGCCCTGCCTGACGTTGAAATGCTCCGCCACCCGCCGCTGAATCTCGTCGATCGTCACCCGCCGCTCGCAGGAGCGCAGCAGGTCGTGCAGCTCCTCCTGCGCACTTTCGAGCGTGATGCTGCGGCCGACCAGCTGCATGTTGGCGGTGATCCGGTTCAACGCACCTTCCAGCTCGCGGATGTTCGAGGTGATCTTATGGGCGAGGAGCTCGAGCACCTTCTGCGGGATTACCAAACCGGCCCGTTCGGCCTTGGATTGCAGGATGCCGAGCCGCAGCTCGTAGGTCGTCGGGTGCAGATCGGCGACCAGCCCCCAGCCAAGGCGGGAGCGCATGCGCTCTTCCAGCTTTTCCAGGTCGGAGGGCGATTTGTCGGCCGAGATCACGATCTGACGGTTCTGATCGACCAGCGCGTTGAAGGTGTGGAAGAACTCTTCCTGCGTCGATTCCTTGCCGCTGATGAATTGCACATCGTCGATCATCAACAGGTCGACCGAGCGGAACTGCTCCTTGAAGTCCATCGTCGACTTGAACCGCAACGCCCGAATGAACTGGTACATGAACATTTCGGCCGAGAGATAGATGACCTTCCGCTCCGGGGCCTGCGTGCGGACGTGCCAGGCGATCGCGTGCATCAGATGGGTCTTGCCGAGCCCGACCCCGCCGTAAAGGAAGAGCGGGTTGAACGGCACCGACCGATCAGCGCCGGCGCAGGCCTCCGCGACACGCCGGGCGGCGGCATGGGCAAGCTCGTTGGGCTTGCCGACGACAAAGTTATCGAACGTGAAGCGCTGATCGAGCGCCGGCTGCTGCGCCCGGTCCTCGCCGATCTCGAATGCGGCCGCACCTTCGCCTGCAAACGGAACCGAATGGAGCGGCATCCTTGCCGCCGCCTCGCGGGGCGCGTGATCGACCGCCGCCGTCGGCTCGGCAGCCGCGGCGAGGATGACCGCGAGGCGCTCGACCTCGGAATTTTCCGTCCGCCACAGCGCCAGCAGCCGGTCCGAGTAATGCGTCGCCACCCAATTGCGCAGGAAGCGCGTCGGCGCGACGATTACCGGCTGCCCGTCACCGCCCCGGTGAACGCCGAGCGGGCGCAGCCAGCTGCGCAAGGCGGCCTCCCCGACCTCGTCCCCGAAGCGGCTCAAAACCCGAGCCCATTCGGTCTCGCACGCCGTCGCCGAGCCATCGATGTCAATTTTTCGAACTGCTTCCGCCACCACCGTATCCCCCAAATTTAAGGTTGGCAGCACCGTCCGGCTCAGGCCGGTCAAATCACTCCCGAGTAACGCGCAATATACGCATCAGATCTCCCCTCCCTGCGGGTGTCAGTTTTGCCCTGCTAGCTTCTATTACTACTGACACAGCGAAAGAAACAACTTTTTCATTGTCATACGCTGGAACTTACAGCGCATTCACGTGGTTCGTTGGCGCTGTAATCGAATGGTAACTTGCGGGTCAGGGCGAAAGCAACCCGATCGAAAGGGGAACGTGAAAAGATTTTTTCGGGTGTGACGACACCGCTTCTACAGGGGCGACGCACCAAATCGCGGCGCCGCCCCGAGCCCGCCGCAGCCGGCTCAGAGGGCGTTGATGCGGACCGCCAGGCGGGACAGTTTGCGCGATACCGTGTTGCGGTGGAGCACGCCCTTGCTGACCGCGCGATGCAATTCGGGCTGCGCCTCGCGCAGCGCGGATTTGGCCGCGTCCTTGTCGCCGCTCGCAATCGCCGTCTCGACCTTCTTGACGAAGGTGCGCACCCGGCTCTTGCGGGCGCGGTTGATCGCGGTGCGCTTTTCGGTCTGGCGGATGCGCTTTTCCGCCGATTTGTGCGTTGCCATCAAGGATCGCCGTGAAGAAGACGGGCGCGCTTATATCGGCCGGGCCATGCGGCGTCAACACTTGCTGTTGTCGACCGGCTTCAGCGGTTGCGGAAGCGGGGCTTACGCTTTTCGATAAAGGCGGCCATGCCCTCCTTGCGGTCCTCGGTCGCGAAGGTCGCGTGAAACACCCGGCGCTCGAAGCGCACGCCCTCGGCCAAACTCGTCTCATAGGCGCGGTTGACCGATTCCTTGACCATCATCGCGATCGGCCTCGACATCTGGGCGATGCGCTTGGCGACCTCGACCGCCTCGGCGAGGAGATCGGCCAATGGCACCACTCGGCTCGCGAGCCCCGCCCGCTCGGCCTCGACGGCGTCCATCATCCGCCCGGTCAGGCACAGATCCATCGCCTTCGCCTTGCCGACGATGCGGGTCAGGCGCTGCGTGCCGCCCGCCCCCGGCATCGTGCCGAGCTGGATCTCGGGCTGGCCGAAGCGGGCGTTGTCGGCGGCGATGACGATGTCGCACATCATCGCGATCTCGCAGCCGCCGCCGAGCGCGAACCCGGCGACCGCGGCGACGACCGGCTTGCGGCACTGCCCGACCCGCTCCCAGCCCTTCGTGATAAAGTCTTCTAGGTAGGTCTCGGGATAGGTCTTGCCGACCATCTCCTTGACATCCGCACCGGCGGCGAAGGCCTTGTCGTTGCCGGTCAAGACGATCGCGCCGATTTCAGCGTCGGCCTCGAAATCGTCGAGAGCCGCGGCGAGCTCGCCGATCAGCGCGGCGTTCAGCGCGTTCAGCGCCTGCGGCCGATTGAGGGTGACGATGCCGACCGCACCCCGGCGCTCGACGAGGATGGTTTGGTAGTCGCTCATGTCATCGCCTCTTACCGCTGACGCTTGGCGCAGAAGAAGGTGGACCGACCGGCCTGGACGATCCGCCGCACCCCCTCGGCGCAGTCGCAGCCGGGGCAGGGCTCGCCCTCATGGCCGTAAACGGCCCAGCGGTGCTGAAAATAACCGAGCTCGCCGTCGGCTTGGACATAGTCGCGCAACGACGAGCCGCCGGCCGCGATCGCCTCGGTCAGGACCGAGCGGATCGCCTGGGCCAGCCGCTCGGCGCGCCGGCGGCCGACCGATCCTGCGAGCCGGCGCGGCGACAATCGGGCGCGGTAGAGCGCCTCGCAGACATAGATGTTGCCGAGCCCGGCGACGATGCGCTGGTCGAGCAATGCCGCCTTGATCGGGGTCAGTCTGCCGGCGAGCCTGGCCGCGAGCCAGCCGCCGTCGAAGCCGGGCTCCAGAGGCTCGGGCCCGAGCCCCGCGAGCAGGGGGTGCCGGTCCTCCTCGCCGCGCCTGAGATAGTCGACGGTGCCGAAGCGCCGCGCGTCGTTGAAGCGGATCTGGGTGCCGTCGTCGAGGGTCAGCACGACATGATCGTGTTTCCCGGCCGGCGCTTCGGCGCCGGCGGTGATCCGGCCAGACATGCCAAGATGCAACAGCAGCAGGCCGTCGCCGTCGAGCTCGACCAGGATGTATTTGCCGCGGCGGCCGAGCGCTCCGATCCGCGCGCCCTTCAACCGGGCCGCCAGCGCCGGCGGGAACGGCCGCCGCAGGTCCGGCCGGCGCAGCTCGGCCCGCACGATCCGCCGGCCGCTCATCTTCAGCGCGAGACCGCGCCGCACCGTCTCGACTTCCGGAAGCTCGGGCATGCCCCCTTCTACCACCAAGATCGGCGAGGCGCCTCCCCTCGAGTCGCGCGTGACGACTTGCCGCTCTTGGAGAAAATATGCCGCGAGGAGCTGGCGAGGGAACAAGCCACCGGGCGTTAAGGTCGCGAAACCGGGTGTTCTGGAAACATCGAAAGCCTCTTGTAATATTGAGTGATGCTCTATCGCACGATTACTTATCCACTCGTCACGCTCATCCACGAAATCGGCCGCGGTGCGATCGGTCTGCCTGAGCTGCAGCGGCCATTCGTCTAGTCCAATGCTAAGATACGTGACCTGTTTGATTCCCCTCTACCGCGGCTATCCGTGCGGTTTTCTGCTGCTGTGGGAGAGGGGGCAGGCCTGAAAGCAATCGGAACCAACGGAAAGGAAGAGGCGCCGAGCCTTGCTATCGTGGACGGACAACAGCGGTTGACCTCCCTTACGCCGTGATTACCGGTGACGAGGAGATCCGCGCCGATTATTCGCGTGAGCGTATCCGGATCGCCTTTGACCCGCTTGCAGAGCGGTTCGAGGTTTCTAACGCCGCCACACGTCAGGACCGCGCCTTTATCTCCAGCGTGGCCGAGGTGTGGAAGCCAGGCGCGAACGCCTTCAAAGAATCACACATACGGTCTGAGCGATCAGCCCAGTATCGCATATTCCGAGACGATTGTGAATCTCCTGAATGCGTCAGAACACTAGCCTGGGGGTGACTGAGCCGAAGTGCCAGACCGAGGAATAGGTCATCTCCGACGGCCGGCGGGCCAGTCCTGCGACAATGTCCTCGAGTACCGGCCCGTCCAGCGTCGGCAAATAGAGAGAACGGAAATAGCTCCGGTCCCTGCCTTTGGGAAACAGCGAATCGTAGAGCGCCTGGATGGCACGGTATGGCATCTTGGCGTTGAAATCCAATAGCGGCGTGCCGAACGAGCGCAACGGCACCGTGGCGGCCTCGCCTTTATCGGCGGGGCAGTCATATGCCGCCGCCAGAGCCAGGACGCGTTTTCCTCTCGCTTCTTCGGTATATTCCGCATCGTCCGGCAGGGTCGAGAACTCGGCGAGGCTGGTGACATCCTTTGGCGCGGCGGTACCTGATCGCTCGCTTTGTCGGGCTCGCCGAAGCGCTGGAAGTGGCAAAAGCCTATCTGATTACGTGGCACGATGCCGGCCAGCGCCCGTTTACGTCTCTGCTGAGCGGCAAGCGGACCAGTGACCGGCTGATCACGCTGTCAGGAGTGGGCCGCCGATCACTACGCCGAGGCCGCGCCGGTAACCGCGGTGGTGCGATTGACCGGTCTATCGGAACGGACCTTTACTCGGCGCTTCGCCAAGGCAACTGGAATGTCGCCACTGGATTACATTCATGCGTTGCGGCTGGAGGAGGCCAAGCAGATCTTGGAAACCGAGGACCTGCCGATTGAAGGGTGGCATTGGAGGTCGGCTATCGGGACAACGGATTTTTCGGACGATTGTTTCGGCGACGGGTCGGCATGCCGTTGGCCCAGTATCGGCGCAGGCGGGGGAACCTGCACATTTAGCTGAAGCATTCGGAACACCATAGCAGCGGCCGGCTCGACTGACAGCTCGCGACATCCCCCGACACGCGCCGCCGCCTCAGCCGCGGAGATGCGGCATCACCGCGGCGGCGAAGAGGTCCATGTTCCGCCGCGTCAGATCGTCCGGGAGGATGCCGAACTGGAGGAGGGCCACGAGGATGCCGAAGCCGGTGCGTTCGCGCATCCGCTCGATTCCCGTCAGCACCGTCCGGGGGCTGCCGATCAGCGCCGTGCCGCTCTCGATCAGACCTTCGGCGGTGGCCTTGCCGCCGCCCAGCCCCCTTCGCATGCTGATGAAGTTCTTCATCGAGCCGATCGAGGTGTAGCCGGGTGGCATCAGCATCTCGAAGGTCTGGCGCAGGAAATCGTTGAAGAGTGTCTCGACCGCCCGGCCCGCCTCTTCGCGAGCGCGCTCATCGGTCTCGGCGACATAGATCGGGCAGGCCCAGCCGAGCTGATCCGCCGCCGCTTCGTAGCCGTATTGCCGCGCCTGCTCGCGATAGGTGTTGTGGTAGCGCGCGACGAGGTCGGCCGACGAGAAGGTCACCAGGAACGGGTATTTGCGCTTGGGATCGGCCGCCCAGGCGACCGTCTCGCTCGACCCCTGCGATGGAATCCAGATGGGTGGATGCGGGCTCTGGTAAGGCCTGGGCCAGAGGTTGACGTAGCGCAGGCTGAAGTGATCGCCGTCGAAGGCGAAGGGACCGGGCTCCGTCCAGGCCCTGACGATCAGGTCGTGCGCCTCGTGAAAGCGCTCATGCGAGAAATAGGGATTGGTGCCTGACGAATGGTATTCCGAGCCGATGCCGCGCACAAAGCCGGCGATGATGCGGCCCTTCGACAGATTGTCGAGCATCGCGAACTCTTCCGCGATGTAGATCGGGTTGTTCACCAGAGGCAGCGCGCGGCCGAGGATTGCGATCTGCACCCGCTTGGTGCGCTGGATCAGCGCGCTGGCGATCAGGTTGGGCGCCGGCATCAAGCCGTAGGCGGTCTGGTGGTGCTCGTTGACTCCGATCGCATCGAAGCCCAGCTCCTCGGCATAGACGAGTGCCTCGATGTGGCGGGCGTATTCCTCGGCGCCTTTCACCGGGTCATAGAGGCGGTTCGGCAATACCACCCAAGGCGAGCGGTGCTTTGCCGCCTCGGCGAGATCAAGCGGCCGGTACGGCATCAGATGAAAAGAGACGAGCTTCACGGCGCGACCCTTTCCAGAAACTGCCGTACCTCGCGCGCGACCAGCGCGGCCTGTTCGACATGCGGGAGATGCCCGCAGCGCTCGACCATGACGAGCCGCGCATCCGGCAGCCGATCACGCCACAGAGCTGCGTTCGCCGGCGGCATGATCTTGTCGTCGTCACCCCAGACAACGAGCGCCGGCAGCTTGATGCGGTGCAGCCACTTTTCGAGATCGGGGTTGAACCAGCGCGGCTGCCAGCCGAGCTTCGCCACCGTGAACCGGTTCTTCAGCATCACGTCCATCTGCGCCTCGTCGGGCGCCAGCGCCAGGATGCGGTCGGCGAAGGACTGGTCGTGATAGAGGTTGCGCACCGCTTCCTCGGGCCCCCAGATGAAATTGTCGCCGCATGGCACGCCCTTGACGCGGATGCCGGCCGGTGCGAGCTGAACGAGGCTCTTAAAGCGCCCGCGGTCGCGGATCAGGATCTCTGCAGCGAGCCAGCCGCCGAGCGAGTTGCCGACCAGATGGATCCGGTCGAGCCCGACCTCCTCGACGAGGTCGAGATAAAACATCGCAAGGTCCGGCATCGATCGGATCCACGGCGGGTCGTCCGAGCCGCCGAAGCCCGGATGCTCGGGCACCAAAAGCTCGTGACGCTCCGCCAGCGCATCGAAGAACGGCAACCATTGCGGTACGCCGCCGGCGCCATGGAGGAAGAGCACCGTAGGGCCGCGTCCGGCGCGGTGCAGCTTGATGGTGACATCCCGGACCTTGATCTCGGTAAGCTGCGCCGGCATCCCGTCCGCTCCCTCTCAGACGCACCGTTTGCGTGCTTCGGTCATAGCCTGTAGCGCCGCCGGGTTGTCGCGAGCTCTCGAAGCTTCCGCCGGACGACCCTCGCGGCGCGCTCACGCTTTGCGGCGGCGGCGCGGTGCGGTGGACTCGGCTTCCGCTTCGGGAGCCGGTCGGGCTGCCGCAGCGGGCTTGGCGCGACCGCCGCTGACCGGCAGCAGCAGGCTCGGCTGGGTCCGCGAGGTCTTTGCCGCGCGCGCCTGCACCTTGGCGGCGGGTGCGGCGGCGGATGCTTTTTTGCCACCGGTAGCGCTGGGAGCGGCCGCAGCCGTCTGCGCGCTCTCCTCGGCGAGGCTCTTGCGCAGCGCGTCCATCAGATTGATGACCTGCGCCGGCTTGCGCTCGGGCGGCCGCTCGGCGAGCTTGCCGGCGAGCTTCTCGTCGATCAGCTCGCGTAGCGCCGCCTGGTAATGGTCGACAAACTTGGCCGGGTCGAGCTTGCGGGTGCGGCGGGCGACGATCTGGCCCATCATCGCGAGCTCGTCCTCGTCGACTGCCGTCCTCGCCGATGCCCGAGAAGAACTGGTCGGCGGCGCGGATCTCGTCCTCGAAGCGCAATGCGTTGACCAGGAGACCATCGCCGTAGGGGCGGATCGCCACGACCCGCTCGCGCGCATTGATCACCACTTGGCCGACCGCGACCTTCTGCGTCTGCCGCAACGCCTCGCGCAGGACGCGATAGCCGGCTTCGGCGATATTGCCGTCGGGGACGAGGTAATAGGGGTCGGCGAGATAGACCGGGTCGAAATCGCCCTCCTCGACGAACTCGGCGATGTCGATCGTGTCGGTCGTCTCGAGCCTCAGCTTTTCGATGTCCTTGGGCTCGACCGTGACATAGCGGCCCTTCTCGTATTCATAGCCCTTGACGATCTCGTCGCGCTCGACGGGCCCCAGCCCCGGCACGACGGTCTGGGTGCGGACCCGCTCGCCCGAAGGCTCGTGGATCATGTGAAAGCGGATGCGCTCCTTCTCGGTCGTCGCGGTGTAGAGGCGCACGCCGATCGTCACCAGCGAGAGTTTGAGAAAGCCGGTCCAGTAGGGTCGGGGGGCGGCGGGCATGATCCGGTCTCCTGCGCGATCCTCGGGTAAACGGCCGGGCGGGCCGCGCGTTCCGGTTGCGAGGCCGGGCGCGAACCGTCATTGTAGCCGAGCCGCCCATGACCCGTCGATCGCTGAACCTCACCGACCGCTCTATGACTATCTGTGCGAGGTTTGGCTGCGCGAGCCGCGGGTCTTTGCGCGGCTGCGCGAGGAAACCGGGTGCATGCCGCTGGCGAACATCCAGAGCGCGCCCGAGCCGGGGCAGCTGGTCGAGCTGATCGGCGCCCGGCTCTGTCTCGAAATCGGCACCTTCACCGGCTACAGCGCGTTGTGGGTCGCCCAGGCGATGCCGCCCGACGGGCATCTCGTCTGCTGCGACATCGACGCCGACACAACCGCGATCGCCAGGCGGTATTGGCAGATGGCCGGGCTCGCCGACTGGATCGAACTGCGCCTCGGCGCCGCCCGCGAGACGCTCGCCGCGCTGGAGCGCGAATACCCGTCCGGCAGTTTCGATTTCGCCTTCATCGACGCCGACAGGACCATTCAGGACAGCTATTTCGAGTTCGGCGATGCGGCTCGTCCGCAAGGGCGGCCTGATCCTGATCGACAATGTGCTGTGGTCGGGCCAGGTCGCCGATCCGGCGCGCACCGACGCGAGCACGGTCGCGATCGACCGCCTCAACCGCAAGCTCTACGACGACCAGCGGATTTCACTGGGCCTGCTGCCACTCGGTGACGGCCTGACGCTGGCGCGCAAACGCTAGTCCGAGTCGGAAGGGCACGTAGAGGCGCCGTCGGCTCCCCCGCCACCGCGAGGATCGCCAGGGAGGCGCGATGGACGAAAGGGATCCTGCGCCATCGTGGCCTTTGCGTACGCTTCGCGTCCGCTGCGCTGAAGGGTTCTCCTACCCCATCGTCGAGTTGAAGGCGCCGCCGTCGAGCAACAGGTTCTGACCGACGATGAAGCCCGACGAGGCGGCGCAAAGAAAGGCGCAGGCGTCGCCGAATTCGGCGGGGTCGCCGACCCGGCCGGTCGGGTTCGTCGAGCCGCGCTTAGCCAGCATCTCCTCGAACGAGATGTTCTGCCGCCGCGCCTCGTATTCGATTCCCGAGCGCAGCCGGTCGGTCAGGAACGGGCCGGGCAGGAGGCCGTTGATCGTGACATTGTGCTTGGCCACCTGGCGGGCGATCCCGGCGCAGAAGGCGGTCAGCCCGGCGCGGGCGCCGTTCGACATCCCAAGATTGGCGATCGGCGATTTGACCGAGCCCGAGGTGATGTTGACGATGCGGCCGAATTTGCGCTCGCACATGCCGTCGACGACCGCCTTGATCAGCATGATCGGGGTCAACATGTTGGCGTTGACCGCCTTCTGCCAGTCCTCGACCGACCATTCGCGGAAATCGCCGTGCGGCGGGCCGCCGCAATTGTTCACGAGGATGTCGGGGTTTGGGCAGGCGGCGAGTGCGGCGGCGCGGCCGGCTTCGGTCGAGATGTCGCCCGGCACCGCGGTCACCTTGGCGCCGGTCTCCTTGCGGATCTCCGCGGCGGTCTCGTTGAGGGTTTCGGCGGTGCGCGCGGTGATCGTCAATTCGACCCCGGCGCGCCCGAGCGACATCGCGCAAGCCCGCCCCAGCCCCTTGCTCGCAGCACAGACGATGGCCTTGCGGCCGCGAATGCGCAAATCCAACATCTCGATCCTCCGTCCTAGAGCGTGCCCCGGCTGCGGGTGTAGCTTGCTTTGCCCCGCCGAGCATCCGAAAAACAACGATGGAGGCGCTAGCCGATGAAGCTGACCCTGATCCTCGATGCCGCGTCCCCCGGGCTGCGGGCCAGCCTGGTCGAAGAATGGGAGGATGCCGGCGGTGCTGCCAGGATGGCGCCGATGGTCCGCCTCTTCGATACAGAAGAGGAAGCCATCCTGTGGGGGCGCGCATTGGCCCGCCGCCGCGGGCTCGGCCGGATCTACCTCACCGACAATCGCAAGGAGGCGCCACGCTGATCAATACGGCGGCTGGCCATAGTAGCCCGGCGGTGGGCCGTAGCCCGGCGGCTGGCCGTAGCCCGGTGGGCCGGGCGGCCCGGAGAACCCCGGAACCTGGTTACCGTGCGCGGCCATGCACTGGCCGAACATGACGTCAAATTGCTGCTGCAGGCTCATCTGCGCGTAGGCGGTGCCGCTGGTGCCGACCGCGGTGCCGGCGACCGCACCAGACGCCGCCCCGATCGCCGCCCCTCGCCCACCGCCGATCGCGGCGCCGAGGCCGGCGCCGAGCGCGGTGCCGATGAGCGCGCTGCCGAAAGCCTGCTGGTTCGCGGCGGCAGCACCCGGCGCCGTCTGGTTGTAGGCGAATTGCTGGCAGAACGCCTGATCGTTGGAAAATGCCTGGAACGACTTTCCCGGCCCGGGCGAAACAGGGATCGTCGGCGCCATCGGCGGCGCCACGCAGGCGGCCAGCGACACCACAGCTGCCAGGGCGGCGGCCGTGCGCGGATTGAGGTGCTTCATCGGTGCTTTCCGGTCGGGTCAGGTAACGCAATGTTTCGGCGATTTCGCCGATCCGGGCAAGCGCTAAGAGCGCCTCTGTGCGGCTGGGATATCGGCGAATTCGGGCATCACCTCGCGCGCGAAGGTTCTGAGCGCCTGCAGCGAGCCGCCGACATCGATCACCATGACATATTCGACACCGCCCGCCTGCAACTGCTTCAACCGCGCGACGATCTCATCGGGCGGGCCGATCAGCGCGTCGGTCTCGGTGGCCTTGCGCATCTCGGCCTCCGTCATCGCCCGGCGCGGGCGGCCCAGTGTCGGGGAGGCTCCAGCGGGCGACATCGACAGTTGCTGAACGTTGCGCATGAAGGTCATGCGCAACTCATGCGCCGCCTCGCGCTCCGCGTCCTTCGTCGCAATGTGCAGTGCCCGGGTCAGGCCGACGCTCATCGGGTCGAAGACGCGACCCTGGGCTTCGACCGCCTTGCGGTAGATGCCGATGCTCTCGGCGACCAACTCGGGGCTGCCGGCTTGGCCCAGCAGCAGGTTGAACCCGTCTTCCGCCGCGCGGCGTATCGACTCGGGGCTGAAGGCGCCGATCCACAATGGCGGATGCGGCTTTTGCACCGGCGCCGGCTCGATCACGATGTCCTCGTAGTGCCACCTCTTGCCGTGGTGCGAGAAGCGCCCCTTCGCGGTCCAGGCCCGGCGCAGGAAGGCCACCGCCTCGTCGTAGCGCTCGCCGGCTTCCTCCATCGGCATGCAGAAGCCGTGGAACTCGCCCCAGCGGTAGCCCTTGCCGATGCCGAGATCGAGGCGGCCGTTGGAAAGAAGGTCCAGTGTCCCCGCCTGCTCGGCGAGGAGTGCCGGATTGTGCCAGGGCAGGACCAGAACCGCGGTGCCGAGCCGGATGCGCGTCGTTTTCGCCGCGAGATAAGTCAGAAAGTTCAGGGTCGCCGAGATCTGCCCGAAGCCGGTGAAATGGTGCTCGACCAGAAACACGCTGTGAAAGCCCAGCGCTTCGGCCTCGCAGATGTAGTCGATGTAGTCGGTGTAGATGCGGCTGTCGCTCGCCTGCTCGCCCAATTCGGTCCGCGCGCCGCCAAACAACCCAAAGCGCATGATGTTTTCCCTCCGACTACCGGGCTCGAAGCATGCACGGCAATGCTGCGACGCGCGGCTCCCGCTTTTACCGGCTCCCGCTATTATAGGCCGAGGGTGCGGCTGTAGGCGGGCATATAGCGCGGGCCGGCCGCGGCACCCGGCGGAAAGAGCAGCTCCAGCGCTATCAGCGTCGCCGCGGAGAGACGGATATCGGCCGCCGCCGCATTCTCCTCGAGCCAGCGGCGATGGCTGGTGCCGGCGATTGGCACGATCGAAGAGCCGCGCGACAGGAGCCAGGCAAGGGCGAGCTGCGCCGCCGTGCAACCCTCCGCCGCCGCCAGATCGCCCAGCCGGCCGACGAGATCGAGATTGTGCCCGAGGTTGTCCGGCTGAAAGCGCGGCATATAGCGCCGCGCGTCGCCCTCCCGTAAATCCTCGCGGCGGGTGACTGCACCGGTCAGAAACCCGCGCCCGAGCGGGCTGTAGGCGACAAAGCCGATGCCCAGCTCGGCGCACAAATCGACGATGCCGCCTTCGACATCCCGCGACCACAGCGAATATTCGATCTGGACGGCACTCATCGGGTGGGTTGCATGGGCGCGCCGGATCGTCTCCGCGCCAGCTTCCGAAATCCCGAGGAACCGCACCTTGCCCTCTGCGACCAGTTCGCCCATGGCGCCGACCGTGTCTTCGATCGGCACCGACGGGTCGATCCGGTGGATGTAATAGAGGTCGATCACGTCGAGCCGGAGCCGTGCCAAGCTCCTCTCGCAGGCGAGGTGCACGTATTCCGGTCTCCCTTCACCAGCCGCCGACCCGTCGGGATTGCGCCCCATATTGCCGAATTTGCTCGCGATCACGTATTTCTCGCGGCGCCCCTTGATCGCCTCCGCGATCAACTCCTCGTTGCGGCCCTGGCCGTAGGCGTCGGAGGTGTCGAGCATGTCGATGCCGAGCTCGGCGGCGCGTCGGATCGTGTCGATCGCCGCCTCGGGATCGGGCTCGCCGTAGAACGGCGTCATCGTGGCGCAGCCGAGGCCGATCGCCGAGACCTCCAACCCGCCGAGCTTTCGCCGTTCCATACCAAGCCTACCCTATACCCGAGCCGCGTCAGGCGCCGAGATCCCGGCACGGGATGCATTATACCGCCACAGGAGAACCGCGATGACGACGATGCCGACGCCGGCGAGGATCACCGCCCAGGGCTCGGCGCCGAGCCGCTCGAACCATTGCGTGTAAAAGTTGATCGCACCAAAGCTCGCGGCCATCGAGACGACCCAGCGCCGGTTGGCGCGCGCCGCCCAGACCCCGACTGCGACGATGGCGGCGGCCCAGGATGCGACGAAGACAAGGTCGGGGATGTGGAATGCCGCGGCGCGCCAGGCCTGCCCCAGGTCTCGGTCGGCGTCGCTGTGCACCCAGCTCGCGCCGGGATAGTCGCCCCAAAGCGAGCCGACCCAGAAGCCGAAATTGACGAGGATCAGCGACACGCGGGCAAAGACTATCGCCAGCCCCTCATAGCCGCGCCCGACCGCTTTCGAGACGAGGTGGCCGGCCAGAGCCAACGCGGAAAAGACGACGATCGTCACCGTCGGCTCGGTCACCATCAGCATGTAGGTGGCATGGACGTAGCCGGTGCTGCTGCCGAGCATGCCCGCCAGCGCCAGTGGCACCAGCGCCATCAGCAGGGCGCTGCGGATCGCCAGTGCCAGCGCCAACAGCAGGACCGCGGTGAAGCCGAGGCTCGCCAACCCGGCCTCGAAGAGACCGACGATCCCGCCCGACAGCAGCAGCGCGCCGATGACCGTGTTCGCGGTGGCGAGCAGGCGCCACTGCTCGCCAGCGCCATAGTGGACGCCGAGCCCGATTAGCACCAGCGCCGTGCCGAGCGCCGCGCCGGCTGCGAAAGACGGGTGCAGCGCCAGAATGCCCGCCGCCACCGCCACCGCGCCGAACGACATCATGACGTTGATCGCGAGCGACCCGGTGTCGCGCGCGGCGAGCGACTTCAGCCGCTCCGCCTCTTCCGGCGTGAGCCTCCCTTCCCGCACCAGCCGGGTGACGTCAAGAACGATCTTGATGGCGCGCTCCCGGTGCCGACGATCGGCGATGTTATAGCATGGGCGGGCCCCTACGAGGGCCGCGTGCATGATGACAGCCGGGAGACGGCGCATTAAGCTTTGCCGATGGACGGTGAACTGCTGCACCGGTCGACCGGAGCCGGCGTTGTCGAAGTGAGGCAGCCGGTTGCGCGCCGGCTGCCGCTCGTCCTCGCCTCGCCGCATAGCGGCGCCGACTACCCGGTCGATTTCGTCGCCGCCTCGCAACTCGATCCGCTGGCGCTGCGGCGATCGGAAGACAGCTTTGTCGACGAGCTGTTCGCGGCGGCGCCGAGCGTCGGCGCGCCGCTGCTGGCGGCCCGCTTCCCGCGCGCCTATCTCGACGTCAACCGCGAGGCGTGGGAGCTCGACCCGGCGATGTTTTCCGACGCGTTGCCGCGGTTCGTCAACGCCGGCTCGCCCAGGGTGCGCATGGGGCTCGGCACGATTGCCCGCATCGTCGCCAACGGCGAGGAGATCTATGCCGGTAAGCTCTGCTTTGCCGAGGCGAGCCGCCGCATCGAGGCGCTCTATCACCCCTATCACCAAGCCTTGCGTGAGCTGGTCGAGGAGACCGAGGCGCTGTTCGGCGGCTATCTGCTGGTCGACTGCCATTCGATGCCGTCGGCGGCCGGAGCCGGCTGCGGGCCGGACGGGGCCGACATCGTGCTGGGCGATTGCTGGGGCGTCGCCTGCGCCCGCGAGATCATCGAGGCGGCACGCCGTTTTCTCGCCGATCGTGGGTTTGCCGTCGCGATCAACGCGCCCTATGCGGGCGGCTTTACCACCGATCATTACGGAGACCCGAGGCGCCGGCGACACGCGCTGCAGATCGAGCTGAACCGCGCGCTCTACATGGACGAGCGCGATTATTGCCGAAAGCCGTCCTTCGCGGGCCTCGCCGAGGCCATGGGCGATCTCGTCCGGCATCTCGGCATCGCCGCGCAGGCCTGCCTGCCGGCAATTGACCCGCCGCCGCCGCGTCCACATTTGGAGGACAGCATCATCGGTGGAGCGGGCGATGGCCGAGAGCCGGCCGGATTTTACGATCGAGCAGAATTGGGAAGGCTATAGCGAGGAAGAGCACGCGATCTGGCGGCTGCTTTTCGAGCGGCAGAAGCGGCTGCTGGTCGGGCGGGCCTGCGGCGAGTTTCTCGACGGCCTCGATGCGCTGGGCGTGGCGGCGGGCGGTATCCCCGATTTCCGGCGTCTGAGCGACACCCTCGACCGCGCCACCGGGTGGCGGATCGTGGCGGTTCCGGGCCTCGTCCCCGACGGCGTCTTCTTTGCCCATCTCGCCCGCCGGCGCTTTCCGTCGACCTGCTTTATCCGCCGCCGCGACCAGCTCGACTACCTGCAGGAGCCGGACGTCTTTCACGACATCTGCGGCCATGTGCCGCTGCTAATGAACCCGGTCTTCGCCGACTACATGCAGGCCTATGGCCAGGGCGGGCTGAAGGCGCTGCGGCTCGGGCATCTGGAGCGCCTAGCCCGGCTCTATTGGTACACGGTCGAGTTCGGGCTGATCGCCACGCCGGCCGGCCTGCGCATCTACGGCTCGGGGATTTTGTCGTCGGCCGGCGAATCGGTCTATTGCCTCGACGACCCGCGGCCGCATCGGGTGGGCTTCGACCTGCGCCGGATAATGCGGACCCGCTATCATATCGACCGCTTTCAAGAGACCTACTTCGTCATCGACGATTTCGAGCAGCTGTTCGACGCGACTCGGCCCGATTTCGAGCCGATCTACCGCGAGATCTCCGCCTTGTCCGACTTCGAGCCCGATGCGCTCCTCGCTGGCGACCGCCAATTCGCCTGTTCTGCCGGGAGCCCGAAGGACGGGCAAAAAAATGGGCCGCTATTGAGAGCGGCCCAAGTTTAGGGAGGAAACGCCTAGAAGACGTACGGCAAGACCACAACCGGCGATCATTGCCGCAATGCACAATCTAATGCATCGCGCCGAAATGTCAAGCAGGTTTTTCGAAGGCCCTGGCAGCATTGATGATTCTACGCCGACTGCGGCCTCCGGGGCACACTCCGCCGGCGAGGGGTGTGCGACGCACAAGGACGCTCCGTTGACGGCGCGTGGGACGACGGTGGCGGAAGACGCCGGGCCATGACCCCAACCGAGACCTGGCTCGTCGGCGACATCGGCGCCACCAACGCCCGGTTCGGGCTGGTTTCGCCGGAGGAAAAGCTGCTCCACACGCGGACTTACGCGTGCGAAAATTATCCGGCCATCGAGGACGCCATCGCCGCCTATCTCGGCGATCGGGGCGAATTGCCGGCGCCTCGGCAGGGGGCGATCGCCATCGCCTCGGCAATCACCGGCGACCGCGTGGTCATGACCAACCACCCCTGGAGCTTTTCGGTTGCGGCGCTGAAATCCCGCCTCGGGCTCGATCGGCTCGTGGTGATCAACGACTTCACCGCCCTGGCAATGGCATTGCCGCATCTGGGGCCGCAGGACCGGCTCCAAATCGGCGGCGGCACAGCGCTGGCGGGAGCGCCGATGGGCGTGCTCGGCCCCGGGTCAGGGCTCGGCGTCTCCGGCCTCGTCAAATGCGGGTCGGGATGGCAGGCGCTGACCGGGGAAGGCGGGCATGCGACGATGGCGCCGGCGAGCGATCGCGAGAGCGCCGCGCTCGACCATATGCGCCGGCACTTCGACCATGTTTCCGCCGAACGCGTCCTGTCGGGACCGGGGCTGGTGAACCTCTACAATGCGTTGGCCGCACTCGACGGAGTTCCGTCGCGCGGCTACACGCCGGCGCAGATCACCGATCTCGCGTTGCGCGACGCCGACCCCCTGTGCGCCGAGACGGTGCGTCTGTTCTGCGCGATGCTGGGGACGATGGCCTCGAATCTGGCGCTGACCCTCGGCGCCCTTGGCGGAATCTATGTCGCGGGTGGCATCGTGCCGCGCCTCGGGCCGTTCTTCGCCGCCTCGCCGTTCCGCGAGCGCTTCGAGGCGAAGGGGCGTTTCCGCGATTATATGGTAGCGATCCCGACCTATGTCGTGACCCACCAGCTGCCGGCCTTTCTTGGCTGCGCCGCCCTCCTCGCCGAGCGCGATCCGAGATGAGCCAAAAAAGTCGCTGACCGGTTTCGGGGATTCATCGAAGCGGTGCGGGGCGCCGCCAGGTTCCGGAGACATCGGCGCACACACGCCTGAGGGGCAGACCGCGACGCGCTCCTGACCTATTATCGCCGCGAGGCAGGGTCGGGCAGGACCGCGGAAGGTGGTGGAGGGTACGGCACAACCGACCGCGATCGTCACCGGGGCGAGCTCGGGGATCGGCCTTTTCACGGCGCTCGGGCTCGCCCGCGCCGGCATGCGGGTCGTCATGGTCGGTCGGGACAGAGGCCGGACGGAGGCGGCGCGCGGTCTCGTCGCCGAGCGTTCGGGCTCGGCACGGGTCGACACAGCGCTTGCCGATTTTGCCTCTCTCGCCGAGGTGCGCCGCCTCGCCGACACGATCCTCGCCGCGCACGACAGGGTCGACCTGCTGGTCAACAACGCCGGGCTGTTCTCGCCCCGATACCGGCTGTCGGCGGACGGGTTCGAGCTGGCCTTCGCGGTCAACCACCTGGCTCCGTTCCTCTTGACGAACCTGCTGCTCGATCGTATCCGGGCGTCAGCTCCCGCACGGATCATCACCGTCGCCTCGGAGGCGCACCGCCGCCACGCTCTGGACCTCGCCGGGATCGCGCACCCGGCCGATTGGACGGCGCTACGGGCTTATGGCCGCTCGAAATTGTGCAATATTCTCTTCAGTCGCGAACTGGCGTCGCGGCTGGACGGCTCGGGGGTGATCGCGGCCGCGCTACATCCGGGTGTCGTCGCCACGGCGATCGGCCAGCGCGGCGGCCTCGTCGAGATCGCCTGGCGCGTGATGAAGCCGTTCATGATCAGCCCCGAAAAGGGCGCCCGGACTTCGCTCTTTCTGGCGACCGTGCCCGACCCGGCGCCGTTCAACGGTGGCTATGTCATCCGCGAGGCCCTGGCCGAACCCGACCCTGTGGCCCGCGACCACAGCCTCGCCCGCCGTCTCTGGGACGAGAGCGCCCGCCTCGTCGGGCTATGAGGACCCGGTTCGCCCGCCTGGGCTAAAGCCGCGTCGAGAGCCAGATTGCGACACGGGAGGCGGTCTTGACCGCAGCGCCGAGAAGGTCGTAGCCGGGGATATCCTCGGCGCCGTGGGCGAGCGCGGTGTCGCGGTGCGCGAGCTCGTCGTCGCGGAAGGAGAGGATCGTGCGGCACAGCGCCGGATCCGCGTCGGCGAGGTAGTCGGCCTGGGCGCGGTAATGCTCATCGATGACCTCCTCGACCGCGACCGTGCAGGCCATCGCGGCGCGCTCGCCGAGGAGTGCGGTCGCGGCGCCGAGGGCGTAGCCGGCAGCGGACCACAGCGGGTGGAGCAGGGTCGGACGGACCCGCCGCTCGCGCAGCAATGTCTCAAATTGGGCGAGGTGGCGGTTCTCGGCCTCGGCCATTTGCCGGATCGCGCCCGCCGCCCGCGAGCGTCCGAGCACGTCGAGCTGACCCTGATATATCCGGGCGGCTCCGAACTCGCCGGCGTGGTCGACGCGCAGCATGCGCGCGATTTCATCGGCCGGCGCGCGGTCGCCGGGCAGGCGGTGCACAGGTGCGCCGCTCATATGGCTCCCTTGCGCAGCCGCAGCGGCGCCCGCAGGCGCGAAAACCCGGCAAGGCAGATGCCGGCCATGACGATTGAGGCGAGCAGGTTCCAGCCGGCCAGCGAGATCCCCCAGAGCGACCACGGCACCTCGTCGCAGCGCACCGGCTGCTGGCGCAGGATCTGCGCCTTCAACGCCTCGACCGTGTCGGCGGCACCTATGGGGGCGGTGCAGGCGCTGGGGCCGGCGAACCAGTGCTGCTCGACCCCGACATGGTAGAAGGCGAGTGCCACGCCGACGGCGAACACCAGGGCGAGCAGCAAGGCGACCCAAGGCATGGCCGGGCGGCTGGCGACCATCGTCGCGACAAACGAGACTACGATCGCCACAGCCCAGGGCCAGCGCTGCAGCAGGCACAGCTCGCAGGGCGCCAACCCGCCCCAATATTGCGACAACAAGGCGCCGCCGAGCACGGCAGCACTCGCCACCAGGACAAAGACCGCAAACGAACGCTCCAGCCTTCTCATGCTCTCATAGATACCGCAGCGCCACGAACCCGCCAACGAGCGCCAGCGCGAAGAGGCTGGTGACCAGCATCAGCCGCCTTTCGATGAAGACGCGGACCGGTGCGCCGAACCGCCACAGCAGGGTTGCGAGCAGAAAAAAACGCAGGCTGCGCGACACCAGCGAGGCGAGCGCGAACGGAACCAGCGGAAATTGTGCGACGCCGCTGGCGATCGTGATCAACTTGTAGGGGATCGGGGTCAGCCCCTTGATCACGATGATCCACACCCCCCATTCGGCAAAGGCCGACTTGAGCGCGTCATAGCGACCCATCGCGTGGTAGAATTCCAGGATCGGCCGCCCGATTGCGTCGAACAGGAAATAGCCGATCGCGTAGCCGAGAAAGCCGCCGAGCACCGACGAGACCGTGCACACCGCGGCGATCAGCCAGGCGCGGCGCGGCTGCGCCAAAATCATCGGGATCAGCAGGATGTCGGGCGGCAGCGGAAAGAACGAGCTTTCGGCGAAGGAGATGGCGGCCAGCGCCGCCATCGCATGCCGGCTCGCGGCGAGCGCCAGCGTTTGGCGGTAGAGACGATCGATCATCCGATATTCTGCTTCGGAGAAGGAACGATGTCATAGCGAGGAGTGCCGCGCGACGAAGCAATCTCGATCGAGAAAATGACCGTCTGCCCCCAAGTTTGCCTCCCCGCGGGTCGGGCTCACGGGTCGCAATGACGACGTGAGGCCCGGATCAGCCCGCAGCGGGGGAGGTGACGGCAATACCTTCATAGAGTTCCGACATCGCGAGCCGCAGCTCGACCGAGGCCAGGAACAGCGTCGCCCCGGCGCCGCGCACGAGCTCGACGACCCAGCGATCGTTCTCACGTCGGTGGACCTCGGCATAGTGGGCATCGGCATCGATCAGCAGGATTTCCTGGACGCTGTCGATCTGCCGGTAGACCGGGAGCTTGGTGCGGCGGTCGTGCCGTTCGGTGCCCGGCGAGAGGATCTCGACGAGCAGGATCGGGTCGAGGATCGCCTGCCGGCCGGGCTCGTTCGCCCGGCAGGTTACCGCGATATCGGCAACGTAGTAGGAATCGGCTCGGTCCGGGCGCAGCACGCCGGCCTCGGTCTGCGCATTGCACGGCCGCCGGCTCTGCAAGGCCGCGTCGATCCTGGAGGCGAGCCGCACCGCCAAAATGCGGTGCGCCTCGGCCGGCGGCGCCATCGCCAAGGGAAAGCCGTCGATCAGCTCCCAGCGCGTGTCGGTGCCGTCGTCCCAGCGCAGGAACTCGCTGAGCGACATCGGCCTGATCGCGAGTTCGCTCATCGCGCTACTCTAGGCTACTCGGCGGCGGCGTCGAGGCTGCCCGCGGCGGCGGGCTGCAGGAACCCGCCCGATTGCCGCCGCCACAGCCGCGCATAGGTGCCGTCGGCGGCGAGCAGCTGGGCGTGCGTGCCCTCTTCGACGATGCGGCCCTGGTCCAGGACGACGAGCCGATCGAGCCGCGCGATCGTCGACAGCCGGTGGGCGATGGCGATCACCGTGCGCCCGCGCATCAGGCTTTCGAGCTGCTCCTGGATCGCCGCCTCAACCTCCGAATCGAGCGACGAGGTGGCTTCGTCGAGGACCAGGATCGGCGCGTCCTTGAGGATCACCCGGGCGAGGGCGACGCGCTGGCGCTGGCCGCCCGACAGCTTGACGCCGCGTTCGCCGACATGCGCGTCGAAGCCGCGCCGCCCGTTCCAGTCTTCGAGCCCTTCGATGAATTCAAGCGAATGCGCCTGGCCCGCCGCCCGCCGCACCTCCCACTCGCTCGCCTGCGGCCGGCCATAACGGATGTTGTCGCGGATCGAGCGGTGCAACAGCGAGGTGTCCTGCGTGACCATGGCGATATGGGCGCGCAGGCTCTCTTGCGTGACCCGGGCGATGTCCTGGCCGTCGATCAGGATATGGCCGCTCTCGATGTCGTAAAAGCGCAGCAGCAGGTTGACCAGGGTCGATTTGCCGGCGCCCGAGGGCCCGACGAGGCCGACCCGCTCGCCGGGCGCCACTGTGAGGTCGATGCCATGCAGCACCCCCCTGGCCGTGCCGTAGCCAAAGCGCACATCTTCGAATCTCACCTGCCCGCGATCGATGCGCAGCGGCACCGCGTCCGCCCGGTCCGGCATCTGCCGCGGCACCGCGATCGAGCGCATGCCGTCCTGCACGACGCCGATATTCTCGAAGATCGACGTGACGTTCTGCGCCACCCAGCCGGCCATGTTGGAAATTTGCCAGGTCAGCGGCAACGCCATGGCGACGGTGCCGATGGCGATGCGGCCGTCGCTCCACAGCCAGATCGCGATGGCGCCGGTCCCGACCACCATCGAGGCGTTGAGCGCCGCGAGCATCACGCCGACGAGTGTCGTCAGCCGCAGCTGAGCGCGAAACGCGTCGGTCTGCTCATCGACGGCGGCGCGGACAAACGCGTCCTCGTCGCGCGCCCGGGCAAACAGCTTGACGGTCAGGATATTGGTGTAGCTGTCGACGACGCGGCCGACCAGGTTCGAGCGGGTCTCCGACGAGCGCCGCGAGCGGACGCGCAAACGCGGCACGAAAAAGCGCAGCAGGAGCGCATAGCCGGCGAACCACAGCAGCACCGGCACCGTCAGCCGGATGTCGTTGCGGCCCATCAGGATTACCGCGCCGCTGCCGTAGACGAGGATGTACCAGACCGCGTTGGTGGCCGAGACCAGGCTCTCGCGCAGCGCCGGTCCCGCCTGCATGACCCGGTTGGCGATGCGCCCGGCGAAATCATTCTGAAAAAAGGTCCAGCTCTGGCGCACGACGTGCCAGTGGCTCTGCCAACGGACCATGTTCGAGAGCCCCGCGGCGATCGCCTGATTGGTGATCAGGTTCTGCACCAGCAGCGCCGAGGGCCGAGCCACCAGCAGCACCGCCGCCATGCCGAGAAGCTGCGGCCAATAACTATGGAGAATGTCGGGCGTCTGGCTCGACACCATGGTCACCACCCGGCCGATGAAGACCGGGATCAGCGTGTCGAGAAACGCGACCGTGGAGCCGGCGACGAACAGCGCCACAACGAGACCGCGCGCCTGGCGCGCGTGATGCCAATAGAACGCGGCGAGGCCCGCCGGCGGCGGCGCCTCCGGCGACAGGGCGGTCGGTTCGAGCAGGCTTTCGAAAAACCGGAAAACGCGCATTTCCTGGGTGCCGTAGAGGCTCTCGTTGCGACCCTGAAGTGGGCCGGTCTTGTGCGGACGCAACCCTACCACACAGCGGCCGGCGCAACGGAAGAAGATCGGGCGCTCCGGATCGGGCGCTACGATTTCTACATTCGGCCCGACCCGGCTGGCGGATGGTTAACGATTGACCGAGCCGGTCGGGACCCTTAATCTTCTACCGATGGACGAAGGTCGTCGGTCTTGTTGACGCGCCGATACCCAAAGGCGCTGCGAGCAGCAAGAGAAGGCGGAAGGAGAAACGTGAAATGGCCAGTTTCAGTCGATCGGTCAGCCGGGCAAGCCTTCCTCCGCTTCTGAATCGAGCACGGACCGCCCGCGAGGTTCCGCTCTTGCGGATCATCGCGGCGGCCGGGGCGTTGTGCGCAGCCTGGCCGGCCACCGTACAGGCCGGCTTCACGATCCGTGCACGGGTGTCGGGACCGTCACCTGCTCGGGCAACCAGTCTGCCGGTGTAGCAATCCAAGCGGATGTGCCACCGACAACCAGCGTTCTCAACGTCAATTCGTTGACCAGCAATATCGCTCCAGCGAGCGGAAGCGGGAACCCGGGGATCTTATTTTTCTCTTCCGGCGCCGGCGATCTAACCCTCAACAGCGCGACGGGACCCTTCAAGATAAATATTTCGCAAGATTTTGTCGATGGCATCGTCGCTACCAGCGGCGGCGCGGTCAATGTAACCACCTCGGGCAACATCTCCATCAAAGGCCTCTTTGCCAATGGAATCAACGTGTCCTCGTTTGCCGGCGGGGCAGTCAACGTCGCATCGTCGAGTGACATTTCCCTGGCGCAAGGCGGAACCGGCATCACCGCCTTTACCGACGGCACGCTCATCCTGGCTTCCAAGGGCGCCATATCCATCACCGGCGACGGCACCGGGATCGATGCAACCGCCGGAATCGGCGTCACCGTGAACTCGTCAGGGCCGATTTCTATCACGGGCGCCGGCGACGCGATCGATGCTTCCGATATCGGCGGCGCGACTGTCGGAGGCGGGGTCACTGTGATTTCGTCGGGCGCGATATCCTTGGCGGGTAATGCCGCCATCGCGATCAACGCCGTCTCCGAGGACACCGACCCGGTCAGCGTTGCGTCATCGAGCAACATTTCTCTCACCAATGGCGGCGCCGGCATTGTTGCGACCAGCAACGGCGCGGTTACCGTGAATTCCTCAGGCGGGATTTCCGTAGCGGGGAGCTCGGGCGGCACCGGGATCGTCGCCGCTTCGGGGGGCGCTGGCACAGCAAGTGTCGACGTCGTCAGGCGTCATCTCGATTGCGGGCGACGGCGCCGCCATTGTTGCCGTTTCCGCCGGCGGGGCCGCCAACGTCGAGTCGTCGGGAAACATATTCGTTGGCGGCAGCGGCGCCGCGATCAGTGCAATCGGCGTGACGCGCGACCGTCAGCTCGTCGGGCGGCATATCCATTGGCGGCAACGGTAGCGCGATCAGCGCCATCTCCTTCACTGGCGCCGCCAACGTCACGTCGACAGGCAGCGTCTTGATTGGGGGTGAAGCCAAGGCGCAGCGCTATCCGCTGTTTCCGCGGCTGGGGGCCGCCAACATCACATCGTCAGGGAATATCGTCATCGGCGGCGGCGGCACCGGGATCGATGCCGCGGGAAGCGTCGTCCAGGTTAACTCGTTGGGCAACATTTCCATTAAAAACAGCGGCACGGGGATCACCGCGGTTGGTGTGAACGGGGTGACCGTGAGCTCGTCGGGCGCTCATATCCATCGCGGGCAACGGCAACGGGATCGATGCTGAATCCCCGGTCGGCGCCGCCAACATCAATTCGTCGGGGAAGATAATCATCGGCGGCAGCGGCATCGGGATCAGCGCCAAGGGAGGCTTGGTCGGCATCACGACCTCCGGTGACGTGTCGGCGCCGGGCAACGCCTCGGTCGGGATCGAGGCCTCGGCGCCGGGCCGCGACATCGCCGTCAAGATCGCCGGCGGAACGATCACCGGCGGCTCCGGCACCGGCGCGGGGATCGTTCTGATCGGCGGTGCAAACAACACCCTGACAAATTTGGGGACGATCACGACGTCGCCCGGTCTTGCCGGAACTGCGATCCTGGGCATGCCGACCCCCGGCGCTCCCCCAACAGCCATAGGCAACAACACCGTCAACAATTCCGGAACCGTCATCGGCAATGTCGACCTCGGGCCCGGCCGCAACGCCTTCAACAATCTGCTGGGCGGCACGTTCAATTCCGGCGCGACCGTCAAGCTCGGCTCCGGGAACCCGCTCAACAACAGCGGCAACCTGTCGCCCGGCGGCAGCGGCGTCATTCAGACGACGGCATTGACCGGGAATCTGGTGCAGGGGAGCGCCGGCAAGATTTCCGTGGACATCAACCCGGGGACGGGCCAGGCCGACCGCATCAACGCCAGCGGCAGTGCCAAGCTCGCCGGCCAGGTCGCGCTGAACCTGCTGAACCTCACCCCGACGATCGGCGCGACCGCCTCGACCCTCGTGCAAACGGGCGGCGGTGTGACCAACAACGGCCTCGCTCTCGGCGCGCTGCCCGCGGTCGTGGCCTATCAGCTGGAATTTCCGAACGGGAACGACGTGGTATTGCAGGGCGGGCTGAACTTTGCGCCGGCCGGGCTCAACAGCAACCAGGCTGCGATCGGTCAAAGCATCAACGCCATTCAGCTCGCGGGCGGCTCGCCGAAATTCCTGCCGATAGTTCAGGCGATCCTGACGATCCCGGACGTGTCGAGCCTGGGACAGGCCTACAATCAGCTCTCGCCGGAAACTTACGCGGACAATGAGATCGCCGATTTCTATTCCGGCTTGCGTTTTGCCAACAGCCTGATGAGCTGCAAGGTTTCGGACGGGGGCTATGCCTTCATCAAGGAAGGACAATGCGCCTGGGCGCAAATCGGCGGCAACTTTCTGAACCTCGACGCGACATCCGGCAGCCTCCCCTTCCATGAGAGCGTTGTGGTGATTTCGGGCGGCGCCGAAGTGATGCTGCGGCCGGATTGGTTTGCCAGCTTTGCCCTCGGCTACGATAATGGGAGCGCGAGCACCGGCAATGCGCTGACGACGGCACAAGCGGAACGCGCCCATTTCGGCGCGGCGATCAAGTACAATCCCGGTCCGTTCCTGCTCTCGGCGGCGATCTTTGGCGGCTACGGCTGGTATTCGACCGACCGATTGATGAATTTCGGCGATTTCAATGCGACCGCCTCGTCCGACAGCCGGACCAGCCGCGTCGGCGGCCAATTCCGCGCCGCCTACCTGATCGATCGCGAATCGTGGTATCTGAAGCCGATCCTCGACTTGAACATCACCCGCGTCAACCTCAACGGTTTCAGCGAGCAGGGCGCCGGCGGCGCCAACCTGATCGTTTCCAGCGCCGGCGAAACCGTCTTCAGCGCCTCGCCGGCCGTCGAGATCGGCACGCAGACAAATCTGCAAAACGGTTCGCTGCTCCGGCCCTTCGCAAAGCTCGGCATCAGCGCGTTCAGCAACACCGATTTTGCCGTGAACGCGGCCTTCGGCGGCGCCCCCGTCGGCGTCGCTCCGTTCCGGGTCGCGACCGGCATCGATTCGTTGACCGCCGATGTCGCGGCCGGCGCCGACCTCTTCCTTCCCGACAGCCGGTATGTGTTCAAGCTCGCCTACAACGGCCATTACGGCGCGCGGGTGCGCGACCAGGGCTTCACGCTGAAGGCCAGCATCCGCTTCTGAGTGTGTGAGCCGAAATGCCAAGGTCCGTATCAGAAAGTTATTCGTCTCCTCCCCCGCGAAAGCGGGGGTCCAGGGCGACCGCCGCGAACCTGGATCACTGGGTTCCCGCTTTCGCGGGAATGACGAACACGTACCGGGCCGGACGCTGAAGCGCTGGTGCTTTATGTCGCAGCGTCGCGGCGGATGTTCTGGAAATCCGATGCCGATCGCCCGGCAGCCGCCACTCCGCCCCTGTGCGCCGGCTCGCCTGTGGCTCGGCAAAAGGCAGTTTTTTCTTGCGCGAGGCGCCGTTGCGACCGAAAGTGCCTCCATCTTGGATTGGTCGAGGTCTAGGGAACACGCGATGAAACGAACCATTTCCTCCTTGTTATTTCTCCTGGTCTTATTGGGTTTTGCCGGCAACGGTTTTGCGGCCCCCAACCCGCCGTGTACAAAAACGGCTCCCGTTCCTTGCAAAATACTGCGCATATTCAACAACAATCCTGCCGGCGGGAGCAACATTTACGCATTTTTCGAGTCTTTTATACAAGACCCGCTGAAGGCTGACTTATGGATGCAGGCTTTCTTTAATCTTCCTCCGAATCCGAAGGTAACGGACTGGACCTTGAAGGACAACGTTTACGTCAGCGATCGAAAATTTGTGACGACCCGGATTCGCAGAGGGTACATTCAGATAGGTAGCGATGTCGAAGGAAACGGTGACGGAATTGCGCCGGGGACTTCGGTCGACATTGTGATCCCATTTCATACCCAATTGCTGACAACGACGGATGCCAATTTGGGAAAGATCCCTGATCAATATATCGATTGGTGGAATTCCGGGCGCATCTATTTCTTTGATACGCCAGCGGCCTATCACTCTGCCAAAGTTACCAACGCCAATAACGATAAAACACCGGGAGGCAAGCTCCCACCACCTCCGGTTAAGGTTCTTGCTGGAGCCGCGGTGCCTTCTTGTACTTCCTCTACTGGGAGCGAAATGCAGCGTAACGCTGTTCGAAAATGCAATCGAACCCATTGCATAACATTCCGTTCCAACTTCAGGAATATACTTTAGGCTCCGCTGAAGGTCCCCCCGAGAACAACAAAATCGCGGCGCCTGGCAGGACCAATATGTTCAGCTTAACTTCGTGAATTACAACGTATCTTCGCTCGATTCGGTATTCCTGCCGGTCGCGATGGGGCCGTTGACCAAGGCGGGTGACAGCGTGGATCACGCGGTCACGCCGCCAGTGCCGACGCCCTATGTCGGAACGTCGCTCACGACCGTGCAATTCAGACAAACCCTGGACAAGTTTACGAGCGGCGGGAATAATTGGCCCTTATTCGTTCCGGCCTACTTTGACGATATGGATACATGCCGGTTTTCCGGGATCTCCCGCCAAGGCTTGTTCTCTTGCGCCATTCAAAACGAACAGCACTGGCGTTTACAACTTGCCGAAACTTCCTGGCGCCTTCGATCTGATAACCGCGTCATACTTGGGTGCGCGGCTGGATGATGCTGGAAAATCGTCTTCCCCCCGGTTCCGCCGACCTAAGCGCAAATCCCGCTAACTACAAATCTTAATACACCGAAGAACGCGTGCACACTCCCGACGTCTCCCCCCTTTGTGGACCCGCCTAACCGAGGGGTGACCGGCAAGTCGATTTTCGACTTGTGGATTAAATGCTACCCCGGCACGACAGATCAAAGTCAGACCTGTAAAGATATCAGAACCGTGGCCAACCTCTTTGTCAACGGAAGCTATTTTGGCAATGCGGCTTGCACAAACCCGCAGACCCCTCCATTCTACATAACGATGCAGGGCGTGTACGGCTGGGTCCCGATTAAAAATAGAGGCTGCACCGGACTCGATCTGAAGAAGACAAAACTCGGAACAGCTGGGTATAAGGTTGCCGCCGAAGCCTATTGCCGTTTGCAATACAATTACGCGACTTTGCCGGCAAACCAAAAGCCTGCCAACATATTTAACCCCTACACGGGCCTGATTCATAAGTTATGGAGCCCGGTATTAGGGGGCGGCCTCGACTCCAGCGCCTACGCCTTCTCCATAGACGACGCATTGTCGTTTAAGCATGTGGAGGCGGAGGGGATAATTCTGACCATCGCCGGAACCGGGGTCTGGAATTTGACCCGAAGAGCGGCGAGACAGCGCCAGTGGCAACGTTTATTCCGGGAAATACGAACGATCCTGTAAAAAATGCAAAAGAGATCGCGGATCATTGCAACGTGAACAAATAACGCGTCGCGTAGGCGGCGGTGGCGGGCTGCGTCGTCCGAGCGGCAGGCGAAAGAGCGCACCGGTCAATACCGGGGTTTAGGTCAACAGCCCGTATTGGAACGCGTTGAGGCCGAGCTCGCGCTTGATCGGAATGCCGGTCACCTCGAGCATCAGCCACACCGCGAAGCAGACCGTGAACGCCCAGGTCGCCACGAGGACGACGAGGCTCCTCGAGGTCGTCACGGGACGATGAAGCGGTCGATCTTGCGGTAGCGGAAGAGCCAATGGCCGCCTTCCCTGACCATGGTGTCGAGGTAGGCGCCGCCGGAGCCGATCTTCGGCCCTTGCGGATCGTTCTGCATCACCATCCAGTTTGAGCGCACCTGGGCGCCGTCGCCGTCGAGCGTGATCGCGATATTGGTGACCAGATGCACCGCGCGCGGGCGGGGCTGCGCGGCCCGCGCCCGCAGGCCGCGGGCCAGCTCGGCGATCGCGGCTCGTCCGGTCGCCTTGCCGAACGCGGTGTCCCAGGTGCCGTCCTCGGTGAACAGCGCCGCCATCTCGGCAAAGCGCCCGTCGTCCAGGCAAAAGCAATACTCGGCCAGAACTTCGCGAACGGCGTCCTTATCTTCGACCGCGGTCGGCATCGGCGTTCTCCCGGGTTGCAGCGCGCCCAGTCTAGCAAATCGTCCGGCGAGGCGAAGCGGCGGATCGGGCCGCGGACTGAACCGCCAGGATCTCGGCGACCCTTTGCGCCAGCGCCGCAGGCGCGAAGGGCTTGCGCAGCACCGGCACTCCCGAAATGCCGGCGTGCAGGCCATCGGCATGGCCGGAGATCAAGAGCGGCTTCAGGCCCGGCCGGCGCTGCCAGGCGTGTCGGATCGTTTCCAGGCCGTTCATCTCGGGCATCGCGTAATCGACGATCAGCAAATCGATTTCGGCCGCGCCTTCGAGGATGCGCAAGGCCGCGTTCGACCTGCTCGCCTCGAACACGGTGTAGCCGGTCGAGGTCAGAAACTCACCGAGGAAATGCCTGACCTCGTCATCGTCGTCGCACAACAGGATATTGGCCGAGCCTCGCGGCGGCAGCTCCGGGACATGTCGAGCCGAACCGTCGTCGCCGGGCGGCGGCTCGGCCGCCTGCGGCAGCCAGAGCTCGACCGTCGTCCCCTCGGCCGGCCGGCTGCGGATGCGCACGGCACCACCCGATTGCGCGGCAAAGCCCTGCACCATTGGCAAGCCCAGCCCGGAGCCGGAGCCGATTTCCTTGGTAGTGAAGAACGGATCGAACGCCTGAGCCAAGGTCGTCTCGTCCATGCCGGTTCCGTCGTCGGCAATCGAGACAACGACATAATTGCCGGGCGCCAGCTCGGCAGGGGCGTCGCGCTCGGGTCGGCGGTTCTCGATCGCGACCCGCAACGTGCCGCCAGCCGGCATCGCGTCGCGGGCGTTGATCGCCAGGTTCAGGATCGCGAGCTCGAGCTGGCTCAGATCGACGAGCGCCGGGGCGAAGCCGCTGCCTTCGACCACCAGACCAATCCGCGGCCCCAATGTCCGCTGCAGCATTTCCTTAAGGCCGCCGAGCACGACGCAAATGTCGACCGATTGCGGGTCGAGGCGTTGTCGGCGCGCAAAGGCCAGGAGGCGCTGGACCAGCGCCACCCCGCGCTCGGCGGCGTGCAACGCACCTTGCAGCAGCGGCGCGACCGCGGCGGGCTCGCCCGCGCGTCCGCTCGCCAGCATCAGATTGCCGATCACGACCGTCAGCAGATTATTGAAATCATGGGCTATGCCGCCGGTCAGCCGGCCGATCGCCTCGAGCTTCTGCGCCTGGTTCAGGGCCGCCTCGGTGGTCCGGTGCTCGGCCATTTCAGCCTCCAGGCGAGCATTGGCCTCGTTCAGCTCATGGCGCAGGCGCATCGTCTCGCTGAAGATGCGGTTGAGATAGGCGCCGGCCAGCGACAACGCCGCGGCAAATACGACGATCATGACGCCAAGCACATTGTCCCCCGCGGCATCCGCGGCCAGAAACCGGACGGCCAGCGGCAGGCTCGCCGACAGCAGAAAGGTCAAAAGCGTCGGCAGATGCGAAGCGCTCAGCACGACGGCGCCGGCGCACATCCCGCCGATCACAAAGGTCAGGAATATCTGGCCGATGACCGGGACCTCGGCAAACAAGAGCGCCGCGCCAACCCCCCAGGCCAGCCCCGCGATCAGCGATCCGCAGGCCGCCAGCATCGACCACCGGCCGGTGGCGGCGAGCCGCGGCGGGGCGCGGCGATAGCGCAGCCACAAGATCGAGCGGCCGGCGGTTACCGCGGCCACCAGCGCGAACCATAGGAGAGGCAGCGGCCGGGTCGCGAGCGGTGTCAACACGAGCGCCGTCATTCCCGCGTTCACCAGATTGACGGCGAGCGCAAGCGGCATTTGCCGGAACACGGCATCGACCTGCTCGGCACGAACGGCGTCGCCGACCCGGGCGGCAGGCGGTATCACGGGTTCCTTCCGGGAGCTTGCTGCGGAAAGGCCCACGCCGCCATGATACATCGATTTGTGATGGTTAAGGCGTGGATCGTTCAGAGGATGTGGCGCCGGCTTGGCGCGGCCGATATCGTAGGCCCTCCAAAGGAGGATCGAGATGAGCGAGGCAGTGCGGCCCGAGGATGATCTCGGCCTTGCCGACAAGGTAGCGATCGTCACCGGCGGCGGCGCCCCCGACGGCGGCATCGGCAATGGTCGGGCGGCAGCACTGCTGCTGGCTCGTTCGGGCGTTAAGGTGGTGGTTGTCGATATCGAGCGCAGCGCGGCCGAAGAGACCGTGGCGATGATCGCCGCGGCGGGCGGCACCGCCGCGCCGGTCGTCGCCGATGTCGCCGACGAGCGCCAATGCAAGGCGCTGGTCGAGGCGGCAGTGAAGGAATTCGGCCGGCTCGACCTCCTCGACAACAATGTCGGCATCGGCGGCCGCGGCAGCGTCGTCGACACGCCGGTCGAGCTGTGGCGGCGAATCATGCAGGTCAATGTCGACAGCATGTTTTTCGTCTCGCGCTATGCGATCCCGGCGATGGTCGAGACCGCGGGCGGTGGCGCTATCGTCAACGTGTCGTCGATCTCGGCGTTGCGTCCGCGAGGCCTGACCGCCTACTCGACTTCGAAAGGGGCGGTCATCGCGCTGACCCGGGCGATGGCGGTCGATCACGGGCCGCAGGGGATCCGGGTCAATTGCGTGGCGCCGGGACCGATCTACACCCCGCGCATGTACACGGGGCAGATGACGCCGGCCGGCCGCGAGGCGCGGCGCAAGGCCTCGGTGCTTGGGCTCGAAGGGCTCGGCTGGGACATCGGCCACGCCGTGCGGTTCCTGCTGTCTGCGCAGGCGCGCTACATCACCGGACAGACCTTGGTCGTCGACGGTGGCGCGAGCCTCGTCGGCCCGGCCCGCGCGCCCGGCACATAACGAGGAGATAACGCGTGACGCTCCCCGACCGTGCGCGGGCTCTGCTCGATTTTTGGTTCGGCCCCGAAGGCGACCCGGAACGCGAGCATCACCGCGCGATCTGGTTCAAGAGCACCGAGGAATACGACGCTGAGCTGTGCCGGTATTTTCTCGCCGATTACGAGGCCGCCGCCGCCGGCGCGTTGCGCGCGTGGGAAGAGACGCCGGAAGGCGCGCTGGCGCTGCTGCTGCTGCTTGACCAAGTGCCGCGCAACATCTTTCGCGGCACTCCGCGCGCCTATGTGACCGACGCGGCGGCGCGCGCTGCTGCAGACCGCGCGCTCGCCTGCGGTTTCGATAAACAGGTGCCGCCGGTCTGGCGGTTGTTCTTTTATATGCCCTTTCACCACAGCGAAGATCTTGCCGATCAGCGTCGCGCGACGGCGCTGTTCGGAGCCTTGCCGCGAAATAGAGATCGCGGTGGCGCTTTGGGCCGCTACGGCCACCCCTATATCGAGGTCATCGAGCGGTTCGGCCGGTTTCCGCACCGCAATACGATCCTCGGCCGACCCTCAACTCCGGCCGAGCTCGCCTTTCTTGAGGAGGCCGAGCAACGGCGCCGCCCGCCCGCCGCCCGCTGATCATCGCCGCCCACAGACCGGCCGGGGCCACGGTCCAGCCCTGCACCGCGAGCGAAGCGACGACCTACGGGCAAGGCAGAAGTCACCGGCGGCATTCACGGCATGGGCAGCGTCGGCGGCAACTCGATGACCGCGCCGATCGTGTTCAGCCGCATCGCCGGCACCGTGGCGGCGGCGCAGGAGCGCCTCTCCCGGGAGTGAGGTAAGCCCCGTTTCTTGACGGACTGCAAAGAATTGGTGCGGCAGCACCGTCCGAGCCTATGCTGAGCCTCCTTCAACAGGGGGCCCGCGATGACGCCGGAAACGCGCTACGCCAAGAGCGGCGATGTCCACATCGCCTACCAGGTGGTCGGCAGCGGCCGGCTCGACCTGATCTTCGTTCCGGGTTTTGTCTCCAATGTCGAGTTGCTTTGGGAAGATCCGGGTCGTGCCCATTTCCTTTCCCGCCTCGCTGCTTTTTCCCGCCTGATTCTGTTCGACAAGCGCGGCACCGGGCTCTCCGACCGGCATGTCGGCGTCGCCCATCTCGAAGAGCGCATGGACGACGTGCGCGCGGTGATGGACGCGGCCGGCTCCGAGCGCGCCGCGCTGTTCGGCGTCTCCGAAGGCGGCGGGATGAGCATGCTGTTTGCCGCCACTTATCCCGAGCGAACTCGGGCGCTGGTCTTCTACGGTTCCTATGCCCGCCATCCGACGCTGACACCCGACAGTCTGCCGCACCACATCGAGCTGGCCGGCCGGGTGTGGGGCACCGGTGAATACATTACCCGGTTCATGGCTCCGACCCAGGCGTCGGAAGAGAGCTTCCGCCGGATGGCGGCGCGCATCGAGCGGCAGAGCGCGAGCCCGGCCGCGGCGATCGCTTGCCTCCGGATGAGCGGCGAGGTCGACGCGCGCGACATATTGCCGACGATCCGGGTCCCGACCCTGGTCTTGCACCGCACCGGCGACACCCGCGTCACGATCGAGGCGGGACGCTACATCGCCGACCATATCCCCGGAGCGAAGCTCGTCGAATTGCCCGGCGTTAATCACTACCCGTTCGGGGAACCCGACCTGGTCGACCGCATCGTCGGCGAAACCGAGGAGTTTCTGACAGGCTCGCGCAGCGAAACCGAGCCCGATCGCGTGTTGGCGACGGTGCTGTTCACCGACATCGTCGATTCGACGAAGCGCGCCGCCGAACTCGGCGACCGGCAGTGGCGCGCGCTGCTCGACCGCCATGACGAGGCGGTACGAACGCAGATCGGCCGGTTCCGCGGCCATGAGGTGAAGAGCCTGGGCGACGGCTTTCTTGCGACGTTCGACGGCCCGGCGCGGGGGGTGCGCTGTGCCGCGGCGATCACCAACAGCATGCACCCGCTCGGCCTGACGGTGCGCAGCGGCCTGCATACCGGCGAGATCGAGGTGACGCGCGACGACATCGGCGGTATCGCCGTGCACACCGCGGCCCGCGTCGTCGCCATGGCCGGGCCCAGCGAGACCCTGGTGTCGAGCACCGTGCGCGACCTCGTCGCAGGCTCCGGGCTGCGCTTCGAGGACCGCGGCTTCCATGTGCTGCGGGGCCTTCCCGACGAGGTGCATCTGTTCAGCGTTCAGGGTGGCTGAACGACGCCCAAGCGTCTCCGCCCGACACCCTGCCGATCACGGGAGCTGCATTCATGCCGATCACCGACATCGTCGTTACCGACTTCGAGCCCTTTGCCGATGGCCGGGAATTCGGCCCGGCGGGGCCGTATGTGCGGATCTGGGGCAAGGCGCGCGGCGTGCTCGACCCCGCAGCGCCGGAAAATGCCGGCATCGTCGATCTCGACAAGGCGCCGCGCAATGCCCGGGGCCTTGTCGAATATGCGACAGATTATTTCGTCCTGCGGCCGAAGGACCCGCTCCTCGGCAGCTCAATCCTCGTCTACGACGTGACCAATCGCGGCAACAAGCGGATCCTGCAGCGCCTCGACGACGCCCCGCAGGACGACCCGGCCGCCGCCAACGACCCGAAAAATGCGCGTGAAGCCGGGCTCGGCTTCACGTTGGGGCGCGGCCATTCGCTGGTCTGGTCGGGCTGGGACCCGGGCGCGCCGCGGGTCAATAACGGGCTCGGCGGCGATTTCCCGATCGCCGAGGAGAATGGCCGGCCGATCGAACGGCGCATCCGCGACGAGTTTCATGTCGGCACGCGGGGTCCGAAAGAATTGGTCGTGCGCCGGCTCAGCTATCCGGCTGCTTCGACCGATAAGAGCACCGCGCGCCTTACGGTGCGCGACCGCGAGAGCGACGCGCGGCGCGAAATCCCACCTAACGAATGGGAATTCGTCGACAACCGCTCGATCCGGCTATTGCCGGAAGGCGCCGGCTTCGCACCGTTCAAGATCTACGAATTCTGGTACCAGGCGACCGGGTCGAAGGTGCTCGGCATCGGCTTTGCGAGTGTGCGCGACCTCGTCTCGTTCATGCGCTACCGCAGCGCCAATCGCGGCGGCATCCCCAACCCGCTCGTCTCGGGGATGAGTGAGATCAATCACGCCCTCGCCTTTGGCGTTTCGCAGAGCGGCCGCTTCCTGCGCCATTTCCTTGAGCTCGGGATGAACCGCGACAGCGAGGGTCGACGCGTCTTCGATGGCGTGATGAGCCACGTCGCCGGCGCCGGCAAGGTCTTCGCCAATCACAGCTTCGGCATGCCGGGACGGACCGCGACCCAGCATGAGGATCGGCTCTACCCGGAGAACTGGTTTCCGTTCGGCAATGCGGTCACGACCGACCCGTTCTCGGGGGCGCGCCGTGCCATCCTCAACGGCGATCCGACCGACCCGAAAATCATCGAGGTCAACAGCGCCACCGAATATTGGCAAAAGGGCGCCTCGCTGATCCACACCGATCCGGGCGGCCATCAGGATGCCGCGCTGCCCGCCAATGCCCGCGCCTATATGATCGCCGGGACCCAGCATGCCGGCCGTCCGGGCACCGATCCGAGCCCCGGCCCGTGCGTCAACCCGCGCAATCCGCACAGCGCCAGCCCCGCGTTACGGGCGTTGTTCGCGGCGCTCGAAGACTGGGTGAAGACCGACACGGCACCGCCGCCGAGCCGCGTCCCGTCGGTCGCGCAAGGGACCGCGGTCGATGCCGCCTCTGTGCGGATGCCGGCGGTGCCGGGCTTCGCGCTGGCCCCGGGCGCCAACCGGATCGGGCCGCCGATCGATTGGGTCGACCCGCCGGCGCGGCTCGACAATTTCTACGACACCAAGGTCTGCGCCGTCGACGCCGACGGCAATGAGGTCGCCGGCATCAGGCTGCCGCCGATCGCGGTGCCGCTCGGCACCTACACGGGCTGGAACGTCTACCGGGCGCAGCCTGGCGAGCTCGCCGACCGCGACGGCTCGCTGATCCCGTTCGCCCGGACGAGGCATGAGCGCGAGGCGGCCGGCGACCCGCGCCCCTCGCTCGAAGAGCGCTACGACAGCCGCGCCGGTTATGCCGCCAAGGTCAAGGCCGCCGCCGACGCGCTCGTCGCGGACCGCTTGCTGCTGCCGGCCGACGCTGCGGCGTATGTCGAGGCCGCGAAGGAATGCGACCGGTTCTGATTGCGTGGGTCAGGGAGGCACGTTCGGGAACAGCCCCAGGTAGGTGTGGGCGGAAAGGATTTGCGCTCCGCCGCACTCGGCCGATTGTATCGAGCCGCCGATCGGCGCAGCATCGGGACGGTTTGCGGCTTGCGGCTTGGTTCTATAGGGGAGGAAGGGATGCGTTCGTCTGTTGTTGCGATGGCATTGGTCGGCGGCCTGTTCGGCAGCACCTTGGCCACGGCTTTCGGCCAGACTGTGATCGTCGGCAACGACGAGAAGAACGGGGTCGACGAGAACCTAAAGCCGATCGTTCGCGAGCCCGGCCACGACACCTTGACGGTGCTCGATATCTCTCAGCCGGCGACGCCAAAGATTGCCGCGACAATCCCGCTGATGAATTCGGTTGTCGGGCCGCCGACCAACCTCGCGATCACGCCCTCGGGCGAGATGGCGCTCGTCGCCAACTCGCTGACGCCGGTGGTCGACGGCTGGAGCCACAAGCTCGATCCCGACAACAAGGTCTTTCTGGTCGATCTGAAGGCGAGCCCGCCCAAAGTCGTCGGCACGGTCACGGTCGGTAAGCAGCCCTCGGGCATGGCGATCAGCCCCAAAGGCGACTTGGCGCTCGTCGCCAACCGCGCCGACGGCACGATCTCGGTGCTGTCGATCCGCGGCAAGGACGTGCTGGTCGTCGACACCGTCAGCGTCGGCGCGCCGGCCGATGGGGTCGCCGGCGTCGCCATCACCCCCGACGGCAAGCGCGCTCTGGCGCTCAAGCCCGCCGCCAACAAGGTGGCGCTGTTGTCGATCGACGGCGACAAGGTCAAATACGACAAGCAGGATCTCGCGACCGGGATCTTTCCCTACAATGTCGCCGTGACCCCGGACGGCAAGCTCGCTTTGACCGCCGACAATGGCGGCGGCGGCAGCTCGGACGGCAATATCGATACCGTCGGCGTGATCGACCTCGAAGCCAACCCGCCGCGCGTCATCGACCATGTGACGGTCGGCGACTCTCCGGAGGGCCTGGCGATCAGCCCCAAGGGCGATGTCGCCGTGTCGGTCCAGGCGGAAGGCTCGAACCGGCCGAAGAACACCTGGTACCACCACCCGGGCGGCAGCATCGCGGTCTTGAAGATCGACGGCAAGAAGGTGACCAACGTCGGCAATATCACCGTCGGCGCATTGCCCGAGGGTGCGGTCTTCAGCCCCGACGGCAGCTATCTCTATGTCGGCAATTTCATCGACGGCGATCTGTCGGTGCTCAAGGTCGAGGGCAGCAAGCTGACCGACACCGGCCAGCGTTTCAAATTGCCCGGCCACCCCGCCTCGATGCGCGCCGGCCCGCAGTGAGCCGAGCTTAGCCGGGGGCAGGGACGAGGGTGCCGTTGGGGTTGCATTCGTTCGCTCGACGACCGGGTTTTAGAACAGGAGCTCGAGGTTCGGGTGCCCGAGGCGGTGTTTCGCTGGGAGAGGGGCGTCGGTCGGCCTCCGGGGTGATCCGCCCGCCATCGAAGGCGGCGCGGACGTTCCTGCGTGCTACCGCTGGTAGGTCGAAGGACAAGGGTATATCGTTTCGCATAACAGGTTGACGCCCCTTGAACGCGGCCCCGGGAATCATGCCGCACATTCCTCGCCCAGGCCGACGAGGTGATCCAATGAGACGCCGCTTTCTGCCGCCAACGGGTGCCGACGGGACCTTCACGATGCCGACGCCCTGGCCGAACCGGGGTGGCAAATGACCGCGGCGCTCAATGAGACGGCAGCCGATCCCCGGCGGATCATCGCCGATCTCCAGCGCGAGCTCGACGCGCGCACCGCCGAGCGCGACGCCGCATTGGCCCGGGAGACCGCGGCCGCCGTGCTCTTGCAGAATGCCAACAACAGCGTGCGGGCTAGCGAAGAGCGTCACTCTCTCGTCACTCAGGCCGTCGCCGAAGGCATTTACGACTGGGACATCGCGCGCAACGCGCTCTGGGTGTCGCCGCGCCTGATCGAGATCTTCGGCTTGACGGGCGAGAGCCTAAGCGCGGCGGATTGGAACGCGCGGGTCCACCCCGACGACTTCGAGCATTACCGGACGGCACTGCGCGATTGCTTCAAGGCCGTGACCGCGCGGCTCCATTGTGAATACCGGATCCGACTGACCAACGGCGAATACCGCTGGGTGGAGGATCACGGTTTGCCGACGCGCGACGGGGCCGGCCGGGCTGTCCGGCTGGTAGGGGCGGTCAGCGACATCACCGAGCGCAAGGAAGCCGAGCACGCGCTGCGCGAGGCGCTGGAGCAGCAGACCGCGACCGCGCAAATTCTGGAGGTCATCAACCGCTCGCCCGGCAATTTGGCGCCGGTCTTCGAGGCGATGGTCGAGCGGGCGCTACGGCTGTGCGAAGCCGACGAGGCGGCGGTGCGCAGCTTCGACGGCAGGCTGCTTCACCTCGTCGCCGCGCATGGCGAACCCGATGCCTTCGAGAAGCTGAGCGAGCTCGGCCCAAGCGACCTGAGCCGACCGGGCGGGCTCTATGATCCCTTCACGCGCGGCGAACGCGTCGTCCACATCGCCGATGTGCGCGAGACCGAGGCGTTTCGCAGCAAGCCCATCGCGCGCAAACGGCTCGAATTGAGAAATATCCGCACCTGGCTCGCGGTGGCGCTGCGCCGCGAGGGCGCGCTCCTCGGCGTCATCAACGTCCATCGACACGAAGTCCGGCCGTTCACCGAAAAGCAGATTGCGCTCCTCGAAAATTTCGCAGCACAGGCGGTCATCGCGATCGAGAATGCGCGGCTGCTCGGCGAATTGCAGCAGCGCACCGCCGACCTCCAGGAATTGCTCGAATACCAGACCGCGACCAGCGACGTGCTCAAGGTCATCAGCCGCTCGACCTTCGACCTCGATGGCGTGCTCGAAACCCTGGCGGCGAGCGCGGCGACCCTCGCGCAGTCCGATACGGTCTTTGTCTTCCGCCGCGAAGGAGAACTGGTCCGACTGGTCGCTCAATATGCCCCAACTCCAGCCTTTGGGGCGGTAATTGGGAGTTTGACACTCGGTCCCGACCGCCGGTCGACAACCGGACGGGCTCTGATGACCGGCGAGGTGGTTCACATCACCGATGTCCAGGCCGATCCGGACTATCGACTCCAGGAGTCCGAGATCGACCGAATCGGCTCTACGATGGCTGCACCGCTGCTGCGCGACGGCGAGACGATCGGCGTGATCACGCTGGCCCGACTGCGCGTCGAGCCGTTCACCGAGCGGCAGATCGAGCTAGTCCGCACCTTTGCCGACCAGGCGGTTATCGCGATCGAGAATGCGCGGCTGATCACCGAGACGCAGGAAGCGCTGGAACAGCAGACCGCGACTGCCGAGGTGCTCCAGGTCATCAACGCCTCGCCCGGCGACCTCGCGCCGGTGTTCGACGCGATGCTGGAGAAAGCTACCCGGCTCTGCGAGGCGGAAACCGGTGAGTTTGCTGCGCTTCGAGAACGGTGAATTCGGCCGTGCCGCCAGCGCCGGCGTACCGGAGGATTTCGACAAACTGCTGCCAGCTCAACACGCCGTTGCCGCGCGACATTCACCAAAACTCGGTGACGTATCGCATGGCGGCGAGCCGGTCGCCGGTGCATGTGCACGATGCACGCGAGGACGAGTTATACCGCCTCGGCGACGCCGGCCGAGGTCGCCGCGGTCGAGGCCGGAATCCGCACCGCCCTGTTCGTGCCGTTACTCAAGGAAGGCGAGGTTGTCGGCTGCAATTGTCATGCATCGGATGGAAGTCCGGCCGTTCTCCGACAAGCAGATCGCATTGCTGCAGAACTTCGCCGCACAGGCGGTCATCGCGATGGAGAATGCGCGGCTGCTCGGCGAATTGCAGCAGCGCACCGGCGACCTTCAGGAATTGCTCGAATACCAGACCGCGACCAGTGACGTGCTGCAAGGTCATCAGCCGCTCGACCTTCGATCTGCAGCCGGTGCTCGACACGCTGGTCGAAACCGCCGAGCGGCTTGTGCGACGCCGATATGGCGATCATCTATCGTCGCGATGGGCGAGGTGTACCGCATATCGACAGGCGTCGAACCTCGGAAACAGGTTGCCGCCCGAAGTTTCGGGCGTTTGCCCGAACAGCATTCGCTCGCGCCCAGCCGCGGGATCGTTACCGGCGCGGGTCGCGCTAGAGCGCCGCGTCAGTCACGTCGCCGACACCGCTGCCGACCCGGAATATGAGGCTCGCCGAAGCGACCGAGTTGGGCAACGCACACAGCTCGGGGTGCCGCTGCTGCGTGAGGGCGAGCCGATTGGCGTCATCGCATTGGCGCGCCAGCGGGTCGAGCCGTTCACCGAGCGACAAGATCGAACTGGTCAGCACCTTCGCCGACCAGGCGGTCATCGCGATGGAGAATGCGCGGCTTGCTCAGCGAATTGCAGGCGCGCACGCGCGACCTCGAAGAATCGCTCGAATACCAGACCGCGACCAGCGACGTGCTCAAGGTCATCAGCCGCTCGACCTTCGATGTGCAACCGGTGCTCGACGACGATGGCTCGAAACGGCCGCGCGGCTTTGCGGCGCCGATGTCGGCGATCATCACGAACCGCGAGGGCGAGGCCTACCGCTGCGTAGCGGTCGACCTGTCGGCAGCGGACGCCCGAGTATTGGAGCGATTCTGCGACCAGCGAACTATTGTCCCCGGCCGAGGGACCGTTACCGGGCGGGTGCGTGCTCGGAGGGCAGGGTCGTGCAGGTCGCCGATATCGCCGCCGACCCGGAATACACGCTGACCCGAGACTCGTCGACGGTCGGGCGATACGGACCATGCTCGGGGTGCCGCTGCTGCGTGAGGGGAGCCGATCGGCATGATTGGCTCTGGCGCGGAAGCGGGTCGAGCCGTTCACCGAGCGGCAGATCGAGCTGGTGCGCACCTTTGCCGACCAGGCGGTCATCGCGATGGAGAATGCGCGGCTGCTCGGCGAATTGCAGGCACCGCACGCGCGACCTCCAGGAATCGCTCGAATACCAGACCGCGACCAGCGATGTGCTCAAGGTCATCAGCCGCTCGACCGCCGACGTGCAACCGGTGCTGGACACAGTGGTCGAAACGGCCGCCCGGCTTTGCGGCGCCGATGCCGCGGCGGTCTTCATACGCGAGGGCGAGGCTACCGCCGTGTGTCGCAGCTCTTCCGCGCAGCGGAACCCGAGTATTGGGCGATCCAGCGCCAGCGAAGCATTGTCCCCGGTCGCGACACGCGTCGTCGGGCGGGTGGCGCTCGAAGGCAGGGTCGTGCATGTCGCGGACATCCGCGCTGATCCCGGACTACGCGCTGCCCGAGGCTGTGGCGTCCGGGCGACGTACCATGCTTGGGGTGCCGCTGCTGCGCGACGGCGAGCCGATCGGCGTTATCGGGCTTTCCCGGAAGCGGGTCGAGCCGTTCACCGAGCGGCAGATCGAGCTGGTGCGCACCTTTGCCGACCAGGCGGTCATCGCGATCGAGAATGCGCGGCTGCTCGGCGAATTGCAGGCCCGCACGCGCGACCTCGAAGAATCGCTCGAATACCAGACCGCGACCAGCGACGTGCTCAAGGTCATCAGCCGCTCGACCGCCGATGTGCAACCGGTGCTGGACACAGTGGTCGAAACGGCCGCGCGGCTTTGCGGCGCGATATCGCAGCGATCGCGATACGCGAGGGCGAGGTCTACCGCTCTGTGTCGAGTGTCGTCCAGTGCAGCGGAGCCCGAGTTTTGGGCGGCCTTGCGCCAGCGAACCATTGATCCCCGGTCGCGACAGCCGTCGCCGGCCGGGTGGCGCTCGAAGGCAGGGTCGTGCATGTCGCGGACATCCGCGCCGACCCGGACTACGCGGTGCCCGAGGCTGTGGCGGCCGGGCGACGTACCATGCTTGGGGTGCCGCTGCTGCGCGACAGCGAGCCGATCGGCGTCATCACGCTTGCGCGGAAGCGGGTCGAGCCGTTCACCGAGCGGCAGATCGAACTGGTGCGCACCTTCGCCGACCAGGCGGTCATCGCGATCGAGAATGCGCGGCTGCTCGGCGAATTGCAGGCCCGCACGCGCGACCTCGAAGAATCGCTCGAATACCAGACCGCGACCAGCGACGTGCTCAAGGTCATCAGCCGCTCGACCGCCGATGTGCAACCGGTGCTCGACACGGTGGCCGAAACCGGCGCGCCGGCTTTGCGGCGCCGATGCCGGAGCGATCTCCATACGCGAGGGCGAGGTCTACCGCTATGTGTCGGCCTCGTGCGGTGCAGCGGACGCCGAGTATTGGGCGACCGTGCGCCAGCGAACCATTGTCCCCGGTCGCGACAGCGTCGCCGGGCGGGTGGTGCTCGAAGGCAGGGTCGTGCATGTCGCGGACATCCTCGCCGACCCGGACTACGCGCTGCCCGAGACTGTGGCGTCCGGGCGACGCACCATGCTTGGGGTGCCGCTGCTGCGCGACGGGAGCCGTGATCGGCACGATTGCGTCTCGCGCGGAAACGGGTCGAGCCGTTCACCGAGCGGCAGATCGAACTGGTGCGCACCTTCGCCGACCAGGCGGTCATCGCGATCGAGAACGCGCGGCTGCTCGGCGAATTGCAGGCCCGCACCGACGAGCTGACCCGCTCGGTCGCCGAACTGCAGGCGCTCGAAGAAGTGCTGCGCGCGGTCAATTCCTCGCTCGACCTCGACACCGTGCTCGCCACGATCATCAGCCGCGCGGCGCAGCTCTCGCAGGCCGATGAAGGCACGATCTACGAATTCGACGAGACCGAGGAAGTCTTCGTGCCCAAATCCGCCTTTGGCATGAGCGCCGAGCGGGTGGCGGCGCTGCGCGAGCGGCGGGTCAGGCTCGGCGAGACCCATCTCGGCCGCGCCGCGGTCGAGCGCGCGCCGGTATATGTCGACGACGTGCAGCAGGATCCACACTCCGTGCCGCACGACCGCCAGGAATTGCTGGAAGGCATTCATGCCGTTCTGGCGGTGCCGTTGTTGCGCGAGGACAAGGTCGTCGGCGGGCTGGTGATCCGCCGGCGCACGGACGGCGGCTTTGCGCCGACCATCCCGACCCTGCTGCAAACCTTCGCCGGGCAGGCGGTGCTCGCGATCGAGAACGCGCGGCTGTTCCAGGAACTGGCCGCCCGCGGCGAGGAGGCGCGCCGCGCGCACGCCGCCGCCGAGGCCGCACTCGCCGATTTGCGCCGCGCCCAGGACCGGCTGATCCAGGCCGAGAAGATGGCCTCGTTGGGCCAATTGACCGCCGGCATCGCCCACGAGATCAAGAACCCGCTCAACTTCGTCAACAACTTCGCCGGGCTCTCGGTCGAATTGCTCGACGAGCTGAAGGAGGCTGCGGCACCGGCCTTGGCGGCGCTCGACGGCGACAAACTCGCCGAGGTCGACGAAATCGTCGCGATGCTGACCGGCAATCTCGAAAAGATCGCCGAGCACGGCAGGCGGGCCGACGGCATCGTCAAGAGCATGCTCGAGCATTCGCGCGGCGAGAGCGGCGAGCGCCGCCCGGTCGATCTCAACGATCTGGTCGAGGAGGCGCTGAACCTCGCCTATCACGGCGCGCGCGCCCAGGACCAGAATTTCAACATCACCCTGGAGCGCGATTTCGCCGCCGCCATCGCACCCATCGAGCTGGTGCCGCAGGATGTGACGCGGGTGTTGCTGAACCTGATCGGCAACGGCTTCTATGCCGCCACCAAGCGCCTGAAAGACGGCGCCGAGCCGAACTTCCGGCCGACCCTGAAGGTGACGACGCGCGACCTCGGCGAGGCGGTCGAAATCCGCGTGCGCGACAACGGCACCGGCATCATGCCCGAGATCCGGGACAAATTGTTCCAGCCGTTCTTCACCACCAAGCCGACCGGCGAAGGCACCGGCCTCGGCCTGTCGATCAGCTGGGACATCGTCACCCAACAGCATGGCGGCACGATCGCGGTCGACAGCCGGGTCGGCGAGTTCACCGAGTTCGCGATCCGCCTGCCACGACAACGGCAGGCGACAACGGCAGCAGCAGAGGCCGCCGGATGAGCGTCAGCATCCTGGTCGTCGACGACGAGCCCGATGTCGCCGAGCTGTTCCGTCAGCGCTTCCGCCGCGAGGCCCGCCGGGGAACCTACGTCATGCACTTCGCCGCCTCGGGCGAAGAGGCGCTGGCGCTGCTGAACCACGGGATCGAGCCGACGGTCGCCGTCATCCTGTCGGACATCAACATGCCGGGCATGGATGGACTCCAGCTGCTGGGCGAGATCAAAGAGCGCTTCCCCGATCTGCCGGTGATGATGGTGACTGCATATGGCGACGACGAGCGGCGGCGCCGCGCCGGCGAGCTCGGCGCCTTCGAGTTCGTCACCAAGCCTGTCGACTTCGACCAGCTGAAGGTGCGACTGCGCCAGCTGCCCGCCGCCGCGGACTGAATTGCGGCCGCCGCGCCTGAGCGGCTAACGCAGCGCCAGGAGGCAGGCGCGGGCGGCGGCGTCGAGGATCGCCTCGGTGTCGATGCCATAGGCATGGTAGAGGTCGGGGATGTCGCCCGACTGGCCAAAGCGCTCGACCCCCAGAGGCACGATCGGATTGCCGGCGACGGCGCCGAGCCAGGACAACGTCGCCGGATGGAAGTCGCCGACAGTGACGAGCGCGGCCCCCGCCCGCAGCGGCGACAACAGACGCTCGGCCGCGCTGGTCTCGCCATTGGCCCGCGCGGCACGCCAATCCCGGTGCAGCCGGTCGGCCGAGGTCACCGCCAGCAGCCCCGCGCCTGGGACATCCTCGGCGATCGCCAGATGGGCGGCGAGGGCCTCGGGGGCGACCGCACCGCAATAGGCGATCGCGAGATCCGTTCCGGGTTCCGGCTCGCGCAACCAGTAGGCGCCGGCGACGATCGCCTCGGCGAGGTCCGGGCCGATCTCCCGCTTCGGCTGCTCGACCGGCCGCGTCGACAGCCGGAAATAGACCAATTCGCCGCCCTCGCGCTGGATCTCGGCGAAGGCCCAGCGCAGCAGCACCGCCAGCTCGTCGGCATAGGCCGGCTCGAAGCTCGTCAGGCCGGGCTGGGCAATGCCGACCAGCGGCTCGGCGATCGATTGGTGGGCGCCACCTTCGGGGGCGAGCGTGATCCCCGACGGGGTCGCCACCAGGATAAAGCGCGCATCCTGGTAGCAGGCATAGTTCAGCGCGTCGTGCCCGCGCTTGATGAACGGGTCGTAGAGCGTACCGATCGGCAATAGCCTTGTGCCGAAGAGCGGTGCGGCGAGGCCGAGCCCGGCCAGCAGCAGGAAGAGGTTGCTCTCGGCGATACCCAGTTCGATGTGCTGGCCTCTGGGCGACATCGACCAGCGCTGCGCCGAAACAACCTTCTCGTCGCGGAAGGTGTCGGCCCGTTCGGCGCGGTCGAAGATGCCGCGGCGGTTGACCCAAGGACCGAGGTTGGTCGACACCGTAACATCGGGCGAGGTCGTAACGATCCGCTCGGCGAGCGGCGTGTCGCCGGCGGCGATGTCGCCCAGGAGCCGACCGAAGGCCTCCTGCGTCGACAGCCGCTCGCCGCGCGGCACCGGCAGGCTCGGCGGCACCGGCACCGGTGCCGCGGCATGCGCGCGCGCAACCGGCCCGGCCAGCGCCACGCCGTCGAGGAAGGCGGAAAGCCGGTCGGCCGGCAGGTCGAGCCCGGCGAACAGAATCCCATTCCGCCCCCGCCGCGACTGCCATACTGCGCTGGAACTGCGCCATCTGATCGGGGTTCATCAGCCCGGCATGGTTGTCCTTGTGCCCGGCGAAGGGCAGCCCGTAGCCCTTGATCGTGTAGGCGATGAAGCAGGTCGGCCGGTCGTCCTCGATCGCGTGAAAGGCGTCGAGGACCAATTCCAAATCGTGCCCGGCGAGGTTCGTCATCAGCCGGTGCAGTGCCGGGTCGTCATGGCCGTCGAGGATCGCGCGGATGCCCGGATAGCGGTTGAGGTCGCGCTGAAGATGCTCGCGCCAGCCCTCGCCGCCCTTGTAGACGAGCGCCGAATAGAGCGAGTTCGGACAGGCGTCGATCCACTCGCGCAGATGATGCCCGTCGGCGCGGGCGAAGGCCGCCTCCAGGAGCCGCCCGTATTTCAGGGTGACGACGCGCCAGCCCATCATCTCGAACATCGCGTCGATGCGGCCAAAGAGCCGGTCCGAGACCACCGCGTCTAGGCTCTGGCGGTTGTAGTCGATGACCCACCAGAGATTGCGCACATCGTGCTTCCAGCCTTCGAGCAAGGCCTCGAAGATGTTGCCCTCGTCGAGCTCGGCGTCGCCGGCGAGGGCGATCATCCGGCCCGGCGGCTCGCTGGTCGGCGCCAGCTCCTTCAGCCGCAGATAGTCCTGGGCGATCGAGCCGAACAAGGTCATGCCGACGCCGAGCCCGACCGACCCGGTCGAAAAATCGACGGTATCGCCGTCCTTGGTCCGCGACGGGTAGGATTGGGCACCGCCATAGGCTCGGAAATGCTCCAACTTCTCGCGGGTCTGATGCCCGAGCAGGTATTGGATCGCGTGAAAGACAGGCGAGGCGTGCGGCTTGACCGCGACCCGGTCCTGCGGGCGCAGCACGTCGAAATAGAGTGCCGTCATCAGGGTCGCGACCGAGGCGCTCGACGCCTGATGCCCGCCGACCTTGAGCCCGTCGCGGCTCGGCCGCAGATGATTGGCGTTGTGGATCATCCAGGTCGAGAGCCACAGCACCTTGCTCTCCAGCGCCCTCAGGCAGGCGAGTCTGTCGCCGGCTGCCGCTCCCGGTTCTTGGGCAAGCCCGCCTTCCAACGCCCGCAGCATCGCACCTCTCCCGTGTCGCCGGTTCAGCTTACCCGATCCGCAGCCGAGCCCCCGCACGTTTGACCGCGCCATCGCAAATGCCTACATAGGTAGGCGAGAGGCCGGCGGCGAGCCGGTCAGGTTGGGAGCGTCGCGGACATGGCCCAGAGCACGGATGAGATCGAGGAGCGCCGGATCGCTCTGACCGACAACGCTGCCCGCCGCATCGCGATGCTGAGGGCGCAGGAGCGGGCCGAGAACGCGTTTCTGCGGATCGCCGTCTCGGGCGGCGGCTGCTCCGGCTTCCAGTACGGGATCAGCTTCGACGAGCACAAGAACGAGGATGATTTCGTCTTCGAGCGCGACGGCATCTCGGTCGTCGTCGACGATGTTTCGCTCGGCCTGTTGAACGGCGCCGAGGTCGATTTCGTCGAAGATTTGATGGGCGCCTCGTTCCAGATCAAGAACCCGAACGCCGCCTCGTCCTGCGGCTGCGGCAATTCCTTTTCGATCGGCTGATCTCCCGCCGCCGCTCCTGTCGTGAAGATCGCGACCTGGAACGTCAACTCGGTCAAGGCGCGGCTGCCGCATCTGCTGGCTTTTCTCGAAGACGCGCAGCCCGACGTGCTGTGTTTGCAGGAAACCAAATGCCTCGACGCCGATTTTCCGATGCTCGAGGTCAAGGGGCTGGGCTACCGGGCCGAGACGATCGGCCAGCGCGCCTATAACGGGGTGGCCTTGCTGTCGAAGCACCCGCCCGAGGGGATCGTGCGCGGATTGCCCGGCGACGACGCCGACGATCAGGCGCGCTACCTCGAAGCGTCGTTCGGCGAGGTGCGGGTCGCCTCGATCTATCTGCCTAACGGGAACCCGGTCGGGACCGACAAGTTCACCTACAAGCTCGCCTGGATGGAGCGGCTGGTCGTCCACGCCCGCGAGCTGCTGCGCCGCGAGATCCCGTTCGTGCTGGCCGGGGACTACAACATCTGCCCGACCGACGATGATGTCTACGACCCGGTGGCGTTTCGTGACGATGCGCTCTGCCGCATCGAATCGCGCTCGCGCTTTCGCATGCTGGTCAATCTCGGGCTGACCGACGCCTACCGGGTCTTTCACCGCGAGCCGCACCGCTACACCTTCTGGGACTACCAGGCCGGGCGCTGGCACCGCGACGAGGGGTTGCGCATCGACCACCTGCTGCTGTCGCCCTATGCGGCCGATCGGGTCGCGGCCTGCGATATCGACAAGAAGCCGCGCGCCAAGGAACGCGCCTCCGACCACACCCCGATCTGGTGCGAGCTGGCGGTCTAGCCTTAGAATCGGACGTATTCGTACGCGATCCGGCAGGTCGTTGACGCCGCGCTCGGGC
>CAWAFE010000050.1:0-22961 GCA_963781215.1 uncultured Alphaproteobacteria bacterium
TAGGTTTTGAGCCTGGATTTCTGATACGGCAATGAGACCAGCAATTAGCTTCGAAGGAGGCAGCCTTGGCCGCGGAACAGCAGAGCTTCGACTTCATCGTCGTCGGATCGGGAGCAGGCGGCGGCGTGCTGGCCGCGCGGCTCGCCCGCAACGACAAGGGCCTGAAGGTTCTGTTGATCGACGCCGGGAGCGACCCGAGGGACAACATGCACTATCGGGTCCCTGGGTTTCATGCGCTGGCGACGGAGGATCCCAAACTGCGCTGGGATTATTTCGTCGAGCATTTCTCGGATCGCGACCTCGCTCTGCGGGACGAGAAATATGCCGCGGGGAAGGGGATATTCTACCCTCGAGCTAGCGCTATCGGCGGCTGCACCGCGCACCACGCGATGATCACGGTCTATCCTGATCCGTCTGATTGGGAGGACATCGCCGACCTGACCGGCGATGAATCATGGCGCAGCGCGAACATGTGGCGCTACTTCGACAGATGTCGGGGAGCAGATGGGTTCGGATGGCTCGCCATCGAAGCCGCCGATTTCGGCACCGTCCTACGGGCGGCCGACGACAAGACGGTCGACCACATCGTCCTCTCCGCGGTGATCCATTCGCCGCACCTCTTCAGAGCCGGCAGCATTCTTGACATCATCGACGCCCCGGCGGAACCCGTCCTCGACCCGAACCATCCCGACTGCGTCAATGGGGACCGAGAGGGACTCTACCGGATACCGCTCAGCACGAAGGGCGGCAGCCGCAACGGCGTGACCGAATTCATCTACGCCACAAGAGATCATCCGACCTTCGGTAAGAATTTGACGATCTGGGAGAACACGCTCGTCACCAAGATAAAGTTCGACAACGGTCGGGCGGCAAGTCTCGAATACTTGAATTGGCCGGGCGCCTACAGGGCCGATCGTGACGGCACGAAGGGGGACTGGACGCCGCTGCCGCAGGATCTGCCGACGGTAACGGCGACAAAGGAAATCATCCTCGCCGCCGGCGCCTTCAACACGCCGCAGCTGCTGATGAATTCGGGCATCGGCCCGGCGGACGATCTTGTCGCGAAAGGCATCCCGGTTGTCGCCCCCCGGCCGGGCGTTGGCGCGAACCTGCAAGATCGGTACGAGATCCCGGTCATCGACGAGCTCGATCACGAATTCGCGCTGCTGGACGGCTACACCTTCACCGGCGACCCCGACGATAGGGGGTTCCGCGACTGGGAAGATCGCAAGACGGGCTTTTATGCCACCAATGGCGGCACGATTGCGATCATGCGCCGCTCCGGCGCGACTCCCGGCCGGAACTGCGATCTGTTCATTTTCGGCGTACCCGGTGAGTTCGCCGGTTACCAACTGAACTATTCGGAGGCCATCCGCACGAAAGAGGGACGCAGCCGGTTTTCCTGGATCATTCTCAAAGCCCATACGAGCAATAGAGGCACGGTCGTGCTCAAAACGACCGACCCGCGCGATCCGCCCGAGGTCAATTTCCAAAGCTTCGGCGATGGCCAGCGGGACGACGACCCGGACCTGAAGGCGCTGCAATGGGGGATCGAGTACGTTCGCGGGTTTATGGAACCGCTGCGCAAATTGGGAACCACAAAGGGCGAATACCTACCCGGCGCGGCCCAAACCGACCAGGGATTGAGCGAGTTCATCAAGACGCGCGCCTGGGGTCACCACGCCTCGTGCACTTGCCGCATCGGCCAACCGGACGACATGAACGCCGTCCTCGATAGCCAGTTCCGCGTCATCGGGGTTCGCAATCTGCGCGTCGTCGACGCGTCGGCGTTTCCGAAGATCCCGGGCTATTTCATCGTCCTGCCGATCTATCTGATCGCCGAGAAGGCCGCCGACGTGATCCTGCAGCAGCACGGCGCCGCCACCATGCCCGGGTAAGGACTCAACGATTACCGGCGCGACCTCGGCCGTGCCCGCGCACGATCGATCCCCCCGGTGGACAAGGCCGCGCTACGGTCCGATGGTGGAATCGCCGCACCGGCGCAGGATCATGCATCAGGGGGTTTCATGACCGAGGCTCAGCGCATCGACTACACGGTGACCAAGGGCGGGGTTTCGCTCGCCGTCTACCGCAAGCACGGCAGCCCGCCGGCGCCGAGCGAGCCGCCGCAGCCGGTGCTGTTTCTGGTTCACGGCTCATCCAACTCGGCTCTCTCGTCCTTCGATCTCGCGGTGCCCGGCGCCGGCGAATATTCGACGATGAACGTTTTCGCCGGGCTCGGCTTCGACGTGTGGACGATGGACCACGAGAATTACGGCCGCTCGTCGCGCACCGAGGGCAATTCCGACATCGCGAGCGGGGTCGCGGACCTGATCGCCGCCGAGCGAGCTGGTGCTGCGCGAGACCGGGCAGGAGCGCATGCATCTGATGGGCGAGTCGTCGGGCGCCTTGCGCGCCGCCGCCTTTGCCGCGGCGCGGCCGGAACGGGTCGGCCGGCTGGTCTTGAACGCCTTCACCTATACCGGCCGGAACTCGCCGACCCTGGCCAAGCGGGCGGAGCAGGTCGAATATTTCCGCAACCACAACCGCCGGCTGCGCGACCGGGAGATGATCCGCAGCATCTTCACCCGCGACCATCCGGGGACCAGCGACCCGGCGGTCGCCGAGGCGCTGGCCGACGCCGAGCTGGTGTTCGGCGATCAGGTGCCGACCGGGACCTATCTCGACATGACGGCGAATTTGCCGGTGGTCGACCCGCTGAAGGTGCAGGCCCCGGTCATGATCGTGCGCGGCGAGCACGACGGGATCGCCAGCGAAGAGGATCTGCTCGACTTCTACCATCGGCTGCCCAACCCCGACCGCCAGTTCGTCGTGCTGCCGGGGGCGGCGCATGCGCTGGTCTTCGGCCACAACCGGCATCAGCTGTGGCACGTCGCGCACGGCTTTCTGACGATGCCGCCGCGCCGCGACCGCTGATCCGGGGTTGGCGCTGGAGTAGGCTTGATGCTGAATTGACACTCGTTGCGCCGCACGCGCATGGGCCGGCCGCTGCCGCTATCTGTCGTCATTGCGAGGAGCGAAGCGACGAAGCAATCTCGATAGCAGCGCGCCCGATCCGGCGAGATTGCTTCGCTGCGCTCGCAATGACAGCATTGTGTACGAGTTGACAGTATTTTACCTAAGCTTGCCGTTCGAATGGTTGGGGAGAAGCGAGACATGGCCGTCGTCGAGACCGAGCGTCACGGGCAAATCCTGGTGGTGCGGATGAACCGGCCGGAGCGGCTAAACGCGCTCAATGGCGAGATGCGCACCCGGCTCGCCGAGACCTGGACCGAGTTTCGCCGCAGCAGCGAATTCGAGGTCGCGGTCTTTACCGGCGCCGGCCGGGGCTTCTGCGCCGGCGAGGACATGAAGGAATCACTTGCTGCCGGCCGGCCGGGCGGAAGCCGACCTGACATCGAGGACCCGTTCATGTCGGGGGCGCTCGAAAAGCCGGTGATCGCCGCGGTCAACGGCTTTGCGATGGGTGGCGGCTTCATGCTGGTCGAGCGCACCGATCTGCGCGTCGCCGCCGAGGGCGCGGTCTTCGAGGTGTCGGAGGCCAAGCGCTGGCTCCTCGGTGGCTACAATCACGGCCACGTCGCGAACCTGCCCTACCCGATCGCGATGGAGATGGCGCTGGGGTTTCGTTTCACGGCCGAGCGCTTTTACGAGATCGGGTTTTTGAACCGTCTGGTCTCGGCCGAGGAGTTGATCCCGAGCGCCATCGCGATGGCCGAGCACCTGTTGACCCTGCCGCCGGCCTCGCGCGTCAACACCGTCCACATGATGCGCCAGATGCGCCCCGCCCCCACCGCAGAACAGCAGCACCTCGCCGCCGCCTTGCGCGAGCACGGCGCCAAGAGCGACCTGATCGAGTCGCGGGCCGCGTTCGCCGAGAAGCGGGCGCCCGATTTCAAGGGCTGGGATGATCCCGAGGACCGCTACCGCCTTCCCTCGCTCGATACGGTCAGGGGTTGATCGGCAGCAGTCCGCCGTTCGGGACCTTTAAAGGATTGGAGGATCGAGTGCCGTCAGATGGCAACGGCCCGCTCGCGGGGCTGAAGGTGCTGGACCTGACCGAGCACATGGCGGGGCCGTTCTGCACGATGATCCTCGCCGACATGGGGGCCGAGGTCGTCAAGCTCGAGCGCCCGGGCAAGGGGGATTCGGTGCGCGCTTGGGGCGACGGCAGCGAGCGCAACCCCTATTTCCGCTACATCAACCGCAACAAGAAGGGCATCACCCTCGACTACAAGCAGCCCGAAGGGAAGGCGCTGTTTCTGCGGCTCGTCGAGGGCATGGACGTGTTAGTCGAGAACTACCGGCCGACCGTGATGCCGCGCGCCGGGCTCGGCTTCGAGGACTTGCACGAGGTCAACCCGCGGCTGGTCTACGCCCAGCTGTCGGGCCTCGGCTATGACGGCCCCTATGCCGGGCGCGGCGGCTTTGACCTGATCGCGCAGGGCATGGGCGGGATCATGCATGTGACCGGCGAGCCCGACGGGCCGCCGACCTCGGTCGGCCTGCCGATCTGCGATCTCGGCACCGGCATGTGGGCGGTGCAGGGCATCCTCGCCGCCCTCTACGAGCGCCAGCGCACCGGCAAGGGCCGCCTTGTCGAATGCTCGCTGCTGGAGACCGCGATCGGCTTTAGCTCGTGGACCTCGGCGCAATGGCTCGCCGACCACGAGGAGCCGACCCGCCAAGGCTCGCGCCATCGCCAGAACGCGCCCTATCAGCGCATGAAGACAGGGGACGGCTTTCTGATGGTGGGGGCCGCCGGCGAGGCGATCTGGGCGCGCTGTGCCAAGGCTTTGGGGCACCCGGAATGGTGCGAGGATCCGCGTTTTGCGACCAACCGGCAGCGCATGGCGAACCGCGACGCGCTGGAAATGGAAATGGAGGCGGTATTGACAAGAAATACGACCAACCATTGGGTGGAGGTGCTCGATGCCGCCGGCGTGCCCTGCGGCCCGGTCTACGATTACGCGCAGATGTTCGCCGACCCGCAGGTGCGCCATCGCGGGCTGATCCAATACGCGACCGACCCGGAATTGGGCGAAGTCCCGCATGTCCGCACCCCGATCCGGATCGGCGACGACGTGCGGGTGCGCACCGTCGCGCCGAAGCTCGGCGAGCACAACGCTGAAATCTTTGGCCGGCTCGGCCTGATCGCGGCCGACCTGGCGACGCTGCGGGCCAAAGGCGTGGTGTAATTCCTTCAGTATCCGATCGCCGGGTCGATCCGGTTGGCGATCGGGCGGCCCTCCTCGAAGGCGCGGATATTGTCGAGGACGACCGGGGCTGCGGTCGCGGGGTTGGTTATGCCGGCGATGTGCGGGGTTACCAGGATGCGCGGGTGACGCCAGAACGGGTGCCCCGGGGGCAGCGGCTCTTCGTTAAAGACGTCGAGTGCGGCGGCCGAGAGCTGCCCCGAATCGAGCGCCGGGATTAGGTCGTCCTCGACGAGGTGGCCGCCTCGGCCGGCATTGACGAGGCCGGCGCCTCTGGGCAGTGCCGCGAAGGTGCGGGCGCAGAGGATCCCCTCCGTTTCGGCGGTCAGCGGCAGCAGGCACACGAGGATCTCGGTGTTGGCGAGGAGCCGGGGAAGCCCGGCGGGGCCGGCGAAGGTCGCAAAGCCGGCGACCCTGCGTTCGCGGCGGCTCCAGCCCGACACCGGGAAGCCCAGCGCGGCGAGCCTGCGCCCGGCATGCTGACCGATTTCGCCAAAGCCGAGCATGCCGACCGGCCGCTCGGCGGCGTTCTTCTGTCCGAGCTCGCGCCAGATCCCGGCCGCCTGCTGGGCGCGATAGTCGAGGTCCTGGCGATGCAGCCGGAGCACCTGCAGGACGACATACTCGCTCATCGCATCGGTCAGGTACGGGTCGACCAGGCGGACGATCGGCAGATGCCGCGGCAATAGCGGATCGCAGAGGATGTGGTCGACGCCGGCGCCGAGCGACAGGATCAGCGCGAGGTTCGGCAGCGAGGCCAACAGGCCGGGCTCGGGCCGCCAGACGAGCGCATATCTGATGTCGGCCGGGTCGCCGATTTCCGGCCACACCCTGATTTCGAGCTCCGGCATCAGCCGTGCGATCTGCGCCCGCCAGCGCGCCGTCGAATCCACGGAGGAGCGGAACAAGAGCGCCATCGCCGGGTTCATAGCACAATCGCCGGCGCCGCCATATTACGGACCGTCGCGGGTTCATCGCCGCGCTAAGATGGCGAACGCGTTCCTTGTTGGATCGCGGCTTTGCGGAACTGGAAGCGGAAGAGGCAGGAGTTCGAACCTACCGAGGACGCCTTCGCGCCCTCCGACGGTTTTGAAGACCGCGCGGGACACCGGCCCCGATGCTCTTCCGCAGCCATCCTATCAGGCTGTCGGAGCGCGCGCGACAGGGGCACGCGGCAGGCGATGGCCGGGTCTTGTGCTCGATCTCCAATCGGCGGATTATTGCAAAAGGTCCGCGCCGACCGGTCGTAGAAAAGGAGACGTCTGATGCTGTCACGCGAAGAGAACGAGCTGGTGACCCGGGTTGGGGCGGGGACGCCGATGGGCGAGGTCTTGCGGCGGTATTGGATCCCGGCCTTTCTGTCGCGCGAATTGCCGGAGGCGGATTGCCCGCCGGTCCGCGTGCAGCTGTTGGGCGAGAAGCTCGTCGGGTTTCGCGACAGCGAGGGCCGCATCGGCCTCGTCGACGAGTTCTGCCCGCACCGCCGCGCCTCGCTGTGGTTCGGGCGTAACGAGGAATCGGGGTTGCGCTGCATCTATCACGGCTGGAAGTTCGACGTCGACGGCAACTGCCTCGACCAGATGAACGAGCCAGAGCAATTCTGCCACAAGGTGCATTTGACCGCCTATCCGACGACCGAGATCGGCGGGGTGATCTGGGCCTATATGGGGCCGCCCGAAAAGATGCCGGCGCCGCCCGCCTTCGAATGGACCCAGGTGCCGCAGACCCATCGCCACGTCTCGAAGGTGTGGGAGGAGTGCAACTGGCTGCAGGCGTTGGAAGGCGGCATCGACACCTCGCACGCGCCGATCCTGCACCGCACGATCACGCCCAATACCAAGCGCCCCGGCATCCCGGTGCAGGGGCCGTTCGTGCGCGGCCGGGCACCGCTGCTCGAGGTCGACATCACCGATTACGGCTATCGCTATGTCGGCATCCGCCCGCTCGACGACGACAAGACCTATGTCCGCTCGTACCATTTCGTAATGCCGTTCACCCAGATCCGGCCGCAGCAGCTCGGCCGCGCCATGGGCGGCGGCGACCGCGAGATGATCGCCGGGCATATCTGGGTCCCGATCGACGACGAGAACTGCATGGTCTGGAACTGGATGTACAGCTATGGCGCCGTCGGGTTGACCGACGAGGACCGCATGGAGCGCGGCAACGGCAACGGCCCCGATTATGTCGAGCAATCGGGCGAGTTCCGCTCGTTCCGCAACAAGCGCAACGACTGGATGATCGACCGCCAGGTGCAGAAGCACGAGACCTTTACCGGCATCGACGGCGTCAACACCCAGGACCGCGCCGTGCAAGAGGGCATGGGGCCGATCGTCGACCGGTCGAAGGAATATCTGGGCCCGGCTGACCGAGCGATCATCGCTACACGCCGCCTGCTCCTCGATTCCATCAAGACGGTCGAGGCCGGCGGCGACCCGCTCGGCGCCGACGCGAGCTATTACACGGCCCGCGCGATCGAGAAGATCTTCCCGCGGCAGGAGACCTGGCGCGAGACGGTGCTGCCCGAGATGTACGCCGAGGAATTGCCGGTCGCCGCGAAATGACGCCCGCGGCTGGTTCCCGGCGATATCCCGCCGGGGGCGCCCGGCGGGGCTGAGGACTGGAGTGCGCCCGGCCTCACGAGGATGTGACTCGCCGGGCCGCAACCCTCGATGCCAGTTGAAGGGGGCAAATCTACCCCGTAGAGGTCGGCAATGACCCAGCCGGAGCTTTCGGCATTGGATCCGCGCAAGTTCGACGATCCCTTTATCACGGCAAAGGGCGAACGGCGGGCATCGGTCGCGCTGAAAGGGCTTGAGACCCTGTGGCTCAATACTGGCACCTTGTGTAATTTGACCTGCGGCCACTGCTACATCGAATCCTCGCCGAAGAACGATCGCCTAGTCTATCTATCGGCGGCGGAGGTCACCGAATATCTCGACGAGATCGAACGGGACGGGATCGGCACCTCGCTGATCGGCTTCACCGGCGGCGAGCCGTTCATGAACCCCGAATTGCCGGCCATGCTCGAAGACGCGCTGTCGCGCGGCTTCGCCGCTCTGGTGCTGACCAACGCCATGAAGCCGATGGCCAAGTGCCGGCCGGCGCTGCTGCGGCTCAGGGAGCGCCACGGCGAGCGGCTGACGATCCGGGTCTCGATCGACCATTATGGCCGCGCGGTGCACGAGGCCGAGCGCGGCCGGCGCAGCTGGCAGCCGACGATCGATGGGCTCCTATGGCTGGCGCGAAACGGATTTTCGCTGCATGTCGCGAGCCGGCGGCTGTCGGGCGAATCCGAGGCCGAGATCCGCGCCGGCTTTGCCCTTCTGTTCGCCGAGCTCGGCGTCGCGATCGACGCCGACGATCCGGTGGCGCTGATGGTGTTTCCGGAAATGGACGCCATGGCCGACGTGCCCGAGATAACCGAGGCGTGCTGGGGCATCCTCGGCAAGTCGCCCGAGAGTGTGATGTGCGCGACCTCGCGCATGGTCGTCAAGCGGAAGGGGGCGGCGCGTGCGGCGGTCCTCGCCTGCACTCTGTTACCTTACGACCCGCGGTTCGAGCTCGGCCATACCCTCGCCGAGGCGAGTGGTGCGGTGCCGCTCAACCACCCGCATTGCGCCAAATTCTGCGTCCTCGGCGGCGGCGCCTGCAGCCGCGGGTGAGCGGCCCGCCGGCCCTATAGTCCCGGCAAAGTTAGAGCGGCGGTCTGGTGCAGGACCTCGGTCGAGCCCTCCCAGATCATCCTGAGCGCGACGAAGGTGATGATCCCGAGTCCGACCCAGGAAATCCAGAAATGGCGCTCCAAGAGCCGCGCGATGAAGGTCGAGGCGACACCCATCAGCGCGACCGACAGGATCAGCCCGAAGGCCAGCACCCAGAAATGGTCGCGCGCGGTCCCAGCCACCGCCAAGACGTTGTCGAGCGACATCGACACGTCCGCCAAGACGATCTGAGTGAGCGCGGCCCTCGCGCTCTTCGGCTGCACCCGCAGCGTGCTCGTGCAGTGGCCATCTGGCCCCGCGGCCTCATGCCCGTTGCGCCGCGTCTGCCGGAGCTCGCGGTACATCTTCCACGACACCCAGAGCAGCAGCACGCCGCCGGCCAGGGTCAGCCCGATGATGGCAAGGAGGGAGGCGGTAAAATAGGCGAACAGGATGCGCAGCACGGTCGCGGCGGCGATGCCGAGGCAGATGACCCGCCGGCGCTGCTCGGCGGGGAGGGAGGACGCCGCCATCCCGACGACGATGGCGTTGTCGCCGGCGAGCACGATGTCGATGATCACCACCGACAACAGCGCGCCGAGTTGATTAACGTCGATCAGCACCTCCGCCACATAAGCATCGAGCCGCGCATCTTCGAGGCCTTCCATGTCGCGACCAGTCCCGCCGAGCCCGGCCGTGCGCCTCTCCGGCTTTTACGCGGCAAGTTTTCTGGTGACCGGCATCCAGCTGCCGTTCTGGCCGATCTGGCTCGCCTCGCGCGGCTTTGGCGCGCAGGAGATCGGAACCCTGTTCGCCGCGGCGATCTGGGTCAAGGTTCTCGTCACGCCGGCGATCGGCACCCTCGCCGACCGCTCGGGGCGTCGCCGGGCGGTGATGGGGGCGCTGGCTGCAATCGCGGTGGCCGGCTACGCGGCGCTGTGGCCCGAAGCGGGCTTTTGGCCGCTGTTGACGCTCAATATCGTCGCCCTGACGGCGCAATCGGCGCTGATGCCGCTCGGCGACACCGTGACCCTGGCCGTCGCGCGGGCGGATGGCCTCGATTACGGGCGGATCCGGGTGTGGGGCTCGGTGAGCTTTATCCTCGCGTCGCTCGCGAGCGGTACCGTTCTCACTGCCACCTCAGGGGCAGCGGTACTGCCGCTGGTGCTCGGCGCCTCGGCGCTGGTTCTGCTCGCCTGCCTCCTGATGCCGTCGCCGGGCCGCGCCGAGAGCCGCGCGAGCCGGCGAAGCGGAATGCGCCTCGTCGCCGGCGACAGCAAATTCTGGATATTCATCACCACCGCCTCCGCATTGCAGGCGAGCCACCAAGTCTACTACGGGTTTGGCACGCTCTATTGGCGCTCGCTCGGCATTTCCGAAACCGTAATCGGCTGGCTCTGGGCCGCAGGGGTCGTCGCCGAGATCGTCCTGTTCTGGCAGGGTGCCCGCCTGCTGCGACGATTAGGCCCGGTTGGGCTGATGGGGCTCGGCGGCGTCGCCGGCGTCGTGCGCTGGAGCCTCGCCGGGGTTGTGACATGGCTGCCCGGAATCGCCGTCCTCCAGTTGCTGCACGCGCTGACCTTCGGCGCGAGCCACCTGGGTGCGATGCACTTTCTCTCTCGCGCCGTGCCGCCACCGGCGGCCGCGGCCGCGCAGAGCCTTTATGCCGCGGTATCTGCCGGGCTCGGCTCCGGGCTTGTCATGCTGATGGCCGGCATGCTCTACGCGCATTACGGCGGGCTGGCGTACCTGTTCATGGCCCCGTTGTCGGCGGCGGGCCTGATCGGCGCGATCCGCCTGCGCCGCGCCCTTTCGGGATAGAGCGTTAGCGTCCGCATTTCGGGAGGGTGGCGACCGCCGCCTGCGCCACCGCGTAGTCGCGGAATCCCTTGGCGTCGAGGCTGCTCGCCATCTTCAGCAAATCGGTCGCTTGCTGGCAGACCTGCGCCGTCGGGATTTCGCCTTGCTTGAGCGAGATCTCATTGGCGAGGCTGGTATTCCAACGGTCGAACTCACTCTGCGCGTTGCGGGCGCCGGCGCGCCGGAAGTGTTCGATCATCGCCTTCTGATATCGGATGATCGCATCCTTGTTGCGGATTCGGAACTCGCCGTAGACCGTGTTCCGGCACGCCGAGCTGACGACCATCAGATTGGTTTGAAAACGAATCGCCTGGTCGGCCTCCAAGTCGGAGGCCGAATAGCAGCTGCGGTCGGCGGCGGACGCAGCCTGGAGCGACGCGGCGGCAACGAGCCCCGCGGCCAAAACCAGCTTTCTCATCGCATTCCCCCAAAATAGCCCTGTGCGACGCCGGCATGATACGCAGCGGCCGATCGCGTTCAATATAAATCCTTTCAGCCATACACAATCCGTAAGAACTGGCTTCGATTGATTCTGTACACGGTACAGTCAATATCCAACCATTGATTGATCTGGCTATTATCCCAAAGGAAGGGTGGCGCTCGGTAAGGGGTCGGACCAAAATCTTGGTCGGATGACCACGTCTTTCCTATCATGCGGGCAATCGGGAGACCTCCGGCCGATGATCGTGCTGTTCACCGATTTTGGCCTTGCCGGCCCCTATACGGGGCAGGTGAAGGCTGTCTTGCAGCGGGAGGCGCCGGGCGTGCCGGTAATCGATCTGTTCGCCGACGCGCCGGCCCGGCGGTCAAGGCCCGGCGCCTATCTGCTGGCCGCGTACGGGGCCTGGTTCCCGCCCGGAACGGTGCTGCTCGCGGTCGTCGATCCGGGCGTCGGCAGCGCCCGCGCCGCGGTCGTCGTCGAAGCCGACGGCCGCTCCTATGTCGGCCCCGACAACGGGCTATTCGAGCTCGTTATCCGCCGGGCGCACGTCTGTCGAGGCTGGGAGGTGCTGTGGCGCCCCGAAACGCTGTCGGCGAGCTTTCACGGCCGCGATCTGTTCGCGCCGGTCGCGGCGCGGCTCGCATCGGGCGAGTTGCCGGCGTCCCGTCCGGCCGAGCTCCTGCGCTGGCCCGACTGGCCCGACGACCTGCTCGAGATCGTCTATATCGACCATTACGGCAATGCCATGACCGGGCTGCGCGCCCAGGTTCTGCCGAACGACGCGCGGCTCGCGGTTGCCGGACAGGCGCTGTCGCGCGTGCGGACCTTCTCGGATGTCCCGCCGGGCCGCGCCTTCTGGTACGAGAATGCGAACGGGCTCGCCGAGATCGCGGTCAATGGCGGACCGGCGGCCACAGCGCTGCGGCTCGACATCGGCAGCCCGGTCGCGATCGTCCGCTGACCGCTCAGGAGGGCGGCAGGGCGATCTTAACGCCGGCGGGAACTTTGACCTGTCGCCGCTGCTGCAGCCTGTGCCCGAGCCACACGGCAAAGGCAAAAGCGAGAAACACGCCGAGCATGCCGAGGCCGAACGAATGGGCGATGTTGCCGAGCATGGCGCGGCAGGCGTGCCCGAGGAAATAGCCGACGGCAATAAAGCTCCCGGCCCACAAGCCTGCCGCGAGGAAATTCAGCGACAGAAAGCGCTTCCAGCGGATCGCGCTCAGGCCCATCGCAAACGAGGAGAGGTTGCGCACGCCATAGATGAAGCGGAACGACAGGATGAACCCGGTATTGTACCGCTCAAGCCAATGGAGCGCGATGCCGACGCCGTGCCGCCACCGCGGGAAGCGGTTCAGCAGCTTCGTGCCAAAACGGCGGCCGACCCAAAAATAGGTCTGGTCGCCGCTGAAGCTGCCGAGCCAGCCCGCCGCCAGCAGCAGGAACGGGTCGACCAAGCCTTGCGCCGCGGCAAAGCCGGCGAACAGGATGATGGTCTCACCTTCGAGGAAGGTCCAGATGAACGCGATCAGGTAAAAATAGGCGCCGTTCTCAGCGATGAGCTGGTTGATGTTCATTCCCGACCGTGTTCCTGCTCCTGCCCTGCGTGTCGCGAGCGGCTGATCGACCGCGCCGCCCTTGGCCCTCTGCGGCGTCGTGCCCATGCTAAGTTGTTCGCTGGCCGAGGTCGAGCGGATTTCACCCCGTTTACCAACATTCGGGGCGAGGCGGCGAAAGGCAGGAGGAGGGAAGATGGCAGGGTTGTATTTCGAAGAATTCGAGGAGGGGCAGGTCTTCGACCATGCCATCGGCCGCACGATCACCGAAATGGACAATGTGCTGTTCAGCACCCTGACGATGAACCCGCAGCCCTTGCATCTCGACGCGGAGTTCGCCAAAGGGACGGAATTCGGCCAGCGACTGGTCAACAGCCTGTTCACGCTCGGCCTCGTCATCGGGATCAGCGTCGGCGAGACGACGCTCGGCACCACGGTCGCCAATCTCGGCATGACCGACGTGCGGTTTCCGAAGCCGGTCTTCCACGGCGACACATTGCGCGCCCGCACCATCGTGCGCTCGAAGCGCATGAGCCGGTCGCGCGCCGACGCAGGCATCGTCGAATTCGAGCACCAGGGGATCAACCAGCGCGGCGAGACCGTCGCGATCTGCCTGCGCGCCGGTCTGATGAAATGCCGGCCGAAGGAGGCATGACGTGCGCTCGCTGCTTTTTGTTCCGGCCGACAGCGAGCGCAAGCTCGACCGCGGCCCGCAATCGGGCGCCGACGCGCTGATCCTCGACCTCGAGGATTTGGTCGTGCCGGCCAACCGGCCATTGGCGCGCGCCCAGGCGCGGGCTTTTCTCGGCGGGACCGGGTCAGCCGGCTTCCGCCGCTATGTCCGCATCAACCCGTTGGCGAGCTCTGCCGCGCTCGACGACCTCGCCGCGGTGGTGCCCGGCAAGCCGGACGGCGTCCTGCTGCCGAAATGCGTGCCCGACGATCTGCGTACCCTCGACCACTACCTTTCCGCCTTCGAAGCCGCCGCGGCGATTCCGCCCGGCGGGATTCGGGTCATCGCCATCGCGACCGAGAGCCCTGCGGCGCTGTTCGCACTCGGCAATTATGCCGGCGTCTCGGCACGGCTCGAAGGCATCACTTGGGGGGCCGAGGATCTGGCCGCCTGCCTCGGCGGCAGCAACCGGCGCTTCGACGGGGTCTATGACGATGTCTATCGCCTGGCGCGCTCTCTGTGCCTGCTGGCGGCGGCAGCGGCGAACGTCGCACCGATCGACACGATCTACACCGATTTCAAGGACGAGGCCGGGCTCGCCGCCGAATCCGCCGCCGCGCGGCGCTCGGGCTTCACCGCCAAGATGGCGATCCATCCCGCGCAGATTACGGCCATCAACACCGCGTTTTCGCCGAGCGCGGAGGAGCTGGCCTGGGCGCGCAAGGTGGTGGCGGTCTTCGCTGCGAACCCCAATTCCGGGACCATCGCGCTCGACGGCAAGATGGTCGACAAGCCGCACCTGACCCTGGCCCGCCGCCTTCTCGGGCTCGACGCCCGCTAGCTTAGAGCGGGTTTCGATGAGGTTGGTAGGGGCGAATTGCGGCGCCGAGATCCCGCTCGCCCGCTCGTTCGGGCTCTGAAAAAGAAGGCCGGCCGGCTCCGGGCATTGCGCTGGCGCGTCATCCGACCCTTACCCGAAACCGGGTGAGGGGGCCGCTCAGACCCGATCGGGACGTGCTCTACCCGATCTTGCTCCAAGTCAGCTCGTGCTTGTTGTGGAAGAGGTGACGCAGCTGCGAGCCCGGAATGGCAGCGAAGCGGCTGGCGACAGCGTGATCGGTTTCGCCCTGGAATTTGATCGTGCAGACAAAACGGCGGCAGGTGCCGGCGGCGAGCCAGCGCTCGACCAGCGCCAAGAGCCGCGCCGGGTAGCACACGACATCGGAAAGGAGCCAGTCGATCGGTCCGAGCGAGCGCGGGTCGACGGCGAAGGCGCTCTCAAGCCGGTGCTCGATCCCGGACAGGCCGGCGATTGCCGGCGCCAGCGGCGCTTTGTCCACGCTAACCACCCGCGCGCCCATCTGCTGCAAGGCCCAGCTCCAGCCGCCGGGGCTCGAGCCGAGATCGAGGCAAATCTCATCGGGCTGCGGCTGGCAGCCGATCATGGTCAGCGCCTCCCATAATTTCAGATAGGCGCGGCTCGGCGGGCCGGCGCGGTCCTCGACAAAGCGGACCTCGCCGTTGGGAAACGGGTTCGCGCAATGCGCCGCGGCCAGCATCGTGCCGGCATTGAGCAAGGTCCACGAGCCAAGCGGCGCCGAGGGCGGCGGGCTCCCGAATATGAGCGGCTTTGCCGAGACCTTTGGCAGCCGCTCCTCTATCAGCATCGCGCGACGGTGAAAGAGAGGCGCGTAGACCGCCCAGTTGCGCTGGATCGCGCGCAATTTGGCCGCCGCGTCGCCGATCGAGGCGATCGCGATCTCCCGCGGGTCCAGCCAGACATTCGCTGCCCACGCCGCTCGACGAGGCGGCCCGGCGGCGGTCAGCAGCCGCCCGTGCATGCCCAATACCGTCCCGAGCTCAGCGGCCAATTCCGCGACGTAGCCCTTGGCGGCAAGATAGGCGGTGCAGGTCGGTGCTGGCGAACCGCTGATCATTCAACTTTCCCAAGAGCTCGATCGACATGTTGCCGAGTATAATCTGCCTCGGCGCGACGACTCGGGCCGTAGTTTGCGGCCCGGCGGATCGGCGCGCGATCTGGCGGGAGCAGGTGACCTGTTTCGACGGGCCATCGCTTTCGTTGTCGGCAGCCGCGGCCACACTCCGACGAAGCCGATGACCGTTCCTGTTGCTGACGGTCCCTTGTCGCATCAGCCCGGCGACGCCTATCCTCGCCACTCACTTTTTGAGATCGGCGCCGCGAGCCGCTGGCGGGGATGCAACGCGTGGATTTTGGGCTGACCGAGGAGCAGGAGCGGCTACGGCAGCGCTGCCGGAATTGGCCGCCGACTTCGCCACCCGTTCGGCCGAGCACGACCGCGCGGCGAGCCACCCGACCGAGAATTACGAGCGGTTGCGCCGGGAAGGGTTCCTCGAGCTGAACGTCCCGAAGAAATGGGGCGGGTCGGGTGTCGGCCTGCTCGGTCATACCCTCGCCTTCGAGGCCTTGGCCGAAGGCTGTCCGGCGACGGCACTCGCCTTCAACATGCATGCCTCGGTCGTGATGCCGGTCATGCTGAGCGCCGAGGTCACAGCCGATGCCAAGCGGCATATCGCCGACCTCGTCGTGCGCCAGCACAAGCTGATCGCCGGGAATTTCTCCGAACCTGGCACCACCTCGCTGGTCGGCGAAAGACCGCTCAGCGCCCGGGCGCGGCGTGTCGAGGGCGGCTACCGCGTCACCGGACGCAAGATGTTCGCCTCGATGCTGGAGGCCGCCGACTACTGCATGGTGATGGCCTATCCGGACGATGCGGCCGCCGCTTTGCCGGGATCGTCATGCTGCTGCCGCGCGAAGCCGAGGGGCGGCGGGTCGAAGCCAATTGGGATACGCTCGGCATGCGCGCGACGCGCAGCGACTTATTGATATTGGAGGAGTGCTTTTTGCCGGCGAGTGCGGTCGTCTTTCGTGCCGACGATATTCGCCGGTTTCGGCACGATCACCTGAGCTGGTTCTGGGGCTCCTACACCGCGGTCTATCTGGGTGTCGCCGCCGCAGCCTATGACGAGGTGCGCCGGATGGTGCGCCTGCGCCAGCCGGAGGGCTACGCGCAGCCGCTGGCCTATCACCCCGATGTCCGCCGTCATGTGGCAGAGATGAGCGCCGATCTCGAAGCCGCCCGTCTCGCCACTTACCATTCTGCCTGGCTCAGCGACACGCAGGGGCCGACGGCGGAGACGACGGCCGCGCTCTACCGCGCCAAGTACATGGTCGGCGAGGCCGTGGCCCGGATCACCCGCACCGCGCTGACCCTCGGCGGCGCGCACGGCATCTTCAAGGGCTCGCGCCTCGAACAGCTGTTCCGCGACGGGGCGCTGGCCCCGCTGCAGCCCCCACCCAGCGATTTCTGCCTCTGGAACATGGGTCTCCACGAGCTCGGCCTCGACCCCGACGACGTCCTCCCGCCGCTGAAGCTGGGTTGATCTCGTGGCAATTGCACACCGGCAATCGCGGATCCCTTTTCACCTGAAACGCCGGGAACTGCCTCTCCGCTTATTGCGGGCGACGGGTCACCCGCAATATTACTAGCGGTCGAGCCCTAATCGGCCGATCGCCGGCAGCTTTAGTGCCGGCACGGCGGCGTCGACGCCGATACTGAGCCCCAGCAGGTTCAGCTCGAAACCCTCGTCGACGGCGAGGAGGACGCCGGCAAGGCCGTAGAGCGAAACCTGAAACCCGGAGCCGCTGGGCGCCGCAGCAAACAGCGCACCGCCGGGCAGAAAATCTTTGCCTACCGCGTTCGACGGCAGGTCAAGGCCGAGTTCCGGGACTTGGCGGGCAATATACGCGGTGAACGTGTTGCTGTTGGGACCCGGCCAGGCGCGATACTCGTGCAGATAGGGATAGCGGGCGACCGCGGCACGGATATCCTCGATCATCGCATCGACACCCGGCCCGCGCCTGTCGAGCACGATCTGTGGACGGGCGCCGAACCAATAATTGTCGGCGCCCATTCGGTCGACGCGAACCGCCGGGGCACCGTTGGCGACGCCAAAGCCCAGCACCTCGTACCGCGTATATCGCTGGGCCCCGGCCGGCTTGACGGCGAACCAGGTGTGGACCGAAAACACCCCCCGCCACGAGACCGCGCGGGCCGCATAGACTTGAACGACGGCCGCCGGCGTGGTCGCGGGATCGGGTGCAAGCCCGGTAGGGTCGCGCCTCGCCTCGTACCACGGCACCCCACCGCGGCCATCGGGCAGGCAACCGCTGACCAGCACAGGCAGCACGAACAGACCGAGCAACGACAGACCGAGCGGGATCGCGAAATTCATCTGCGCCCGAATTAGCTCTCACACACGTCGACGCGCCCTTCGAACCCGGTTGCGGGGGCTGGACGCGGCTCGGCGGTCAGCGATCCTTTAGCTTCGGCCGCGCCGCGGCGGCTCTATAGGCATTGTCGCGATCCCGGTCCAGGCAACTGGGCGCCGGCCTTTTCGGCGGCTTCTTGGCCGGGAGGCTCGGGTCCCAATGCACCGCCAGGAAACGCCGCCCGGTCACACCACCGGCCGCGTCCGATACCAGCCAGTTCAGCGGCGGCGCCATCACCGCCGGCTGGATCATCTCGGCGCGATCGTAGCCGGCCTCGAGCGGCACCATGCCGGTATTGGTGACCCCACCCGGCACCAGCACATTGACGGTCACACCGGTGCCGGCGAGGTCCTTGGCCATGATCGCCGAGAAGGCCTCTAACGCCGCTTTCGAGGGACCGTAGGTCGGCGAGCCCTCGCGGATCATTGTGCCGAGGCTCGTCGTGATATTGACGATGCGACCCCATTTCTGTTGAATCATGTCGTGGACAACGGCGCGCGACAGCCCCATCGGCGCGTTGTTGTGGACGGCGACAAAGAGCTTCCATTGCTCCGGTGTCACCTCCCAGAACTTGATCGGCTGCTGCCGGTTGTCGCTGCGCAGCATCGCCTGGCCGACACCGGCATTGTTGACCAGGATGTCGATCACCCCGAAACGGCCGCGCGCTTTGGCGACGATCTCATGGATCGCCTCGTCGCGGGCAAGGTCCGCCTCGATCGTCATCAAATTGGCGCCGTGCTGCCGCTCCTGCGCCGCCTGGGTGAGTTCGGCGAGACCCTGGGCGGTGCGGTCGACCGCCGCCACCCCGATGCCCTTGCCGAGCAGACCCAGCACCAATTCCCGGCCGATGCCGCCGGCGGCACCAGTCAATATCGCCACGCGCTGCTCTTCACTCATCTTCTCCTCCAGTCCTTTGTCAAAGATCGGCGGCATCCCTTCCTTTCGGATACGTGTCCGCCGCTCCCGAGCTTCTGCCCGGGCGAATAGCTCGGCGGCGCGGTGCTGCAGGCAGCACCGGCCTCGATGTCGCAGAGCGGATCATCGGCGCATCCATCGGCGACAGCAGCAGGATCTTGAGGCCTCATCGGCGCCTCCAGCCCGTCCCCATACCCTTTCTGCCCTCACCTACCAGCAGAATTTGCGAGATTTGGGTCAATTCTCGGGTTTCTGTCGTTCGATGGCGCGCCAGCCCAGTGCGAGAACCGCCAGCGCAAGGCCGGCCAACACGAGAAGATAAGCGTTCATAAGCCATTGGGCGGCGACCTGCGACAGGGCAAGCTCGTCGCGTATCGTGGGCTTCGGTTGGTTCCATCGCCTCCGTCGGGCGAAGCATTGTTGATCAGGCCCACCGAAGCGGTACCGCTTTCAGGTGCAATTGCGGCTAGTGAGTGGAGCAATAAGTTATCTGATGTTGTCGAGGAGGACGCAAGCATGAGAGCCTACATTTATGGCGAGGAGCGATCGCTGCCGGAGGGCTTCGAGGCCTATGGTGATCGCTCGCGGAGCGCTGTTGTCTCGATCGACATGCATCAAGGCCATTTGGCCGATGCGCCCGACTGCCCCTGCCCAGCGCCGAGGGCTCGAGAGTTGGTGGTGCCGATCGACGCCTTTCACGATCAAGCTCGCCGCCTCGGAGTGCCGATCATCCATGTCCGGACCATTTTGCGCAAAGGCGGTGTCGACGACATCAAGGGTCACAAGGCGGCCTGGCGGCTGGTCTTCCCGCTCTACGCGGGGACTGATCCCCAATGCGGACGAACACGGGATCGAGGGAACGCGCTGGACCGAGTTGGTGACCCGCGTCGAGCCGGAGGACATGAAGGTCAACACCAAGAAGCGGCTGTCGGCATTCTATCCGACCGATCTCGATTTCCTGCTGCGCAACCTCGACGTTCGCACCGTCGTGCTCAATGGCGGGTTTACCGACTGCTGCGTTTTGAACACGGCCTTTGAGGCGAGCAACCTCGGGTACAACCTCGTCGTGCTGCGCGATCTCACGCGGGGGACCAACCAGGAAATGGAAGATGCGGCGCTGAAGATGGTTTCGCTGCACCTCGGATTGGTCCTCGACTTTGCCGATCTTCTGGATCAATGGGAGAGCGTCGGCTAGATCGCGGCCAAACCCCACCATCGCTTGCCGGGCGGCTTGCCCGATTTTGTAACCGAGTTAGGCTCAGTCGTGTTGCGCGGGGCTCGCAAACTCGTGGATCACCCTTCTTCGCTGATCTCGGCTGAAGAAGCGGACCAAAATGGGGGAAGAAATCGGTGAGGCTGCTTCGCCTGCTGACCATTTTGCTCGCCGGCCTTTCCGGTCCACCGGCGCTGGCCGCCACGCCGGTGCTCGTTGTGACGGCTGGCGGTGTGGCACGGCAGTTCACCAGCGACCAGTTGCTGGCAAGGCGCGACGCCGCGACTATCCCAATACCGCGCGACCCCGCCTATGGCCGGGCCATGAGCTACCGCGCCGTGCCGTTGCGCGCTTTGCTCTGGGCACTACCGCCGGATGCGCCCGATACGATCCAGGCGCGCGCGACCGACGGGTTCGTCGCCGAGATTCCCCGCGCGCTGATCGGTGGGGCAGCGCTGCCATGGGTCGCGGTCGACGACCCTGCCCATCCTTGGCCCCCTCTCCCGGGCAAGACCGTCTCAGCCGGTCCATTCTACCTGGTCTGGCAAGACCCCGAGCGGACAGAATCTCCACCGAGAAGTGGGTCTATGCCTTGGCCGCACTGACCCTGGTGCCCTCTCCGGTTCAGCGTTGGCCGGCGATTGCGGTCGGTGTGTCAGCTCCAGAGAACGCACCGGCGCGGCGCGGGCAGGCGGTCTTCATGGCCAATTGCCTGCCCTGCCATCGCCTCGGCGGCGCCGGCGAGGGGACGGTCGGGCCGGACCTGCTGCGGCCGATGCCGGCGACGGCGTATTTCACCGAGGCTGGCCTGCGCGCGCTGATTCGCAACCCCACCGCCGTGCGCAGCTGGCCCGCGCAGCAGATGCCAGCCTTCGATGCCGCTACCCTCGGAGACTCCGATATCGACGCGGTCATCGCCTATTTGCGCTACCTGGCTGGTCGCCCGAAGTGAGTGGTTTTTGCCAGCATCTCTCCTAACGGATGCCGCTGAGGCCCCTCTCAAATCCCCCGTCCGGGCTTACAACAGGCTGCCGCCGTCGACCGGGATTATTGTGCCGTTGACAAAGGTCATCGTCGTCGCCAGCCCGAGGATCACCGCCGCCACCTCCTCGGGCTGACCGATCCGCTTAAGCGGGTTGCTCGCAATCCTTTGCGCGCGCTGCTCCGCGGTCCACATGTCGGTCATCGGCGTCTCCATCAGGCTCGGTGCCACGGCGACGACGCGGATCGCCGGCGCCAGCGCCCGCGCCAACGACATCGTCATGGCGTGAAGCCCGGCCTTGGCGGCAGCGTAGGCAATGTTGCTGCCGCCGCCACGCACTCCCGACACCGAGCCGACATTGACGACAAGGCCACGCCCGCTTGCCGCGAGCAACGACCGGCAGGCGCGCACCGTGGCGAACGGGCCCCGCAGATTGACTGCCAGCACGAAGTCGAAGAACGCATCGTCGAGCGCGCGCAAATCAGCATGCGGGATCACCCGCGTGCTGCCGGCATTGTTGACCAGGATGTCGAGCCGGCCCTCGGTCGTCTCGATCGAGGCGGCGAGGCTTTCGATGGCGTGCGTATCCTGCGCCGGCGTCCGGCTCGCCCGGTGACCGGTGCCGGGCAGGTTGGCGATCAGCTGGTCGGCCGCCGCGGCGTCATTGCCGAAGGTGACGATGACCCTCGCCCCCGCCTGCGCAAACAGGCGTGCGGTCGCGGCGCCCAGGCCCTTGCTGCCGCCGGTCACCAGCGCTACTTGGCCGTCGAGCAGCCCCATGACGGGGACGTGCGCGCGTCTATCGGCCGCCGCCTGCAGCGGTGCGCCAAGGGTCTTCATGAACTCGATCAGATAGGGCTTCCACAGCTCGGCATAGAAATGGCTGAAATGCCCGTGCGTGTCGGGTCCGGCCGGGATCAGCACATAGCGGCCGTGACGCACCCGCTTCATCGCGCGCTCGACGGTGCCGAGCTCGGGCGGATTGGCATGATCCTCTGCATCGTTGATCAGCATCACCCTGGCCTTGATCTTGTCGAGGTCGGGCTCGGGGTTGTAGTCCATGATCGCCTCGATCGCCCACAACGAGTTGTTGGCGTCGCCCTTGGCAGCCTGAGCGAGGCGCTCTTCATAGAGCGCGTTGGCGGCGGCGAGGGTCGGCGCCATTTCCTGTATGCGGGTCGGGCTCTCGGTGCCGAAATTCCCGGCGGCGGCGTAGATGTAGTGGCGCGGGTTGCTCTCGTAAAAGCCATTGTTCCAGTCGGGATCGTGGCGGATCGCTTCGGCCTGGCCGCGGCGCCCGAGCCAGTTGCGACCGCTGATCTCAACCGGCTGGCAGGAGATCGGCACCACCCCGTCTATCAAATCGGGGTACATCTCGGCCCACACCAGGCGTGCATGCCGCCCATCGAGCTGCCGATAACGAGACGCAGATGGCCGACACCGAGGCCTTCGGTGATCAGCCGATAGCCGGATTTTACCATGTCATGGTAGCGGTAGTGCGGAATTTCCCCTCGAGCCCGTCGATGGCCTGCCCCATCCGCCGCGCCCGATCGCGTCCGGCATGATCAGGAAATGCTCCGCCGCATCGAGCGGCTGCCCGGGCGCGAACAATTCGTCGGCGAGGCTCGGGCGCAGCCAGTTGCCGCCGGTGCCGGTGTTGCCCTGCAACAGCAGCACGCCGTTGACGATCTTTCCCCCTCGATCGCGCTTTGCCGTGCCCAGGGTGCGGTAGCGGAGCTTCAGTCGGGCAAGATCTCGCCGCTGCGGAACATGTAGTTCCGGATCACAAAGTCGCCCTCCCGATAATTCGGCCAGCTGGTTTGGTTGGCAGGCGCGGCGGCATGAGCAGGCATTGGCGGATCCTCCGGTTCGCTTCGGGCGATGATAGAGGCTAGCTGTATCCAGAGAAAGCCATGGGTCGGGCTGAGTGCGCACGCGAGACAGTTCGCCTCTTCTTCCGAGGTATCTGGACGACGAGGAGCCCCGGCCCGCGGCAATTGGAAAGAGGGGGGAGTGCATCGCGCCGATGCGTGGCGAGAAGCGCCGTTGGGCGCTCGTCATAATCAGATG
>CAWAFE010000051.1:0-74227 GCA_963781215.1 uncultured Alphaproteobacteria bacterium
TTCGCCACCCGCAGCCGCTTGATGATCTGCTTGACATGCGCCTTGACCGTGCTTTCCGACATAGTCAGCGCGTCGGCGATCAGCTTGTTCGACTTGCCTTCCGAGATCAGCGACAGCACATCACGCTGCCGCCGGGTCAGCTCCGGCCACGAGGGATCGGGCGCCGGCGCCGACCGCACGGCAACGACCGGCTCGCTCAGCACCAATGGCACATAGGTGCCGCCGGCGCGCACCCGCTCGAGCGCCGCGACCAGAACCTTGAGACTGAGGCTCGTCGGCAGGAAGCCGCGGGCGCCGGCACGCAGGATCGCGTGCGCCCGCTCCGGATCGTCGCAATCGGCGGCGACGAGGATCGGAGTTTGCGGGCTCGCGTCGCTTAGCAATTCCAAATCGGCGAGATCGATCTGCTGGCATGTCGCGGCGCCTAGGAGGATGACGGCGAACCCCTCCCCCTGTCGCACCAGGCGCGCCAGCTCCGCAACCCCGGCGACATCGGTTACCCGCCAGCGCCTGGGTTGCATTGCGAGCGCGAGCTTGAGACAGTCGCGGCGCAACCGACTTTGGTCGACAATCGCGAGATGGCGCCGCGCCGGATCGAGCGACCCGGCGGCGACAATCTCCGAAAATTCGGGCGCGGCTTCCCCCGCCCACGCAGCACGCTCGATGCTGTCCAACCCGATCTCCCGATTTGCCGATATATCGCGAGTGGAGCATGAGCCTTCCGGCGCGGACGCGGCGTAAATTTTTGTAAATCGAGGTAACGGTTCGTCAATCCGGCAGCGCGACAGAGCGAGCCAATACGATTATCCATCTATTTTAGCCATACGAGTTTCATAATTGGGATAAACATATATCATTTAACGTGTTCATATAATCCATAGATCTCTCATATCGTGTATCTGCTCGCTGCCGGGCCCGGGCCGATCACAAAATTGCCTCACTCGGCGGACGATGTCGGCGGTGCGCAAGGGTCGATCCGAAGCCCGCCGCCACGAAATTCCCTCCGAGCCAAATTCCCCTCGCCCTGCTATCGTCGCGGATCGGACGAATTATGCCGGGAGCCAGAGATGCAGTTCGGGTTCAGCCTGCCGGTCGCCGGACCGCTGTCGTCGCCGGACAACGTCGCGCGCATCGCAGTCGAAGGCGAGGCGATCGGATACGATTTCGCCTCGTTCAGCGACCACGTCGTGATCCCCCGCGACATCGAGGCGAAATACCCTTACAGCGATACAGGCGAATTTCCCAGCGGCTCGCGAGTCGACCGGCACGAGCAGCTGACGGCGGTGGCGTTTGTCGCCGGCAAGACCTCGCGGCTGCGGCTTGTCACCTCGGTTACCGTGGTGCCGCATCGCCCGGCGGTGCTGCTGGCCAAGATGCTGGCCACGATTGACGTCTTGTCGAAAGGCCGGTTCACTTTCGGCATCGGCGCCGGCTGGATGAAGGAGGAGTTCGAGGCGCTGGGACTGCCGCCTTTCGCGGAGCGTGGTGCGGTCACCGACGAGTACCTTTTGGCCTGCCGTGAGCTGTGGACCAGGGACGAGCCGCGCTTCTCCGGCAAATACGTCAATTTTGCCAACATCCTCTTCGCCCCCAAGCCGGTCCAGAAGCCGCACCCGCCGATCTGGGTCGGCGGCGAAAGCGGGCCGGCCTTGCGCCGCACTGCGCGCCTCGGGGACGCCTGGTATCCGATCGGCACCAACCCGCAGCACCGGCTCGATTCGATGAAGCGCTTCGCCGCCGGGGTCGAGCGGCTGCGCCGGCTGACCCGCGAGGCCGGCCGCGACCCCGCGCAGGTCGCGCTGGCCTACCGCGTCTCCTCCTCGGGCAGGGCACTGCCGGCGCAGGCGAGCGACGGCGAGCGGCGGCTGTTCTCGGGCGAAACCGGCGACATCGTCGGCGATCTGCGGGCGTTCCGCGATTTCGGCGTCGCCCATGTCGATTTCGGCTTCGCCGGCGACACCGCTGCGGCGGTGATCGCCAACATGCGCCGCTTCCGCGAGGACGCGCTCGCCAAGGTTTAGGGTACTTGCGACCAACCCATTAAGAAGGAGCAATCCGTGCTGAAGCTCGGATACAAGGCGTCGGCCGAGCAATTCGGGCCGCGCGAGCTGCTGGAGTTTTCCTGCCTGGCCGAACAGGTCGGGTTCGACTCGGTCTTCGTCAGCGACCACTTCCAGCCGTGGAAGCACACTGGCGGGCACGCGCCCTCGTCCATTGCCTGGCTCGGCGCGCTCGGCGCCAAGACCAGCCGCGTCGAGATCGGCACCAGCGTCGCCACCCCGACCTTTCGCTATCATCCCTCGGTCGTGGCGCAGGCCTTCGGCACCCTGGGCGTCATGTTTCCCGGCCGGGTGGTGCTCGGCGTCGGCACCGGCGAGTTGCTGAACGAGGTGCCATCGAGCGGCGTCAAATGGCCGGGCCCTAAGGAGCGACGCGACCGGCTGCGCGAGGCGATTGCGCTCATAAACAGATTGTGGAGCGAGGACCGGGTCAGCTTCGCGGGCCAGTTCTATCGCACCGAAAACGCGACGATCTACGACAAGCCCAAGGAGAAGGTGCCGATCTGGGTCGCCGCCTCCGGCCCGCTTGCCGCGGCAATGGCGGGCCAGGTGGCCGAGGGCTTCATTTGCACCAGCGGGAAGAACCCCCAGCTTTACACCGACTTGGTCGGCAAGGTCGGTGAGGGTCTCGCCCGGGCTCGCCGCGAGAGCGCGAGCCTTGAGAAGATGATCGAGGTAAAGGTGTCGTTCGACACCGACGCGGTGCGCGCCAGGGAGGATACAAGGCACTGGGCGGCGCTCGCCTTGTCGCCCGAGGAAAAGGTCGGGGTCGAGGACCCGGTCGAGATGGAGAGGCTCGCCGCCGCCCTGTCGCTCGACCGCGCCGCCAGCCGCTGGATCGTCTCGGCCGACCCCGAGGAGCAGGTCGAGCAGATCCGCCCCTATGTCGAGCTTGGCTTCCATCACCTGGTCTTCCATGCCCCCGGTCCCGACCAGGCCCGTTTCTTGCGGCTCTACGCCGAAAAGGTGCTGCCACTGCTGCGCAAGAAGCTCGGCTGACGACGGCGAAACCGGGTTGCGCTGGCTCGGCCGGAGGCTAAGCTCGGCGTCTTCGCAGCAGGAGCCGAGCTCATGAGCAGCATCGTCCGCGCCACCAGCCCCGTAGTGCCCGAGCCGCCGGCCGGCACCTGGTCGAATTGCCTGGTGGAGGGCGGCATCGCCTATGTCGCCGGGATGACCGCCCGCGCCGCGGGTCAGATCGGCGTCGAGGGTGACGAATACGTGCAGGCGAAGGCGATCTTCGCCAAGATCCGCCATCTGCTCGAGGCCGCCGGCGGCAATATGGCCGATGTGGTCAAGGTGACGATCTTCGTCACCGACATCAGCCGGCGCGAGGAAGTGTGGCGGGCCCGGCGCGAGGCCTTCACCGGCAATTTCCCGGTCTCGACCCTGGTCCAGGTGGCGGCGCTGGCCGACCCCTCGCTCAAGGTCGAAATCGACGCGGTCGCCCATATCGGCGCCAGCCAACGCTGAGCCGACAAGTTCCACCCCGGCGGCGCCGGCGGGCGAGCGCAGAGCGGGGGCCAACCGGGAACGACGCCATGAAGCGGCAATTGCACCTGAACCTGTTCTTTCACAGCCGCGGGCACCACGAGGCGTCGTGGCGGCATCCGGCCTCGTCGCCGTTGGCGCTGACCGACATCCGCTATTACCAGGATCTGGCGCAGCGGGCGGAGGCGGCACATTTCGACTCGGTATTCCTGGCCGACCAGCTGGCGCTCGGCGAGGACGTCGCGCAGGCGGCGCGCACCTGGCTCGAACCGGTTACCGTGCTGGCCGCGGTGGCGGTGTCGACCAGCCACATCGGTATGATCGCCACGGCCTCGACCACCTACACCGAGCCCTTCAATCTGGCGCGCCAGTTCGCCTCGCTCGACCACATCAGCGACGGGCGCGTCGCCTGGAACATAGTCACCTCGTGGCTCGCCGCGGCGGCGCGCAATTTCGGCGGCTCTGGCCAGGTCAGCCACGCCGACCGTTATGCCCGCGGCGAGGAATTCATGAGCGTGGTCAAGGCGCTGTGGGACAGCTGGGCCGAGGACGCGGTCGCCGACGATCGGGTAGGTGGGCAGTATGCTCGGCCGGAGCGTATCCGCCCGATCAACCACCGCGGCGACTTCTATCAGGTAGCGGGGCCGCTGAACATGCCACGCTGCCCGCAGGGACGCCCGGTGCTGGTGCAGGCGGGATCGTCGGACACCGGTCGCCGGTTTGCCGCCCGGCATGCCGAAGCGGTTTTCACCGCCCATGTCGAGAAACGGACGGCGCAGGAATTCTACGCCGACCTGAAGGCGCGGGCGGCGGCCGAGGGGCGGGCGTCCGACCAAGTGCTGGTCCTTCCGGGGCTCAGCCCGATGATCGGCTCGACCGAGGCCGAGGCGCGGCGGCTGGCGCGCGAGGTCGACGACCTCACCGATCCCGAGGTCGGGCGCAAGCGGCTCTCCGGCCGGTTCGGCGGGCACGATTTCTCGCACCTGCCGCTGGACCGCCCGCTCTCGCCCGAGGATTTCCCCGACCCCGACACGGTTGAGGCGGCGCGCAGCCGGACCGAGGTGATCCTGAACCTGGTGCGGCGCGACAGGCCGAGCTTGCGGCAATTGCTCGGCTACCTCGCCGGCGCCCGCGGCCATTACGTGACCGCCGGCACACCCGAGCAGATCGCCGATCTGATCGAGGACTGGTTCGCCGAGGGTGCGGCCGACGGCTTCAACATCATGCCGCCCCTGTTGCCGGCGCAGCTCGACGTCTTCGCCGCCGAGGTGATTCCGCTCTTGCAGCGCCGTGGCCTCTTCCGCACGGAATACGAGGGTAAGACCTTGCGCGAGCATTACGGCCTCTCCTGGCCAAAGAGCGCCTTCGGCGAGGCCGCGGTGCCGGAAGCCTAATAGGGCGGGCGATCCCCGAGAGCAGGCGAGCGCCCCCACTCCCGCTCCGCCGCTGCTTTCGCTGTTGTCTGCAAGGAATCTACAGCTACTGACCAACGCACCATCCGCCAGATCCCGATCGGCTGCCGCCGGGCTGAGCGACCGAACTATAGGGTCCCATTATGTCGATTTTACCGCCGGGGCATCGCGGCGGGCCGGGCCTGGATCCGGTCGCAGGCCGCCTGGGGACGCCCCCGCGCCTCAGGCGACGAAGAAGAGGTCGGTAGTGGCGAGGGTGGGGTGGGTGGTCAAGGTGGCGATCAGCCGGGAGGCACCTGCGCCGCTGCCGTCGGCGTCGTAAGAGAGGGCGCCGCTGGTGCTGTTATAGGCAAAACGCTGGGCGGTGGTGGTAAAGCTGCCGTTGCTCTGCGGCGAGAACAGGCTCGCCGGCAAGGCCTGCGGCGTGGCGCTGGCGCCGGCGAGGCCGAGGCCGAACCCGGCGTTGGAGAGGGCGATCCGGTCGCTGGCATGGGTAAAGTCGGCGATCGTGTCGGTGTCGGCACGGCGGCCGAGCCCGGCGTGGTCAATTCGAACAGATCGGCCCCGCCGCCGCCGGTCATCGCCGCATGCGGCCCGGCGATCAAGGTATCGCGCCGGCCCCGCCCTTGAGCGAGTCGCTGCCGAAACCGCCGACCGGATCACCCGGTTCGATCCGGTCAGCGCCGAGGCATTGACGGTGTTGCCGCCGTTGCCGCCATAGACCGTGATCGCCGCTCCCGCTCACCCCGGCGAAGTTCGCATTGGCCAGGATCAGGCTGTTGGCGCCGCCATCGGCCAGGGAATAGATCTCGACCCCGCTGACCCCGCCGGCCGCAACCGTCCCGGCGCTCGTCATCGCCAGCTGGTCGCTGCCGGCCCCGCCAGAGACCTTGTCCGCCGCCGTCAGGTTCGCCGCCGAGAACTCGAAGATGTCGTTGCCGGCCCCACCGGTGAACACGATCCTTGCCGCGCCGCCGATCAGCACCACCCGGTTCGGTCCGGTCAGCGCCGAGGCATTGACGGTGTTGCCGGCGTTGCCGCCATCGACCGTGATCGTCGTCCCGGTCACCCCGGCAAAGTTCGCATTGACAGGATCAGGCTGTTCGCCCCGCCATTGGCCAGCTCATAGGTCTCGACCCCGCTGACCCCGCCCGCCGAACCGTCCCGGCGGTGGTCATCACCAGCTGATCGGTGCCGACCCGCCCTTACCATATCGGTCGCCGCCAGGGTAGCCGCCGAGAACATGAAGATTCGCTGCCCGCCCCGCCGGTGAACTTGTCGTTGCCCGCCCCGCCGACCATGACCACCCGGTTCGCCCCGGTCAGCGCCGAGGCATTGACGGTGTTGCCGGCATTGCCGCCATTGACCCTGATGACGCTGCCAGTGACGCCGGTGAAGTTGGCGTTGACCAGGGTCAGGCAGTTGGCCCCGCCATTGGCCAGCGCATAGGTCTCGACCCCGCTGACCCCGCCCGCCGCGACCGTGCCGGCGGTGGTCATCACCAGCTGGTCGCTGCCGGTCCCGCCCTTGACCGTATCGCTCGCCGCCAGAGTGGCCGCGGTGAACTCGAAGATATCGTTCCCGGCGCCGCCGGTGAAGATATCCTTGCCGGCGCCGCCGACCAGCACCACCCGGTTCGACCCGGTCAGCGCCGAGGCATTGACGGTGTTGCCGGCGATTGCCGCCATAGACCGTGATCGACGCGCCGGTCACCCCGGTGAAGTTGGCGTCGTCAAGGCTCAGGCTGTTCGCCGCCGCCATTGGCCAGCTCGTAAACCTCGACCCCGCTGACCCCGCCAGCCGCGACCGTCCCGGCCGTGGTCATGTCCAGATAATCGGTGCCGGGCCGCCCTCACCGTGTCGGCCGCCGCCAGGTTAGCCGCGGTAAACATGAAGATGTCGCTGCCGGCCCCGCCGGTAAACAAATCCGTGCCGACGCCGCCGACCAAGACCACCCGGTTCGCCCCGGTCACCGCCGAGGCATTGACCGTGTTGCCGGCATTGCCGCCATCGACCCTGATGACGCTGCCGGTCACCCCGGTGAAGTTGCCGTTGACCAGGGTCAGGCTGTTGGCCCCGCCATTGGCCAGCGATAGGTCTCGACCCCGCTGACCCCGCCCGCCAGAACCGTGCCGGCGGTGGTCATCACCAGCTGATCGGTGCCGGGCCCGCCCGCGACCGTGTCGCTCGCCGCCAGGGAAGCCGCGGTGAACTCGAAGATATCGTTGCCGGCGCCGCCGGTGAACACATCCTTGCCGACGCCGCCGACCATCACCACCCGGTTCGCCCCGGTCAGCGCCGAGGCATTGACGGTGTTGCCGGCATTGCCGCCATAGACCGTGATCGACGCTCCCGGTCACGCCGGTGAAGTTGGCGTTCGTCGAGAGTCAGGCTGTTCGCCCCGCCATTGGCCAGCTCGTAAACCTCGACCCCGCTGACCCCGCCCGCCGGAACCGTCCCGGCGGTCGTCATCACCAGCTGGTCGCTGCCCGCCGCCGCCCTTGACCGTGTCGGTCGCCGCTAGGGTCGCCGCGGGAACTCGAAGATGTCGTTGCCCGCCCCGCCGGTGAAGACATCGTTGCCGGCGGCGCCGACAAAGACCACCCGGTTCGGCGTCGGCGCTCACAATTGTGATGCTCTGCGCCGGCGAGGCGGGACTGGGGTTGGCGGCGACATCGACCTCGCTCGCGCTCAGGCTATGCGCGCCAATCGCGAGCGGGTTCGCCGTGGTGATCGACCAGCCGCCGCCCGCCGCCACCGTCGCTGTCCCGATCGCTGTCGTGCCATCGAAGAGGGTGACGGTGTCGCCGGCTTCGCCCTTGCCGGCAACCGTAACCGTGTCGCCCGACGCTCCCTTGTCCGCCGCCACCGCAAAGCTCAGCCCCGAGGGCGCCGGCGCCGAAATCTTGATCGTCAGCTTTAGCGCCGCCGAGGCGGCGCTCGCGCCGCTCGTGGCGCTCGTCTCGGTCGCGGTCAGGGTATGCACCCCCGCCGCCAGGGCGCTCGTCGGCGTCACCGACCAGGCGCCGCCTGCCGCCACCGTCGCGGTGCCGATCGCCTTCGCCCGTCGTACAACGTCACCGTATCCCCGGCCGCGCCCTTGCCGGTGATCACCGGCTTCGTCACATTGGTGATCCGGTCGCCCTTAACCCCGCTGTCCGACCCCGCCGCCAGCGCCAGCCCCGTCGGCGGGGCCGGAGGAAAGACTTTAAACCCGGTATCGGTCAGTTCGAACACCGTGCCAGCGCCGTAGGCTGCGTTCAATCCACCCTGCTGTGTCGTGCCGAAGAGGTCCCCGACGGCGTCGGCGATCAGACCCCCAGTCGGGTCTGATCCGTTGGTCACGTTGTCGAAGGTGAAGCAGACGTGGCTCGGCGTAGTCGCGTAACTGCCGCCAGGTTCTTGGCGATCTCGAACACCGTGCCAAAGTCGTGCGCCCCGCCGCCCGCTGTTGTACCGAATAGGTCCCCGGCAGCGTCCATGAGCAGTCCGTCCTAGGGCTTGCCCCGTCGGCACCGTCGAAAGTGGCCAGTGTCGTCGACGTGCTGCCATAGCTGCCGCTGGTCTTGACGATCTCGAACACCGTGCCATCGTCGCTGCTCGGGCCGCCTCCGTCTCGCCGAAGAGATCCCCCGCGGCGTCTATGATCAAACCGTTCGGGTTTGACCCGTTGGTGCCGTTCAAACCTGACCAGTATCGTCGGAGATAGCTGGCGTAGCCGGTGCTGGTTTTCGCGATCTCGAATACCGAGCCATCATAGCCGGGGACCTGTCCCAGTGCCTACGTCGCGCCGAACAGATCCCCGGCGGCGTCCATGACGAGACCGGGCTCAAGATATTCAGAGACCTCTGGGTTATTCCAGTTGACCAGTACGGTTGGCGTGTTGGCGTAGCCGCCGCCCGTTTTGACGACCTCGAACACCGTGCCCCCGCCGCCCTGCGCTATGCCGAAGAGGTCGCCGGCGGCGTCGGCGATCAGCGCGCCATCAGGGCTGGCCCCGTCGGTGCCGTTGAAGTTGACTAACGTGATCGGCGTGCCGGGATAGCTGCGCGCCGGTTTCTGAAAGGGTCTCGAACACCGTGCCATCGCCGTTCGTCCCGCCGACCGCTGTTGTGCCGAACAAGTCTCCGGCGGTGTCAGCGATCAGACCGCCCACAGGGGATTTCCCGTTAGTGCCGTTGAAGCTGGCCAATGTGGTTGGCGTGCTGGCGTAGCCGGTGCTGGTCTTGGCGATCGACACCGTGCCATCGCCGAACGGGCCACCGCCATTGCCGTACTGCCGCCCCCCTGCCCCTCCGTTGTACCGAACAGGTCCCCGGCGGGGTCGGCGATCGACCGGCCCCCGGGAATCCCGTTTTCGTGCCGTTCGCAAGTTTACCAGCGTGGTCAAGGAGGGGATTCGGGTAAGCCTGCCCGAGACCGTTGCGCTGCCATAGTAGGTCTCTGGCGTTGGAACCCCATTGGGGTATACCGTTCGCTGGATATCAAATTTCGCTGAGGCACTGACTGATATCGCCGTCCGATCCGCGTTGAAGCTTACCGTTTCGACGAGACTGATACCGAATTCCGTGCCGAGAGGACCCAACTGCACCTTAAAGTCGGAAAGACTGGTTATACCCGACAGGTTTACAACATCAATCGGGTAGTCAAATGTATAACTCGATCCATTAAAGTAATGGTTTGTTTGGCTGATTTTACCCGACAAAGTTATACTATCGTTTATGACGCCGCCGGCTCCTACAGTCAGCGACAGGGTCGTGACGACCGATCCGGAAGCGTCGAATGTATCGCCCAGACTATCGCGGGCGGAGCCGCTAGCTGTTAATGTTCCTTTATAGGATGTATTATAGGTTGTCATTCCCGTCTCCCGATCTCTCCATCATCGAAAGCCCCGCCTTGCGTGCGACGAGTTGGGCTGTGTGGGGGAATTGCTTCCTGCCTTCGAGCAGACAGAGAGTGTTCGCCCTCGGTCGCCATACCACCCGCTGGACCACCCTATCCGACGGCATAGCCAAGGCTCTCGATCACCGGTGCGAGGATTGGAAGCACCGGCTCCAGATGCTTGAGGTACCGCCGATAGCGATAGAGAGAACGTTGATACAGCGGCTCCATTACCTGGGCATAGCTCGCAGTGCGGGCGTAGCGCCGATTTTCGTGGAAATGCAGACAGCGTGTGTTGAACGGTGCTCCCACGAAGTCCAGGATGCGGCGCGTCCCGGTTTCATGTTCGTTGACGATGTCTTCGTACCTGACCGTCAGGTAACGCAAGGCCACCTCCCGGCGGTAGTGGTCTACGAGGTTCATCACGAGGGCGTAATGGCGCGCCGCAGCTTCAAGATCGAACGCGCAGAGAAAAAGCCGTGCGTGAGGCTGTTGGAAACACACGGACAGCACGACGTCCAGCGGATGGCGCACCATATGGAGCAAGGGGGCGTGCGGGAACAGCAAGGCAATCAGGCCCAGATGCATCTCGTTCAGCGGCATCTTGTCGGTGAACCAGCTCACCCCCGGCTCCAGGATCCCGAGCTGCTGCACTTTCCGCAGATAGTAGTCGCGCAAATCGTCCAGACCTTGGCACTCATCGCCCATCCACAGCTCGGTCAGGGCTTCCGGATAGAGGAGCGGGCTCCCGAGCTGCCGCGGCATCAAGGTGACGATGTCCTGGATCAGCGGCAGCTCGTCGCCAGCGGCAATGCGCGGATGGGCCAACAGAATCTGCTCCATCAGAGTGGTACCAGAGCGCGGAAAGCCAAGGATGAACACGGGTCCCGCGATGTCTGTCCGCTCCTCCGCTCGCGGCAGCAAGTTGAGGCGTCCACGGACGAAGAAGCGCCGCAGGCGCTCTGCGAGCTGGCGCGCCTGGTCGGCCATATATGTCTTGCCGGTCAACTTGCGCATCAGCCGTTTGCCTTCGGCGAATGCAGCGAATGCTTCATCATAGCGCTCCATCCGATCGAGCAGCCGGCCTTTTTCGAGAAGCTCGACGGGTCCAAGGCTGCCCCCGAGCCGCGCCATCCTGTCCAGGACCGCCAGCGCCTCGTCGTTGCGCCGCTGCCGTCCTAACACGACCGCCCGCATCAGCATCACAGCTGGATCCCTGGGGAAAGATAGTCCAGGCGGTCGAGCAATTCATCGGCCGCGTCGAGATTGCGGTCTGCCTCCTCGAGACGCGCCCAGCCCAGCAGCGTCTGCCGGGCGTCCGGCGCCGCTGCAACGGACTCCCGGTATAGTTGCCGCGCCTCATCCATCCGCCCTTGGGTCTTCAAGTTCCAAGCCAGGTTTGCAAGTAAAACGGGATCGCGCGCGGGCATAAGGTCCAGCGTGCGACGATAGTGGTGCTCGCCGATCTGCGGCCGGTGGGCCTCGGTCATCACCATGCCCATCAAATTGTGGGCCTGCGGATTTTGCGGCGCCAGGCGGACCGCATTCCGCGCGTGAACTTCGCCCTCGACATGTTGCCGTTTGCGAACAATAACATTGTCAGTTCATTTGTGGCGTAGAAATCGTTGGGGCTCAGCACGACGACTTGCTTGATCAGAGCCTGTGCTGCGGACGTATTCCCCTGCGCCTTGCGTATCTGGTACAGTATCGTCAAGGCGCCAGTGCATTTCGGAAATCGTTCGATCACGTCGAGGCATAGACGCTCGGCAACCGTCACGAATTCGTCCCGGACGGCCTGGTCTGCCCGCTCGACTGCCAACGCAAGCTCGCGCGGCAATTCCTCCATCGCTGCTGTGGTCGTATCGAAGCCACAGCAATACTCCGTCCGAAGCCCACTATTGCACGCACAGAGTGCCGTCGGCAATCGAGTTATAGTGGCTCAATGATAGAGTGGTCGTTCGCCACCGATTGTTGAGCCTAGCCTATATCTTCCTTAGCTTTTTCGCAAGGCTTTGGTCCGCCGCGAAGAAGCAACAATGGAGGCGGCGACGCGCGGGGTCGACGGCGAGGTAAGGGATCCCGCCCGGCACCAGGGTCCCGAATTCGGTGCCGAAAGATGAGGGCAGCCTCAGCAAGCGTAGGGCGGAAAAGCGCAGCGCCTTCCGCCTGTTTACCTTGAGCGCGTCTCGAATGCTGGAGCACCTCCCGCCATGGGCACCGGCCTTCGTCGGTGTGGGTGCAGTCCACATTCGGCAATTCTATGGTCGCGATCATCGGGGGCCGCCGCCCGCAATTCGCCAGGCGTCAGAAATTGGGCGAGCGGTCCGGCGGCGGGTCGGGCGGGGCGCCGTTGCCGGCGGGGGCAGCGGGGGCGGTGCGTTGCAGGACGCCGTCGCGCAGCAGGCGCTCGCGCAATGCGTCGAGCACGCCCATCGCATGGACGATGCCCTGGAGCGGGATCGCCAGGGTCAGCTCGGGGACGGCCTGGACCTCGCGGCCGCCGCCCGCCGGGGCGGCTTCGAGCCGCTCGAACTCGAGCCGTGCCACGCCATTGACGACGCTGACTTCCTTCAGGCGGTCGCAGAAATATGTGGGCATGGGTCATGGTCCGTTGGTGGTTGGGGGTGCTTCATTGAAACAGCGGCTGCAAGGCTACCTTGCTCGCAGGGTGCCCGCAGAAACGCGGCATCGCTGGGTTCCCGCTTTCGCGGGAACGACGAACAGCGCGGGTTGTCGATTTAATCGTCGTCCCCGCGAAAGCGGGGACCCAGGGGCTGTCTCCGGCTCGAACCGGGCGAGAGCTAGCGGAGCAGCTCGTCGTAGAGGTCCCGCCATTCGGGATTGTGCGTTCGATCAGCTCCAGCTTCCAGGCCCGCCGCCACTTCTTGACCCGCTTTTCGCGCTGGATCGCATCGGTCATGGTCTGGTGGAGCTCGACGAGCACCAGCCGGTGCACGCCGTAGTCGCGCACAAAGCCGGGCGCGGCGTCGGATCGGTGTTGCCAGACTCGGCGGCGAAGATCGCTGGTGACGCCGACGTAGAGCGTGCCGTTGCGTCGGCTCGCCAGGATATACACACAAGGACGCTTTTCGAGCATTTCGCGACCGACGGTCCTGGGTCCCCGCTTGCGCGGGGACGACGAATATGATCGAGCGCCAGCTCATCGGCCACGCCTCGTCACGGCTCGCGCAGGCTTTCGTCGATGACGCGGGTGATCGGGTTCAAAACGTAGTGCAGGATCGAGCGGCGGCCGACCTTGATGTCGGCGACGAGGCGCATGCCAGGGCGCAATTCGAAGCCTTCGGGCAGGTTGCGAAACTTGGTCTCGGTCAAGGCGATGCGGCCGCGGTAGTGGATCGGGCTCTGCCGCATCTGCGTCTTGAGCCCGGGGGCGGTCATGTCCTCGGCGGTCTCGCGGGCGCTACGGTCCTCGACCGTGTCCGGGGTCAAAGTCTTCAATTCGCCATAGGCGAGGCCGTGCTGCTGCCACGGCAAGGCTTCGAGCTTGACCGTCACCGGGTCGCCGATCTTGAGGCGCGCCACGTCGCGGGTGTCGATCTCGACCTCGGCGACGAGCGGCACGTCGGCCGGCACCAGCCGGATCAAGGGCTCGGCCTCGCGCACCACCGCCCCCTGGGTGCGCGCCGCGAGCTCCAAGACGGTGGCGTCGCGCGGCGCCTTCAACACCGCGAGCTCGTGGCGCAGCCGCGCCTTCGACAGCCTCGCCGCGGTCGTGTCGCGGTCGCTGCGGGTCTGCGCCATCTCCTCGGCGAGCTTGCGCTTCCATTCGTCGACAAAGGCTTCGCGGTCGGCGACGGTCTCGGCGATCTCTTGCGCCAATTTCCGCTGCTCGCCGAGATTGGTGCCGAGGCGCGATTCGAGCTCGACCCGGCGCTGGCTCGCCTCGATCAGCTTGAGCTTGGAGGCGAGGTCCCTTGCTACCAGCTGCTGATAGATGCCCTCCGCCTGGGTCGAGAGCGCGATCTGGCTTGCGAGCCCCTTGGCCTCGGTCTTGTGCGCCGCGAGATCGGCCTGATACTCCGCGGCCTTGCCCTCGGAGGCGGCGATCCGGGCGGCGTATTCGTCATGCCGCTTGCGAAAGATGTCGCGCTGGGTTTGCTCCTCGTCGTTGGCGCGCTGCGGCTCGTAGACGCCGCCCGCAAGTTCGGCCTCGATCCGGTCGTAGGCCGCCTGGAGGTTGCGCAATTTGGCGCTGAGCTCGTCCTCGTCGGCCCCGGCGAAGGTCGGGTCGAGGGTCGCCAATACCTGGCCGGCCTTGACCTTCTCGCCCATCTTGACGGCGATCGAGCGGACGACCGAGGTTTCGAGCGGCTGGATCACGATCTCGCTGTCGCTCGTCACAATGCGGCCGTTGGCGCCGACCACGACATCGACCTGGGCGAGCCCGAGCGTGAGTGCCGCGGCAACGATCAGCCCCGCCATCAGCCAAAGCACCAGGCGGCGCTTCGGCGGCGCCGCCAGCACGCTCTGGAAATCGTAGTCGATCAGCGCGCGCGGCGCCGGGGTGGCGTCGTTGGCCGGTTGAGAGGCAGGCGCGGGAGGGCCGCTCGGGGCTGCCGTGGTGTCGGTCATCGCCGCCCGCCCCGCTATTGATAGACCCGCGCCTGCTGGCTCCACAGCTGGTTGTACGGCAGGCAGCTGCGCAGCAGGGAATCGTGCGGGCCGACCTGCACCAGGCGGCCCTGGTCGACGACGATGATCGCGTCGGCGCGGGCGACGAACGACAGGCGGTGGGTGACGATGACGATCGTGCGGCCGCGGGCGATGCCCGAGAGATGCTGCTGCACGATCGCCTCGCTCTCCGGGTCGAGCGAGCTCGTCGCCTCGTCGAACACCAGGACCGGCGGGTCGTGGATCAGCGCGCGGGCGATCGCCAAGCGCTGGCGCTGGCCGCCCGAGAGGTTGGCCGCACTCTCTTCGAGCATCGTCGAATAGCCGTGCGGCAGCCGCTGGATGAACTCGTGCGCGCCGGCGACCTGTGCCGCCCGCACCACCTCGTCGAGCGAGGCCGCGGGCTTGGTGATCGCGATGTTCTCGCGCACGGTGCCGCGGAACAGAAAATTCTCCTGCAGCACGACGCCGATCTGGGTGCGCAGATGGGCAAGGTCGAGCTCCTTCAGATCCTGGCCGTCGATCTTGACGAGCCCGGTCTGCGGCCGGTAGAGCCCCTGCAGCAGCCGGGTCAGTGTCGTCTTGCCGGAGCCGCTGCGACCGACGATGCCGACCATCCGGCCGGGCTCGACCACGAACGAGATGTCCTTGACCGCCGGGGTCGCCGAGGCCGGATAGTGGAAGGTTACGTCCTCGAACTCGATGTGGCCCTTGATGCGGGGCGCCAACTGCCCGCTCGCCGGCTCGGGCTTGGTCTGCATCAATTGCGCGAGCAGCTTCAGCGAGAGGACCGCCCGCTGGTAGTCCTGCATCAGGGTCGAGGCGTGGATCAGCGGCTGCGCCAGCCGCAGCCCCAGCATGTTGAAGGCGACGAGCGCGCCGACCGTCATCTGGTCGCTGAGCACGAAGAGCGCGCCCAATGCGCCGATGCCCACACTCATGCCGCGTTCGAGGCTCATCACGACGCTGCGGGCGCGGGCCGCGGTATGGTCGAGCGACAGCATCTTGGTCGCCGCCTCGTCGGTGTAGCGCCGCCAGCGCAGCATCGAGCGCGGCTCCAAGGCCAGGGTCTTGATCGTGTCGATGCCGTTCAGGATCTCGAACAGAAACCCCTTGCGCCGGCCTTCGATCTCGTTGACGTCGCGCAGTTTGACGCGGAACTCGCGCGACATCACCGCGAGCGTGACAAAGGCGATGGCCGAGACGGCGAGCACGATCAGGGTCAGTTGCCAGGAATAGATCAGCAATACCGGCACGAAGATGACGATGGCGAGGGAATCGAGAACCGTGTTGAAGAGCCGGCTCGCCAAAAACTCGCGGACGTTGTTGGCCTCCTGCAATTTGAAGGCGGTGACCCCGGACGGGTTGGCGTGGAAGAAATCGATCGGCAGTTTCAAGAGATGATCGATCGTGTCGTTGGCGATCACGTGGTCGAGCTTGCGGGTGATGAAGGCCAACAGGTAATTGCGCATGTAGTTGAAGCCGCCGTCGAACAGGATCAGCACCGCGATGCCGGCGGTGATCGTGTAGAGCGTCGAAAACGCCTGGTTCGGCACCACCTTGTCGACCAGGATCTGAAAGAAGATCGGCACCGACAGCGCGATCAGGTGCATCGCGAGCGCGGCCACCACCACGTCGCGCATCAGCCGGCGCTCGGCGAACAATTTGGTGGTGAACCATGAGAAGCCGAATTTGCCGGTGTCCTCGCCGGGCGGGCGCGGGGTGACGATCAGCGCCTCGCCGCTCCAGGCGCGTTCGAGCTCGGCGCGCGCCAGGAAGAACACCTCGCCGTCGCGGAATACCGGGTCGCAGATCGCCGCTTCCTCGGCGCCGCCACGGCGCAGGCCCATCAGGATCACGGCATTTGTGTTATCGAGGATCAGCACCACCGGGTGGCTGAACGCGCGCGTCTGCAGGGCGGCCCAATCGAGCCGCGCCCGCTCGGCGTGCAGCCCGAACTCGCCGGCGAGCGCGGCCAGCCGCGGCACCGGCAGGGTCGGGTCGTCGATCGAGTTGCGGCGGCGGACGGCGCCGATATCGGCATAGACGCCGCTTTGCACGCCGAGCCGGAAGAGACAGGCGAGCCCGGTCTCGCAGGCAACCGTCGCCGCCGCCGCTTGCGATGCCGCGGGCTCGGCTGGCGCGCCGGCGGCGTCGACATGCGGTGTCCGCCGGCCGCGGCTGTCGTCCGCCGATGCTCGCCAGCCGCGGCCGAGGGCGGCGGAAAGAGGCGGCGAGCCTCCCGGTGAACGGCATTCGGCCTCCCGTCAGCGTCCGTTGCAATCGAGCTGCCCAGGCGCGGCGCGCGCTTCAGGCGGCCCGGCAGGCGGTGACCAATTTATGACAATCGGTTGAATATATCAAGAAAGTGACGGCGACTATTACGATTCGTTAAGATTAGTCATACCTCGGAGGTCTGGCTCAGGAGATGAAGAAGAGGTGTCCGGTGGGGTCGGGGTGGCCGGTCAGGGTGACGACGAGCTTCTCGGTGGCGGTGGTGCCGGCGGCCGAATAGAACAGATTGCCGTTGGCGGTGTCGTAGGCAAAACGCTGGGTGGTGGCGGTGAAGGCGCCGGTGGCGTTCTTGGTGAACAGCGCCAGCGCCGCCGGCAACGGCTTCGGCGTCGCGGTGGCACCGCTCAGGCCGAGGGCAAAGCCCGCATTGCCGAACGCGATCTGGTCGCCCGCTGCCGGGGTGAAGTCGGCGACCGTGTTGCTGCCGGGGGCGCTGAAGGCGAACTCGTCGGCGCCGGCGCCGCCGGTCATCGCCGTCTTGCCGGCGGCAAAGAACACGTCGTTGCCGAGGCCGCCCTTCAGCACATCCGCGCCGGTGCCGGCATGGACGACGATATGGTCGGCGGCCGGCAGGGTCGAGGCGTTGATCATATTGCCGCCGTTGCCGCCATTGACCCGGATGACGCTGCCGGTCACGCCGGTGAAGTTGCCGTTGCCGAGGGTCAGGCTGTCCGCCCCGCCATTGGCCAGCGTTATAGGTCTCGACCCCGCTGACCCCGCCCGCCGCCACCGTGCCGGCGGTGGTCATCACCAGCTGTGTCGGCACCGGCGACGCCCGCGACCGTGTCGCTCGCCGCCAGCGCCGCTGCGGTGAAGTCGGAAGATGTCGTTGCCGGCGCCGCCGGTGAACATATCCGTGCCGGCGCCGCCGACCATCACCGCCCGGTTCGGCGCGGTCAAGGCCGACGCATTGACGGTGTTGCCGGCATTGCCGCCAGTAACCCAGATCGAGGCCCCGGTCACCCCGGTGAAGTTGCGCGTTCGCCAAGGGTCAGGCTGTTCGCCCCGCCATTGGCCAGCGTATAGGTCTCGACCCCGCTGACCCCGCCCGCCGCCACCGTGCCGGCGGTGGTCATCACCAACTGGTCGCTGCCGGCCCCGCCCGCGACCGTGTCGGTCGCCGCCAGCGCTGCTGCGGCAACGCGGAAGATGTCGTTGCCGGCACCGCCAGTGAACATATCCTTGCCGGCGCCGCCGACCATCACCACCCGGTTCGCCCCGGTCAGCGCCGAGGCATTGACCATGTTGCCGGCCGCACCGCCGGTGACCCAGATCGAGGCCCCGGTCACCCCGGTAAAGTTGGCGTTCGCCAGGCTCAGGCTGTTCGCCGCGCCATTGGTCAGCGTATAGGTCTCGACCCCGCTCACCCCGCCCGCCACCACCGTGCCGGCGGTGGTCATCACCAGCTGGTCGGCACCAGCCCCGCCCGTCACCGTGTCGGTTGCCAGGAGTGTTGCGGCAGAGAATTTGAAGATATCGCTGCCGGTCCCGCCGACCAGCACCACCCGGTTTGCTCCGGTCAGAGCCGAGGCGTTGACCGTGTTGCCGGCATTGCCGCCATTGACCCTGATGACGCTGCCGGTTACGCCGGTGAAGTTGCCGTTGGCAAGGGTCAGGCTGTTCGCCCCGCCATTGGCCAGCGTATAGGTCTCGACCCCGCTGACCCCGCCCGCCGCCACCGTGCCGGCGCTGGTCATCACCAGCGTGTCGGCACCGGCGACGCCCGCGACCGTGTCGCTCGCCGCCAGCGCGGCGACAGTGAACTCGAAGATGTCGTTGCCGGCGCCACCGGTGAACATATCCTTACCGGCGCCGCCGACCATCACCGCCCGGTTCGGCGCGGTCAGCCCCGAGGCATTGACCGTGTTGCCGGTGGTCCCGCCATAGACCGTGATCGAAGCGCCGCTCACCCCGATAAAGTTGCCGTTGACAAGGCTCAGAGTGTTCGCCGCCCCATTGGCTAGCTCGTAGACCTCGACCCCGCTGACCCCGCCCGCCAGAACCGTGCCGGCCGTGGTCATGTTCAGATGATCGGTGCCGGCTCCGCCCTTGACGATGTCGCTCGCGGCCAGCGCCGCCGTGGTAAAGCGGAAGACATCGTTGCCGGCACCGCCGGTGAACATATCCGTGCCGGCGCCGCCGACCATCACCGCCCGGTTCGCCGCGGTCAGAGCTGACGCATCGACGGTGTTGCCGGCGGTCCCGCCATAGACCGTGATCGAGGCGCCGGTCACCCCGGTAAAGTTGGCGTCGACGAGGGTCAGGGTGTTGGCCGCGCCGTTGGCCAGCGTATAGGTCTCGACCCCGCCGACCCCGCCCACCAGAACCGTGCCGGCGGTGGTCATCACCAGCGTGTCGGCACCGGCGCCGCCTGTCACCGTGTCGGTCGCCAGCAGCGAGGCGACGGAGAATTTGAAGATGTCGCTGCCGGCCCCGCCGACCGCCACCACCCGGTTAGCGCCAGTCAGAGCCGAGGCGTCGACCGTGTTGCCGGCATTGCCGCCGATCACTGTGATCGCGGCCCCGGTTGCCCCGGCGAAGTTCCCGTCCACGAGCGCCAGGGTGTTGGCGCCGGCGTTTGCCAGCTCGATGGTCTCGAATCCGATAAACTTGCTGACGTCGTCAGTGCCGAAGTGGGCAAACTCCGCACTGTCGGCTCCGAGCGAGCCATCGACGGTGCCGCTGAATATCGCCCCCGGTTCGACGATCAGCCGATCGTCACCACCGCCGAACCGTACCGCCGTGCCGTCGAGGCCGGCGATCGTCCCACCATTTGTTAGCGTGCTGCCTGACGAGCCGGAAAGGTCGATGCCGATCCCGCCCGAGATGCTGCCGAAATTCGTGATTCGACCAGTCCCGTATCCGATAAAGATGCCGTAGCGGCCGCCACGGATCACAGCTTTCGCCGCGTCGCCGCTCGTGCCATTGATTATCGTGCCGCCGTCGAGCAGCCTCACCCCGCCGCCGTATTCGGCGGAGATGAATGATTTGATCGTCCCGGGGTTATCCACGGCAGAGAAATCGATTGCACCTCCGCTCGTGATCGTGCCGTAATTCGCGACCGCGCCAGAAGCGCCTCCCACGACAACGCCCAATCCTCCCTCATCTCCAAAAATCAGCGCGCCCGCTCTGTTCGTGACCGTGCCGCCGTGGGCCAGGACGATCCCGTCTCCATATTCGTGGCGGAAGGCGCTGGCAATCGTGCCGAAATTCGTCACGGTGCCGGCACCCGCCTGGCGTCCGATGTAGACGCCGGCACCCCCATAGCCAATGCCCGTGCCGAGGATCGACGCCTTCCCGGCATTCGCCGCACCGTTCGTAACCGTCCCGCCGGCATCCAAGACGACGCCGACTCCACCTTCGATCGCGCCGAAATTGCTCACCGTGCCGAGGGCGCCGCCGATGCTGACGCCGTAGTAGCCGCCGGAGATCATTGCGCCGGTTGCATTGGTCGCGCCATTGGCGACGCTCCCGCCGCCCGTCAGACGGATACCGACGCCGAGAACCGTGCCGGCGCTCGTTGCTGAGATCGTGCTGAGATTAGTCACGCTCCAGGCCTGGGCGGAGCCGCCATAGACGGCGGTGCCGGTGACCGTGACTTGGTTCGTGATCGTCGTCGGGTTATGAGATAGAACGTAGGTCGGCATATCGGTCTCCCAAAGCGCCGGCCTATCCGAGGCGCTGCCGGTCTCTTGGGCCCCGGGTCGCGACAGCCTGCGATGTCGCGCCGCGCCAGTCTGCGAACCGGCTCACATTTCTACGATAATATCTCTCAAAAAAAGGATGTCGTCATCCGAACGGATGAGGGCATCGCTGTATCTGGATTTATTGTGCCGCGAGTGCTCGATAACCTTAAGGAAGGGTCCGTCGACCTCGCTCGAAGGAGCGGCCACCGCGCCGCGGCGGCCTTCGCCGAGGGGACGCCGCCATCAGCCGAAGCTTATCGCCGACAACGGTGCCAGGTGTTGACGAGACGCAGCGCACGCTCTCCGACAACCACGCAATTGCCACAGTCGCGTTATATTGCATTGGCCATTGGCGCTGTTGCAGAAGGGCTCCGTGATACCTGATCTCGACCTGATAAAGCAGTTGAAGCAGGGCGGCCTCTCGGCTTCGCTGCGCGCGATCGTCGCCGAAGCGCCGATTTTCTTGCTCTGATCCCTGATGTTCGGCATTCGCAAAATCTAGTGTCCCGATCGAGAAGTTCGCGATATCAACCGAATTCGCTGTCCCGGCCCACGGGTCCGGCAAGGGCCGGCCCGAGGGCGGGCTCCAGCCGGGATCCATTACCGGCATGGATCCCGGCTTTTTCGCCGGCAGAGCGAGGGACATGGGCAGCAAACCAAATCCCGCCGACTTCTCGATCGAGACGTTAGGTCGCGATGCTCGCTGACCAATCCTTGTGCCCCTGCGGCAGCGGGCTGCGAACGCAGCGCTGCTGCGGGCTCGACCTTGCGGCGTTGCCGCCGGCGGGGGCGGGGGCACCGCTGTTGCCGGTGGTCGAGCGGGCCGGCGAGCTGGAGCGGCAGGGTGTGGCGGGCGAGGCCGAGCGGCTCTGTCGTGAGGTATTGGAATTGGCGCCGGGCCAGCCCGAGGCACTCGCCATCCTCTACCGCCTCTGCGGTGCCGCCGGGCGCGCCGGGGCGGCCGATGCATTGCTGCGCCGCATCGTGCAATTGCATCCCAACACCTTCTGGGCGACCCACGACCTGGCCCTCGCATTGCTCGGCAGGGGTGCGATCGCCGAGGCCGAGACCCACGCCCGCAACGCGGTGCGCATCGCGCCGGAAAACCCGCAATCGCACAATCTCATGGGCATGGTCATGACCGAGGCCAACCGGCCGCAGACCGGTGAATATCATTATCGCCGGGTCATCGAGCTGTCCGGCCGGCGCGACCCGATCCTGCTGGCGAACCTCGCCTGGAACCTGAAGAACCAGGGCCGGATGGCCGAGTCGCGCCGGCTCTACGAGGAATCGGCGACGGCGGCGCCGGAGGTCGTGCCGACCCTGCTCGGCTGGGCGCGGATGGAGGAGGCCGACCGCAATTTCGAACGCGCCGCAGAGGTGTTGGCCCGCGCCGAGCGCCTGGCGCCCGACGATCCGGGCATCCTGCTGACCCGCGCGGTGCTGCACGGCCGCAGCAACGACCATGCGCGGGCGCTGGCCGTCCTCGACCGCGGGGCACCGAACGGTGGGACGCGGCCTCGGACCCAACGAGCTATTGGAGAAGGGGCGGCTCCTCGACCGGCTCGGCCGCTGGGACGAGGCGTTCGCCGCCTTCGCTGAAGGCAAGCGCCAGTGCCGCGAGGCGGGCGGTCTCGTCTATCAGGCGGACGCGGCGCGGCAGTTGGCCGAGCGGCTCCGCGGCTTCTTCACCGAGGCCCGGATGCGCATCCTGCCCCGCGCCGGGGTGCGCGACGACACGGCGCAGCCGGTCTTCATCCTCGGCTTCCCGCGATCCGGGACGACACTGGTCGAGCAGACCTTGTCGGCGCATCCCCGGATCTCGGCCGGCGACGAGTTGCCGCTCGTCAACGAAATCACGGTCACGATGCAGCGCACCCTCAACAGCCCGCTCGCCTATCCCGAGGCCTTGGCCGAATTGTGGATGGGCGACCGCCGCGACGGGCTCGACGAATTGCGCGATTATTACCTCGCCGGGGCGCGCCGGCTCGGCGTCATGGCGCCCGGTGCCTCTTGGTTCACCGACAAGATGCCATTGAACGAGACCCATCTCGGCCTCATCGCGCTGATTTTCCCACGCGCGCCGTTGATCCATGTGCTGCGCCATCCGCTCGATGTCGTCTTGTCGGTCTTCGCCAACAATCTGACCCACGGCTTTTATTGCGCCTATGCATTGGAGAGCGCGGCCGAGCATTACCGGCTGACGATGGAGCTGGTCGAGCATTATCGCGGCGAGCTCGCCCTGCGCTATCTGCCGGTCCGCTACGAGGACATCGTCGACGACCAGGAAGCGAGCGTTCGACGCATGCTCGACTTTATCGGCGAGGCGTTCGACGAGCGCTGCCTCAATTTCCACGAGAACCGGCGCTATGCCCGCACCGCGAGCTACGCCCAGGTGGCGGAGCCGCTCTACGACGCCTCGCGTTATCGCTGGCGCCATTACCGAGAGCATCTGGCCCCGGCGGCGGCGATCCTGGCGCCGATGATCGAGCGCCTGGGATATGCCATTGACTGATCCCGCGCCTGCCGCCGCGCCGACCCCGGCCGAGCACATCGCGGCGCTGCTGGCGCTCGCCAACCGGCACGAGCAAGAGGGCCGACTCGACGAGGCCGAGGCCGTCCTCGACGATATCCTGGCGCAGGCGCCGGTCGAGCCGGGGGCCGTGCACCAGAAGGGCATCGTCCTCTTCCGCCGCGCCCGCATGGCCGAGGCGGCCGCACTCATGGAGCGGTCGATCGCGCTGCTGCCGGGCTCGGCGCTGTTCCACCGCAACCTCTGCGAGGTCTACCGCGCGCTCGGGCGTCGCGACGAGGCGCTCGCCATCGGCCGCCGTGCCGTCGAGCTCGACCCCGCCGACCCGCACGGCCACCACAATCTCGGCGTTCTGCACTACGACCGCCTCGAGCTCGACGAGGCGATTGCCGCAGCCGAGCGCGCCTTGGCGCTCGATCCCGAGCTGCCCGGCGCGCATTTCAGCATCGCCGAGGCGTCGTTGCTGCGCGGCGATTTCGCGCGCGGCTGGGAGGAGTATGAATGGCGTTTCCGGCTCGCCGGCGCGGCGCCATTGATGCCGCCCGGCGAGCGGCGGCAATGGGACGGCAGGCCGCTCGGCCAGGGCAACACATTGCTGCTGGTCGCCGACCAGGGCTATGGCGACGTGATCCAGTTCGCCCGCTACATCCCCTGGGCGGCGGCTCGCTGCACCGACATCGCGATCGCCTGCAGCAGCGAATTGCACCCGGTGGTGGCGCAGCTGGCCCCGGCGGGCGCGCTCTTCGATCATTGGGACCGAGTGCCCGAATTCGCCGCCTATTGCGCGCTCTCCGGTCTGCCGCGGCTCGCCGGCACCAGAGCTGCAGACGATCCCCGCCGATACCCCCTACATCCGCGCCGAGGAGGGGCGTTTTGCCGCCTGGGCCGAGCGGCTGTGGGCGATGTTGCCGCGCGGCTACCGCCGCATCGGGATCGCCTGGGCCGGGCGCCCGACCCACCGCAATGATCTGCAGGCGCTCGATCCGGCTCGCCACCCTGGCACCGCTCGCGGCACTGCCAGGGGTGGCGCTGGTGTCGTTGCAGAAGGGCTCGGCGCAGGCCGAGATCGGCTCCTATTGGGGGCGGGCACCGCTGTTGAGCCTCGGCCCCGAGCTCCGCGACTTCGGCGACACGATGGCGGTCATCGAATGCCTGGAGCTGGTGGTCACCGTCGACACCTCGATCGCCCACCTCGCCGGCGCGATGGGCAAGCCCGTTTGGGTCATGCTGCCCCACGCGCCGGATTGGCGCTGGCTCCTCGGCCGCGCCGACAGCCCCTGGTACCCCTCGGCCCGCCTCTTCCGGCAATCGGCCGACCGAAGCTGGGAGCCGGTGGCCGCGGCAGTCGCCGCGGCCCTGTCTACGAGATGAAGAAGAGGTGGCCGGTGGGGTCGGGGTGGCCGGTCAGGGTGACGACGAGCTTCTCGGTGGCGGTGGTGCCGGCGGCCGAATAGAACAGGTCGCCGTTGGCGGTGTCGTAGGCAAAACGCTGGGTGGTGGCGGTGAAGGCGCCGGTGGCGTTCTTGGTGAACAGCGCCGCCGGCAACGGCTTCGGCGTCGCGGTGGCGCCGCTCAGGCCGAGGGCGAAGCCCGCATTGCCGAACGCGATCTGGTCGCCCGCCGCCGGGGTGAAGTCGGCGACCGTGTTGCTGCCGGGGGCGCTGAAGGCGAACTCGTCGGCGCCGGCGCCGCCGGTCATCGCCGTCTTGCCGGCGGCAAAGAACACGTCGTTGCCGGCGCCGCCGTTCAGCGCATCCGCGCCGGTGCCGGCATGGACGACGATATGATCGCCCGCCGGCAGGGTCGAGGCGGTCAAGGTGGTGCCGTTGTTGCCGTCGGAGACGGTGATCGGGGCGCCGGCGGCGAGCCCGGTGAAGTTGCCGCTCGCCAGGGTCAGGCTGTTGGCCGCCGCCATTGGCCAGGTCATAGGTCTCGACCCCGCTGACTCCGCCCGCCGCGACCGTGCCGGCCGTGGTCATGTCCAGATGATCGCTGCCGGCCCCGCCCGCGACCGTGTCGCTCGCCGCCAGCGCCGCCGCGGTGAACTGGAAGATGTCGTTGCCTGCGCCGCCGGTGAAGCTGTCCTTCCCGGCGCCGCCGACCATCACCACCCGGTTCGGCGCGGTCACAGCCGAGGCATTGACGGTGTTGCCGGCATTGCCGCCGGTAACCCAGATCGAGGCCCCGGTCACCCCGCTGAAATTGGCGTTCGCCGAGGCTCAGGCTGTTCGCCGCCCCATTGGCCGAGATAATAGGTCTCGACCCCGCTGACCCCGCCCGCCACCACCGTGCCGGCGGTGGTCATCACCAGCTGGTCGCTGCCGGCCCCGCCCGCGACCGTGTCGCTCGCCGCCAGCGCCGCGACGGTGAACTGGAAGACATCGTTGCCGGCGCCGCCGGTGAACACATCCTTGCCGGCGCCGCCGACCATCACCACCCGGTTCGGCGCGGTCAGCGCCGAGGCATTGACGGTGTTGCCGGCGGTCCCGCCATAGACCGTGATCGAGGCGCCGGTCACCCCGGTGAAGTTGGCGTTCGCCAGGCTCAGGCTGTTCGCCGCCCCATTGGCCAGCTCGTAAACCTCGACCCCGCTGACTTTGGCCGCCGCGACCGTGCCGGCCGTGGTCATGTCCAGATAATCGTTGCCGCCGCCGCCCACGACCGTATCGGTCGCCGCCAGGGTAGCCGCGGTGAACATGAAGATGTCGCTGCCCGCGCCGCCGGTGAAACGTCCTTGCCGGCGCCGCCGACCAAGATCACCCGGTTCGGCGCGGTCAGCGCCGAGGCATTGACGGTGTTGCCGGCATTGCCGCCAGTAACCGAGATCGAGGCCGCCGGTCACCCCGGTGAAGTTGGCGTTCGCCGAGGGTCAGGCTGTTCGCCGCCCCATTGGCCAGCGTAATAGGTCTCGACCCCGCTGACCCCGCCCGCCGCGACCGTGCCGGCGGTGGTCATCACCAGCTGGTCGCTGCCGGCCCCGCCCGCGACCGTGTCGCTCGCCGCCAGCGCCGCCGCGGTGAACTGGAAGATGTCGTTGCCGGCGCCGCCGGTGAACACATCCTTGCCGGCGCCGCCGACCATCACCGCCCGGTTCGGCGCGGTCAGCGCCGAGGCATTGACGGTGTTGCCGGCGGTCCCGCCATAGACCGTGATCGAGGCGCCGGTCACCCCGGTAAAGTTGGCGTTCGACGAGGCTCAGGCTGTTCGCCGCCCCATTGGCCAGCTCGTAAACCTCGACCCCGCTGACTTTGGCCGCCGCGACCGTGCCGGCCGTGGTCATGTCCAGATAATCGTTGCCGCCGCCGCCCACGACCGTGTCGGTCGCCGCCAGGGTAGCCGCGGTGAACATGAAGATGTCGCTGCCCGCCCCGCCGGTGAAGCATGTCCTTGCCGGCGCCGCCGACCATCACCACCCGGTTCGGCGCGGTCACAGCCGAGGCATTGACGGTGTTGCCGGCATTGCCGCCATAGACCCAGATCGAGGCCGCCGGTCACCCCGGTGAAGTTGGCGTTCGCCGAGGCTCAGGCTGTTCGCCGCCCCATTGGCCAGCGTAATAGGTCTCGACCCCGCTGACCCCGCCCGCCGCGACCGTGCCGGCGGTGGTCATCACCAGCTGGTCGCTGCCGGCCCCGCCCGCGACCGTGTCGCTCGCCGCCAGCGCCGCCGCGGTGAACTGGAAGATGTCGTTGCCGGCGCCGCCGGTGAACACATCCTTGCCGGCGCCGCCGACCATCACCGCCCGGTTCGGCGCGGTCAGCGCCGAGGCATTGACGGTGTTGCCGGCGGTCCCGCCATAGACCGTGATCGAGGCGCCGGTCACCCCGGTGAAGTTGGCGTTCGCCGAGGCTCAGGCTGTTCGCCGCCCCATTGGCCAGCTCGTAAACCTCGACCCCGCTGACTTTGGCCGCCGCGACCGTGCCGGCGGTGGTCATGTCCAGATAATCGTTGCCGCCGCCGCCCACGACCGTGTCGGTCGCCGCCAGGGTAGCCGCGGTGAACTTGAAGATGTCGCTGCCCGCGCCGCCGGTGAACACATCCTTGCCGGCGCCGCCGACAAAGGTCACCCGGTTCGGCGCGGCACTCGTGACCGTCAGGCTCTGCGCCGCCGTCGCGGGGCTCTGGTTGGCGGCGACATCGACCTGGCTGGCGCTGAGGCTGTGCGCCCCAATCGCCAGCGGGCTCGCCGTGGTGATCGACCAGCCGCCGCCCGCCGCCGCCACCTTCGCCGTCCCGACTGCCGTCGCGCCGTCGAAGAGGGTGACGGTGTCGCCGGCCGCGCCCGTGCCGGCAACCGTCACCGTGTCGCCCGAGGCACCCTTGTCCGCTGCCACCGCAAAGCTCAGCCCCAAGGGTACCGGCGGGCCGATGGTGATGTCGGTCCCGCTATGGCCGTCGGAACTGAGATCGAATTCGGAAGTCGTATATGAACCCGCCAGGTTGAGAACCGTGACCGTCGTGCTGCCATTCAGCACCGTAAGCTTGCCGCTCGAATAAGTGACGCTGGTCGCCGCGGTATTGATCAGATCGATGACGTCGCCCTTGGCAAAACCGGAGATCGTTCCGGTAGAGGCGGTCAGGCTGACAAGCGTCGTCGTCCATACCGCACCAGGGTCGAAAACCACTTTCCCGAAATTGGCAAAGTTCGTCCCCAACCCGCTGAGCGTGCCTGCCCCCGAGCCTTTGGCCAGCTCGAGCGTGGCATTGGCGCCGCCGCCCTTCACGGTACCGACGATAGAAAAACCAGGATCGAGGATCAGCGTGGCTGCGGCGCCGAGCGTCACAGTTCCTGCGCCGGAAAGCGTGGCTCCGGCATCGACCAAGACTTGTGCGGTGCCGAGGGTCTGGCCGCTGGCGAGCGTGTACGGCGTTGCACCGGACAGTTCCAACCTGCCGTTGCCGATGACCGTCGTCGGGATAGCGCCGCCCCCGGTCAACTCGAGTACCGCGCTGGCGTCCACCACCACCGAGCCGATGGCCGAGAGCCGCACGGGAGTGTCAACAAAGGTGCCGTTGTCGAGTTGCAGCTTGCCGCCGCCGATAATCGTCGCCGGAAGCGCCCCGCCGGCGGTGATCGCGATCGTGTCGCCGGCGGCGAAACCGCTGATCGTGCCGGCAAAGCCCCGCGCGATACCCGAGGCCGACCACTTAGCTCCAGCGTCGAACACGATCGAGTTGAAATGGAGGAACTGCGTCCCGAGGCCGGTGACCGTGCCGGTAGACGCTGCCGAAGCGAGTTCCAGCGTGTTGCTGGCGCTGCTGTTGCCGATGACCAATCCGGAAAATTTGAAGCCCGGGTCCAGCACCACCAAATTGCTGCCGCCGGCTCCATAGCAGCTTACTGCCGTGCCGCTATTTCCGACGATTGATCCGGCGTTCGTCAGCGTGCCGCCACCATCGATGGCAACGCCGGTGGTGGCTCCCGTAATTTTTCCTGAGGCAGCGTTGACGATCGAAGCTCCATTAAGGCCGAGAACGCCCACGCCAGAATTGGTGGTTGACGCGATGCTGCCGTAATTGACCACCGTCCCGGCGCCGTAAATTTGAACGCCGCGATAAAGGCCGACGATCGAAGCGGAGGCCGCGTTTCTGACCGATCCGCCGGAAGCCAAATCGACGCCTGCGAAAGCGCCGCCGGCGATGCTGCCTTGATTGACCACAGTCCCGGCACCGCCGCCAATCAGAACCCCGTCGCCGTCGCCTTTAATCGAAGCGCCAGCCGCATTGGTGACTGAACCGCCAGATTGTAGATGGACGCCGTTGTCATGCGAGCCAAACGTACTGGCGATGCTGCCGTTATTGACCACACTCCCGGCGCCACCGGAGATATTCACGCCACCGCTGCGGCCGGTGATCGAAGCGCCAGCCGTGTTGGTGACGGAACCGCCAGATAGCAGATCGACGCCGAATTGCTGATAGACGTAGGCTCCGGTCGAGGCCGAACCCCCGATGCTACCGTGATTGACCACGGTCCCGGCACCGCCGGCGATTTTCACGCCGGTATAGCCCGTGATCGAAGCAGAGGCCGCGTTGGTGACCGATCCGCCGGGAGCCAAATAGACGCCAACGCCAGCGGCAGAGCCGGCAATCGTTCCGTTGTTCTGGATGGAAAAGAACACGGTCGAACCGGGAGCCGTGTAAACAGTTTGGGGATAATTGGGATTGGAGATGGAAACGCCGGCTCCGATGACGATCGGGACTCGTATACAAAGCCGGGTTAAGATTAATCCCGACCGTCGTGCTCTTGCTGATCGTCGTCACCCAATCCTCCCGAGCCCGACCCTTGGCAATCTACGCCCCCTAGCAGGTTGCGTCCGAGCAGGCACCACTGTCGTCATAGCTAGCGAGCGTGTAACCTTAAAGGGTGACCCTTGGGATGGCAAGTTTAATCCCCGAAGCCCCGTCATGCCGGCACGGGCGGCGCCCGCGGCCGGGCGATTAGCTCGATCCGCGAACATCTGCCGCGATACGGCGAACTCGGCCAGCTGGCACGTGAGGTAGCGATCGTGGCTGACGACCTCAGATCGGACCCCTCAATGCGCGCTGCGCACCACAAGATAGAATGTCAGAAGGATGATAAAAATTGTGCAACGATCATTTGTCCACGCCTGTCAGTATTGAGTTCGCCGCATAAGCTCCTGTATTAACCAGCATTTCTCATATGGGCTCTAGTTTTCGCGCTGCAGTGGCGCGACGGACGGCCGAGCAGCTGGGAGAGTGGCGGTTGTGGATTGAAACGACTGGGTTCAACGTTTCCAAGTCCTCTCGGGGACAATGATCCCACTAGTGGATCGGGGGTTATTTTAGTCGCTCTTTCTGGTTCGGCAGGCCAGCCCACGGGTCCGGGCTGCGGCCGACCCGACGACAGGCTCCGAGGTCGAGCTAGCATTCCTTGATGCGGTTTTCCATCTCGCCGCGCGCGCAGAAGAGCCCTTCATAAAGGTGGCGGGGCTCATGCTCCTGCCGCGCCAGCGAGGTGACGACAAACTGCGGATTGTCAACGATGGATCGGGGGGCCATCGCCCGCTATCGGTCACCCAGGTTTCCGCAAGATCAGCGCGAACGAGGGTGTTACGGCACCGCACGATAAGCCGAACAGGCGGCCGATGACAGCGAGCATCCGCACGATGCGGATCCTCGCCGGACCGTCCCCGCTGTTCTCGCGGGCGGCGAAATAGCTGCGTCCCCCATCCGCGCGCACGAGATCGCCATAGCCTCGCAAAGGCCTTGTCACCTGCCAGGGAAAGATGCCGCGCTGCCGCCGGCCGCACAGCTTGTCCCAAGACGCCGGGATGTAATTCGATAGCCAACGCCGCGAATGGACTTCGCGAGGTGCAAGCCGGTTGCTGGTCGCAAGGACGAGCAGCACGCCGCCGGGGGCCAGGACCCGGTCGATTTCGCTCAATATCCGGGACAGCTGAGGAGGATCGACATATTCCAACACGCTTTGGCAAGTAACGAAGTCGAAGTTCTCGCTCGAGAACGGCAGCGGGCTCCCCGCCGTGACCCACACGAAGTCAATGTTGCCGGCGCCATACCGAGCCGCGTTGGCTGCCGCGATCGCCAAGCAGCGCCGATCGGTGTCGACCGCCGTCACCTCGGCACCTAGACACCGTAATATGATCGCCGTCGCCCCGACGTTGAAGCCGAATTCCAGGCCGCGCTTGCCGCGGATATCGCCGAGGAAAAACGCGATGTAAGAGAGCTCTTCGACCATACCGCATCGACATAGCCGCCGATCCAGCGATCGTCAGGATCCCAACCTTGCCGCGCCACCTCGGCCCGAAAGAGCGCATCGAGCGCCAAGTCACGGACCATCGGGGGCGGGTGCGCGATCACCGGAACGCAAGGCTCGTTCGCAGCCCGGGCGTCGCTGCGCCGCCGTCGCAGCGTCGCGCAGTCCCACATAAATCGGCACACCTCGCGGTCAGTAACGCCACACTCGGCTGTTCACTAGATTTCGCGCCATCCGCGCAATGGCTCGCCGCGCTGTCCCCCGGCCTTGAACCATGCGGCGCCGGAGCGCGCGAACGTCGTCGGGTCGAACACATCCGAGTGCCGATCCGAGGAATTCGAGCAAGCACTCGAACCGCCGCTGGTTCACGTGGTTTCGCTGCATGTTCTGATGCCTGAACCGACATTCCCCAAATTCCTGGTGGTTGTGAGGCGATGATCGTCCATTCGAGCACCTCGGGCAACGGCAAATTGCCCTTCGCGTGGTTGAAACCGCCAGTTGACTACGCCGAGGCGATGAAACGCTGCATCAGGCGCACGACGCCGTCGAAAATATTGACGCAATTTACTTTCATTGCTTAGATTTCACCAAGCTGAATATCGATAAGATTGAGATGATCGGAGATCAATCCTTGTGCCGCTGCGGTAGCGATTCGTCGATTTTTCGCCCCGTGCCGTCCTCTCGCTCCCCAAGAAGGGATAGGTGCCAGCCGTCAATGGCCGGCTGGATTGACAGGCCGCGCCCGATGCGGCAGGTGAGCGGCCATGCCGTCCGCCGATTATTCCACCGCCGGCCTGCTCGGACTGGTCGAGGGGCTGACCGAGTTTCTGCCGGTGTCGTCGACCGGGCATCTGATCCTCGCTGACGCATTGCTCGGGATCGAGGGGCCGGCGAGCAAATTGTTCGACATCGTGATCCAGCTCGGCGCCATCCTCGCCGTGTGCTGGGTCTATCGCGAGCGCTTCCTCGGCGCGGCCGCCGGCCTCTTCTCGGATGCGACGGCGCAGCGCTTCGTCGCCAATATCGTGGTCGCGTTTCTGCCGGCGGCGGTGGTCGGCGTCTTCGCCTACCGCCTGATCAAGGACGTGCTGTTCTCGCCCTGGGTGGTCGCGGTGAGCCTCGTGATCGGCGGCTTTCTGATCCTCTTGGTCGAGCGCGTGCGCCCGCCGCCCCGCGTCGAATTGGTCGACGACATCCGGCTGCGGCGGGCCTTCGGCATCGGCTGCTGCCAGATCCTGGCGATGATCCCCGGCGTTTCGCGCGCCGGCGCCACGATCATGGGTGCGATGATGCTCGGTATCGACCGGGCGGCGGCGACCCAGTTCTCGTTCTTTCTCGCGGTGCCGACGATGCTCGGCGCCGCCGTCTATGACCTCTATAAAAACCGCGCCATCCTTTCGGTCGACAATCTGACGATCATTGCGATCGGCTTTGTCGTGGCCTTTCTGTCGGCGCTGTTCGTCGTGCGCACCCTGGTCGGCTTTGTCAGCCGCCACGGCTTCGGCGTCTTTGCCTGGTACCGCATTGTCGTCGGCGGCCTGGCGCTGGTGCTGCTCGTGCTGTTGCGCTGACCCGGCCGGATCGGCTGGATCTTATTTTCATTGCGAGGAGGGCAACGCGACGGAGCAATCTCGTCGTCGCGAGCAGCCCTCCGTCCTCGCGAGATTGCGTCGCTTTGCTCGCGATGACAAGATGCCGCCGCTCTGACGTCGGGCGGATTTTCGAGGGGGATCGCGTGAAACGGCTGATTTTTCTGGGTGCGGCGATGATCCTCGCCGGCTGCGTCAGCGAGCAGGCGCAGGTCCAGCAAAAGGACAACCTGCTCGCCGCCGCCGGGTTTCAGGTGAGGCCAGCCGATTCGCCGCACCGCGTCGCGGCGATGCGGCGGCTGCCGCCCAACCGCTTCGTCAGCAAGGTCGTAAACGGCAATCCCGTCTATCTCTATGCCGATCCGCTGGTCTGCAACTGCCTCTATATCGGCACCCAGCAGAATTGGGCCGCCTACCGGCAGGAGGTGTTCGCCAAGCAGATCGCCGACGAGAACCAGATGACCGCGGTCATGAACCAGGAAGCCTGGGACTGGGGCCCCTGGGGCTGGCCCTGACCGCAAAACCCCAGAGGCGGTCAGCCCACCCTGGTAAACCCTTTCGAGCGCATGCAGCTGTTGAGGACCTGGTCAGCGGCGCCGCCTGCCTGGCGGCTCATCGATTGATCCATCAGCGAGGTCGTCTGGCTCAACTGCCAGTTCCGGCCGAGCGTGGCGCTGATGTCCTGATTGATCCCCTGCTGTCTGGCGAGTGCGATGTTGGCCTGCGACGTGCAGTCTTCGAGCTCGCGAGCCATCGACTGATCGTCGACCCCCGCCTTGACCCATTTGGTCGGCGGCGCCGAATCCGCACAAACCGTCAGGAGCGAGGTGAGAGCGAGCCCGAAGATGGCATGCAGCCACCGCGAAGGGTGCCGCTCGGCATGACGCAGGCAGCCGGCGGCATTGAAAAATTTCCGCATCTCCAGGAGGCCGCGCCGCGGCCGTCGCGAAGGACGCACACCACCAAGGGTCATTCAGAGCTCCCGTCGAGCAGCCGGCGGATTGTCGCGTCACCCCGGCACCGCACGCTTTTTCGGGGCAATCGCCTGCTACCAGTTAGCGATCCCGGCGACGCTGCGCAAGCAGCTCCGGCTGCGGAACAGCGGGCAGCCGTATACCGCACAGACCATCTGTTGACTCGGCTGGCGTCAGCTACGGGCCGCCTCTCGCAATGCGGCTTGCAGGGCCGTATCGAGCGCGCCGAGAAACCGGGATCTATCCTGCTTGGTAAGCGGCGCCGGCCCGCGGCTACCGACTCCCAGCTCCCGCAGGTGCCGGGCTATTTCGCGAGCGGCGAGCGCGTTGCCTATATTTGCCTGCGTCCAATGTTTTCCGGTCGGCGAGACGACGCGCGCCCCTTGTTTAAGACAGCGTGACGCCAGCGGGATATCGGAGGTGACGCATATGTCGACACCCGAGATATGCTCGGCAATCCAGTCGTCGGCCGCGTCCGCGCCGTCACCCACCAGGACCATTTTGACGTTCGAGGCCCCCGGCGGCCGGATCGGCCGTGAGCCGTTGGCAACGACGAAAACATCGAGCCTCAGCCGGGCCGCCACGCGGTAGATCTCCTCCCGCACTGGGCAGGCATCGCCGTCGACGTAAATTTCAGTCAAGTTCCAGCTCGCTTCCATTTGACCGGTGCTTCGATCCAACCATCATGCATCGGTTCAGCGTATCGGCGCCCGCATCGATCGGCGTGCCAGCGGCAGTTTGCGCCGCGCGGGGCGTGGATCGGTCGGGCCACGCATCCGCCTCGCTTTCGCCACCGCGATGTGGGGACGATGATGTGCCTCACCGGCGCGGTCATGCTATCGGTTGCCACGTGCAGGAGAAGAGGGGAGCGATGACCGCAAGAATTCTCGTGGTCGATGACGAGCCCGATCTCGAAACCTTGGTGCAGCAGCGGTTTCGCCGGCAGATCCGGGATGGCGAGGTAAGCTTTTTGTTCGCCCGCGACGGCGAGGAGGCGCTCGAATTGCTGAGCAACCACGGCAGCGTCGACATGGTGGTCAGCGACATCAACATGCCGCGCATGGACGGCCTGACCCTGTTGCAGAAGATCCAGGAAACTGACGACCCGCTGTCGACGGTGATCGTCTCGGCCTATGGCGACATGGCCAACATCCGGACCGCGATGAACCGCGGCGCGTTCGATTTCCTGACCAAGCCGATCGACTTCGCCGACCTCGAAACCACGATCAAAAAGACCTTCCAGCACATCGAGCGGCTGCGCGAAGCGCGGCGCCGCCAGGCCGCCGCCGAGCGGGCGCATGAGCTGCTGTCGCGCTATTTCTCGCCCAATCTGGCGGAGCGGCTGGCGAGCGACCCGGGCATCGTCGACCTCGGCGGCCAGCGGCGCGAGATTACCTCGATGTTCACCGACATTGCCGGGTTCACCTCGCTGGTCGAGACGTTGGAGCCCGAGATCATTGCCCCGCTTCTCAACGATTATCTGGGGGCGATGACCGATATCGTCTTTGCCCATGGCGGCACCGTCGTGAAGATCATCGGCGATGCCATGCATGTATTGTTCGGCGCCCCAGCCGACCAGCCGGACCACGCGACGCGCGCGGTCGCCTGCGCCCTCGAGCTCGACGTGAGCGCGCAATCCTTTCGCGATCGCTGGCGCGAGCGCGGCGTCGATATCGGCATCACCCGCCTCGGCCTCAACACCGGGCCCGCGATCGTCGGCAATTTCGGCCGCGGACGGTATTTCGACTACACGGCCTATGGCGACGCTGTGAACACGGCCGCCCGCCTTGAAGAGGCAAACAAGCAGCTCGGCACACGGATCTGCGTCGGCGAGAGCGTCGCGAGCCGCGTCTTGGGCTTCAGCGGAAGGCCGGTCGGCGACCTCCTGCTGCGCGGGCGCAGCGAACCGCTGCGCGCCTTCGAGCCACTGTCGCCGGAGGCTGACGAGGACCCGACTGCCGCCGCCTATCGCGACGCTTTCGCCAAGCTCGAAGCGGGCGACCCGGCGGCATTGCCGGCCTTCGCCGCGATCCTCGGCCAGCACAGCGAAGACCAGCTGGTGAGCTTTCATCTGAAGCGCCTCCTGAACGGCGGCACCGGCCCGCGCATCGCGCTGGACTGAGAGCGGCGCCAGCCGCCGCCGGGAGCTCGGTCAGCTTTCGGTCAGCTTGAGCTCGATCCGCCGGTTGCGGCGGTAGGCGTCGTCGTTGTGGGCCGGGTCGATCGGCTGCTTGTCGGCAAAGCCGGCGGCCGCGAGCCGTGAAGCGGGAATCCCCTGGTCGATCAGAAAGCGCACGACCGACAGTGCCCGTGCCGTCGACAATTCCCAATTGGATTTGAACAGGGCATTGCCGATCGGGCGGCGGTCGGTGTGGCCGTCGACGCGCAGGATCCAATTGATATCGGGCGGGATCTCGCCTGAAATCTCCTTCAGCGCGGTGACGACCGGCAAGAGCTGCTTTTTTGCCTCGTCGCTGAGATCGGCGCTGCCGGGGGCGAACAACACCTCCGACTGGAACACGAAGCGGTCGCCGGCGACGCGGATGTCGGGCCGGTCGCCGAGGATCTCGCGCAATCGGCCGAAGAACTCGGAGCGATAGCGAGCCAATTCCTCGACTTTGCTGACAAGCGCCATATTGAGCCGCTTGCCGAGGTCGACGATCTGCCCCTGCTGCTGCTTAACCTTGGTCTCGGAGACGTCGAGCGCCGCCGCGATCCGCGTCAGCTGCTCGCGCAATGCCGCGATCTGGGCGTTGAGCTGGTCGACCTGAGCCTGGGCGCTGCGGCTCAGCTCCTTCTCCGAGGCGAGCGCCTGGTCGGACCGCTCGGCGCGGCTGCCGAGGTCGGCCAAGCGGATGTCGCGGGCGTCGATTTCCTTTTGCGCGAGTGCGGTTTTTTCCTGCTCGGTGGCGAGGCGGGCTTCGAGCTCCTTGGTGCGGTCGCGCACCGCACCGGTATTCGGCTGGGCCGGCGACAGCGAGGCGACCTTGGCTTCGAGATCGGTGCGCACCTTTTGCAGCGCCGCGATATCGCGCTGCAGGCTCTCGATCTGCCGCAGCTGCAGCTCGATCTTGTCCTTGTCGGCGGCGACGGTGGCGCTGGCGTCTCGCAGCTTGCCGGTCGCCTCGTCGGCGCGCGCCGCCGCCTCTTGCTCCTTAGCGGCGAGCGCCGCGACGCGGGTCGTCAGCTGGTCGCGCTCGGCCTGCGCGCTCTTCAATTGATCAGACAATTGCGCCGAGCCGAGGCGCAATTCCGCGCTCGATTTCTGTTCGAGCGCGAGCAGGCTGGCGAGCTCGTCGACCTGCTGCTGCAATTTGTGCAGCGCCTGGTCGCGCCCGGACAGGGCCGCCGACAGGTAAAACTGGCCCGCGGTGAACACCAGGAGGATGAAGATGATCACCATCAATAGCTGCGCCAGGGCATCGACGAAGCCCGGCCAGATGTCGATGCTGGGCCGGCGGGAGTGTCGTGGGGCGATCGCCATCTCTGGTGCGGGCGGGCCGGGTCAGCGCCCGCCTTCTTCGGCAAGGGCGGCGATGGTGCGTGCCAGAATGCGGATCTCACCGCGCAACTCCTGCACGCTCTGCGCCCGGCCCTGCGCCAAATCCTCGGTCAGGCGGGCGATGTAGCCCTCGATGTTGCGCAGATGATTGCGCAAGGCGTCGTCATGGCCGAGCGAGCTTTCGGCGAGATTGGCGAGCCGCGTCAGCGACGGCTTCAGCTCGAGCTGGTTTTCGGCGAGCCGCACCATCAGGAGCTGACCCGCCTTCATCTGCTCGCCGAGGACGCCCAGACGGTCGGTCAGGCTGGCGAGCGTGTCGTTCGCGCCGATCCGGCTCTCCTCGCTGCGGGCCAGGATGCGCTGCAGGTTTTCCAGGCTGTCGGCGGTCTGCTCGAGCAGTGCCTGGATAAAGGCCGGCACCGATGCGTCGCCGCCGTCGCCGAGCGCGCCGCCAGACAACCGCGTATAGGTCGACAGCCATTCCTCGAGGTCGTTGTAGAAGCGGTTCTGCGCCTGACCCGCCTGCAAATCGAGAAAGCCCAGGACAAGGCTGCCGGCGAGCCCGAACAAGGACGAGCTGAACGCGGTCCCCATCCCGTGCAGCGGTGATTCCAGCCCGGATTTGAGATCGGCAAAGGCGCGGGCGGCATCGCCGGAGCCGACGTTGAGCGCGCCTATCACGCCGCCGACCGAGCGCACCGTCTCCAACAACCCGTAAAACGTGCCGAGCAGGCCGAGAAAAACCAGCACGCCGATCAGATAGCGCGAGGTCTCGCGGGTCTCGCTGAGCCGGGTGGCGATGCCGTCGAGGAGCGTCTGCAACGAGCTCGTCGACAGGCTGACGCGGCTCCCCTGCCGCGCCCCCAGCATGCGCGCCATCGGCGCCAAGAGCCGCGGCGCCGGCGAGCGGTCCGAGACCGGCTCGCCGCCGGCCTGGCTCTGGCGAAAGCTCTCGATCCAGGCGATCTCGGGGTTGAGCAACAGGACCTGGCGAAAAATATAGGCGATGCCGGCCAGAAGAATGCCGAGGATGACGCCGTTGACCCCGGGATTGCCCATGAAGGCGGCGGTCAGCGAGCGCCCGAGCGCTATCGCCAATGCCAACACCAGCACCAGGAACAGCACCATCCGCAGCAGAAAGCGGCGCGACCGGCTCATCGCGCCAACCCGCCGGCGCGAAGTGCCGGCCGTGGCGGTGGCGGCGCCGAGCCGTGGCGGCCCTGCCGGACAAGCGCGATGCACATCCCGAACGCCACCCCCGAACCCTGCTCATCGAGAAAATCGCGGCCGTCCGCACAGCTCGCCGACACCGCTAACTTAGCCGATGAGGTGGCCACGAGGCAACGAAAATTACGGGCGCGTGTATTTTTCACTCTACCTAAACGTTTACTTCGGTCTTGTGGCGGCCGAGCCGCGCCTCGCGGATCAGCGCGGCGAGCGGCAGATGGAGATGGTCGTTGGCGGCGAGCACATTGCCCGACGCCATCATCTCGTGGCCGCCGGAGAGATCGCTGACATAGCCGCCAGCCTCGCGCACCAGCAGCAGCCCGGCGGCGATATCCCACGGCTCCAGCCCGAGCTCCCAGAAGCCGTCGAACCGGCCGGCAGCGACATAAGCGAGGTCGAGCGCCGCCGAGCCCATGCGCCGCACGCCGCTGGTCGCCGCCGTGACCGCCGCCAGGGTGTCGAGATAGATCGGCTCGCTGGCGCGCGCGCCGAACGGGAAGCCGGTGCCGATCACCGCGCCGCCGAGCTGGCGCCGGGCCGAAACCCGCAGACGGCGGTCGTTGACATAGGCGCCGAGACCTTTCTCGGCCGAATACATCTCGTCGCGGGTCGGGTCGTAGACCAGGCCGGCGACAATTTCGCCGTCGCGTTCGAGGGCGATCGAGATCGCGAAATGCGGGATGCCGTGCAGAAAGTTCGTCGTGCCATCGAGCGGGTCGACGATCCAGCGGTGGCGCGGGTCCGACCCCGGCTCGGCGCCGCCCTCCTCGAACAGCAGCGCATAGCCCGGCCGCGCCCGGGTCAGCTCGGCTTTGAGGATGCGCTCGGCCTTGAGATCGGCGGTCGAGACGAATTCGCCCGGGCCCTTGATCGAAACCTGAAGCTGCTCGACCTCGCCGAAATCGCGGATCAGCCCGCGCGCCGCCTTGAGCGCGGCGTTGCCCATGACGTTCAGGATCGCCGAGCGCATGACCATCGCCGATCCTCCTCGTGCCTCGGTCTCAATCCTTGGCGCGCTCGACAAAGCTGCCGTCGGCGGTGCTGACGACGATGCGGGTGCCGGCCTCGATGTAGGGCGGGATCATCACCCGGCGGCCGTTGTCGAGCTTGCCGGGCTTGTATGAGGAGGATGCGGTCTGCCCGCGCACGACCGGGTCGGCCTCGACGACCGCCATGACCACGCTCGGCGGCAACTCGACCGACAGCGGCGTCCCATCGTGCAGCATGACGTTGCAGACCATGCCGTCGCGCAGAAAATCGGCGGGATCGCCGATCATGTCGCGCGGGATCGCGATCTGCTCGAAATTGTCGTTGTCCATGAAGGTCGCCTGCTCGTTCTCCATGAACAAGAACTGCATCTCCTTTTCGTCGAGGCGGACGCGCTCGACGGTTTCCTGCGTTCGAAAGCGCTCGTTGAGCTTGGTGCCGCCGCGCAAATCGCGCAGCTCGACCTGGGCGAAGGCGCCGCCCTTGCCGGGCTGGACGAGGTCGCGCTTCAGCACGATCCACAGCCTGCCCTGATGCTCGAGGACATTGCCGGGCTTGATGTCGATGGCGTTGATCTTCATGGAAGGGGTCTCGGGTAAGGGCTCGGTGGTTGCGGCGAAAGTAGCATAGACGAGGGCGCCAGCAACAAGGAGGGCGGCAGATGCAGGAATGGTGGCGGCCCGAGCGCTTCGCCGCGCGGCGCGGCCGGCTCGAAAAACGGAGCCGGATGCTCGACACGGTGCGCGATTTCTTCGCCGGGCGCGGCTTTGTCGAGGTCGATACCCCGGCGTTGCAGGTGAGCCCCGGCCTGGAACCGCATCTCCAGGCCTTCGCGACCCGATTGCACGACCCGCGCGACCGCAAGGGAGTGCCGCGCTACCTCCACACCTCGCCCGAATTCGCGATGAAGAAATTGCTCGCCGCCGGCATGCCGCGGATCTGGCAGCTCGCTCGCGTGTTTCGCAACGGCGAGCGCAGCCCCACCCACCACCCCGAATTCTCGATGATCGAGTGGTATCGGGCCGGGGCCGCCTACCATGATTTAATCGATGATTGCGTCGGGCTGTTGGTCGCCTGCCAGGCGGCGGCGGGGGCGGCGGCGCTCGTCTGGGGCAGAGAGACCGCCGACGCCGGGCTTCCCTGGCAGCTTCTGACTGTGGCGCAGGCGTTCGAGGAACGGTGCGGCATCGACCTGCTGGCGACCGCACCCGATCCGCTCCGGCCCGACCTCGCGCTGCTGGCCGCGGCGGCTGCGGGCGTCGGGATCGCGCCGCATCCGGGCGACGATTGGGAGGATTTGTTCTTTCGGATCTTCCTCGACCGGATCGAGCCCTTTCTCGGCCTCGGCGCGCCGACGGTCCTGACCGATTATCCGCTGTCGATGGCGGCCCTGTCGCGGCGCAAGCCCGACGACCCGCGCCTCGCCGAGCGCTTCGAGCTTTATGTTTGCGGCCTCGAGCTCGCCAACGCCTTTGGCGAATTGACCGATCCCGCCGAGCAGCGCGCCCGCTTCCGCGCCGACCAGGCAAAAAAGCAGGCGCTCTACGGCGAAACCTATCCGATCGACGAGGATTTCCTGGCCGCCCTCGAGCACGGTCTGCCGCCCTGCGCGGGGATCGCGCTCGGCTTCGACCGCCTCGTTATGCTGGCCACCGCCGCCGACGACATCGAAGAGGTGCTGTGGGCGCCGGTCCGCTGATGCGTCGGCTTCATCGCGGGTATGTCGAATCCGAATCGCCGCCAGGGCGCGGCGTCCGGCTCGGATATCCGGGGGCGTCGCCCCGGCGCGGCGGCGGCTGCTCCGTGCCGGGCTGGCGATGCCCGCCGCCAAGCCCCGGCCACGGAATGGACGGGATCGGGAAGGGGTAGTACTGCCCCGGGTAGGGCTGGGGCTGATAGGGCTGCGGCGGCGGATAGCTCGGCTGCGGCGGGGAGTAGGGCCGGCCGGGGGAGGCGAAGGCGAACTGGCCGCGCCAGGCGGTGATGCGCTGCAATTCGCCGGGGCTGACCCGGCGCTGGGCAACGACGCGGCCGCCGGCGATCGAGGCCTGAGCCCCGGCTGGGATCGTCACCGGCTGCGCGCCGGCGACCGTCACCGCTCCCGAGGCGACCGTGATCACCTCGCGCCCCTGGGCGACCTGCAGATTGAATGCACTGTGCGCGACGATCTGCTCGGCGCCGTGGCTGAAGCAGATCGTCTGCCCCTCCCCGTCCGAATACAATTGACCGGTCAGCACGCGCACCCAGCAGCCGAGATAATCGACGAAGGAGCCGTAAATTTCGGGATCGGTGTTTGCGTCGAGCTGAACCGACCCGCCGCTGAAGAAATTGATCCTGGCGCTGCTGGCGGGGCCGGTGACGACACGGTCGCCGCTGTTGATCGACATGCCGTTGACCGCCGGCCGGCCGTTGACCGTGACATAGGGCCCGGCCACGAGGAGTGCTGCCACCGGCGCGCCCGCTTGGCCCTGCGCATTCGCCGGGATCGGCGACGCCGTAAAGAATGCGAATGCCGCGGCGGCGATCCGGCAAGGTGCGGGTCTCATCGGCTTATTTCCCCCGAAGATTTGATGATCTGGCTGAGTGTCCGACTCTCGAAGATCTCGGCCGACGCCACGGTCCGGCTGGGAACCCAGACGATTTTCCGCCGCTGCGCGTCCCACAGCACGAACTCGCTGTCGGTTTTGTTGAGCAGGTACAGCGATGCCGGCTGCTGCGAGGCCGGTTCGGCCAGATGCTCGTAGCGGATCAGCGCCTGCGGGAATTTGTTCGGCAATGCGAGCTTGCCGTATACAAGCGGCAGCCAGGCGAGCGAGATCGCGAACACGACGGCGAAGGGCGCGGTCAGGAAGGCGCTCCAGCGCCAGGCCCGGTTCAGCGCCCAGGCGAGCAGCAGCAGCACGCCGATGACGACCTGCTGGTTGACGAAGATCGCATAGCGGTCCTGCAAGAGGCCGTCCTTGCCGGAAAGGATCCACTCCCGGATCGGGCTCGATGCCGCAGCGCCTTCGGACGCCGGATAGAGCACGCCCGATACCGCCAGATCCTCCGGGAACAGGAAATGGGCGCGCAATTGCAGGGCGAGCAGGACCAGCAGCGCCAGGTAGGCGACGACCGCCCAGACGGCTCGGTGCCGGTTCAGGCTGCGAATTGGCTGGTGCGACGCCAGCCGCCAGCCGCGCCGCCCGACCAGGCGCCAGCCGAGCAGGCCGAGCGCCGCCGCGACGAAGAGGCCGAACCAGAACTGGCCGATATCCATTCCCGACAGCAGCAGGAAGCCGGCGCCGCGCTGGATGTAGAAGGTCGGCTCGTAATGCAGCGCCAAGAGGTCGAGCCCCAGGAGATGCAGATTGGCCAGCGTGGCGAGATAGCCGAAGGCGTAGAAGATCGCGCCGATCCCGGCGATCGAGCCCGACAGCCAGGCGACCGTGGCGCCGAGTGTGCGCAGCGCCGCCAGCACCCCGCCCGACGGCGCCGGGGCGTCAGTCTTCTCTGCCGGCTTATCGGCGGCGCGATCGGTCACGCTGCGACCCTCCGAGAGCGGCTCGCTCTGCCGGCGCCGGGTTCTGGTGCGCGCCGAGCCTGCCACCTGTGCCCTCCCCGCATCGGCCTCGGGCTGGACCTGTCATGACCTCGGGCAGTCCGGTAGGTTTATCAGCCGGAGCCGCAGCGGTCACCTGGACGCGGCGCCGCGCATGCCCATCTTTAGCGTGAAATTCGGCATTGGGACGCGGAATGATGCGCGTCACCCGCTTCCGGTTGCGAGTGCTGGTGCTGGCGACACTGCTCGCGACGGCTGCTCCAGCCGCCGCCGGTGACCCGCCGGCCACCGCGAGCGCCCTCGAATCGGCGCGAGCGGCCATCAAGGGCGGCGACTTCGCCGGCGCGATCGAGCGGCTGCGCCCGCTCGCCGAGGGCGGCGACGCCGATGCGACATTCGAGCTGGCCTTCCTCTATGCCAACGGGCGGGGGGTCGAACGCGACTCCGGCGAAGCCTTTCGCCTTTTCCGGCAGGCGGCCGATCTCGGCAATGCCGAGGCGATGAACTCAGTCGGCTACCGCTACGAGCACGGCCCCGGCGTCGCACAGGATCTGTCCCAGGCCGTTCTGTGGTATCGCCGCGCCGCCGACGCCGGCGATCGGCGTGGGCTCAACAATCTGGGGCTTCTCTACGAGTCCGGCCGCGGGGTCGAGAAGGACATCGGCGAGGCACGGCGGCTGTGGCAGCGCGCGGCCGAGATCGGCCATCCGAACGCTATGCTGAACCTCGGCAACTCCTATCTCCACGGTCCGGGCGAGCTCGATTTCGACCAGGGTCTGAGGTGGTGGATGATGGCGGCGAAATCTGGTTCGCCGCTCGCCATGCGCGGCATCGCCGATCTCTATCGCGCCGGCCTGGCGGTGCCGCACGACGATGCCGAGGCGATCGCCTGGTACCGCCGCGCCGCCCGGCGCGGCGATGCGCAAGCGATGGAGACGCTGGGCCAGATGACCCAGGCCGGTCAGGGCACCGAGCTCGATTACGCCAAGGCGCTCGCCTGGCACCATGCGGCGGCGCAGCTTGGTCTTGCGGTAGCTCAGGACAATGTCGGCTGGTACTTCGAGCACGGGCTCGGCGGCGTCGCCGCCGACCGCGCGCGGGCGGCGCTCTGGTACCGGAAGGCGGCCGAACAGGGCGATCTCTATGGCATGGTCGCGCTGGGCCGGCAGCTGGTTCGCCTCGGACAGGCGCAAGAGGCGGCGCGCTGGTTCCAGGCCGCCGACGACCAGGGCTACGCCGACGGCTCCTTCCAGCTCGCCGGATTGCTGCTGAACGGAAGCGGGCTCGGCAAGGACCCGCCCCGCGCGGTGGCGCTCCTGAAGACCGCGATCGAGCACGGGCACGCCTGGAGTGCCCTACTCCTCGGCCAGCTCTACCGCAACGGCGAGGTCGTTCCCCCGGACGATGCCGAGGCGCTGCGGCTCTTCCGACTGGCGGCGGAGAGCGATCTGCCGCGAGCCTGGGCTGAGCTCGCCTTCATGTACGCCGAGGGCCGCGGCGTCGCCAAAGACGACGCGCAGGCGGTGCGCCTCAACCGGCTCGCCGCCGAGCGCGGCGAGGCCTCGGCGATGACCAATCTCGCGCTGGCCTATACGTTCGGGCGCGGCTTGGCGATCGACTACGCCGAGGCGTATCGCTGGTATAAGGCGGCCGCCGACAAGGGCGACCAGGCGGCGATGAACGGGGTCGGCTATTCGCTGCTCAACGGGCTCGGCGTCGAGAAGGATGTCGCCGCCGCCTTGCCCTGGCTGCGGCAGGCGGCGGAATTCGGCCAGCCCAACGCCATGCACACGCTGGGCGCTCTGTACCGTTCCGGGAACGGCGTCGAGCGCGACCCGATCGAGAGCTACAAGTGGCTGTCGCTGGCCGCCGACCGCTATACGCCGGTGGATGCGGAACCGCGCGAACGCGCCCGCCAGCTGATCGCCGAGGAGCGCGCCGCGCTGTCCCCGGCGGATCTGTCGGAGGCATTGCGCCGCATCGGCGAATGGCGGCCCCGCACCCCCCTCGCCCCCGACGAGCAGCCGCCGCCGAAGCATACCCCGCCAGCGACCGCCGCCCGGTCCGGCTGACCCCGCGGTCGGGTGGCTATATCCGATCGAATGCGTGGGCACGCCCGAAGCGGGCGAAGACTTCATTGAATTCGGCGACGGCGGCGCGCGGGCCCTTTGGGTGCGACCAGATCGCCCCGATCACGGCGAGAAAGTCGGCGCCGGCCTCGACCAAGGGCCCGCAATTCTCCTGGGTGATGCCGCCGATGGCGCAGCACGGCACCACCGTCGTCTCGCTCCACCATTCGATCAGCTCGGGCCGGGCGCGGTGCCTGGCGGCTTTGGTCGTGCTCGGGAAGAAGGCGCCGAAGGCGACGTAGTCGGCGCCAGCCTCGGCGGCGGTGACGGCGCGGTCGCGGCTATCGCCGCAGGTCACGCCGACGATGCGGTCCGGGCCCAGCAGCCGCCGCGCCTCGGCGTAGGGCATGTCCTCCTCGCCGACATGGACGCCGTCGCAGCCGAGCTCGGCGGCGAGGTCGGGCCGGTCGTTCATAATGAAGGCTACACCCCGGTCGCGCGCGATCGGCTGCAGCACCGCCCCCGCGCGCCGGACTGCGTCGTCGTCGAAATCCTTCAGGCGCAATTGCAGGCAGGCGACGTCCCCGCCCGCCAGCGCCTCGGCGAGGTCCGGAGCGAACCGGTCGGGGTCGAATGCCGGCGGCGTGATCAGATAGAGCCGCGTCGCCGCCCGCTTGTCGTCGGTGAGGTCGGTCAATCCTTACCCTGATAGATCTTGATGATCCGGTTCAGCATGTCGAGCGCGTCGGCCGTCGTAATTGGCGAGAATCCGTTTGACGGGTTCGGAGAGGCTCATCGACGCATTCCTCCCTGCCGCCTGTGGTGCGCCCTTGTAGCAAAATGGCGCGGTCGACGCGAGAGGGTCGCGGTGCCTGCGGCGCCCCGCTCGGCGGAAATCACCGCGTTCATAGGGATGGGGTTCTTCGTGCGAGAAACGGCGCGGAATGATAGAATCGTGGCTATCAATGCCGCCACCCGGACGGCAGCCGCAATGGGAGGAAGATCATGCGCCGACATCGTGCCACGGGAAGGTTGCTGGCTGGCTTCTGCTTCCTCGCGTTTGCCGGTTGCGCCCCGCAATCGACAACGACCGTCGCGCAGGCCAATATCCCGGCGGTGGCGCCGGGGCAGGCGCGGGTCTGGGTTCTGCGGCAGCAGGACTCGCCGGGCGGGAACATCGACGCGGCGGATCCGATGGTTTCCGCGAACGGCGCCCCGATCGGCCAAAGCAAGGAGGGAACTGCCTTCTTTCACGATTTCCCGCCGGGGGCCTATCGATTCACGGTGCAGCCTTACGGCACTCCGACCGGCCTCGGCGTGAATGTGCAGCTCGCCTCGGGGATGCAGACCTATCTCCAGGTTCAGGCGGTGCCCAACTGGCAGCTGGGCTCAACGGTCGGCGGCTACAGCTTCACCGTGCTGGCAACCTCGCCGGAAGTGGCCCAGCAATACCTGCCGACCCTCACCATGGTCGGCGCGCGCTGAGAGGCTGACCCGAAATGTCACTGGATTCTCGCTTTCGCGGGACTGAGCGAGAAGTCTTTGACATTTAATAATATTCGGATCAAGCCGTGAGCAGAGCGGCGTCGCAATACTGCTCTAGCCGCTCCGCCGCGGCGAAGAAATCGGCGCCGAGGTCGAGTACAGCCGCGGGGCGGCTGGTTTCGAAACGCACGCCGTGCTGGCGGGCGATGTCGGCGAGACGGCGGGCGACATCGGTGCGGCCGGTGAAAACCAAGCCGTCGACCTCGGCGCGGATCGCGGCCAGCGCCGCACCCGCCTCCTCGCCGCAGTCGAGAAGGGCGGTGAACTGGGCGTTCGGGACGGCCTCGCGCGCCGCCTCGACGAGTGCCCGAAACCAGCCGCCGCCGGCATAGACCCCGGCCTCGGGCGCGCTCGCCAGCACGACCGATCGGCCGGCCCGCGCCGCCGCCCGCAGAGCCGCGACCGCGTGCGCCAGCGAGTGGACGATGATGACGGGTGCGCTCATCGGCTCCGAAACTCGGCGTAGGTGCGAAGAGAAGGATGCCGACAAAAGGCTACGGTGACGAGCCAGGAACGAGCATTACCGCTACCGACTCTGATATTCGGCCCAGGCGGCCGGGAGGAGACGGGCGAGGCGCTCGGCCCATTGGGTCTGGCCGGCGGGCGCGGCGAGGAGGTCCTGACGGATCTCGATCTCGACATGCGGCAGACCGCGGCGCTCGCCGTGCACCGGCACGGTGTAGTCGGTCATGTCACTGACCGCGTAGGGCTCGTTCTCGCCGATCATCAGCCCGCCTTCGGCCCGCAAGAGGCCGGCGAGGATATGGGCGAGGAGCGGGTCGCGGTTGAACAGCACCGCCGCATGCCAGGGCCGGGCCTCGCCCTTGAAGACCGGGGTGAAGCTGTGCAACGCCACCAGCACCGAGGTGCGCCCCTCGGCCGCGCGCCGGTCGAGCGCCACCGCGATCCGATCGTGATAGGGGCGGAAGATCGCTTCCCGCCGCGCCACGCGCTGGGCTTCGGTCAAGCCGCGGTTGCCGGGGATCTCAGTCGTCTCGCTGATTTCGGGGATCGAGCTCGCCACGTCGGGGTCGCGGTTGCAGTCGATGACCAGCCGCGAATAGTTCTGGAAGATGACCGCCGCGTCCAGCAGCTGCGAAAGCTGCCGTCCGACCGCACCGATGCCGATGTCCCAGGCAATGTGGCGCACAGTCTCGTGCTCCGGCAGGCCGAGCCCGTCGAGCCGCCGCGGGATGGCGCGGCCGGCATGATCGCAGGTGAGGAAAAAGACCGAGCGGCCCGCCTTGTTGGCGAGCTCGACCGGCTCAGGCTCGTCCGGGCCAAGGAGCAGGTCCATGCCCGCATCGGCTGGCTCGTATCTGACGCCTACCACAGCGCTATTTCCTTTCGAAACATGCGAAGAAATTTCGCCCACTCGTCGCCCCGGCGCAACCGGCCGGCCGCCAGCCTCGGAAGTGTCGAGAACGCGGCGGCCGAAGCGAGAGCCTGTCTCGGCTCAGAAGCTGCGTTCGCTGGCGAAGGCGGCGGCGTCGATCAGGGCGCGGCGCTCGACGCCGTCCGGAAAGGGCGACAGCGCGTCGATCGCGGCGGCGGCATAGGCGCGGGCGCGGGCCAGGGTCTCGGCGATGGCGCCGCGGCATTCGACCAGCAGCATCGCCCGCTCGAGGTCGCCAGACCGCTGATCCAGATCTTCGAGCGTGCGGCGCCAGAACGCGCGTTCCTCCTCGTCGCCGCGGGCGAAGGCGACGAGGATCGGCAGGGTGACCTTGCCGTCGCGGAAATCGTCGCCGACACTCTTGCCGAGCTCGGTCTGACGCGCCGAAAAATCGAGCATGTCGTCGACCAGCTGAAAGGCGATGCCGAGATTGCGGCCGAACCGGTCGAGCGCTTCTTCCTCCGCGGCCGGCCGCTCGGCGATGACCGCGCCGATGCGGCTAGCCGCGGCGAACAGCTCGGCGGTCTTGGACTCGATCATTTCGAGATAGGCTGCCTCGGAGGTATGCGTGTCGTTGGCCGTTATCAATTGCAGCACCTCGCCCTCGGCGATGACCGAGGAGGCGCGCGACAGGATATCGAGGATGCGCAGCGACCCGTCCGCGACCATCAGCTCGAAGGACCGGCTGAACAAAAAGTCGCCGACCAGGATCGCCGGCTTGTTGCCCCAAAGGGCGTTGGCCGTGTCGCGGCCGCGGCGCAGGCCGCTCGCGTCGACGACGTCGTCGTGCAGCAGGGTTGCGGTGTGGATGAACTCGACCGCCGCGGCGAGCGCTATGTGCCGGCCGCCGGCGTAGCCGCAGAGCCGGGCGCAGCCCAAGGTCAGCATCGGCCGCAGCCGCTTGCCGCCGCCGGCGACGATATGGCCGGCGAGCTGCGGGATCAGCGCCACCGGGCTCTGCATGCGCTGCACGATCAGCTGATTGACGCGCGCCAGATCACCCTCGAGGAGCCCGGAGAGCGGGTCGAGAGACGGCTTTCGGTTCGCGCGCACCCGATCGACACCCGCCACCAGCGCCAACGAACTCTCCTGCCGCAGCCGGGCGCCGGCCCTAGGATTGCCCGATCGGCTTGACGCGCCCGAAGGCGAGCGAGCATAGATTGCCGGCAAGGCCGGTCAAGAGCCGCGCCGCCGCATCCCGATCACAGCTTGATGACCGTCGCCGACATGAAGGAGCTGGTGCGCACCAACGACCCGGTCCGGCTCTCGTGGGTGCAGGCGCTGCTGCGCAGTTCCGGGATCGACAGCCTCGTCCTCGACTATCACACAAGCCTCGTCGAAGGCAGCATCGGCGCCATCCCGCGCCGGGTCATGGTGGCGGCAAAGGATTACCAAAGAGCCCGCGCGCTGCTCGCCGCCGAAGAGGGCGAGGCGGCGGGATGAGCGAGGTCGTCTGATGAGCGAGGCAGGGGAGGCCGGGCCGCTCTTCACCGAGGACCGCCTCCTCGGCGGGCGGGTGCGACTGCGGCAGCCGGCGAGCGGCTATCGGGTCGCGATCGATCCTGTCTTTCTCGCGGCGTCGGTGCCGGCCGAGCCGCATCAGCTGGTGCTCGATGTCGGCTGCGGGTCTGGGGCGGCGATGCTGTGCCTCGCGGCGCGCGTGCCGCATGCGCGCATCGTCGGGCTCGAGATGCAGCGCGACCTGGTTCGGCTGGCCGGCGACAACGCGATCCTGAACCAGATGGAGGCGCGGGTCTCGGTGATGATCGGGGACTTGTTGCATGCGCCGCCGCGATTGTCGCCGGGCGCCTTCGACCACGTGATGGCGAACCCGCCTTTCAACGAGCGCGGCCGAACGACCCCGGCCGCGGCGCCGGGCCGGGCCGCCGCCACGATCGAAGGCGACGCCGACCTCGCCGCCTGGGTGCGCTTTTCGCTGGCGATGGTGCGCTCCAAGGGCACAGTGACCTTTATTCACCGCGCCGACCGGATCGATGCGCTGCTGGCCGAGGTCGCCGGGCGGGCCGGCGAGGTCGTGGTGTTTCCGCTGTGGCCGGGGCAGGGAAAGCCGGCAAGCCGCATCTTGGTACGCGCGCGCAAGCAGATCGCGGCACCGGCGCGGCTCGCCGCCGGACTCGTCCTGCACGAGCCCAACGGGCAGCCCACCGCGGCGGCCGCGGCGGTGTTGCGGGAGGGGGGCGGGCTCGATCTCTGACCCCGCTCGCCCGGGCCGGCACGGCTCCCCATTTGGTGTCGCATGAGCATCCGCGACCATATCGACATCGCTCGGTTGTTCGGTCGTCGTCGGCCGGTCGTGTCGGTGCTGCGCTTCGAAGGCGTCATCATGCCGCGGCTGCGGTCGGGCACGATCTCGTTGGCGAGCCACGCCGCGGCGATCGAGCGCGCGTTCGCGGCCTCGGGCCTCGTCGCCGTCGCCCTCGTGGTCAATTCGCCCGGCGGGTCGGCGGCTCAATCGGCGCTGATCTGCCGCCGCATCCGCCAGCTCGCCGAGGAGAAAGGGGTTCCGGTCATCGCCTTTGCCGAGGATGTGGCGGCCTCGGGCGGCTATTGGCTGGCGCTCGCCGGCGACGAGATTTTCTGCGAAGAGACCTCGATCCTGGGCTCGATCGGCGTGGTCAGCGCGAGCTTCGGCTTTCCGCAGGTGATCGCCCGGCTCGGGGTCGAGCGGCGTCTCCACACCGCCGGCGACCGGAAATCCCTGCTCGATCCGTTCCTGCCCGAGGAACCGCGCGATGTCGAACGGCTGACCGCGTTGCAGCAGGACATCCACCGCGCCTTCAAGGAGCATGTGCGCCAGCGCCGCGCCGGCAAGATCGACGCCGCCGACGAGAGCCTGTTCAACGGCGATGTCTTCACCGGCCACATGGCGCTCGGCCGCGGCCTGATCGACGGCATCGGCGAATTGCGCGCGGTGATGCGCGCCCGCTACGGCGACAAGGTCAGGCTGCGCCCGTTTGCGGCCGAGCGGAGACGGCCGTTGTGGCGGCGCCTGCCGTTTGCCGCACGCGAGCCGTTGTCGGTTGTCGCCGAATTTGCCGACTGGATCGAGGCGCGGCTCCTGTGGGCGCGGTTCGGGCTGTGACGAAATCCGCTTCCTGTCGACGCATCTGCAACAGGAGTGCAGATCATGACGATCCATATCCCCGAGCACTTGATCGCGACGATCAACAGAGTGGTGCGCACCTCGCGGCAGATGCTGCCTGAGATCGGGCGGGAGCCGAGGCCCGAGGAGCTCGCCGGGAAGCTTGCCATGCCGCTCGAGAGGGTGCGCAAGTTGCTGACGATTGCCAATCGACCGATCAGCCTCGATACATCGGGTTCCGATGACTATCCGCCGACCGCCTGAGCCTTGGCCCAGCTGTCGCGCAGGCCGACGGTGCGGTTGAAGACGAGGCGGCCCGGCTGTGTGTCGGGGTCGAGGCAGAAATAGCCTTGCCGCTCGAATTGCACCGGCTCGCCCGGTGAGGCGGCGGCGAGCGCCGGCTCGACCCGCGCCTCGGTCAATCTCTCGAGCGAATCCGGGTTGAGGTCGGCCAAGAAATCGCCGTCGGCGCCGGGGTCGGGTCGGGCGAAGAGCGGGTTGTAGAGCCGGATCTCGGCCGCCGCCGCGTGCGCCGCCGAGACCCAATGCAAGGTCGCGCGCACCTTGCGCCCATCGGGCGCGTTGCCGCCGCGCGTTGCCGGATCGTAGGTGCAGCGCAGCTCGACGATCTCTCCCGCGGCGTCCTTCACCACCTCGCGGCAGGTGACGAAAAAGGCGTAGCGCAGCCGTACCTCGCGGCCCGGCGCGAGGCGAAAGAACTTGCTCGCTGGCTGCTCCATGAAATCGTCACGCTCGATAAAAAGCTCGCGACCGAACGGAAGGCGGCGGCTGCCGACGGTCGGGTCCTCGGGGTTGTTGATCGCGTCGAGCTCCTCCCCAGCACCGGTATAGTTATCGATGACGAGCTTTAAGGGCCGCAACACCGCCATCCGCCGCGGCGCGGTCTTGTTCAGATGCTCGCGGATCGCGTGGTCGAGCATCGCGACATCGACGACGCTGTTGGCCCGGGCGACCCCGACCTTGCGGACAAACTCCCGGATCGCCGCCGGCGGCACCCCGCGCCGGCGCAGCCCCGCCAGAGTCGGCATCCGCGGGTCGTCCCAGCCGGCGACCAGTCCCTGCCGCACCAGCTCGGTCAGGAACCGCTTTGACAAAACCGTGTAATTGAGTTTGAGACGGGCGAACTCGTATTGCCGCGGCCGTGACGGCGCCGGCAAATTGTCGAGAAGCCAGTCGTAAAGCGGACGATGGTCCTCGAATTCCAATGTGCACAGGGAGTGGGTGACACCCTCGATCGCGTCCGACTGGCCGTGCGCGAAATCGTAGCTCGGGTAGATGCACCATTTCGTGCCGGTGCGCGGATGGGCCGAATGCAGGATACGGTAGAGCACCGGGTCGCGCAGATTGATGTTGCCCGAGGCCATGTCGATCTTCGCGCGCAATACCCGCGCTCCGTTCGGGAACTCGCCCGCGCGCATGCGGCGGAAAAGGCCGAGGTTCTCGGCGACGCTCCGCTCGCGCCAGGGGCTGTCGCGGCCGGGCTCGGTCAGGCTGCCGCGCATCGCCCGCATCTCTGCCGCCGGGAGGTCGTCGACATAGGCGTTGCCGGCCCGGATCAGATGCTCGGCCCAGTCGTAGAGCCGATCGAAATAGTCCGACGCGTGGTAGAGGTGCCGGCCCCAATCGAAGCCGAGCCAGCGCACGTCGCGCTCGATCGCGTCGATATACTCCTGCTCCTCCCGGGTCGGGTTGGTGTCGTCGAAGCGCAGGTGGCAGCGGCCGCCATATTCCCGCGCCACGCCAAAATTGAGGCAGATCGCCTTGGCGTGGCCGATATGGAGATAGCCGTTGGGCTCGGGCGGGAAGCGCGTCACCACCTGGGCGGTGCGCCCGGCGGCGAGGTCGGCCTCGATGATGTCGCGGATGAAGTCGCGTCCGGCCGCCGCCGCCGTCATCATGTCGCTCGCCATTTCGATGTGCTGGTCCGGTCCGGGGGCTAATGTGGCGAATCCATAGGCACCCGCCAAGCCCGCGCGACGGGCAGTCGCTTTACCCGTCCGCCGCAATCGGCGAGAAGACCGAGCCCGAACCAGCATCCGGTGATCTCCGAGCATGACCCCGCACAGGCCGAAGCTCCGGGCCGGGTGGCGCGGCCCGGGATTGCCGCTGTTGCTGTCGGCGCGGCTGCCGTTCTTCTACGGCTGGGTGGTGCTCGCCTGCCTGTGCTGCGCCGGCTTCTCGCGCCAGGGGGGTGCCGTCGCGACGCTGTCGGTCTTTGTCGAGCCGATGACGCGCGAGTTCGGCTGGTCGCGCACCGCACTCTCCGGGGCGGTGTCGCTGGGCGGACTGTTGGCGGCGCTCTTCTCGCCGCTGCTCGGGCCGCTCGTCGACCGCCACGGCTCGCGCGCCGCATTGTGCCTCGCCGTCCTCGTCAACGGGGTGGCGATGCTGCTGTTGTCGCAAACCCAGTCCCTCCTGGTCTTTTATCTGTTGTTCTGCACCGCGCGGATGAACTGGGCCGGGCCGTTCGACCTCGGCATCTACAGCGGCGTCAACAACTGGTTCGTCGCCCGCCGCGCCTTGGCGACCTCGATCGCGACGGTGGCGCAGATGGCCGGGCTGGTGGCGATGCCGCTTCTCGCCCAGCTGGCGATGCGAGGCCACGATTGGCGCGCCGGCTGGCTGGCGATCGGGGTGATGGTACTGGTGGTGGGTTTCGGCCCGACCTGGCTGTTGATGGTCCGCCGCCCGGAGGATTTGGGCCTGGCGCCCGATGGCTCGGCAGCCGCCAGCTCCGGTGGCTCCGGTGATGCAGCACCGATCCGGCGGTTTGAGGAGCCGGCGTTTTCGCGACGCCAGGCGATGCGCACCTCGGCCTTCTGGCTGTTGCTGCTCTACACGATCCTCGTCTACCCGGTGCAGGCCGGGGTCAGCCTGCATCAGGCCCCGCTGCTGATCGAGCACGGCATTTCACCTGCCGCCGCCGCCGCGATCGTCAGCCTGTTCTCGCTGATGTCGGCCGTGGCCAGCGCCGGCTGCGGCGCGCTCCCCCGTCGGCTGCCGATCAAATACCCGCTCGCCGCCACTGGCGGGCTGTTGACCGCCGGCACATTGGCGATGCTCGGCGTTTCCTCGACGCTGGACGGGGCTGTTGCGGCGGCGCTGTTCGGCTTCGGCATCGGCGGAGTCCTGACCTTGCTGCCGCTCGCCTGGGCCGACTATTTCGGGCGCGCCAATTTTGCCGCGATCCGCGGCGTCGCGTTGTCGGCGCAGGTGCTGGCGCAGGCCTCGGGCCCGCTCCTCTCCGGGGCGTTGCGCGACTGGACCGGCGATTACCAATGGTCGCTGCGCTGCTTTGCCGCGCTGTCGCTGCTCAGCATTCTCGCGGCGCTGATCGCGCGGCGGCCGAGGGCTATCGGGTCGGCTCGTCAGCCATCCTGAGGCAGCGCGCGGCGGCGGGCGCCGGCCTTCTCCAGCAGCTGCGCCAACGCCTCGTACGGTTGCGCCCCGACCACGCCATAGCGGGCGGCGACAAAGGTCGGCACCCCGGTGACACCATAGGTGCGGGATTTCGCCCAATCCGCGTCGACCGCGTCCTTGAAGCGGCGCTCGCTCAGCACGGCCTGCGCTTCGTCTTGCGGCAACCCGACCGAGCCCACGATCTCGACCAGGATCCCCGGATCGCCGATGTTGCGCGCCTCGACAAAGTAGGCCTGGTACAGGGCATTGTGGATCGCCTCGCCGCCCGGCTGCGTGTCCGCCCATTTGCCAAGCTCCTGGGCGAGCCGGCTGTTGTAGCTGTGGGTCCGCCGGCCATAGGGCAGCCCCTCGGCATCCATCAGGCCCTTCATGCGCCGGTACATCGCCTCTGGATCGATGTTGCGCCCGGCATAAAGCTCCGCCATCGAGCGCCCCTCGGCGGGGGTCTCGGGATGCAACGGAAAATGCACCAGAACTGCGTCGACCTCGAAATTCTGCTTCAGCTTTTCAATACGCACGGTACTGAGATAGCACCAGGGTCAGACGTAGTCGGTGAAGATCTCAAGGGTGGTCTTTTCGTCCATAACGTGTGTAATCCCCAGCTATTGCCAGCGGTCGAGCATAGGCTCGTCACGGTCGGTTTGCTACCATTTTGCTGCCGGACAGCATATCGTCGATGCGCTGCGCTGAATCCTTAGCGCGAAGGCCGCGCCGGGGCGCGGGAGATGGCGCAGCGACCATTCGAGAAGGCGGCGATCGCGCGGAACCCATATCCTTCCCGAAGGAGTTGATTTGGGATGATATCCCCCGGTTGGCCGGGGAAAGCGGCAATTCACGCTTTTCTTTGCGGCAGCTACGCCAGACCGGAACTTCGACAGTCCCGAAGCGTTGAGCTGCCCGAGCCTCAAGGAAGACTGGCCCCGCTTCGGCGGGGCTTTTCTCATGCCTGGCCGCTCTGTCCCGCTGACGGCCAGATCGACCAACCGCGAGCCGCACCGGCCGCATACGAGCCGCTTGCGCGAATCCGGGCGGGTCATCTCGGCGCCGTAGCGCGGCCGTCTGGACGGGACCGGGCTCGTTCTGGTGGCCGCCCTCTCAGACACCACACGACGAGCGCAACACCCGCCGCCGCGGCGTTGCTCGGCGTCATCGGCGGGGCCGGCTCAGACTTCATCGTGTGGGTGGCGCAAACCTTGCGCCATCGTCTGGTAAGCGTCAGCCCTGCTCCCTGGCTTAACCTCCGGCTGGCACGGCGTCATGGATCTCCGAGCCGATGGCGGCATTAGGCTGGACCATCATTCCGTCGAATTTCACTGCGAACGCCAGCGCTTCGTGATCAAGCTGGAATGAGACGCGGACAATCATTCCGCTTTCAAGCTGGAAATAGGCAAAAGCCGAAGGCTCGAACCTATTGCGATCGAGCCATTTTCGTATCTCCGCAAGCATGGTGGCTAATTTAGAGTCGCTGAGCCGGACCTCTGCGGTTCGCATGGTGCTTCACCCGGAACAGTAACGTTTCGATGGGCTGTAACCGCCGGAGAGGGCAAACCGCTCCCGTCATCGGGCCCTCGTTTTCTTCTTTCTCCTAACTCGGGTCTTGCTCGGCTGCCACGTCGTGGCATCGAGCACGCCCGGTCAACAATGCAGTGGACGGCCAAGCGTGAGGGCGCTGGGATTGCGCCCCACATCGCGCTATTTCGTCCTCCTTATTAAAACAGCGCACCGCTGTGGTCCGAATGGCCACATCTTGTTCTGCTTCCTCGCCCGGACGCGTCGTATGACATCGAACGGCCCGATCACAGAATCGATAGACACGAAGCCGAGCGCCACAAGAAATAGAAGAACTATGGTATTCATGACGGCAGAGAGCCTATTAATTGAAGCTGATGAACAACCTAGCCGGTGACGACGAGCCAAAATACGAATGAAATTACTCCGGCCCATAGGAGATAGCCGGTTAACTTCTCGGTTGCCATCATGGGTGACCTCCTGGATTTTGTTTCACCGGTTGGGAACGCTCCCTGGAAGCGTTCATCGCCACAGTGGAGGCCTGTGCCTCATTTTTGACATCGCCCCCGATACCATCCATTCTACGGCTGATGTTGCCGCGCGCACGGCCCGCCCGCTGGCGTAGCCGCGAACCCTGGTCGGAGCCGTGGCAAAACTGCGTTAGTGAAAGCGCTGATTATCTCGATTGAGAGGGTTGTAAATCGGCTCAGCAGCTGCTCGCCGTCATCGAGCGCGAGATGGCGCGACAGGCCGGCGCAGAGGAAAGCGACCGCGCATTGCAGAACGCCGTGGCCCGACCGCCACTCGCCGGCGGAGAGCCCCGCTCCAGCCACGCTGGAACCATGCCCCGCCGAATGGGGTTGATCTGGGATAATACCCCCCACTTGGCCGAGGATCGTTGCACCTCACTCTTGCAGGCCATGCCCCTCTCGCCCCGCTTCGGCGGGGCTTTTCTCATGGATGCCGGTTTGTCCCGCCGCCAACCGCGAGCCAAACACCGGCATACGAGTCGCTTTGCCATCCCCGACCGTCATCTCGCCGCCGTAGCGCGCGGACATCTCGGAGGGGTCGGGCTCAACCTGGTGGCCGGTCTCTCGACACCGCACGATGCCTCGCACACCCGCCGCCTGCGCGTTGCTCAGGGTCATCAGCGGGTCGGGTTCGGATTTTCATAGTCTCTGTCGCCGCCGCCTCGCCAGCGCCATGCTCGGCTCGCGCGTTGGGCGCCATCGGCGGCAACGGCGCCGGGCCGCGGAGACCGGGGCGTCCTGCTTCGCCGGGGCGGTCCCCCTCCTGGTTGGCGCTTGGCACGGCGATTGCGGCGATGCACATCGTATCGATGCCGTGAGAGAAGGACAAAAGTGCCGGACCAAGGCTTCACCGAGGAGCAGAAGCAGTACCTTGAAGGGTTCGTCACCGCGATCGTCAAGAAACGCGGCCACGAGGTGCCCGGCTCTTCGGCAGACCCGGAGAGCAATGCCCAATCCGGCAGCAGCCGGGATCCCTCTTATATTCACATCGAAGCGCAGGACCGCGCTGTTGTCGCCGGTGGAACGCTGGCGCCGGAAGAGCTCGCCAAGCGGGCGAAGCACCCCTTCGACATGTGGGACGAGATGCGCGGCAATGCCGGCGCCGGGCGCTTTCCCAAGGGCACCGATGTCTTCCTGCACAAGTTCCACGGCCTCTTCTACGTGGCCCCCGCCCAGAACGCCTTCATGCTGCGGCTGCGACTGCCGGGCGGGATCGTGTCGGCGCATCAGGCCCGCGGGCTGGCCGATATCGCCGAGCATTTCGGCGGCGGCTACCTAGACGTGACGACGCGCGCCAATCTGCAAATCCGCGAGATCAGCGCCGCCCACCCGATCGCCGTCCTCGAAGCCGTCCAGGAGCTGGGGCTGACCTCGCGCGGCGCCGGCGCCGACAACATCCGCAATATCACCGGCAGCCCGACCGCGGGAATCGACACCCAAGAGCTGATCGATACCCGGCCACTCTGCCGCGATTTGCATCACTACATCCTGAACCATCGCGAGCTTTACGGCCTGCCAAGAAAATTCAACATTGCCTTCGACGGTGGTGGCCGGGTCGGAGTGCTCGAAGACACCAACGACATCGGCTTTGCCGCCGTGGCCGTCGGCCCCGGCAAGGCGGCGGCGCCCGGCGTCTATTTTCGCATGTTGCTCGGCGGCATCACGGGCCACGGGACGTTCGCGCAAGACAGTGGCGTGCTGCTGGAGCCGCCGGAGGTCGTCCCCGCCGCGGCCGCGGTCGTGCGCACCTTCATCGCCCATGGCGACCGCACCGACCGCAAGCGGGCGCGTCTCAAATATCTGCTGGATCGCTGGGGCATCGAGAAGTGCCTGGCCGAGGCGGCCGTCTTTTTGCCGTTTCCGTGGCGCCTGACGCCGCTATCGGATTGCGAGCCGCGCGGCCTCGTCAACAAGCACGGGCATATCGGCAGCCACCGGCAGGCACAGCCGGGTCTGTTCTATATCGGCGTGGTCTTGCCTGTCGGTCGGATGGAAGGGCATCAACTGCACGGCCTCGCCGACATCGTCGAGCGCTACGGCTCCGGCACGTTGCGGCTGACAGTGTGGCAGAACCTCTTGATCTCCGACATCCCCGAAGCGGCACTCCCTGCCGCCGTCGCCGAGATCGAGGCGCTCGGCCTCTCTGTCGCGGCGAGCGCGGTCCGCGGCGGCATCGTCGCCTGCACCGGCAATAGCGGCTGCAAATTCGCACTGAGCGACACCAAACGTCACGGGCTCGAGCTCGCCGAGCATCTCGACGCACGGCTCTCGCTCGACCAGCCGATCAATATTCATTTGACCGGGTGCCCCAATTCCTGTGCCCAGCATTACGTCGGGGATATCGGCCTGCTTGCGACCAAGGTCGACCGGGGCGAGGACGAAATCGAGGGCTATCACGTCACGATCGGCGGCGGCAGCGGCGCCGAGCTCGGGCTCGGGCGCGAAATCTATAGCTCGGTCCCGGCCGAGGAGCTGCCGTGGCGGATCGAGACGATGCTGCGTGGGTATCTCGCGGAACGCGGCCCGAACGAGACCTTCCATGCCTTCACCAATCGCCACAGCGTCGACGAGCTGATCTCCCGGTTCGACAGCGTTGTCGCCGCGGGGAATTGACGTGGCCTTCGCTCCTCGGCTTCCCGACAACGCGCCCTTTTCGTCGGGGCAGCGCGCCTGGCTCGATGGCCTGATCGCCGGCCTGATCGCCAGGGCGGACGAGCCGCGAGCGGACTTGCCCGAAGCCGCGGCCAGTGAGGAGGAATTCCCCTGGCACGACCCGTCCTTGTCGCTCGACGAGCGGCTTGCCCTCGCCGAAGGCGGGCGGCACGAGCGCGTGTTGATGGCGGCCATGGCGCAACTCGATTGCGGCCAATGTGGCTATCTCTGCCGCAGCTATGCCGAGGCGATCGCCTGCGGTGAGGAGACGAACCTCGCCCGCTGCGTGCCGGGCGGCAAGGCCACCTCGCGCAAGCTGAGGGAGCTGACCGCCGGCGCGCCGGCGGCTGCTCCGATGGCGGTGACGATTGCCACAAGCTCGACCGAGCCGGCCGGCGAGCTCGCCACCGCGCGATTTCGCCAGGCGCGCTGCCTCAACGGCCGTGGCTCCGAGAAAGAGACGCGGCACGTCGTCTTCGAGACCGAAGCGGAAGACGCCTACGAGGTCGGCGACAGCCTCGGCGTCATCGCCCGGAACTGCCCCGAGCTCGTCGGCGCCATCATCGAGCGGCTCGGCGCCGCGCCGGACACGCCGGTGCTGTCGCCGGACGGGGCCGAGCGGCCGCTCGGCGAAGCACTCGCAGCGTCCTGCGAGATCCGTTGCGTGTCGGATCAGGCGATCGAGGTGCTGGCCTCACGCGCCCACGACCGCAGCGAATCGCTGATCCTGCAGGCAATGGCCGAGGGCTATCCGGGCGCCGGCCCCGAAGACGCCGATTTGCTCGATCTCCTGGAAGCCTTTCCGTCGGCGCGCCCGCCGCTATCCGAGCTGGTTTCCGCGCTGACGCCTTTGCAGCCGCGCCTATACTCGATCGCCTCGTCGCCAAAGCAGACCCTCGGCGAAATCCATCTGACGGTGGCGGCCGTCCGCTACGAGAGGCGCGCCCGCACTCGCGCGGGGGTAGCCTCGACCTTTCTTAGTGATCGGGTCGCCGGCGGTGACCGCGTCTCGGTCTTTGTCCACCGCGCGCCCCATTTCCGGCTGCCCGCGTCCCCCGACGCGGCGATCGTCATGATCGGCGCCGGCACCGGGATCGCACCGTTTCGCGCCTTTCTGCAGGAGCGGCGTGCCCTCGGGGCCGGTGGCCGCAACTGGCTCTTTTTTGGCAACCCGCGGCGGCGCACCGATTTCCTCTTCGAGAACGAGCTGACGGCGTACCACCGCGACGGCGTGCTGACGCGGCTCGACACCGCCTTTTCCCGGGATCAGGGGAGCAAGGTCTACGTCCAGCATCGCCTTCTCGAGCACGCTGCCGCGTTGTGGTCGTGGCTCGCGGACGGTGCACATCTCTACCTTTGCGGCGACGCCCAGCGCATGGCCCGCGACGTCGAAGCCGGGCTTGCCTACATCGTCGCCAAGGAAGGCCGCATGGCTACGGGCGCGGCCAAGGCTTGGCTCGCCCGCCTCGCCGCCGAGGGCCGCTACCACAAAGACGTATATTGAAGCGGAGAAAAATGATGTTTCTCGACACCGTCGATCAATTCGCCGCAGTGGCGGTCGGCAAGGCCGCGTTTCTGCGGCGCTCGCCCGTGGGCTTCTGGATCAGCTCGATGATGGCGGGGGCCTATGTCGGGCTCGGCATCATCCTGATCTTTTGCGTTGGGGCGAATGTCGACCCGAGCATCCGCCCGGTGGTGATGGGCGCCTCGTTCGGGATCGCGCTGACCCTCGTGATCTTCGCCGGCTCGGATCTCTTCACCGGCCATACCATGTTCATGACCTTGGGCCGGCTGCGCGGGCGCACGAGCATGCGCGATCTCGCCGGCTGTTGGCTCGCTTCCTGGGGCGGCAACCTCGCCGGCTGCATCGTGCTCGCGGCGATCTTCGTCGCCGGCGGCGGCGGGCTGGCCTTGGGCGCCAAGAGCCATCTCCTGGTCACCGTCGCCGGCGCCAAGATGAACGCTTCGGCGGTCGAGCTGATCGCCCGCGCCATTCTGTGCAACTGGCTGGTTTGCCTGGCTATCTGGACCTCGGCGCGGATGACCAACGACACCGCAAAATGCATCGTGATCTTCTGGTGCCTCTATGCCTTCATCGCCAGCGGCTTCGAGCACTCGGTCGCCAACATGACCCTGTTCTCGATCGCCCTGCTCGCCGACCACCCGGCCAATGTCACCTTTGCCGGCATGGCGTGGAACCTGCTCTGGGTGACCTTGGGCAACATCGTCAGTGGCGCCGGCGTCATGGGCCTCGGCTATTGGGCCGCCTCCCGCGCCCCGGCCGCAACCGAGCCGGTCGCGCATTTGGCGGCCGCCGAATAGACTGCCGGACCTCCGCGGGGACCCCTTTTCTTGTGGCGGCGGCTGTGCGTGCTATAACCGGGCGATCGCCTGGGGGTGTGCGCCGTGCCTACCGTCTTTATCCTGAATGGCCCCAATCTGAACCTGCTTTGTGCGATGGGCTATAACCGGGCGATCGCCTGGGGGTGTGCGCCGTGCCTACCGTCTTTATCCTGAATGGCCCCAATCTGAACCTGCTCGGGGTTCGCGATCCGGCCCAGTACGGGCTCGACACTCTAGCGGACATCGAGGGCCGCTGCGTCGCGCGCGCGGGCGATCTCGACCTGCAGATCGAGTTTCGCCAGACCAACCACGAAGGCCAGCTCGTCGACTGGATCCAGGAGGCGCGCGAGGCGGCGGACGGGATCATCCTGAACGCCGGTGCCTTGACCCATACCTCGGTCGCGGTGCTCGACGCGCTCCTCGCCGCCGACCTGCCGGTGATCGAGGTGCATCTCTCGAACATCTTCCGCCGCGAGCGCTTTCGCCACCATTCCTATGTCAGCCTCGCGGCCCGTGGCGTGATCTGCGGCCTCGGCGCGCAGGGCTACGAACTGGCGCTGGAGGCGATCGCGAGCCTGATCGAGAGCGAGCAGGACGAGGCCGCGCAGTGAGGCTCGGCGGCCGCCGCCCGCCGCTGTCGCCCGACCCCGGGCTGATCCGCAGCCTGGCGGCGCTGTTGAGCGAAACCGGCCTCAGCGAGATCGAGTACGCAGTCGGCGATTGCCGCATCCGGGTTTCGCGCGGCGCGCCGGCGGTCGTGTCGGCTCCCGTCGTGCCGTCCGGGCCGGCGCAAGCCTCGGCCGCTACCGCTCTCGCCGAGGATGCCGGTGCCGTGACGGCGCCGATGGTCGGCACCGCCTATCTCGCGCCGCAGCCGGGTGCGGCGCCTTTCGTTCGCCTCGGCGACACGGTCGTCGAGGGTCAGCCGCTGCTGATCATCGAGGCGATGAAGGTGATGAACGAAATCCGTGCGCCGCGCCCCGGCCGTATCACTCGGATCCTGGTGGCCGACACGCAACCGGTCGAATACGGTGCGGCGCTGATGCTGATCGAGTGAGGTAGGTAGACCGCCCTCAGCAACTCTCCTCGACCAGACACGACGGCCTGCGCCCGCGAGACGGGAGCGGTCACAATCGGGCCGCGGTCGTGCCGCAATGGTGCAAAATCGCAGCACGACTGTCTTCCGTTCCGCCCCGGTCGGCCAACGGACAGCGCGTTTCTGCCGTCAATAGCCGGTATGCCCGCTTACCCGAGGCCCGGCGCCGTCCGAGTAGGGACGAGCGTAGACGTAGGGATCCCAATACGCTGCCGGAGCAGGATAACGGCCGGCCGGATAGTAATAGTATGGGCTGGCATAGGCGGGGTATCGGTAACCATAGTACCCGTACCCATAATATGGATATGGGTATGTCGGATACGATTGGTAATAATAAGTTTGGGCGTTTGCCGCGACCGCCAGACCGATGGTTAGGCCGGTCGCCAACAGCACTGATCTGAGCATGATCGGCTCCTGTTGTGAGTTCACGGGATCTTTCTCGACGAGCCGAGAAAGGAGGGCTTTCCCCTCGCTCAATAGGGCGGTGGTGCCGGGGGCGCCGAAGGCGGCGGAGGGGCATAGGCCGTGGACGGCGCCGGCGGCGGAGGGACATAGGCCGTGGACGGGGCCGGTGGCGGCGGCGTGGTCGACGCCAGCCCGGCACCCGTCCCGGTCGCGCCACCGATGATCGCGCCCGGAATGCACCCGACGCCCAGAAGGGGAGCCGTGGCGGCGGCGCCGATGCCGCAGCCCACAGCCGCTCCGCCGACCGCGCCTTCGGTCGCATTGGTACCCGGGTTTGGAGTGCAGGCGGCAAGAGCGAGGAGCGTTCCGACTACAAAAACGGGTCTCATTGCATTTCCTTTCCTCTCCTCGATCGTATCACCGAATCGGGGAGATCAAGACAAGGTTGACGAAGATTATGACAGGCCAATTTGGTCGCATATACCTTCTCGATCGGGATCAGGTATGCGCCTGGACTTGTCAACGTAACCAAATCTCTACTAAGTCTGTCACCGTCTCTTTCTCTTCTCTCTGTCTAACCACGAGTCGCGGACAAAAGTTCCCGGCCCATACACACCGATCATGTTGTGGTGTGGGATGCTGGCGCCCCTTGTGGTGGAGAGGGCATGATCCGCCCGATGTTCGAGAAAGTGCTGATCGCCAATCGCGGGGAAATCGCGCTCAGGATCCATCGCGCCTGCCGCGAGATGGGGATCAAGACGGTGGCGGTGCATTCGACCGCCGATTCGCAGGCGATGAATGTGCGGCTCGCCGACGAGACCGTGTGCATCGGCCCGCCGGCGGCGCGCGACAGCTATCTGAACGTGGCCGCGATCCTGTCGGCGGCGACGATCGCCGGCGCCGACGCGATCCATCCCGGCCTCGGCTTTCTCGCCGAGGACGCCGATTTCGCCGCGACCGTGGAGGAGCACGGCTTCACCTTTATCGGCCCCGCACCCGAGCACATCCGGCTGATGGGCGACAAGGTGGCGGCGAAGGCGGCGGCGGCACGCCTCGGCATCCCGACGATACCGGGCTCGCGAGGGGCGGTGCGCGATCTCGCCGCCGCCGCCGCGGCGGCCGGGGCGATCGGCTATCCGGTCCTGATCAAGGCGGCGGCGGGCGGCGGCGGGCGTGGCATGAAGGTAGCCCGCGACCCCGCCGAGCTGGCCCGCATGCTGCCGTTGGCACAGCACGAGGCGGTATCGTTCTTCGGCCGCGGCGAGGTTTATCTCGAGCGCTGGCTCGACCGCCCCCGTCATATCGAGATCCAGATCCTCGGCGACGGCCAGGGTGGTGTGGTTCATCTCGGCGAGCGCGACTGCTCCTTGCAGCGCTCGCATCAGAAGGTGCTCGAGGAAGCGCCCTCGCCGGCGCTGAACCCCGACGAGCGCGATCGTCTCGCGGCACTCGCCGTGACGGCGATGCGCGAGCTCGGCTACCGGAGCGCCGGCACAATCGAATTCCTATATCAGGACGCCGAGTTCTTCTTTATCGAGATGAACACCCGGCTGCAGGTCGAGCATCCGGTCAGCGAGATGATCAGCGGCATCGACATCGTCCGCGAGCAGCTGCGCATCGCCGCCGGCGCGCCGCTCGGCTACCGCCAAGCCGAAATCAGGCTGTCGGGCCATGCTATCGAATGCCGCATCAACGCAGAAAACCCGGACACTTTTCGACCGTCGCCGGGCCGGGTCACCGACTACCACGCGCCGGGTGGGCTCGGTGTGCGGGTCGACAGCGCGCTCTACCAGGGCTACGAGGTGCCGCCCTATTACGACAGCCTGATCTCCAAGCTGATCATCAACGGCAAGACCCGCAACGAATGCCTGATGCGAATGCGCCGGGCGCTCGAAGAATATGTGATCGGCGGCATCGAGACGACGATCCCGCTGCATCAGCGCCTCGTCGACGCCGCCGATTTTATCGACGGCGCCTACGACATCCACTGGCTGGAGCGCTTCCTGGGGCGCCCGCCGTGATCCCGCTGACCCCGGAGATCCTGCTCGCCGCCTATGCCGCGGGTGTCTTCCCGATGGCCGAATTGGCCGACGACCCCGAGCTCTTCTGGGTCGATCCGCACCGCCGCGGCATCCTGCCGCTTGACGCCTTCCACGTGTCGCGACGGCTGCACCGCGTGCTGCGCCGGGGCCATTTCGAAATTCAATGCGACCTTGATTTCGAGGCGGTCGTGCGCGGCTGCGCCGAGGCGACCGAAAAGCGGCCGAACACTTGGATCAACGACGAGATCGTTCGGCTCTACGGGGCGCTCTGCGCCCGCGGCGCCGCGCATAGCGTCGAATGCCGGCAGGCGGGCGCGCTGGTCGGCGGGCTCTACGGCGTCTCGATCGGTGCGGCCTTCTTTGGCGAGAGCATGTTCAGCCGGGTCACCGACGCCAGCAAAGTGGCGCTCGTGCACCTCGTTGCAAGGCTGCGGCTCGGCGGCTACCGGCTCCTCGACACCCAGTTCCTGACGCCGCATCTGGCGCTCTTCGGCGGCATCGAGATCAGCCGCGCCCGTTATCGCCGCCTGCTCGCGGACGCGCTCGGCTACCGCGCGTTCTTCCCCGGCGAGCTGCCGGCGGGCTCGGAGGGCGACCCGCTCGCCCCTTTGCAGTCGAGTACATTGACGTCGTAGACCGGGTGCTCGAGCGCCGACAATGCCGGGCTCGACGCGAACATCCAGCCGCTGAACCGTCTGATGTTGTCCTCGCCCGGCCGGATCTCGTCGATCTCGAGAAAGGCGGCACTTTCCGGCCGGTCCTCGGGAGGGCTCTTCTCGCAGTCGCGCACCGTGATCGACAAGGTGCCGAACCGCACCGGGGTCCCGACCGGCGCTTCGATCGTCGACACCCGCGCGGTGATCTTGTCGAGCCCTTGCAGCACCGCGATCGGCTCGGAAATCATGTCCGCCGCCGCCGACATCGACAGCGAAGCCGCCAGCAGTTCGACGCCGACAACCGCGGCCGCCAGCCTCATTTGCGATAGGGGTTAACGATGCCGGCGACGATCTTGCCCAGGACTTCCCGCACCTGCGTTTCGTCGCAACCCATCAGCACCGCGTCTTCCAATGCCTCCTGCGCCAGTTCGCGCAACTCGGCGAGGTTTTCGTTCAGGACCTTGATCTTTTCGACGCAGGAGACGGGCTCCCCTTCCGGGGTGCGCCAGACCGGAAAATCCTTCGGTTCGCTCATCGCACTGCTCTGCCCCGGCATTTGCGGCTTATTTGGGGGCGCGCGGCGGCGCCTCTTCCCCGCCCTCGCCCGGCTTCTTCTGCCCGCCCGGCTGCGAGAAGATCATCTGGCCGATCAGGTTTTCGAGGCTGACCGGCGACTGGGTGAATTTGATCTGCCCGCCGGGTGGGATCATCTTGTCCGAGCCGCCCGGGACGAGCGCCATGTATTTGTCGCCCAGGAGGCTCGACGAGATGATCTCGGCCACCGTGTCCTCGGGCAGCTGATAGGCCGGGTCGACGCTCATGCGCACATTGACAAGATAGGTCTTGGGGTCGAGCGATTCGGCGAGGATCGAGCCGACCCTGACGCCGGCGATGCGCACGTCGCCGCCGTCGCGAATGCCGTCGACCCGCTCGAACTGCGCCGTCACCTGATAGCCCCGCACCGCGCGCAACTGGCTCGTTGAGTAGGCAAAAAACAGGAAAAGCGCGGCCACCACCAGCACCACCGCGCCCATCACCGTCTCGATCACGTTCCCCCTCATCCACCTTCCCCGATCAGGCGGCAGCCCGCCGCCGGCTCATTCGGGCGTCCACGGTTCGTAATCGGCGGTCGAAGGCGCCCGGCGGCCGCCGCGCAGGATCGAGCCCGGCGGATGATAGGCAAGGGGCGTGCCGGTCATATTCGGCGTGTGCGCCTTTTCCCAGGGATAGCGGGTGCGGGCCTCGGGGCGCGGTACCTCGTCGACTGTGTGGTGCAGCCAGCCATGCCATTCGGACGGCACCTTCGAGGCTTCGGGCTCGCCGCGATAGATGACCCAGCGCTTCTCGCGGCTCGCCCGGCCGCCGCCGCGGAGCAACGTCCGCCGGCCCTTCTCGCGGTAGTAGCGATTGCCGAAGCCGTCGGTCCCGACCAGCTCGCCGCGAAACCAAGTCAACAAGCGCGTACCCAGCGTCATCGCTCCATCCGTGGCAGTTCCCACCCGGCCGGCCGAAAGGCGGCGGACTATCGCACCGCACCAGCCCCGGCGGCAAGAGCCGGCGCGGCGTTGCCATCCTGCAACATATGGTGTCCGTTTGCTGAGACAACCACAAAATGAATTGTCTCCGCTCCCTAGATAGCCTAAATCTGGTAGCTCGAAGTCGCCGAGCAACCAGGTCTTGCCCAGATCTGGCCGGCATATCGGGGGAGGGGAATGCGTATCACACGTCGCTTTACCACGGCCGGCGAAGACCCGTACGCCACCGTTCCGTTCCGCACCGCAGCCAGCGAGATCCGCAACCCGGACGGCTCGGTCGTCTTTCAGACCGAGGGGATCGAGGTCCCGGCCGAATGGAGCCAGGTCGCGGTCGACATCCTCGCCCAGAAATACTTCCGCAAGGCCGGGGTTCCGACACAGCTGACGCCGGTCGAGGAGGAGGGGGTCCCGGCCTGGCTGCGGCGGCATGTCGCCGACGAGGCGGCATTGGCAGCACTCCCCGAAGCGGCCCGTCGCGGCGGCGAGACCGATGCCCGTCAGGTGTTCGACCGGATGGCCGGGACCTGGGCCTATTGGGGCTGGAAGGGCGGCTATTTCGATGCCGAGGCTGACGCCTCGGCCTTTTACGACGAGGTCCGGCTGATGCTCGCCCGCCAGCTGGGCGCGCCGAACTCGCCGCAATGGTTCAACACCGGCCTCCACTGGGCCTACGGCATCGACGGGCCGGCGCAGGGGCATTTCTACGTCGACTATCGCACCGGCGAATTGCGCGCGTCCGACAGCGCTTATGAGCATCCGCAGCCGCACGCCTGCTTCATCCAGTCGGTCGCCGACGACCTCGTCAACCCGGGCGGGATCATGGATTTGTGGGTGCGCGAGGCGCGGATCTTCAAATACGGCTCGGGCTCGGGCTCGAATTTCTCGAAAGTGCGTGGCGAGGGCGAGCGGTTGTCGGGCGGTGGGCGCTCGTCGGGGCTGATGAGCTTCTTGCGAATCGGCGACCGGGCGGCGGGTGCGATCAAATCGGGCGGCACCACCAGGCGCGCCGCCAAGATGGTCATCATCGACATCGACCACCCCGACATCGAGGCCTTCATCGACTGGAAGGTGGTCGAGGAGCAAAAGGTGGCGGCGCTGGTCGCCGGCTCCAGGCTCGCCGCACGTCACCTGGGCCGGATCGCGGCGGCCTGCCGCGACATGCCCGGCGCACGGGGCCGGACCCGGCCGCGAACCCGGCCTTGAAACAGGAAATCCGCGCCGCCCGCCGGGCGATGATCCCGGAGAGCTACATCCAGCGCGTGCTCCAGCTCGCCCGCCAGGGTGCCACCGCGATCGACTTTCGCAGCTACGACACCGATTGGGATTCCGAGGCCTATCTGACCGTCGCCGGGCAGAACTCGAACAATTCGGTGCGGGTGTCGGACGCGTTTCTGGAAGCGGTGCGCGCCGACCGCCCCTGGCAATTGATCCGCCGCACCGACGGCAAGCCGGCCAAGACCCTGCCGGCACGCGAGCTGTGGGACAAGATCGGCCACGCCGCCTGGGCCTCGGCCGATCCCGGGCTGCAGTTCGACACCACGATCAACGACTGGCACACCTGCCCGCGGAGCGGCCGGATCGATGCCTCGAACCCGTGCTCGGAATACAATTTCCTCGACGACACCGCCTGCAACCTTGCCTCGTTGAACCTGATGGCCTTCCGCCAGGGCGACAAGGGGTTCGACGCCGGCGCCTTTGCGCACGCGGTCCGGCTGTGGACGATCGTCCTCGAAATCTCGGTCATGATGGCGCAGTTCCCGTCGCGGGAGATTGCGCGCCGGTCTTTTGCCTTCCGCACCTTGGGCCTCGGCTATGCCAATCTCGGCGGGCTGTTGATGTCGATGGGCGTCCCTTACGACAGCACCGCCGGCCGGGCATTGGGTGCTGCTATCACCGCGCTCCTGACCGGGGCGAGCTATGCCGCCTCGGCCGAGATGGCGGGCGACCCCGGCCTCGCCCCGCCAGGCGCCTTCCCCGGCTTTGCCGAGAACCGCGACGCGATGCTGCGCGTCATTCGCAACCACCGCCGCGCCGCCTACGGCGAAACCAACCCTGACTCCGCCGAAGTGGAGGATTCCAGCCTGACCCTTCCGCTTCCTCTCCCGCAATCGGGCTACGAAGAGCTGTCGGTCCCGCCGGTGCCGCTCGACGCGGCGAATTGCCCGGACCGAGCGTTGGTGGCGGCGGCGCGCGAGAGCTGGGACAGGGCGTTGGCATTGGGCGAGAAGCACGGCTTTCGCAACGCCCAGGCGACGGTGATCGCGCCCACCGGCACGATCGGCCTGGTCATGGATTGCGACACGACCGGCATCGAGCCTGATTTCGCGCTCGTAAAATTCAAGAAGCTGGCGGGCGGCGGCTATTTCAAGATCATCAACCGCGCCGTGCCGCAGGCATTGAGCGTGCTCGGCTACTCCGCCGACGAGATCGCCGCCATCGAACGCTATGCGCTGGGCCGCGGCACGCTCGCGGGCGCCCCCGGCGTCAATCACGATGCATTGCGCGCCAAAGGCTTCGACGACGAGGCGTTGGCCGCCGCCGAGGCAGCGCTCGGCACCGCCTTCGACATCAAGTTCGCCTTCAATAAATGGACCTTTGGCGAAGCGTTCTGCACCGAGCGGCTCGGCATCGCGCCCACCGCGCTGGCCGATCCCGGCTTCGACCTCTTGACGGCGCTCGGCTTTTCGCGGGCCGAGATCGACGCCGCCAACGCCTGGTGCTGCGGGGCGATGACCTTGGAGGGTGCCCCCCATCTGAAGGCGGAGCACCTGGCGGTCTTTGACTGCGCCAGCCCTTGCGGCCGCACCGGCACCCGCGCCTTATCGGCCGAGAGCCACATCCGGATGATGGCGGCAGCCCAGCCCTTCATCTCGGGCGCCATCTCGAAGACGATCAATATGCCCAATTCGGCGACGGTCGAGGATTGCAAGGACGCCTATTGGCTCTCCTGGCGCCTCGGCCTCAAGGCCACCGCCCTCTACCGCGACGGCTCCAAATTGTCGCAGCCCCTGGCGTCGAGCCTCCTGGGCGACGACGAGGAGGCCGAGGAGCGGGCGGCCGAGCTCTTCGCGCAATCGCCGGCCCAGCGCGCCCCACTCGTCGCCGAGCGCATCGTCGAACGCGTCGTGGAGCGGGTCATCGAGCGCGTCGTCCAGCGCGGCGAGCGCCGCCGGCTGCCGAATCGGCGCAAGGGCTACACGCAAAAGGCCGCGGTCGGCGGCCACAAGGTCTATCTGCGCACCGGCGAGCACGAGGACGGACGCCTCGCCGAGATCTTCATCGACATGCACAAGGAGGGCTCGGCGTTCCGCTCCTTGATGCACAATTTCGCGATCGCGATTTCGATGGGGCTGCAATACGGGGTGCCGCTCGAGGAGTTCGTCGAGAGCTTTACGTTCAGCCGGTTCGAGCCGTCGGGGATCGTCGAGGGCAACGACACGATCAAGATGGCGACCTCGATCCTCGACTACATCTTCCGCGAATTGGCGATCTCCTATCTCGGCCGCGGCGACCTCGCCCACGCCGAGCCCGGCGACCTGCTGCCCGACACGGTCGGCAAGGGCGAGGCCCAGTCGACCCTGCGCGAGCCAGAGGCGCCGGCTGCGGTCCGACGCGACGTGTCGAACGGCTATGTCCGCAACAAATTCACGGTGTTGCCCGGCGGCCAATCCGCCGCCGCCCTCGCCCTCGCACCGGAAGGAGGAGGAAGACGCCACCCTGACCCTGCGCCTGGAACGCATCCGCGCCGCCCGCATCAAAGGCTACGAAGGCGACAGCTGCGCCGACTGCGGCAACTTCACCTTGGTCCGCAACGGCACCTGCCTGAAGTGCGATACGTGCGGCGCGACCAGCGGGTGTTCTTGATGACGCTATTCAAAGAGGTATTAGTTAGCGGGTACCCAGGCTGATCTCCGATCCGGAGCGGTCGAAAAATTCGATGAAACGGCGAGGCCGGATGGCTTTGTCTTTGTCTGACCCTTCCCCTGCCCGTTGGGGCTGACCCGCAAAGCTAGCCAAGGCGTCTTCGTCGACCAGGTTACCGCGACGTGCTCGCTGCCCGCATCTCGGAAACGATCGCCATCGTCTCGACGCTGACGCGGGTAACGCGCCCCAGCAGATCGATCACCTTGTCCTTGTAGTCGGCGAAGCGATAGGTGTCGAACTTCTCGCGGATCGTCGGGTCGCGCGCCGTCTTTTCCTTGTGCTGGTCGAGCACCCATTCGAGCGCTGAGCGGTTGCCGAGCCGGTAATCCCAGGCGGCGGCTGGGATGCCGGTCAGCTGGGTCTCGGTGTCAAGCACGATGGCGCCGGCGCTCTTGTCGGCGCGCAGCAATGCCCTCGGCGACAGCCCGGCCCTCGTCGCGTGCTCGTCGGGGACATCGATGCGCTGCAGCGGCCACGGTTCGACGGTCTCGTAGCCGATATGCAATGCCATCAGCCGCTCGCCCCACTCCGCCCAGCGCCAGAAATCAGCATAGAACGGGATGCGCGGAAACTCGCGCTTGAGGTTTAGCGCGTATTTATCGCGATAGGTCGGATCGTGAAGCACGCCATAGACGTAGTGAAAAATCGCGTCCTTGGTTATCGAACATTTCAGCGCGCCTTCAGCTTGGTAATGCGCGCGGAATTGCGCGAGCGCCCAGTTCGTGATATTGTCGGTTGCCCCGTCCGACGAAAGCTTTGCGCGTCCTAAGACGCGAGTCTCGCCGAGGAAGTGAAAATCCGAGGCAATGTCGGTTGCAAGGCATCTGAAGTCCAATCCCTTTGAAATTGTTAAATAGCGGTTGTGTCCAATACGAAATGAAGGCAATTGCCCAAGCTCATCGATAAGCAAGTCAGAAAGATATGCATATCGGATAACGAAAGGACGATAAGCATACCGCTCCATGTAAGTTTGATCAAATTCCTGTCTTCTACCTCGAGCTAGCTTAGCTTTTAGGTTGCGCGACCACTTGATCTGATCGTCCCACTTTTTCGTGTCGGCACTGTGCTGATCATATTCCTCAAGAAAGTAGCGAATTCGTTGAGCCAAATGGTCGGCGGAGGGATCAACGGCCCATTCGTCGCGAGCGGTATTCACCCCGAAGCCTTATCCCTCTGCGTCCGGGGACACAAAATGTTGTAGCCGCGAGGGCACGTTCATGGTAGAACAAATCACGAACTTAAATCCTCTCGGTGGCCGCGATGACCGACTTTCCTCGCTCCCTCATTGAGTTCCAACAGCGCTTCGGCGATGAGGCCGCCTGCGCTCGATACCTTGTAGCGGCACGCTGGCCTGACGGGTTTGTCTGCCCAGGCTGCGGGGGTGGCAAAGCCTGGCGGCTGGAAACCAAGGCCTGGACCTATGAGTGCGCCGGCTGCGGTCGCCAGACCTCGGTCACCGCCGGAACCATCATGCATCACTCCAAGCTGCCGCTGACCGCCTGGTTCTGGGCCGCTTATTTGATGGCTACCCACTCCAACGGCATCTCGGCTCTGCAACTGCAGCGCCAGCTCGCCTTCGGCTCCTACAAGACGGCGTGGCTGATCTGCGCCAAGCTGCGCTGCAGCATGCTCGCGCCCGGTCGCAGCCCGCTGGCCGGCCTGGTCGAGGTCGATGAAACCGAAATCGCGTGCCGCAGCAAAAACGATCCGGTCACCGGCAGTGGCGGGCGCAGCCATCAGGGCAAAATGCTGGTTGTCGGCGCCGTCGAGGTCGAAGATCGCGGCCTTGGCCCTGGCCGCATTCGCCTCAGCCAGGTCGCCGATTATTCGGCCGCCAGCCTCCACGCCTTTCTCGCCGCCAATGTCGCCTCCGGCGCCACCGCCAAGACCGATGGCTGGTCCGGATATCCCGGCGCCGCCAGCATCACCCACGATCCCCATGTCGTCGGCCAGATGGCGGCCCATATCGTCTTGCCGTGGGTTCACCGAATCTCTCCAACCTCAAGGTCTGGGCCTTGGGCGTTTACCACGGGCTGCGCCGCAAGCACCTCCAATCTTACCTCGATGAATTCGTCTTCCGCTTCAATCGTCGGCGCACCCGGCATGCCGCATTCCGATCCCTCCTCGGCATCGCCGCCGCCAAGCCGCCCCGACCCTACAAGATGTTGGTCTCACCGGAAGCAAAGGCATAAGGCTTTCACCCCGTTGCCGTACAATTTGAAAATTGCGTGTTCGTGAGAGACGTGGTGGGTTTCCTTGGTTTCTACATCTGCTAACGGAATGTGAGAATCGAAGTCGTTATTGGTCTGATTTATCCAATTTGTGTTTCTATCTGGCTCGATACCATCAAACTCTATATCATGTAGTGTTGTATTTTCAAGAAATACTAACTTCTCTTCAGCCATTTCAAGTTGTGGACGGCGTGTGTAGTGGATACGGCAACCCTTAGTTTTTGCTCGCTTGACCAGAAAGCTGATGGCCACACCAGTCTGAATCCCGAACACGTTATTGCGAGGTCCTGATAATCGGGGGTCGGCTCGCACATCGCCACCAAGATCGACAACCCAAATTTCATTGAACTCGTCTACCACCATCTTGCGGAAGCCGTCGAAGGTGCGGCTATCGATGAAGCTTCGATTGCTGACAAACGCCACAATGCCATTCTCGTCGATGCGGTCCGAGGCCCAGCGGAAAAACCGGGCGTACATGTCGTATAGCTTAGTCTTCTGCGCGGTCGACGCGGCGATGTAGGTTTCCTTGATCCGCTGGTCGATCGCCGGGTAGGTACGGTTTTTGTTGTTCTCGTTTTCGTTGAGCTGGTTGGCGTTGTACGGCGGATTGCCGATGATGACGCTGATCTTGCGCGAGTTCTGGCGCTTGATGCGGGCGACGTTCTCGTCCGACAGCGCGCCGAGAAAATCGCCCTGTCGGCCGCGCTGACGCAGCCCAGCGACATTGTCTAGCGTATCGACAAAGCACAGGTTCGCGTATTCCTCGTACTCCCCGGTCAAGGCCGCGTAGGTCGCCTCGATATTCAGATTGGCGACATAATAGGGCAGGATCGCGACCTCGTTGGCGTGCAATTCCTCGCGGTATTTGTGTTTAAGTTTGGCCGGTTGGCCGCGGAAATGCTCGATCAATTCGGCGATGAAGGTTCCAGTGCCGACCGCCGGATCGAGGATTTCGACGTTCGGGTCGATCAGCTGCTTGCCGAAATGGTGCCGGCACAGCCAGTCGGCGCTTTCGACCATGAAGCGCACGATCTCGCTCGGCGTATAGACGACACCGAGGCGGTCGGCGGCCTTCTTGTTATAGACCTTGTAGAAACTCTCGTAGACGACCTTGAGGAAGGTCTGCTTCTCGTGATGGCTGGACACCAGTGCGGCCGTCGAGCGGATCGCCGCGTAATACGATCTCAGCCCCTCCAAGGTCTGGTGC
>CAWAFE010000052.1:0-113010 GCA_963781215.1 uncultured Alphaproteobacteria bacterium
CATCCTCGGTGCGCGAGAACGGCAGTCCCATGTGCTCGAGCTCGACGACCGCCGCCATCGCGTTGCGGCACATGTATTCGATCGCGTCCTGGTCGCCGAGCCAGTCGGAGCCTTTGACCGTGTCGTACATGTGCCAGCGCCAGTCGTCCTCGCCCATGTTGCCCAAGGCGGCGCCGATCCCGCCCTGCGCGGCGACGGTATGGCTGCGGGTCGGGAAGACCTTGCTGAGGCAGGCCGTTTTCAGCCCGGCCATCGTCATGCCCAGGGTCGCCCTGAGCCCCGCGCCGCCGCCGCCGACAACGACGACGTCATAGCTGTGCTCGTCGATCGGATAGGTTTCGGTCATGGTCAGCCTTCGTCTTTCCCGAATCCTGATGCCGAGCAAAGGTTGACGCAATGGGCATTCGGCGTAGGCTCGCTTCACGAAATCCGAAGGCTGCGGCCATCCGATGCGCTTCGACCTGACCGATCTCCGGCTCTTCCTGCATGTCGTCGAAGCCGGCAGCATCACCCGCGGCGCCGAGCGCATGCATCTGGCGGTCGCCGCTGCCAGCACCCGCATCCGCAACATGGAGGCGACCCTCGGCACGGCATTGCTCAGCCGCGAGCGCCAGGGCATCAACCCGACACCAGCCGGGCACAGCCTCGGCCGCCATGCGCGCCTGTTGCTGCAGCAGGCCGAGCGGATGCACGGCGAGCTCGCCGAATATGCCCACGGGGTCCGCGGCCAGGTCCGGCTGCTGTCGAACACCAATGCACTGACCGAGTTCCTGCCCGAGCCGTTGAGCGCCTTTCTCGCCGCCCACCCCTACGTCGACATCGATCTCGAGGAACGGCTCAGCGACGAGATCGTCGCCGCGGTGGCCGACGGTGGCGCCGATATCGGCATCGTCGCCGCCACGGTCGAGATGGCCGGCCTCGAAGTCCTGCCGTTTCGCACCGACCGGTTCGTGCTCGTCGTTGCCGCGGCGCATCCGCTGGCGGCGGTGGAGCGCATCGCCTTCGGCCAGGCGCTCGATTGCGATTTCGTCGGCCTCGACCGGGCGAGCGCGCTGCAGCGCTTCCTATCGGAAAAGGCCGAGCGGGTCGGCCGCCGCCTCAAGCTGCGCGTGCAGCTTAGAAGCTTCGATGCCGTCTGCCGGCTGGTCGAGTGCGATGTCGGGGTGGGCATCGTCCCGGCCACCACCGCCCAGCGTCACACCAGGATGATGGCGATCCGCGCGATCGAGCTGAGCGATTCCTGGGCCGTGCGCCAGTTGACGATCTGCGTGCGCCGCGAGGCCGATCTGCCGACCCACGCCCGCGCCCTCGTCCGCCATCTGGCGGCGGGCGCGGGCGAATGATCACGCAATGACCTCGGACGGCGGTAGTGTCTCAGTTTGAATGTAACAGCCCTTGACGCGGGTGTCGCGGCGCCGGCTCCGATCCCATATGCTTAGCGGAAGGCACGGGACGGAGGACAGCATGCCACGCGGCCCTCGCGGCGAGAAGCGGCCCGCCGACATGATCGGCAACGCCGTCAAGGTTATGCGGATCGCGACCGGCGACGAAGAGGAAGAATTTGATCCGGTCAAGAGCGCCGCGGCCGAGTTGGGCGCGCGGGGCGGGAAGGCCCGGGCAACTCAGATGACGCCGGCAGAGCGGACTGAGGCGGCGAAGAAGGCTGCGCTGGCGCGGTGGCGGAAGTAGGTGGCGAACTGACGCGCGTAACTCGAATTGACTCCCAGGCCCCATCCGCCTGCCTTAACTGAAACGTCAGTGTGTCTGGCTGGGGCAATTGGAGAATCAGGCTCGGCAGCACAATCGCTCCATCATACGATGCAGATGGCAGATGTATTGTTGCAGCACCATATCCTAGACTATCACCTTGTGCATTTAGGATTTTAAATTCGATCGGCACTTCTCCCGAAATATCGTTAACGCGCTCGAAGGCAACCCACACGGCTATCGACAGAACGGCCGGGAATCTGGCTGGCAAAATATCGCCGGTATAAACTCCAATTAGTATTTGCTTGCCATTGGTTTCATAACGAATGTCCTCACAAAACAAGGCAAAAATTGGCCTTACACGTAATTGTTCAGTCATTTTGTCTGACTTCGGAATACAGAATAGTCCCTCCGGTCGCTGTCCTCTGGCCGTCCCTCCATTCGGTTACCGATGGAGTTCCTGTGGTGCCTGTTTTGGTATGGGACAACCAATCGGGCTCTCTGTAGTTACGAGGGGAAGCCTCAAGCGGATATTGCACATCGTAACTAGCCTCGGCGCCAGATATCGCAAAAAGAAAATCACTCACTGTATCTAACGTAAGGTTCCCAGGAGCACTCAGGATGCGGTTTACTACCTCGGGGCGTCGTCCCGTTCTACGTGCGAGGCACGCTTGCGTAAGACCGCTATTGATGAATTCATTCAACACGAGTTCGAATACCCGGAGGCGATTGCGCTCACGAAAATAGACGAAGCTTGTGTCTGGGATGCGGTTCTCGGCATCGGGCTTAGACAATGTGTATGTTTGTTGAGACGTATTCATGGAGAGTTGCCCCTGAGAACGGTTGATATGTGGGAAAGAGGCGTCGCCACTCTGCTTTACATGCCTCACGTTCGTCTCTCCAATCCCGGCCCGTGGTCAGATTCTCATGCCCCGTAGTCGTCAACGCTACAAACAAATCACATTCGGCAAAAAGACCCAGCACTCGAATTCCAGGTTTGGGGTATCGACAGCGAATGTCAAAAACTTCATCCTCGCCCGGATCAATGCGAGCCATGAAAGTGGCGCGGGGTTTGTTGTAGGGGTGATCGGCAACGGTAATCAGGCGCCCCTCAACCCATGCATCGAGATAACTGCGCATTCGGGCGTAGCGTCTTCCCACGACCGTCGAAGGCCATGGTGGACGTGCTAAGCGATTGATCTCATCTGAGATGAAAAGCTCGCGCATCACAGCAGCTCCGGGAAGGAGTGGGGGGAGAAAAAACAGCCGCGGCTCTGGCTCCTTCGTTAGGCGACGTATCTCATCGCGGATTGACATATAAGTCAATACCCGGATATGGTTAAAGTTCCGCCCCGTAACCAGGGGGCGCTCTGATTATAGCGCCTATGCAATAGGAGAGTCCTAAACTGAACATTTATCTTGCCGGTACGCATGTAAATTCATATCATTCGGGCATGAACAAGCTGCCCCTCACCAAGCGCGTCCAAATCCTCACCCTTCTCTGCGAAGGCATTTCGATGCGCTCGATCGAGCGGGCGGTCGGATGCTCGATCAACACCGTGGACAAACTGCTCCGCGATGCTGGCGAGGCCGCGCTTTGGTATCACGATCAGCATGTGCGCGGCGTGAAGGCGCGCCGCGTGCAATGCGATGAGATTTGGAGCTTCGTTCACGCGAAGGCCAAGAACGCTCCCCACAGCTCGCGAGCGGGCGATCCGACGATCGGCGATTGCTGGACTTGGACTGCGATCGAAGCCGAGTGAAGCTGCTGTATCAGCTATCTGGTCGGAGGCCGGGACGCCGAGTTCGCGTTGATGCTGATGGACGATCTTCGCGGCCGGCTGGCGAACCGGGTGCAGCTAACTACGGACGGCCACAAGGCATATCTCGGCGCGGTCGAGGAAGCCTTTGGCGCTGATATCGATTACGCGATGCTGGTGAAGCTATATGGCACCGGCTCCGCCACAACAGACGATGCGGCTGGTCGCCGCTATAGCCCCGCCGAGTGCGTCGGGACCCGCAAAGAGGCCATAACCGGCAATCCCGACCCGAAGCACGTCTCGACGAGCTACACGGAGCGGGCGAACCTGACGATGCGGATGGCGATGCGGCGCTTCACCCGGCTCACCAACGCGTTCAGCAAGAAGCTCGAAAACCACGCGCACATGGTCGCGTTGTATGCGCTCTGGTACAACTTCGTGCGTGTGCACAAGACGTTACGGGTATCGCCGGCGATGGCGGCCGGGGTCGAAACGCGGATATGGTCGATGGAGGACGTGGCCCGACTCATTGACCAACAGGCTGAGCGCTACGCTCCACAATTGGCAGACCGACTTATCGGCTGATGACGGCTATCGTTCATGTTGTGTACCATAATAATCCGGATTTGTCAAGCCTGGAGCGTGTTACATTCAAACTGAGACACTACCCGGACGGCCCTGCGCTCTCGCGGGAATAGCGGATAGGAAACGTCGGTCAGATTATTCCTCGGAAGTCTCACCCCACCTCCTCGGCGATCCGCGACAGGTGATGGGCGGTGTCGCCGAACATGTGCTCGATCACCATGACGCGGCGAAAATAATGGCCGACCGCATATTCCTCGGTCATGCCGATGCCGCCGTGCAATTGGATCGCGTTCTGCGAGACAAAGCGGGCGGCCTGGCCAACTCCGACCTTGGCCATCGACATGTTGCGCGCGCGCTCGCGCGGATCGGCCTCGTCGACATTCATCGAGGCGAGCATCGCCATGCTGCGGCCCTGCTCCAGTGCGATCAGCATCTCCGCCGAGCGGTGCTGCAAGGCCTGGTTCTGGCCGATCGGTTTGCCGAATTGCTGGCGCGTCTTTAGGTATTCGAGGGTCATCGCGTGCATTGCCTCCATCGCCCCCACCGCTTCGGCGGCGGTCGCGGCGATGCCCGCCTCGACGACGCGCTCGATCACCGGGAAAGCCCTGCCCGGTTCGCCCAGCACATCGGCGGCGCCGACCTCGACCCCGCTCAGCGAAATTTCGGCTGCCCGCGTGCCGTCGCGCATCGGGTAGGCGCGGCGCGCGACACCGCCGGCCGCGGCATCGACCAGGAACAGGCCGATCCCATCGGGGTCGTCGCGCTCGCCCGAGACGCGCGCGCTGACGATCAGCTTATTGGCACCGTCGCCGTGCACGACCACACTCTTGCTGCCGTCAAGCACCCAGCCGCCGGCCCGCGGTTTCGCCGTCGTCAGCACGTCGCAGAGGTCGTAGCGCGCCTGCCGCTCGCCATGCGCGAAGGCCAGGATCATCTGGCCATCCGCAATACACGGCATGATCGCGGCCTGCTGCGCCTCGCTGCCGGCGAGCCGCAACGCCGCGCCGCTCAGCACCACCGTCGCGAGATACGGCTCGAGCGCGAGGGCGCGGCCGAACGCCTCCATCACCAGCATGATTTCGATCGCACCGCCGCCGAACCCGCCATGCTCCTCGGCAAAGGGCAGGCCGAGGAGGCCGAGCTCGGCATATTGCCGCCACAGCGCCGCGCTCCAGCCCCCGGATTCGGCTAGATAGCCGCGCCGCTGCGCAAATCCGTAATGGTCGGCGAGCAGCCGGTCGACGCTGTCGCGCAGCAGGCGCTGCTCGTCGCTGAGCTCGAAATCCATCACAACCTCGCTCGAATTGGTGGATTCAGTCCGCCCTGCCGATCGTCTTCATCCCCGCGCCGATCCGGTGATCACGTCCCTGCTTCCCTTGGATGGCCGCATCAAGTCTGGCTCGACCCGGCCATCGCTTGGTGTACCTTCTGTTCGCGTCTGAGCACCAGAGTCTTCTGCGGACGGCCGAAGCCGCGAGGGAAAGGAACCGATGATCGACTATCGCAGCGACAACACCGGCCGGGCCGCGCCCGAGATCCTCGACGCGCTGATCCGGGCGAACCGGGACACCGCCTTGGGATATGGCGCCGACGACTGGACCGCACGGTTGCAGGAGCGCTTTTCCGAGCTGTTCGAAACCAGGGTGCGGGTCTTCCCGGTCGCCACCGGCACTGCCGCCAATGCATTGGCACTGGCCGCGCTCGGGCCGACCTGGGGGCTCGTCTATTGCAGCGAGGTCGCGCACATCAACACCGCCGAGGCGAACGCCGCGGGCTTTTTCGGCGGCGGCCTCAAGCTCGTGCCGGTCGCCGGCCCGCACGGCAAGATCGACGCCGACCGCCTCGCCGAGGCCTTGGCCGCGATCTCGCCCGGCCAACTCCATCGTGGCCAGCCGAGTGCCGTCAACCTGACCCAGGCGACCGATCTCGGCGCGGTCTATACGCTGGACGAGATCCGGGCGATCGCCGAGGCCGCGAAGGCGCGCGGCCTCAGGCTGCATATGGACGGGGCGCGGTTCGCCAACGCGGTGGCGCGGCTCGGTTGCAGCCCGGCTGAGCCGACCTGGCGCTCGGGCGTCGACATCATGTCATTCGGCGCCACCAAGAACGGCGGCGCCTTGTGCGATGCGATCGTCGTCTTCTCGCCGGAGCTCGCCGACGGGCTCGCGTTCCAGCTGCGCCGCGCCGGTCAGGTCTGGTCAAAGATGCGCTTTCGCCTCGGCGCAATTGCTCGCCTATGTCGAGAACGGGCTGTGGCTCGACATGGCCGGCGCCTCGAACCGGATTGCGGCGCGCATCGCCGCCGGCCTCGCCGCCATCCCCGGCATGCGGCCATTGGCCCCGGTCGAGGCCAATGAAATCTTTCTCGAATTGCCGGGCGAGGTCATGGACCGGCTCGAAGCCGACGGCTTCCAGTTCTACCGGCGGAGCACCCGCCTCGCCCGCTTCGTGTGCCGGTTCGACGCGACCGAGGCCGAAGCCGACGCGCTCGTCGCCGCCCTCGGCCGCCACCTCGCCCCGGCCGCGGCCCCGCGCGCCGCGGAATAGCATCTCGGGCTGTATTGCGGCGCTTTGTGAAACGCGGTCGAAATCGGGGCTTGGTGGCGATGGCGGGTTTGTATTTCCGGCCCCGGCCTGGGAGGCCGGTCTGCCGAGCGGCTCGACGCAGCCGGCCCAGCGTGCCCGGCGAATGCCATATTGAGGTGATATCGTCATGCGTTGGCGAGGGCGACGCCGCGATCGCCTGTATTTTTCCTGCAAATATCAGGGGGAACAGGGGCGTGACCGGCGCGGCGACGACGGCGAATTGTCGGCGCCGGTCGCTCGCGCCCGACCGGTTGCGCCCGCCGTTCGTAGAAACATAAGATGCCGTTTCCCGCCCATTGGGCGGTCCGGGCTTCCGAAAGGACGAGCCGATGCTGTCGAGACCCAACGCCGCCTTGTCGCAAATCCACATGCAGATCATGTGGGCGCGGCTGATCGCGGTCGTCGAGGAGCAGGCGCAAACCCTGGTGCGCACCGCGTTCTCGACGACGGTGCGCGAGGCCGGCGACCTCTCGGCCGGGGTCTTCGACCGCGACGGCAACATGCTGGCGCAGGCGGTGACCGGCACGCCGGGCCACGTCAATTCGATGGCGGCGGCGGTCAGGCATTTTCTCGACGCCTTTCCGCTGAAGACGATGCGCCCCGGCGACCACTACATCACCAACGATCCGTGGCTGACTTGCGGCCATCTGCACGATCTAACCGTGGTCAGCCCGACCTTTCTCGCGGGCGAACCCGTGGGCCTCTTCGCCAGCACCGTCCATGTCGTCGATATCGGCGGGCTCGGCATGGGGCCGGACGGGCGCCAGGTGTTCGAGGAGGGGTTGTCGATCCCGCTGATGGCACTGGCCCGCGAAGGCCATATGAACGAGGACCTGCTGCGGGTGATCCGCGCCAATGTACGCGAGCCGCTGCAGGTCGAGGGCGACGTCTACGCGCTCGCCGCCTGCAACGACGAAGGCAGCCGCCGCCTCGTCGAGATGATGGAGGAGTTCGGCATCACCAATCTCGACCGATTGGGCGAGCACATCATCGAGACCTCGCGCGAGGCCACGATCGAGGCGATCGGCAAGCTGACGCCGGGCCGGTATACGAGCAGCCTGACAATGGACGGCTACGACCGCCCCTTGACCCTGAACGCCGAGATGGCGATCGGCGACAAGGGCATCCATGTCGACTTCGCCGGGACCTCGCCGGCCAGCGCCTTCGGCATCAACGTCGTCTTGAACTACACGCTGGCCTACACCGCCTTCGGCGTCAAATGCGTGGTGGCGCCCGAGGTGCCGAACAACGCCGGCTCCTTGGCGCCGATCACGGTCAGCGCCCCTGAAGGGTGCCTGTTGAACGCCCAGCGGCCGCGCGCGGTCGCCGCCCGCCACACGGTCGGCCATATGCTGCCCGATGTGGTCTTCGGCTGCCTGCATCAGGTGATCGAGGGCGGGGTCCCGGCCGAGGGCGCCTCGTCCTTGTGGATCCCGCAAATCTATGGCGGCGCCGACGTGCTCGACGAGCTCGGTGCGGAGGACGGCAAGGCGCCGCCCGAGGTCAGGCCGTTCAGCACCGCGATCTTCCATTGCGGCGGCGCCGGCGCGCGGCCGGGCAAGGACGGGCTCGACGTGACTGCGTTTCCCTCTGGCGTGCGCACGATCCCGGTCGAGGCGACCGAGGCGGTGGCGCCGGTATTGTTCCGCCGGCGCGAGTTCCGCGAGGGCTCGGGTGGCGCCGGGCAGTTCCGCGGCGGTCTCGGCCAAATCATCGAATTGGGCGGCGCCGATGGCACGCCGATCGCGATGCTGTGCAATTTCGAGCGGGTCGGCAACCCGGCCCGCGGCCGCGAGGGCGGCGGCACCGGCGCCGCCGGCCGGGTGACCCTGGCCTCCGGCCGACCAATCGGCGCCAAAGGGCGGCAGAGCGTCCCCGGCGGGGATTTCATCCGGCTCGAACTGCCAGGCGGCGGCGGCTTCGGCGACCCGGCCCGGCGCGACCCCGAGCAGGTGGCGCTCGATGTCGCCGACGGCCTGATCTCGCGCGAGACTGCTGCGCGCGACTACCGCGTCGCCCTCGCCGCCGATGGCACACTCGACCATCTAGCCACGGCACAGCTCAGGGCAGGCTGACCGGGGCTTACCCGCACCGGGCATTCCCGCGAACGGAAGACCAGTGCCGGCAAGGTCACGGGGATGGCGGCATCGGATAATACGGAATAGACGATGGACACTTTCGCTCGTCGGTTGCATGACGGGATTATGAGTTCGCTGGGCGTAGCCGTCCAACGAAGCTTCAGAGGTTATTACTATGCAAACTTCATTTTAAACCGCATCGGCCGGGACCATGGTGTCGGCATTCGGAAAAAATTCATTCTGGTTATGAAAATACGGAAAAATTTGCGTTCGATACACGGCGGAACCTCTTTTGCGCAGCATCTGGTGCTGGCGGAAGAATTGCTGAAAATGCCGAAATCGGTCGCAGGGGATGTTGTCGAGTGCGGGTCGTGGCGGGGAACCAGCGCCGCCACCCTGTCGCTCGTCTGCGCGTTGGTCGGTCGCAAACTCTATGTTTGTGATTCCTTTGAAGGTTTGCCCGAGCCGCGAACCGAGGAGGAAAGATACGATATTCATGCCTGGAGCAGGGATAAGTATTATGTATGGGAAAAAGGGGAATATGCCGCCGATATGGCAACAGTAAAAGATACTATTACCCGATACGGCGACGTTTCGGTCTGCGAATTCATCAAAGGGTATTTTGAGGACAGTTTGAAAGATCTCGATATCGGACCGGTCGCGTTTATCTTTGAGGATGCGGATTTGGCAAGCTCCGTTGAGGACTGTCTGCGTTACCTCTGGCCGAAGATGCCGGAAGGGGGCCGCTTCTATAGCCACGAGCCCTGGTCCGAGCATGTGGTGGCGCTCTTTTACGACAAGAGTTGGTGGAAGGAAACCTTCGACACCCATATCCCGGGCTTTTACGGGTCGGGTCGCGGCATTATCGCGGGGACAGAATACTCGCGAGTTGGCTATGCCGAAAAATACGACGCCGAAAAGCTGAAGCAGATCGGTCGAAAGATAATTCAGGAAGGCTCGGTGGGCGGCATCGAAGGATAGTCCGACGGGAATTACGACGGCTTGCCGCCGGCCGGGGACGGGCTGACCTGGCGGCGGGGCGCCCAGGGCACCTCGCGCAGATGGTCGAGGTCGATCGGCGGCATCGGTAGCGAGAGCGAGCGGGTGACCCGGTTGGCGAGGTCGTTGTAGCTCTCGAAATTGTGCCGCAGTCTTCCGCGCCAGGCCGGGATGCCGCCGCTCGCATGCAATTCGAACGCCGATTCGCGGCCGTCGAGCGCCGAGGAGACGTGGTCCCACGCCATCTGCAGGAGCGCCGAGCGCTGCAACGCGGTATAGCCGCCACCGCCGAAGGCTTCGGCAAAACCCTCGGCAACCTCGGGTGCGGCGAGGTCGCCGTCGGTCGGGGCGACAACCAGTGAGGAGCCGGGCACGATCCGCAGGATCTCGGCCATGCGCGGGCGCGCCCGCAGGATCGCCAGGCCGCCCGCCGCGAGATGCGCGTGGTTGGGGACGCAATAGCCGCCCGCGCTGAACCGCGGATCGCGCTCGCAGGCGACTAGGCAGCTGCGCACGGTTTGCACCTCGGTCACCAGATCGACAAGGTATTCGATCGTCTGCTGGTGGCCGGCGAGCCCCATCGCATGCGAGAGGGCGAGCGCCAGCCCGAGGGTGAACTCAGCCTTCGACAGCCAGCCGTAGAGATGGTGCCATATAAGCCAACGGACCACCGGCTCCGGCGATTGGCCAAGCAGGAAAACGCGCTCCCACGGGATGAACACGTCGTCGAGCCACATCTGGCCGTCGAGCTCGTCGAAGCGGCTCGACAGCGGGGCGACGAATGGGTTCCTGTCGCGCACCGCGATCTTGCGGCAGAGGATCGTGACGCCGGGTGCCGCAACCGGCACGATGAAGGTCGCGCGATGCTCGCCGATCTCCAGCCCGGAAACGGCGCCGACGTAGACGTCCTCGGCATAGGCCGGGCTCGTGTGCATGCCGATCTTGCCGCGGATGACGATGCCGGCATCGGTCTCGCGCACGATCTTCAACGCGGCGCGCTCGCCCGGGTCTTCGCGCATGCGGTAGCCGATCGTCGGCCCGCCGCCGCAAAAGGTCAGGAACCGGCCGGTCTCGGCGATCATCTGGCGATAGCGGGCGGCATTTGCAGCCTGCTCGGCGCAGACGCCCAGCTCCTCGACCGAAGCCTGGAGGCCGAGTGCGATCATATGGCCATAGCACGGGGTATGGGTGATGTTGCCGGCGCTCAAAAACGTCGTCGCCGAGAAGAACCGGCCCATCCCGCCGAGGTCGTCGGCACTCCTCGGCACCGTATAGGCCCAGGCGGTGCGCTCGCCGGAGCCGTCGGGCGGGCCGAACGCGGTCTCCTGCCAAGCCTCGTCGAGATGCAGGTCGTACCAGGCGACATATTCGTCGACCATCGCGCGGGTCGCGGGATGCGTCGCCACGTCCTCAATGAGGCCCTCGCCCATGACCCAGACCCGGCGCCCGTCGGCCAGTGCCCGCCGGTAGTCCGCCCCGCTCCTCATCGCGCGCTCCCGTTTTCTCGAACCGGCAGGTGTAGCCCGCCGCGCGCCGCCGACCAACCGAGGAATGCGGTCAGCGGCGGCCGGGGAGATGCGGACCATGCCGACAAAGACGGTGCACCAAGCGGCGACCGCCACCCAGAAAAAGAGGCGCCGCGTGGCGGCAGGGTCTATCTGTCCGAGCTGTTCCCGACGGCGGGCGCACCTGCTGTCAGTGGATGTCCTCCTGCTCGTCGAAGGCGCGGCGCAGGCGGGCGACCGAGAAGTCGGGCTGCTTGGCGGCGTCGATGACGACCTTCTCGCGGCGGGTCAACAGATCGACCGCCGCCGGGATCTTCTTGACCGCGTCGTGCGGGATCACGACGGCGCCGTGGCGGTCGGCGTGGATCACGTCGTTCGGCGAGACGATCATGCCGGCGATGCTGACCGTGCCGCCGAAATCGACCAGATGCACAAAGGCGTGCGACGGCATGATCGAGCCGGCGAGCACGAAGAAATCGGACGCCATCGCATCGAGGTCGCGCACTGAGCCGTCGGTGACGACGCCGACACAGCCGAGCCCCTTGTGGACATTGGTCTGCACCTCGCCCCAGAACGCGCCGAAGCCCTGATCGGGCGCATCGATGTCCTGGATCACCGCGATGCTCGGCAACGGCTCGGCGGCGATGTGCGCGTAATAGCCAAGCCGCACCTCCTTCGCCTCGTCGCGGCCGCGCGGGTGCGGCTCGCGCGAGCGGATATGGGCGGTGCGGGCAAAGGCGACGACCGGCTTCATCTCCGGGAAGGCGGCGATCAGCGGCCGGCGGATAAAGCCGCTCGCGCGGCGCGCCGGTGCCACGACTTCAAGCGCGTTGCAGATCGTCGGCGTATCGAACGCCCTCAGGGCTTCGAGATCGGCGCGGTCCGGCAGGTTGGGCATGGCGGCTTCCTCTCACTCGTCATTGTCGCAGCCCTGCGTTTATTGGAGAATGGCCGCGGCCATCAAGGCATTTCGGTGCCACCCCAGGAGAAGCCAATGTATGACCCCGATCGCGTCAAAGGCCTGCACCGGCCGCATGGCCTGCCGTTCCGCATCGGCAAGATCGGCCATGTCGTGCTCAACGTCCGGGACGTCGAGCGCTCGGCGCGGTTCTATACCGAAATCCTCGGCTTCGAGATTTCCGACGTCTATCCCGAAGAGATGGTGCCGGGCGGCATGGTCTTTTTGCGCTGCAACCCGGACCACCATGGCATCGCACTGGTCGGCTCGATGAAGGGCGAGGCACCCAATGTCGAGCTCAACCACATCGCGTTCGAGGTCGCAACCCTCGACGAGGTCCTCCGCGTGCGAGACCATCTGCGTCGGCACGGGGTCACGATCGATTTCGAAGGCCGGCGGCGCGCCGGCTGCCAGCTCGCGGTCGAATTCCGCGACCCCGACAATCACCGCCTCGAAATCTACTGGGGCATCGACCAGATCGGCAGCGACGGGCAGGTCCGCCCCGCTGCCGAGTGGAAGGGCGCGCGCAGCCTCGACGACGCGCTCGCCGATCCGGTGCGCGGACAGGACACGACCTTGCACGATCCCTCGCTGCTCAAAGGCTGAGCGGACCCTAGCGCGACGGCCGCCGCTTTCGGTCGCTCATCCACAACGCGATCAGCAGGGCGGCGATAGCGAGCCCGTAGCCGAGGGTGGGTGCGGCGGCAACGATCCCGACCAGGATCAGCACCGCCAGGAGCAGCGGCAGCGCGATGACGAGGGCGATCGCGAAGGCGACGCCCAGCACCGCGACGAAGAGCGGCAGAATGACGAGCAGCAGCCCGCCGAAGAGCACGCCCAGCACAAAATAAAATAGAGCCATGGCTCCCCGATCACGTCAGGCCATCAGAGGATAGCATGCGCGCGACACCAACGCATTGCAGCGATCGACGCCGTCGCGCATGGTGAAGGAATGACCGAGCGCCGGCCGGCCCCGTCCGCCGCCCCGCCCGCCGAGGGCGCTGACTATACCGTCACCGTGCGCGGCCTTGTGCTGATGTGCAGCATCGGCATCCGCCGGCAAGAGCGCGAGCGCAAGCAGCGGGTGCGCGTGTCGGTCGATCTGACCGCGGCAACCGCCTCTATCTTTCCCGGCGAAGACCGCCGCCGGATCATCAATTACGAGAAGATCGTCGCCGCAATCCGCGATATCGCCGCATCGGGCCATATCGATCTGTGCGAGGGCTTCGCCGAACGGATTTCCCAGGCGTGCTTTGCCGATCCCCGGGTCGAGCGGGTCCGGGTCTGGGTCGAAAAGCTCGATGTGTTTCCCGATGCCGAGGGGGTCGGCGCGGTGCTGGAACGGACCCGACCCCGCTGATCGCGATGCCGGCACCTTCTATTTTCGGCATCCTCAACATCACCGAGGATTCGTTTTCGGACGGCGGACGCTACCTCGATACGGGTGCGGCGATCGCCCATGCCCGGGCGCTCGTCGCCGGCGGTGCGGCGGTCGTCGACCTCGGCGCCGCGGCCAGCAATATCGACGCCCGGCCGGTCGGCCCCGCCGAGGAAATCCGACGCCTCAATCCGGTCATCGCCGCCCTCGCCGCGGACGGCACACCAGTCTCGGTCGACAGCTTCGTGCCCGAGGTGCAGCGTTTCGCGATCGCGCGCGGCGTCGATTTTCTCAACGACATCCAAGGCTTTCCGGACCCGACGCTCTATCCTGAATTGGCGGCGGCGAAGTGCCGGCTCGTCGTCATGCACGCCGTGCAGGGCCGCGGCCGGGCGCAGCGGCTCGAGCTGTCGGCCGATGCCGTCTGGGACCGCATCCGCGAATTTTTCACGGGGCGCATCGCCGCGCTGGAGCACGCCGGCATCGCCCGCGAGCGGCTGATCCTCGACCCCGGCATGGGGTTTTTCTTGAGCAGCCGCCCCGAAGCCTCGCTGCGGGTGCTGAACGGGATCGACCGGCTGAAGGACGAATTCGCGTTGCCGGTGCTGGTCTCGGTCTCGCGCAAATCCTTTCTGCGTGCACTGACCGGCCGTGCCGCCGCGGCCGAGCTCGGCGCCGCGACGCTGACGGCGGAGCTGTTCGCGGCCGAGAAAGGCGCCGACTACATCCGCACCCACGATCCTGCCGCTCTCAGCGATGGGCTCAAGATCATCGCGGCGCTGGGCGCCGAAGCGGAGCGGCTCGCCCGATAAAAGAGGTCACCCGTTCATTGCGGTGCCGGCGCCAGCGGCATCTGTTGGATGGGTGCGTTCGACGGCGGCGGGATTCCTGCCTGCGGGTATTGCATAGGAGGATAGGGGTAGAGGGGCCGGTAAGGATAGGGATACGGATACGGATAAAACAGCGGATATGGGTAGGAATATCCGGTGTACGGATCGTAATAGCATCCGGACAGTGCGGCCGCGCCTCCCAAGACGACCAACAGTGATCGCCACCGTCGATATCGTCTCATCACCTTACCTCCGTCTTGGAGAAGCTTGCACCCCGCTTTTCGAGAAAGGCGCGCACCCCTTCGACGAAATCCTCGGTCGCGGCACAGGCGGCGAAGTTCTCGGCCTCGCGCCGCAATTGCGCGTCGAAGGCGTCGCCGAGGCTCGCCTGGATCAGTGCCTTGGTGCGGGCATAGGCCTCGCCCGGTCCGGCGGCCAGCCGCGCCGCCAATGCCGCGGCCTCGGCCGAGAGTCGGTCCGGCGGGACGAGCCGATTGACAATGCCGAGCGCCAGCGCCCGCTGCGCGTCGAAACGCTCGCCGAGCAGCATCAATTCCGTCGCGAGCTTAAGGCCGACGATGCCCGGCAGGGTCGCGGTCATGCCGCCGTCGGGGCTGGTGCCGAGATGGATATAGCCGCAGGCGAAGACCGCGTCCTCGGCGGCGATCGCCAAATCGGCGGCCAGCACCAGGCTGAGCCCGAAGCCGGCCGCGGCACCCTGCACCGCGGCGACGACCGGCTTTCCCATGTGCCGCAGCCGGATCAGCAGCGGGTGCAGGCCATCGACGACCCGATATAGCTCCTTGCGCCGCGCCTCGGGCGGCAGCCCGATCAGCGCGCCGAACATGCCGATGTCGCCGCCGGCGCAAAAATGCGTGCCGTTGCCGCGCAAAAGCACGACGCGGGCGGTGCGGTCCTCGGCAGCCTCGGCCGCGGCGTCTGCCAGCGCCGCGATCGTCTTGCGATCGACGGCGTTGAGCACCTCCGGCCGGTTGAGGACGATCTCGAAGACGGCTTCGCGCCGCTCGACGATCACATCAGGCATCGCTCGGCTCCTTGCCCGCACCGGGTTATGATGGCGTGGGCTTCCGGGAGACGATAGCATGCCCTACACGATCCTGCGCGGTGGCCGGGTGCTCGACATTGCCGCCGGAACCGCCGAGCCCGCCGACATCCTGATCGAGGACGACACGATCCGCGAGATCGGACCGCCGGGCTGCGCCGCGCCGGAAGGTGCGGCCGAGATCGACGCGGTCCGTCGGCTGCTGCATCCCGGCCTCGTCAATGCGCACACCCACGGCCACGGCAATTTGGCCAAGGGGATGGGCGACCGCTGGACGCTTGAATTGCTCCTGACCGCCGCCCCCTGGATCACCGGCAACCGCACCGTCGAGGACAGGTATCTGTCGACCCAGCTGGGTGCGGTCGAGATGGTCATGAAGGGTTGCACCGCATGCTACGACCTCTCCTTCGAGTGGCCGTTGCCGAGCCCCGATGGGCTGTCGCTTGCGGCTCAGGCTTATGCGGACGTCGGGATGCGCGCGGTGGTGGCGCCGATGGTCGCCGACCGCAGCTTTTACGAGGCGATCCCCGGGCTGATCGACGCGGTGCCGGAAGCGCTGAAGGGTCAGGTCGCCGAGCTCCGCCTGCCGCCGGCCGAGGCGACTCTGGCGGCGATCCGCACCGCGCTGCAAAACTGGCCCTTCGACCGCGACCGTATCAGCCCGGCGGTGGCGCCGACGATCCCGCACCATTGCTCGGATACGTTCATCCTCGGCTGTGCGGCACTTGCCCGCGATTTCGATGTCGGGCTGCATAGCCATGTCGCCGAGTCGAAGGTGCAGGCGGTAGCGGGAATCCGCCTCTATGGCCGCACCCAGACCGCGCATCTCGATGCGTTGGGTGTGCTCGGCCCGCATTTCACGGTGGCGCACGGCGTGTGGCTCGACCATGACGACATGGCCCGGCTCGGCGGCCACGGCGCTTCGGTCGCGCACAACCCCGGCAGCAACATGCGGCTCGGCAGCGGGCTTGCCGATGCCAGGGCCATGCTCGATCGCCGGGTCAATCTCGGGATCGGCACCGATGGGGCGAATTGCGCCGACAACCAGAACATGTACGAGGCGATGCGGCTCTCCTCGTTCGTCTCGAAGGTGCAAGGGCCGGATTGGCGGCGATGGCTCTCCACCCGCGAGGCGGCGCTGGCGGCGACCGAGGGCAGCGCCAAGGCGCTCGGCCTCGGCGACCGGATCGGGCGGCTGGCGCCCGGCTGGAAGGCCGACATCGTCATGCTCGACCTCGACCACCCGAACTGGCTGCCGCTGAACGACCCGGTCAACCAGCTCGTCCACTCAGAGGACGGCACCGCGGTCGCGAGCGTGATGATCGGCGGCCGGATGATCGTCGACGACCGTCGTGTCCTGACCGTCGATCTCGGCCGGCTGCGTGACCGCATCGCTGCGGCGCGCGACCGGCTCGCCGCCGCAAACGCCGACAGCCGCCGCCTTTACGATGCCCTCGAGCCGATCGTCGGCAGCCACTGCCCGGGCCTGGCCCGCGCCCCCTATCACATCCACCGCTACGGCGCGCGGCTGGACTGCTGATTAGTGGCCGACAATCCGCACCAGCGCCAGCATGACCGCTACCACCCTGATCGCATTGATCACGACGGTGCCGCCGATCATACCGAAGGTCCATTTCAAGAGGTCGGCTTTCCTCTCCGCCAGAGCCCGCTGGAGATCAGCCCTTGCTTCGGCGATATCGCGCTGTAGCTCGGCTCTCAGCTCGGCGACATCGCGCTGGAGGTCGGCCTTCGCTTGAGCGAGATCCACCTTGGTCGCGAGCGAGCTGGAGCCGGCCGCGGTCAATGTCTTGACCGAGGAGTGTGTGTCAAAACCGCCGTGGTCACCGCGGCACAATCGGTTCGGCCTCGGGCGAAGTCAACCGCGCGACCGCCGGGTGGCCAAACCACCGTCCGCAGGTTCAGCCCGCGGGGCGGCGGTTCAGCAAGGCGAGGCCACGCAATACATCTACCGCCTGGATCAATTGCTCGTCTTTCGCCGAGCCGATGTCGCCGGATGCGACGGAAGGTGCGGCCTTTGGAGTGGGTGCGGCGTCAGCCGCCGGCGGCGTCCCTTCCGACGGCGTCCCGGCCGCCGGCTGGTCGGGGTTCTTCAGAGCGCCCGGCAGGTCGGCCTCGTGTCGCATCTCGTCCTGAGCGAGTTTTTCGAGCTTGAGGGGGGTAACGGTCAGGTCGGGGTCGAGGCCCTTGCCCTGGATCTCCCGGCCGGTCGGGGTCACAAAGCGGGCGGTCGTCAGCCGGATCGCCCCGCCGCTGCTCAGCGGGATGACGCTTTCGATGGCGCTTTCGCCAAAGGTCTTGGTGCCGAGCAGAACCGCGCGGTGGTTGTCCTGCAAGGCGCCGGCGACGAGCTCGGCCTCGCCGGCGGTGCCGCCGTTGACCAGCGCCACGAGCGGCAGCCCCTTGGCGAGGTCGCCCGGCATGGCGGCGATGCGCCGGACGCTGTCGGGCTTGCGGCCCTTGACGACGGCGATGTCGCCCTTGTCGATAAAGGCGTCGGCGACCTGGACCGCGGCGTCGAAATCGCCGCCCGGGTTGTTGCGCAGATCGAGGATGAAGCCGATCAGCTTGCCGCCGAGCTGCTGCCGCAGCGCCTCGACCGAAGCGGCCAGCGCCGCCTGGGTCCCCTTGTCGAAACCGGCGATCCGCAGATAGCCGATGTTGTCGGCCTCGACCCGGCCGGCCACGGTCGGCGGCTGGTAGGCGGCGCGGGTGATCTCGAGCTTGATCGGGCCGCTGTTGCCGCGCCGCAGGGTCAGCTTGACCGCGCTGCCGGCGGGGCCGCGCAACAGCCGCCGGACCTCGTCCAGGGTGTGGTCGTAGGTCGGCTCCTTGTCGATCGCGTAGATCAGATCGCCGGGCTCGACCCCGGCCTTGGCCGCCGGCGAGCCGTCGCGCGGCGAGATCACCTTGAGCTGGCCGTTGTCGATCGTCACGACCAGCCCGATCTCGGCCTGATTGTCGTTGGCCGGGGCCGACAACGCCTTGTAGGCGGCGGGGTCGAGATAGGCCGAATGCGCATCGAGCCCGGACAGCATGCCGGCGATCGCGGCACCCACGAGCTTGGGGTCGGTGACCGAATCGACCGCATCCTGGCGGACGCGCTCGAACGCCTCGTCGAACAGGTTGAGCTCCTCGTACACGTTGTCCTTGGCCTTCTGTTCCTCGGCGAGGACGCCGCCGGCGACCAAGAGCGTCGTCATCAGAACCGCTATTCCCAATCGGCGCATAGGCCTGCCACCTCCGTCAGAGCGCCCCGGCATGGGCCGGCGCACAAGCCCGGACCCTAGCCCGGCAAAAATGGCATTACCATGATTGCCCCTGCCCATCGAAGGACCAATCGCATGGACATGCTCGCGCGCATCAACGAGGAGATGCTGCCCTTCGCCGCCCTGCTCGGCATCGAGTTCGTCAGCGCCTCGGCCGACAAGATCGTCGCCGAGATGACGGTGCGCGACGATCTCTGCACCCGTCCCGCCGTCCTGCACGGCGGCGCGGTCATGGCGTTCGCCGACACGCTCGGCGCCATCGGGGCGATCGTCAACCTGCCAGAGGGTGCGGCGACCACGACGATCGAAAGCAAGACCAACTTTGTCGCGCCGGCGCCGGTCGGCACGCGCATCCTCGGCGAAGCGACACCCATCCACCGCGGCCGCCGCACGATGATCTGGCAAACGCGCGTCTCGACCCCCGAGGGCCGGCTGGTCGCGCTGGTCACCCAGACCCAACTCGTTTTGTAAAAGCCGGATTTCCTGGCTCTTCGTCACCCCCGCTGATCGGCGGTCGGCGGGCAACGTCGAGCCGGTTGTGGGGGCACCTCGAAACCGGCGGCGCGGCCGGCGCGTTTGGCAGCTTTGTCAGGCGGCAATGACGGGTCGCAGAGGTTGGCGCCCAAGCGCCAGCCGTTGATGTTGTCCGCGGCTTGTTAGACGACCCCGAGAAACGGCGGCAGCATTCTTCCACCTCGACGAGCCGCGGGGGAATTCAAGCGATGGCTGGAACGGTAGGGAGCGAGCTTCGAGCCGGCCAAAGGCGGGCACCTCTGGGTGATGCTCCGAGGTCGACGCGCCATCCTGCCGATGCACGGTAGCCGCAAGGAGATGCAATCCGGCACGATTGCCGCGATCAAAAAGCAGCTTCGCCTGACATGAGGACGATATGCGCGCCTATCCCGCCGCTTTGACGCCCGATCCGGATCGGGGCTTCACGGTGACATTTCGCGACGTGCCGGAGGCGATTACCGAGGGTGACAGCCGAGAGGAAGCCGTTCTGCGTGCGGAGGACGCGCTCGAATCCGCGCTTGCCATGTACATCGCGGCCAAAGAGCCCTTGCCCCGACCATCCGAACCGAAGGCGGGCGAGGTGACGGTGCCGCTGTCGGCATTGGGGATGGCGAAAACCGCGCTCTACGAGGCGATGCGGGAGCAAGGCGTCGGCCGCGCCGAATTTGCGCGTCGACTGCGCTGGCACCTACCGCAAGTCGCGCGCCTGCTCGACCTGCGGCACGCTTCGCGAATGGAGCATGTCGAGGCTGCGCTTGCCGCGCTCGGATTGCGGCTCATGGTCGACGTCGCGCGAGCCGCTTAACCGTCGGGCTTGGTACCAACAGGCGCCGGGCCACACTCATTCCTGGGTACCGACCTTTGTGGTTGTGCTACGATCGGCGCGCCTGGGGGAGGTCATGAAGCAGCCCGTCGAACGCCGTCTCGCCGCGATCCTGGCTGCCGATGTGGCGGGCTACTCGCGGCTGATGGGGGCCGATGAGGAAGGCACGCTCGACCGCCTCAAGGCGCATCGCCGCGAGCTCGTCGATCCGAAGATCAGGGAGCACCGCGGCCGCATCGTGAAGACCACCGGTGACGGCATGCTGGTGGAGTTTCCGAGCGTCGTCGATGCGGTGCGTTGCGCCGTCGAAATGCAGCGGGCGTATGGTCGACCGCAACGCCGAGGATGGCCGAGGACAAGCGTATCACCTTCCGCATCGGGATCAATCTCGGCGACATGATCATCGATGGCGGCGACATCTTACGGCGACGGCGTCAACATCGCGGCGCGGCTGGAGGCGCTGGCCGAGCCGGGAGGCATCTGCATCTCGCGTACGGTCCGCAACCAGATCCGCGACAAGCTACCCTACAACTTCGACGACACAGGCGAACAGAGCGTCAAGAACATCGCCCGCCCGGTGCGGGTGGATGCGATGAGCGCCGCTGCCGTGGCCGCGACACCCTTTGTTCCGGTGCGGGCCCGGCCCGAACCATCCGGCCACACACCGTTCCCACGCCGCGCGATTATCGTGACAGGAATTGTGACGGCGCTCGCCATCGGGATCGCGGCCTGGTGGGTATGGCCGCAGAGGCCGTCATCGCCGGTGTCGGTGCAGGCGCCGGTTGCGACCGCTTCACAACCTGCCCCTAGCGTTGCGACCGCCCGAGCGCCGCATCTGTCCTTTGTGGTGCTGCCGTTTGCCAATCTATCGAACGATCCGGAGCAGGAATATTTCGCCGACGGGATTACCGACGATTTGACCACCGATCTCACGCGCATTTCGGGAAGCTTTGTGATCGCCCGCAACACCGCCTTTACCTACAAGGGCAAGTCCGCCGATGTGAAGCAGATCGGCCACGATCTGGGCGTTCGGTATGTTATTGAGGGCAGCGTTCGGCGCTCAAATGAGCAGGTTCAGGTCAACGTCCAACTGATCGACGCGGAGAACGGCGCACATTTCTGGGCGGACCGCTTCGACACCGATCGCGCAAATCTAGCCAAGGCGCAGAGTGAAATCATCGGCCGACTCGCAACGTCGCTTCACTTTCGGCTGATCGAAGCCGAGGGCCGCCGCGGCGAGCAGGAAAAAAATCCCGATGCGCGGGACATGGTGATGCGCGGCTGGGCTTGGTACTACCGCCCAGTGACTGAAGCGAGCCTGCAGGAGGCTCAGCGGGCCTTTGAGCAGGCTCGCGAGCTGGATACGTGAATCGATCGATGCCCGGATCGGCCTCGCAACCGTGTTGGGAGACTTTGTCACTCTCGGATTGGCCCGCTCGCCGGAGCAGAATAACGCGCGATCCGAGCAATTGCTCCATGAAGTGTTCGAACGTGATCAGAGCCAGCCTAGAGCGTATTTTGCGGCAGGGCGCCTACGCCGTCTGCAAAATCGATTGATCGAATCGCAATTCGAGCTTGAAAAAGCAGTCGCCCTGGATCGTAACTATTCAGGTGCGTTTCTTCAGCTCGGCATCACAACCAAATTTCTTGCCCAACCTGAAAGAGCGCTTCCTTATCTCGAGAAAGCGATCGAGCTCAATCCTCGTCAAGGCAATATGGTATATTACCATTGGTGGCTGGGAATGGCCCATATCCTCGTCCCCGGCCATAACGATCAGGCGATCGAATACCTCGGCAAGGCGCGCGCCGACAGTCCCCGATTTTGGTGGACACACCTGTACCTGGCGGCGGCGCTGGGCCTCAGGGGCGATGTCGATGAGGCCAAGGCGGCTCTGGCTGAATCAATAAAGCTCAAACCCGAGATCAACTCGCTCAAGTCACTCCAGGCTTTCGTGGCCCGTCGACCTTGGGAAACCAACCCTCAATACGTCGCGCTCGTAAAGAAAACCATCGATGTCGGCCTGCGCCGCGCTGGGCTGCCGGACGAATGACCAGGCCGCGCCGTCAAGCCAGCGGCGGGTGCATTTCGGAGGTGGCGGGATTGCGCGGATGAGACCGAGGCCGGCTCTCGTGTGAACAGCTTACAGTTCCAGGATGCGCCGGATTCCCTCCTCTACCATCCGCAGGTCAACCGTCGAGAGGCGCCCTGAAGTGTGCGTGAGGCGGCGTTTGTCCACCGCCCGCAATTGGTCGCAGACCGCCACGGAATTCGGACCCGCCGATGGGGTCGCAACAACGATGGGCGGTCTTGGGGTGGGGCCGGTCGAAAGCGGCACGACGACGATGGTCCGCCGCGCTCGGTTGAGCGGATTTGCCGTCATGACGACAGCAGGACGGGTCTTGCGCATCTCGCTGCCCTGCGTCGGGTCGAGGTTCACCCACCAGATATCGCCGCGCCGAACCTCAATCGGTCCGGTGGGCTCAGTCATTCCCGCCTCTCATCGGCATCCGACTTCGGATTGGCAGGGCCGAGCCCGTCGCCGGCGGTGGCCGCTTCCCACTCCGCCATCTCGGCCGACAAGTGGCGCTCTTTTTCCACCGCTAGTGCCGCCTGATACAGCGGATCGTCGTCGCCGGCATCGCTGAGGGGCAGAGCTTGCTCGATGAGCTGCTGAATGAATTTGCTGCGTTGCCGCACCGATACGCTTCGTTTGAACCGCTGGACGAGTTCGTCTGGCAGTCGGATCAGCAGTTGAGTTGTCATTTGAGGAGCATCTGTCTATCGATATAGATATGTATAGCTTCAAATCTTGCGGCGCAAGCCCCACTTGTGATCGGGCCGCCGCATCAACCCGGCTGCGGGTGCATCTCGAAGCCGGCGGGGCGGCCGGCGCGGCGGGCGGCTTCGGCAGGGCGCTGTGAGGGGTCCCAGACGTTGGCGTCGAAGCGCCAGCCATTGACGTTGTCGGCTTCGCGCGAGACGACGTAGAGGAGCGGCGGCACCATCTCTTCAGGCTCCACGAGGCGCGCGGCGCGGCCTTCGCGGCTCATGGCGCGCATCTCGTCGGCCATGCCCGGGGTGTTGGCGCCGGCGCCGGGGTTGACGATGTTGATCGTCAGGCCGGTCCCTTCGGTCTCCTTGGCCCAGACCTCGGTCGCCATTTCGAGCCCCGCCTTCGACGCGCCGTAGGGGTGGGTCCCCGCGCGGTTCATCGTGTCGAGCTTGGTCGTGACGTTGACGATGCGGCCCCAACCCCGCGCCACCATGCCGGGCGCGGTGCGGCGCGCCAGCCGGTCGCCGGCCAGATAATTGGTGGCGATGACGTTCTCGACGATATCGTCGCCGACTTCCCAAAAACGCTGGATCGTCGGCCGGCGAAACCGTGGCGGGTCGATATAGGTGAAGGTCAGCCCGGCATTGTTGACCAGGATGTCGACACTGCCGAACGCAGCCAGCGCCGCCGCGACGACGCGGTCGCATTCCTCGGCGCGGCGCAGGTCGGCGACAAGCGGCTGTACCCGCTCGGCGAGCGGCGTTCCCGCCGTCTCACGCTCGACCGCGGCCGCGTCTTCGGCGATGTGCCCGACCGCGAGAACCCGGTGTCCCTCACGCGCCAGGCCAAACGTCATCGCCCGGCCGAGGCCGCGCAACCCACCGGTAACGATCGCGCAACGCTGTTCCATCAGTCCCTCCCTTTCGCGATTTCTCACCACAGAGACACAGACGGAACAGATCTAAAGAATAATTCGGCGGATGCCGTCTTTTAGGACCACAACGTTAAAATTCATCAGCAAGCCTACCCTTATCCGGCTTAGCCGAAGGTAAGTCAGGATTTGAGCCTCGTGGACGGGCAGCAACCTGTCGATCGCTTTGATCTCCAGGATCAGCTTGCGATCGACGACGATATCCAGTCTGTAGCCACAATCTCCCCACCTGCTCTGTGCCTCTGTGGTGCAATTATACTTGGGCCAACGCCATCGGCTCGCGGTCGAAGGCCGGCATGATCTCTTCGGCGAAGGTGCGCAGGCCGGCGACCGAGGCGCCGGGCGCGGCGAACAGCACGTTTTCGACCCCGCCGGCTTCGAGCCGCTTCAGCTGGGTGATGATCTCCGCGGGGGTGCCGAGCAGCGGCGCGTCGTCGAGCACGAACGACTCTTCGTCCTCCTTGATGTGCGCATAGTGCTCGGCGCCGGGGCCGCGGGCGAGGTCGCCGATGTTCTTCAGCACTTGCCGGCGGGTCAGGATCGCCTTTTCGCGCTCCTCGTCGTTGTGCACGATCTGCAAGCCGCGGGTTACGCCGACCGACATCGGGTCCCAGCGCCGGCCGGCCCGCTCGCATTCCTCTCTGAAGGTCGCGACGCGGTCGATGATCAGATCGGTCGGTGCAATCTGGTCGAGCAGCAGGTTGTAGCCCTCGCGCGCGGCGCGGCGGATCGAATCGGCGCTGCCGGCGCCGAGCCAGAACGGCGGGTGCGGCTGCTGGATCGGGCTCGGCTCGACGACGACATTGTCAAAATGCCAGCGCTTGCCCTGGTAAGAGAACCGGCCCGGCGAAGTCCAGGCCTTGCGGATCACCTCCATCGCCTCGTCGAAGCGCTCGGTCGCCTCCTCGGGCGAGATACAGAAGCCCTGGAATTCGTATGCCCGATAGCCCTTGCCGACGCCGAAATCGAGGCGCCCGTTCGAGAGGAGGTCGAGGGTGGCGGCCTGCTCGGCGACCAGGATCGGGTTGTGCCAGGGCAAGACGACGACGGCGGTGCCCAGGCGAATGCGCTCGGTGCGCGCCGCCAGATAGGCAAGGAGGCTCATCGACGCCGACACCTGGCCAAAGCCGGTGAAATGGTGCTCGACCAAAAACACGCTCGAAAAGCCGAGCTTCTCGGCCTCGACAACATAATTGACGAAATCGTGATAGGCGTAGCTGTCGCCGGCCGGCCCACCCTTGGCCCGCGCCCCGCCGAATAGCCCGAATTTCATGCCGAAACCTCCACTGATCCGCGTTCGGCCGCAGCGGGGCAGCATATGTCGCGGCCGCGAACCCGTCGAGGCTGGTCACCCGGCGGGTCTTGTGCGCGCCGGACAACGGGGCGATGGTGACCCGCATAGGCGAAAGGAACCGCAATCATGCCGAGCGAAATCGGGGAAAACCGGGCGAAGAGCATGCTCAAGGCCGGCGAGCTGGTGTTGTGCATGGGCGTCAACCAAATGCGAACGCCCAACATCGCGATGATCGCCGCCGCCTGCGGCTTTGATGCGATCTATATCGATCTCGAGCACAACCCGACCTCGCTCGAAACCGCGGCGGCGATCTGCGTCGCCGCCCTCGGCCTTGGGGTGACGCCGATCGCGCGGGTCAGCTCGCGCGACGCGCATGACGCGACCCGCATCCTCGATTGCGGCGCCCAGGGGGTCATGGTCCCCCATGTCAGCACCGTCGCCGAGGCAAAGGCCGTGGTCGAGGCCTGCCGCTACCCGCCGCAAGGCCATCGCTCGGCCTCCGGCTCCGGGCCGGCCTTCGGCTACGCCGCGCGCTCGCAGGGCGATATCGCCCGCCTTGCCAACCAGGAGACCCTGCTGATGGCGATGCTGGAGACGCCCGAGGCGATCGATAACGCCGACGCGATCGCCGCCGTCGACGGAATCGACGTGCTGCATATCGGCTCCTCCGATCTGAGCACCGAGATGGGCATTCCCGGCCAGTACCGGCACGAGCGCATGCGCGCCGCCTACGAGGCGACAGCGCGGGCGGCGCGCGCCCACGGCAAGTCGATGGGGGTCGGCGGGGTGCGCGAGGACCTCGAATTCCAGACCTGGCTGTTCCAGATCGGGGTGCGCTACCTGACCGGCGGCTCGGATGTCGGCTATATCCTCAGCGCCGGCCGCGCCGATGTGAAGCAGCTGCGCGAGGTGCGGCTCTCTTCCGGCTGAGCCGCAGCCGTCAGGAGGGCGGCAGGGCGCGCCGGATTGCGGCCCGCACGTCCTCCGGCTGGGCGGCCACCGCGTCGCACAGTCGCCGCAGCTGCCGCCGCAAATCGTAGACCTGGTCGAGGAGCCCCAGGACCAGCGACGTCGTCTCGTCGTCAGCGGCAAAGCCGTGGCGGATTTCGAGGATCAGCTCGACCCGCGCGACGTCGACCTCGCCAAAAAACCAGGTGCGGCCGCGGCGTTCGGGCAATACCCACCGGTTCTCGACCCAGCGGTCGAGCTCGCGCCGGTCGAGTCCGCCGATGCGGCCCAGCAGCTCGTCGAAAGCGATCATCCCCGGGGCATCCCCTGGCGCGGGTCGAAGGGGTGTTTCGACGCCCATTTTTCGAGAAATTCGGCGAGCTCGGGATCGCCGCCGGCGCCGACCACCACCTTCAGGGTCACGTGTTGGTCGCCCTCGCGGCCCTTGCGCTGAATACCCTTGCCGCGCAGGCGCAGCTGGGCGCCGGTGTCCGAGCCCTTGGGGATCGTCATCGTCACCGGCCCGGTGACGGTCGGCACCGTCACCCTGGCCCCCAGCACCGCCTCGGCAAGGCTGACCGGCAGCTCGATGCGGATGTTGTCGCCCTCGCGGCGGAACAGCGGATGCGGCGCCACATGCACCTCGATTAGCGCGTCACCGGCCGGGCCGCCGCCATAACCGGGGCCGCCCTTGCCTTGCAGCCGCAGCACCTGGCCGTCGTCGAGCCCGGCCGGGATCGTCACGTCGAGCCATTCGTTCGGGGCGAGCGACAGACGTTCCTTGGCGCCGATGGCGGCCGCGACAAAGCCCACGGTCAGCGTGTAGTGCCGGTCGGCGCCGCGGGCGACAAAGCCCTCGCGGCCTTGCCCGCCGCGCCCGCCGCGGCCCGAGCCGAAGGCGGCGAACAAATCCTCGAGGTCGCCCAGATCGATCTCGCCCTGCGGGTGGTATTTCCGCCCCTCCGCCCCCTCGGCATGGCCACGGTAGGAATAGCGCGGCGGTCGCTCGGCGCCGGTCTCGTCGATTTCGCCGCGGTCGTAGCGGCCCCGCTTCTCGGCATCGGAAAGCAGGTCGTAGGCGGCCGAGATCGACTTGAACCGCGCCTCGGCCTCGGGCTTGCCGGGGTTGAGGTCGGGGTGGAACTGCTTGGCGAGCTTGCGATAGGCCTTGCGGATCTGGTCGGTGGTGGCCTTGGGCTCGACGCCGAGCACCTGATAGGGGGTTTCGGTCGCCATCCCGGGGTCAGCGTTGCCTCGCCCGCTGGCGCTGGGCCGTCGCCTGCTCGACGCGCACGGTCAAGGTGCGCTCGGCACCGCCGCGATAGATTGTCAGCTCGACCTCGTCGCCGATGCGAGCAAGCCCGACCCGGTTGCGCAGCTCGCTGCCGTTACGGATCGGCGCGCCATTCACCGCAAGGACAAGGTCGCTCGACCTGAGCCCTGCCAATTCGGCCGGCGAGCCGCGCTCGACCCGCGCGATTACCGCGCCCTCGGTATGCGAGGTGCCGAGCGCCTGAGCGATATCCGGGGTCAGATCCTGGATCGCCACCCCGATGCGCCCGCGCTTGACCGCGCCGTAGCGCACGAGCTGGTCCATGACCTGCCGCGCCATGTCGATCGGCACGGCAAAGCCGATGCCGATATTGCCGCCCGCCGGCGCCACGATCGCGGTGTTGATGCCGATCAGGCGCCCTTGCAGATCGACCAGCGCGCCGCCAGAGTTGCCGGGGTTGATCGACGCGTCGGTCTGGATGAAATCCTCGTAGCCCTCGATGCCGGGGCTGCGGCCGAGAGCGCTGACGATCCCCGAGGTCACGGTCTGGCCGAGGCCGAACGGATTGCCGACGGCGAGGACGAAATCGCCGACCTGCAGCCGGGCGGAATCGCCCATCGGCACGGCGGTCAGATTGCCGCCCGGAACCTGCAGCACGGCGATGTCGGTGTCGGGGTCGCGGCCGATCAGCTTGGCCGTGAGATGGCGGTTGTCCTTGGTGGTGACCTCGATGCTGTTCGCGTTCTCGACCACGTGGGCGTTGGTCAGCACATAGCCCTGCGCGGCGTCGACGATGACCCCCGAGCCCATCGCCTGCGTCTCGCGCTCGACCGGCCCCTCGCGCAGGTTAAAAAAGCGCCGGAACACCGGGTCCTGCAACAGCGGGTTGTCCTCGCGCACCCGGCCGCGCACCGCGATGCCAACGACGCCGGGGGTGATCCGGCTCACCACCGGGGCGACGGTTTGCAGCGGGCTGCCGTTCACCTCGGGGATTGCCGCACCGCCGAGCGCGGGGAAGAGCGGTCCCGTCGTCAGCATGATCGCCCCGGATAGAAGGAGCGCCGTCCATACTCGCGTCATTGTTGGAGAAGCCTCGAGCCTCACGCGCAGCAAGCCGTCATCCGATATGCGTGGCTTGCGGGTGCTCTCTATCTAACCCCTCGCGCGATCGCTTCAAGAGAACCGTACCCGACGTGGCCGTAGCCCTATCGAAGCGAACCGGATTCTCGTGGAAGAAGGACGCGGATGGGGGATCAGCCGCGAGCCCACCGGCGCAAATTAAGTCGCTCAGGTGTGAAGCAGTTCACACTTCTTCGGAGCCCGGCGCGCTATCGGAGGGGGTCCGCCTCCGGCTGCGGTCGGGGGCGTCCGCGCTGAGGAGGGCGCCATGCTGACGACGAACCTGTGGAACGAGGGCGTTCCGAGGGCCGAGCTCGACCAGCGCGCGCGTGAAGCGCGACTGCGGCTAGAGCGGATCGATCGGCCGGCACTGCGTGCCGCGCCGGCGTATCCCTGGCTCCGGCGGCTTCTTTGTCGTTTTGGGTTTGGCCGATATGGCAGCGAAGCGCAAGATGGGCGAACCAGCGGGCGGCTGAGCGATCGGCGGCCTCGCGGCATGGCCAACACCGGGCCGGTCTCGATCGGATGGTCCGGCTCGTTATGTCGCGCGATGAGGCGTTCGCGCCAACGTCATTCCGTCTGAGGGGAGGGTGGAACGATGGGCAATCGTATTTGCATGATCCTTGTCGGGGCCGCGCTCTTGGCGTTTCCGGCGCAATCCGGGGGGCACGCCGCAACCGCGCCGTCCGCCGCGAAAGTCATCGAGGAGGTCGATTTCGCGATTTCCTGCGGGCCGGACTCGCAGAAGGCGTTCAAGCACGCAGTTTGGACCTTGCATTCGTTCTGGTATCCCGAGGCGCTCAAGGAATTCACCGCGGTCGCCGAAGCCGAGCCCGGATGTGCCATGGCCTATTGGGGCATCGCGATGAGCCACTGGTACCCGCTGTGGTATCCGCCGAGCCCGGCGTCGCTGCAGGCGGGTTCCGAGGCGGTCGGGAAGGCGATGGCAGCGCCGACCAAGACCGAACGTGAGAAGGACTATATCGCGGCGATCGCGGCCTTCTACCGCGACAGCGACAAGCTCGACCATCGCACCCGCGCCGTCGCCTACGAGAAGGCGATGGAGCAGGTCTATCTGCGCTACCCCGACGATCGCGAGGCCGCGGTGTTCTACGCGCTGGCGCTGAATGCGACCGCGCTGCCGACCGACCAGACCTTCGCCAATAAGCGCAAGGCGGCTCAGATCCTGAACAAGATCTGGAAGGAGGAGCCCGATCATCCGGGCGTCGTCCACTATCTGATCCACAGCGACGATTCGGCGCAATTTGCCCAGGCAGGGCTGGACGCGGCGATCTGCTACGCCAAGATCGCACCTGACGTGCCGCATGCACTGCACATGCCCTCGCACATCTTCACTCGGCTCGGCATGTGGCAGCAATCGATCGATTCGAACCGCGCCGCTAATGCCGCCGCACTCGTCTATGTCCGCAAGACCCTCGGGCCGGAAGGCTTCGACGGCGAAACCGTCCATACCATGGATTATCTCGAATACGCCTATCTGCAGACCGCACAGGACGGCCCGGCCAAAGCGGTTGTCGACGAGCTGGTCAGCTTTCGCCAGAGCGCCGGCGCTAATCTGCCCACGGCCTACGCCGTGGCCGCGATCCCGGTGCGCTTCGCGCTCGAGCGCCGCGACTGGCAGGCCGCCGCCTCGCTCTCCGCGCCCGCGGTCGGGTTCCCACTCGAACGCTTCCCATGGGCCGAGGCGATGATCTCGTTCGGCCGCGCGCTCGGCGACGCGCGGACCGGGAACATCACCGGCGCCCAGGCGGAAATCGCCAATCTGCAATCGCTCAAAGACAAGCTCTCGACGGCAAAGGACACCTACTGGGCCAATCAGGTCGAGGTCCAGCGCCTGGGGGCCGCAGGCATCCTCGCCCATGTCCAGGGCGATGACCAGAAGGCGGTCGAGCTGGTACGCGCGGCGGCCGATCTCGAAGCGACGATGGACAAGCACCCGGCCACCCCCTCTGCAGTCCTCCCGGCGCGCGAGCTGCTCGCCGACCTCCTACTGGAAATCAACCAGCCCGGACGCGGCGCTGGCGGAGTACAAGGAGATGCTGCGCACCGACCCCAACCGCTTCCGCAGCCTCCTCGGGAAGGCTCGCGCCGCCAAGCAGGCGGGCGACGCCGCGGCCGCGCACGACGCCTATCAAAAGCTGGTGGCGCTGAGCAAGCCGACCGGCCCCGAACGCCCGGAGCTGGCGGAGGCCAAAACCTACCTGACGAACTAGGGCATGTCCTCAATCGTCATCTGGCCTTTACATGTAATCCGAGTAAAGAGGCAGCAATAATAGTGGAAAGAGTTTGTAACGGCAGCAATTAAGGTGAATCATCAAGAGTTGGCTAAGCATAAGGCTGACCGATGACCCGATACGGACTGCGCGAGGATCGCGGGACTTCTCTCGCAAGGCTCGCGCGATGACGCGGCCAGACGTGTTAAGAAAGTGCCGGCGCGGCGCTCGGCCGGCATCGGAATGGAGTGCGCCTGTGACTCCACTATTGCCTGTGCTTGATCACGTCGTTGTCGACGTGCGCGACCGCATCGATGAAGCGATGCGGCGCTTCGCTTCGCTCGGCTTCCAGTTGACGCAGCGCGGGCATCACACCCTGGGATCGACCAACCATCTGGCGATGTTCGCGACCGACTACCTGGAGCTGCTCGGCTTTGGCGCGGACGGCGCCGCCCGCCCGGAGATCGCGCACTTTCCGGTGGGACTCAACGGCCTGGTGTTCAAGACCGGTGACGCCGACTCTGTCCATCGACGGGCGCGGGCGGCGGGTCTCCCGATCCTGCCGGTGCAATCCTTCTCGCGCCCGGTTTCGATCGGGGGCGTGACGCGCGACGCACGGTTCCGCACCACCCGGCTCGATCCGGAGAAGGTGGCGATGGGCCGGGTCTATTTCTGCGAGCACCAAACCCCCGATCTCGTCTGGCGCCCGGAGTGGCAGGCGCATCCCAACGGCGCATTGGCCATCGCCCGAATCGTGGTCGCCACCGCCGATCCGCATCGCACGGCAATTCTGTTCCGCGATCTGTTCGGCCACGATGCCGTGACGGATCGCGCCGGGCGGCTGGTGATGGCTGCCGGGACGGCGCAGGTTGAGCTGGCGACGCCGGATGCGGTGGCAGCCGAGTTCGGCACGGCGGCGGCCGAGCCGGCCGGGCGCGCCGAGCATATGGCGGCGCTGGGGATCAGGGTGGCGTCGTTGGCCCAGACGGCGGAACGGCTGCGCTCGGTTCCGGGGGTCCGGCTGGAGCCGGATCGAATCGTGGTGCCGGCCGCCACCGCGTTCAATACGGTGATCGTATTCTCGGCATGAGCGCCGCGGGCCGACGAGGTTTGCTACTCAATACATGTGCTGGCCGCCGTTGACCGAGAGGGTCGAGCCGGTGATGAAGCCGGCGTCGTCGGCGACCAGGAACAGGACGGTGCGGGCGATGTCCTCGGCCTTTCCGAGCCGGCCGACCGGGATGCGGGCGATGATCTTTTCCAAGACTTCCGGCGGCACCGCGCGCACCATGTCGGTGTCGACATAGCCGGGCGCGACGGCGTTGACGGTGATACCGCGCGCAGCCCCCTCCTGCGCCAGCGCTTTGGTAAAGCCGTGGATGCCCGATTTGGCGGCGGCGTAGTTGACCTGGCCGTACTGCCCCGCCTGGCCGTTGATCGAACCGATATTGACGATCCGGCCGAAGCCGCGCGCGCGCATCCCCTCGATGACCGCCCTCGACATGTTGAAGCACGAGGTGAGGTTCGTCTGGATCACCGCGTTCCACTGCTCGAAGCTCATGCGGTGCATCGTCGCATCGCGGGTGATCCCGGCATTGTTGACCAGGATTTCGACCGGGCCGAGCGCCGCCTCGATTGCCTTGACGCCCGCGGCGCAGGCGTTGAAGTCGGCGACGTCGAACTTGAACACCGGGATTCCGGTCTCGGCATTGAATTGCTGTGCCGCCGCGTCGTTGCCGGCATAGGTCGCCGCGACCCGGTTGCCGGCGTTCGCGATCGCCACCGAGATCGCCCGGCCGATGCCGCGCGTCCCGCCGGTCACCACAGCCACCCTGGGCATGAGTCCCTCCCTCTCCGTCGGGCCCGCGCTAGTCGCGCTCGAGGCACATGGCGATGCCCATGCCGCCGCCGATGCACAGGGTCGCCAGCCCCTTCTTGACGTTGCGCCGCTGCATCTCGTAGAGCAGGGTGATCAGCACCCGCGCCCCCGACGCGCCGATCGGGTGGCCGAGGGCTATGGCGCCGCCGTTGACGTTGACCTTCTCGACATTCCAGCCGAGATCCTTGTTGACCGCGCAGGCCTGCGCGGCGAAGGCCTCGTTGGCCTCGATCAGATCGAGGTCGCCGGCGGCCCAGCCCGCCTTTTTCAGGGCCATGCGGCTGGCCGGGATCGGCCCCGACCCCATGATCGCCGGGTCGACCCCGGCGGTTGCCCAGGAGACGATGCGGGCGAGCGGGTGCAAGCCGCGCTTCTCGGCCGCCGCCGCCGTCATCAACACCACCGCCGCCGCCCCGTCGTTGATGCCCGAGGCGTTGCCGGCGGTGACCGTGCCGTTCTTGTCGAAGGCGGGGCGCAATTTCGCCAGCACCTCGAGGGTGGTACCGTGCTTGGGATGCTCGTCGGTGTCGACGATCGTATCGCCGCGCCGGGTCGCGATCTTGACCGGGACGATCTCGTCCTTGAAGCGGCCCTCTTTCTGCGCCGCCTCGGCCTTCTGCTGCGAGGCCACGGCAAAGCCGTCTTGCTGCTCGCGGGTGATCTGCCAGCGCTGGGCGACGTTCTCGGCGGTGTTGCCCATGTGATAGCCATTGAAGGCGTCCCACAGCCCGTCCCGGATCATCGTGTCGACGAGCTCGGCGTCGCCCATCTTGACGCCGTTCCTGAGATGGATGCAGTGCGGCGCCTGGCTCATGCTCTCCTGGCCGCCGGCGACGACAATCTCGGAATCGCCGTTGCGGATCGCCTGATACCCCAGCGCCACGGTGCGCAGCCCCGAGCCGCAGAGCTGGTTGACGCCGTAGGCCGTAACCTCAAACGGCAATCCGGCGCCGATCGCCGCCTGCCGGGCCGGGTTCTGACCCTCGCCGGCGGCGAGGATCTGGCCCATGATGACCTCCGAAACCTCGTTCGGCTCGACCCCAGCCCGGCGCAACGCCTCGGTGATCGCGACCTCGCCGAGCTTGTGCGCGGGCAGACTGGCGAGCCCGCCGTTGAACGCGCCCACCGGGGTGCGCGCAGCGCCGGCAATCACGACATCGGTCATCGGGAGATCTCCTCGGATCGTTTACGCTCATGTGGGCAGGCCTCCGCAATGTAAAAGCCGCCGCCGCCCGCTGTCCAGCCGCCCGCCGGCGGGGCGGTGCACTGCAGCCGCACTCGAACCGCTGGGCGGAAGCTCGGCACCAAGCCCACGGAGTAGCACGATGCCGAAACGCCGGCCTTCGCTGCCTTCCGCGCAACCTCTGAGTCCGCTCGGCCCTGTCGTCGTTTGGCTGACAAAGCCCCGATTTGGGACCGAGGATGCCGGGATAAGAGCTATGATGCCGGCGAAGCGGCAGCCCGGGTGAGGTAATATGGCGAACACCAGAACGCAGGTCGTTCTCGGCACTGCGACGCCGGGGGGCGGGTTTCCGCTTTATGGCGATGCCATCGCCGAAGCTGTCGACGCGAGCGAACCGTCGCTGCATATCGTGCCGCGCAACACCAAGGGGAGCACCGAGAATGTGCCGTTGCTCGAAGCCGGTGCTGTCGACCTAGCGCTGGTCCAGGGCGAAGTCGCCTATGAGGCCTTTGCCGGCATCGGCCGCCCGCCCGCCGCCCTCAAGATCGTCGCAGCGATGTATTCGACCCCCGGCATGTTCGTGGTGCGGGGCGACAGCCCCTATCGCAACATCGGTGATCTGCGGAGGAAGCCGGTCGCGTTCGGCGCGCGCGGCTCGGGCCTGGTGATCCTCGCCCGCTATGTTCTAGACGGCATCGGGCTCGACCCGGAAAGGGATTTCGCGGCGATCTATCTCGACCGCGCCGGCGACGGCCCCGCCATGGTGCTGGACGGCAGGGCGAAGGCGCTGTGGGGCGGCGGCATCGGCTGGCCCGGTTTTGTTGCCGTTGCAGAAAGCCCGACCGGCGCGCATTTCATCGCGCCGGATCGGGAAGAGGCGGCGCTGATCCGCGCCAGGCACCCCTTTCTCAAACCGCTGACCGTCGCAGCCGGCAGCTATCCCGGTCAGAGCGAGCCGATCCCCTCGGTCGGGTCATGGTCCTTTATCCTGGCGCGGCCGGGGTTTCCGGACGATCTGGCGTACCATCTGGCGCGGGCATTGCACCGGGGCGAGGCGGCGCTCGCCAGGTGCCTGCCTCAGGCGCGCGAGACGACCGCCGCCAACACCGCCGCCGCGGCACCGGACCGCGCCTTGATCCATCCTGGCGTGCTGCGCTATCTGGGCGAGATCGGAGTTATGGGATGAGCCTCGTTCAATCGATCGAAGGCGCGAGCGCCTGGGTGCGGCGCGGTGTCGGGCCCGAGGACTGGCGGGTCGAGCTGACCATTGCCTGCCGCGACGAGATCCGGCGGGCGGCCGACGAGTTACGTCTCTACCCGCTGCCGACGATCGTCCTCCGCCCCGACGATTTCGCGATGCCGGCCTGCCGCGAGGCCATGGCGCGGGTGCGCCATATTCTCGATCGTGGAGTACGGTTCGCGATCGTCGACCGGCTGCCACTCGCCGAGATCGACGCGGGTGCCGCGCGGGCGATCTATTGGCTGTTGTCGAGCATGATCGCGCGCCCGGTGGCGCAGAAGCTCGACGGCGACTTGGTCTACGACGTGCGCGATACCGGGCGAGAGGCGCTGCCGGGGTCGGGAGTGCGCCCGGACCAAACCAATATCGAGCTGCGCTTTCACAACGATAATTCCTACAACGACACCCCGCCCGATTATGTCGGCCTCTTCTGCCTGCGCCCGGCGCTGAGCGGCGGGCACAGCCGCGTGGTCAGCTTTCACACCATCCATAATTTGCTGCTGGCGCGGCATCGGCGCGAATTGGCGCGGCTCTACCAGCCGTTCTGGTTCGATCGGCAATGCGAGTTTCGCGACGGCGAAAGCCCGATCTTCTCCGCTGCAGTCTTCGACCGCGCCGCCGAGGTGAGGGCAAGGTTCAGCGCCCACCAGATCGCGGGCGGCTATGCCCTCAAGGGCGAGCCGATGGACAGGGAAGGTAGGGAAGCGGTGGCGGCGATGCTCGACCTCTTCGACGACGAGGCGCTGTCGGTCGATTTCGACCTCGAACCGGGGCAGATATTGTTCGTGCACAACCGCGCGCTGGGCCACAGCCGCACCTCATTCACCGACCACCCCGAGCCCGAGCAAAGGCGTCATCTCGTGCGCTTGTGGCTGCGTGACCACGGCCGCCGCGCCTACCAGGGTTGACGATCAAAGGCGAACAACGGCGGACCTAGCTGCAGGCCGGCGCCGGCAGAACCCTGGTCGCTGACCAGCCTGCGCGAGAAGCTGATCAAGATCGGCGCGAAGGTACGAGCCACGGTCGCTATGTCATCTTCCAAATGGCCGAGGTCGTCGTGTCGCGGCAGATGTTCGCCCGGCTGCGGGCGCCGCCAGCGCCAACTTGAGGGTGCGCGAAACGACGGGAAGAGGTGTGCCCTGATGCGCCAGAGCAAAGCGTTTCAGCGCCTTGGCGCAATCGATTGACGAATTCGACCGGGTTCCGGAGCCCCCATGAGCGATCCAACCTTGCCAAGGGCGGCCGAAGGGGTGATCATGACTCGCAACCGGCGGCCATCCGAGGAATATCGGTTAAAACAAAAATCAGGCGAGGCGCAACGGCGGGTCCCTTGCCAAGGAGGAGGAGATAGATGACACGGGTCGGAACTGCGGTAGCAGCAGCATTCCTGGTTGTGTTTGCCGTTTTCTTCTCGGGGATTCCTCGCGCAATAGCTGATGAGGGCCATCGAGCGCAACCAAACCCATGCGCGGCGCCAAACGAAATCGGTCCTTCGATCGAAGAGACCGCTTGGCGGATTTGGGTCGCCGCCACCTGTCCTGTCAACGCCAACGAATATCCGTTCGTTGTGTGGGAAAACTGGATCGAGCAGACGCAGTTGTACCCGGCCGACCCGTCGCAGGGGCTAAAGGTCCCGAATTCCGGCGCGACGACCACTCATGTCCTGCATGGCAGCCCGCTCGCATTGTTCAAGCATCCCACATCGGGGTTAGAGGGATTGCCAGGGGCGCCCAACACCAACTGCAATATGGCCAACGCGCCACCGAGGCCTAACAACACCACCGATAACCCTTTATTCATTTGCGAGGAGGTGCGGGAAAACGGTGCGACCGAAGATTACATCGCCGGAACCGGCTTCTGGAATCGCGCCAATCAGGCGACGGCTGCAAGCGACGACTTCGATATCCAGTTTTCCCGTCCCGCCGTCGAGATCAAGGCCGACTGGATCCAACTGTCGACCCTCGGCCCGCCAGGCGAGCACCTCGACTGCAGCAATCTGCCTCAGGGATTTGCCCAAACCATCCACATAGAGACCGTCGACGGATCTTGTTTCGCCTTGGCGGGCATGCACCTGATTTCCAAGCTGCTCGACAAATGGATTTGGGCGACATTCGAGCCGCAAAACGATACCACCAATCCCTATCGGTGCCGGGTTCTGGGGTGCTACGATCCCTTCGGCTCCAACCCCGCCAAGAGCAACGGCGCCAGCAGCACACAGCTTACGAAAGCGTTACGGCAGCTGATGGACGCAGCAAATCTGGCGCCGGAGTGGCGCAACTATCGCCTCGACGCGGTCCAGACCGACTTCTTTCGCCCGAAGCTGCTCGGCAACTCGATCATCGAAGGGGAGAATGTCGGGATGCCATTGACCCAGGCATCCTGCATCAGCTGTCACGCAGTCTCCTCGGTCAGAAACGACGGTTTCGAGGGCATCAACCTGCTCACCAGCAATCCTGTCGGGTTCCCGAAACCGCTGCCTTCCAAGGACTGGATTCGCCGCGATTTCGTTTGGTCCTTGGGCGTGGCCTGCCCCAACGGCCCACATACTTCGATGCAAGCGGGCTCGCTTCAACCAGACTGCACTACGACGCTCCCGCCCCTCCCGTAGGCGGATCCAACAGCAATAAATCGCGGCCACGCCGCCAAGGAGAGAGAGTGCCATGGACCTCGGATTGCAAGGCAAGCATGCGATCGTGACTGGCGGCAGTCGCGGCATCGGCAAAGCGATTGCACGGGAATTGGCTCGCGAAGGGGTCGATGTGGCGATCGTGGCGCGGAACAAGGGGGATCTGGAGGCGACGGCGCGGGAGCTGGCTGCCGCGACGAACCGGCGCGTCGTTCCGCTGGCAGCCGATGTCACTAGCAAGGAGCAGGTGGACCGCACGGTTGCCGAGGCGGCGCAGCAGCTGGGCGGTCTGCACATCCTGGTCAACAGCGGCTCCGCGCCAGGGGGCTCGGCCACCGCGACCGGCCCGATCGAAACGGTCGTCGACGAGGATTTGATAGAGGATTTCAACGTGAAATATGTCGGCGCGCTGCGTTGTTCTCGCGCCGTCATCCCCTTCATGAAGACGGCGGGCTGGGGCCGCATCATCAACATCAGCGGCGGCAACGCCCGCAACGCCGGCAATCTCAGCGGCGGCGCCCGCAATGCCGGCCTGGTGCACATGACAAAGACACTGGCAGTCCAACTGGGCCGTCATGGGATCACGGTCAATTGCATTCATCCCGGCACGACCCGCACCGAGCGCACGCCGAGCCTGGTTGCCGCCCGCGCCGCCCAGCTAGGCGTATCCCCGGAAGAGGCGGAGCGGCAGGACTTTGCTCCGGACTCGCCGCGAGGCAATGCCATCTGCCGTATGGTGGACGCTTCGGAGGTCGCGTTCGTCGCGGTCTTCCTGGCCTCGGAAAAGGCCTGGGCGGTCTCCGGCGAGCTGGTGGCGGCAGGCGGCGGGGCCGGGCGGTCGGTATATTACTAAGCAGCGACTGGAATGCGTATCCATTGATTTTTTTCAACGGGGAAAGCGGTCCTGCGCTCGCAGTGATTTGCAACCTGTTCTGATCGATGGCGGCCGACGATTTGGCTGGCGCAAACAATCAGTACACTGACTGCCCGTATTCCGGACCAAGCATTGTGGCAATGAGCCGGGCATGCCTGATTGTTCTCAGATCGGCAACCTTCGCATAACGAATCAGTCGACGGAGGCCAACCTTGAAGTGGCCGCGCTCGCAAACCGGAAACACAATTTTTGCAGCGTCGATGGTTATAAAGCTGTATCATCAATAATCTGGCAGTCCCAATTACAGACGATTTGTCCCGCGGTCGATTTGATCCGGCGATGCCGGGCGAGCGCCCGGCCCCGGCGACACTTGCTGGGCGCGGATAGGATGCGGAAATCCCGGGGGACCGACCAGGCGGCAGCGGCTGCGTGCGGATGGCCTATGCCACCCTCGGAAAGGCTCCTGCAAGCCCGCCGCGCCACGTTCCCAGCTGATCGGGCCGTCTTCCGGTAACAGGACGTCCTGGACCGGCGGCAGCGCAAGCGGCAAGATCGGCGGTTCCGATCAATTCGACCCAGCTGCACCCGCCGACATGTCCTCCGTCCTGATCACCGCGATCGTTCTCGTCTTCGTGTTCGGCGGCGCGGTGATCGGGCAGTGGCTGAGCGCTCGCTTGCCCGAGCATCATCGCAACGCGGAGTCGCATGATGCCGTCAAGCTGGCGACCGGCATGCTGTCGGTTCTGTCGGCGCTGGTGCTCGGGCTGTTGATCGCCGGCGTCAAGAGCTCGTTCGACACGACCGATTCGGAGATCCGCCATTTTGCCGCCACCCTGATCCTGCTGAACGAAACCTTGGCCGATTACGGCCCTGAGACGGCGCCGGCGCGCGATCTCTTGCGGCGCTACACCGCGCGCGCGATCGAAGACAATTGGCCGCAAGATCAGTCGAACCCGATACTGATGGAGGATACCGAGTCCGGCGCATTGCTCGGCAATCTGCGGCTCGCAGTGCTGACGCTGCCGGGTGGCGACCCGCGTCGCGACGGGCTGCGCACCCACGCCGCGTCATTGGCCGACAGTGCGTTGCAGACACGCTGGCTCTTGATCGAGCGTGTCGGCACCTCGATCCAGCCGCTGTTCATGGTGATCCTGGTCATCTGGATCACTTTGATCTTCATCAGCTTCGGCTACAATGCGCCACGCAACGCGACGGTGGGGACGGCGTTTGTCCTGTGCGCCGCGGCACTCGCGGGGTGCATCTTCCTGATCGTCGAGATGGACAGCTCGTTCGAGGGCCTGATCACCGTTTCGAGCACGCCGATGCGTAGCGCCCTCGCGCATATGACGCCATAGGCGCGATTGCTGTCGACAGGCTTGGAGGAGACGAGATGGCCGCGACCCACCCCGCCAACATCAGCCTCGTGGCCGCACTCGCCGAGGCCGAGGAGCTGTACCGCGCGCGCAACTCGAAGAGCCTTGCGCAGCATCGTGAAGCCTGCGGCTCGATGCCGGGCGGCAACACCCGCGCCTCGATCCATGTCGACCCGTTCCCGCTGACGATCGCGCGTGGCGAGGGGGCACGGCTGTGGGACCTCGACGGGCACGAATACATCGATTTTCTGAGCGAGTTCACCGCCGGGATCTACGGCCATTCGCACCCGGCGATCCGCAACGCGATCGCGGCGGCGATCGATGGCGGCCTCAATTTCGGCGCGCACAACGCGGCCGAGGCGCGGTTTGCCGCTGCGGTCTGCGCGCGTTTTCCGTCGATCGAACTGGTGCGCTTTACCAATTCCGGCACCGAGGCCAATCTGATGGCTGTGGCCGCCGCGCGCGCGATCACCGACCGGCCGAAGATCCTGGTCTTCGGCGGCGGTTATCACGGCGGCGTCTTCTATTTCCGCGGTCATGGCAGCGCGCTCAACGCGCCCTTCGAGTTTCTCCTCGGCCGCTACAACGATCTGGATGCCGTGCACGACCTGGTGGCGCCGCATCGCGCCGAGCTCGCCGCGATCCTGGTCGAGCCGATGCAGGGCTCGACCGGCTGCATTCCGGCGGAGCGCACCTTCCTCGCCGGGCTGCGCGCATTAGCGAGCGAAACCGGCGCGCTGTTGATCTTCGACGAGGTGATGACCTCGCGCTTGGCGCCGGGCGGATTGCAGGAGGCGCACGGCATCCTCCCCGACCTGACGACCTTAGGGAAGTATCTCGGTGGCGGCATGAGCTTTGGCGCCTTTGGCGGGCGCGCCGAGATCATGGAGCGCTTCGACCCGCGCCGGCCGGACGCCTATCAGCATGCCGGCACCTTCAACAACAATGTGCTGACGATGAACGCCGGGTTCGTCGGGCTCACGGAAATCTACACCCCCCAGCGCGCCCGCGATCTCAACGCCTTCGGCGACCGCCTGCGCGAACGGCTCAATGCCCTGGCGCAGAGGCAAGGGTTGGCGATGCAGTTCACCGGAATGGGCTCGATGATGTCGGTCCACATGACCAAGAGGCCGATCCGCTCGGAGGAGGATGTGGAGCGCGGCAACGGCGCACTGCGCGACCTCTTCTGGTTCGACCTCGTCGCACGCGGCCTCTGGTTCGCCAAGCGCGGCATGTTCGCCTTGTCGATCGCCCTCGCCGACGACGATGCCGACAAGCTCGCCGCCGCCGTCGAGGACTTCGCTCAAACCCGCGCACCGCTATTCGACAGGGCCGATGGCGAGTAACCCGACAGAGGAGGGCAACACATGCCACGGCACATCAAAGAAGCCGCGCTCGCGGGCGAGCAGGAAGCAGCCGACGCCAAGATCCGCGGCACGGTCGAGAACATCATCGCCGAAGTCGCCAGGCGTGGCGACGCTGCGGTACGCGAGCTTTCCGAGCGCTTCGACAAATGGTCACCGCCGAGCTTTCGCTTGTCCAAGTCGGATATCCGCGACCTCGTCGCCAAGGTCGCGCCACGGACGATCGACGACATCAAGTTCGCGCAGTCGCAGATCCGCAACTTCGCCGATATCCAGCGTGCCTCGCTGAAGGATGTCGAGGTCGAGACCTTACCGGGCGTGATCCTCGGCCACCGCCACATCCCGGTCGGGAGCGTGGGCTGCTATGTGCCGGGCGGGCGCTATCCGATGGTCGCCTCGGCTCATATGTCGATCGTGACCGCCAAGGTCGCCGGGGTCGGGCACATCGCCGCCTGCACGCCGCCGAACCAGGGCGGCCCGCATCCGGAGACGATTGCGGCGATGCATCTGGGCGGCGCCGACGAGATTTATGTGCTCGGCGGCGTCCAGGCGGTGGCGGCGATGGCGCTCGGCACCCCGACGTTCAAGCCCGTAGACATGCTGGTCGGCCCCGGCAACGCCTATGTCGCCGAGGCCAAACGCCAGCTTTATGGCAAGGTCGGGATCGACCTCTTTGCCGGCCCGACCGAGATCCTGGTCATCGCCGACGATAGCGCCGACGCCGAGATGTGCGCGATCGACCTCTTGGGTCAGGCCGAGCACGGGCCCTCGTCGCCGGCGATCCTGCTGACCACCTCGGAGAAGCTCGCGCACGCCACCATCGCCGAGGTCGAGCGGCAGCTCACCCTACTGCCGACCGCCGATGTCGCGGGGGTCGCCTGGCGCGACTTTGGCGAAGTGATCCTCTGCGCCGACGAAGACGAAATGGTGGCAGAAGCCGATCGGATCGCCGCCGAGCATGTCGAGGTGCTGACCCGCGAGCCGCGAAGCTGGCTCGATCGTCTGCACAATTTCGGCGCCCTCTTTCTCGGCCCCGAAACCAACGTCGCCTACGGCGACAAGGTGATCGGCACCAACCACACGCTGCCGACCAAGGGCGCGGGCCGCTACACCGGCGGCCTCTGGGTCGGCAAGTTCCTGAAGACCTGCACGTATCAGGAGGTCAGGACGCCCGAGGCGAGCGCCATGATCGGCGAATATTGCAGCCGCCTCTGCGCCATCGAGCGCTTCTGGGGCCACAAGGAGCAGGCCGATCTGCGGGTCCGCCGCTATGGCCGCAAGAACGCGGCGCAGTAGCCGAGCGGCAATCCGCGGCTTGTTGTCTTCGGCCGGCCTCCGCACCGCATTGTAACGCGTTACGGTCGATGAGAACGACATGGCCGAGCCTGCCGAACGAATGAGGATGATGCGCGCGCGGCGTCGCCGGCAGGGGCTGCGCGAATTGCGGCTGGTCGTGCCGGATGCCCGCTCCGAAGCCGTGCGCGACCGGATTGCAGCGCAGATTGCAACGCTGAACCCGGATAGCGAACGCGAGGCGCTCCTGTGGATCGAAGCGGTCGGCGAATTTGATGTCGCTGAGCCGCGGTGACGTGGTGATTGTCGCCGCGCACGGCGATTACGGGGAACCGCGGCCAGCGGTCATCGTGCAATCGGACGCCATCCCCGAGAGCCATGCCTCGGTCGTAGTTTGCCAGATGACCGATCCGTCGGGAATGGATCGGGCAACAGATCGGCCGCCTCGGGCCCGACGACCTGTCGCGGCTCAATGTGGCGCTGGCGTTCGTGCTGGGGCTTGCGGACTAGGCGCGGTCTGCGGCGCGTGCCGGTCCTGCGGCTGGGCGCTGCGAACATGTCATCGGCCGGGCAGAAGCCCGGCCGATCGGGATAGCTGATGCGCCGCAGGTCAGTCGCGGCGGGTGCCGAGCAATTGCATCAGCAGCATAAAGAGGTTGATGAAGTCGAGGTAGAGGCGCAGCGCGCCCATGATCGACTTTTTGCCGGCCGTCTCGGCGTCGTCGCCCGCGTAGTACATCTCCTTGATCTGCTGCGTGTCCCACGCGGTCAGGCCGACGAAGACGAGGACGCCGATCACCGAGATGGCGAATTGCAGCGCGCTCGAGGCGATGAACATGTTCACGAGCGAGGCGATGATGACGCCGATCAGCCCCATGATCAGAAACGAGCCGAACTGCGACAGGTCGCGCCGCGTCGTGTAGCCGTAGAGGCTCATCGCCCCGAAGGTGCCCGCGGTGATGAAAAAGACGCGGGCGATGCTGGTTCCGGTGAACACCAAGAAGACCGAGGCGAGCGACAGCCCCATCAGCCCGGAGTAGAGCCAGAACACCATTTGCAAGGTGCTGGCCGTCATGCGGTTGATGCCGAAGCTCATCAGCATGACCAGGCCGAGCGGCGCCAGGATCACCAGCCAGATGACCGGTGTGTGTGCGATCGAGGCGTAAAAGCCGGTCGTATAGCCGAGATACGCGACAATTCCGGTCAGCGCGAGCCCCGACGCCATGTAGTTGTAGATGCGGAGCATGTAATCCCGAAGGCCGACATCGATGCCGACTTGGGCGTCCGCCGGCCGCACCGTCCAGCGGGGCTGCGAACCTAACGCCATAGATCCCCTCCAAAGAGAGAAGCAAGAGCGAGGGAGATTCCTCGTGGGCGGGATATTGGCACAAATCGCGATCTTTTCAATAAGCTGAAATAAATCTGACACCGATTGCGTTGAGCGTTCATCGCGTCGACGCGGAGTTGCGCTCGGCGAGAGGATGCGAGCCGCGATGGTACCCGCGGCCTATTCGTTCCTCAGATAGGGCGCCGCCTTGGCGCCGAGGGCGCGCCAAGTCCCAGCAAAACCCAGCACCAGGGTCAGGAGCGTCGCCAGCGCCAGGGTCCACAGCAGCGGCCCCGGCAGAAACACCCATTCGGTCCGCATCAGCCGGGTCACCAGAAAATAGGCGGCGACGGTGCCGACTGCCCCGGCGGCGACGGCGGAGAGCGCGCCCAGGACGCCGTGCTCGATCAGGAAGGCGAGGGCAACGACACCACGCGTCGCGCCGAGGACCTTCAGCACGACGGCGTCGTAGACCCGGCGGTGATGCCCGGCCGCAACGGCGCCGCCGAGCACCAGAATGCCGGCGGCCAGGGTGACGAGGGCGGTCAGCCGGACGGCAGCGCCGATCATGCCGATGATGTGGTCGACCGCGGCGAGCGCCTCGCGGACATGGATAGCCGAGATGTTCGGAAAGCGCTCGGTCACCGAGCGCACCAGCGCTTCTTCCTCGGCTTGCGGCAGGTAGACGGCGGCGAGGTGCGTTTGCGGCGCCTCCTCCAGCGTGCCCGGGGCAAAAACCATCGCAAAGTTGATGCCGAGCCGCTCCCAATCGATCGAGCGCAAATTGGCGATGCGGGCGGTGATCTCGCGACCGAGGAGATCGATGCTCAGCGTGTCGCCGACGGCGAGCCCCATCCCCCGCGCGAGGGCGGCGTCAAAAGAGACGAGCGGCGGGCCATGGTAGCCGGGCGGCCACCATTCGCCCGCGGCGAGTTGCGAGCCGCGCGGCAGGCTCGCCGAATAGGTCAGGCCGCGGTCGCTGCGCAAGGCCCATTGCGCCTCGGGCGCCACCGCGGCGTCTTCGACCGGGATCCCGTTCAAGCGGGTGATGCGGCCCCGCATCATCGGCACCTCTTCAGAGCGCGCGCCCGGCAGGCTTTGGACAATCTTCTCGAAGCCCGGGAGCTGATCGGGCTGGATGTCGATAAAGAAGAAGGCAGGCGCCTCGGCCGGAAGCCGCGTGTCGATCTCGCGGGCGAGGTTGCCTTCGACCAGGGCGATGATTACCAGCACGCTGAGCCCGATGCCGAGCGAGAGTACGATCTGCGGGGTCGGCGCCCCCGGCCGATGGAGGTTGGCGAGCGCGAGCCGCAGCGTCGGGCGCCGCGGCCGGCCGATCTTCCGCGCGGCAAGGACAATCGCCCATCCCGCCGCCTGGAAGAGGGCGAAGGCCGCGGCGGCGCCGCCGACAAACCATCCTGCGACGACGCGGTCCTGCGCGCTCGCCACCGCGAGGGCGGCGAGCGCCAGCCCGAAGAGCAGGGTCGCGGCGAGCGCCGGCAACGGGACGCACCGCCGCGCCTCTTCGACCGTGGCGCGGAACAGCGCCGCGGCGGAAACCCGCCCGACCCTGGCGAGCGGCCAGAGCGAGAAAGCCAGCGTCGTCAACAGGCCGAAGAGCGCCGCCAGAGCGAGCGGCTCGGGATAGAGTCCGAGCCGCACCGAGACCGGCAGCACGCTGGCGAGGAGTGGGGCGGCCGCGGCCGGCATCAATGCGCCCAGTGCCAGCGCGGCGGCGATGCCGACCGTTGCCAGCGCCAAGATCTCGGCGAGATACGCCGCGAAGACGAGCCGCGTCGGCGCGCCGAGGCATTTCAGGGTGGCGATCGTCGCGGTCTTGCTCGCGAGGTACCCGGAGACGGCGTTGCCGATGCCCACACCCCCGACGAGGAGCGCCGTCAAGCCGACCAGGCTCAGAAACATCGCCACCCGGTCGATCAACCGCTGCAGCGAGGGCGAGGCCTCGCCAAAGGTGCGAATGCGCCAACCGGCGCCGGGAAAGGCGGCCCGCGCCGACGCCGCCCAGGCAGCGGCATCCTCTCCGGCGGGAAGCCGCAACCGATAATGATAGGCGACCAGCGCGCCGGGTCGGAGCAGCCCGGTCTCGGCGAGTGCGGTGGCCGAAATCATCACGCGCGGGCCAAAGATCAGGCCGCCGGCTGCCGCATCGGGCTCGTGCGCGATCGCGGCGCGGATTTGCAGCACCGCGTCGCCGATTTTGATCTCGTCGCCGACGGCGAGGCCGAGACGCGTGAGGATCGCCGGATCGACCACGGCGCCGAACCGGCCGCCGTGCCGGGCGAGCGCCGCATCGAGGCGGAGCGCCGGCGTCAGCCCGACCGCGCCGTAGAGCGGGTAGGCGGCATCGACCGCCTTCAATTCGATCAGGCTGCGCCGGCCGGCGTCGAGTGCCCTCGCCATCGCCCGCATCGTCGCGATCTCGGAAACTTGGCCGCTGCGCGCGAGAAAGGCGCGCTCGGTATCGCCTGCCGGACGATACGAGAGCCGGGCTTCGGCGTCGCCGCCGAGGAGATCGCGAGCATCGGCCTTGATGCCGGCGCCGACCGAAGCGGCAAGCGAGCCGATCCCGGCGATCGCCGCCACCCCGAGCACGAGGCAGGCGAGGAACACACGCAGGCCGCGGATGCCGCCGCGCAGCTCGCGCCGGGCGAGGCGGCAGGCGTAGAGCAGCGTTGCCGCGCTCAAAGCGCACGGCGCCCGGCAGCAGGCCGCACCGGGAGGGTGCGGCGGTCGTCGACGATCCGGCCGTCCGACAGGCTGACCCGGCGCTCGCAGCGCTCGGCGAGGCTCTCGTCGTGGGTGATCAAGCAGCAGCGTGGTGCCGTGCCGCTCCTGGTGCTCGAAGAGGCAGTCGATGACGAGGCGGCCCGTGGCGCCGTCGAGGTTCCCGGTCGGCTCGTCGGCGAGCAGCAGCTTCGGCCTGGTGACGAAGGCTCGGGCGATCGCCACGCGCTGCTGCTCGCCGCCAGAGAGCTGCCCCGGATAATGGCGCAGCCGATGGTCGAGCCCAACCGCGGCCAAGCCCTGCGCCGCGGCGGCGAACGCGTCGCGCCGGCCGCCGAGCTCGAGCGGGATCGCGACGTTTTCGAGCGCCGTCATCGTCGGGATCAGGTGAAAGGCCTGAAAGACGATGCCGATCGCGTCCCGCCGCAGCCGTGCCAGAGCATCTTCGCCAAGGCCGCCGAAATCGCGCCCGTCGATCCGTACCCGCCCGGCGCTCGGCCGCTCCAAGCCGCCCAGCACCATCATCAAGGTCGATTTGCCCGAACCCGACGGGCCGACGAGGCTGACCGTCTCGCCGTCGCCGATCTCAAGCGAGACGCCGCGCAATATGTTGACGGGTCCCGCAGCACTCCCCAGTGTTAGATGAACGTCCTCCAGCATCACGAGCGGGCCGCCGGAATGAAGCGAGCTGGTCATATTCCGTTCGAGCCAAGGGGAGCGGCGCAGCCGGGCGGCGGACCGCGCAATTCCCGACGATATGGCGCGCCGTGTCGGCGTTTCAACGCGATGCGCGGCCTCGCCGCGGCGCTGCTGGGCGTGATCCTTGCCGCCGCACCGGCGGCGGCGCGGGCGCCGGTGATCCTCGATTTCGGCGACAGCATCACCGCCGGCTACGGGCTGCCGCCGAACGAGGCCTTCCCGGCTCGGCTCCAGGCCTGGCTGCACCAGCGCGGGATCGAGGCGCGCGTCGTCAACGCCGGGGTTTCCGGCGACACCACGGCGGGTGGGCTGGCGCGGCTCGACTGGGCGCTCGCCGACAAGCCCGATCTGGTGATCCTGGCGCTCGGCGCCAACGACGCGCTGCGCGGCATCGACCCCGCGGCGGTGCACGACAATCTCGACAAGATGATGCAAAAGATCGAGGCTGGCGGCGCCAAGCTGCTGCTCCTCGGCATGCTCGCGCCACCGAACTGGGGAGAGGAGTACCAGAGCGCCTTCGACCGGATCTTTCCCGACTTGGCGCGCGCTCACCACGTGCCGCTTTATTCGTTCTTTCTCGAAGGGGTTGCGATGAAGCCGGACCTCAATCAGGCGGATGGCCTGCATCCGAACGAGCGTGGCGTCGCGGTGCTGGTCGATCGGATCGCGCCGATCGTCGCCCGCCTGGTCGAGGGCGCATCATGAGCGCGCGGTTTGCCGCTGCCGCGGCGACGGGCGACCCCGGGACCCTCGCCTCGCGCTGCATCGAGGGGTTGGCGCCGGTCGAGGGCGCCAACCTCGGCATCCTTTATGCGACCGAGGCGGCGGCCGCGGTTCTACCGGATCTTGTCGGCGCGCTCGCGCGGCACACCGAGATCGGCTCCTGGGTCGGCGGCGTCGGGCTCGGCGTCTGCTCGGCCGCGGTCGAAATCTTCGATGAGCCCGCGGCCGTGGTGATGACCGCGGCGTTGCCGCCCGATGATTTTCGCATCTTCGCCGCCACCGGCGATCCTGGCTCGGACCTGCCGCGCCGGCACGCCGGCTGGATCGAGGCCTCGCAGCCGGCCTTGGCCCTGGTCCATGCCGACCCGCGTTGCCCCGATCTGACCAAGGCGGCGGTCGACACGGCCGGGGCGAGCGGCGCCTTCCTCGTCGGCGGCCTGGTCTCGCACCGCTGCGACAGCCCGCTGGTCGCCCGGACGCCGGGCGAGGACGGCCTCGGCGGCAACGGGCTCTCGGGGCTGATGCTGGCGCCGGGCGTCGCCGTCGCCACCGCGCTTACCCAGGGCTGCTCGCCGATCGGGCCGGTGCATCGCATCGACGAGGCGCGCGACAATGTCGTGATGGTGATCGACGGTCGCCCCGCCCTCTCCGTCTTCATCGAGGACATCGGGCCGGTTCTGGCGACCGATATGCGGCGCGTCGGCGGGCTGATCTTCGCCGGGTTGCCGATCGCGGGTTCCGATACCGGCGACTACCTCGTGCGCAATCTGCTGGCGATCGACCCCGGCCGCGGCTGGATCGTGCTCGGCGCCGAGGTGGCCGCCGGCGATACGATCCTGTTCTGCCGCCGCGACCCGGAAAGCGCGCGCCGCGACATGGTCCGCATGGTCCGCCAGCTGGCGGGAAGGCTCGACGGGCCGCCCAAGGCCGGGGTCTATGTCAGCTGCGTCGCCCGCGGTGCGGCACTCTTCGGCGAGGCCGGGGTCGAGACCGGGCTCATTCGCGAAAGCCTGGGCGACTTCCCGCTGATCGGCTTTTTCGCCAATGGCGAGATCTCGCGCGACCGGCTCTATGGCCACACCGGCGTCTTGACCCTATTCACGTGACGGCATGCTGCGTCTCTTCGTCGGGATCGGCTTTCCGCCGGAGCTCAAATTGCAGCTATCGCTGCTGTGCTCCGGGGTCGCGGGCGCGAAGTGGGTGGCCCCCGGCAACTTCCACCTGACCCTGCGGTTCATCGGCGAGATCACCGAGGACACCGCGGCCGATGTCGACGACGCATTGTCGCGCCTGCGCGCCCGCCCGTTCGTGCTGCAGCTCGCGGGCGCCGGGGTGTTCGGCGACAAGCCGCGGCAGCTTTGGGTCGGCGCCGAGCGCAGCGCCGAGCTCGCGGCGCTGCGCGACAAGATCGAGCAGGCGCTGATCCGCGCCGGATTGCCGCCGGAACCGCGCAAGTTTTCGCCGCACGTCACCTTGGCCCGGCTCAAGCACCCGGCGCTCGACCAACTGCAAGGGTTTCTCGCCGCCCATGCCGGGTTTCGCGCGGACCCGCTGCCGGTCGACAAATTCAGCTTGATCGCCAGCTTTCAGACCAAGGCCGGCTCGATCTACGAAGAGCAGGCCGACTATCCGCTGCGGCATTGACAGGTCGGGAAGGGAGGACGCGATGGCCTACTGGCTGTTGAAATCGGAGCCGTCGAGCTATTCCTGGGAACGGTTCGTCGCCGACGGCAAAACCTACTGGAACGGCGTGCGCAACGCGCAGGCCTTGAACAATCTGCGCGCGATGAAGCTTGGCGACCGAGCCTTCTTTTATCATTCGAACGAGGGCCGCGAGATCGTCGGCATCGCCGAGGTGATCAAGACCTTCTACCCGGACCCCGCCGACCAGAGCGGCAAGCTCGGCATGGTCGACATCAAGCCGGTGATGCCGGTCGAGCATCCGGTGACGTTGACCGCGATGAAGGCCGATCCCAATCTCGCCGGCATGTCGCTCTTGCGCCAGTCGCGCCTGTCGGTGTGCCCCGTTACCGACCGCGAATGGGCGGCGGTGTGCAAGATGGCCGGGGTTCCGGGCTGAACCGTCCTTCCCGTTATTGATCCGCTTCCTGGCGCAGCCAGTTGCGGAAGGCGCGGACCTTGGGCCGCTCGAGCGCGCCCGGTGCGGTCACCACATAATAGGAAAACGGGTCCGGCAGCGCCAGCGAGAACAGCCTGACCAGGCGGCCGGCGGCGAGGTCGGCGGCGGCGATCTCGCTGTAGGCCAGCACCACGCCGTGACCGGCGATCGCCGCGTCGAGCGCCAGATGCATGTTGTTGAAGCTGAGCCCGGAATTGGCCGCGAGATCCTTGACCCCGGCGGCCTTCAGCCACATCGGCCAGGTCGGCGCCAGCGGGTCGCGCTCGATCGCCTGGTCATGGATCAGCGCGTGGCCCGCCAAATCCTCCGGTGTGCGCAACGGCGAGCCGGAGGCAAGCAATTGCGGGCTGCAGGCCGGGAATACCTCGTTGGTGAACAGCAGCTCGACCTCGAGCCCCGGATAATTGCCGGTGCCGTAGCGAATCGCGATGTCGAAATCGCCCTTGGTCAGGTCGACGACATCGTCGTTGGCGGAAATGCGTACGTCGATCTCCCGATGCCGCTCCTGAAACCGGTGCAGCCGCGGCACGAGCCATTTGGCGGCAAAGGAGGGTGAGGCAGTTACCGTCAACGTCCCGGTGTCGTTGTGCGCGCGCAGCCGCCCGACCGAGGACTGGATGCCGGCGAATGCTTCCGACAGGCCCGGCAGCAGGACCCGCGCCGAGGCGGTCAGCTCGACCGACCGGTTGAGCCGGCGAAAGAGCCTCACCCCCAGATCCTGCTCCAAGGCGTGGATCTGGTGGCTGATCGCGGCCGGGGTGACGCGAAGCTCGTCGGCGGCCTTGCTGAAGCTGAGGTGGCGGGCCGCCGACTCGAATGCCCGCAGTGCGTTCAAGGGCGGCAAATGGCCGATCATCTGAAGTTAGGATTCCTAAGCCGTCGATGAAAAAGTTTCGTTTGTAGGTTTCCCCTTATCAGCCAATTTTCAAGCCACGACGCATGAATGCGTTTTTAGGAGATCTCACATGAGTGTGACCCACTTTCAGGGCCTGCGGGTGCCGCATCCGGCGTTCCATTGGCCCCGGCTGGCGGCGACTCTGCGCGAATGGCGCCGGCGCATCCGCGACCGCGGCCAGCTGGCGCAGCTCGACGACCGGATGCTCGGCGACATCGGGCTCACCCGGGCCGACGCCGAATACCTGATCAACAAGCCGTTCTGGCGGGAGTGACGCGGGCACTATCCGCTTCGGCTTACCGCCGGCTCGCCGTAGGATGATCCGATATGGCGAGTGAATTCACGTTCCCAACCCTCAAGGAGGACCCAGCCGTGAGCAGTTTCGAAAACCTGCCCTATGTCGAGGCCGAGCTGAACTATCTCGGACCAATGACCGAGCGGCCGCGCTATTACGCCTATGAGACGGGCCCCGACGCGACACGCTCGAACATGACGCACGAGCGCCACAAGGTGCGCATCCGCGACATGCGGCCGGTCGCCTCGGAAATCGAGCTCGACCGGCAAGGCTTCGCGCTCGTCGAGCAGCACACCCAAGTGCGCGACTTCTGGGACGACGACGAGGTGCGGCGGGTCTACTACCCGGAGGCGGAGCGCTTCATCGCCGAGGTCACCGGCGCCAGCCGCGTATTTATCTTCGACCATCTGCAGCGCCGCCGCGTCCCGGACCTAACCGACCGCACGCCCGGCGGGCCGCGTCAGCCGGCGACCCGCGTCCATGTCGACCACACCGCGATATCCGGCCCGCAGCGGGTGCGCGACCTGTTGCCCGACGAGGCCGAGGAATTGCTAAAGGGCCGCCTGCAGGTGATCAACCTGTGGCGCCCGATCCGCGGGCCGCTGCGCGATGCGCCGCTGGCAGTGTGCGATGCGCGCACCGTCTCCCCCGACGACCTGGTGCCCTCCGACCTCGTCTATCACGAGCGGGTCGGCGAGACCTATTCGGTCACGTGGAACCCGGCGCACGAATGGTACTACGTGCCCGAGATGAAGCGGGAACAGGCGCTGCTCCTGAAGATTTGCGACACCAAGACCGACGGCCGGGCCCGCTTTATGCCGCACACCTCGTTCACCGACCCGACGACCCCGCCCGACGCCTTCCCGCGCGAGAGCATCGAGCTGCGCACCCTCGTCTTCCACCCCGCCTGAGCTGCGGTCTCCTCCCTCTCCCCGTAAGCCGGAGAGGGAGGAGTGAGGGACCGCCCGGCGCCGCTATTCCGCCGCGACCGCGACCCGCTCGGACGCGGTCGCGAAGAAACGGCGGCCGGTGGCGCGCTGGTTCTCGTAGATCGAGCCCTGATACTCGGCAGGCGGCAATGGCAGGCGCACCGGGACCGGGGCGAGCCGCGGCGCCAGGGTTGGCGCGCCGACCAGCAGGAGTGCGTCGAACTTCTCGATCCCGTCCTTGAAACCGAGGAGCGGCCAAGCGTCGGCGGCGCGGTACTGGAACAGCAGGAAACGGCGTTCCCTGCCGGAGAAGTTGGTCGCCGAGCCGTGCACCGCGCGGACGTGATGCACGGTGATCGAGCCGGCCTTGCCGAGGCACGGTGCCGCCTTTGATAAATCGAGATCGCAGGCCTTCGGGTCCATCGCGCCGCAGAATCGGCCGTCGGGGCCGTGATGATCGTAGATCGGCCCGCGATGGCTGCCGGGGACGACCATCATCGGGCCGTTCTCCATGCCGCAATCGTCGAGCATGATCCCCACCGCCGCCAGATCGTCATTGGTGTGCGGATAGAACGCCCAGTCCTGGTGCCATTCCACGGGGGCGCCGTAGCCGGCCGACTTCATATTGAGCTTGCCGGTGTCGAAGCGCACCGTGCCCCACAAATCTTTCAGCACCGCGACGATCCCGGGGTGCCGCGCCGCCCGCGCATATTCCGGATGGTGCAGATGCGGCGTCTTGATCCGCCGCACCCGCGGCTCGGCGGCGGAATGGCTGTCCTCGAGGTCGTAGATCTCGTCATTGGCGGCGACAGCGCGGGCATTCTCGACAAACCCGTCCGTCGCAGCGCGCAAGGCCTCGACCTCGGCCGGCGTCAGGACATCGGGCACCACGATAAATCCATCGCGGTCGTAAGCTTCGCGGGCGGCTTGCGAGAGCATCATTCCTCCATAAGCTCGGCGGCTTCGCCCCGATTGAGGGCGGTGACCCCTACTTTGTCAACCGGCAACGCGCAAAAGAGGGTGGGGCCGGCAGCGCAATAGAGCGATCATCTGCCACGCCCCGCGCCTCGACCAGATCGAAGCCGCGATGCGCACCCATCAACCAACCGATCACATCACGGTGACGGGCGGGCAAACGGCTTTTGCTGGGCGCGGCAGATCTCTTATCCTCTGCGTCGCCGATCGCCCACAGGGAGGATAAAATGGACGCCGTCGACAGCGGATTGGCAGGGTTGCTGCCGCGCTCGCAATGGTCGCGCCGCGGGTTTGTGATGACCTCGCTTGCCACCGGCTTTGCGCTCGCCGCGCAGCCGGTTTCGGCTGACGCGATCCACACCGATGCGGCAGGGCTCGAAGCGGGCGAGGTCAAGGTTCCGGTAAAGGATGGCTCGATACCGGCCTACCGCGCGATGCCTGACAAGGGCGGCCCGTTCCCGACCGTGCTCGTGGTCCAGGAGATTTTCGGCGTGCACGAGCACATCCAGGATCTGTGCCGCCGTCTCGCCAAGCTCGGATATTACGCGGTCGCCCCCGACCTTTACGCGCGTCAGGGCGATCCGTCGAAGATCAGCGACATCCAGGAATTGATCAAGACTATCGTCTCGAAGGTGCCGGACGCGCAGGTCATGTCCGACCTCGACGCGACCGTCGCCTATGCCAAATCGTCCGGCCAGGCGGATACGGCGAAGCTCGCGGTCACCGGCTTCTGCTGGGGCGGCGGCACCGTCTGGCGCTACGCCGCCCACAATCCGAACCTGAAGGCGGCGGTCGCCTGGTACGGCCCGATCGATCGGCCGCGCACCGAATTGCAGCCGAAATACCCGATCGATCTCGCCGCCGACCTCAAATGCCCGGTGCTGGGGCTTTACGGCGGCGCCGACCAGGGCATCCCGGTCGCGGACGTGGAAAAGATGCAGGCCGCGTGCAAGGCGGCCGGCAAGACCTGCGAATTCAAGATCTATCCCGACACGCCGCACGGCTTCAACGCCGACTACCGCCCTTCCTACCGCGCCGAGGCCGCCAAGGACGGCTGGGCCCGGATGCTGGCGTGGTTCAAGGACCACGGGGCCGCCTGACCTAAACCCTCGCGGCGCCGTTGCGCGGCCTCGCCCGCCGGCTGTCGGCGCGGCCGGCGGTCAGCGATGGCATAATCGCCTGGAACCAGGGCGAATTCGGCCGCCGCGTCGGGTGCCTCGAACGGCCCCGCCACGTAGCGGGTGAAATCGAGGATGCGAACGCCGTCGAAGGGCTTCTTTCCGGTGGGTTCGGTCATCGGCCCGTCACTTTGCCGCCGCCGGCGTGTCGCGGATCGCCCGGGCGATTTCCTTCTGTCGGTCGAACTCGCGCCGCCGCCGCTCGATCTCTTCCGGCGCCAGGCGCGCGATGTTGGAATAGTCGAGCTTCCACGTAGGGGCGGCACTCCAGCGCAATGGCGACTGCACCGTGGTGCGCGCCGCCGGCGCCGCTTCGAGGACGCGCAGCGCGAGCTCCAGGGTAAAGGCCTGCGATTCCGGGTCGTTCGGCCGCCCGGCCGCGTTGCCGAGCGGGAAATCGCTGAACAGAAAGCGCGGCACGCCGCAATATTCGACGATGTCCTTGGCGCAGCCCATGACCACCGTGGCGATGCCGTTCTCTTCCAAATGCCGTGCGGCCGAGACTCACGGTCTGGTGGCACACCGGTCAATTGGCGACGAGAATGGCGGCGTCGACCCCATCGGCGCGGCACCGCGCCAGGAGCTCGGGGCAATCCTCTTCGAGGGTGGTGCGGTGGCTCCGGTTGGTCGGCGCGCCGTGGAAGTGCTGCGCCATCTCGCCGATCCGGCCGGCGGCGGCCGAGCGCCGCAGCTCGGGCAGCGGAAACCAGGTGTTGCTGTCCTCGGCGGTGGTGTGCACCCGGTCGATGCCGACATGCGAGATTCGCAGATCGTGGTCGATCGCGGTGTCGCCGGAATAGACCCGATAGAACTTGGCCGCGGCGTTGTAGGGCGCGCCGGGACCCTGATCGCCCTTCCCCGGCTGGTAGGGTGCCGCGGTGGTGACCAGCCCGACCCGGCAGCGGGCGAGCGGCTTTGCCAGCGCCTGGAACGGCACCTCGGCGTAATGCGCCCAGCGATAGGGCGCGCCATAGCCGAGCGCCTGGTAATAGTCGCCGATCCGCTGAATGTAGGGGATCGGCGCGTCCTCCGGGGGAGCGAACCCCATATCGTCCCGGTCGCTCATCTGCGTACCCCTGCTTTGTTTCATCACGGCATTCTTGCAGAAATCTCCACCCCGGCGAAGGGCGTGGTCCATCCGTTTTTCTGGATATACTCAAAGCGCAGTTCGGGGCGGCGGCCGATCGGTCTTCGACCGGGCTCGCGGGTGCGCCCGAACCCCTTGGCCGCGGCGGTGTCCGATCGCCGCCGGGTCATGCGGGGTCGGAAGCCGGGTTGGAGGGCCGCAACGGCGGTGCCGCCGGGACTTCGCTCGCGGCCCCAGAAATGATTTCCTTGGAACTCGGCCTCGCGCGCTTCGATCGCCCGCATCGCGGTATCGACGACGCGGGCGAGCTCCGAGGCCTCGGCGGGCGCGATCTCGCCCCGCGCCACCGCCTCCCCGATTGCGGCCATCGCCAGTGCCAGGTCCTGTTGGGTGTCGAGCGGCGGCAGGTCGAGCTCGACCGCCGGCACGCGGCGGGGTGCGACGATGCGCGCGAGGCAAAAGCGCAATGCGACGTCGTCGCCATCGAGCGCCCGCTCGATCGCCCGGCCGGCCAAATTCGCAGCCGCCGCATCGAGCAGCATTTCCGCCATGCGCGTCGCCCGGTTGCGCGAACCGCGCGGCCGCCCCGCCGGATTGCCCGAGGCGCCCTTGCGCCAGCGCCCCTCCGCATCGCGCGACCCAGGCAGCCGAGCCTGTTCCGCCTGATAATACTGGGAATCTACAGGCACCCACCTTCTCCCCGTCTGCCCGGCGCCCGCCCTCCCGAGCGCCTCGAAGCAGCAACGGTACCATGCGATTATGGCAAGATTGGCGTGATCCGAAAGCGGCGAGCTCTTCGGATTGGCGACACCCCCTGGAGCAAATCCGACAGAAAGTACCCGAGGCTGACGGACCGCCTTGAGTGGAAATCCGGTCCTTGTCGCCAAGCACGCCCGAACGGCGGGATTGCGCCATAACCGGCCGTTCTTCGGATGAGCGGGACCGGCCCGCCGGATAGCGGTCACCTCGACGAGGCGGCTGATTATCCCGAGCAACAACCTGTGGTGGCCCCTGGCGATCGCGGTATGATCCGCTCGGAAGGTCGTCCCGACGAGGTCCGCAAATGAGCGCGACGCCCGACAGCACGTTAGCCGATCCCAAGCAACTCATATCCGATCTCCGCCGTGAGCTAGCCGAGTGCAGAGCCGAGCGCGATGAGGCGCTGGCCCAACAAACGGCGACCGCCGAGGTCTTGCAGGTCATCAACAGCTCGCCCGGCGACCTCGCTCCCGTGTTCGACGCGATGCTGGAAAAGGCCCACAAGCTCTGCGGCGTCACCCATGGCGCCTTGGTGCTGCGCGAGGGCGAGATCTTCCGCGCGGTGGCGACACACTCCTATTCGGGTACGTTCGCGGAGCAGCTGCGGCAGGGGTACCGAGGCGCTGACAATCCGATCACCCGGGCGTTAATCGACGGCGAACGCTTCCTGCACATTCCTGACCTGGCACAGCTCGACCATCCGATGGTCCAAGCATCCGTCGAGAGACGCGGGAGTTCGCACGGGCCTGTACGGTGCCGCTGCGCAAAGACGACGTGCTGCTCGGCATGATTTCCTCCTGCCGCAGGGAAGTCCGACCGTTCTCCGAAAAGGAAATTGCGCTCGTCGAGAATTTCGCGGCGCAGGCGGTCATTGCGATGGAGAACGCGCGGCTGCATAACCGAGACGCGCGAGGCGTTGGAGCAGCAGACCGCGACCGCCGAGGTATTGCAGGTCATCAACTCCTCGCCCGGCGATCTCGCGCCCGTGTTCGACGCGATGCTCGACAAAGCCGCTGCGTCTGTGCGAACGCCCTGGGCTTATTGCACTACCTGCGATGGCAAGCTGATCCATTTGTGCGTTGCCGAGGCGGAGTGTTCGGCGCACGGCGATCGAGACGACGCGGCGGCCTGATCCACGCCCAGCGCAGCTGCGACAATTGCGACGGCACGGGCAGTGGCCGAATCCGGCTGTCGTGCGATATTGCCTGACCGTTCCTGCTGATCGCCGCTCACCGAGCCAAGAGTGGTGCGAAGGCCATCGGGACTTCGCAACTGTGCTGTCGGTGCCGCTGCTGCGCGAAGGACGATACCGATCGGCGTGATCACGGTCATCTACCGCCGAGGTCGGTCCGTTCACCGACAAGCAGATCGCACTGCTGCAAGAATTTCGCGGCGCAGGCGGTCATCGCGATGGAGAACGCGCGGCTGATGACCGAGACGCGCGAGGCCTTGGACCAGCAGACCGCGACCGCCGAGGTATTGCAGGTCATCAACTCCTCGCCCGGCGACCTCGCGCCCGTTTTCGACGCGATGCTCGAAAAGGCGACGCGTCTGTGCGAGCGCCGCATTCGGAGCGTCTGCCGCTTCGACGGCGAAACTATCCATGTCGTGGCCGTGCAGCCACGTTCTCGCCGCATTCGCCGATGCGATGCGACGCTCCGGCCGTTCCCCGGCCACGCGCCTGATCGCGCAATGCGACGGCGAGGAGCAGTTCGGTCCGACATCGCCGTCGTGAGACTCCTGACGTTCCGACGATCCCGCTCGACCGCGAGCAGCGTCGGCGAACGTCGGCGGCGCTCCGCAGCGTGCTGTCGGTGCCGTTGCGCAAGGAAGGCCGTCTGCTCGGCGCAATCGTCGGTCTATCGGCAGGAGGTTCGGCCCGTTTACCGACAAGCAGATCGCGCTGCTGCAGAACTTCGCGGCGCAGGCGGTGATCGCGATCGAGAATGCGCGGCTGATCACCGAGACGCGCGAGGCCTTGGAGCAGCAGACCGCGACCGCCGAGGTGTTGCAGGTCATCAATTCGCTCGCCCGGCGACCTCGCGCCGGTGTTCGACGCGATGCTCGAAAAGGCGATGCGGCTGTGCGAGCGCCGCGTTCGGCGAGCTCGACAACCTACGACGGCGAGTGCTTCCGGCTCGTCGCTGCGCACGGCGTGCCGCGAGCTTACGTCGAGTACTTGCTGGCGCAGCCCGACGCGGTCTCGGCACCGGGAACCAGTCTGGCCGCGGATCGTGGCGGCGAGCGCGATCGTCCACATCGCCGATGTCATGGCCGACCGAGCTCTACGTGCGGGCGATCCGATCGCCGCGCGCTGGTCGAGCTCGGCGGCGCGCGCACCGTGCTTTCCGTGGCGCTGCGCAAGGACGATACGCTTCTCGGTACTCATCGTTTACCGCCAGGAGGTCCGGCCGTTTTCCGACAAGCAGATCGCGCTGTTGCAGAATTTCGCGGCGCAGGCGGTCATCGCGATGGAGAACGCGCGGCTGATGACCGAGACGCGCGAGGCCTTGGAGCAGCAGACCGCGACCGCCGAGGTGTTGCAGGTCATCAACGCCTCGCCCGGCGACCTCGCGCCGGTGTTCGACGCGATGCTGGAAAAGGCGCAGCGTCTGTGCGACGCCGCGCTCGGCAGCACTGCTGGACTTACGACGGCGAGCAGCTTCCGCGTCGCCGCGGTCCACGGCGATCCGCAGCTTTCGCCGAGCGGCTTGCGGCAAGGCTGCCGCTATGCCGTCCGGGCACAGCCGATCACCCGGCTGCTGCGACGGCGAGCAGTTCGTCCACGTCCCGATGTCGCCGACGACTCGACCGTACCGGCGATCCGATCGGCGCGCAGCTGGTCGAACTCGGCGGTGCTCGCACGCTGCTCTGGTCGTGCCGCTGCGCAAGGACGACGCGCTGCTCGGGCTCATTCACGTCTACCGCCAGGAGGTCCGGCCGTTCTCCGACAAGCAGATCGCGCTGTTGCAGAATTTCGCGGCGCAGGCGGTCATCGCGATGGAGAACGCGCGGCTCATCACCGAGACGCGCGAGGCACTGGAGCAGCAGACCGCGACCGCCGAGGTGTTGCAGGTCATCAATTCCTCGCCCGGCGACCTCGCGCCGGTGTTCGACGCGATGCTGGAAAAGGCGATGCGGCTGTGCGAGGCCGCGCACGGCCATGCTTGACACTACGACGGCGAGAGCTTTCGCATGCGCGCGGTGCGCGGGTGACCGCGAGCTTTGCCGAATGCGATCGGCAGCACCGGGCTATCCGGCCGCGGCCGATCAGCCGGCTAGCCGCGTACTGCGAGGGCGAGCACGTCGTCCACATCCCCGATGCTCGCGAGCCGAGGCCTACCGCGACGATCCCGCGTGTTCCGAGACTTGTCGAGCTGGCGGCTGTCGCACCATGCTCGTCGGTGCCGCTGCGCAAGGAGACACCGCTGCTCGGCGCCATCACCGTCTATCGCAGGAGGTCCGGCCGTTCACCGACAAGCAGATCGCGCTGCTGCAGAATTTCGCGGCGCAGGCGGTCATCGCGATGGAGAACGCGCGGCTGATCACCGAGACGCGCGAGGCCTTGGAGCAGCAGACCGCGACCGCCGAGGTATTGCAGGTCATCAACTGCTCGCCCGGCGACCTCGCGCCGGTGTTCGACGCGATGCTCGAAAAGGCAATGCGCGCTGTGCGGGGCCGCGCACGGCATGTTTGATATCTACGACGGCGATCGTTTCGCATCCGACTGCGGTGCGCGGCGATGCCTCGAGCTTTAGTCGAATGGCTGCGGCGAGCCGGTGCCTACCGGCCCGCGGCGGGTAGCGCTAGCCGCACTGGCTCGAGGCGAGCACGTCGTCCACATCCCGGATGTCTCGAGCATGAGGCCTACCGCGACGGTCCCGCGATCGCGAGCAGCTGGTCGAGGTCTCCGGCTGCGCACGCATCCTCGTGGTGCCACTGCGGAAGGATGACGCCGCTGCTCGGCATCATCATCGTTTATCGCAGGAAGTCCGGCCGTTCTCCGACAAGCAGATCGCGCTGTTGCAGAATTTCGCGGCGCAGGCGGTCATTGCGATGGAGAACGCGCGGCTGTATCACCGAGACGCGCGAGGCTTGGAGCAGCAGACCGCGACCGCCGAGGTATTGCAGGTCATCAACTCCTCGCCCGGCGACCTCGCGCCGGTGTTCGACGCGATGCTGGAAAAGGCGCTGCGTCTCTGCGACGCCGCCTTCGGCAATCTGCTGACCTAGGATGGCGAGCAGTTTCATCGGGTCGCTGTCGCGGGGTAGCCTCGCGCCTTAGCCGATTGGCTCACGCGCGAGCCGATCCGATCGAGCCGCCGCGGTCTGCCGGCTACCGATTACTCACGGCGAAGAGCATCGTTCACGTGCCTGATCTTGTCGACGACGAGGCAACTTATCAGCACGGCGATCCGACTCCTGGCGCGCATTGTCGAGTCGGCCAATGTCGAGCTTCGCTGCAGTGTCGCGCTGCGCAAGGACGATGCGGCTGCTTGGGGCCTTCATGATTTACCGGCATCGAGGTTCGGCCGTTTTCGGACAAGCAGATCGCGCTGCTCGCAGAATTTCGCGGCGCAGGCGGTAATCGCGATGGAGAACGCGCGGCTTATCACCGAGACGCGCGAGGCCTTGGAGCAGCAGACCGCGACCGCCGAGGTATTGCAGGTCATCAACTCCTCGCCCGGCGATCTCGCGCCGGTGTTCGACGCGATGCTGGAAAAGGCGCTGCGTCTGTGCGATGCCGCGTTTCGGCAATCTTTGGACATACGACGGCGAGGTCTCTCGGCCTGCGGCGATCTGCGGCGCCTCGCCCGAGTATCGCGCCGAACTCGTGCGTATGGGGCCGCAGAAGCCCGAACACGGCGGAGCGTTAAAGCGTCTCGTCGAGGGCGAGCTGCTCGTCCATATCGCCGATATTACGGCCGAGGGCGCCCACCGCTCCGGCGTTGCCGTCCGCCGCATGCTGGCCGACCGCGCTGGCGCGCGCACCGTGTTGTGGGTGCCGCTGCGCAAGGACGGCGCGCTCCTCGGCTTCTTCACGATCTATCGCACCGAGGTGCGTCCCTTCACCGACAAGCAGATCGCGCTGCTGCAGAATTTCGCGGCGCAGGCGGTCATCGCGATGGAGAACGCGCGGCTGCTCGGCGAATTGCGCGAGCGCACCAGCGACCTCGAAGAATCGCTCGAATATCAGACCGCGACCAGCGACGTGCTGAAGGTCATCAGCCGCTCGACCTTCGATCTGCAGCCGGTGCTCGACACGCTTGTCGAAACCGCCGCCCGGCTCTGTTCCGCCGACCTGGGGACGATCTCTCACCGTGAGGGCGACGGTTTACCGGGTCGCGGCGACTTCGCACGCGACCTCGCCCGATTACGAGGCCTTCATCCGGGAGTCGCCGTCCTGCCACTAGGACGTGGAAGCACGGTCGGCCGGGCGCGCAGCTGGAGCGTCGAGTGGTGCAGATCAGCGACGTCGCCGCCGACCCGGATTACACCGTTACCGAAGCGGTGACGATCGGAGGCAGTATCGCACCGCGATCGGCGTACCGCTGATGCGCGAGGGCGAGCCGATCGGGGTGATCGTGTTGGTCCGCCAGCGGGTCGAGCCGTTTACCGAGCGGCAGATCGAGCTGGTCCGCACCTTTGCCGACCAGGCGGTGATCGCGATCGAGAACACGCGGCTGATCACCGAGACGCGCGAGGCGTTGGAGCAGCAGACCGCGACCGCCGAGGTCTTGCAGGTCATCAATTCGCTCGCCCGGCGACCTCGCGCCGGTGTTCGACGCGATCCTGGAGAAGGCGCACAGGCTCTGCGGTGCCGCGCTCGGAAGCTTGCAGCTTTACGATGGCGAGACATTTCGCGCCGTGGCGATACGCGGCCAGTTGCAGGCGGTCGCAGAACGATTGCGGCAGCCCCGCCGGCTGCGACCACGGCCCGTACGCATCGCCATTGCTCGCCGGTGAGCGTGTCGTTCACGTGCCCGATTTGCAGCCGAAATCGCATTGGCCGGACCATGGCGCGAGACATTGTCGAACTCGCCGGCTTGCGAACCGCTGCTGTACGTGGCGCTGCGCAAGGAGGACACCCTGCTCGGGTTCATCGGCGCCGGCCGCGACGAGGTGCGGCCGTTCACCGAGAAGCAGATCGCTCTGCTGCGAAAGCTTCGCCGCGCAGGCGGTGATCGCGATGGACAATGCCCGGCTGCTTGAACGAGATCCGCCAGCGCCAGGCCGAGTTGCGCGTCACCTTTGACAATATGGGCGACGGGGTCGCGATGTTTGACGGCGAGCTGCGGCTCGCCGCCTGGAACCTGAATTTCCAGCGGATCCTCGAACTCCCCGATCCGCTGCTCGCCGAGCGGCCGCGCGTCGACGATTTTGTCCGCTACCTCGCCACACATGGCGAATACGGCGCGGTCGATGTCGAAGCGGAGGTGCGCCGGCTGTCGGAACAGGTCGGGACGCAATGGTCGGCCGAGCGGACGCGCCCGGACGGCCGGGTCATCGAGGTGCGCAGCAACCCCGTGCCGGGCGGCGGGGTTGTGCTGATCTACAGCGACGTCACCGAGCGCAAACGCGCCGAGGCCGAGATCCGCGCGGCGCGCGACACCGCCGAGAGCGCGCTGCAGGAATTGCAGACGGCGCAGGCGAGCCTGTTGCACGCCCAGAAGATGGCGGCACTCGGCCAATTGACCGCCGGGATCGCGCACGAGATCAAGAACCCGCTCAATTTCGTCAACAATTTCGCCGAGCTGTCGGGCGAGTTGTTGCTGGAGCTGAAGGAAACGACGGCGCCGGCGGTGGCCGCACTCGGCGACGACGAGCGCGCCGCGGTCGACGAGGTCGTCGAGATGCTGCGCGGCAACCTCGACAAGATCGCCGAGCACGGCAAGCGCGCCGACGGCATCGTCAAGAGCATGCTCGAACACTCGCGGGGGGTCTCGGGCGAGCGCCGGGCGGTCGACCTCAACGCGCTGATCGAGGAGGCGCTCAACCTCGCCTATCATGGTGCGCGCGCTCAGGATGCGAGCTTTAACATCACGCTGGAGCGCGAATTCGACCGCGGCCTCGCGCCGACCGAGCTGGCGCCGCAAGAGATGACCCGGGTGTTTCTGAACCTCTTCGGCAACGGCTTTTATGCGACCGCCAAGCGGCAGCGCGACGGCGCCGGGCCGGATTTTCGGCCGACGTTAAAGGTGATGACACGCGATCTCGGCGATGCGGTCGAGGTGCGGGTGCGCGACAACGGCACCGGCATCCCGCCCGAGATCCGGGACAAATTGTTCCAGCCCTTTGTCACGACAAAGCCGACCGGCGAGGGCACCGGGCTCGGTCTCTCGATCAGCCATGACATCATCACCCAGCAGCATGGCGGGACGATCGAAGTCGATAGCCGCGAGGGCGAGTTCACCGAATTTACGATCCGCCTGCCGCGCCCTCAGCGGCCGGTGCTGACGGTGGCCGAATTATGAGTGTCAGCATCCTCGTAGTCGACGACGAACCCGATGTCACCGAGCTCTTCCGCCAGCGTTTCCGGCGTGAGGCCCGTCACGGCACCTATGTGATGCACTTCGCGGGCTCTGGCGAGGCAGCCCTCGAACGGCTCTCAGGCGACATCGAGCCGGCGCTGATCGCTGTCCTCTCCGACATCAACATGCCGGGCATGGACGGCCTGCAATTGCTCGACGAGATCAAGCGACGGTGGCCCGAGCTTCCGGTGATGATGGTAACCGCCTACGGCGACGACGAGCGGCGGCGCCGGGCCAGCGAGTTGGGTGCGGCGGAATTTCTGAGCAAGCCGGTCGATTTTGACCTGCTGAAAAAACAATTGCGCCAGCTCTCGACCGCCACGGATCGGGAACAATACCGTCCGATCGAATGACCGGTCACCGGTCAGCGTGCCTGATCTCGTTGTGCCCAGGCAAGGTCGGGTATGGGGCAGGAAGAGCCCTCCCCGGCGCACAAAGGCCGAGTGGCCGAGAGGGGTCGAGAGAGCTGGCGCAATTCGAGGAGGAGGTGAGCGAGTATTTCGATCTGTTTCAGCCGCCTGGCGGCGGGTCGAAGGCCCTGATCGGCGGCAGCGGGCGGTCGAAACGCTCGATCTCGACGCGGCAGAGCTGGCCGGCGCAGCCTTGCGCGAGGCGCGAGGTGCCGATGTCGCGGGTCAGCACATTGGGGTTGCCGTGGACGCAGAGCGGGTTGTCGGCCGAGGGGTCTTCCGGATCGTACCAGGCGCCGGTCGCGAGCTGGACGACGCCCGGGCGCAATGCGTCGCTCAATACCGCTCCGGCGAGGCAGGCGCCGCGGTCGTTCCAGAGGCGCACGATGTCGCCGTCGGCGATGCCGCGCGCGGCGGCGTCAAGCGGATGGATGCGCACCGGCTCGCGCCCCTTGATCTTTGAGGCCTGGCTGGTGGCGCCGAAATCGAGCTGGCTGTGCAGCCGCGTCGCCGGCTGGTTGGCGACGAGCACCAGCGGGAAGCGCGCCGCGGCGGACGACCCCGCGCCGTCGCCGGGCGGCAGCCAAGTGGGGTGTCCGGGGCAGTCGGCATAGCCGAAGGAGGCGACGGCGGCGGAGGCGATCTCGATCTTGCCGCTCGGCGTCGGCAGGGGTGCTGCCTCGGGGCTGCGGCGAAATTCGCGGACGATGCCGCCGTCCCAGGGCAGGGTCGGCAGCTCCAGCTCTCCCGCGTCCCAGAACCCGTCGAACTCGGGCGCCGCCATACCGCGCGCCGTCATGGCGCGCCGGACCGGTTCATAGAGATGCCGCAGCCATTCCCGCGCCGAGCGGCCTTCGGTGAATTCGTTGCCGAAGCCGAGGTGCCGCGCCAGCCCGGCAAAGATGTCGTAATCGTCGCGCGCTTCGCCATAAGGCGGCACCGCCCGATGCATCGCGGCCAGCATCGGGTCGCCGGCCGAGGCGCCGATGTCCTCGCGCTCCAAGGTGATCGTCGCCGGCAATACGATATCGGCGTGGCGGGCAGTCGCCGTCCAGACCGAGTCGTGAACAACGACGGTGTCGGGGCGGGCAAAGGCGCGGCGCAGCCGGTTCAGATCCTGATGGTGGTGGAACGGGTTGCCGCCGACCCAGTAGACCAGCCTGATGTCCGGATAGGTCAGCTTGCGGCCGTTGTAATCAAAGGGCTCGCCCGGATGCAGCAGCATGTCGGCAATGCGCGCGACCGGGATGAAGTCGTCGATGCTGTTGCGCCCTTGCGGGAGCGTCGGCACCGGCACTGCGAGCGGCGGCTTTCCGGTGTTCGAGGTCGACCCCAGCGCATAGGCGAAGCCGCCGCCCGGCAATCCGATCTGGCCGAGCATCGCCGCCAGGACGAGACCCATCCACACCGGCTGCTCGCCGTGCCGGGCGCGCTGCAATGATTGCGAGCAGGTAACGAGCGTGCGCCGGCCAGCAGCGAGGCGCGCAAGAGCCACGATCTCTTCCGCCGGCATGCCGCAGATGTCGGCGGCCCAGGCCGCGTCCTTTGGCCGGTTGTCGCTGCGGCCGAGGAGATAGGCCTCGAACACCTCCCAGCCGACGCAATACCGCGCGAGAAAATCACGGTCGTGCCGGTTCTCGCTGACCAGCGTATGCGCCAGGCCCAGCATCAGCGCGACATCGGTACCGGGGCGGATCGAGTGCCAGACCGCCTCGGCCTCGGCCGGCAGGTCGTCGCGCAATGGCCCGATCAGGTGGAACTCGACGCCCCGGCCTCGGGCGGCGCGCAGGTGGCCGCGGGCGACGTGCCGACTGCTGCCGCCGCCGCCGACATCGTTGTTTTTGAGCGCCATGCCGCCAAAGGCGAGCACCAGCGCGCTCTCCGCGACCAGCTCGGCCCAGCTGACGTTGTTGCCCGCGACCGCGCCCTGCGGACCGACGATATGAGGCAGGATGACCGTCGCGGCACCCGAGCTGTAGCTGCCGACCGAGCGGACATAGCCGCCGGCGAGGTTCAGGAAGCGATGGATCTGGCACTGCGCGTCGTGGAAGCGGCCGGCGCTGGCCCAGCCGTAGGAGCCGCCAAAGACCCCGCGCGGGCCGTGTGCGGCATAGACCCGCTGCAATTCCGCGGCGGCGAGGTCGAGCGCCCGCGGCCACGATACCGGCACGAATTCGTCGCGGCCCCGGCGGCGATCCGGCCCCGGACCCCGCTCCAGCCAGCCGCGCCGCACCATCGGCCGGGCGATCCGCGCCCGGTGCGAGATCGCGGCCGGGATGTTGCCGAGCAGGGCCGAGGGGTCGGGATCCGCGGGATGGGGGACGATTTCGATGCCGCCGTCGCGGACCACCGCGGAGAAAGCGCCCCAATGCGCGCTGTGCGGCAAGCCGCGGGGACGGGGCGATGCGGCGGTGTCCACGGCTCCTCCTCGATAGGGCCAGGCGGTGCGGATCGCGGCGGGGCCCGAGCCGACATCGAGCTTCGCCCCGGGGGTCAGCTTGCCGTTCTCCCAGCGGAAGACATCGAGGCCGTGGTCGATCATGCTGCCGACGAGGATCGTCTTGCCATCCTTGGAAAAGGCGATGCCCTGCGACCAGCGGCCGATCGGCGCCTCGGCCAATTTGCGCAGCTGCGCGCCCTCGACGGCGAACACGACCAAGGTCCCGTGGTCCTTGAACAGCCATGAATCCGCTGGCTTGGTCGAGCCGTCGATATTGGCGACGGCGAGGAATTTGCCGTCGGGCGAGAATTTGAGCCCTTCGGGGGTGTGCCCGACGGCGAATATCTCGACCGTGCGGAACGGCGTCTGCTTCAGGTCGATCAGGCTGACCGTGTCGATGTCGCCGTCGCCGCGCCCCATATTGCTGACCGCCGCCATTGTGCCGTCGTGGTTGATGTCGAGGGTGTAGGGACGCATCGCGGCGGTCAGCGGCCGCTTGTCGACCGTCACCTTGCCGCCGTCGATGTGCAGCACGTTGACCATGCTGTCGCCGTCGCGGGTCAACAGCGCGGTCTTGCCGTCGGGCAGGAAGACGACCGAGCTCGGCGACGCCTTTGCGTTCCCGAGGTCGACCTTCTCGACCGGCTCCAGCCGCTTGTCCTTGACCGCAAAGACCGACACCGTGCCTTCGTTGCGGTTGGCGACCAGCACCAGCGCGCCGTCGGGCGAGATCGAGACGCCGGCCGCCCCCTCGCCCGCCTTGACCTGCTGCACCAGCTTGGGCGGCGAGGATTTGAGGTCGATCACCGAGACGCGGTCGTCGGGAACGATCTTGCCCTCGGGGTCGAGCCTGGTCGCCGCGGTGACGATCGCATAGCTCTCGTCCTTGGCGATGGCGATCGACAATGGCGGGCCGACGACGCTCGCCGGCGCCTCGACGGTGGCGACCACCTTCGGCGGATAAGCCGACATGTCGATGACCGAGACGCCGTCCGGCGGCGGGTTCTTGGCCGGGCTCAAGACGCCGTTGACATTGACGCTGTGGCTGTCGTTGGCGGTGACGACGACATCGGCCACGGCCGGCGCCGCCGCCAGAGCGATGACCATGCCGGCCAGCGCGACGCCTGCCCGGCCCATTCGCGAGCTATTCATAGTTTCCTCCCAAAGGGGCGACAGCTATTGCCGCGTTGATTCGTTTGCCGGCCTTACACCGATTGTTCGAGCTCGCGCAGAACCGCGTCGCCCATGGCGCGGGTCGAGACGCGGTCCGTGCCGGGCTGGAGGATGTCGGCGGTGCGCACCCCGGCGGCGAGCGTGCGGCGCACCGCGGTCTCGACGAGGTCGGCCTCCTCGGCGAGGTCGAACGAATAGCGCAGCATCATCGCGAAGGAGAGGATCGAGGCCAAGGGGTTCGCCACGCCCCTACCGGCGATGTCGGGGGCGCTGCCGTGCACCGGCTCGTAGAGCGCCTTGCGCCGCCCCGAGGCGTCGGGCGCGCCGAGCGAGGCCGAGGGCAGCATGCCGAGCGAGCCCGTCAGCATCGCTGCGCAATCCGACAGAATGTCGCCGAAGAGGTTGCTGGTGACGATCACGTCGAACTGCTTTGGGCTGCGCACCAGCTGCATTGCGCAGTTGTCGGCGTACATGAAGCAGAGCTCGACATCGGGGTAGTCGGCGTCTCGGACGCGCTCGGCGACCTCGCGCCACAGCCCGCCCAATTCCATGACGTTGGCCTTGTCGACCTCGCACACCCGGCCTCGGCGCTTCTTCGCCAGCTCGCAGGCGACGCGGACCACGCGCTCGATCTCGGCCTCGGTGTAGATTTCGGTGTTGACGCCGCGGCGGCTGCCGTCGGGCATCCTCTCGACGCCGCGCGGCTCGCCGAAATAGATGCCGCCCGTCAATTCGCGCACGATCATCAGATCAAGGCCGGCGACCAGCTCGCGCTTCAGGCTCGACGCGTCAGCGAGCGCCTCGAACACGACGGCCGGGCGCAGATTGGCAAAAAGTTCCATTTCCTTGCGCAGTCGTAGCAGGCCGCGCTCGGGACGCAGCTCAAACGGCAGGGTCTCCCATTTCGGCCCGCCGACCGAGCCGAACAGCACCGCGTCGCTCGGCTAGCGCCCTCGCCATCGTCGCATCGGCCAGCGGGGTGCCGTGGGCGTCGTAGGCCGCACCCCCGACGAGGTCCTCGGCAATCTCGAAGCTGGCGATATGGCGGCGGTCGAAGAAATCGACGACGCGCAACACCTCGCGCATGATCTCCGGGCCGATGCCGTCGCCCGGCAGGACCAGCACCTTGCGGTTGGAGCCGGTTGTCTGGACCACGGCTCAGGCCCCGCGGTGGGTCATGCCGAACTGCCACGGGCGGACGAGCCGCGCCTTCTCCTCATAGACGCCGATTTCCGCACCCTTCTGCTCGGTCAGACCGATGTCGTCGAGCCCGTTCAACAGGCAATGCTTGCGGAACGCGTCGAGCTCGAAATGCACCTTCTCGCCGTCGGGGCGCGAGACCGTCTGGGTTTCGAGGTCGATCGTCATCACCGCGTTGGCGCCTTTCTTGGCGTCCTCCATCAGCTCGTCGCAGATTTCCTTGGGCAGGGCGATCGGCAGGATGCCGTTCTTGAAACAGTTGTTGTAAAAGATGTCGGCGAAGCTCGGCGCGATGACGCAGCGTATGCCGAAATCGAGCAAGCGCCCACGGCGCGTGCTCGCGGCTCGACCCGCAGCCGAAATTCTCGGCGCCGATCAGGATCTTGGCGTTGCGGTAGGGCGCCTGGTTCAGGACGAAATCCGGGTTCTCCGACCCGTCCGGGCGAAAGCGGATTTCCTGGAACAGCCATTGCGACAGCCCGGTCCGCTTGATCGTCTTCAGATAGATCGCCGGAAAGATCTTGTCGGTGTCGAGATTGTGGATCGGCAACGGCGCCGCGACGCCGGTCAGGGTGGTAAACCTATCCATCGTCGTATTTCTCCCTAACCCAACTGGCGCACGTCGGTCAGCTTGCCGGTGATGGCGGCGGCGGCGGCCATGGCCGGGCCCATCAGGTGGGTCTTGGCGCCCTTGCCCTGGCGGCCCTCGAAATTGCGGTTCGAGGTCGAGGCCACGCGCTCGCCGTTCATCGCCTTGTCGTCGTTCATCGACATGCACATCGAGCAGCCGGCGTCGCGCCACTGGAACCCGGCTTCGAGGAAGATGCGGTCGAGCCCTTCCTCCTCGGCCTGGTGCTTGACATGGCCCGAGCCCGGCACGACCAGCGCCACAATGCCGTCGGCGACCTTGCGGCCCCTGGCGATCGCCGCGGCGGCGCGCAGATCCTCGATGCGGCTGTTGGTGCATGAGCCGATAAAGACGCGCTGCACCGGCACATCGGTCAGCAAGGTGTTGGGCTGCAGCTGCATATATTGCAGCGAGCGCTCCATCGCCGCGCGCTTCAGCGGGTCGTCGATCTGGGCCGGGTCCGGGACACGGCCGGTGACCGGCGCGGCCTGTTCCGGGTTGGTGCCCCAGGTCACGTGCGGCGCGATGTCCGCGGCGTCGAGATGCGCCTCCTTGTCGTATTTGGCGCCGGGATCGGAGGGCAGGGTGCGCCAATAGCGAACCGCCTCTTCCCAGGCCGCACCCTTCGGCGCATAGGGCCGGCCCATGACATAGGCGATGGTCTTTTCGTCGGGAGCGACGAGCCCGGCGCGCGCACCGCCCTCGATCGACATGTTGCAGACGGTCATCCGACCTTCCATCGACATGTCGCGGAAAGTGCTGCCGGCATACTCAAAGACATGGCCGGTGCCGCCGGCGGTGCCGATCTTGGCGATTATAGCCAAGATGACGTCTTTGGGGCTGACCCCGGCGCCGAGAGAGCCCTCGACATTGATCAGCATGTTCTTGGCGGGAGCCTGGATCAATGTCTGGGTCGCCAGCACGTGCTCGACCTCGGACGTGCCGATGCCGAAGGCGAGTGCACCCAAGGCACCATGTGTCGCGGTGTGACTGTCGCCGCAGACGATCGTCATGCCCGGTTGGCTGAGGCCCTGCTCCGGCCCGATGATGTGGACGATGCCCTGGTCGATGCTGGTGATCGGGAAATAGGGGACCCCGAATTCCTTCACGTTGCGCTCGAGCGTATCGACCTGGAGCTTCGAGTCGGGCTCGGTAATGCCGGCGACGCCGGCGCTGCGGTTGATGGTCGGGATATTATGGTCGGCGACCGCCATCGTCGCATCGGGGCGGCGAACCTTGCGGCCGGCGAGCTTCAACCCCTCGAAGGCTTGCGGGGTCGTGACCTCATGGATCAAGTGAAGGTCGATGTAGATCAGATAGGTGCCTTCGCCCTGCGGGGCGATGACGTGGTTTTCCCAGATCTTGTCGAACAGGGTGCGCGGCGCGGGCATCGCTGTTGCTCCGATATGTCAGGTTTGGCTGCCGCCGGTCTTGGCCGGCGCCGGTTGGGTACCCGGGCGCACGCTGTCGCGTGGGCGTTCGGTGATGCGCGCGGCCTTGCCGGTGCGGCCGCGCAGATAATAGAGCTTGGCCCGGCGAACGACGCCGCGGCGCACCACCTCGATCGCGGTGATCCGCGGCGAATAGAGCGGAAAGACGCGCTCCACGCCTTCACCGTAGGAGATCTTGCGCAAGGTGAAGTTGGAGTTCACCCCGGCGTTCTTGCGGGCAATGCACACGCCCTCGAAGGCCTGGATACGCTCGCGCTCGCCCTCGACGACCTTGACGCTGACTTTGACCGTGTCGCCGGGCTGGAATGTCGGCACCGGCCGATCGGCGGCGAGCCTTTCGACCTGCTCCCGGTCCAATTGCTGAAGGAGGTTCATCGCATCACCTTTCGATTTCGGTCGCGGCCCGCGCCAAATGGCGCTGCCACAAATCAATCCGGCGCTCGCGCGTCAGCCGCTCGGCCGCTTCCCGGCGCCAGCCGCGGATGCGCGCATGGTCGCCCGACACCAGCACCTCCGGTACCGCACGCCCCTGCCACAGCTGCGGCCTTGTGTATTGCGGGTATTCGAGCAGGCCCTCGGCAAAGCTCTCCTCGGCCAGGGCTTCGGCGCAGCCGACGACGCCGGGCAATAGCCGCACGCAGGCGTCGATCAGCGCGATCGCCGCGGGCTCGCCGCCCGACAGCACAAAATCGCCGAGGCTCAATTCCTCGACCGCGCGAGCTTCCAACACCCGCTCGTCGACGCCTTCGAAACGGCCGCAGATCAACCTCACCCCCGCGCCGCCGGCGAGCGTCCGCACCCGCTCCTGCTCGACCGGGCAGCCACGCGGCGACAGCAGGATCAGCGGTCCGACGCCGCCCGCGCCGGCGATCGCCGCGTCGAGCACATCCGGCCGCATCACCATGCCAGGGCCGCCGCCGAACGGCGCATCGTCGACCGAGCGGTGCTTATCGCGCGCGAAGCCGCGGATGTCCACCGTGTCGAGCCGCCACAGCCCGGCACTCAGCGCCTTACCGGCAAGCGAATAGGCGAGCGGCCCCGGCAGCATCTCGGGAAAGATCGTCAGCACCGTCGCCCGCCAAGTCATGCCGGCTCGTTCGCCTCCAGTGCTGCGGGCTCGAGCAGACCCGGCACGGGCTCGATCACCAGCCGGCCGGCGTCGAGGTCGACGATTGGGACGACGGCGCGGCTGAACGGCACCATCGCCGGCGCCGCACCGGGACGGTCGAGCTCGATCTGGTCCCCGGCGCCGAAATCGTGCACCGCACGGACCCGGCCCAAGGGCGTCCCGTCGCGCAACACCGCTTCGAGCCCGATCAGATCGGCGTGGTAGTATTCCTCGGGCCCCGGCGGTGGCAGGGCCGCACGCGGTAGATAGAGCCGCAATCCGCGTAATGCTTCGGCTCGGTCGCGGTCCGCGACCCCCGACAGCCGCGCGATCAGCACGCCCTTGGCGGCGCCGACGAGGCGCAGCTCGAAGGATTGCCGGCCGCTCTCGTCGGCGAGCGGGCCATAGGCGGCGATGGCCTCGGGCTGTGCGGTAAAGCTCTTGACCCGAACCGCGCCAGTCACCCCGTGGGGACCGGTGACCACCCCGACGCAAACCTGCTTTGCCGCCGCTGTCATGGCCGCTGTCCGACGATCCGCCGCCTCAGGCCCGGCCGGCCGCGGCGCCCGCCGCTTCAGCGGCGGCCTTCTCCCGCTCCTGGGCCTTGGCCTTCGGCGTCGATTTGAGCGGCGTCTCGCGCATTGGCGGCTTTTCGATCAGCCCGGCATCGCCGAGAAAGCGCGCGACGCGGTCGGTCGGCAACGCGCCGACGCCGAGCCAATGCTGGATGCGCTCGGCTTTCAAGGTGACCCGGTCGGCATGGCCGCGGTCGAGCATCGGGTTGTAGGTCCCGACCCGTTCGATAAAGCGGCCGTCGCGCGGGCTGCGCGAGTCGGCGACGACGATCGTATAATAAGGCCGCTTCTTGGCCCCACCGCGCGCGAGGCGGATCTTCAACGGCATGCACCTGTCCTCGTTATAGTGGCGTAAACCCGGCTAGTGGCGCAGACCCGGCATCAGCGCGCCGAGGCCGTGGCGCGCCAAGCCCTTTTGGCCCAGCTTTTTCATCTTCTTCATCATGTCGGCCATGTCCTGATACTGCTTGAGGAGGCGGTTGATCTCCGGCACCGAGGTGCCCGAGCCCGAGGCGATCCGCCGCCGGCGCGAGGCGTTCAACAGCTTCGGGTTGCGCCGCTCCTTCCTGGTCATCGACGAGATGATCGCCTGTTGGCGCTGCAGGATGCGCTCGTCGATATTCGCCTTGTCGAGCTCCTTCTTGATCCGGCCGATCCCCGGCAGCATCGACAGCATGCCCCCCATCCCACCCATCTTGCCGATCTGACGCAGCTGGGCGGCGAGGTCGTCGAGGTCGAAATTGCCTTTCTCCAGCTTGGCGGCGAGCTTTTCGGCTTCGTCGCGGTCGACAGTCTCGGCCGCCTTCTCGACCAGGCTGACGACATCGCCCATGCCGAGGATGCGCCCGGCGATCCGCTCGGCATGAAACGGCTCCAGCGCTTCGACCCGTTCGCCGGTGCCGATCAGCACGATCGGCTTGCCGGTGATGGCGCGCATCGACAAAGCCGCGCCGCCGCGGGCATCGCCGTCGACCCGGGTCAGCACGATCCCGGTAATGCCGGCGCGCTCGCCAAAGGCCTTGGCGACGTTGACCGCGTCCTGCCCGGTCATCGCATCGGCGACGAGCAAGGTCTCGTGCGGGTTGGCCGCCTCGCGCACCGCCGCCACTTCGAGCATCAGCTCTTCGTTGACGTGGAGCCGGCCGGCGGTGTCGAGGATGACAACGTCATAGCCCTCGGTGCGGCCGGTTTCGAGCGCGCGCCGGGTGATCGCGATCGGCTTCTCGCCCGGCACGATCGGCAGGCTCGTCACCCCAACCTGGCGGCCAAGCACGGCGAGCTGCTCCTGTGCGGCCGGGCGCTGCACGTCGAGCGAGGCGAGCAGCACCTTCTTGCGGCCCCGCCCTTTGAGCCGCAGCGCGATCTTGGCCGCGGTCGTCGTCTTGCCCGAGCCCTGCAGCCCGACCAGCATGACCGCGACCGGCGGCGGCGCATTGAGGTCGAGCCCGTCGACGCGGCCGTCGCCGGCATCGCCGCCCAGCACCTCGACCAGGTGGTCGTGCACGATCTTGACCACCATCTGCGCCGGGGTCACCGAGCGCAGCACCTCCTGGCCCGCCGCCTTTTCCCGGACCGCGGCGACAAAATCGCGGACCACCGGCAACGCCACATCGGCTTCGAGCAGCGCCACCCGGATCTCGCGCATGGCGGCCGCGACATCGTTCTCGCTCAGCGCGCCGTGGCGGCGCAGCCGGTCGAACACATCGCCGAGGCGGTTGCTGAGGCTATCGAACATGCCTGATCCCGAACAGCCGATGCCGACAAAAAGGGCCAGTGCGCGACACTCGCGGACTGGCGGCCACCGCCGAGGCGGTGGATGGCTCGCGCCCTCTCCAAGCGCGGCCGGACCCTAGCCCTCGCGCCGCCTGCTGTCAATTCTACGCCTGTGAGCCTAATCTCCGGCGATTTGGGCTCTAGTCTGCCCCAACAATATCAGCGGTGGCGCCTGGGCTTGGAGCGCTGCGCTCCGGACCCTGGCGGCGTGCGGTCATGCGTCATGAGGGCTGTCGGGAGCTGGCCGGGGATGTTGGACACAGCGGGCGAGAAAGTTCCCGGTACGAGGGTCCCGCTGGTCGCGCTGTTTCTCGGATTTCTCAAAGTGTCGCTGTGCGGCTTTGGCGGTGGGGTCGTCTGGGCGCGCCGCACCGTCGTCGAGCAGCGAAGATGGCTGAGCGACGAGGAATTTGCCGACACGTTGAGCCTGTGCCAGTTCATGCCGGGCCCGAATATCGTCGGCATCGCGGTCTGCGTCGGGGCCAAGCTACGGGGTGGGAGTGGAGCGATGGCCGCACTTGCGGGCTTCATTCTGATCCCTTGGTCGATCGGGTTTACGCTCGGTGCGCTGTACCTGCGGCATGCCTACCTGCCGGTTCTGCAGAACATCCTGCACGGCGTTTCCGCGGCCGCTGCCGGATTGCTGATCGCAACCGGGATCAGGCTGCTGATGCCGCACCGGGCGCGCCCGTGGGCGCTGGTCTTTGCCGCGCTCGCCTTCATCGGCATGGCGCTCACCAAATTCCCGCTCCTCTTCGTGCTGTTCGGGTTGGCGCCTCTCAGCATCGCCGCCGCCAGCCTCGAACGGGCGAGGCCACGATGAGCGGCGCGCCGGCACCGCTTGCTCTGACCGCGCATCTCGCCTTGCTCGCATCGATCAGCTTTGGGGGAATCCCCTCGGTTCTCCCCGATCTCCGCAATTTCGTCGTTGCCACGAACGGCTGGCTCACCGACCAGGAATTCGCCAACTGTTTCGCGATCGTGCAAGTAATACCCGGGCCGAACATGATCCTGATGATGAGTTTCATCGGATGGAAAGTGTGGGGGCTGCCGGGAGCGATAACCAGCGCATTCGCCACATTCGGGCCACCCTGTGTGATGTACTTTACGGCCTTTTGCTTGTGGGATCGATTCCGCGATGCGCGGTGGCAGCGGATCGTGCGCCGTGGGATTGCCCCGGTAACGATTGGGCTCGTCATCGCTGGCGGCGCCGTGATGGCGCGGACTGTAGATATCGGGTGGCAAAGCGCGGTGGTCACCGTCGCCGCGATGGTCGTGATGTTGGCTACGCGCATCAATCCGCTATGGCTGCTGGCCGCGGCCGGAGCCTTGGGTGGGCTCGGCCTGATCTGACGCAGCCCTCTCCAAGCGCGGAGTGCAAAACGGCCCGCGCTGGCCAAAAGCAGAGCGAACGATTTCCATGCGAAATCCGCCGAAGCCCAACCCCGAGCCGGGATCAGGGTAAGCGGCGGCGGATGTCGGTAACGGGGGATGTTGTTAACATGGGATTGTCGGGCTCCGCGGGAAAGCGTAGGATCGGGCTCCGGGGTCGAGCAGGCACCCCGTCAGACGGCCGACCGTCCAAGCGCTGCGCCGATCGCCATGCGAGGAGCGCGGATCATGGGTGGAGGTCGTTTTTTCATTTTCATCAGGGGCATATTCGCGCACGCGGCCCTGCTGCTGGCGGTGGCGATATTGCCGGCGGCGGGCCGGGCGCAGACGGTCGCCGCGCCACTGGTGCTGGAGGCGAAGATCGCGCTCGGCCAAATCAGCGGGCGGATCGACCACCTCGGCATCGATCTGAGGCGTCGGCGCCTCTTCGTCGCCGAGCTCGGCAACGACAGCCTGGGGGTAGTCGACCTTGAGGCCAGCAAAGTGTTGCGCACGCTCACCGGGTTCAGCGAGCCGCAGGGTGTCGCCTACATCCCGTTTGCCGACAGCGTCTATGTTGCGAATGCCGGCGATGGCTCGGTGCGGGTACTGACGGGCGAGGATCTGGCGCCGGTCGCGCGCATCGAGCTCGGCAGCGACGCCGACAATGTGCGGATCGACGCGCAGCGCCGCCGCGTGCTGGTGGGCTACGGCGCCGGCGCGCTGGCGGTGATCGACCCGGCGAGCCGGAAGAAGACCGCCGACATCCGCCTCGACGCCCATCCCGAAAGCTTCCAGATCGACGAAGCCGGATCGCGTGTCTTTGTTAATGTGCCGGACGCCCGCGCGATCACGGTCGTCGACCTTGCCGGCGGTGCCGCTCGATCGCTGCCGACCGATGGCCTCCGGTCGAATTTCCCGATGGCGGTCGACGCCGAGGCGCACCGGGTGCTCGCCGTTTTTCGCAATCCGCCGACCCTGGTGGCGCTGTCGAGCCAGGACGGCCACGTCGCAGCCAAGATCACGACCTGCGGCGACGCCGACGACGTATTCGTCGACCAGAAGCGCCGGCGGATCTATGTGAGCTGCGGCGACGGGCTCGTCGATGTGATCGAGCCGCGCGATTCGGGCTATCGCAGCCTCGCGCATGTGCCGACGGTGTCGGGGGCGCGGACCTCGCTCTTCGTGCCCGAGCTCGACCGGCTCTATGTCGCGGTGCGGGCGAGGGGAACCGAGCCGGCGGCGATCTGGGTGTTCCGGCCAATGCCATGATGCAGGGCTCGCCAGACGCACGACGCGTCCTGTTGGCGCGCGGATTGCGCGCCTTTGGCGACGGCTTTGTGGCGCTGCTGGTGCCAATTTATCTCTACGATCTCGGGTTCAGCGCGCTCGCGATCGGTGCGATCGTCACCAGCACCCTCGTCGGCACCGCGCTGCTGACCCTCTGGGTCGGGGTGGCGGCCAACCGATATTCGCGCCGCCGGCTGCTGATCGCTGCCTCGGTGTTGATGGCGGCGACCGGAGTGGGCTTCGCGCTCACTACGCAATTTTGGCCGCTGCTGCTGATCGCCTTCATCGGCACGATGAACCCGACCTCCGGCGACGCCAGCGTCTTTCTGCCGCTGGAGCAGACGGTGCTGACGCAGACGATCGAGCCGCGGCGGCGCACCGCCCTCTTCGCGCGCTACAGCGTGATCGGCTCGCTCGCCGGTGCGGCGGGGGTGCTGGCGGCGTCGCTGCCCGATCTGGCCGCGGCCTGGGCCGGTCAGCCCCGCGCCGCCGCGGTGCGGCTGATGTTCGTGTTCTACGCCGTGCTGGGCCTCGCTTCGCTGATGCTGTACCGGCCGCTCTCCCCGGCCGTCGAGGCGCCGGCCGCGGCGCCGCACCGGCCGTTGCAGCAGTCGAAGCGGCTCGTCTACGGCCTCGCCGCGCTTTTCGGCATGGATTCGTTCGGGACCGGCTTTCTGGTCCAGTCGCTGCTGGCGTTGTGGCTCTACCAGAGATTCGGCATCTCGGTGGCGGCGGCGGCCTCGATCCTGTTCTGGAGCGGCATCTGCTCGGCGGTGTCGTATCTCGTCGCGGTGCCGATCGCCGAGCGCATCGGGCTGATCAACACGATGGTGTTCACCCATCTGCCGTCGAATATTCTGCTGATTTTGCTCCCCTTCGCTCCGAATCTCGCGACCGCGATAGCACTGCTGCTGGCGCGCAGCGCCCTGTCGCAGATGGATGTGCCGACGCGGACCTCGTATGTGATGGCCGTGGTCTCGCCCGAGGAGCGGCCGGCGGCCGCCAGCATTACGGCGGTGCCCAAGACCTTCGCCTGGGCGGCCGGCTCGCTGATCTCCGGCTATTTGTTGACCTTGTCGACCTTCGGCTGGCCGCTCCTGATCGGCGGCGCGGTCAAGGGGGTCTACGACATCCTGCTGCTGGTCAAATTTCGCAAGGTGCGCCCGCCGGAGGAGGCCGGCGCCCTCGCCGAATGACGGGGGCGGTCGTCAATCTTGCCGCGGGCCGGCAAAATCGCGTTATCTTCGGGGCCGAGCGGCTTTGACGGATATCGGGGGGAGGATGCATTTCGACCTTTCGCAGATCCCGGCGACGGACGCCTACAAGCTTTTGGTCTCGACGGTGGTGCCGCGGCCGATCGCATTGGCGACGACGGTCGACAAAGCGGGCCGGGTCAACGCCGCGCCTTTCAGCTTTTTTAACGCAGTCAGCTCGATCCCGCCGGTCGTCGTGCTTGGGATCAGCCCCGGCGAGGCCGGCGGCGACGGCTACAAGGACACCGAGCGCAACATCCGCGACAGCGGCGAGTTCGTCGTCAACCTGGTCGACGAGGCGCTGGCCGAGCGCATGAACATCTGCGCCGTCGACTTCCCGACCGGCACCGGCGAGCTGGACCTCGCGGGGCTGAAGGCGGTGCCATCCTGCGGGGTGCGGCCGCCACGGATCGCGCAGTCTCCGGTCAGCTTCGAATGCCGCCGTATCACCGGCCTGTCGCTCGGCGCAAACTCGGTGCTTGAGGTCGGGCGGGTGATCCATATCCACATCCGCGACGATCTCGTCGATCCCGAGAAGTACTATGTGGCGACCGACAAGATCGGCCTGATCGGGCGCATGCACGGGCGCGGCTGGTACGCCCGCACGACCGACCTCTTTTTGATGGAGCGGCTGACCCAGGACAATTGGGACGCGGACAAAGGCTGAGCCGCGGGCACTTTCGGCTAGCCTGTGTTGCAAGGGGGGCACCGAATGCAGAGAAAACTGACGATCGCCGTTGTCGCCATTGCCTTCGCCCTCGCGGGCGGCGCGGCAATGGCGGCCGAGATGCCGACTTACGGGACCAAGAACTTCGTGCCGGGCGGCGACACACCGTCCTATCTCTCCCACGAGAACGCCGCGGCGCCTGTCGGCAGCGCCGATCGAACTGCCGCCGACGCGGACATCAACGACCGGGCGGAATCCGCGCCGGCCGATACAGCGCCGGAGCCTGTGGCCCGGGCGGGCACGAGCCGGCACGGCAAATACGCCTCGACCGGCAGGTCCTCGAAACGCTACGCGAGATCGGGAGGTCGCTCGACGCACGGCGCCAAGAGCAAGAGCGCTGCGTCAACCAGGACCGTGTCCAGCCGCAAATCCTCCGCCTCGCACATGGCCGCGAGCAAGAGTGAGGGGGTGACCAAGGTCAAGGCCGTCAAGCCGACGAAATCGACCAAGACGACGGCGCGGCATGCCATGGCCAAGCCCACGGCGAGAGGAGGGGAGACGACGCTCGCCAGCAGGAACTGACGGCTCGGCCAGCGCAGAGGCTCATTGTTGTTCTGCGTTGGCGTCGCGGATGCAGCAACGACGGTCCGATCTGATCGAGCTCTGGCCGGCGCCAACGCCCTGGAACTTGCGAGGGAGCCGTGCGACCCCGCCTTCGCGGGGCAGGCTCTTCGAGACGGCCGCGGCACGGCCCCGATTTCTATTCGACCATCGGCTCGTCCGGTGCCGCCCGCTCGGGCCGGCGCTCGCCTTCGAGCAGCAGCTCGAGCGAGCGCCGGTCGATCCCGTCGCCCGCCAGCGCCAGGCTCAGCGCCGGGTGCTCCAGAAGTTGGGCCAGCGAATATTCTCTTGGTTGCGTCGACATCGCATCTCTCCCCGCGCGCATCGCGCTTCCGGCTGAGATCGGGTTCGCCGGAAGTATCTTCAATTTGAAATAAATCCTGGCATTCATCAGTCAAATCAAGAACGGCACCCTGCTTCAGGTTCCCGTGGTGTTCTCCCTGCCGCCCTCTTGACCAAAGCCCGGCGGCGCGGGCAGGGTGAGAAGCAGTCAAAGGGAGCCCACAGTATGACCGCCGCGACGATCCGGCCGTTCGCACATATCCCGGAGGGCGCGCAGCCGCCCTATCTGCACCCGGACTACGGCAGCACAGTCAAGCGCGCGCCCAAAAACCCACCGATCCGGCTCGACCATACCCTGACCGAGGTCACCGGCCCGGTCTTCGCCGACGGCTGGGCCGGCCCCGATGCCACCGACCTGACCCGCGCCCACGCCGGACCACCGCTCGGCGAACGGATCATCGTCGCGGGCCGCATCCTCGACGAGGATTCGCGGCCGGTGCCGGGGACATTGGTCGAGCTGTGGCAATGCAACGCCGCCGGCCGCTATCGTCATCCGGTCGACCAGCACGACGCGCCGCTCGACCCGAATTTCGACGGGGTAGGCCAAGTCGTCAGCAACGAGAAGGGAGAGTACCGCTTTCTGACGATCAAGCCCGGCGCCTATCCCTGGCGCAACACGCATAATTCTTGGCGGCCTGCGCATATCCATTTCGGCGTCTTCGGCCCGGCCTTCGCCACCCGTCTCGTCACCCAGATGTACTTTCCTGGCGACCCGCTGCTGGCGCTCGACCCGATCTTTCTCGGCACACCCGACCCCGCCGCGCGCGAACGGCTGGTCTCGCATTACGACCCGAACCTCAGCGAGGCCGAATGGGCGCTCGGCTACCATTTCGACATCGTGCTGCGCGGCCGCGAGGCGACCCCGATGGAGCGGGCGTGACATGGCGGAAAGGTTGATCCAGACCCCGTCGCAGACGGTCGGCCCGTTCTTCCACTTGGCGCTCGACCGGCCGCAATGGGCCGATCTGACGGCGGCCGGCGCGCAGGGCGAGCGGATCATTGTCGAGGGGCGGGTGACCGACGGCGACGGCGCCCCGGTCGCCGACGCCTGCCTTGAGTTGTGGCAGGCGAACGCCGCCGGCCGCTATGCCCACCCCGACGACAGCCAAGCCGACAAGCCGCTCGACTCGAACTTCCGCGGCTTCGGCCGGGTGTCGACCAATGCCGAAGGCGGCTTTCGCTTTACGACGATCCGGCCCGGGCCGGTGCCTGGCCGCGGCAACGCGCTGCAGGCGCCGCACATCGCCGTCGCGATCTTCGCCCGCGGGCTCCTCAAGCAGCTTTTCACCCGCATCTACTTTGAGGGAGATGCGGCGAACGAGGCCGACCCGGTGCTGCTCTCGATCGACGACCCGGCGCGGCGCCGAACCCTGCTCGCCCTCCGGGGCGGCCCAGACGCCTCGACCTACCGGTTCGATATTGTCCTGCAAGGTGATCGTGAAACCGTATTCTTCGAACTCTAAAGGCTAGTGCATGCAAGATAGAGTGTGAAGTCCATAAGGATCGCGGCGTTGGCCGAGATAGTTGGCGCATTGACTGTGGGGTGATAGCGGTCGCAGCGAGAGGTCCCGATTGTCCTGTTCTCTAGGGGATCCTGCGGATCGAGGTCGCGCGAGCGGCGCTGCGGTCAGCAGCGTCTGGCGGGCGTTGGCAGCGGCTATGCACGAGGCGGGTGGAAGATCTGTGGCGACAAGACCCGAGCGGGCAGAGCACCGGTGGCGCCGCCACGGCCGGCGCTGACCAGCGCGGCGCACCGACTTGCGCCTTGGCGGCATGGCCGAGCGGTTGCTCGCATGACGGATCGAAGCATCGCCTGAGCCGACCGCGATACGGCACCAGCCGAAGTGCTCGACCATACGCGACTACAAGCACGGCACGACGATTGAATTTGCCGCCCTCGAACGACGCAGAGGCGTCGTCCTGCGACCGTTGGCAGCAGCGCCACACGCCAGTCAGGAAGTTCATCTACGCTTCCTCAAACGACCGTCGAACGCGCGGCGCCGACGGCGACACAGCCGGTCCACGCCATCCTTCGATAACTAGCGCCACCGATAAGCATCCCGAGTCAAGCTTGGCTTCGCCCGCCGATCTCGCGCTGGACCTACCACTTCAGCCTACCTCGGGTTCCAGCTCGACGCTCTCGAGAACTTCTTCTACCGCACTCACCCGAGAGCGCACGTCAAGCGCGGCGTCTTCCGCTCCATCGCCGACCGTCCAGGCCGCTATCAACCGCTATGTAAAGATCCCCTTCGTCGACAACCCGACGCCACTGCGCCAAGTAACCGACTGCTGTACCGCGACCACTGCCGGCGATGCGCCACCGCCCGCGAGTTCGTCTGGCCGCAAGCTGGCCACGACATTCCGCGCACAGCCGCGACCGCCTCCAGCGATCGCAGCCTGTCGCCTTCGCAGCAGCAGTTCGCGGCTGATCCGGGCGGGGAAGCGGTAGCTCCAGGCGGCCTCGATCAAAAGCCGGCGGGCGGCTCCGTTGCCAGCCTTGGTGATGCCGCCGCGTTTGACGCTGGCTCCGCTGGAATGTTCGGACGGCACCAATCCGAGATAGGCCATCAGCTGGCGCGGATTGGTGAAGCGCGTGAGATCGCCCAGTTCGGCGATCAACGTCGCCGCATTGACCAGCGCCATGCCGCGCATCGTCTGCAGCGCCGCCACGACAGGAGCCAGCGTCCAGTCCGGCAGCATCGCCTGGATCTGCGCCGTCAGCCGATCGCGCCGGGTCTCGGCCGCTTCAAGCCGCGCCGATGAAATCGGTTCCAGCATGGTGTGAGGCACCGGCTGTTCAAACTTGAGGCTCGCCAGCCACCGGCGGTGCAGCTTGGTCCAGGCCGGCCGGCCATAGTGACAGCCCTGGCGCAACAGAATCCCTGATAACTGCTGCCGCTTCCTCCTCGCAGCAGATGCAGGCATCCAGGCGCTGCCGCAGACCGCGTCGGCGCGGGCGCGAGCATGGAAGCTCCACGCCGCGGCAAATGGCCGCCCGAGGCACTCTGCATCACTAGGGGCTCGCCCTCGATCCGCCCGAGGAAGCAGGGAATCACGAAAACGGGGACTTCCTGTAAATGGTCGGCGAGATATTGGGCAGAGTCGGTCACACGGCCTTGCATTGCCTGGTGAGCCGCATTCGGGAAGGAGAGGTTGGGCGCCGCAACGGGGAGCGTGAGGTAGATGTCCCATGCCCTCTTGTAGATCGCCGCTAGGGCGGCCCGGCTCGCTGGTTCGGTGACAACCACGAAACTCCAGTGCTGCATGTTGGATGCGGTTGGTGCCTGAATGGCGATCTGCAGGCATTCCATTATCGTTTCACGGTCAACAGGTCGTTCGAAGTCGAGCCGCTTACGCACCGACCGCGTCGTGGTCAGCAATTCGTCGGAGGTGAGCGGCAGCAGCTTCGTCATATCATTCGCCCAATGTTAATGCGCGGCAGGAGCGGTCCGCCATGCTCCATCTTCGTCGCCCGACGCAGGTCCGGACCAATTTCGGACGTGGACACCGACAGCCGCCAGTGCGACGAGAGTTGTGGCTGGTTGCTGTCAGAATCGATCCGATGGTGTAGCGAGTAGCCAAGGTCGGCCGTTTGGCTAAGCCTACAGCATCTGGCCGCCGTCGACGGCGATGTTCTGTCCGGTGACCCAGCCGGCGTGCGGCGAGCACAGGAAGACCGCGACCCGCGCCACCTCCTCCGGCCGGCCGAGACGGCCGAACGGGATGCTTTTGAGGATCGCGCCGTAGAGGTTCGGATTGTTGTTCTTCGCCCGCTCCCAGGTGCCGCCAGGAAACTCGATCGAGCCGGGCGCGATACAATTCGCGCGGATGCCCTTGCGGGCGAATTGCGCGGCCGTGGTCTGGGTATATTCCAGGATCGCCGCCTTGACTGCGCCATAGGGCGGGGTGCGGGCAGAGGCGCGAAACCCGGAGATCGACGAGATGTTGAGGATCGACCCGGCATCGGATTTTTCGAGGTACGGCAATGCCGCCCGCGTCGCCCGCACCGTCGCCAGCAGGTCAACCGAGATGCTGGCGGTCCACCCGGCCTCGTCATCGCTGGTGCCGAAGGCCGAGGCGTTGTTGACGAGGATGTCGATACCGCCGAGTGCGGCCGCCGCCGCCTCGATATAGCGCGGAATGGCGGCAGCGTCTGCGAGGTCGCAGGTTGCCGCGTGCGCGGTCCTACCGTGCCGGGCGATGTCGTCGCGCGCCGCGGCCAGTGCCTCTGCACCCCGCGCGCAGATCGACACTCCGGCTCCGGCCTCGGCGAGGCCCAACGCGATCGCCCGCCCGATCCCCCTGCTGCCGCCGGCCACCACCGCGCGCATTCCATCGAGATCGATGTTCATCTCCCATCCCTTGCAAAATTATCCGGCCGGCCGATCCCGGCGGCAATCATCGAGGGCCGCGTCCGTGTCGGCGGGCGCGGGGCGCGATATTATCGGTAGAGCCCAGGGTACGGCGAACCGGCTTCAGCGGATCAGGTCGACGAGGATGCCGAAAATGAAGACGGTAACCCCGCCCCACAGCAGGAGTGCCAACAGGGTGTGGCCCCACCGCGATCCCGGCGTCGTCCGCGAGAGAAAGGCTGACCTGAGCATCGGCATGGCGCCGCTCCTCTGTCGTCTGGCGAGAGGAGCCTAGTCGCCATTCGCCGGCTCTGTCGAACGAAATCGTTAACCAATTGACCGAACCACGGCAACGCCTCAGAAAGCAGAGCGAGGGACCGACGCCCAACCTTTGCCGAGCTGTGCGAGAAGCGGCCGCGACGCTTCCGCGGCGAGTGTTACGCCGAGCTCGGAGAGCCTGGCCGAGCTTTCGAGCCAGCTGTCGAAGCTGCTGCGGGCAAAACCGGCATTGACCTCGATCGCGTCGACCAGAGTTCTGACACCCAACATCTCGGTTGCGCTGCGCGCCGCCGCGTCGATCTCCGAGCGCGCGAGCCCCGCCATCTCGTTGCTCAGCGCCTCCAACCCACGCGCCAGCACCGCCTGCGATTCGGCCAGCGCCGCAAAAACGTCGTGTTCGCCGGGAAAGGATTTGGCCAGGGCAGCGCGCGGCGGCACCACGGTTTCCGCCATCTCCTCTCGGTCCACGGGCTCGGCCACGGCCGCAAACTCCGGCACGACGGCCTCTGCCGCTTCCGCCTGGGCCGCAAGCTCCGGCGCTGTATTTTCGGTCGCATCCGGTTGGGCCGCAAGCTCCGGCGCTGTATTTTCAATCGCATCCGGTTGGGCCGCAGGCTCGTCCGGCGCCGCGATCGGGGCAGCCGCCTCGGCCGGAGCATTGATCGGTCCGGTTGCCCGGAAGCCGCGTCTTCCCTTGGTCTCCATTCTCTAAGTCCCTTCTGCTGCGTTGCACAATAGACAAAATATGCAAGCCAATGGTGCGTCGCAAGGTATATTGTGCGCCGCACAAGACAGGTCAGAGGGGCTCCACGCGAAGCACCGTGTTGTCGGCGCCGGTCACCCGGACGCGGGTGCCTGGCGGCAGGTCCGGCCCTTCGACCTGCCATGCCGTATCGTCCACTCTGAGCCGCCCGCGGCCGTTGACGATCGCCTGATCCAGGGTGAAGGACCGCCCGACAAAGGTTTCGGCGCGGCGATTGAGGGCCGGCTCAGGCCGCGGCTGACGCGTGCGGACAAAGACGTGCCGGCCGATCGCGACGCCGGCGATCGAAAAAGCCGCGAACAGCAGCCCCTGATATTCCCAGCCGAGCCCAGGGGCGAGCCAGTCGACGACGGCGACGGCGAGTGCGGCAGCCGCCAGCCAGATGCAGACCATGGCCGGGCTCGCGATCTCGACCACCGCGAAGAGCGCGGCGAGCACGAGCCAATGCCAGAACTCCATCAGCGACGCTCGGGTGGCCCGCTGACGGCCGGCGGGGGTGCGGCGCGGGTAGCGAAGCTTTCGCGCGCGACCTCGGCGATGCCGGCCAAGGAGCCGATCATCGAGGCGCTTTCGAGCGGCATCAGGATCAGCTTCTGGTTCGGCGTCGCGGCGATGCGGCCAAGCGCATCGATATAGCGCTGGGCGACGAAATAGTTGATCGCCTGGATGTTGCCACGGCCGATCGCGTCGGAGACGAAGGTCGTTGCCTTGGCTTCGGCCTCGGCCTGCCGCTCGCGCGCCTCGGCCTCGCGAAAGGCCGCCTCGCGCTGGGCCTCGGCGGCGAGGATCACCGCCTGCTTCTCGCCTTCGGCCTTGAGCACCGCAGCCTGCTTGAACCCTTCGGCGTCGAGCACGTTGGCCCGCTTCTCGCGCTCGGCCTTCATCTGCCGCGCCATCGCGGCGACGAGCTCCGGCGGCGGTGCGATGTCCTTGATCTCAACCCGCTGCACCTTGATCCCCCAGGGCGTGGTCGCGGCGTCGACGACGGCGAGCAGCTGGGTGTTGATGCGGTCACGCTCGGATAGGAGCTCGTCGAGGTTCATCGAGCCCATCACGGTGCGGATATTGGTCATCGCCAAATTGAGGATCGCCTGCTCCAGATTGGCGACCTCATAGGCCGCCTTGGCCGGGTCGATCACCTGGTAGAAGACAATCGCATCGACGGTGACGAGCGCGTTGTCACGGGTGATCACACTCTGCGAGGGGACTTCGAGCACCGTCTCCATCATGTTCATCTTGGCCCCGACCCGGTCGATGACCGGCACGATCAGCGCCAGACCCGGCTCCAAGGTGCGCACGTAGCGGCCGAACCGCTCGACCGTCCATTCATACCCCTGCGGCACCGATTTGACCGCGACCGCGACATAGATCACCGCGAAGGCGACGACGAGAAGGACGAATACGGTAAACGGGCTGAGCATGGCAGTGTCCCACCGGCTGTTGCGAGGCGCCCGGCGATTGTAAACCGAACCGATCCGGCCGTCTTTTTCGCGGCAAGGATAGGCGCCAGCGGTAAATCTTGCGTTAGGGTTGAGATGGTTCTCGCCGGCCCTCGCGGCGTCACATCGGACGCGGGCGCAGCAGGTGGTGGTGGCCGGCGGCGTAGAGGCGGCTTTCGGGAGCGGCAGCGGCGGCGAGCGCCGGGCCGACCAGGATCAAGGCGGTGCGAGTGATCTGTGCGGCTTTGACCTGATCGCGGATCGTGGAGAGGGTGCCGCGGATCAAAAGCTCGTCGGGCCAGCTGACGCGATAGGCGACGATCGCGGGGCAACGGGCGCCGTAATGCGGCTCCAGCGTCCGGATCACGCGGGCGAGATTGGCGATCGAGAGATGGATCGCCAGGGTGCCGCCGATGATGGCGAGGCGGTCGAGCGCCTCGCCCGCGGGCATCGGCGAGGAGCGGGTCGCGGTCCGGGTCAGGATCACGCTCTGGGCGATCTCGGGCAAGGTCAGCTCGCAGCCGAGCGCGGCTGCTGCCGCGGCGAAGGACGGCACCCCCGGCGTCAAATCGTAAGGGATGCCGAGCGCGTCGAGCCGACGCATCTGCTCGGCGACAGCACCATAGAGCGACGGGTCGCCGGAATGCAGCCGTGCCACGTCGAGGCCCTTCGCATGCGCCTCGGCCAAATGGGCGACAATCTCGTCCAAGTTCAGCGGTGCGGTATCGATGATCAGCGCACCGGGCGGGGCGGCGGCGAGAATCTCGCGCGGCACCAGCGAGCCGGCATAGAGACAGACCGGGCAGCGTTCGATCAGCCGCAAGCCGCGCACTGTAATCAGATCGGCGGCACCAGGGCCGGCGCCGATGAAATGCACCGTCACCGGAGCTCGCGGTCGAGATAGCCGCGCGGCGTGTAGAGCCGGGGCGGGTCGCCGTCGAGAAGTCGGGTGGTGCTGTTGCCGACGACGACCAGGCTCAGCATGTCGATCTCGGCATCGGCCAGCCCGGCGAGGGTGATCACACGGCAATCCTCGCCGTCGCGGCCGAGGTTACGGCCGAGGAAGACCGGGGTTTCGGGCTGGCGGCGGCGCAGCAGGATCCGGGCCGCCTCGGCGAGGTAGGCCGGGCGCCGCGCCGAGCGCGGGTTGTAGAGCGCCACGACGAAATCGGCCGCCGCCGCCGCTTCTAGGCGGGTGCGGATCGCATCCCAGGGCGTCAGCAGGTCGGACAGCGAAATCGCGCAGAAATCGTGGCCGAGCGGGGCGCCGGCCCGCGCCGCGGCCGCCTGCAAGGCCGAGACGCCGGGGCAGACCGCGATCTCGACGCTGCGCCACCCCGGTTTCCCCTCGCGGTCGAGCAACTCGAAAACCAGAGTCGCCAACCCATAAATCCCCGCATCGCCAGAGGAAACCAGCGCCACGCTGCGTCCCTCGGCGGCGAGGTCGAGGGCGAGGCGCACCCGCACTTCTTCCTCGCCGAGCACCCCCGCATGCCGGTTCTTGCCGGCGATCGCGGGACCGAGCAGATCGAGATAGAGCCCGTAGCCGACGATATCGCTCGCCTGCGCCAGCGCGGCACTCGCCTCCGGGGTGCGCCAGGCGGGGTCGCCGGGGCCGATGCCGACGACCATGAGCCGGCCGCGTGGACGCCCGGTCGCCTCGGCATCGATCGGACGGAACGCCCGCGCCACCGCGCAGGTCGCTCGCTGCGATTTGCGCTTGGCCACGACGAGGCTGCCGCCGGTGCCGGCGGCGGCGAGTGCCGCACCTTCGGCCACGCCCCAACAGCCGGTTGCGCGAAACACCGCCTCCGAGCGCTCGGACAGCCGATAGGTCTCGGCCAACAGGCGGGAGGCCGGAAAGAACCGCGCCGGCACGCCCAATGTCGCCGCCAGCGCGTGGATGCCCCTCTCGGCGAGCTTCAACTCGACTGATACGACGGCCGCCACCGCATCCGGCGCCAGCCCCGCCTCGGCCAATGTCGTCCGTGCCAGATCGGCGATCTCCTCGGCTGGGCAGCCGCGCTCGCAGCCGATCCCGAGCGCCAGCACCGGCGGATGGTAGACCAGCGCATCTTCCCCGGGCTGTGCCGCGCGGTCGGTCACAACGACGCGCCGGCCGCCGCTTTGCGCCCAAGAGACCGCTGCGCGGCGCAGCCATTCGCCGCCGCCGGTCTCCTCGACCAGCGCGACCGGCTCGCCCCGGAGCAATGCCGCCGCGACCGGCTTGACCCGCCCCGGATCGGCGATCCGCCATCCCGGAGGCGGCTCGTCGAGGGCGAGGCCGAGCCGCAAATCGCCGGCCGTGGTGATCGCCGCGACACCGCCAGTCAACGCCGCGACGGTGCGGGCGAGCGCGTTCGCACCGCGATGACCGCCGAGCAACGGCACCGCCGCCGAGCCGTCCTCGGCGACCGCGACGACCGGCGGCTCCTCACGCTTCTCGGCGAGCAGCGGCGCCACGGCGCGAATCAGGATGCCGCCAGCGCAAAGCCCGAGGATCGGCCGCCCGGCTTCGAAAAGCCGGGCGATATGGGGCACGACACGGTCGTAGCCCTGGTCCCAATCGGCCGGATGGGCGCGCGGGCCGTGCCACTCAGCGCCGGCGAGCGCTTCTCTGAGGCGCCGGCCGAGTGCGGCGCCGGACGGGCCCAAGGTCAGGATCACGATGCCCTCGGGCAGCGCGTCGATCATAAAATGAGAACCTTCACCGCCGATCGCGGCCGGAGATTGCCCGGTTTTCCAATTGCCGGGCACGATCGGCTAGCGTTCAGATGCAATCAGATGGCCCATCCGTCGCCTCGAACCGGAAATGATCCAGTCCGGCCATGGCCGACACGGTCGAGAGGATCAAAGCCCCAGCACGGCTTTGGTCAGGATGTTCTTCTGGATTTCGTTGGTGCCGCCATAGATCGAGGCAGCGCGCAGGAACAGGTAGCTCTTGGTCGCCTCGGCCGCCCAGGCCGGCCCCAGCTCGGGCTCGTTGCTGAGCGCCGCCAATTCCTGCGCCCAATCCGGCATCGCCAGCGGGCCGCCGACATCCATCGCCAATTCGGTCGTCGCCTGCAACAGCTCGGTGCCCTTGATCTTCAACGCCGACGACAATGGGTCGGGCTTGCCGGCCTCACTCTTTTCATAGGCCGAGACGACGCGGAACTGGGTGATCTCCAGCGCCTTCATATCGACTTCGAGCTGGGCCACACGCTGGCGGAAGGCCGGGTCCTCGATCAACGGCTTGCCGCCGGCGCGCATCTCATGCGCCATCTCCTTGGCGAATTTGACCCGCTCCTTCGATTTTCCGAGACGCGCGATGCCGGTGCGCTCGTGGCCGAGCAGGTATTTGGCCACGTCCCAGCCGCGGTGCTCGACGCCTACCAGATTCTCGGCCGGCACCGGCACGTCGTCGAAGAACACCTCGTTCAGATGATGGCTGCCGTCGATCGAGATGATCGGGCGCACCGTGATCCCCGGCGTCTTCATATCGATCAGCAGGAACGAGATGCCCTCCTGTCGCTTCTTCGCCGCAGGGTCGGTGCGCACCAGGCAAAAGCACCAATCGGCGTGGTGTGCGGTCGAGGTCCAGATCTTCTGGCCGTTGACGACATAATGGCCGTTTTCGCGCCGGGCGGCTGTCTTCAGCGAGGCGAGGTCCGATCCCGCCCCCGGCTCGGAAAAGCCCTGGCACCACCAATCGTCGATGTTGGCGGCACGCGGCAGAAACCGCTGCTTCTGCGCCTCGGTGCCGAACTGGATCAGCACCGGGCCGATCATCGTGATGTTGAACGAGGACACCTCGGGTGCGGGCGCCAGTTGGTTCTCCTCGAGGAAGATCATGCGCTCGACCGGCGTCCAGCCGGGACCGCCATATTCCTTGGGCCAGTTGAAGGCAGCCCAGCCGCGCCCGTTCAGGATGCGCTGCCAGCAGACCGTATCTTCCTTGCGCGGCGAATAGCCAAGCCGCATCCGCTCGCGGATCTCGTCCGGCAGATTGTCGCGGATAAAAGCCCGCAGCTCGTCGCGGAACTTCAACTCGTCATCGGTGAAGCGAAGGTCCATAACCTCTTGTCCTCCCTCGGCACTCCCGACCCCGAGCGGTCCCGGCGGCCGTATTATAGGCGATCGGCTGGGCCGAGGCAGCAGCGAATGGATCTTTGGGAATGGCGATGCCGGCTGGCGCGGGCGCAAAAACCGAGATCACGCGCGTCGGCGGCGGTGCTCGCGACCCGGAACCGAATCGGAAAATCGAAGCCATCGTCCCGGAGCGGCGGCCCGGTGGGCAGGTGGAGCAGCGGGATCGGGCGCAAAATTGACACTTGCCGGCGATGCCCCTTCCAACGCCGGATACTGTTCAATCGGGTATTTTCCACGCTATGTGCGATCCCAAGCGCTGCATACGGCTTGCGCGGAGGTGGAATTAGGCTCGCCGCTCCTGCGAAAACGCGTTATCGTGACGGGATCGAGGGGCGGTTTCCGGCCGCCGAACTTGGCGGAAGAGGCATATGGGGCGTTTCGCATTCTCGATCGGGCGGCGGTGCCAGATCAGTGCGCCGGTGCGCGTTCTCGAACCGACGCCATGCCGCCCGCCTGCCCCCTCGAGCAGAGGCGGCGGGCGAGGACGGCTGCGGGATGTCGCGCCGGCATTGTTGCTCGGCAGCGGATTTCTAATTTTGCTCCCGAGCACCGTCTTCGCCGATGATTCGACCGAAGAGCTCAAGCAGCTGCGCGCCTCTCTGCAAAAAGAGATCGCAGCCCTGAAAAAGCAGGAGCAGAAGCTGCACCAGGAGTTCCTCAAGCTCGACCGGAAAAGCGAGCTCCTCGATCAGCAATTGCGCAACCTGCGCGCGACCGGGGTGGCGACGGAAAACGCCCCCTTGCCGGCCGGCGCCGGATCGCCGGGCGTGGCGCTGGGCACCGGCAACGGGACCGTGAACGCCGTGCCGCCGGCGGGCGGCGGCGGTTCCGCCGTCAAGCCGGGACCGAGCACGGAAATTGCCCAGACATCGCAACCGGCGGCGGCCAATGGCGCCGGCGAGGGAGCGCCCGCAGGCTCGTCGCCGTCGAGTGGCGAGTCGGCTCCCATCGAGGGCCCATCGGCGCAGCAGCAGCAGACCAAGCAGGTCATAGAGACGGCGCCGCAGCTCGCGGCGGCCGGCGGCGTGCTGACCCCCAAGGGGCAGATCGTCATCGATCCGTCATTCGAATACGACTACTGGTCGCAGAACCAGCTCGGGGTCAACGGCTTCCAGATCATCCCCGGGATCACCTTCGGCAACATCTTTGTCAACCGCGTCGAGCAGAACATCTCGACGGCCGCAGCGACGCTCCGCTATGGCATAACCGACAGCTGGGAGGTGAATGCCAAGCTGCCATACGTCTACAACACCGGCAGCACCGCGACGCTGATCCCGACCGGACCCAATGCCCAACTGCTGACGGTCAGCGCCAATGGCTCCGGCATCGGCGATGTTCAGCTGGGGACGAGCTATCAGATCAATTCAGGCGAAAATGGCTGGCCGATCTTCGTCGGCAATTTTCTGCTGAAGACCGCCACCGGAACCAGCCCGTTCGACGTGCCGATCTTGACCCAGGACCAGCAGCCGGCCGGCCCGTTCCTGGCCGGCACCCCGACAAAATTGGCGACCGGCACCGGGTTCTACGCGCTCGAGCCGAGCCTGACCGTGCTGATGCCGACGGCGCCGGGAGTGCTGTTCGCCAATCTGCTCTTCATTCACAATATTGGTCGGACGCAAAACATCCAAAGCGCCCAGGGCGGCCCGGCGACCCCGGTCAAGCTGCAGCCGGGGGAAGCCCCGGCAATCACCTTCGGCATCGGGTTCTCATTGAACGACCGCGCCGCGATGACCTTCAGCTACCAGCAGGAGCATGTTTTTACCGCCTTTGCCAACGGCCAGGCGATCAGGGGGTCGCCCTACTCGTTCGGCAACTTCAATTTCGGCCTCGGCTATCAGCTGTCGCAGTCGACGAGGGTCAATCTAAGCGTCGGGATCGGGGTAGGCCCCAACTCTCCGGTGGCGAAGATCCTGCTCGAGGTGCCGTATAAATTCTCGCTGTAACGGCGGCGGGCGTTACAGGTTTCGAACCGGTCCCGGCTATTTGCCGCCGCCGATCGTGGGCGGCGTCGGCCCGTTCGACATCGGCGACAGCTGCGGCATCGGCTTCATCTCGTCCCAGAGCGTCACCGTCGGATGACCGGGCTCCCCGCCGGCAATGGCGGGCGACCGCAGCCCGGTGCCGTTTTGGTTCGCCATCGCGACATCGGATAATACCGTGACACTGGCGAGCAGCGTTGCGACCCCCGCCGGGTGCGCCGCCCCCGTCAGTTCCGCCGCGCCGCAACCGGCCGACACGACGCCGAGCCCGAGGGCCAGCGTCAACGCTCCGAGAATATGGGCCATCGGTCTTCTTCTGATCGGGATGAAGCCTTCCTGTGCCTGACGCATCGCAAATCCCCCAACTACTCCCCGCCGGGCAAGCGGGTAAGCCTTGTTCATCGGATCAAGAGCCGCCTCAATGGAACCCGGTCGCCGGGACGAGCCGGTTCATCACCGCGGTCGACACGCTTTGATGCAGCAGCTGCGACAAGCCGGTGATCCCGATCTGCACATTGATCACCTGCTGCACCAGCTGATTGTTCAAGGTGCTGCTGATGACGTTGGTGACCCCGCCATTGCCGAGGGTGCTGACAATCGAGGCGACCCCGCTGTTCACCAGCGATTGAACTGTCGCCGCCGAAGCGCTGACCGTGGTCTGCAGGGTGCCGTTGTTGATGATCGTGGTCGCGCTCTGCGCTGGGATGCCGGCGTTGCGCACCGGCGCCGTCATCCCGAACCCGGCGAGCGAGGGAATGCCGACGCTCGGCGTCGAAGAGGAGGCGGCAGCCGTTGAAGCACTGCCCGGGGAGACCGTGAGCGTCGGTATCACGATGCTCTGGGCGAGATCGTGGTTGACGAAGGTCGATTGCTGAAACGCAAAGCTCAACGTCACGCCGTTGCCGACGTCCACCCCACCGCGGATGTCGCCGAGCAGGCTGTCGTCGAGAGCCGCGCTGGCAAATTGTTCGGCGATCCGGTCGTCGGCACGGCGGGCAGAGGCCCGCTCGACAGGCCGGGACGGTGGCGCCTCGGCCGTCGCCGCATTCGAGCCCGTGGTCTCGGGCGGCGATGCCTCGGGCATTCCCGGCGCCGCTGCCGTCGGCGCATTCGAGCCCGTGGTCTCGGGCGGCGATGCGTCGGGTATTCCCGGCGCCGCTGCGTCCGCCCCGGCTGTCGTCCGCTCCGCGGTCCGGGTCGGCGCCGTGCCGGTGCCGCTGGCGGCGGGACCGACGGTTGTCGAACATCCCCCAAGTAGACTTGCCGTGATCGCGACAGCGGCCGCGAGCAGTGCTGGCAGGCAGTTCACCTGGTTCTCCCGTGGGGCGCATTTTTCAAAACCTGGACAGGTCGAGCAGGCCCGGCTGCGACAGGGTGGCAAGATCGACGGCATAGCGCGTCAGATCCATCGGCGCCGCCGGCGCCGCCGCCCATTTTCCCGAGCTGTTGAACACTTGCTGCGCTTCCTCCACATTGCTCAGGATCAGAAAGAACACGCCGCTCCATTGGTCCTCGAAGACGCCGATCGGTTCCGAGCGCATGCCGTTCGCCGGGTCCGACAATAGCACACGGCCGTCGCGGATCCCTTCGAGCACGACAAAATGGCGGTAGCCGCGGACATTGATCAGCACGATCGCCGGCAGCTTGACCTCGACCAGCTTTTCGAGCGGCGCCCGATAACCGTTCGAGTTCGAGCCCTTTGCGGGTCAGGTAGTTCTTGATATCGAGCAGCGAGAACCCGCTTTGGCTGATCACCGCCTTGTCGCCGTGCTCGATCATGCTGTCGAACACCTCGTTCTCGCTGACCTTTATGTTGTAATTGTAGCTGAGGAGCGTCGCGAGCGCGGCCGAGCCGCAGGAGAAATCATGCTCCTGGGCGATCGTCTGCTGGTACTTCTTCTCCTGAAAGCTCTCGACGCTAAGGGTCGGGCCGCTGCCGCCAAAGCCCACGCCGGCCAGATATATCGAGCCGGCTCGCGCCGGAACGGTCGGGCATGACAGGTTCGCCAGCGCGAAGGCCACTGCGCCCGCGGCGGTCCAACCCCGCGCCCATGGTAGCGTCGTCATCGGCAAATCGTCGATGCAATTCTCTATGCCGATCGTCAATGTACTGTAATCGAGATCGAGGTGCTTTGCTGGAATAGGGAATTGTTCCCCGTATTCTGAAATACCGTGGTGATCCCGGTGTTGTTGCTGACCGAGTTGGTGTTGGTGATGGTGCCGGTGACCGTGGGCCCGCTGATGCTGTTGCCGCTCACATCGCCGGCCGCGACGGCGGTGCCGATGATGATGCCGCGCCCGTGCTCCTTGCCGAGATCGGCATTGGGCACGGCCGCACCCTTGAGGGCGCCCAGCACCGCCTCGCCCGCCGCCCCTGTGCCGCGGTCGCCGGCCAGGCAGGGACCGTGGGTGCCGACAACCGCAGACAGCAGCAATGCGGCTCCCCAGATGGCGGATCTTTTCATGTCTCAACCCCGTGTCCATCGTTGCCAAGTGCGGGGTCCGCACCATCGGAAAGCGCCGATGGTGCGGACTCCTAGTCGACCGATTAGTGTCAGCGGGAGACAGGTGTGACGGTCGGGCTGAACCCGCTCAACCCGCCACCGTTGCCGCCGACTGTCGAGGTGAGCGCCACGGCGTTCTGCTGCACCGCGTTCGCACCGGTATTCTGCGCGGCCTGCAGGATGCCCTGGCCACCCATCGAGTTGGTCCATGACACATTGCCGCTGAAGCCGGCCGCAACGTACTTGATCTGGTTGCTGCCGACCGACGCGGAATTGACCGCAGACCCGGCCCCGCCCGACACCGTCGGGGTGAACGTGGCGGTATTGCTTGTGGTCTGGCTCAGCGAGCCGGAACCGATCACCGAGTTCTTCAGCGCAGCCTTGATGTTGATGCTGGCTGTTGACGTCTTGGTGTTGCTCTTGCTGCTGGTGTTGTTCGAGTCCTTGGTGTTGTTCGAGTCCTTGGTGTTGACGCTGCTGTCAGTCTTGCTGTTGCTGATGGTCTTGGTGTTGCCCGAGTTGCTGCTGTCCGTCTTGCTTACAGACACAGTCTTGTTATGGCTGTCGGTCTTGGTGGTGGTGTTGCCGACGTCCTTGTTGGTGGCGTTGATCTTGCTCCCGTCGTTGGCGCTGAGCCACTGACCCGGGCCCGTCCCGTCGGCGGCGACGGCGGTGTTCTTGCCGCCCTTGGAAGCGTTCTGCCCAGGCGATTGGTCGGAACCGCCGGTGGCAGTCGTGGTGTTGGTGCTGGTCTTGGTATTGGTGTTGGTCTTGGTGCTTCTCAGGCTGATCGTGTTGCCGGAGTTCTTGCTGATCGCCTTGCTGCCATTATTGGCGGCGGGGCTGCCGGCGCCGGCCGTGCTGTTGCTGCTGGTATTGGTCTTGGTGCTGGTCTTGCTGTTGCTGATGGTCTTGGTGTTGCCCGAATCCTTGACGTTGTTGACGGCCTTGCTGCCGTTGTTCGCGGTCGGGCTGTTCGCGCCGGTCGAGCTCGCCGTGCTGGTGTCGGTCTTCGTGCTGGTGCTGGTCTTGGTGTTGTCGGAGCCGAGGTGCAGTGTGTTGTCGTTGGCCTGCACCGCAGTTCCGCCCTTCGCGGCGGCCGCGCCGTTGTTGGTATTGGTGCTGGTCTTGGTGTTGGTCTTGGTGCTGGTGAGCGTATTGCCCGAGTTCTTGTTGCTCGTTACCGTGTTGTTGTTGAAGTTGCCATTGTCTTTGGAGGTGGCTTTGCTGCCGTTATTGGCGGCTGGGCTGCCGGCACCCGTCGTGCTGGCGGCGTTGGTATCGCTCTTGGTGCTGCTCTTGCTGTTGGTGCTGGAGTTGGTCTTGCTCTGGCTGTTGTTGATGCTGAGCGCCTTGCCGCCATTGTTGGCCGACGCCCCGTTGTCGCCGGCGGTCGATCCGCTGGTATCGGTGCTGCTCTTGCTGTTGGTGCTGGAGTCGGTCTTGGTGTTGGTCTTGCTGTTGTTGAGGCTGAGCGCCTTGCCGCCATTGTTGGCCGCCGCCCCGTTGTCGCCGGTGGTGGCGCCGCTGGTGCTGGTCTTGGTGCTGCTGAGCGAGTTGCCCGACGCAACGGAATTGCCGTTGGCGGTGTTGTTGGAATTCTTGGTGTTGCCGGAATCGCTCACCGAGGCGCTGCCGCCGTTGGCGTCGCCGCCGGCGCCGCCGGAGGCGGTCGTAGGCCCACCGGCCCCGCCGTTACCGCCGCTACCGCCGGCGCCGCCGGTCGCGGTCGCGCCGGAGGCGCTGGTGTTGGTCGCCGAATTCTGCGCAAAGGCCGCGCCCGTGCTCAGGGCGAGGACCGCGCAAGTGGCAAAAAGCAACTTTCTCATACCTGTTTCCTTTTCCCTTCCCCGCCCCTGTGGCGGACCATGACACGCCTACGTGCGGCAAATCCGGACCCCCGCCGACGGCGTCTGCCTTCGGTAGGGGTCGCGCGCTCCGTCACACGCTGACCTCCTAGAACCAGCAATCGGCGTGCCAACCGGATTGCCGGGCTGAAAAGACGAGATTTCAATGACTTATTAAGCAAATCTTAACATTATTGCGGCACTGGGCCGCGACTGAGACGGTTGACCGTCCAAGATGAGACAGGCGCGCTAAGCGCAGCGGCTTCAGCATGCCACCTCTCCATCGGTCGGCGCCTGCACCCGATAGTGCTGGCCGAGCTCGATCCGGTTGCGGTGCAGCATGCGGTACAAGGTGGCGCGCGAGACGCCGAGCAGATGCGCGGCGCGGGTCATGTTGAACCGGCTCTCTTGCAATGCCTCGATGATCGCATCGCGCTCGGCGTCGCTGCCGGGCGGCTGGCCGCGGGCGCGGCGGTGCAGAATTCGCGGCTCGGCCGGCCTCGCTGGGCCGGGCGGCGGCGCGATCGGGTCCAGCCGCAGGTCCGCCAGGTCGATCCGCGCGCCGTTGGCGAGCACCACCGCGCGCCGCATCGTGGCGATCAGCTCGCGGACATTGCCCGGCCAGGGATAGGCCAGCATCGCCGCCAGGGCGGCTGGGGTAAAGCCGTCGAGCTCGCGTCCGAGCTCGCGCGCGATCTCGCGCAGAAAATAGGTGGCCATGACCTCGACATCGCCGTCGCGCTCGCGCAATGGCGGCAATTGCAGGGTCAGCACGTTGAGCCGGTAATAGAGGTCCTCGCGCAATTTGCCGGCGGCGATCGCCTCGCGCAGCCGCACATTGGTCGCCGCGACCACGCGGACATCGACCTTGATCGGCTGGCGGCCGCCGACGCGCAGGATCTCGCCCTCCTGCAGAAAGCGCAGCAGCAGGCCCTGCAGATCGATCGGCATGTCGCCGATCTCGTCGAGAAACAGAGTGCCGCGATGGGCGTGCTCGATCAGCCCGTGCTTGCGTGCGTTGGCGCCGGTAAACGAGCCCTTCTCATAGCCGAACAATTCGGAGGCGATCAGGCTCGGCGGCACCGCAGCGCAGTTGAGCGCCAGATAGGGTCCGGCGCCGCGGCGCGAGCGCTGGTGGATGGCGCGCGCGACGAGCTCCTTGCCGGTGCCGCTTTCGCCGGTGATCAGCACCGGCATATCGCAAGTGGCAAAGCGGCGCACCTGGTCGAACAGGTCGAGCATCGCCGGGCTGTTGCCGACCATGAACACCGTCGGCGAGGCCTTGGCCGCGGCATCAGGCGCCGCCGCGGCGCCGACCGACGCCGCCGGCGCCCACCGCCGCGCCGCCGCGCCGTCGAGCCGGGTGACGCTCATCGACGCGCCCCCGACACACCGCCGCGCCGTGCCGCGCCGGTCACGCCAGCTCGCATCACGCCGCCGCTTCCTCGGCGGGCGAGGGACCGGTCGTGGACATGCAGTTATCTCCTGGATAGGTGCGTCCGGCCCTGGCGGAAGGCGGAGCCGAACGTGTCGCGGGCGAATTGTCCCGTACGAGGGTGGTCATCTTGCAGGTGGCCCCTTCGCGGTTCGTTGCCAGCTGACATGCAAGCCCCGCGCCAACGTTTATTTATCAATGAGTTGAGGCCTGCACGGCTTCATTGAGGACAATTAAATGTCAAATTTACCGACAGCCTTTGACGTTATATTGCGGGCCGTCTTATGACCTGGCCGCGCCGTGGCGGTAGCGTTGAGGTGCGATAATTCTCGTTATATCAATGGTATACGACTAGAACGATGTCTGGAAACGTGCCCTTAGGTAGAATTTTGGCGTTTCTCTATCGAGTTAAAAATTCGTAAAATTCTCCGACACATGCGCCGGCCGGCGTTTTGGCTTCCGGTTGACACCTAGAGGGTCGTCTGGCTACGGGCTTCGTCGGGGGACAGCAGCCGGCGCAGCTCGCCCAACCACGGCTCGTAACGGCGCCACCGTTCGAGCGAGCTGGCATAAACCGGCTGGCGCGCCTGCCAGAGGCTCGCCGTCGTCACCGCGCGGTCGTTGCGTTCGGGCTCGAGACAGGCAGCGTCCCAGTCGAGCCCGGCGAAATCGATCATCCGGCGGGTCTCCGCCTCGCGGTCGGTGACCAGCCTCTCGTAGTCGATTTCGAGCAGCCGATCCGGCGGCAGCACCGCGCGCCAGTGATCCATCAGCCGGGCATATTGCCGATACGCGGCCACGAGGGCGGCCTTGTCGTTGGCGAAGGCGATCGTCTGCTTGAAATGCGTGAAATAGATGGAGAGGCAGGTGTCGACCGGGTGTCGACGGCATTGCACGATACGCGCCTTTGGCAGCAGCAGGTGGATCACGCCGAGCCAGATCAGGTTGAACGGCAATTTGTCGGTCACCCGCGCCGCACCCGGCCCGATCCGGCGGAGCAGCGACAGATATTCCCCGGACAGGCCATCTGCCAATTCCGGGGTCAGGTAGGTGGCCTCGGTCACTCCCCAAGGGGTGGCACGCCTGAACCAAAACGGCAATTCGCCCCCGGCGGCGATCCGCGGATGGCGGGAGAGAATGCGCTCGACCAAGGTGGTCCCCGAACGCGGCATGCCGACGATCAGCAGCGGGGTCTCGTCGCTCGCGCCCGAAAGCGGTATTGGCGGCGAAGAAATCCGGTGTGAAGCGCAATGTCAGCCGGTCGACATCGGCCGCGAAGGCCGGCCCATCGAACCGTGCATGACGGCTGCCGATCCGGTTGCCGGCATCGAAATGAAACATCGCCTCGCCGTATTCACCCAGATCATCGAGCAGCTTGCCGATCGCGAAATGGAGGGTGGTCCTCGCATCATCCGTCAGCGAGGCATCCTCAAGGGTCGACCGCATGCGTGCCAGCCGGGGACGGTCCGCCTCGGTGCATTTTTGCGCTTCGACCGCGGCGAAATGGGCCCAAGCCTGGAACGGGTTCAGCTCGACGACGCGGTCGAAGGCGACGATCGCCTCGGCAAATCGCCCCTGCCGGGCCAATGCGTCGCCCAGAAGCTTCAGCGCCATGCCGTTTGCGGGATCGAGCGCCACCACTTGCCGCAGACGCGCCTCGGCCGCTTGAAAATCGCCGTCCAGCATCGAGGCTCGGCCCAGGCTCAGCCGGCCGGCAATGGTTTCCGGAGCGCTGGCAGCCGCGCGGCGGAAGCTTGCCGCCGCTTCTTCGTCCTCGCCCGCGTCTTCGTGCAGTTCGGCGAGATCGACATGAGCCTCGACCAGGTCCGGGGCCAATTCGACGGCCCGGCGATAGGCCGCCATGGCTTCGACGTCGCGACGCTGCCGGCGCAGCGCCACTCCGAGGTCGTAATACGCCAGAGCGTCATCCGCCAAAGTGGTCGCCAGCCGCAAGCTGTCTGCTGCCTCCTCGAGATGGCCGCGACGCAACAGAGCGCGGCCGAGCGAGTGGTGCGATTTGGCGTCTCCGGGGTCGAGGCGGATCGCCTCGCGAAAGGCGGAGATCGCGGCGGTGAGCCGGCCGGCGTCGAACAGCCGGTCGCCGTGCTGCCGCTGCCGCTCGGCAGCCAGGACATCTGTTGCGGCGGCTGTCGCCTTCTCCGCGGCGAACAGGCCGGCCGGCGGGGCAGATTGGATTTGCAGGAACCGTTCCGCGGCCTCGCGGTCCGAGCTTGCCGCGGTCAGCGGGCCGATGCTCGAGATGCCGCCAGCCGCGCGCCGTCGCGGCGCTGGCGACGGGATCCGGTCGGCGGGTCGCGCCGCAGCACAGCTTGAACTTGCGGCCGCTACCGCAGGGGCACGGATCGTTACGCTGCGGACGAGCCGCAGCAATCTGACCGAAATGGCGCATCGCGCATCATCATACGGCGCGGACGCTTTTGCGCAACACGCCGGCATGAGCCGCCGCGAGCCGGTGGCTCGCGGCCAGATTTGGGAAGGCGGCTTGGCTCAGCTGCGGCGGCGGCGGTACCGCAGCAAGGCGAAGGGTGCGAGCGCCGAGGCGAGCACTGCGAGCGAGCCCGGCTCAGGCACGACGGGTGGCCCGCTCGAGCAGCCTGGAGAACCCGGGGGGCATACACAGAGATTGTCGCTGCAGTCGAAGAGAAAATCGTGAATCTCCGCACCAATGGCCACGACGCCGCCGACGCTGTTCGCAATTACGTTCCCTTCGATAAAGGCGTTGCTTTGCAGATTCGCGGACGGCGCGAGAATGGATGCTTCGAACACGTTATTGATTGTTATGCTCGTCGCGTCCTCAAAATTGAAGATGATGCCCGGCAGCGGGAAGCCAGGATTGAAGGTACGCGTCGAGCTGAAGCTGGTGCCCGTGACATTGACGACGCCGTCACATGTAGGGGCGTTAGGCACGCTGGAAAAGCAGCTATTGAAAGACAAAGGATTGGCGGAGGCTTGGAGCTGCGCCGCGGTAACATTCCACACCGAGGGTCCAGTCGCAGCGGCCGTGAATACGCCGGTCGTCGCGTTGAAGCCGCCGTTGTTGGCCGCCATCCCGGCGAGATTGCTGGAGACCGACTTCAGCGGGTTCCAAATGTCGGCGGTGAAGGTGGCCGCGTTGGTTGCCTCCTCCGGCACGCCCGTGGCCCCAGGAAAGGTGTAGGGAACAGTGACCGCAACACCACCGCCCGCAAACGAGCCTGTATTTGCGGCACCGATGAAGACCTTTACGCCGCCGCCTGGTACGACCCAGCCTCCGGAGTTGGTCCCGAAAACGTTGATATTACCGTAACCGGTCGGCGGCGCCGGCACGTTCGGAAATTGCGAAACAAGCAATCCCGAGCCATTGTTGCTGAGGTTACCGCCGACCAAGATATTGCCCTGAACATCGCTGGTCGTCGCCAAATTCCCGTTGGTGATGACGTTGAAGGCGCCGATCAGCTTTGCCGGATCGAACGGCGTCGCCTCGGCGGCGGCAACTGTTGCCAGCGTTGCAATCCCTGCGAACAAACCGGCTGTCCATTGGCGCATCAGTAGATACCTTCCGTATGATCTGATAGTTAACCTGCAATCGACGTGCCAACTGATGGCGGCCTCTATCACCTCGTAAAGCTCTTAGCAGGCAAAGCGTTACCCGTCGAGCCCTTTTTTTGCCACGTGCCCGAGACACCCGATGCGTTCACCATGAGACACCTGTCCTGTCGCACCAGCCGGCCGCGCAAGGGCAATCTCGAGCCGAACCTCGCCCAGCAGAAAGGCGCGGCCCTAGGGCCGCGCCTTCGCTTCCGGCTCCGCCCGCTGGAGGCGTTGGTCCTACTTCTTCACGGTCACCGTGACCATTGCGGTAGCGGGATCGCCAGCGCCCGTGCAGGTGATCGCGTAGGACGTCGTCACCCTCGGAAACACCGAGGCCCAAGCAAAAGGTCCGGTCACATATTTCCCACGATTGCCAACGGTAAAGCCATTTCCCGCACAGGTCGTGGCGTTCGTAGAGGTCCAGGTTAGCTTCGAGGCCTGCCCGGGGGTAACCGTCGTCGGATTGGCGGTCAACGTCGCCGAGACATTATTTGCCGGAGGGGGCGGCGGAAGTGACGGTGGCGGTGGCGATGTCGGCGGGGGAACCGCGACCGAGCCTACGACACAGGGGGTAAGAGCGGCTCCCTTTGCCCCCCAGCAGGTGCTGAATTCGTTGCCGTTCACCGGGGAGGATGGGTTCGAGGTCTGACCCCAAGGGACCTGGGCGATGATGCCGTTCGCCGACAGCGACAAGTTTGGGTTCGCGCCGTTGGCCGCGACCGGGTTGAAGGTGACCTGCCCGTAGTCCGCGAGCGGCAAGATCCCGTTATAATACGGCGGCTCGGTGACCCAATCGGCCGAGGCCATGCTGGACTGGTATTGAAAGCTCTGCGTCCATACCGTATGCGCGGTCACGTTCTTCATGGCCAGCTGCCAGGTCTGGATTTGGCTCGGAGAGCATGCGGCGATGCAGGTGAGCGACGCCGTGATGGTGTCTCCGGCCTTGACGGACAACGGAATTTCCACGTCGGAGGCGGGGTAAAGCTCGTACCAGGCATAGAAGTATGTGGCTCCCGAGGTCGAGACCATCAACTCGGTGCCGATCTGGATCAGGGTCGCATCGCCGAACCCGCCGATCCCGACCCAGTTGAACACATATTCGTAGCCATAGGGCGTCGCGCCGCCATCGTAGTCTACGTCCGGCACCTGCCAAGTCGCCGAGGCGCTAGTGTAGGGCGCGCTGGCGGTAACCGCATATCCCGACCAGCTCGACGTCGTAATCGAGCCTTTAAGCCGCCTAAAGGTGCCGTCCCCGTTCAGGTACGGCTGCATCGGTCGATGCGTCATCCACCACGGTCGGTCGTCGGCTCGAGCGGCGGGGGGTGCGCCAACCATGGCTATAGTAAAGGCAACCGCGCACAAGCTCAGCGCTAAGTTCGGCTTCATGGAATCTCCTCACAATCGGCTACAGATCGGTCCGGACTCGCCTACCCGAAACCGGACTTCTTGGCTTCTATCGCGCGATGGTTGCGGAGTGGTTACTATTCTGATCAAAACTATCTAGTGTCCCTTTTTTGACTTACAAAGTAAGAACAATTTACGAACAAAAGCTCGTCAAACCAATCGCGCACGGAGCGCATTCGGCGATGCCAAGCGCCGGCGCTGCGATCGGAAGGCTTTATCGAGAGGTGTTAAAAGTGGGAAACCGCCGCGCTCTTGCGGATGTGCCGCCCGCGAGCGGCCTCGATGCTTGGCTCAGCGGGCGGCGCCGTGGCGGGCGATAAAGTCGAGCGTCGCCTCGGCGCAGCGCCCGGCATGGGTTGCCGCGACGTGATAGGAGTTGCCGGGCAGCACGAGGAGGGTCGAGTTCGGGATCTGCTGCTGCCAGGCGCGCGTTTCTCGACCGAGGCGAGGCCGCTGCTGTCGGTGGTGACGACCAGGGTCGGGCAGCGGCTCTTTGGCACATCGGCGCGGATGTCGGCGCTGGCGATTGTCCCCATAAAGCCGATCTGGGTCGATACCGCGGCGCGGCCCATAAATTTGATCCACCACTCGACCCCTTCGGCCGGGAACTCCCTGCCGAGGCGGCCACCCATGGTCTGGCGCGCCCACGGCTCGATCGCTCAAAGGCGGCGTTCAACTCCAGCACCCGCTCCGCGGCGCCCGCGCGAAATGGCGGCGGCGTGCCGACGACGGGGTCCGCACCCGATCGGGCTACACGCGACCTTTTCACCTGACGGTCGCTCCGAAAGGCAGCCGGTGTGATCATGCTATCTGCGACCGCCCCCGCGGAAACGGCCACCAAAACTCGCATGCGCAAAACCGAAGCGTCGGAACCCTGGTCGGAAAGAGCCGCCGCGGAACCCGCAGTTCCAGCATCCGCGAAATCCAGCGGAAACTCCGACAGGCCATCCCCAGCCCCATGGGTTACCCCAACCCCAGCCCGATGGATAATACGGGTCATACCCGGGGTAATACTCTGGAGAATAATGAGGATAGCCTTGCGCCTGAATGGGGGTGGCGGCCGATAAGTTGCCGACAGCGATAGGCGTAACAGCCATTGGTTGCCCCGGCGCACCAGCCGTCGCCGGGCCGAGCTGGCCGGACTGGACCGCAACAGGCGGAGGGGGTCGAACCAGATTCGCATCCGGCTGAGGCTCGAGCACTATGTTACCGGCCGGACCGCTGAGCATGACCCCTTCCGGTGAGATGCTCTCGAGCCGCCAGCCTTTCAGCGCTTTGCCCTCCGACAGCACGCGCGAGTTAGCGCCGGTCACAGCGAAGATCGCGATGCGCAAATCCGGTCCGATAATGACGCCAGTTAGCCTCACATCGGGCAATGGTGAATCAGCATCATTAGCCGAGGACTTGGCTTCCGGACGGCGCTGTGTCGGGCTGAACAGCGGATCGGCGAGCTTCCGAATTTCCGGCGCTGCGGGTTCGTTTTCCGCCGACGCCAAGCGGGCCCCGGGTGAAGGGCGGTGGCTGATGGAACCGAATTCGATAAGGATCAGCGCTGCGCAGACCACGCACCCGACGAGAATAAAGGCGGACAAGCGAAGCATTTACTTCAACACGATCGGCGTATGCCAGAGCAAGGATTTCATCAACGCGCCGACGGAGGCGAGGTTCCAAAGAACACGGCTTGCGACTAAAAGCATCTAAGATGCTCGCGAGCCTGGGCGCAAGCGTCAACCTCACACTAGTGCACTGGCTCAAACGGAAGGTACAGGCAGTCGGTTGAGCTTGGCGAGAATGGCGTCGGCGGGTTTGGTCCAGACGAAGGGCTTGGGGTCATCATTGTGCGCTTTGAGATAGCGGTTGATAGCGGCCTGGAGGTCGGCGATGGAGCGGAAGACGCCGCGCTTGAGGCGCTCTCGGGTGAGTGCGGAGAAGAAGTTCTCGACGGCGTTGAGCCAGGAACCCGAGGTTGGCGTGAAGTGGAAGGTCCAGCGCGGATGGCGGGCGAGCCAAGCTTTGACTCTGGGATGCTTATGGGTGGCGTAGTTATCGAGGATGGCGTGGACCGGCTTGTCGGTCGGCGCCGCGCGTTCGACGGCGTTGAGGAAGCGGATGAATTCCTGATGGGTGTGGCGCTGCATGCAACGGCCGAGGACGACGCCGTCTAGCGTGTTGAGGGCGGCAAACAAGGTCGTCGTGCCGTGGCGCTTGTAGTCATGCGTCATGGTCCCGCACTTGCCGGGCTTCATGGGCAGACCCGGCTGGGTGCGATCGAGTGCCTGGATCTGGGATTTCTCGTCGATCGACAGCACCACGGCATGGGCCGGTGGATGCATATAGAGGCCGACAATGTCCTCGACCTTTTCAGCGAAGGCGGGGTCGGTGGAGCGCTTGAAGGTGCGTATGCGGTGCGGCTGCAGGCGGTGCTTTTCCCAGATCCGTTGGATCGTGCGCAACGACAGGCCAACCGCCTTGGCCATCGCCCGGCCGGTCCAGTGGGTGGTCTCGCCCGGCGGCTCGGCACAGGTCAGCGCCAGCACCGCGGCCACGGTGGCGGGCGCCACCGGTGCTTTGCCCGGCGGTCGGGTCTTGTCGCGCAACAGACCTTCCACCCCGGCCTCGGCATAGCGGCGCTGCCAGCGCCACACCGCCGGACGGCTGACCCCAGCGCGCCGCGCGACCTCGATGACCGGCAGCCGATCCGCCGAGAACAGGACAATCCGGGACCGCTGCAGATGCTTCAGCGGCCGGCTCCGATCGCCGACCATCGCGGTCAACCGCGCACGATCCTCGGCTCCAACGACGACGCAGACTTCCTGTGCCATGCCCCGACAATAGCACACTTCGCCTGTTGAATCCTATGTTTGTGTCAGTGCACTAGTGATTTCAGCAACTTGTGTATCCGTCTGGTTGGCACGCGAGACGGGGGGCACAAGATGTGGACTGAAACCACTCGACGGCAGTATGGCCGGGAGGATCTGCGCTATGCAAGCGATGTCACCGATCAGGAATGGGACTTGATCGAAGCCGAATTGCCGCCGGACAAGAAGCTGGGGCGACCGCGCACCAGGCAATTGCGGGCTGTCGTCAACGCGCTGCACTACATGCTGACGACCGGTTGCCAGTGGCGGCAGTTGCCAAAGGAGTTTCCGCCGTATTCGACGGTACAGCGCTTCTTCTACCGGTGGCGGGATGACGGGTTGTGGCGCAAGATCAATCACGGCTTGCTGATGCGGGTGCGCGAGGCCAGCGGGCGCGAGGCCAGCCCCAGCGCCGGGGTGATCGACAGCCAGTCGGTCAAGACCACCGAAGCCGGGGGGCCGCGCGGCTATGACGCCGGCAAGAAGATCAACGGGCGCAAGCGCCATCTGCTCACCGACACCCTTGGCCTGCCGGTCGCGGCCGTGGTTCATCCCGCCGACATCCAGGATCGCGACGGCGCGCCGCTGGTCCTGGCCGGCGCCCGTTTTCTCTATCCCTGGCTGCGCCACGTCTTCGCCGATGGCGGCTATGCCGGGGCCAAACTGGCCACCGCCCTCGACAAGATCGGCCGGTGGACGGTCCAGATCGTCAAGCGCAGCGATCCGGCAACCGGCTTTGTGGTTCTGCCGCGGCGCTGGGTTGTCGAGCGCACCTTGGCTTGGCTCAGTCGCAACCGCCGCCTCGCCAAGGACTTCGAGGCCAGCCTGGAAAGCGCTCTCGCCTGGCTGTTTCTCGCCAGCACCAAGCTACTTATGCGTAGATTAGCAAGACTAACACACGCTCACACTGTATTATGAGTCGGACACTTAGGCACTAACTTTACCGCATGGGAGGACGGAGCAAACGATAGCAAAGATCAGGATTATCGCCGCAACAAGACGGCATATTAGAGCTGGCCGGCTTCGTCTGGACAGATTTCCGCGCTTGATAAGTGGACACTCTGCCGGTTGCTGTCGTGGGTTGCCGTATTCGGGGTGGCATGCCGGGAGGGCGTAGCCCGACCAGAGTGACACCCCGAATACCGCGGCGAATTGCTGACGCTGCCCTTCGGGTCATGCTGCCACGGCCTGCGGCAGGTGGTCGAAATAGACCTGGTCCGGCGTCCTTGCGTCAAGGCTCGAATGCGGTCGCTTGCGGTTGTAGAAGTCGAGATACCGGCCGATCGAGGCACGCGCCTCGCGGACGCTCTGATACGCCCGGAGATAGACCTCCTCGTATTTGACCGAGCGCCAGAGCCGTTCCACGAAGACGTTGTCCCGCCACGATCCCTTGCCGTCCATGCTGATTTGGACGGCGTTGTCGATCAGCAGGCCGGTGAATGGCGCGCTGGTGAATTGGCTGCCCTGGTCGGTGTTGAAGATCTCCGGCCTGCCGTATTTGGCGAGCGCTTCCTCGACCGCCTCGAGGCAGAACGCGACCTCCATGGTGATAGAGAGCCGCCAGGCCAGAACCCGGCGGCTTGCCCAGTCGACGACCGCGGCCAGATAGACGAAGCCGCGCGCCATGGGGACGTAGGTGATGTCCATCGCCCACACCTGGTTCGGCCGCTCGACCGCCAGCTTGCGCAGCAGATACCGGTAGATCTTGTGGCCGGGCGCCGGCTGGGACGTGTTCGGCCGGCGATAGAGCGCCTGGATCCCCATGCGCTTCATCATCGTCGCCACCCGTTGGCGGCCGATCCTGACGCCCTCGCCGCGCAGCAGATCGCGCAGCATCCGGCTGCCCGCGAACGGATAATCCAGATGCAGCTCGTCGATCCGCCGCATCACCGCCAGGTCGGCCGCCGCCACCGGGCGAGGCCGGTAATAAAGGCCGCTTCGGCTCAGCTTCAGAACCTCGGCCTGCCGCGTCAGCGGAAGCGCGTGCTCGCGGTCGATCATCGCTTTGCGCTCAGCATGCCGGCCTTGCCGAGCGCGCCGGCCAAAAAATCATTCTCCAGCGCCAACTGCCCGATCTTGGCATGCAGCGCCTTCAAATCCACTGCGGGCGCCGCCTCCGTGCTCGCCGCTCCAGAGCCGAAAACGCCGGCCGCCCCTTCGAGCAGCTGCGCCTTCCAGCTCGTGATCTGGTTCGGGTGGACGTCGAACAGCTGCGCCAGCTCGGCCAGCGTCTTCTCACCCTTCACGGCGGCCAACGCCACCTTCGCCTTGAATGCCGGTGTGTGATTCCGGCGTGCCCGTCTCGTCATCTCTCTCTCCTGATCCGCAGCCATCCTTGCCGCCGTTCAGGCAGAAAATCCACCTATCCAACTGTCCAGATTCCCCGGGCCAGCTCTACAGAGCCTGGTTGGGAGTTGTAGCTGCGAGGCGTTACGGTGAAGTCAATGCCGGGCCGCAATGAACGACAGCAGAGGATCTCCTTGCGCTCCGTATCCATCACCGAAAACGTTCCAAGCGCGTCGGCATCGCCCGGGAAATACGCCTCATTAAAAACGGCCATGAGCGTGCCATGGTTCTGGAGAAGAGTGCCTAAATCACGAACATCGTGAGCGTGGTCAAGCTGAAAAGGTAGGTAGAGGTTAAAGTCAGCGATCGATGAAACGTCTCGCAAACGTAGACCAATATCGAGAAAGGTTTCTTCTTTATGAGAGTTCTTTTTAATGCGCAAACGCCAGAGATTTACATGAATTTCTGCGCCGGCACGGGTGGCTTGTCCTTTCGTGGCCGGTGACCAGTGATACCAGATCGCCGCGCTCCCGTTCGGCGTCGCGACGTTGTTTCCTGGTCTTCGCCACCTCGCCTGCAGGTACTGTAGCGCGTTCACTTTAATCCTAGCTCGCGGGAAAGGTTCGAGCGAATTGGTCAAATCCCGGATCGGCGCGACCTGATGTCGCTCAATTGACCCGGGGGTACGGCCAACCGCTTTGCAGCCCTAGGACGGCGGGGACGCATGGCGACATCTAGCGCTCCACAGTCACAATGTGACGACAGGATAGTAGCAAACCGTCGCTAGCGGGACCAGCGGTTGATTTGGGCGTATCATCCGATCCGATCGAAAACGCGGGGGCCTCGCTGTATTATGCCCACGTTGCCTCACCTCCCGAACGGCGGGTGACAATCACGAGTGACGATCAACGGTGAGCCATCGGATATTGGGGTAAGCCCGCGAAGGTCGGGAATTGGCCGTCCGTCCGGATGCGGTGTGGTCTGACTAAGCCAGCGCCAGCTTGCGATAACCGTCCGCCCTCACCGCGTCGCAATGCGCGCGGAAGGCCGGGTGGCCGCCGCTGTAGCGCATGATCTTGCGGGTTTCTTTGCCCTCGACGTTGCGGTTGACCCCGGTCATCCATGAATTGATTTCGTTCATCAGGAGCCCCTCGCCCAGCGCCTTGACGTGATCGGTCCAGTCGGCGACGCCGGCTGAGGTGGCCTCGATCCGGGTCAGACCCCGCTCTTGGGCAAAGCGGACGAGGCCGGTCACCCACTCGACGCTGTATTCGGCGGCGCGCGGAAAGTTGCCGAGCCCGGCATGCGGGCCCATCACCATCAGCATGTTGGGGAAGCCTTCGACCAGGATGCCGAGATAGGTCTGCGGCCCCGCCTGCCACTTATCCTTCAGCCGCTGGCCGTCGATACCGCGGATATCGATCCGGTCGAAGCTGCCGGTGATCGCGTCGAAACCGGTGGCGTAGATGATCATGTCGAATTCGTATTCGGCCTCGCTGGTCTTGATTCCGGCGGGCGTGATGCGTTCGATCGGGGTCTCGTTGATGTCAATGAGCTTGACGTTGGGCTGGTTGTAGACCTCGTAGTAGCGGGTCTCGAGCGGCACGCGGCGGGTGCCGAAGCCGTGGTTCTTCGGGATCAGCTTATCGGCGACTGCCGGGTCCTTGACCCGCTGGCGGATCTTGCGCGCGATGAAGTCGGAGACCAGCGCATTGGCCTCGCGGTCGACCAATATGTCGCGGAAATTCCCCTGCCAGATGCCGAAGCCGGGCTCGGCGTAGAGCTTTTCCCAGAAGGCCTCGCGTTCCTCCGGCGTCACCTCGAAAGTGGCGCGCAGGTCGGGGGCGTGGATAAAGCAGCCGGGAGTCTCGGCGCAGCGCGCCAGGATCTCGGGGTAATTGGCGCGGATCTGGCGCATCTCGTCGGCGCAGATCTTGCCGTTGTGCAATGGCGCGCACCATTGCGGGGTGCGCTGGAAAACAGTCAGGTGGCCGACGGTCTTGGCCACTTCCTGGATGGTCTGCACCGCGGTGGCGCCGGTGCCGATCACCGCGACCCTCTTGCCCGCGAAGTTCACCTTTTCCTTGGGCCAGTAATGGGTATGGCAGGACTGGCCCTTGAACGCGTCGACGCCTTCGATGCGCGGCATTGTCGGGGCCGAGAGCACGCCGATGGCGGTAATCAACAGGCGCGTGCCGTAATGCCGGCCATCCTCCAATATGACGTCCCAGCTGCGCGTCTCCTCCTGGTAGCGCGCGGCGGTCACACGGCTGCTGCACTGGATGTCGCGGCGCAGGTCGAACTTATCGGCGACATAGTTCAGATACCGCTCGTTCTCGGGCTGACCGGAGAAACGCTCCGCCCAGTTCCATTCCTCCAGCAGCTCCGGCGAAAAGGAGTAGCCGTAGGTATAGCTCTCCGAATTGAAGCGGGCGCCGGGATAGCGGTTCCAGTACCAGGTGCCGCCGACGCCGGTGCCGGTCTCGAACACCCGTACTCTGAGGCCGAGCTCGCGCAGCCGGTAGAGCTGGTAGAGGCCGGAAACACCAGCGCCGATGATGACCGCGTCGAAATCCTCGGCTGGGTCGGCCGAGACGTTGCGCGCTGCCGTCTGCAAACCGGTCATTTTATGCTCCTGACGCCGCAGATGGACCACTTGGCCGGCAAACGATCCGCAAAGCGGCAAAGACATCGTAACTTACACTCATCGTCGACGCAAAGGTGGAAGCGGCCCGTCCGTTGCCTTAACCGGCGCCGGCGTGAACTCTTCGATCATTCGGGGACCGTCGAGCGGAGCTTGCTGAGGGCCTCGGCGACACCGGCGCCATAGGCTGGATCGGCCTTGGAACAGTTGGCGATATGCCGCTCCTTGATATGCAGGCGCGCATCGCCCATCGCGCGGGCAGTGTTCTCGAACAGCACCTGCTGCTGCGCCGGCGTCATCAGCCGAAAAAGATTCCCGGGCTGCTCCCAGTGATCGTCGTCGGCGTAATGGTTGTAGTGGGCCGCCTCTCCTTCAATGGGTAGCGGCGGCTCGGCGAAGTCGGGCTGGTTGTCCCATAACCCGGCGCTGTTCGGATGAAGCTGGTCTTGCCGCCAAGATCGCCGTCAACCCGCATTGCTCCGTCGCGGTGATAGCTCATGAACGGGCATTTCGGGCGTATTATCGACCGTATTTTGATAGAAATTGACACCGAGACGGTGACGAACCGCGTCGTTGTACGAGAACAGGCGCGCCTGCAGCATCCGGTCCGGAGAGAAGCCGATGCCGGGGACGACGTTCCACGGCCCAACGCCGCCTGCTCGACTTCGGCAAAATAGTTGTCCGGCCAGCGGTTGAGCTCCATGACACCGACCTCGCTCAGCGGGTACTGGGCTTTCGGCCAGACCTTGGTCAGATCGAATGGGTTGTGGCGATGCGTCTTCGCCTGCGCTTGGGTCATCACCTGGATGAAAAGCGTCCAGCGCGGGAAGTCGCCGGCCTCGAATCGCGTTGAACAAGTCGCGGCCGTGGCTTTCGCGGTCTTTTGCCACGAGGGCCTCGGCCTCGGCGTCGGTCGGGTTCTCGATGCCCTGCCGGGTCCGGAAATGGAATTTGACCCATACTCGCTCATTGGCGGCACTGATCATCGAGAAGGTGTGGCTGCCAAAGCCATGCATATGGCGGAAGCCCAAGGGAGGCCGCGGTCCCAATATCACGATCGTGACCTGGTGCAGCGCTTCGGGCAATAATGTCCAGAAATCCCAATTATTGTCGGCACTGCGCAGGCCGGTGCGCGGGTTGCGCTTGATCGCGTGGTTGAGATCGGGAAAGCGCAGCGGGTCGCGAAAGAAGAACACCGGCGTGTTATTGCCGACGATGTCCCAATTGCCCTCCTCCGTGTAAAACTTAAGTGCAAAGCCGCGGATATCACGCTGGGCGTCGGCGGCGCCCCGTTCGCCGGCGACAGTCGAATAAGCGGGCAAACATAGGCGTCTGCTTTCCGATATTCGGAAAAGATCTTCGCCTTCGTAAAGCGCGTGATGTCGTGTGTCACGGTGAAGTTGCCATACGCGCCCCAGCCCTTTGCATGCATGCG
>CAWAFE010000053.1:0-119967 GCA_963781215.1 uncultured Alphaproteobacteria bacterium
CGGCGCGATCCAGCCGGCTATGCCGGAGGTCGTTCTGCCGAAACCCTCAGGCGAACGCCGCGAGCTGAGCGCTCGATATACGCCGGCTGCTGCGTCCTCAATTGCGGCGCGCCGAGCTTACGGTCGCCCGGTCGTTCGGCGTCTACGGAAGCTCGGCGTAGGCGATGCCGGTCAGGTTCCCTTCGGCGAAGAGCAGCAGCTTCTTGTTCGAACCATCGAGGCCAGCGCTGTAGACCGAGCCGGCGAAGTCGGTGACGAACATCCGCCCGCCTTTCAGGTCCAAAGCCAGCCCGATGCCTTCCATCAAATGAGAGAAGACGATCTCGGGGTCTTTGCGTTCGCCCGGCGTTGGATCAATCGGCGCCCGATTGACGGTATTGCCACGCGGGGGGTCGCCGCGGTCAGTCCAATACATCATCCGGTTGGCGATATCGAGCTCCAGATCGATCGGCTCCGGCAGGTGGTCGTAGAGCAATTCAATGTCTTGGCGATTTGCCGGAGTCTGGCCGTGCGGCAGCTCGATATTGCCGCGGAAAATGCGGCCTTCGCCGGCGTCGTCGCTGCCTTTCTGCGTCCAGTAGAATTTGCCGCCAGCGGCGTCCACGGCAATGCCGACGCACCATTTGCGCGCATCCGGGCCCGGACGCGGGTCGCCCTGGCTCGTGTCGACGAGGGTTTCGATGTTCGAACCATCGAGGTTGGCGCGCATCACCCGCATGCCTTCACGGTCGCACCAGTAGAGCTTTCGGGTTTTCTTTTCGATCTGGAGCTGCTTCGGGGTGTACGTGCCGCCCGGCGGAACGGCAAACCTGCGGTTCTTGCCATCGAGATCGCAGCGCTCGATCGAGCCGTCGTTTGCTTTGAAATTGCCCATGTTGGTCCAATAGATGTGGCCGTGCGCCGCATCCACGACGACGCCGTCCGGATGTGGCCCCTGACCCTCGGTCAGGACCGTTTTCAGATCGGAGCCGTCGGGATTCACCGACAGGATGCGCCCGGCGCCGAGGTCGAGGAAGAACAGGCGCCCCGAATTGGATTCGCTGGACATGAAAGTAACTCCTGTTTCGCCGCCACTCCCATTTCGCTGCATCGCGGCTAGGCAGGTTGCGAGGTATCGGCGCCGGTGCGCAATGCGAGGAGCCCGAGAAGTACCCGGTCGCGTTCTTCGGCGAGCTCCCGGATCGAGCGCGATCCCACTTCGGCTTTGACGCCGTCGATGAGCTTTTGCCGCAGTTCGGGTGTCAACTCAGGCGAGCCGAGGTGCCTTCCACCAGGCGGTAATCGGCCCGGTGAACTGGTCGAGGAAGTGCGCCATGCCGCCCTCGCCGCCCCCCAGATGGTTGAGCAGAACCTGCCCCATGATCCCCCACCGCAATCCCGGCCCCCAGCACAGCGCGGTATCAACGTCGGCGACGCTGAGGACGCCCTCGCCGACGAGGTAATAGACCTCGCGCATCACCGCCGCCTGCAGGCGGTTGGCGACGTGGCCGGATAGCTCTTTGTGGAGGCGGACGGTGCGCTTGCCGATCGAGGTGTAGAATTGCGCCGCACGCTCGATCGTGTCTTCCGAGGTCTTCGATCCGCCGACGATCTCGACCAGCGGGATCAGGTGCGGCGGGTTGAACGGGTGGCCGATGACGCAGCGCTCCGGGTGCAGCTTGCAGCCCTCCTGGATGCTGCTCATCGTCAGCCCCGACGAGCTCGACGCGATGATCACATCGGGCGGCAACAACTCGTCGAGCTGCCGATAGAGGTTCTGCTTGAAGTCGATGCGTTCCGGGCCGTTTTCCTGCACCAGGTCGGCGTCCGCGACGCAGGTGGCGAGGTCGGTCGTGAATGTCAGGTTCGACTGCGAGGCGCCGGGCGCCAGCCCTAATTGCTCGAGCGCAGGCCAGGCGGTCTCGACGTAATGCCGCAGCGCCTTCTCGGCCCCCGGCGCGGGGTCGGTTGCCGCGACTTTGCGGCCCTTTGCCAGAAAGAGTGCTGCCCAGCTGGCGCCAATAACGCCGGTGCCGATGATGGCGATGCGGTTGATCGGTCGGTTCATCGAAGTGGTCCTCTGCTAGAGGAGGGACGGTGTTTGCTCGACCGGCAACTACACGAAGGCGCTGAGCCCGGTGACGGCTTTGCCGACGATCAGGTTCTGCATCTGATAGGTACCTTCGTAGGAGTAGAGCGCTTCGGCATCGGCGAAGAAGCGTGCGACTTTGTAATCGGCGACGATGCCGTTGCCGCCCAAAAGCTCGCGGGCCCACGCAACCGTCTCGCGGGACTTGGCCGTGCAGAACGCCTTGGCGAGTGCCGCATGGGCGTCGGTCAATTTGCCCTCGGCATGCAGCTGCGCTTGGCGCACGATCAGGCACTGCGACGCCGTGATGTTGGCGATCATCTTGGCGAGGAGGTCCTGCACCAGCTGGAACGAGCCGATCGGCTTGCCGAACTGCAAGCGCTCCTGGCTGTACTTGACGGCGGCCTCGTAGGCGCCCATCGCGCATCCGGTCGCCATCCACGCCACAGCGTAGCGCGTGATCTTCAGCACCTTCGCGGTGTCGCGGAACGAGTTGCCGCCCTGGAGCCGGTTCGACTTCCGGGACCCGGACATCATGCAGCGTGATGTGGCCGTTCTGAACGACCTTGAGGGCGATCTTGTTTTCGATCTTCTCGACGCTGAAACCGGGTGAGTTCTTGTTCTCGACGATGAAGCCCTTGACCTGATTATCGGCGAGATCACGCGCCCAAATGATGGAAACATCGCACCATGGCGCATTGCCGATCCACCGCTTCTCGCCGTTGAGGATCCAGGTGTCGCCCTCGCGCTTTGCTGTCGTCGTCAGGCCGCCGGAGGCGCCGGAACCGACGAGCGGCTCGGTGAGGCCGAAGCAGCCGATCTTCTCGAGGCGCGCCATCGGCGGCAGCCACTTCTGCTTCTGCTCTTCCGAGCCGTCGATGTAGATGGAGCCCATCGCCAGACCGGTATGCACCGCCACGAACGTCGTGAACGACGGGTCTATGCGAGCCATCTCCATCAGCACAAAGCCGAGCAGCGCCAGGCTGCCGCCCGCGCAGCCGTAGCCGTGCATTGCCAGCCCGCCGATGCCCAACTCCTTCACCGCCGGCAGCAGCTCGAAGGGAAAGGCGTCCTTCACCCAGTACTCGGTGATGACGGGCGCGACCTTGGCCTCCATAAACGCGCGCACCCTCTTCACCGTCGCGAGTTCCTCGGCGTTCAAGGTTTCATAGACCTCGTAGAAGTCACTATTCGGCGCCGGCAACGCACGCTGGGGACGGGCTGGAACGGGGTTAGGTGCGGCCATGTCCAGGTTCCTCAATTGGCTAGAGAGACGGAAGGGGCGACACGCGGTTTATTCCGCGGTCATTCCTTGAACGGCGGGACGGCGCCGCTCGCGTGCAAGCCGTCGATTTCAGACCCGCTGAACCCGAGTTGCTTGAGAACTTCTCCATTGTGTTCTCCTAGCGCCGGAGCCCGCTTTGCAGGCACCTTGGTGACGCCATGCACCTGAATAGGACTGCCGATCGTGGAGGTCAGCTTGCCGCCTGCGCCTTCGAGCGGAACGACGATGTCATTCAACCGCAACTGCGGATCGTCTATGACTTCCTGTGGTCCACGGACGGCGCCGAAGGTGACATGAACGCCCTGGAAGACGTCATACCAATAATTCATCGGTTGCGAACCGAAGACTTCATCGAGAATTTCGGTCAGCTGCGACATGTTCTGTACCAGCTTGGCTGGATCGGAGAAGCGCGGATCCGTCAGTAAATCGACACGGCCGATCGCTTTCGCCACAGCGGCCAATTTGTCGGGTGTGACGATAAGAACGAACCATGTGTCATCCGCAGCGCGGTACACATTCAACGCCGCATTTGCGGGATGCCTTCGGTCGTGCAGCCCGAAAAATTTGGCCTCGCACAGCGCGGCCTGGATCGCAACGCTCGCCGACCAGACGCCCTCGGCGAGGAGCGACGTCGTGACATAGGATCCTTTGCCGGTACGCTCGCGATGATAGAGCGCCGTCACGATCGCGGAATAGAGGCCGACGGCGGTCGCATTGTCGCCGCTCCCGCCCACCGGCCAAGTCGGCGGCGCGCCGGCGTCGCGAGTCATGGACAACAATCCGCTTCGCGCCCAGTAGGAGGTGATGTCGAATCCGGGAAGATCGGCGTCTGGACCCTTTTCGCCGAAACCCGTGAGATCCGCATAGATCAGCCGCTGGTTCCACTGCACGACGTCGTCATATTCGAGCTTCAATCTCTTGCGTGCGGGATGCGGCGTGTTGACGATGAGTACATCGGCCCACTTTACCAGCCGCTCGAGAACCGGCCGAGCGCTCGGCGATTTCAAATCGAGCGTGATGCCGCGCTTGTTGCGGTTGGCCAGATGCCACTGATAGGGATCCTCCGCTTGCGGCTGCGGCGGGAGCTTGTGCCCGTTTCTCCACGGATCGCCCGTGGGCGGCTCTACCTTGACGACCTCGGCGCCGAAGTCGGACAGGATCGTCGCCGCACCTGGTCCGGCGATGAAGCTCGCAAAATCAACAACCTTCAGCCCGGAAAAGATATTGGCGGGCTCTGCCATTCAGCACCTCCTGTCCAAGTGTTCATCCGCCGGCTTCGGATTGGATCGCTGGTGATAGGATACGAATAATGTACCGGTGGTTCAATCAAAGATAATTAAGTTGCGTAAATCTCGGTAAAGCTTAGCAAGTGGACCGGTTGTCGGAACTACGCACCAACCAGCGCCAGCAGCTCCTCGAGCGATGCGATCTCACGATCCGGGTTTCCGGGCAACCGTTCGGGCCGCTGGCCGTAACGGTTGCACCATACGACGCGCATGCCGAAGGCCGAGGCGGCGTAAGCGTCCCAGGCGTTGGAAGACTGGAACGAGATCGCCTCGGCCGGGATCGCCAGGCGATCGACGGCGAGCCGGTAAACCTTGGGGTGCTGCTTGTAAACGCCAACCAGCTCCACAGACAGGACGGCATCGAGGAGATCGCCGATCCCCGCGTTGTTGACCGCGGCGTCGAGCATATCCGGCGAGCCGTTCGACAGGATTGCCGTCTCGAGCCCGGCCGATTTCAGCCGTTGCAGCATTGCCAGGACTTCGGGGAAGGTGTCGAGCGTGCGGTAGAGGCCCATCAACCGCGCCCTCAGCGGCGGATCATCGAGCCCCGGTGTCTCCAGCGCAAAATCGAGCGAGTCGCCGGTGACTTGCCAGAAATCGGCGTGCCGGCTCTCAACGCCCGGAGCCAAGTGTATTGCAGTTGCTTGTCGCGCCACAGCGCGGTCAGCGGACCGATACGGTCACCGAGCACATCGCGGCAGCCCGCGGCCGCCGAGGCGTAGTCAAATAGCGTGCCATAGGCGTCGAAGACGCAGGCGCGAATGCCTGAAAGCGCAGTTGCCATATCACTTTCCTAACCAGGACAGCGGGAGAAGTCTTCCGACATCTTTTGCAAAGCTCCGGGCGGCGAGCTTCAATCCTCCGACGGTCCTCAGATAGAGAAGATCGTCTCACCCGGCTCCTCGAATCCAGCCCACGACCTTGCCCACCTCGGTGACGCGCTTGACCATTTCTCGTCGGCAATCGGACACCCCTCGGGATCGGTCGCTACACCAGAGCCCGACCGTGCGGTGGAAGCTGGTGCTCGGCAGCCGAAACCGAATATCGCATTGGACCTCTGCGACGAGCAGGTTCCAGCGCTGCATGCCGACGTTGCAATCCCGTACGTAGGCGGTACGCTTCATCTAGTTCATCGCGCTGCGCATCGGCAAGGAATCTGGTCAGAGGCCCGCTTTGGAACCACGCGCGCCAAGGCGGTCGCTGTCACTCCTGATAATAGATTTTTTGGCGAACCGGCCCCTGCTCTTGCCCCAACGATCTCACGCATGATAACGTCCTTTATCAACCATAAATTGACCTAGGGAGGGGAGGACGGCGGCGTGGACGCAGTGGCCGACATCCCAGCGGAGCCGGAGCGCGCCCCGGGAGCACCGGTGGCGGAGGCGAGCCAGTCCATTAGCGCCCCTTACGCTGGCCGTCATGGCGTCTCCGCGAAGCCGATGCTGTTCCTCAGTCACGCCGGTGCCGACACCGAGGCGGCGCGCGCGCTCAAGCGGCGGCTCGAAGAGGCTCAAGCGGCGGCTCGAAGAGGCTCCGGCGGCGCGGGAACAGGGTCTCAAGGTCTGGTTCGACAAGGACGACCTGCGCGCCGGCACGCCTTGGCAGGAGCAGCTCGAGCAGCTCGTGGAGCGCCGTGCCACCGCCTGCGCCGTCTATGTCGGCTCCAAAGGCGTGGTGAACTGGGTCGAGGCCGAGGTGCGCCTTGCCCTGTCGCGCGCGATCAGCGGCGGCGGCCACTTCCCCTTCGTGCCGATCATCGCCAAGGCCGCGGTGGGCAGCGCGGCGCTGCCCGGCTCCGCGCGGCAATTCCACGCCGTGCGCGACGTCGAGAACAAGCCCGAGGAATTCCAGAAGCTGCTCGAGGCCGTGCTCGGCCGTAGCGAGGAGGCGGGTGCGCTCAGGGCCGAGGCGGAGCCATTCTTCGGGCTGCGATCGATCGACGAGGAGCGCAGCCACCTCTTCTTCGGCCGCGAGCGCGAGACGCAGGACCTGATACAGCGGCTTTGGAAGCAGCAGCTGCTGGCGGTGGTCGGCGACAGCGGCTCGGGCAAGTCGTCGCTGGTCAAGGCCGGGCTGGTGCCGCGCTGGCGCGCTGGCCGAACTCGAGGGCCATCGGCCGGACGAGGAGCTGTGGCACGTCCTGGAGCTCCGCCCCGGCCGCGACCCGCGCCGCGCGCTCGGCGAGGCGGTGTTCGACGCGGCGGGCACGCTGGAGCGAACGGCGGAGGACCGCATCACCTATCAGCGGCTGGCGATGGACGAGCGAGACCCGGCGCTGGTCCGTCAGGGACTGCGCTGCGGATTGCCCTCCGACCGCACGCGTACGCTGGTGGTGGTGGACCAGCTCGAGGAGCTGGTAGCACTGACGCCGAAGGAGCGCCGCCAGCCCTTCGTGGAGTTGCTGCTCGGCCTCGCCGAGCCGGGGCGACGAGGCGTTCTCGGTCGCGCTGACGATGCGGCGCGACTACTACAACCTGCTCTCCGCGCCCGAGTGTCGCCCGCTCTACGACCGGCTCGAGGCGAACGGCCGCAGGGCTCTGTACCTGCTCGGGCGGATGAGCGGCGAGGGGCTGTGCCGGATCGTTACCGAGCCGCTGCGGCTAGCCGGGATTGAGCGGGACGAGCGCGATGCGCTGGTCGAGGCGGTGCGACAGGATGTCGGCGAGCGGCCGGGCGACCTGGCGCTGGTGCAATTCGCGCTGACCCGCGCCTGGGAGAGGCGGGACGAGTTCGGAGGCAACCTACTGCAAGCCTACATCGGAGTGGGCCGGGTGGACGGCGCCCTCGCCAAGGAAGCCGATCGTGTGTTCGAGCAGGTGTTCGGGGGGGAGGCGACGGAGGCGGAGGTCTCGGCGACCCTGATCCGCCTGGCACGGCTGGAGGGCACTGCCGGGCCGACCCGGCGCGTCGCGCGCCGGCGCGAGTTCCCAGCTGGGCGCTGGGCGCTGCTGCAGACCTTGGCCGACGTGAAGGGCAATCGGCTCGTCCTCATCGGAGGGCGCCAGTCCGACGGCGCGACCGATCCCGGAATCGGCCAGGAGACGGCAGAGATTGCGCACGAGGCGCTGCTGACGCGCTGGCCACGGCTGCACGCTTGGCTCAGCGAGGCGCCGGACGACAAGCGGACGCTCGACCGGCCGGCCGACCGCGCAGTGGAGTGGGCCGACGCCGCGGCCACGGAAGCGAAAGACAAGCTGCTCGCCGGGACGGATGCGGAGCGCGAAGCGTTCGACGCCCTGGAGCGCGCGCGACCGCTGTGGCTCTCGGATGAGGAGCGGGACTTCGTCGAAGCCAGCGTCGCGGACCACGAGGCGCGCCGCGAGCGCGAGCGGACGCAGGCGGCCGAGAGGGAGCGACTGCTGCGGGAGGCGATCGCGAACGAGTCGCGCGCGCTGGCCGCGCTGTCGGAGGCGGCGAGCCTACAAGGGCGGCACACGGACGCGCTCAAGCTCGCCGTCGCGTCCTGGCCACGACGAGGCGAGGACCTACGCCCCATGCTGGAGAGGTCCCTCCATGCCATGGGTCTCGCCACGGGGGGAAGAATCGAGGCCGTCCCTCCGCTGCGCCACGAGAGGCCGGTGAGGTCCGCCGCGTTCAGCCCGGATGGGACGCGGGTGGTCACCGTCTCCTCCGACAACACGGCGCGGCTGTGGGACGCGGCCACCGGCGCCCCGTTCGGCGAGCCGATGCGCCACGAGAATTGGGTGATGTCTGTCGCGTTCAGCCCGAGCGACAGGGCGCGGGTGGTCACTGCCTCCTCGGACGGCACGGCGCGGCTGCGGGACGCCGCCACCGGCGCCCCGATCGGGGCGCCGCTGCGCCACGAAGCGCTCGTGAGGTCCGCCGTGTTCAGCCCGGACGGGGCGCGGGTGGTCACCGCCTCGGAGGACCGCACGGCGCGGCTGTGGGACGCCGCCACCGGCGCCCCGCTCGGCGAGCCCATGCGCCATAACAGAGCGGTAAACACCGACGCGTTCAGCCCGCGCGACGGGGCGCGGGTGGTCACTGCCTCCTCGGACGGCACGGCGCGGCTGTGGGACGCCGCCACCGGCGTCCCGCTCGGGGAGCCGCTGCGCCACGAGGCGACGGTGAGGTCCGGCGCCTTCTCCCCCGACGGGGTGCGGGTGGTTACCGCCTCGGACGACCGCACGGCGCGGCTGTGGGACGGCGCCACCGGTGCCCCACTCGGAGGGCCGATGCGACATGAGGGCGGGGTGTGGAACGCCTTGTTCAGTCAGGATGGGGCGCGGGTGGTCACCGCCTCGGAGGACGGCACGGCGCGGCTGTGGGACGCGGCCACTGGCGCCCCGATCAGCGGGCCGATGCGCCACGAGGCGTGGGTGAGGTCCGGCGCCTTCTCCCCCGACGGGGCGCGGGTGATCACCGCGTGCGGCAGCGCCGGCGGGCCCGCATGGCGCGGCTATGGGACGCGCGGCCACCGGCGCCCCGCTAGGCGAGCCGATGCGGCACGAGGGGTCGGTATTTTCCGCCGCGTTCTCCTTCGACGGGGCGCGGGTGGTCACCGCCTCAGAGGACGGCACGGCGCGGTTGTGGGACGCGGCCATCGGCGCCCCGCTCGGCGAGCCGATGCGGCACGAGGCGCTGGTGATCTCCGCCGCGTTCAGCCCGGACGGGGCGCGGGTGCTCACCGTCTCCCACGACGGCACGGCGCGGCTGTGGGACGCGGCCACCGCCGCCCCGCTCGGCCCGCCGATGCGCCACCAAGGGTTGGTGCAGTCATTGAATGCAGCCGTGTTCAGCCCGCGCGACGGGGCGCGAGTGGTAACCGCCTCCTCGGACGGTACGGCGCGGCTGTGGGACGCCGCCACCGGCGCCCCGCTTGGCCCACCGATGCGCCACCGAGAGGTGGTCCATTCCGCCGCGTTCAGCCCGGACGGGTGGCGCGTGGTTACCGCCTCCTGGGACCGCACCGCGAGGGTGTGGGACGTCCGATGGCCGCAAGGATCGATCGATCACCGAGGTGGCCTGCGCCCTCCTCGGCAGAGACACGGACGTCGCGGGCCTCGCCGAGCGCTACGGCATCGTTGTCCGGGAGGCGATCTGCGGCCCCGACGTGCCGGAGCCCGACCTGGCCCAACTCGACCGGCAGTGAGGCCCTTGCTTCCGCTACCCGTGATGCCACCGCGGCGCGGCTGCCCGACAGATGGATGGATAACACGACGGTCCCCGCCCTTCGGGGCCGGAATTCTTGAAAGCCGCGAGGTGACGATGCTCTCCCTGGAAGAGACGGCGAACAGGCAGGCGGTGTGGTCGAGCACTGCGAACCAGCTCAAGGCGAACTACGACCGCGCGCGCAAAGTGACCTTCATGCTATCAATCACCGCCGCGCTGCTGGCCACCGTCGCCAGCCAGCTGGAGGGGCGCGCCCCGCCTGTACCTCTCGGTTGCCAGCGCCGTCCTGCTCGGCCTGGTCAGCTTTCTGAGCGCCCGCCTGCTGAGCAGTGCCCGCACCTCGGCCTGGGTCCGCGCCCGGGCGGCGTCGGAGGCGCTCAAGCGCGAGGGCTTCAAGTTCGCCGCCTCGGCGGCGCCCTACGACGACCCCGCCGCCCGCGACGACCGGCTCAACGACGAGCGCGAGAAGATCGAGCGGGACGTCGAGGACCTCCTCGGCGAGGTGGTGCCGGCCTCCGGCAAGGGATCGGTGCCGCGGAGCCCGCTGCCGCCGGAGGGGTACATCGAGACCCGCGTCCGCGGTCAAGTGGAGAAGTTCTACGAGCCGAAGGCGGAGACCTACAGGAGGGCGGCGTCGGCGCTCCGCACGGCAGAGTTCGGCCTGTCCCTGGTCGCGGCCGTCATCACCGCCGCGGTCGGCGTCGCCGGCAAGGAGCTCTTCGGACTGCGGTTCGACTTCGTGGCGTTGACGGCGGTTCTGACGACGATCGCCGGCGCGATCCTCGCCCACATCGAGGCCTCCCGGTACGACTTCCTGGTGATGACGTACCGCGCGGCCGCGCCCGCGGAGTGGTCCGCGTTCATCAATCGCTGCGAGGCGATCATCTTGGAGGAGAACAACGGGTGGGTGGCGAAGTGGAGCGCCCCCACCAGCAGCTCCCCCGCAACCTGAGAACCGCGGCAGGCCCATGGCGATCTTGGCGATCGTGTCCCGGCTCAGCCCGAACACACCCGCCGCTTCCCGCCGGCTATGCCCTTCAAGCAGCACATACCGGCGAACCGCCGCATATACCTCCACCTGAAACACCCCCGGCCACCCTCTCCGAAATCCGGACAGGCGCGCGAGTTGTAGGGGGTGGAGGTCTCAGTTCAGCCGCACGTATTCGTAGTCGAGCGGCGTGTTGTTGATGCCGATCTCGGGCGGGGCGATCCAGCCCGCGACCTTGCCGGGCTCGGTGACGCGCTGCATCAGGCTCGCGACAAAGCCGCGGTCCTCGGGCGAGGGTAGCCAATCGTGCTGCCGCTCGTGCCATTCCTCGTCGGCGATCGGTAGGCCCTCGGGGTCGGTCGGCGTGCCGGCCCACACGCCGATCGAGCGGTGGAAGCGGGTGCTCGGCAGCCGGAACCGAAACTCATACCCGGCCTCTGCGATAAGCCGGTTCCAGCGCTGCACGCCGACATCGCAATCCCGGGCATAGGCGGCGCGCGTCACTTCGTTCATGGCGCTGCGCATCGGCACGTCCTCGGCCGTCACCCCGCCTTTCCCGTCCGGCACCTCGATGCGCAGGCTCTGATCGGTCGCCAAGTGCTCGGCAAACCGCGCCTCGTCGGGACGGCCTTTGAGGCCGCGGGCAAAATAGCTCGCGGCATTGGACGAGATCTCGGCGCCGAAGAGATCGAGCGACGAGCTGAACCAGAAATTGATGTAGCGCTGCAGAGTTAGAAGATCGATCGCGCCGGCATTGCGCACCGCCGTGGGGTCATCGCTGCCGAGCGCCTTCATGACCTCGATCGTGCGCTTGACGATGCGGGTGATCCCGCTCCCGCCGACGAACATGTGAAAGGCTTCCTCGGTCAGCATGAACCGGCAGGTGCGCGACAGCGGGTCGAAGGCGCTCTCGGCCAGGCTCTTCAGCTGAAAGCGGCCGTCGCGATCGGTGAAATAGGTGAACATGAAGAAGCTCAGCCAATCGGCGATCGGCTCGTTAAAGGTGCCGAGGATGCGCGGCTTGTCGGGATCGCCCGAGTGGCGCGCCAGCAATTCCTCGGCTTCCTCGCGCCCGTCGCGGCCAAAATAGCCGTGCAGTAGGTAGACCATCGCCCATAGATGGCGGCCTTCCTCGACATTGATCTGGAACAGGTTGCGCAAATCGTAGAGCGAGGGGCAGGTGTCACCGAGCAAGCGTTGCTGCTCGACCGAGGCGGGCTCGGTGTCGCCCTGGGTCACGATCAGCCGGCGCAGGGCCGAGCGGTGCTCGCCCGGCACCTGCTGCCATACCGGTTCGCCAAGAGCGTCGCCGAAGCCGATCCGGCGATCGGGCACCGGGTCGGCGAGAAAGATGCCCCAGCGGTATTCCGGCATCTTGACCATGCCGTAGCTCGCCCAGCCCTGCTCGTCGACCGCCGTGGCGGTGCGCAGATAGATTTCGGCACCGGCGAACACCGCCGGCCCCATTTCTTTCCACCAGTCGAGAAAGTGCGGCTGCCAGTGCTCCAGCGCGCGCTGCAAGGCGCGGTTGCCGCCAAGATCGACGTTGTTCGGGATCCGCTCCAGATAGTCGATCGCCATCCCCGCCTCCTACACCCGGTCCCAGTCGAAGCGCGGCTTGCCGTGCCGCTGCCGTAGCGTTTCAGCGCGCCCTCTTCGCCGGTCGCGTTCGGCCGGGAAAAGACCCAGTTCTGCCAAGCCGAGAGGCGGGCGAAGATCTTGGTCGCCAATGTCTCGGGACCGGCAAAGCGCAGGCTCGCCTCCATCCCGGTCAACGCGTCCGGCGACAGGCTGGCCCGTTCCTCGACCGCGAGGCGGATTTCGTCCTCCCAGTCGAGCTCGTCCGGAGCAAAGGTTATGAGCCCGAGGTCGAGCGCCGCGGCCGCCCCGAATGTTCCAGCGGTGAATTTCCCGGCGGCCCCGTTGTCGTTAAAGCGCGCCGCGAGCCGAGTGCGCCCGTTCGGCATTTCAAGTCCGCCGAAATTCATCGCGTCGAGGGCGATGCGTGGCCCGTCGGCCAGCATGTAGCTGCGGTCGGCGGCGAGCGCCAGCTCGAACAGGCTGCCGGCAAAGCACGAGCCCTCGCCGATCACCGCGAACAGGCTGCGCGATGAGACATCGAGCCGTCGCAAGGCGCGGCGGAGAAGACCGATCGTTTCGCGCACGAACCAGTGGTCCCGGTGCGCCGCCATCGCGCGGTCGCAGGCCAGCACGGCCTCGGGCTCCCCCGCCGTCTTCAGCAGCCAGGTGCCGATTTCGGGCTCGTTGGCGCGCAGCAGCAGCACCGCGTCATCGAGCTCGCGCGCCATCGCCAGCGGCCACCACCGCGCTCCGGCCGCGAGGATACCGGCAAGATCAGCGGGCGCGTCCTCGGAGCGCGGCCCCGCGACCGTCACCGTCGCGGTTCGCCCGCCGCGCTCGATCCCAACGTCGACCCAGCGGTAGCGAAAGCCGCCCGCATCGAGCCGCCGGTCGAGCGGCGGCAGCGTCACACCTTCGGCGTCGGCGGGACGGTCGCTGCCGGCCGCCAGCGCGCGGGCCCGCTCCTGGACGAGCTGTTTGAAGCGCGCCGGCGGCGCCGTCCAATCGACGAGGCCCCAGGCCATCGCGCGGTCGGCGCGCACCCCCTCGGCAGTGGTGCAGAACACGTCGGCGAGATCGCGCCTGACCTTGCGCTTGTCGACCAGCCGCGTCAGCCCGCCAGTGCCGGGCAGCACGCCGAGGAGCGGCACCTCGGGTAGGCTCAATGTGCTCGACCGGTCGTCGATCATGACGATCTCATCGCAGGCAAGCGCCAGCTCGTAGCCGCCGCCGGCGCAAGCGCCGTTGACCGCCGCAATAAACTTCAAGCCGGCATGCGCGCTCGAATCCTCGATGCCGTTCCTGGTCTCGTTGGTGAACTTGCAGAAATTGACCTTCTGCGCGTGGCTCGCCTGGCCCAGCATGTAGATATTGGCGCCCGAAGAGAACACTCGCTCCCGGCCGCTGGTGATCACCACAACGCGCACCCCGGGATGCTCGAACCGGATCCGGTTGAGCGCATCCGCCAGCTCGATATCGACGCCCAAATCGTAGGAATTGAGCTTCAGCCGATAGCCCCGGTCGAGCCCGCCATCCTCCTGGACATCGAGGGCCAACGTGGCGATCGGCCCCGCGCAGGAGAGCCGCCAATGGCGGTAGCCGCCGGGATCGGTATCGAAGGCGATCATCGGGAACCTCCGACGGCATCATAGCCAGGGCGGCAGAGAAATGCTTTTATTCCGGTTGTGGAGTGGAGGTGAGCGGATGGACGGCGCATCGACATACAACGCCGCCGCCGATCTGATCGGGCGCAATCTCACCGCCGGGCGCGGCGGCAAGACCGCCTTCATCGACGATCGCGGCCGATACAGCTACGCCGAGCTGGCCGAACGGGTCGGGCGGTTCGCCAATGCCTTGCGCCGGCTCGGCCTTCAGCCCGAGCAGCGCATCCTCCTATGCCTACACGACGGGATCGATTTTCCGACCGCTTTCCTCGGCGCGATCACCACCGGGATCGTGCCGGTCGCGGTCAACACCCAGCTGAGTGCGCCAGAATTTGCGTTCATGCTCGCCGACAGCAGGGCGCGCGTCGTCTTCGCGTCCGCTCCGGTACTGCCGGTGATCGAGGCGGCGGTGGCATTGCTGCCCGACCCGAGGCCACGGGTCATCGTGTCCGGCGGCGATTTGGATGCGCTTCTCGCCGAGGCACCCGCCGCCGCCAACACCGCGCCGACCCATCCGGACGAGCCCTGCTTCTGGCTCTACTCGTCAGGCTCGACCGGCCGGCCGAAGGGCACGGTGCACCTCCATTCGAGCCTCGCCCGGACTGCCGAGCTTTACGCCGTCGCCGGTGCTCGGCATCGCCGAAAGCGACATCGTGTATTCGGCGGCGAAGCTGTTCTTCGCCTACGGGCTCGGCAACGCGCTGACCTTTCCGATGGCGGTTGGCGCCACCAGCGTCTTGACCGCGGAGCGGCCGAGCCCCGCCGTGGTCGCGGATGTCCTGCGCCGCCACCGGCCGACGATCTTTTACGGCGTCCCGACCCTCTACAACACGATGCTCGCGAGCAATGACCTGCCCCGTCGCGAAGAGCTGGCGCTGCGCCGCTGTGTGTCGGCCGGCGAGCCGCTGCCGGCGGAGATCGGCCGGCGCTGGTCGGAGCGGATCGGCGTCGACATCCTCGACGGCATCGGCTCGACCGAGATGCTGCACATCTTTCTCAGCAACCGGCCGGGCGACGTGCGCTACGGCACCACCGGCAAGGCGGTCCCAGGCTACCGGCTCGACATCGTCGACGAGGCGGGCCGGCGGGTGCGGCGCGGCGAGATCGGCGACCTCCTGGTCGACGGCCCGACCAGTGCCGCCCTCTACTGGAACAACCGCGAGCGCAGCCGGGCGACCTTCGCTGGCCCATGGACCCGCACCGGCGATAAATACTACGAGGACGAGGACGGCTATTACGTCTATTGCGGGCGCAGCGACGACATGATGAAGGTCAGCGGCATGTACGTGTCGCCCGCCGAGGTCGAGGCCGCGCTCGTCGCCCATGAGGGCGTGCTCGAAGCCGCAGTGGTCGGCGCCCCCGACTCCGACGGCCTGATCAAGCCCAAGGCCTTTGTCGTGGCGAAGCCTGGCGTCGCTGCCGACGCGGATTTCGCCCGCGCGCTCGAAGCGCATGCGAGGGGCCTGCTGGCGCCTTTCAAATGCCCGCGCTGGATCAGTTTTCTCGACGAATTGCCAAAGACCGCGACCGGCAAGATTCAGCGCTTCAAACTGCGCGAGCAACGCTGAGCCTGCTGCTCAATCGCGCCGCAGCGCCTCCACGATCCGCTCCGCGGTGATCGGGGTCGCGTTGAATTCGGCGCCGAACGGCGCCAGCGCGTCGCACACGGCATTGGCGATCGCCGCCGGCGGCGCCACCGCACCTCCCTCGCCCACCCCCTTGACGCCGAGCGGGTTCAGCGGCGACGGCGAATGCTGGTGCTCTATCCGCAACGCCGGGATGTCGCTCGCGGTCGGCAGCGCGTAGTCCATCAGCGAGCCGGAGAGCAGCTGGCCCTCGGCGTCGTAGCAGATCGCCTCGTGCAGGACGCCGCCGATGCCTTGGGCGGCGCCGCCGGCGATCTGGCCCTCGACCAGCATCGGGTTGACGACGGTGCCGCAATCGTGGGCGACGGCGTAGTCCTCGATCGCCACCCGGCCGGTCTCGGGGTCGACCTCGACGATCGCGACATGCGTGGCCGAGCTCCAGGTCACCGTCGGCGGCTCCCAGTAATAGGTCTCCTCGAGCCCGGCCTCGATTTCGGCCGGGCGGCCGTGGTCCCAACCCGGGCGGGCGGCCGCGGCGATGCGGGCAAGGCTAACCGCTGCCTCCGGCACGCCGACGATGCCGACCCTGCCGTCGCGCAATTCGAGATCGGCCGCGGCGCATTCGAGGAGGTTGGCGGCGATCGCCAAGACCTTCTCTTTCAGCCGCTCGCTCGCATGGTGAACCGCGGCCGACACGGTGACGGTGCTGCGGCTGGCGATTGTGCCGAACCCGACCGCGATTTCGGCAGTATCGGCGAGCGCCACGACCACGTCGTCCGGGGCCACCTGCCAGGCGTCGGCGACGATCTGCGCATAGACCGTTTCCATCCCCTGACCTTGCGGGCAGGCGCCAGCGGCGACATAAATCCTACCCGACGGGTCGACGCGGACGAGCGCGCTCTCAAACGGCCCGACCCCGGTCCCCTCGACGTAGCAGCCGATGCCGAGGCCGAGATACCGCCCCTCTTGCCGCGCCCCCGCCTGACGCCCGCGGAATGCAGAGAGTCCGCCGACCGCATTCAACGCCATCCGCAGGCCCTCGGGATAGTCGCCGCTGTCGTAGACGATTGGCTCGCCGTCGCGATAGGGGATGCCGACGCGGTAGGGCATCTCGTCGGCGCGGATCATATTGCGCCGCCTCACCTCGGCGGGCTCCAGCCCCAGCTCCCGCGCGACGAGGTCGACGCCACGCTCGGTGGCAAAGGCCGCTTCCGGGCGCCCGGCGCCGCGATATGCCGAGTTCGGGGTCTTATTGGTGACCGCGATGCGCGCGCTCGCCGCGTAGTTCTCGATCTTGTAGGGGCCGAGGAGGTGGGCGGCGGTGTTGTAGGCGATGCCGGCGCCGATGGGGTTCCAGGCGCCGCAATCGAGGATGAAATCGTCGCGCAGCGCCACGATCCGGGCGTCGTTGTCGAAGCCGATCTCGACATCGTGGATCTGGTCGCGCGAATGGGTGGCACTCAACAAATGCTCGCGGCGGTCCTCGATCCACCGCACCGGCCGCCCGGCCGCGCGCGCCAGAAACGGGATCAGCAAATCCTCGGGATAGACATGGCCCTTGCCGCCGAAGCCGCCGCCGACATCGAGCGCCACGACGCGCACCCGCGCCTCGGGCAGGCCGAGGATGTGGGCGGCTTCGCGGCGCACCCAATGGACGATCTGGGTTGCCGACCAGATCGTCGCCGAGTTCGTCCGCCGGTCGTAGGAGGCGACGACGCCGCGGCATTCGATCGGCATCGCCGCATAGCGATGGTGGTAGAAGCGCCGTTGCAGCCGATGCGGTGCCGCGGCGAGTGCGGCGTCGACACCGCCCTTGGCGATCGCGAAATTGCCGATCAGATTGGTTTGCAGCCGTTCGTGCACGATCGGCGCGCCGGACTTCATCGCCGCCTCTGGGTCGGTGACGGCCGGCAGCGGCTCGAGATCGAGCCCAATCCGTTCAGCGGCGTCCTCGGCCGCGTCGCGGCTCTCGGCGACGACCACGGCGAGCGCTTCGCCGACATGCCGCACCTTGTCGTGCGCCAAAAGCGGCTGCTGCGGGTTCAGAAAGCGGTGCTGCACCAGGCTCGTCCATTTCCGCGGCAGCGACAGCTGCGCGTCGGGGACCGGCGGCAGCAGGCGCTGCAATTCGCCGCCGCTCAGTGCCAGGACGACACCCGGCGCGGCCTTGACCGGCGTCAGGTCGACGGCGCGGATGCGGGCATGCGCCAGCGGGCTGCGCACGAGTACGGCATGCAGCATCCCCGGCAGCACCAGATCGGCGATGAACCGCCCTTCGCCGGTCAGCAGCCGCCGATCCTCGCGGCGCAGCATCGAACGCCCGACATAGCGGGTTTCGGTCGCGGCCATCGCGCGCCCCCCAATTCCGGTCAAAGATTTTGGTCCGGCCCGAGATCCTGGCATGGCCGCCCGCCGCCGCGCAATCGCATCGGCCGGCGGCCCGCGTGATCCTGACCCTTGCCAGGAAGCCGGCGAGGTGGCAATCGGTCCCCGCGATCATGGAACGGAAGCACCGATGCCTGCCGCCGGGATAAGTCTGACGCCGCTTTCCGGCATCAAGCTCATCGAGCCGGGCGATGATCTCGCGGCAATCGCGGTCGACGCGCTGGCAGCGAGCGGGCTCGTCCCGCAGGACCGCGACGTGCTGGTCGTGGTGCAGAAGATCGTCTCCAAGGCCGAGGGGCGCTATGTCGATCTGGCCGATGTCCAACCCTCTGAGCGGGCGGCGTCGCTCGCCGCCGAGGTCGACAAAGACCCGCGCTTCGTTGAGGTGGTGCTTTCAGAATCGCGGCGCGTGGTGCGCCATCGCCCTGGCCTCTTGATCGTCGAGCACCGGCTCGGCTTTGTCATGGCCAATGCCGGGATCGACCGCTCGAACATCACCTCCGAAGAGGGCGTCGAGCGGGTGCTATTGCTGCCGGTCGACCCGGATGGCTCGGCCCGGGCCTTGCAGCAGCGCCTCGCCGCGATCTTCAACGTCCGGCTCGGCGTCGTGATCAGCGACAGCTTCGGCCGCCCGTGGCGCCGCGGCATCGTCGGGATCGCGCTGGGCGCGGCGGGGCTCCCCGCCTATGTCGATCTGCGCGGCCATCCCGACCTCTTCGGCCGCGAGCTGAAGGTGACCGAGACCGCCTTTGCCGACGAGATCGCCGCCGCCGCCTCGCTGGTCACCGGCCAGGCCGACGAGGCGGTGCCAATGGTGCTGGTGCGCGGCCTCGGCTGGTCGGCGCCCGACGTGCCGGCGGCGTACCTCGTCCGCCCTGCCGAGCACGACCTCTTCCGATGAGCGTCGTTGCCTTGTCGGGCGGGATCGGCGGCGCCAAACTGGCGCTCGGCCTCTATCGCGTACTGCCGCCGGAGGCTCTGATAGTGGCCGCCAATACCGGCGACGATTTCGAGCATCTCGGGCTCTCGGTCTCCCCCGATATCGACACCCTCCTCTACACCCTTGCCGGCATCGACAATCCCGAGACCGGGTGGGGCCGGCGCGGCGAGACCTGGACCTTCATGGCCGCACTCGGGCAATTGGGCGGCGAGACTTGGTTCCGGCTCGGCGACGGCGATCTCGCCACCCACGTCGAGCGCAGCCGGCGGCTCGCCGCCGGCGAGAGCCTGTCCCGGATCACCGAAGATTTCCGCAGCCGGCTCGGGATCGCCGCGCGAGTGCTGCCGATGAGCGATGGCCGGGTCCGCACTCGCTTGCGCACCGACGAGGGCTGGCTCGACTTTCAGGATTATTTCGTCGCGCGGCGTTGCGCTCCGGTGGTCCGCGAGATCGCCTTTGCCGGTGCTGCCGAGGCGCTGCCGCAGCCGGATTTGCTCGCCGCGCTCGCCCAGGAGGATCTGCGGCTGGTGGTGATCTGCCCCTCGAACCCGTTCATCAGTATCGACCCGATCCTCGCCCTTCCCGGCCTCCGCGAGGCGTTGCGGGCGAGCCGCGCGCCGGTCGTTGCGGTCTCGCCGATCATCGGCGGCCAGGCTGTCAAGGGCCCGACCGCAAAGATGATGGCCGAGCTGGGATTGCCGGTCGGGGCGGCGGCGGTTGCGCGCCATTACGGCGACCTCCTCGACCTCTATGTCGTCGACGAAGCCGATGCCGACGAGGTCCGCGGCCTCGGCCTGCCGGTCGTCCTGGCGCCGACCCTGATGCAGACACTCGCCGACAAAGAAACGCTGGCGCGGCGGGTGCTGGCGACCGGGTTGTGACATGGACGTCTGGGCGGTCGTGCCGGTCAAGGAGGTGGCTGGGGCCAAGGAGCGGCTCGCCCCGTCGCTACCGCCCGAGTTGCGCCGGGCATTGGCATTGGCGATGCTCGAGGATGTGCTCGCCGCGTTGGCAGCCGCTACGGATCTGGCCGGGCTGCTGGTGGTGACCGTCGATCCTGCCGCGATCCGGGTGGCCCGGCAGTATGGCGCGCGCCTGGTCGAAGAGGGCGCCCGCGACGGTCATACCGGCGCGGTTGCCGCTGCGGCGCGGCTGCTCGCGGCAGAAGGCCGCGCCGGCATGCTGACCATTGCCCGGCGACATCCCGTTGGTGACTGCGGCCGAGATCGCGAGCCTTCTCGCCGCGCATCGCCCGGCCCCCGCCTTTACGATCGCCCCGTCGCACGACGAGGGCGGGTCGAACGCGGTCCTTTGCTCGCCGCCCGACGCGGTTCCGCTGCGCTTTGGCGTCGACAGTTTCTTTCCGCATCTGCGCGCGGCAGAAGCGCGGGGCATTCGCCCGACCGTGGTGCATCTGCCCGGCATCGCCCTCGACATCGACAATCCCGAGGATCTCGCGGTCTTTGCGCGGATATCGACGCCGACGCGCACGCGTGCGCTCCTCGCGGAGAATGCTATGGTGCCCGCCGATCGATAGGAGAACTTCGAGGATGACCATCGAAGAGGTTTTAAAAACGGCGCGCGCCGGGCATCGTCTTTCGGCCGAAGCGGCCCTCACGCTCGCCGCCGCCGACGACCCGCACCCAATGATGCCGGTCGCGGCGGCGTTGCGCGACGCGGGGCATGGCGGCCTCGTCTCCTATTCGCGCAAGGTGTTCATCCCGCTGACCCAGCTGTGCCGCGACGTGTGCCACTATTGCACATTCGCGCACCCGCCGCGGCCGGGGGAGCCCGTCTATCTCGATGCCGAGGCGGTGCTGGCGATCGCCCGCGCCGGCGCCCGCGCCGGTTGCCACGAGGCGTTGTTCACCTTGGGCGACAAGCCCGAATTGCGCTATGGCGCGGCGCGCGATGCGCTGGCCCGGCTCGGCCACGAGACCACGCTTTCCTACCTCGCCGAGATGGCGGAGCTGGTGCTGCGCGAAACGGGGCTATTGCCGCATCTGAACCCGGGGGTGCTGATCCCGGACGATCTCGAACGGCTGCGACGCGTTTCGGTGTCGCAGGGGATCATGCTCGAAAGTGCCTCCGAGCGACTGCGCCGGCGTGGCGGGCCCCATTTCGGCTCGCCCGACAAGGACCCGGCGCTCCGCCTCGACACGATCCGCGCCGCGGGCGAGGCGGCGGTGCCGTTCACCACCGGCATCCTGATCGGCATCGGCGAGACGCGGCGCGAGCGGCTCCAGTCGCTGCTCGCTTTGCGCGACCTCCACGAACGTTACGGGCATATTCAGGAAATCATCATCCAGAACTTCCGGGCAAAACCCGGGACCCGCATGGCGAAGGCGCCCGAGCCCGGCCTCGCCGACCATTTGTGGACGATCGCCGCGGCGCGCCTGATCTTCGGCTCGGAGATGAACATCCAGGCGCCGCCCAACCTGAACCCGGACGGGCTCGCCGAGATGGTCGCGGCGGGGATCAACGATTGGGGCGGCGTGTCGCCGGTCACCCCCGATCATGTCAATCCCGAGGCCCCTTGGCCGGCGCTCGACCGCCTGGCGCGCGCCACCGCCGCTTCCGGAAAGCTGCTGGTCGAGCGGCTGGCGCTCTATCCCGCCTATACCCGCGACCCCGAGCGCTGGCTCGATCCGGCGCTGCGCACTCCTCTTCTGCAGGCGATCGACGCCGAAGGCTTCGCCCGCCCGGACGACTGGATCGCCGGCTCGGGGACAGAGCCCCCGGTCGATCGGAGAGCGCACCCGCGCTTTGCCGGCGACCCGCTCGCATCGGTCCTCGACAGGGCAGCGGCCGGGGAGACACTTGCCGAAGCCGACATCGTGCAACTCTTCGCGGCGCGCGGCGACGCCTTTGCCGCGGTGTGCGAGGCGGCCGACCGGCTCCGGCAGCGGGTCAACGGCGACACCGTCAGCTATGTCGTGACCCGTAACATCAACTACACCAACATCTGCTATTTCCGCTGTCAGTTCTGTGCCTTCTCGAAAGGCAAGCTCAGCGAGAACTTGCGCGGCCGGCCCTACAACCTCGATCTTCCCGAGATTCGGCGGCGCGTCGAGGAGGCCTGGGAGCGCGGCGCCACCGAGGTGTGTCTGCAAGGCGGCATCCATCCCGAATACACCGGCGCCACCTATCTTGCGATCTGCCGGGCGATCAAGGAAGCGGTGCCCGGCATGCACATCCACGCCTTTTCGCCCCTCGAAATCTGGCAGGGCGCCAAGACCCTCGGTCGCACCGTGCCCGATTTTCTGAGGGAGCTCAGGGAGGCCGGGCTGAGCTCATTGCCCGGCACCGCCGCCGAGATCCTCGACGACGAGGTCCGCGCCGTGATTTGCCCGGACAAGATAAAGACCGGGGAGTGGCTCGAGGTCATGGAGGCGGCGCACGCGGTGGGCCTGCGCAGCACGGTCACGATCATGTATGGCCATGTCGACCATTACGAGCATTGGGCGCGCCACCTGCTGCGCATCCGCGATTTGCAGGCGAAGACCGGCGGCTTTACGGAGTTCGTGCCGCTGCCCTTTGTGCCGATGGAGACGCCGATCTATTTGAAGGGCCGCGCGCGCCGCGGCGCCACCTGGCGCGAGGCGGTGCTGATGCATGCTGTCGCGCGCTTGGCGCTGCACCCGCTGATCGCCAACATCCAGACCTCCTGGGTCAAGATGGGCAGCGGCGGTGCTGCGTTCTGCCTCGAGGCCGGGGCCAACGATCTCGGCGGGACCTTGATGAACGAGAGCATCACCCGCGCGGCCGGGGCCGTGCACGGCCAGGAGATGCCGCCCGAGAGCATGGAAGAGGTGATCCTTGATTTGGGACGCCGGCCGCGCCAGCGCACGACCCTCTACGCCGACGCACCCGCCCCGCGCCGGGCCGCCTCGTTCGGCGCGGTCCCCCTCAGCGAGCCCGTCAACACGCCCGCCCGCCGCTATGAACGGCAGGCGCAGAGTGCGGCGGCCGACGACTGAAATTCGGCTTTACCCTGGCATCGCCGGTTGGGGCGAATACATAATGGGCGCGCGAGCCGGATAACCCGTCGAAATCGCGGTCCGAATGCAAGCGCGAGACTCGCTGGGAGATGGCATCGTGCCCCTGTTCGAGGGCGTATTTCTCGATATTGTGCGCCGCAATATCAAGCCGGCCTATCGCGGCGCGGTCGGGCCGGCGGCAAGGCTGCGCGACGATCTCGGTCTGGATTCACTCGGCGTGATCGCGATTATGATGGCCATCGAGCGGGAGACCGGGCTGCCGGTGTTCGAGATCGACCCGACCATTGGGGACGTCACGACACTCCGGGATCTGCTGGGACTGATCGCCGGGCTCGACCGTCCCTGAGGCCCGCTGTTCGACAGTTCGGGAGCAATGCAGTATCTCGTCCGCCCAGCCGGCCAAATGTCGGCCTTGGAGGTGCAGCAATATATCACGCTGTTCAACAAGACCTTCGACAAGAACCTGACCGTCGATGAATTTTATTACAAATTCACGAGGCAATTCGGCGATGTCAGCTATTTCGCCCTGATGGTCGACGAGGATCGCGGCATCGTCGGTTCGGTCGGCGCGATCGAGGTTCGCTATGTCTGGCAGGGGCAATGCCTGACCTTCGGCCTGACCGTCGACGGGATGATCGACGACGATTACAGAAAGAACTTTCTGACGCTGACCCGCCTCCACAATCTGCTTACCGATGAACTGCTCAGGAAGCAATGTATCTTTATCTTTACCAAGCCGAACCAAAATTCCTATCTCTACCTGAAGAAATTGCTCGGCCTCGGCGATATCGGAAATTTGAACGCATATGCGTTGCCGCTGCGGCTCTTTCGGGCGATCGACCGCCGCCTGGCCTGGCTGGACCTCCCCTGGCTGTCAGTGATCGCGCTGGTGTCCGCGGGCGGCGGTCACTTTGCTGCGGCTTCATTGACAGAAATCGAACATTTGTTGCCGCCGGGGCCGCCGTCGACGAGCGATGCCGGCCGCCCGCGCGACGCCGAATTCTTTCGCCGCCGCTACGGCGCGCCCGCCTATCGCTGCGCCGTAATGGGTCGGAAGTTCGTGATTTATCGGGTCATGCGATACGGCGAGCGATATGCCTGCTTTATCATGGAGGCCGCCCCGCTCGCCCTATCGGAATGGATCAAGCTCGCGCATTACCTTAAAGGCCGCCATCCTTGCGTCAACGTGCTGTTGTATGTGGACAGCCGCCGGCGCGGCTTCCTGCCGCTCATCAGAATCCCGCACCGATTTTTGCCGGACAAGCTCAACATCGTCGGCAAGACGCTCGATCCGGCGCTGATGCCGGCGGGCGTAAGCTTCTCGATGCGCCTCTCGGACTTCGAGGTCGTCTGACCCGTCAAGGAGCGGTGATCGTCGGCCACAATGCCTCCGCGCCCGCCGCCGCCACCTCCCGGCCGAGCGCCAGCGACCAGTAGCTTTCATTGCCGAACTCGTCGCGCCACGACCACAGTCGCCGGGTCAGCCGATGCAGGCTGTGCTCGTGGGTGAAGCCGATGGCGCCATGGACCTGGTGAGCGACCTCGGCGACCTTCCCGGCGGCCTCGCCGGCGCGGATCTTGGCTGCGGCGAGGGCGAGGGCGGTCGAGGGATGCCCGGCGGCGACCGCCGCGGCGGCGCTCTCGACCGCGACCAGTGCCGCGGCGACCTCTTCGGCGAGCAGTGCCAATTGCTGCTGGATCGCCTGGAACTTCCCGATCGGACGGCCGAATTGGACCCGGTCGTTGGCATACCGGACCGATAGATCCAATGCTGCCTCCATCGCTCCCGCCATTTGCGCGGCCCGGAGCAAGGCGCCGAACCGATGCACCGTCCGGCGGTCGACCCCGGCCGGCAGGGGATTGTCGCTCAGCCCTGTCCCGACCGCGGCAAAATGGTCGCGCGGCTCGCCGGCAAGGTTCTTTCCGGGCAGGAAGCTTGCGCCGCCGACAACGATAGCGTTGTCCGCGACCAGCACGACCGCGGCGGCAAGCCGTCCCCACGGGACATGGCGCGCCCGCCCCGAGATTGTGTTGCCGTCGAAGGTCAGCCGATCTTCGGGCTCGACCGGGGCGACCGTCGATATGCCCGCCGGCGCCCTGACGCCGCAGGCGGCGCACAGCCAGCGGGCGAGCATGGTTTCGGGCAGCGGGATCGGGGCGGCATGGTGGCCGGCGGCGCGCAGGATCGTGACCGCCTCGACCATGCCGGACGGCCCGTCGGCGAGAACATCGCCATAGCCCGCCGCCTCGACCGCCTGCCACAGCGCCTCGGGCCATTCCCCACCCTCGGCGGCGGCCAGGACCTTCGCGGTGGCGAGGTCGCCGAAGAGCCGCATCGCGCTGTCGTAGAGGATCGTATCCGCCATCGCGTGCCCCGTCTCAGCGCAGCCCGAGGCCGCGGGCGATGATGCCGCGCAGGATCTCGCGGGTGCCGCCGCGCAGGGTCCAGGACGGCGCGTGCAATACCGCCTCGGCCAATACCTCCTCAAAGCGGTCGTTGGCGGCGCGGCGGCGGTCCGGCGCTAAGAGGCGCACGAGCTCGGGGATTTCGCGCTCGAAGGCATTGCCGAGATCCTTGACGAGGGCGGCTTCGAGGTTGGGGGTCTCGCCCGCCTGCAGCATGCCGGCGACCGACAGCGACATCCGCCGCAGGGTCCACAGATGCGCGGTCATTCGCCCAATGGCGCGGGCGATCTCGGGCTCGGCATCGGCGCCGGCGCGGCGGATCAGCTCGACCAGCACCTGAAACGAGCTGATGAAGCGCTCGAGCCCGCTGCGCTCGAACGCCAACTCGCTCGTCACCTGACGCCAGCCGTCGCCTTCCCGGCCCACCAGCCGGCCCGCCGGGACGAACACGCGGTCGATGACCACCTCGTTGAAATCGTGGTCGCCGGCGAGGTTGATGATCGGCCGGATCGTCACGCCCGGCGCGTGCAAATCGAGGACCAGCTGGCTCAACCCGGCATGACGGTCGGCCTCGGCCGCCGCGGTGCGCACCAGCGTGATCGCGAAATGCGATTCATGGGCGTAGCTCGTCCACACCTTGGTGCCGGTGACCTCCCAGCCGCCCTCGACCGCGACCGCGCGGGTGCGGACCGAGGCCAGATCCGAACCGGTATCGGGCTCGCTCATGCCGATGCAGAAATAGATTTCGCCGCGCGCGATCCCCGGCAGAAATTCCTGCCGCTGCTCCTCGGTGCCGTAGCGCAGCAGCAGCGGCGCGCTCTGCCGGTCGGCGATCCAGTGCGCGCCGACCGGGGCGCCGGCCGCCAGCAATTCCTCGGTCACCACATAGCGTTCGAGCATGCTGCGCCCGCCGCCGCCATAGCTGCCGGGGCCAGGTCATGCCGATCCAGCCGCGCGTGCCGAGCCGCCGGCTGAAATCCGCCGAGCGATGGACGAGAAAATCGCTGTTCGGGACCCACAGCCCGGCCGCCAGCTCGCCCGCGATGAACCCGCGCACCTCGCCCCGCAGCGCCTCGCACTCGGGCGGCAATTCGATCGGATCGAAGCGAAAGACGCTCATCGCCGCAACGATACGCTGCCCTGGCGCGGCGCATCAACCGGGGGCGGCGCATTTTTCGGCTGAGGGTGATTTACCTCACACTGGCTTGGGGAAAAGCTGGTGATAGTCCCCCTGGTCCGCATGCCGCGGATCGAGCGTTGCTCCTTTTCGGGGGCGGGGTCTATGGTGCTGCCAATAGAGTCCGATCAGCGGCCTCATTTTGTCAGGTTTCCGCAAGAAAACAACGGACGGCACCGCCCGCTGCGGCGACCGGACGCTGGGGTGGCGATGGTCCTGAGCGACTACAGCCCGGGGTTCCCTCGTTCGGAGCCGGCGACCGCGAATTGAGCGCCGGCTGGCCGCGATCTTAGGCGCGGACATCACCGCTTACAGCGCCCTGATGGAGCGCAACGAAGAGGACACGCACAACCGGGTCGGCGCCGAGCTCGAACGATTTCGCGACGAGATCGAGAACTCCCACGGCCGCGTCTTCAGCTTTGCCGGCGACGGCCTGATGGCCGAGTTTCCCAGTGCCGTCGAGGCGTTGAAATGCAGCCTGCGCATTCAGGCGGAAGGCGGCAGGCGCAACGCCGAGCTTCCTCCCGATCAGCAGATCGTGTTCCGCATCGGCATCAATTCCGGCGAGATCGTGCTGCAGCAGGGGCGGACCGGCGGCACCGCCGTCAACATCGCCGCCCGGCTCGAGCAAATCGCCGAGCCCGGCGGCATCTGTCTGTCAAACGCCGTCTTCGAGCAGGTGAGGCGGGTCGTCACCACCGGCTACGAATTTCTCGGCGAGCAGCGCCTGAAGAACATCAGGGACCCGGTGGGCGTCTACGGGATCGGGGCGGCGAGCTGCAGCTCATGGGTAGGCATGCCGTCATTGCCGCGGCAGACCGGGGTCGGAATCCCGGATGCCGGCCCGGCTTTGACCGCTGTCGAGTATCGCCCATCGCTCGCGGTGTTGCCGTTCCGAACGCTGCAGCCGGACCAGTCGGACGCCTATTTCGCCGAGGGGATGGTCGACGACATCATCAGCGCCTTGGGCGGGTTAAAGGATCTGGTCGTCATCGCGCGGAGCTCGACCCAGACCTATGCCGGCGCGCCGCTCGACCTGCGCCGCGTCGGTCACGACCTCGATGTGCGATATGTAGTGCATGGCAGTGTCCGCCGGTCGGGCAATCTGCTGCGGATCGCCGTCGAGTTGAGCGAGGCGCAATCCGGAGCGATGATTTGGGCCAATCGCTTTGACGGCGAGCTTTCCGAGCTGTTCGATTTGCAGGACCGGATCGCCATACGGGTTGCAACAGCGGTAGCGCCGCATCTGCGCGAGCTCGAGCTGACCCGCGCGCTGCGCAAGCACCCGGCCAGCATGACCGCCTACGATCTCACTTTGCAGGCGCTCGGCCAGCTCAGCCGGATGGAACGCCGATCGATCGAGCGGGCGCGCGAGCTGCTGGAGCAGGCCATAGCGATCGATCCCGACTACGCGCCGGCCTACTCCCGCATGGCCTCGCTCCGTTTGAGATGTGTGGCGCAAGGCTGGTCGGTGGACGAGATCGCGGACAGAACCATGGCGGCCGCCGCCGCGAGGCAGGCGATCGAGCGGGACCGCAGCGACCCGGTGGCTCTGGCGATCTATGGGCATATCCAGGCCTATTTGCTGAAGGACTACGGCATCGCTACGGATTACCTCGACCGGGCGATGGCGGTGGGTCCGAGCTGCGCTGTCGCCTGGGGCTACAGCAGCCTCACCCGCGGCTATCTCGGCGACTATCCGGAGGCCGTCGCGCGCGCCGAAAAGGCCGTTCGGCTTTCTCCCCTCGGCCCGGACGCCTTCTGGTTCGAGCATTTTCTGTCGCAGGCCTACTATCTCGCCGGACGTTACGGGGACGCTGTGGCGTGGGCACGCATGTCCGATGCCCACAACAGCGCCAACGCCGCCAACCTGCGCTGCCTGATCACGAGCCTCGCCGCTATCGGGCAATCGGACGAAGCACGCCAGGCCGCAGGCCGTCTGCTGCAGCTCGCCCCCGGGTTCCGCTTGTCGGCCTTCCGCGCACGGACGCCGCTGCGAGGCGAGGTTCGCGATGTTTTCGCCGAGAGATTGGGATTGGCGGGCTTGTCAGAGTGAACAGCCGGATTAGTCTATGTAAATGAACGCACACCAGGGAGGTACAGCATGGGCCCGAGCTTTGAAGGCAACGAGGGCAACGAGGGCAACGCCGGAAATGCCGGCAACGCGTCCAGTTCCAGCGGCGGCTGGTTTTTCGCCGACCGTGTGGATCTGCCCTTTGTCACGACTCTCGACGACAATGGCGTGCGAATTTCCACGCAGCGGATCAACGTCCCCTCGTTTCCGCTTCGCAACTGGGCTGCCAACTGGTACGCTTGGTTGGCGTTGACGGATTTTGTCGGCACCGACTGGGCGAGCTTCAATATACTGCCGCCTTGGGCAGGCCCGCCGGTGGACTGGACCTCGTCGCAAGCTCAGCTCGTTGTTCAAGCTGAGCTCAACGAGCTTGTTACGGCGGCGCAAGACGAACGCGCCGACGCTCTCGGCGAGATTTTGGGCCAGGCAGACGAGTTCATCAGCTATTTCATGAACCTGATGACCACGCGGCCGACCTCCTATCCAGCGACGTTTCGCGTGTTGAACATCGCCAGCCTCGTCGCGCTGTTCACCTCGATGTATTACAAGGGAAAGTATCATCGGCCCCGGGCATCGCAGCTCTGTCCGGCGCTCCTGCCGCCGATCGTCGTGCCCGGCCACGCGTCATTTCCCAGCGGCCATTCGACCCAGTCGCATCTGATGGCGCTGTGCATGGGCGATGTCTTTGAAGGCCTGCCACAGCACGATCCGATGGTGGATGACCTGACGGCCCTCGCCGATCGCATCTCGCGCAACCGGGAGATCGCCGGGCTGCACTATCCCAGCGACACCAGGGCGGGGTGGATCTCGCGGCCGCTATCCTGCCAAAGCTGCAAGCGCCGCTGCCGCCCGTCAACGGCCAGCCGAACGCGCGCAAGACGTGGTACCGGCTCGCCGTCGATGCGGCGCAAGCGGAATGGGACACGGACAATCCGGCATACCAGTAGGGCCTGGGAGCCGGTCATGTCAGACGAACGCGCCATTCCTCTTTTCGATCGCGTCGAGGATTTCCCGATCCCGCCGGAAGATTTGGATCTTCTGACCGCGGCGCCGGATCAGCTCCATCACTACGGCCTGCCGCCGCGCCCAGCGACCAGAGCAGAGCCTCAGCTGTTTAGCGTCTGGCGCAGCTTTTTTGTGCCGCGTCCGATCTTTGTTCGGGCGCTGGTCAGCATAATCCCCGACTAATTCGCACCGCTGGTCAGGCAGACGCCGAGCGGGGCGGCAACTTCATCTCCCCGGACAGCCGATACGAGACCAGCCGCAACTGGTGTGGAGCGTATATCGAAGCGAACAGCGACAAGGTTCTGGTGCAGGTATCCGGGCGATGGATGGTGCCGAGACCTTCGCCGCCTCTCGGCGCGGAACCGGCGTCGGGCGAAAGCACGGTGTATGCCTGCTCCACTTGGGTCGGGTTGGACGGTCAACGGCGGTACCTCGATTCCTCGCTGCCGCAGATCGGCACTTGGCAGGCGATCACTGTGGCCGAAAACGGTTCGACGGCGGTCGAGACCTATGCCTGGGTGCAATGGTGGGCGAAGGACGCACCCGATGACATTCAGGACATAACACCTCTGCGTATCGACAGCGTGCCGGTGCGGCCAGGCGATCAGGTGGCCTGCATGGTCAGGGTGTGGGAGCCAAGCGTGGCGGCCGTCTATGTCAAGAACCTGAGGACCAACCTGCTGGCGCATTTCCGCATCCGAGCGCCGACCGTGACTCTCGACGGCGGACACCGGCATCGATACACGATCTCCGGGGCGACCGCCGAATGGATCATGGAGCGGCCTACTCATCTCGGTACCCAGATGCCTTATGATCTGGCCGATTACGGCAGCACCGAGCTGCTGCACTGCTACGCCGCCGAGGCCAACCCGACGACACCGAGCTGGCCTTGGGTCGTCGGCACTGGGCAGGTTCTGCGGGGCGCGCGGTTTATCCGGATGTACGACAGCCGGGCAACCGAGTATCGGGACCCAGGATGTCGGTCCGGCTGAGACTCCCGTCGAATATCGCCCGTCGCTGGCGGTACTGCCGTTCCGAACGCTACAGCCGGACCAGTCGGACGCCTATTTCGCCGAGGGGATAGTCGACGACATCATCAGCGCATTGGGCGGACTGAAGGATCTGGTCGTCATCGCGCGGAGCTCGACCCAGACCTATGCCTTCATCTCGATGCCGCAGCGCACCAGCGACAGCTCCGTGCGCGTAACCTATGGCGGCTTCCCCGACTGAGCGTTCGTCATGCGGCTTTTGCCAGCCGCTGCAGCAGCGCCTGTGCGGCGGCCGGAGCGCGCACCTTGGCGCCGTTGATGAAATAGACGAAGCAGTCGCGCGTACCCTGCGCCGACAGCTCGCGAAAATTCCGGGCCCAGGCATCGAGCGCGTGGGGCGGGTAGCCCGAAGGCTCGTCGGCGGCGCAACGCCGCAGCCGGGCATAGATGAAATCGCCGGTGATTTCGCGGTTCGGGAAATTGTCGTCGTCGACCATCGCCAAGGTCACCCGATGCCGGCGCAGCAGGTCGAGGAGTGCTGCGGGAACCCCGTCGCGGGCGCGGATCTCGACGACGTGCCGCAGCGCCCTTCCGTCGATCTCGCGCGGCAGCAGCTCCAGGAAGGCGGCAAAGGCGTCCTCGTCGATCGCCGCCCGCGGCGGGAATTGCCACAGGATCGGGCCGAGCTTGCCGCCCAGCTCCGATAGCCCGCTGGCGAAGAAGCGGTCGAGCGCCGGCCCCATCGTGCCGAGGTCGCGCCGGTGGGTCACAAACCGCGGCCCCTTCAGCGAAAAGACGAAATCCTCGGGCGTCTCGTCGTGCCAGCGGCGGTAGCTCGCCGGCTTCTGCAAGCCGTAGAAGGTGCCGTTGATCTCGATCGCGGTGACATGCCGGCTGGCAAAGCCGAGCTCTTCGGCGTGCTTCAGGCCCGGCGGATAGAAGGCCCCGCGCCACGGCGCAAACACCCAGCCGCCGATGCCGACGCGGATAGTCATGCAACGCAGCCCCTCTTTGGAATGGGTTCAATCCGGGTAGATGCGAACCGATATCATCATCAAGCTCCTTCCTCAAAGGATCAGCAATGACCGACAATACTGCGACGCGCGTGCCCGCTCAGCCGACCGTCAGGGCGGTTGAGCGCATCGGGCGCGGGACGCCGGCCAGCGACGGCGCCGGGGTTCGCCTCAACCGGATCATCGGCAAGCCGGGGCTGCCCGATCTCGACCCGTTCCTGCTGCTTGACGAATTCCGTTCGGACGACGCCGCGGACTATGTGGCGGGCTTCCCGGACCACCCGCACCGCGGCTTCGAGACCGTCACCTACATGCTCGCCGGCCGGATGCGGCACGGCGACAACCACGGCAATGTCGGCTTGTTGCGCCCGGGCAGCGTGCAGTGGATGACGGCTGGGCGCGGCATCGTCCATTCCGAGATGCCAGAGCAGGAGAACGGGCTTCTGTGGGGCTTTCAGCTTTGGGTCAACCTGCCGGCGGCCGACAAGATGACTGCACCCCGCTATCAGGACATCGAGCCCGAGGCGATCCCGACCGTCGAGCTCGAGGGCGGTGTCCGCGTCAAAATTATCGCCGGCGAGGTCGGCGGGCGGCGCGGGCCGGTCACGGGGGTGGCGACCGACCCGACCTATCTCGACATCAGCCTCCCGGCCGGCGCAACCTTTCTCCACGGTCTGCCAGCCGACTACACGGCCTTTGCCTACGTGTTCGACGGCGCGGCCCGGGTCGGTGCCGAGACGGTTCGCCGCGGCGAGTTGGCGGTGCTCGGGCCGGGCGACGTGATCGGCATCGCCGCCGACGGGCCGGAGGCTGCCCGGCTCATTCTCGTGGCCGGCCGGCCGCTGCACGAGCCGATCGCCAAATACGGGCCCTTTGTCATGAACACCGAGGCCCAGCTGCAGCAGGCCTTCGCCGATTACCGGGCCGGCCGCTTCTGAGCGGCCGGGGGCGGCGGGTTCATTCCGGCAACGGGATGAACTCGCTCTCTTCCGGGACGGGGTCGAAGCGCCCCGCCTGCCAATCCTCCTTGGCTTGCTCGATGCGCGCCTCGCTCGACGACACAAAGTTCCACCAGATATGGCGGGGGCCGTCCAATCGTGCGCCGCCGAGCAGCATCAGCCGCGACTTACGCGCCGCCGTCACGGCGATGCGTTCGCCCGGCCGGAACACCAGCAGGCGCGGCCCGGAGAACCGCTCGCCGGCGATCTCGATCTCGCCGTCGACAATGTAGACCGCGCGCTCCTCGTGATCGGCGTCGAGCGGGGCGCTCGCCCCGGCATCGAGCGCCAAATCGACATAGAACCAGTCGGAGAGCCGATCGACCGGGGAGGCAGCGCCCAAGGCCGACCCGGCGATGACCCGCGCCCGCAGGCCCCGGTCCTCGACGACCGGCAGCCGGTCGGCGTCAAAATGCTGAAACGACGGTGCGGTCTCCTCGTGCTCGCGCGGCAGCGCCACCCAGCTCTGCACTCCGAACAATTCAGGGCCGGCCGGGCGCAGCTGCGGCGGCGTGCGCTCGGAATGGGCGATGCCGCGGCCCGCGGTCATCAGGTTCAGGGCGCCGGGCAGGATCTCCTGGACATTGCCGAGGCTGTCGCGATGCAGCACGCAGCCCTCGAACAGGTAGGTGACGGTGGCGAGCCCGATATGCGGGTGGGGGCGGACATCCATGCCGCGGCCCGCGGCAAAACGCACCGGCCCCAGATGGTCGAAGAACACGAACGGCCCCACCGTCCGCCGGTCGCGATGCGGCAAGGTGCGGCGCACCTCGAACCCGCCGAGGTCGCGCGCCCGCGGCTCGATCACCGCCTCCAGCGCTGGGCAGGAGCTCACATCGCCCAGAACCGGCTCCTCCGACGGCTGCCAGCTCACGATCGAACCTCGTCGAGAGGTCGAATAATGCCGCACGAATATGGTTTGGCGAGGACACCCATGACCTTCGGCGACTTGTTGTGCGGCGCGCCGGGATAACCGCGGCGTTGCATCAAATCGTCGAGGGCTTGTTGCAGCTCGAGGTCATACTCGCCGGTCTGCGGATTGGCCTCGATCGCCTTGCAGCGAACACAGGCTTCATCGACGCGCAGCCGCATGCCGCCGATTTGAATGTCGCGCGTCCCCGGATGTCCCTCGACCCAGTCGAGCTCGGCGAACGGTTCGAGACCGTCGATCCAGACGTTCATGCGAAACCGCGCCGGATCGATTGCGGCGCCGACATGCCGGCCCAGCGCCCGCACCGAGGCGAGGTTGACGATCGAGACATATTGGCGCGGCCGATCGGCGAGGCTGAACGCGCCATGCGCATCCAGCACATCCAGGCGCTCGACGCCGAGCCGTCTTGCCACCGCCGCAAGCCACCGCGGATCGAGCTCGTCGTTGCCGTCCTCGTCTTTGACGAAGGCGGGCGTCTGGGCCACCATCAGCGCGGTGTTCATGCCGACATAAAAGGCGGCTTTCGAGGCCCATCGATCGGGCGTGCCCGCATCCTTCTTGAAGGCATGGCGACGGTCGCCGACCACCCCGATCGCCGGATCGATGTCGAGCCGGCCCTGCGCCCTGCCGGCGGCCCCTTTTACCGGATAGTCGTAGACGCCGACGACGCGACATTCGCTCATGCTGCGATCCCTCTCACCCATGCCAGCTCATGCTACGTCGGATTGACGGGCCCAAGTACCGGCAGCTCGACAAAGGACGGCGTCGCGGCGGCGTGGTGCACCGTGTTGCGGGCGACGCGGATGTCGGCGTCGCCGTCCCGCGCCAGCACCGGATGGCCGCTGTTGGTGTTGCGGGCGCGTCGCGGGAAGTTGCTGCTGGTCACGTCGACCTCGATCCGGCTGCCGGCGCCGAACGTGTGGTGGATGTCGCCGAGGCCGATCGTCAGCCGCTCGACCCGGCCCGGCGTCAGAGGCCGGGGCTCTGCCGACGGGCCGCGGTACATCGCGCGTTGGATGCCGTCCATCAGCAGCATTGCGCGCCCATCCGGCATCAGCTCGATCAGCTTGGCCACAAAATCGGTGTCGGGGCAGTCGGATTCGACATGCAAGGTGAGGCGCACATTGCCGGCGATCGTCAGATCCTCCGTCAATACCTCGCTGCGATAAACCAATCCGTAATCGGGCAAGGTCTGGGCCGGGCGCTGGTCACACGGGCCGGCGTCGATCGTCATGTTGCGCCCGCCCAGGGTCGGGATCGGCCGGCGCGGGTCGTAGCGAAAGGTGCGCGGCGCCCCATCCGGTGTTGCCTCGTCGAGGCTGCCGTCGCCGCACAAATACAGCCGCCGCGGCCTGGTGCCCGGCGGCGGCCAGCGCTCCGCCCGGCGCCAGTCGTCGGCGGTGTAGCCGTCGCGGTGCTCGACCCAGGCGCGCGGCGAATAATAGACCGCCGGCTCGTCGATGAGCCCGGTCGGCTTCCCTTTCAGCCAATAATCGAACCATTCGAAATAAGGGTCGCGCGGCCAGAAATTGCTCGCATAGACGAAGTAGTGCTCGTTCGGGCCGATCCACAGCTTCTGCGTCCCGGTGCGCGCCTGAATATCGTTGAAGGCGGCGATGACGCTCGTCTGAAAAATGTCGAACCAGCTCGTCACATGAAAGCCGGGAATGTCGATCGTACGGCGGAAATCATGGGCCGCCCGGAACGCGTCGGGCGCCGGGTGGGTGACGATGTCGTCGAGAAAGGGCTGCCACAGCGCAAAATCGGGATAGCCCGCCAGCGGCAGGCGCAGCCAGTCCTCGGAGCCGACAAAGGGCGGGTCCGTGTGCCGCGCGGCGTCGAGCCGGGCATAGCGCGAAGCGGCCGAAGCGGCGGAAGCCTCGAGCGCGGCCTCGCCAACCCCGAAACGCCGCATCACCGCCTCGCGATGCGAGCGCGAGAGGCCGGGGATGTTGCGCGCCACCCACAGCCACAGCCGCTCCATCTCGATGCCCTGGCCCTCATAGACCACGTCGTCATAAATGCTGGAGCCGCCCGCCTGCGCGAAAAAGGCGCGCAGGCTCGGGTGCCGGGTCGAGGCGGCGGCAAAGGTCGTGGTGGCGCCGGCCGACGAGCCCGACATGCCGATGACCCCGTTGCTCCACGGCTGGGCGGCGATCCATTCGAGCGTGTCGTGGCCGTCAGCGGCATCGTCGGCATAGACCCGATCCTCGCCCTCGGAACCGTGCCGGCCGCGCGTGTCCTGATAGACGGCAGCGTAGCCATGGGCCACGATCGCTTGCCAGCCGCGCAGGATCGAGCCGCGCATCGGCTCGGCCGCGCTCGGCAACCAAGCTTTGTTGCAGTCGGTCTTATCGCGCGAGTCGGCGGCGGCGATGCCGTAGGGTGTGCGGTGCAGGAGGACGGGCCACCGCGGCCCGCCGCCTTCCGGCAGAAAGACGAAAGTGTTGAGCCGGATGCCGTCGCGCGCCGGCACCATGGTCTGAAAGCGGCGGGAGGCGCTCATCTCGCCGTCGACGATACGCCTTGCCGGGATGCCGACGCAATTCGGGCGGGAGGCTCGGGCCGGGATGCCGGGCCTGATCCGCGCCTGATCAACAGGAGGAAGATACGGCGGCGGAAAAGATCGGGAGGTAGCGCACCTCGACGAGGCAGAGGCCTTGGGCAGGTGCGGTCGGGCCGCCGGCGCGGCGGTCGCGGGCGGCGAGCGCCCGGGCCACGTCGTCGGGCCGCCAGCGGCCGAGCCCGACGAGCTTCAAGGTGCCGGCCATATTGCGCACCTGATGGTGCAGAAACGAGCGCGCCCGCGCCTCGATATGGATCTCCTCGCCCGCCTGACCGAGGTCGAGCGCGTCGAGTGTCTTTACCGGCGATTTCGCCTGGCACAGCGAGTCGCGAAAGGTCGAAAAATCGTGATGGCCGACGAGATGGCGGGCGCCTTCGGCCATCGCCGCGACATCGAGCGGCGGGGAAACGTGCCACACCCGGCCACGCTCGAGCGCCGGCGGCGCCCGCCGGTTCAAAATCCGGTAGAGATAGATCCGGGCCGTGGCCGAGAGCCGCGCGTCGAACCCGTCCGGGGCGGGCTCGGCAGAAATAACGCTGATCGCGGCCGGACGCAGATGATGGTTGACGGCGCTGCGCAGCACTTCGGACGAAGTCGGCCGGGCGAGATCGACATGCGCGCACTGGCGCAACGCATGCACGCCGGCATCGGTGCGTCCGGCGCCGTGCACGCTGACCCGCTCGCCGCAGAACCGCTCGATTGCGGTTTCGAGCGCCTCCTGCACCGAGAGCCCGTTTGCCTGCCGCTGCCAGCCGCAGAGCCCGGTCCCGTCGTATTCGAGCGTCAGCCGGTAGCGGGGCATGGCAGCACCGTCCCGGCCGGGATCGGAAAACCGCGCAGAAAGGCGGGCGCGTCGAGCGCCGCCCGCCCCGGCCGCTGCAGCCGCAGCGGCTGCAGCACACCCTCGCCGCAGGCGACCGACAGGCAGTCGTCGATCACGATTCCCGGCTTTTGCCCCCGACCACCCGGCAACACGGCCGCGGCGATGACCCTGACCCGCGCGCCCCCAATCTCGAAGAAAGCACCAGGCCAAGGATCGAACGCCCGCACTCGCCGCTCCAAATCGGCCGCCGGCAGCTGCCAGTCGAGCCGGCCTTCCTCGCGGCGGAGCTTGTGCGCATAGCTGACGCCCTCATGCGGCTGCGGCCGCGGCGTCAGGGTGCCGTGGGCGGCTCCGTCGAGGGCCGCCACGATCATCCGGGCGCCCAAAAAAGCCAGCTCCGCGGACAGGCCGGAAGCGGTTGCTCGGGGCTGGATCGGCATCCTTTGCTGCATCAGAATCGGCCCGGTATCGAGCCCTTCGTCCATCTGCATGATCGTGATCCCGGTCTCGCGGTCGCCGGCGAGCACGGCGCGCTGGATCGGCGCCGCGCCGCGCCAGCGCGGCAGCAGCGAGGCGTGCACGTTGAGGCAGCCGAGCCGCGGCGCCGCCAGCACCGCCGGCGGCAGGATCAGCCCATAGGCGGCGACGACCGCGGCATCGGCGCCGAGCGCGGCGAACGCGGTCTGCACTTCGGCAATCCGCAGACTCGCGGGAGAGCGAGCCTCGATGCCATGCCGCTCGGCCAGCAATTGGGTTGGCGAGGGCTGCAGCCGATGGCCGCGGCCGGCCGGGCGCGGCGGCTGGGTATAGACGGCGAGGACCGGGTATCCGGCTTCGATCAATCCGTCGAGGATCGTCGCGGCGAATACCGGCGTGCCCATAAAGACGAGGTTGAGCACGCTGTTGCGGCCGGTGTCAGGCGGCGGCGGGAACCCGGCTGCGCTTTGCCTTGGCGAGCTTGCGCAGAATGATCCCCCGCTTCACCAGGGAGAGGTGGTCGACAAAGAGCACGCCGTCGAGATGCTCGATCTCATGCTGCAGGCAGGTAGCGAGAAGCCCCCTGGCGTGCATCTCGCGGATCTCGTTCTCGTAATCGAGGTAGCGCAGGCGGATCTCGGCCGGCCGAGTCACATCGGCATAGTGCTCTGGCAGCGACAGGCAACCCTCGTTCTGGGTCGCCAGCTCCGGCGAATGCCACAGGATCTCCGGATTGGCGAGCTTCAGGGGCTGCGGCTTCTCGCCGTCGCGCGCGACATCGATAACGATAACACGGCTTGACGCCCCGACCTGCGGCCCGGCGAGGCCGATGCCGATCGCGTGGTACATCGTCTCCAGCATGTCGTCCAGCAGGCGCCTGACCCTGGCGTCGACCGCCGGGACCGGGCGGGCCTTGATCTTGAGCCGCGGATCGGGAGCGGTGATGATCGGAAGCAGAGCCATCGGAGTAGGGCTCTAGGTAAGGCGCGCCCGGCTTTGCGTCAATAAGGCGGCGGGCGGCCCTCACGCACCTAAGGGCCGCTGCCGCCAGCGGTTCTGCTAAGAGCAACGTTGCGGCCGCGTCCGATCCCTCTTCTTTGATAACGGCGGCGAGATCGACGCAATCACCGATTGGGGGCGATGCAAGCTCAGATCGCGGTATAACCGCCGTCGACCAGGAGGTCGCTGCCGGTGACGAAGCTCGCCGCGTCGCTGGCGAGAAACACCGCCGCCTGGGCCAGCTCTTCCGGCCGGCCCAACCGCTGGGTCAAGTGCTTGACGCCCAGCTTTTCGCGCGCTTCGGCAAAGGAACCGTAGCGTTTCAGCGTCCGTTGGGTTTCGACCGCGCCGGGCGAAAGGGCGTTTGCCCGGATGTTCTGCGCCGCATGATCGATCGCGATCACCTTGGCGAGCTGGATCAGCGCGCCCTTGGTCGCGCAATAGGCGGCGCGCCCGGCGCTGCCGACCCGGCCGAGCTGCGAGGCGATGAAGATGATCGAGCCGCCGCCGCCCTGGATCATATAGGGGATCGTGGCCTTGCTAAGCAGGAAGGCCCCGGTCAGGTTGATGTCGACGACCATCTGCCATTCGGCGAGCGGCGTATCGACGACGGTGCCCCCGGGATCGTGCGGTGCAGCGCCGCTGACTAGGATGTCGAGCCGCCCCAGCGCGTCGTGTGCCGCCGCAGCGGCGGCGGCGACCTCGGCCTGGTCGGCGACGTTGCAACTTTTCGCGATGCTTTTGCCGCCGGCCGCACCGACGAGCCGGGCGGTCTCCCCGGCGCTCGCGGCATCGATGTCGGCGCAGGCGACCGATGCGCCGGCCTCGGCGAAGGCCACCGCGATCGCGCGGCAGATCCCGCCGCCGGCGCCGGTGATCAGAGCCGCCTTGCCCGAGAGATCCATCCGAAGCGCCCCCCGCCTCACAACATGCCGCCTCACAACATGACGGTGCCGCCGTCGACCGCGATGGTCTGCCCGGTGACGAAGCCGCTCGCGTCCGACAACAGCCACGCCATCGTGCCGGTCAGGTCGGCCGGCACCAGGTTGCGCTGGATCGTCTGACCGGCTTTGATCGTCAGCAAGGCGCGGTCGAGCCGATCGCCGAAGAACTCGCTGGTGCCCTCGGTGAGCACCGCGCTCGGCGCCAGCGCATTGACCCGGATGCGGTCGCGCCCGAGTTCGCGCGCCAGACCCCGGGTGATGCCGATGACCGCGGCCTTCGAGGCGGTGTAGTGAAGGCCGTAGGGCATGCCATAGGTTGCCGCCAGCGAGGCGATGTTGACGATGCTGCCGCCGCCCGCCTGCCGCATCGCCGGAACTGCCGCCTTGCAGCAATTCCAGATGCCCTTGACGTTGACCGCCATGCAGGCGTCCCACTCCGCTTCGGCGATCGCGTCGAACCGGCCGCCATGCAGCGCGCCGTAGAGCGCGGCGTTGTTGATCAGCCCGTCGAGCCGGCCGAACGCCTCCACTCCAGCCTCGACCATGGCCGTCGCCGAGGCGGGGTCGGTGACGTCGAGGGTAACGGCGACGCCCCTGCCGCCGGCTGCGGCGACGAGATCGAGGGTCGCAGCGCAGTCATTGATGTCGCCGACGACGACATTTGCCCCCGCGGCAGAGAGGTGCCTGGCAAACTCCTGTCCCAGGCCGCGTGCCGCACCGGTGACGGCGACGACCTTGCCGCCGAGAGCCATCGCGCGGTCAGATCACCTGCTCGGTGCGAGGGTCGATCAGGTGCATCTGGTTGAGGTCGGCGATCAGGTGCATCGACTCGCCGGCGGTGCCGGCGGCCGCCGGATCGACGCGACCGCAAACCTCGGTCCCGTCGACGAGGAAGTAGACCATCGTCTCCATGCCCATCGGCTCGACCACGTCGAGGCGCACATCGAACCCGGCCATACCCGGCTTCGTCTCGGCGCGCGCCTCGGTGATGTGCTCCGGGCGCAGGCCGAAGGTCAGCTCGCTGCCGATGCGCGGGCGGTAGCGCGCCTCGTGCGACGCCGGAACCGGGAACGAGAGCCAGTCCGAAAGCCGAACGGTCAGTCCGCTGCCGTTCTGGACCAGCCGGCACGGCAGCAAATTCATCGTCGGCGAACCGATAAAGGCGGCGACGAACTGGGTTTTCGGCGTGTGGTAGACCGCGTGCGGGGTGCCGATCTGGTCGATCCGTCCGGCGTTCATGATGACGACGCGGTCGGCGAGGGTCATCGCCTCGACCTGATCGTGAGTGACGTAGATCGTCGTCGTCGTGACCTTCTGATGGATCTTCTTGATCTCGGTGCGCATTTGCACGCGCAATTTGGCGTCGAGGTTGGAGAGCGGCTCGTCGAACAGGAAGACCTTGGGGTTGCGGACGATCGCCCGACCCATTGCGACGCGCTGGCGCTGCCCGCCCGAAAGCTGCTTCGGGCGGCGGCCCAACAGCTCGGTGATGTCGAGAATGCGGGCGGCGGCCTGGACGCGGTCGTTGATCTCGGGCTTTGGGAACTTCTTCAGCCGCAGGCCGAAGGACATGTTCTCGAACACCGTCATGTGCGGGTAGAGAGCGTAGTTCTGGAACACCATCGCGATGTCCCGGTCCTTTGGCGGCACGTCGTTGACCAGCTGGTCGCCGATATAGATCTCGCCCGAGGTCGCCTCCTCGAGCCCGGCGATCATGCGCAAGGTCGTGCTCTTGCCGCACCCGGATGGGCCAACCAGCACGATGAACTCGCGGTCGGCGATGTCGAGGTCGATGCCCTGGACCGCCGGGGTCTTGTCGAAGGTCTTGACGATGTTGCGGAGCGCCACCTGCGCCATGCTCGTTACCCTTTCGTCGCGCCGGCGGTCAGGCCGGAGATGTAATAGTCCATCAGGAAGGCATAGATGATCAACGGTGGCGCCGCGCCGAGCAACGCGCCCGTCATGATCTGCCCCCACGCATAGACGTCACCACGGATCAACGTGGTGACGATGCCGACCGGCAGCACCAGCTGGTCGGCCGAGGTCGTAAACGCAAGCGGGTAGAGGAAATTCGCCCATGAGACGGTGAAGGTGAAGATCATCGCCGCGATGATCCCCGGGATCGCGACCGGGATAAAGATGCGGGTCAGCATCTGGATATAGCCGGCGCCGTCGATCAGCGCCGCCTCGTCAAGCTCCTTGGGGATGCTGGAGAAATAGCCGATCATCAGCCAGGTGGCGAACGGCACCGTCAAAGTCGGATAGAGGATGATCAGCACCCACCAGTGGTTGATCAGCTCGATCCCGGTCTTGTCGTGGATGAAGGCGAAGGTCTTGAAGAGCGGGATGAACAGCAACGATTCCGGGATCAGGTAGGTCAGGAACACGCCGGTCGCCAACGTCGCCGATCCCCAGAACCGCATTCGCGCCAAGGCGAAGGCGGCGAAGATGCTGACCACCATCGTGATCGACACGACGCAGACCGACACCAGGGCCGAGTTGCGGAAGAAGATCAGGAACTGGTTCTGCGACAACAGCTCGATGTAGTTCGACAGGGTCGGGTGATATACCCACCACGGGTTCGTCGCGGCCGAGATCTCGGCGCTCGATTTGAGCGACGTGATCAGCATGTAAATGGGCGGCGTCAAAAAGAAGATCACGAACACGATCAGGAAGAAATACGACCAGAACAGCGCCCTGCGCCGGCCGCGCGAGATGCTCCCGTAGCGGATGCGTCCAATCCGGCCGCGCGCCGCTTCTGCCGTTGCCGTCGTCATGGTCATGCCTCGTTGCCGCGGCGGCGCACGTTGCGCAGGATAAAGAACGCCGCGACCGCGAGGATCGGGGCCATGAACAGCGACACCGAGGCGCCGAGCGGAATGTCGTTGCCCCAGATCGCCAAGGTGAATGCCCAGGTGGCAAAGACGTGAGTTTGGTCGACCGGACCGCCATTGGTCAGGATCTTGACGATGTCGAAATTGGCGAAGGTGACGATAAGCGAAAACAAAGCGGTGATCTGGATGATGTTAGCCATCATCGGTAGGTTGATGTACCAGATCTTCTGTAGCCAATTCGCGCCGTCGATCGCCGCCGCCTCGTGCAGTTGCTCGGGCACCGATTTGAGCGCCGCCAGATACATGATCATGAAGAACGGCGAGCCGACCCAAACATTGACCAGGATCACGCAGAACCGCGCCCAGTAGGGATTGCCGAGCCAAGCCACCTGCGGGATGCCGAGATGGGCGAAGACCCAGTTGAAGGCGCTGTAGGACGGGTCGAACAGCCACAGCCAGGCGAGCGTGCTCATCGCCGGCGGGATGACCCAAGGGATCAGTAGCATTCCCCGCCATTTGCGCTGGCCTTTGGACGGCAGGTTGTGGACGAAATGGGCGACGACAAAGCCGACGACCGCCTTGAAGATGACCGCGGTCACCGCGAACATCAGCGACTGCTCGACCACCATCCAGAACGTGTTGCGCCTGAACAGGAACGCAAAGTTTCCCAAGCCGACGAAATGCTGCATCGACTTGTTGAGGGTGGCGAGGTGGATCGAGTAGAGCGCCGGGTAGATCACCAGGCAGGCGACGATCAGGATCAACGGCAACGCCATGAAGAACGCGATCGTCGACTTGCGGCGCGCGAACTTCTTCAAGGTCAGCCCCTGGCCAGCCGCCGGTATGCGGAGATCGCGGGCTACGACATCGGCCATCCTAAGCTCCTTGATCCGACGCCGGAGGGCTCGCCGCCGTCGCCGATAGCTGGTCGGTAGTTTTCGTTCACTTTACCGCGGCGGCCAAAACCGCCATGTCACATCTGCGTGAGAGACCTGGCGCCGGTAGGCCGGGCGGGCCAGCAACGCGTCGCGGCATTCTCTACCATGGTCCGGATCGTGCGACACGCTCATTTCCCTCGGCCTCGGGGATGGGGACGGTGCCTACCGTCGGCCCCAACCTTAATTATACCTTAACGTCAAGCTGCGCACATTGTAGCGCAGCCATGCGAAATTGTGCCAACTAATTTTGTCGCTCGGCGCCGGGGGATGGTGCCTCGCCTGCCGCCGGGCTGAAGATTCCGGCGTCGTCGGCAAGGGCGCCGCGGTGGCGCTCAAGCTCGTGGGCGTAGCGGCGCAGCGCATAGGCTTCGCTCAGATAGCCCAAGATGCGACGACCCTCGGTGTTGTCGATGACCGGCAGCGTCTCCTGCGCCGCCTGGCTGAAGCGGTCGAGAGCGGTGCGCAGGTCGTCCCCCGGCAGCAGGAACGAGGCCGGCTCCGAGACAAGGCTGCCGATGGTCTCGGCCCCGCCCGCGCTCGACCGCCCGCTCGCCTCGGCGGGATCGATGATGCCGCTGAGCCGGCCCTCGCCGTCGACGACGAAGACCTGCTTGGTGCTGCCCGCCGGAAACCGCCGGCGCAGCTCGCCGAGCGGCAGGTCGGCGGCGATCACCGCTGGGTCGCGGCGCATCATCGGGCCAATCAAAAGCTCGTTGATCCAACCGACATCCTCGGGGCTTTGGATCGTCAGACCGCGCAAATGAAAGCGCCAAGTGGCGAAGGAGTAGCCGAACCAATGCCGCACCGCGATCGCCGCGGTGACGACCCCGACCATGACCCCGATGGTCGCGGCGAAATCGCCCGTCGTCTCGAGGACGATCATGATCATCGTCATCGGCGCACCGACGATCGCGGCGGCGACCGCCCCCATGCCGACCAGCGTGTAGGCGAGCGGGTCGACGCCGACATGGGGCCAGAGCCGCACCAGCGCCGCGCCGATCAGGCTGCCGAACAGCGCGCCGATAAACAGCGAGGTGCTGAACAGCCCGCCGCGAAAGCCCGAGCCGATCGATACCGCCGAGGCGACGATCTTGGCGAGGATGAGGCCGGCGAGAAACGGCAGATCGAAGCCTGCATGCAGCTCGCGCAGGATGCCGCCGTGGCCGCTGCCGAGGATCTGCGGGAAAGGGAGCGCGATGACCCCGATCAAGACCCCGCCCAGCGCCGGGCGCGCCCAACGCGGCACCGCCCGTGCGCGGAACAGCCGCTCGGTCGAGGTCACCCCCTTCATGACCACGATACCGAGCCCGGCCGAGGCGAGGCCCACGCCGAAAAAGGCGAGGTAGTCGGGTGCCGAGATCGTGACTTCGTGCCAGACCACGAAAATTGGGCTCGACTCGCCGAAGGCGCGGACCACCAGCGTGCCGGTCAGCGCCGCCACCCCGACCGGCGCCAACGCGCCCAGCGTATAGCTGCCGATGATCAATTCGAAGGCATAGAAGGCGCCCGTCAGAGGGGCGTTAAAGGCCGCCGCGATCGCCCCGGCGGCGCCGCAGCCGACCAGCGTGCGGACATCGTCGCGGCGCAGGCCCGTGCCGCGGCCGATTCGCGAGGCGACCGCGGCGCCGAACTGGGTGTAGGCCGCCTCGAGCCCGACCGAGGCGCCGAACCCGCCGGAGAGCACGGTCACCCAGACCAGCCCCAGGCTGTCCCCGACCGACATCCGGCCGCCGAAGAGCGCGTTCGCCTCGATCGCGTCGACGACCTCGCGCGGGCGCCAGCGGCGCAGCATGGCGGAGGTGAGGCCGACCAGGAGGCCGCCCAGCACCGGCATCGACAGCAGGCGAAGCGGCGACAGCGCGGCGGCGTCGCTCAGATGCCCGGTCGGCGACGACACCAAAGGCGAAGAGGCGAATGAGCGCCAGCAGCCAGTCCATCACGATGACGCCGAGGCCCGCGGCGACGCCGGCGGCGAGCGCGAGCGCGAGCAGGAAAAGCTCGCTGTCGCGCAGCCGGGTCTCGGCCCGCCTGATATCGGCGGTGTTTTCTTCCTCCTCGCGCGCGGGTGCGATCTCAGCCACGGTCCGAGCGATTAGGTGACCCGGGGGCGGCTGGCAAGCGCCGTGGCCGCAAGGACGGCCCTGCGGTGGTGTTGCCTGTCGGCGCTGCCGGTGGCGCGGGGTGCGGCTCGGCCCGCGCCGGATGATGCATCAGACGTAGCGGATCGTCGCGAACATGCCCGCTTCCATATGGTAGAGCATATGGCAGTGGTAGGCCCACAGCCCCGGGTTGTCGGCGTCGAAGGCGGCGACGACGCGCCGGCCGGGCGGCACCAGGACCGTGTCGCGCAGCGCGCCCGAAAAACGCCTGCCGTCGATCTCGACGATCTGGAAGCGATGCCCGTGCAGGTGCATCGGATGCGGCATCATGGTCCGGTTGACCATGACCAGCTCGACCCGCTCGCCTGATTTGACCGGCAGCGGCGGCGTCTCTTTGCTCCATACGACATTATTGAGCGACCAGACATACCCCGCCATCTCGCCGGTCAAGTCGATCTGATGGACGCGGTTCGCCTGGCGCGGCTTCAGCGGCTCGGCGGCGCGCAGGCCGCGCTCCAGCTCCAAGGTCAGGGCCGGGGACGGGGCGTCGGCCTGCCCCGAGAGGCGTACAACCGCGGCGGAGCCGGCGGCGAGCACGATGCCGGTGCGGTTGCGCTCGCCCGCGACCGTGGCGAGCACCGGGTAGGCTCGCGGCCCAGGCGGGATGCGCAGCCGAAGATCGAGGCGCTGGGCCACCGCGATCGGGAAACGGCGGCCCCGGATCGGCGCCACCATCGAGCCGTCGACCGCGATCAGCTCGCCGTCGAGCCGGCCGAGATCGACATGGAAATTGCTCATCGAGGAACTGTTGATCAGGCGCAGCAGCACCTCCGTGCCGGGCTCGACCCTGACGACCTCGGGGTCGGCGAGGGTGCGCTCGTTGGCCAGAAACGCGTCGTAGGTCACATCGTTCAAATCCGGCGCCGCGGCCTTGCCGGGCTTGCCCATGCCCGCCATCCCGGGCATCGCCGCGCCCGTCTCGGGCATCGCGGGCTTCTTCTTTAAAGCAGCGAAGATTTCGTCGGGCGGGGTAAAGCTGAAATCGCCGAGCATCACGACGACCTCCTGTCCGCCGGGCCGGTCGCGCCGGTCGCGGATGATCAGCGGCGCGTCGAGCAGCAGCTGCTCCTGCAAGCCCTGGTGCGAGTGCATCCAGAAGGTGCCGCCGTAGCGCAGCGGGAAGTCGTATTCGGCGCTGCCGCCGGTCGGGATCGCCGGTGCCGAGATGCCGGGTACGCCATCCTGCTGCCATGGCGGGGCCAAGCCGTGCCAGTGTATCAGGCTCGGCTCGCCGAGCTGGTTTTCGACGCGGACGCGAAAATTCTTGCCGATCTCGGTCGTGAGGCCCTGGGCGCCATCCGGCTGAAGGATGCCGAATACCGAGGCGGGCTTGCCGTTGACCTCGATCGTGCGGCGCTGCAGCCGAAGGACCGTGGCGGGCTCGGCCTGCGCACGGGCCGGGGCGGCTGGGCGAACCGCGGCCGCCGCCAGGGCGGAGATCAGCACGGCGCGGCGTGACGGCATGGTGGCTTCTCAGCGAGTTGCCGGGATCGGGGCGCTGCTCAGTGCGACAACAGAACCGGAACCGTCATGTGCTCCAACAGATCCCGGCTGACCCCGCCGACCAGCGCCTCGCGCAGCTGCGAGTGGTGATAGGCGCCGGCGACGATCAGGTCGACGGCAAGATCGGCGGCGCGGGACAGCAGGATGTCCGAAATCGCGATGTCGCCGCGCAGGGTTTCCTCGATCCTCGCCCCGATCCCGTGGTGCCGCAGATGGCCGACGATCCGCTCGAGCGAGGCCTTGTGCCTTTCGATCTCCGCCCGATGCGCCGCGACGAACATCACGGTAACCGCTTTCGCGCCGGCGATGAGCGGCAAGGCATCGTTCAAGGCCCGGGCCGCCTCGCGGGTGCCGTCCCAGGCGATGAGCACCCGCTCGCCGGCGCTCTGGAAATTGCCGGCATAGGGGACGACGAGGACCGGCCGGCCGGCGGCGACGACCATATCCTGCGGCGGCAGCGCGCCGCTTGTCGACAGATCGGGCGAGAGCTGGCCGAGGATCGTCAGGTCGGCCGATTTTGCCAACTCGATCACCACCGCCTTGTCCGCGGCGTCGTAAAGGTGCCATTCGCCATCGAGGCCGTGCTGCGCCAGCTCGGCGCGAAAGCGCAGCTCGACACCCTCCTCCAGCGCGGCCTCCCCAGGCTCGTGCGAGGTCGCCGAGCCGCCACGGCTCAGCCCTTCGGCGACGGCGCCGATCAATCCGTCGCTCGGGATCGGCGGGAGGCCGGCGAGGCCGGGTTCAGCCGGCGCGTGGCGCTCCAACGGCAGGCCATAGGCAGCAGCGAGATGCGCCTTGCCGGCACGCGCGAGGTTGAATGCAAGATTGAGGCGAATTTCGCCGGCCGTGGTCGGATCGACGCAGACCAGCAGATCTCGAAACGCCATTCCCGCCTCCCTTTTCTCGAACCATGGAGCCCGAGTCGAAATACCAGACCCTTATTCGATTTCGGTGGGGTCGGGAAGATTTGTCCACAACGTAAGCCCGGGCGGGGGTCAGCGGCCGGGGCGGTTCTTCTTCCACCGCTCGTATTCGCCGATCAGGTCGAAGAACAGTACATCCGCGGTTGCCGCGTAACCGAGCTTGTTCAGGTGCACGTGGTCGGGAAAGGCCCAGGGCGGATCGCGCACGAAGAACCGATGCATGCTGCAGGCGCCGCCCATCGCCTGCGACCAGTCCCAGAACGCCCAGCCTTCTTCCGCCGCGACGGTCTGTTGGATGCGCCGGACCGCGGCAAGGTTCGACGGCTCGCGCCAGGTGCAGGCATCCGGTGCGGAGGCGTCGGCGACGCAGCCTTCCCTCTCGCCGCGCAGACAGGCTTGGTCGATCCGGTTGCCGTCCGGTGGACCCAGCACCAGGATCGCCGCCTGCGGAGCCATGCGGTGCAGGACCGCGACGTTATCGCGAAAGTCGGCCGTGTAGCGGTGCAGGTCGAGAACCTCCTCGAACCCCTCGTTCGTGCCAAAAGCGATGATCAGCAGGGCCGGCCGGCTGTCGGCGAGCTCGTGCGCGACCACGGCCTGGCTCATCCGGCCGAGCAGGGTCACCTTGGCGCCGATCGTGCCGTGGTTCTCGTAGATCACTCCTGGTACACGCCGCTCGACCGCCCAGCCGATCAGCTGCACCGGGGAGGGTCCGGCAACGCCCAGCTCGACCCCGTGCGCCGCTGTGCCGACCGGTATCTCCCTTCTTTCGACGCGGAGCGCCGGGGCTGCGGTCGAAACCCGGATCGGCGCGCGCCCATCGAGCCGCACCGATAGCTCGCCGCCGTTCGGCTGCGCCAGAAATTCGACGGCGAAGCGGTCGAAACCCTCGGCCTCGCCGCTGGTGAGCGTCATCAATGCGCCCGGACGCTGGCTCTCGGCGACGCCCGCATCGAGGCCGAGACCCTCGGGCGGCGCGCCGTTGGTGGACCCGAGATGGCGCCATCCCGTCGCCGAGACGCTCACCAGCCGCGGGTTGTAGTATTTGAACGGTACCCCCGCCGGCAGCCAGCCGCGGCCGGCGGCGCCGAAGCGGTCCTGCAACGCCTCGCGCATACGGCCGCTGAAGGCATCGGCCGCAGTATGGCTGTCGCCGATCTGCAGAACCCGCACCGGCTTCGCGGATTGCCCTTTTTCCAGCCGCTGAAGAGCGAGGAAGAACGGTCGTAGCCCCGCCGGAGTGGAGAGGCGCCGATCGTTCACCCGCTCGGGGGTCAGCAATCCCGGCGTTGCCAGCGGCGGCGCTGGCCTTTCCGCGGCTTCGGATGCGGTCGGCGGGGGCGAGCACTTCGCGATCATCAGGCAGACGACGAACAGTACGAGGGTACGGATCAGCGCGGCATGCGTCTTTCCGTCACTTGCCATCGGCCGCGGCCGAGGGAATGAGGCCGACGATCTTCTCGGCGATCAGCTCGTAGCCGGCGGTGGTGAAATGGATGCCGTCATCGGTGCGCAGCCGCCGGGTGACGCCGTCGAGGTCCTTTCCGTAGGCCGTGTATTTGCCGCCGTCATCGGCGATCGTTTCCCACAACGGCAAGAATTCGATGCCGAGCCGTTCGGCTCGCTCGGCGAAGATCCGATTGATGTAATCCATGTCCGACGAGTAGGTGTCGCTGCGAGCGATCGGATTGCCGCACCAGATGACCTTCAACCCGGCATCGGCCAGAGCCTTCATGATCAAGTCGGTCCGCCTGACGTACTCGTCCCGCCAGGCGTCAGTCCTGAAACGCAGGTATTTGCCGCCGGTCTTGATGTCGATGCGATCGTTGGCGCCAAACATGACGACGGCGATGCCGGCCTGCTCGTTGGCCAGGAATCTGCGAATCGGTCCGATCCATTCCGCTTCGTCGTGGACCAGCGACGCGCCCGGGTGGGTTCGGTTGAGCACCTTAACATGCGAATCTTCGAGCAGGACACGCGCCAGGCCGCCGGCGATTCCCTGCCCCTGGCTGTCGCCGAAAACCACGATCCGCTGCTTTTCGGGCGGCTCTTCAGCTCTCGTGGCGCCGGAGAAAATGATCAAGGAGAGGCAAGCGAAGGCGAGGGCGGGCGCGCGCCGCCACCCTCCGTCCGATGATCGATCGCCGCTGCCGCTCACCGATGCCCCCCGATTACCGGATTGCTGTCGGCCGATATTGCTGGCTGCACAATGCCCATGCAAACGCGTTTGTAGATTATCGCATCTTACGGCCCGGCGGCCGGCTTCGCTTGCGAGTGATCCGGCTGGTGGTTAGAACGCGCTCCGCGTAGTCCGCGGACAATCCGCATAGATATTCTCAGCCCCCGCTCCGCCATCAGAAATGCGCTTTTCCGCCAATCCGACGCGCTGAGCCCCCGACGATGCTGTTCCCGACGTCAGGCTTCCTGTTGTTCTTCCTGGTCGTCGCGGCGGCGATGGTGGCGCTGGAACGCCGCTTTGCTGCAAAGAAGGTGGTGTTGGTAATCGCCAGCTATTTCTTCTATGCGCAATGGAACTGGCGCTTCTGCTCGCTGCTCGCTTTCAGCACGGCGGTCAGCTATGTGGCGGGCGGGCTGATCGATGCCGCCGCCGATCGGCGCCGCCGCCGGGCGGTCCTCGCCGGTGCGGTGACGATCCATCTGGGCCTTCTCGGCGTCTTCAAATATTTCGACTTTTTCATCGTCTCGGCGAACCAGCTGGCGCATTCCCTGGGCCTCGGGCACGAGCTGCCGTTTATCGAAATCATCCTGCCGGTCGGCATCTCGTTCTTCACCTTTCACGGCATTTCCTACATCACCGATGTCTATCGCGGCGACGTGCGGGTGTGCCGCCGGCCAGTGGACATGCTGCTCTATATGTCGTTCTTCCCGCAGCTGGTGGCCGGGCCGATAGTGCGCGCGTCGTACTTCCTGCCGCAGCTCGAACACGACGCAGCAGAGCCGATCCCGATCGCCGCGGCCCTCCTCCTGATCCTCAGCGGGCTGTTCAAGAAGGTGGTGGTCGCGAGCTATCTGGCGAGCGAGCTGGTCGATCCGGTCTTTGCCGCGCCGACCAGCTATGGCGGCCCCGATCTTCTCCTCGCGGTCTACGGCTATGCGGTGCAGATCTATTGCGATTTCAGCGCCTACAGCGACATGGCGATCGGTCTGGCCGCACTTGTCGGATTTCGCTTCCCGCCCAATTTCGCGCAGCCCTATCGCGCCCAGCGGCTGCGCGAGTTCTGGCACCGCTGGAACATCTCGCTGTCGACCTGGCTGCGCGATTATCTCTACAAGCCGCTCGGCGGCAACCGGCGAGGCCGGTTCGATACCTACCGCAACCTCTTGATCACGATGCTGCTCGGCGGCATCTGGCACGGCGCCGGCTGGAAATTCGCGATCTGGGGAGCGTTGCACGGCGGCGGCCTTGCCGTCGAGCGCATGCTGGAGCCGTGGCTCGGCCGGCGGCTGGCCGGGCCGGGCGGCCGGGTGGCGGCGACTTTTGTCGTCTTTCACTTCGTCTGCCTCGGCTGGATCTTTTTTCGGGCCGAGGATTTCGAGGTGGCCCGGCTCTATCTCTGCGGGCTCGGCGGCGGCTGGGGCGACCCATTGCAGCAGGCGCAGCCTTTCGCGGTGGCGCTGATCGTCATCGGCCTCGTCGGCCAGTTCACCCCGGCGAGGCTGTTGGAGCGCTCGGCGGCAGTGTTCGGGCGTTTGCCGAGCTGGGGCCAGGGAGCGCTGGCCGGCATCTTCGCCGCCGCGGTCAATGCGGTCGGCCCGGCCGGCATCGCGCCCTTCATCTATTTTCGTTTTTGAGCCATGGCCGCGATCGAGCCTCGCGCCGTCGCCCCGGCCATCGGCCCCGACGGCATCCCCGCCGCCGCCAGACGCCGCGCCGGATCCCCACGCCAAGTGTTCGCCGCCTGCGCCGTCGGCGCGGCGATGCTGGCGCTGCTCGCCCCGCCCGATTTGTCAGACTGGGCCGAACGGTTGGGCGACGGAAGGCTGGCGTCGGTGCTGCGCGAGGCGGCGAGCCTGTGGGAACGCGACGCCGAACGCCTCGGCTTCACTCTGCCCCACCACACCCTGCGCCGGGCGACGCAATGGCTGATCGAGCGCCAATGGCCGTGAATGACGGGGCAGCGCCGTCGCGTGGCCTTCGAAACGTTTCCAGGAACATGCCGCGGCTTACGTTTTTACGGTCGCCAGGTTTTCTTTAAGCCATAAGACCAGGAGCGCTGTTTCAAGAGGAGCAATCGATGATAAGAATAAAAATTAACAATTGGAGCAATGCCGGCAAAGGTGCCCCGTTACGCTCAGCTGAACGGATCACACCCCGGAAATAGGCTGCCGCGGACGAAACAGCGAGGAGGTTGACAGGGCCTCTTTACCCTGTTTAGCTTGCCCTGTTCCTCCCCGTCCTACCCGGATGCATCGGCAACAATCCGGGACGACACCAATCTGCATCCTCGATCCGGTCCAATACCACGGGCTCGGCAGCGTGCCTCTTGCTGCGCTGCGAGAGGGTGCCCCGCAAGAAGGAGATTTGCCGGATGCCGCTGCGTCAGACGATCGGAATTTCCCTCGCGCTGCTGGTGATCTCCGCCGGCGCAATCGCCAAAACGCCGGAAAAAGGCATCTCCCCGCAACAGGATCAAACCCCCGGCGCCAAGCCCGGAAAAGCGGAACCTGGCGCCGGCAAAGCCCGCACGATTTCCTCCAGAACCGCCCACCACCGATCACATGCCCGCTCCGCCGCCCGTCACACCGCACCGGCGCGACATTCGTATTCGTCAGCCGACACCGGCGCCCGTTCAGCCGATCCCTATTGGGGGCCGATGCATCCGACGGGTGCTCGCGAGATCGGCAGGGCGGCTTGGTACAGCCTCGTCGGTGGCCGCACCTCGAACGGCGAACGTCTGGACACCGTCACCGCCACGGCCGCGCACCGCACCTTGCCGCTTTCCTCTTATGCCAGGGTGACCAACCTCGATAGCGGCCGCTCAGTACTGGTCAAGATCAACGACCGCGGCCCGCAAAACCGGCGGTTCATCATCGACCTCTCGCCGCGCGCCGCCGCCGAGCTCGAAATGAGGAATGCCGGGGTGGCGAACGTCATCGTCGAGCCCGTGGCAACTGGACCCATCCCGGTCCGCGCCGGCGCCGAGACCGTCGCCGTATACAGCACTTGGGGCCCGGGCATGACGCAATAAGCGGGTCCGACACGCCGCGCCGATCATGACAACGCCGTGCCAGGGGCCGCGCGCGGAATGGGCGCCTTCGCCCGAGACGCGGCGCCGGATCCCCGTCGACGATCCTGCCGCGCTCTACGGTTTTCCCGCCGCTTGAGGAAGGCTCGGTCCTCCCGCTGAGCTGCGCCAACCCGTCGCCAGACATGCTTTGGCTGGGCCGGTACGGTTCCGACAGTAACCGGTTCGAAGGGCCGGCGAGCCGTACCGAACGGCAAAATTGCCGCAATCGCATGCCATCTTGTCCGTGGCATGGCGGCTTGAGGCGGGTACCCGGGCCCGGGGAGGCGAGACCCGGATACCTGTAGATTGCCTGCAAAATCAGGGAAAACAGGGGCGCCCGGCTGGCCGCGCTCGGGCCATGTCGGGGCGGCGTCGTTCCAGCGGCGGGACTGCAGCGCTCCGATTTCGCTCCCTTCCGGATCAAGCGGCAGTATCCGCATGTCCAACGTTGCGTTGGGCGGGCATGCACAAGCGGGGATGGTTGACTCGATATCGGTATGACATGATTTCGAGATGGTGATGGTTGCCGCATTCTTCTTGTTGCCGTCGTTGCCCGGGGTAACTTGGCCGGCGCGGCGGCGCCCCGCGGCATGAGCGTGGGGAGCCGGTGAGAGGAGAGAGCGCTCCGCCGGCCCCCAACCGGGGCATGACCACGGCTACGATCATCTGCGCCTGTGTCATGCAGGGCGTCGACACGACGATCGCCAATGTGGCGCTGCCGCACATCCAGGGCAGCATGTCGGCCTCGCAGGATCAGATCTCGTGGGTATTGACGTCCTACATCGTGTCGTCGGCGATCATGATGCCGCTGACCGGGTGGCTCGCCGGCCGCTTCGGCGTCAAATACATCTTTCTCGCCTCAGTGATCGGCTTCACCCTCGCCTCGGCACTGTGCGGTGCCGCGACGAGCCTCACCCAGCTCGTGCTGTTCCGCGTCCTGCAAGGCGTCTGCGGGGCCGGGCTGGTGCCGCTCGGGCAGGCGACCCTCTTTACGATCTACCCGCGCGAGCGCCACGGCTACGCGATGGCGATCTTCAGCACCGGGGCGATGATGGGGCCGATCATCGGCCCGACCATGGGCGGCTGGCTGACCGAAAACCTCGACTGGCGCTGGTGCTTCTATATCAACCTGCCGGTCGGCGCGTTGTGTGCGCTCGGCATCTCGGTCTTTATCCGCCAGTCCCGCACGATGCGGCGCGACCAGTTCGACATGTTCGGCTTTGCCATGCTGAGCATCGCCGTCGGCGCGCTGCAATTGATGCTCGACCGCGGCCAGCTCAAGGACTGGTTCCGCTCTCCCGAAATCTGGGTCGAGGCGACGATCGCGGCCTTGTGCTTTTACCTCTTGGTCGTCCACACAATGACGGCCGGCGAGCGCTCGTTCCTCAACCGCGAGCTGTTGAAGAGCCCCAATTTCGTCGCCGGCAGCCTGTTGATGTTCGGAGTTGGCATGATCCTCAGCGGCACGCTCGCGCTGATGCCGTCGATGATGCAGGACCTGATGAACTACCCGGTGTTCGACGCCGGCTGGATGATGGCGCCGCGCGGCTTCGGCACGATGCTGGCGATGTTTCTCGTCGCCCGGCTGATCAACAAAATCGACAACCGCCTCTTCATCCTGGTCGGGTTCCTGTTGACCGCCGCCTCGCTGTGGCAGATGACCGGGTTTTCGCTGTACATGGATTCGGGGCCGATCCTGTTCGCCGGCTTTGCCCAGGGGTTCGGGCTCGGCTGCACCTTTGTGCCGCTGAACCTGCTCGCCCTCTCCGGCCTGCCGCACCACATCCTGACCCAGGGGACCGCGATCCGCGCCCTGATGCGCATGCTTGGCGGCAGCATTGGCATCGCCATCCTCGAAACCCAGCTGACCCAGAACACCCAGATCGTGCATTCCCATCTGATCGAGCATTTGCGCCCGGACAACCCGCTGGCCCGGTTCCCGTACCTCACCGCCCCGTACAGCCTGACCGACCCCTCCGGCATCGCCGCCCTCAACCACGAGGTCACCCGCCAGGCCGCGATGATCGCCTACAACAACGATTTCGCGCTGATGCTGATGGTCATCCTCGCCTGCCTGCCGCTCCTGCTGCTGGTCCGCGCCCCCCGCCGCCAGCCGATCCCCGCCGCCGCAGACGATTAGTTGACGCCTCCGGGGTCAGCTGACCGCCAATGATTCACAGCGCGCCATTCCGTGGGGTTCGGGACAATGGCTGTTCTCCCCGGTCGCATGTGCCTTTACGACGGAAAGGGGGTCGGCTATGTGGCTTCTTATGAAACTTCTTAAGCGGCCCCACCCAAACACCCCAAGGCGGGGATAACCTCGGTCTAGGGAAAGCCGGTGGTGGGTAGGCGACAGACGGAAGCGACTTAGGTTGCCAAGGGCTCGCGGCATGGCAAGCCAACACGAGACGCGCGCTTTCTACCCGGCGCGCGCCTCTTCTTGGTGGTCATTCCCCTCAACACTTATCGGTTCATATCGGTAGATCGTGACAACCAGACCCTTGAAAAAAATGAGAAACCAAACAATTCCCAAGCTTACGACGAGGGCTCGATTCCCTTCACCCGTTCCGTGACATGGCATCGCTGGGCGGCGTCCGACGCGCGCTAGCCGGCGCGCCTGCGGTGCAGTTGCCCTTCGGTCGCATCGGCAGGCGCCTCTATGAGGCGACCGGCTGGCGGGGTCTGGCCGGCTTGTTCTTGCCGGCGCAGCCCGACATCGGGCGGCTGCGGCTGGTCGGCCGGTCGTCCGGGGCACTGGCTAGGCGCGACGTTCTGTTGATCCATCCAAGCGGAGTGGCGAACCGGTCGCGGGTTCTGAAGATCGGGCAGTCGCTGCTCGATGCGGGCCTCTCGGTCGCGTTCATGAGCAAGCTCTCGCCGCGGCGGCGAGGCATGAAGGTCCGGGTCGGCGAGGCCTTGGGCTGTCCGGTACTCTACTTCCCTGACGCGCACGCCTTCTTGCGAGGGACGAAGGTCCGGGTGCCGGCGCTAAATTGGCCGTTGATGGTGCAGTATCTGAATGCCGCGATGTGGACCTATGTCCACGCGATCCGGCCACGGGTGATCCACACCTTCGATGTTGCGGCGATCGGGTTGGGGCATGATTTCCGCGACCGCTTGCGGGCCGAAGGTCACGCTGCCGCTTGGTTTCACGACTTTTCCGAATACACCGCCGGGCACAGCTTCGCCGATGACAAGACAGCTGGCGCGTCCGAGGATGTCGAGTGGCGGCGGGTGGTGCTGGCTCACGAAGCCGCCCACGCTTGTTACCCTGATCACGCGTTCACTGTGTCGCCGGCCCTCGCTGCCGCGCTGGCGGAGGAATACGGGCTCGATATGGCGCCGACCGTGCTGCTCAACGTGCCGCGCGCCGGCGATTTTGACGAGGCGAGCCGGCTCACCGTGCGAAAGGCGGTTGGCATCGGCAGAAACGTGCCGCTCTTGGTCTATTCGGGTGGGTTGACGCCGCATCGCGGCATCGAAACCTTGGTCGCCGCACTCGCCCGCCTGCCCGAGGCCCACCTCGTCCTCGTAGCGCAATCGCGCACGCCCTATGTGCTCTCGCTGATCGATCAGGCCCGCGCCGCCGGCTGCGCCGGAAGGCTGCATTTCCACCCCTATGTCGACCCCGCCCGGGTAGCGAGCTTTCTGCGCGATGCGACAGTAGGGGTGCATCCATTGCGACATTACGGAAACGCCGAAGCGGCGTTGCCGAACAAGCTGTTCGCCTATCTCCATGCGGGGCTGCCGGTGGTGGTCAGCGACTGCCGCTCGATGGCCGATTTTGTGCGCGGCAACGGGGTGGGACATGTGTTCGCGGCCGGCGACGCCGCCTCGCTCGCCGACGCCCTGCGGGCGGCGATCGCCGAAGAAGCGGGATTGCGGGCGCGCATCGCAGCATCAGGGATACGGCTCACCTGTTGCTGGGAGCGCGAGGAGGCGGCGCTGCTCGAGGTTTATCGCCGCCACCTGGGCGCCCGGGCAGCGGGCCGAGGCACGGACAGCCGGCCAGGTGCGCAGGCGGGAATGTATCGCTGCTCTAAGAGAAGGTGGCGGGCTAGGAGGGAACCTCGAATTGATAGGCGATCGGCTCGCGGCCTTCCAATGCGACGGTCACGACGCGGCCGATCGCTGCTCGGGCGAGGCTCGTTTCACCGCCATATCCGCCGGAGGCCATGTGTCGGGCTGCGGCGCGCCTCTCGACGCCGCCCATTTCGACGCGGCCAAGTCCGACACGCGGTCAACCGCCCTATATTCCGATTTGTTATTTGGTGGACCTTACAGACCGCGACCGGATCTGACAGCACGATTTTGCTTGCGGGCTGACGAGGCTTAATGACAATACGCTGCCCAGGCCGCCTATCAAGTTCAAGACTCGATCGAAACCCTGGCGCGGCACTATCGCCTGCGCATGTCCGCGGGCGGTGGTGTCGTGGTCTTGTGCCACCTCTGGGCGGGCGGGGGACACTTCCAACGGTTCCTCTATGCGGTCGCGGTGGTGGATCGGTGAGTTACGGGAGCATACGCCGCCTGACGGCAAGGTTTCTCGCCGGCGGGCTGCCACGCAAATTCGGGCCGCCGCACCGCGGTGACCAGGGCGCGTCCCATCCGCCCGGACCGGCGGCTGAACAGCAACTGGCGGCGCGCTTCGGCCGCTACATCGAATGGTTGACTGCGGAGGGGTACACGTTCGAGCCGCTGGGCGAGCGGCAACCCGATCTGTCGAAGAGCTGCGTCTATCTACGTTACGACAGCGGGCCGGGTGACGCGTGGGCGGCTTGGCTGCTGGCGAACTTGCACCAGCGGTGGCAAATTCCGGGGAGCTTCACCATTGCCTGGGACCTGCTCCGCACCGACCACAGGCTCGCGGAGGCTTTTCTTCGCCTCCGTGGTTTCGACCCCCGATATGTCAGGCTCGGGCTCTATTGCGCCCCAGTCGACAATTGGCTGCGCCGCGCGCGCTTCGACGGAGATGCCCGCCGTCAAGCGATTTTTTTGGGTTCGCCCGATTTTCCGGCTTTTCTCGACCGCCTGGCGGGCGGCGAAGGCGGTGAGGAGTTGGCGGCGATCCGCGCCGGCGGTGAGGCGCAACTTTCAGAGGAATTGACCGACTTCGCCGAAAGCTTCGGTGAATGGCCGACGATCGCAGGACGGGCATCCCCGCTTTCGGCGGCCTTCGCCCGAGAGCGGACCCGAAGGACGAGCCTGGAGACGCTCGACAACACCTTCCATGCCGTTCGATTTTTGGCCTCTCTCGACCCGGGCGGCGCCGGATTTGGCCCTGAAGCTGCCGCCTTGCCAGAAGATGACTATTTCGGGCCGCACATCATGTTCGGCGGTGGCGATCCTGAGACCGTGCGCCGTCACCATCATGAGCGAATCTGGAGCGGCGCGGGCTTTGTCGCCTTGTTTCCGCCCGGCCGGTGGCTCGCACCGAACTTCGACCTGCTCCCGGTACCGCCCCGATTTCCCGAAACACGGGCGCCCCGGAGGCAGGCGGCAGCGCCAGCCTCCGCGCCGGTCTTGACCCACCTAAGCGATCTGGTCCCGTTCGGTCGGCGTTGCGATCGGGTCGACGGCCGCGAGGTGGCGGCGGCGGCGCGAAGGGCCCTCGGCCCAAGGCCGGAATTTCTCGTCGAGCGCTTTGTCGAGTGGCTGGCCGGCGAAGGCTACGTCTTCTCGGATCTAGAGCGTGAGCCGCCTGCCTTTGACAGCCGCAGGGTCTATCTGCGTTACGATGTCCATATCCAGGATCTGCTTGCCGCTTATCTGCTGGCCGATTTTCACGAAAGTCATCGGATCCCTGCGTCGTTTCAGCTGACATGGCAATATTCGCCTGCCGAAGTGCAGCTGGAGCCGTTTTTCCGGAAATTTTTGGAATTCGACCCGCGTTATGTGCAGGTCGGCTTGCACTGCGCACCGCCGACCACCTGGTACATCCATGAGCGCTGTGGAGGGAACCACGCGTTGGCCGCCGAGCAGGCGGCGGGGCCGGAGTTCCGCGCCTTTCTCCACGGCCTGCTCGCGGCCCACCGGCGCTCCGGCCCCGGCGCAGCGGAGCTGGTGCAACTGCGGGAGGAGATCGACGCCTGGTCGGCAAGGCTGGCGGACAGCTTTCGTGGCGCCTTCGGCCAATGGAAGACCATCTCCGGGCACGGCAATTTTTTGGACAACGCGTTCGCGCAGGCGAATGCCGAGGAGCCCGGCCTATCGCCAATTGCCGACTTCATTAAGTCTGTCCGCTATTTTCGGAAGTTCGGCGTCGACCGATTTGGGTTTGAGCGCGAGCTGACCGCCTTTCCCAATGACCGCCCAAACCTTCCCAACGTGATCTTCGAGAGCGCACCGGCGCCGACGTTGCGCCGATGGTTCGATGGCCGCGTTGCCGAGGGCTTGGGCTTTCTGTGTCTCTTTCACCCCGCGACGCTGACCTCCGATCATCTCGCGTCGATCGTGCCGGCGCTGCGAACCGGATGACCCGAACCGCCGAGTCACTTGCCGTGGTGCGGCAGGCGCAGACCGAGAAGCTGTGCCGCGGCTTCGGGCGGCAGCTTGGAGAACCCGGCAGGCACTTCGAACAAGCCCGCGTCCTGCCGGCCGATGCTGACGTTGCGCAATTCCCAATAGATCGTCGAGGCCTTGCCGTTGCGGGCCGTGAACCTGGCCTCGGCCTTCATCGGGATGCCGTCGCGGCTGAGCCACAGCGAGCCCGAGGCGTGGCCGTCGGGGATATCGCGATCGACCGCATATTTTGTCGTCGCGATGCCGTTGATTGTTTCCTGTCCGACCGGGCTGCCGAGGAGACCAGGCTTGCCCAGCACCGACAGCGCCTTCGGTAGAGCCAGCTCGACGACGGTATGCAATTGCGGCAAAACGACATCGCCGATCCCGCTGTCGGCGCGCAGGATGAAGACCGGCTTCAGGGCCGGCAATTCCTGCTCGTGCCGCTGCTCGCCCGGCATGTTCCACATTTTGCCGACATAGCTCTTCCCGTCGAACACGAGGACGCGCTCGGCGCTGAACCCGATTTGCGGATCGCCCAAGGTCTCGCTCCGCGCCGGGAAACCGGTCGACAGCAGCAGGAAGATCAGGATCAGGGCGATCGAAGGCGCGCGCATGGTGATCCTCGACACCGATGGCGGCGGCTCGTACGCAGCGAATGCGGCGGTTTCGCGGCACTGGACAGGGGCTGCGCAACGCCTATCCTGAGTCCGGCGACCTATTGACGTGCGATTCAGGGCGACAGCAATGAAGCAACAGGCGGGAGCGCTCTTCCCGGCGGACCGGACCACGAGCCGGCGATGAACGACACCGATGGCGCGATCACCGTGCGCGTCCACAGCGCGATCGCCGAGATCCCGCAAGCCGCGTGGGACGCCTGCGCCGGCGACGTCAACCCGAGCGTCTCCTACGCGTTTCTGAACGCGCTCGAGGAGAGCGGCTCGACCACGGCGCGTACCGGCTGGACCCCGCAGCACCTCTCGATCGCCGATCGCGACGGCACGATCGCCGGCGTGGTCCCCCTTTACGCAAAGACGCATTCCTACGGCGAATACGTGTTCGATTACGGCTGGGCCGACGCCTATGAGCGCGCCGGCGGCCGCTATTACCCCAAGCTGTTGAGCGCGGTGCCGTTCACCCCGGTGCCGGGGCCGCGACTGTTGTTGCGTCCCGGGGCGGCGCCCGAATTGCGCGGGCAGCTGATCGCCGGGATGGTCGAGCTGGCCAAGCGGCGGCGGATTTCGTCGTTGCACGTCAATTTTCCCGACGACACCGATGCCGAGGCGTTGACCGAGGCCGGCTTCCTGCAACGCATGGGCCAGCAGTTTCATTGGACGAATGACGGCTATGCCGGGTTCGACGATTTCCTCGCCGCACTCAACTCGCGCAAGCGCAAGGCGGTCAAGAAGGAGCGTCGCGAGGCGCTGGCGCCTGGCCTCGAGATCGAGGTCCTGACCGGCGGCGATCTGAAAACCCGCCATTGGGATGCGTTCTACGAGTTCTATCTCGCAACCTCCGATCGCAAATGGGGGTCCGCCTACCTCAACCGGCGCTTCTTCAGCCTGATCGGCGAGCGGATGCCGGAGCGGATCGTCCTCGTCATGGCGCGCTCCGGCGGGAAATACGTCGCCGGTGCGCTGAACCTCCTCGGCAAGGACACGATCTACGGCCGCAACTGGGGCAGCTACGGCGAGTACAAGTTCCTTCATTTCGAGTGCTGCTATTACCAGGCGATCGAGTTCGCCATCACGCACCGGCTACAGCGCGTCGAGGCCGGCGCCCAGGGGCCGCACAAGATCCAGCGCGGCTATCTGCCGGCGCCGACCTACAGCGCCCACTGGATCCCCGACCCCGGCTTCCGCCGCGCCGTCGCCCAGTTCCTGGCGCGCGAGCGCGACATGGTCGAGCGCAAGATCGAAGGCCTCTCCGAATACTCGCCGTTCCGCCACGCGGATAATTGAGGCTGTCGCAAGAGATTGCGGGTTTTGCGCCGCTCATCCTACGGCTTGCTATCTGAATTGCGTCAGCCTCGACGAACGTACGGGCGGACAGCATCGAGCAGCACGGCGGACGGGGCGAGGCGCGGTCCCTCGCCCTCATCGACCGGCGGCACGATCGTCACGCCCCAGGCAGGCAAGCTTCTCAGAGATAACTGCGCCTGGGGATGGTTCAGGAGCGGTGCATTCAAGGATGGGGCGACAATCACCGGCGTCCCCCGTCCGATGGCTTCGGCGACGACGGACAGGGCAAGGTTGTCGGCGATGCCGTGCGCGAGTTTGTTCAGCGAGTTGAAGCTGCACGGCGCGAACAGCACCACCCCGCGCGGCGGGCGCGGGCGGATCGCCAGATCGAAATACGATTGGACGACCTGCACGCCCTCGACATCCGCGAGCTCGCGCGACGCGATCACCCGCGAGGCGTTCGGTGTCGGGATCGCGATGATCGTCGCAAAGCCGAGCCCGACCAGGCCACGCAGAAGCTCAGGACAGCGCGCCGACGTCGTCGTGCCGCTCAGCACCAAATATGCTACGTCAAACCTTTCGTCCCCAGCCGCGGCATCAGGTCTCATCTTGATCCCGTTGAAACTGCGTCGGATTAGAACATCACTTCGCGGCCGTCGTCCGACGCCTGTTTGATGGCGTCGACCAGGCGGTGCAGGTCGACCGCGGTCTCGAAATTCGGCTGGTGGCTTTCGCCATCGCGAATCGCACGGGCGAACAGCGTGTACATCTGGCCGACATTGGCGGGTTCGCCTGACGGCGTGCCGGCTGATGCGACGGTGAACCGCTCCGGCACCGGGATCAGCGCCAGCTTGTTGCCGCCCTTCGCCCCGTGCAGCGAAACCTCGCTCAGCTGCGGCGAGTCCTCGCCGGATACGACCAAGGTCCCGTCGCGACCGTAGATTTCCATGCGATAGCCGCTGCCGGCGAATGGGATGGCGCCGATATGAACGGACGCCACCGCGCCACTCGCCAGATGGCCGCTCAACAGCACGTTGTCGGGCGAGGTGACGTCGAGCCATGTGTTGGCGCCGGTGTCGAGCCACTGCTTGGCCTGGGTCGCCACCACCGCGCAGAGCCGGGAGAAGTCGCCGGCGATGAAGCGCATCGCGTCCACCGTGTGGCCGTTGGCGATCGTCAAGGTGTTGGCGCCGAGCTCGGCGTCCCGCTGCCAGGTGCGGTTCGACGGCCGGGTCAACACGCCCTCGCGCATCAGGCTGACATGGACGGCCATCACCTCGCCGACATAGCCCGCTTCGACCAGCTCTTTCATGTGCATCACGGCGGGATTGACGCGGGCCTGCAGGCCGACCGCGGTGACCAGCCCCTTGGCCTTGGCCAATGCCGCCAGCTCCACCGCCTCCGCCGTCGTCCGCCCCAGCGGCCATTCGCAATAGACGTGCTTGCCCGCTTCCAGCGCCGCCTTGGCCGGTGCGTAGTGCGACGGCACCCGCACGACGACAGCCACCGCGTCGATCTCGGGCGAGGCGGTCATCCGGCGCCAGTCGTCAAAGGCTAAGCGGGCGCCCCAGGCCTGGCGCGCCGCCTCGGCGCTGTCGGCCCTGGTGGTGCAGACTGCGGTCAGCTCGACATCCGCGCTCGCCCGCAGCGCCGGCAGGTGGGAACGCGCCGACCAAGTGCCCTTGACGCTGGCGCCGATCAGGCCCAGCCGAATCTTGTCCGCCATATCGCTTCCTCCCTGGGAGATTCACTTCGTCAGTCGAGGGTTCGCGGGTCGTCGATGGCGAAGGTGAGGTGTTGGGTCGGCTGCGGAGTGGTAGTCATCAGGCTCACACCGTCCGGCGCCTCGAAGCGGTGCCACTTCCCTTGCGGCACGACCACCACCGTCCCGGCCTTGATCCCGAAGGATTGCGGCCCGTCGTCGAACATGACGTGCAGGGTCGCCGCACCGTCGACGACCTGCACGATCTCATCGCCGTTCGGGTGGCGCTCCCACGGGCCTTCGCCGGAAAATTTGGCGACGTTGATGGCGCTGTCGCGGTAGGGGGCGAGCCGCGCGAAGGCACCCTCGCGCTCGGCTTCCGGGGTCTCCGGGGTGCGCCCGCGCAGCGTCCTCAGCTTGGCGAGCTCGGCGTTGAGATCGATGATCGTCAGCATTGTTGCCTCCGTTTGCGGCTTCGCGCTTTGGATACCCTATTATAACCTCGACAGGTTGGCATCGGCATCGGGAGGTGATCCATGGAAAAGCGGCGCAGCATCAATGTGGCGGGGGCGAGCCACGTCAACCCGATCCCGAGCGCCAGCCGGCGCGGCCCTTTTGTCGTCTCGGGCGCGATCTCCGGCGCCGATCCCGAAACCGGCAAGGTTCCGGCGGATCTCGACGAGCAGTGCCGGCTGATGTTCCAGAATGTGCGCCGCGTCATCGAAGCCGCCGGCGGCACGCCCGACGATATTGTGAAGATGAATGTGTGGATCACCGACCGCGCGCTGCGCCCGATCCTCAACAAGCATTGGGTCGAAATCTTCCCCGACCCGGCTTCGCGGCCGGCGCGCCACACCCTGGCCTCGGGCGATTTCACGCCGCCGATGCAGATCCAGTGCGACCTGACGGCCGTCATCGCCGAGGACTGAGCGCATGAAGATCACCGACATCCGCGCGATCCCGCTCTCCTACCGCTGCGATCCGCCCTATGGCAGCGCCGGCGGCATGCAGGCGGCCCGCGGCGCCCTGCTGGTCGAGGTCGAGACCGACAGCGGCGTCACCGGGATCGGCGAGGCCGGGCTCGGCGGCGGCGCTACGAAGTACGTCGTCGAGCAGCAGCTGCGCCCGATGCTTATGGGCGAGGATCCGCTGCTGATCGAAGGGCTGTGGCAGAAGATGTTCGCGCGCACCCGCCAGTATGGGCGGCGCGGCGTCGTCATGAACGCGATGAGCGGCATCGACATCGCGCTGTGGGACATCGCCGGCAAGACGGCGCGGATGCCGGTCTACCGGCTCCTCGGCGCCTGCCGCGACCGGGTCGAGGCCTATGCCAGCGGCGGCTTCTACCAGGAAGGGAAATCGGCCGACGACCTCGCCGGCGAAGCCGAGGGCTACCGCGCCCGCGGCTTCAAAGGCATGAAGATGAAGATCGGCCGCAACCCGTCGACCCAGACCCATCTGCGCCACCTCGCCGCCCATTCGGAAATGTGCGAGGTCGAGCCCGAGGAGGACATCGCGCGGGTCGCCGCCGTGCGCCGAGCGCTCGGGCCCAAGGCCAAGCTGATGGTCGACGTCAATTGCGCCTGGAGCCCGGCGATCGCGATCGAGATGGGCCGCATGCTGGAGCCCTACCGGCTCTATTGGATCGAGGAGCCGGTGGCGACCGACGACATCGACGGCAGCGCGCGCGTGGCCGCGGCACTGGCGACGCCGATCGCCGGCTACGAGACCGAGATCGGGCTCTACGGCTTCCGCGAGCTGATTACCCGGGGTGCGGTCGATATCGTGCAGTTCGACCTCGCCTGGTCGGGCGGCTTTTCCGAGTGCCGCCGCATTGCCGCCTTGGCCCAGGCCCATCATCTGACGGTGGCGCCGCACGCCTTTGCCGGCGCGGTATTGCTCGCCGCCTCGCTGCACTTCGCCGCCGCGACCCCGAACGCCCTGGCGCTCGAATTCGACCAGAACCCGAACGGGCTGCGCGACGAATTGCTGAAGGAACCGTTGCGCATCGATGGCGACGGCGTGATGCGCTTGTCGGAGCGGCCGGGCCTTGGCATCGAGCTCGATCCGGCAGCGGTCGAGCGCTACCGCACCGGATGACCGACCGCACGCTCTACACGATCGGCTACGAAAAGGCGCTGCTGCGCGATGTGATCGCTACGCTCCAGGCGGCGAATGTGGCGGTATTGCTCGACGTGCGCGACCGGCCGATCTCGCGGCGGCCCGGCTTTTCGAAGCGACAATTGTCGGCCGCGGTCGAGGAGGCGGGCATGCGCTATCTCCATCTCGCCGCACTGGGCACGCCGCCCGAGGGCCGGCTCGCCGGCCGGCGGCGCGAGTGGGACCGGTTCTGGGGGATCGTCGAGGAGAAGCTCGCTCGTCCCGAAGCCGAGCTCGACCTGCAGCAGGCCGCCGCGGTCGCCGCGGCGGCGTCCTGCTGCCTGCTCTGCTATGAGGCCGATTGGCAGATTTGCCACCGCCGCCGCGTTGCCGAGATCCTCGCGCAAAGACACGGCTTCGTGCTCCGGCACCTGGCGCCCCGCGCCCTGGCCGAGGGCGGGGCGAACCCCGCTATGAGCGCTGACGGCCCGCCGGCACCATTGGTCCCCAGCCGGTAACCAGCAGGTACCCGAAAAGAAGAAGGTTCCGCCCGGAACCCGGTTAGGGCGATAATCCGGCATGCCGAAAGTGTGCCCGAGCTTTCGGTAAGGCGGAATGCCCCGCGGGTCGCGCCCGCGGGCTTCGGCTTGCCCGTTCTGCCGCGCTACGTTTCCTGGACCCTGGGTAAGGAGAAACGCCATGCCGTTCTACGAAAAAGGCGACGCCCGCATTCATTACGAAGAGGCCGGCGCCGGCTTCCCGCTGCTGGTGATCCCAGGCGGCGGACTGAACTCGACGGTCGCTGGCCTCGCTAACCATCCCTTCAACCCGATCGAGGAGTTCAAGGGCGACTACCGCGTCATCGCAGCCGATCTGCGCAACGCCAATGGCGGCCAGTCATCCGGCCCGCTCGAAATCGACCGACCGTGGGACGCCTACGCCGACGACCATCTCGGCCTGATGGATCATTTGGGCATCGGCGAGTTCCTGGTGCTGGGCTTCTGCATCGGCGGCCCCTTCATCTGGAACCTGTTGCGGCGAGCGCCCCGGCGCATCGCGGCCGCCGTGCTGACGCAGCCGAGCGGCTTCCGCCCGGAGCTGCCCGACCTCTTCTACCAGAACAACATCAAAGGCTGGGGCCCGGCGCTGTGCGAGGGCCGGCCGGATATCACGATGGCGATGGTCGACGCCTTTCTCAACAAGATGTACCGCGCCAATGCCGACTTCGTCTTCACCGTGACGCGCGATTTCGTGCGCGACTGCCACACGCCGATCCTGGTCCTGCCGGACGACGTCCCGGCACACCCCTACGCCGTCGCCATGGAGAGCGCGCTGCTCGCGCCGAACGCGCAAGTCGAGCCTCTACCCGTGGAAGGACACCCCGGACAAGATCCCGCTGGCGGTGCGCCACATCCGCACCTTCCTGCGGGCATATCAACCGGTGAGAGCGGCTGCCCGATAAGGCGGGTGTCGAACGGCGGAGCGGCAGGGGAGGCTCTGTCGCTCGCCCCGGCCCTCGCCCTGCCGGCGGGGAGAGGCCGGTCACGACGGGATGGTCAGCGCGATCAGCCTGTCGGCGGCGCGGTCGAGGGTGTCGAGATGGCGGCTTGTGTCAATGAGCTCGGCGAATTGCGTCTCGGGGATGGCGAGGCCGGGGGCGACGGGGCGGATGCGCCGGGCTTCCTCCTCGAAATCCCAGATGAACTCGCGGCCGGTGCCTTCCTTGGTAAAGCTGCGGCCGTCCCTGGTGAAGACCGTGATCCTGGGGCCGAAGAGGGTGCGGCGGACGGTCGGGATCAGGGTCACCCGCTGCATCAGCTCGAGCACCGCCGGCGGGTCCTCTTCGCCGGGGCCCGGCCCGGCGCCGCGCAGCATCGGATAGCCGCGCTCGGCGGCACCCCAGGCGGTGAAATACTGGGTGCTGCCGATCTGAGGCGGGCTCTCGATGCCGCGGCTGGGGAAGGCCGGGCTCGGATACTCCGTCTCGAACCAGTTGACCAGCGCTTCGATACGGTCGATGTCCTTGGCGGCAATATTGTGCTCCTCGCACAAACGTGCCGTGACGTCGACATGGGCGATGTTGTAGCCGGCGGTCGAATAGATGCGGTAGAGCGTCTCGAGGAAGATCCAGTCGCGGCCGAGGCCCTGGGTGATCCCGGCCATGTCGGTGCGGTTATCGCCGGTAAAGCTGTAGCGCAACTCGCCGCGGCTGCTGCCGGCATAGGCGTGGTAGAAGCCGGCCTCGCCCTCCAATGTGGTCTCGCCGCCGGGGGTGCCGTGCCTGGCCAAGGCCACGGCGAGGAGCGCGTTCCTGACCGCACCCCCTTCGCGCAATGAGCGGCCGCCGCTGCGGGCACCTTCGAGGTTCCCGGCGGCGAGGTTGACGCATTGCGCGATGGCGCCGTTGACCTGATTCTCGTCGAGGCCGCCGAGCTTGGCGGCGGCAATCGCGGCGCCGAAGATGCCGAACACCGGCCCCGCATGAAAGCCCCGCGACATGACGGTCGGGATGAACTCGGCGGCCATGCGCTCCATGACCTCGTAGCCGGCGGCGACCGCGGTCAGGAACGCCCGGCCCGAGGCGCCCGCGGTTTCCGCCGCCGCCAGTGCTGCCGGGATGATCGCGGTGCCGGGGTGGGTCAGCATGCGGAAGGTGTCCCACTTGCCGCCGGCGAAGATCGTCTCGGTATTGACAAAGGCGGCGCCGGCCTTGGTCAGCCTCGCGCCGTTGCACAACACCGTCGCGGCCCCGCCGCCCCCCGCCTCCTCCTCCCGCATCAGCGCCAATGCCTGCCGGCTCGCCGGCATGTCGTGGGCGACCAGCGCCGAGGCGAGCGCCTGCAAGGTGACGCCCTTGGCCCGATCGACGACAGCGGGCGGCAGGTCTTCATATGCAAGACCGGCGACGAACCGGGCGAAGTCTCGGCTCAGCGACATGGCGGCACCTCTCGCAGTTTGTCGTTCCCGCTTCCGCGCAAGGTTGCTCTCCGTTCCGTCGATGGTCGAGGGCGACGAATAGGGAATGTCCGCGGCGGAGGCAACGCCTCCCCGGGCAGCGTCGCCTGTTTCCCCTGATAATACAGGGAAAAATACAGGGTCGGCTCCTTGCGATGAGACGCGACCGCGATACATTCCCGCAATGATATTAACGCACCGATGCGATATTGTCAATATCTGCTGCCTGCGCCTCGATCCACGCCAGATCCTGGCGGTATTGCGGCTGATCCGGGAAGCTGCGGGCGAGCCGGCGGGCGATATCCAGGCTCTCGCGATAGGCGGTGCGGGCGGCCTCCAGATTGCCGAGATCGCGCTCGGTCCGGCCGACATTGTTCAGCGAGATCGACAGGTCGCGCAAGGCCTGCGGGGTGTCGCCGAGCGCCTCGCGCAGATGGCGGCGAAGCTCCAGGCTCTCGCGATAGGCGGTGCGCGCGGCCTCCAGATTGCCGAGATCGCGCTCGGTCTGGCCGACATTGTCGAGCGAGATCGACAGGTCGCGCAAGGCCTGCGGGGTGTCGCCGAGCGCCTCGCGCAGATGGCGGCGAAGCTCCAGGCTCTCGCGATAGGCGGTGCGGGCGGCCTCCAGATTGCCGAGATCGCCTCGACCTGGCCGACATTGTCGAGCGAGACCGACAGGTCGCGCAAGGCCTGCGGGGTGTCGCCGAGCGCCGCGCGCAGATGGCGGCGCAGCTCCAGGCTCTCGCGATAGGCGGTGCGGGCGGCCTCCAGATTGCCGAGATCGCGCTCGGTCTGGCCGACATTGTCGAGCGAGACCGACAGGTCGCGCAAGGCCTGCGGGGTGTCGCCGAGCGCCTCGCGCAGATGGCGGCGAAGCTCCAGGCTCTCGCGATAGGCGGTGCGGGCGGCCTCCAGATTGCCGAGATCGCGCTCGATCTGGCCGACATTGTCGAGCGAGACCGACAGGTCGCGCAAGCGGCGCTGCGGTGCCGCAATTCCGCTCGCGGCGGCTTCGTGTCGAGGGCGTTCGACCGGCGGCGAAGGCGATGTCCCGAGATGACTGATCGGCGATCCTCTTGGCGGCGGCGAGATCGCCGCGTTCCATCGCGGCTTCGAATGCCGCAAAACCGTCCCGCGGGTCGAGACCCGTGCGATCCGTCGTCACCGAGAGAAGCCGGGCCCATTCCTGTTCGATCGCGCCCGGCGGGCCGCCGAGGCGAGGAACATGCCCATCCGGACGAGACACCTCCGCAGGCCGCCCGCCCCCGGCAGGCGGCGGCAGTTCGGCGGTGGCGGACCGCACCGCCCACAAATCGGGCGCGTCGACATAGACCCGGCCGCGCTCCGCCGTGGGCAGCACCAGGAGGATCGGCAACTCACATCGCGTTCGAGCAGGAAGCGCCGCTCGTTCAGCAGATGAAGCGCCTGGCGGCGGGCGCGCGCCCAGCCTTCGTCGTCTCCGCCCCGCCACAGCTCGACCCACAGCGGGCCGCGGCCGGGCTCGGGGCGGGAAGCCGAGGATCTGCTCGACCGCCTGCAGCACGTCGTTCGGGGCCGCGGGCGCGATCGGCAGCAGCCGCAGGCTGCGCAATTGCAGGCTGTCTTCGAGCCGTCGGCGCAGGAACTCGACCGGCTGCGGGTGTCCGGCGAACAGGAAGACCAGCGCGAAACCCTCGGCCCATTCGAGATGGGGCCGCAGATCGCGCCAGATCGCCTCAAGCGCCGGGCTGGCCGGTTCCATCGCCGCGGATCTCGGCGCGCAGCAGCGGGTGGACATCGTACCAATCCTCGCCGTTGCGGTAATGCAGCAGGTATTTGCCCTCCTGCAGGCGGGCGAAATCCGGCAGCGCGTCGAGGCTCGGCAATTCGGGTTTGTGGCTCGCCATGATCTTGCGCAACCAGTCCCGGTCGTCGTCGGCGATCGGCAGCATGTCGCCGCGCACGGCGTCCTCGGCATCGCCAACCAACGCATCCGGCACCGGCAGCTGACCGAGGTTCACGACGCGGGCAACGGCAAGGCGCAGCATGCGCAGGTAATCGCGCAGATCGCCGCCGGAATGCTGCGCCAATCGGGCCAGCTGCTCCGTGCTGAAGAACTCTTTCCAGGCGGGATAGCGTTTGGCGACGACGTCACGCATTTTGTCGACACCACCGTCATGCGCCTCGGGTTCCCCACCGGGGGCCGGGCAGCCTTGGTAGATGTGGACGCTGGGCAAAGCGTAGATTCGGCCGCCAGCATAGACCGAACCCAAAGCCCCGGCCAGAGCCGAGAGGTAGGGCGGCACCGTGTAGACGAGGTTCAACGCCGGCAAGCGCAATTTGTCGGCATGCGATGAGAACAAGGTCTCCGCGCTCTTGAATACTTCGCGCACATCATCGGCGTCGCCGACGCCGCGCAGCCGCTCCATCGAATCGATGATCAGCACGACTTTGCGATTCGGGTGAGCGCGCTGGCGGCGGACATATTGCACCGCTTCGAGCGGCGAAATTCCGCGCCTGCATCACCAGCTGCTCGACGAGCCCGCGGGTCTTCTGCTGCAATTGTTCCTTGAAGGTCGGGTTTTGCTGCAAGGCGGCCTTGAATTCGAGCCAGCCCGCCGGCACTTTGATTTCGGTGAATTGAACATTTGAATTCGAGAAACGAGCGCACGCGCTCGAAGAAGCTCGGCTTGCCCGGGTCTTCGTCAAACCGTTCGGCAACCTTTTCGGACAGGGCGCCGAGCACGCTGATCAAAAAATCGGTGACCTCGATCCGCTGCGTCAGGGTCAGATATTCCGACATGTCGGCGTAAAAGACTTCGCAATCGTAGTCGTCGCGCCGCAGGATCGTGGCCAGACGCAGCAATTCGGTGGTCTTGCCGGTGCCGCGATTACCGGTGAACAAATAGGCGCCGGCGCTGTCGGACAGGTCGATCTGGTCGGCCAGCGACTGCACCGGATCGCGCCGCGACTCGCCGTGCAGATCCGCGACGTACTTGTCGGCATCGAGCCCGGCGGCCAGCTCGTCCTGGCCGAAATTGACCGGCGCGTCGAAATTGAGCGCGTTGAAGAAGATCCGGGCCTTGCCGCGCAGCTCGCTCATCCCTCAACCGCCCGTCGCTGTCGACCGAGTATATCGGATCGCTGGCAGGCTGCCGCCATAGCGGATCAATGCGGCCAGGCGACGGCGTTGAAGTCGTCGAGCAGCGCGGCGATGCGGCCGGTGTCGGACTGGTCCATGATGGCGCGGGCGCGGCGGGTGGCGGCGACCATGTCGAGGCCGCGGATGCGCTGCTTGACCCGCGGGATGTTGCGCGGCGCCATCGACAGGTTGCGCAGGCCGAGGCCCAGCAGCAGTGCGGTGTAGCGCGGGTCGCCGGCCATCTCGCCGCAGACACCGACCGGCATGCCGCGGCGCAATGCCGCCTCGACCGCGAACTGGATGAGGCGCAGCACCGCCGGGTGCAGCGGGTTGTAGAGGTGGGCGACCTGCTCGTCGCTGCGATCGATCGCCAGAGTGTACTGGATCAGATCGTTGGTGCCGATGGCGAAGAAGTCGGCCTCGGCGGCGAGCGCGTCGGCGGCGAGGGCCGCGCCCGGCACCTCAATCATCACGCCCAAGGGCGGTAATGCCTTGGGCAGGGCGGCACCGCGCCGCCGCAGCCGGCGGGCGGCACGCTCCAGCGCCTCGCGCACGCGGCGGATCTCGCCCGTCGAGGTGACCATCGGCAACAGGATGCGCAGTGGCCCGGCGGCGGCGGCGCGCAGCATCGCCGCCAGCTGCGGATCGAGCAGACGTCGGTCGTGCAGCGACAGGCGGATCGCGCGCAGCCCGAGCGCCGGGTTGTCGGCCTCGGCGTACTGGCCGTCGAGCGAGCGGGCGATCTTCTCGCCGCCGAGGTCGAGGGTGCGCACGGTCACGGGTTTCCCCTCCATGCTGCGCACCAGCGCCGAATAGGCGGCGAACTGCTCCTCCTCCCCCGGTAAGTCGTCGCGGTTCATGAAGAGGAATTCCGAGCGGACGAGACCGAGGCCCATCGCACCATTAGCGGCAGCCTGCTCGAGCTCGACCGGGAGCTCGATATTGGCTTCGAGGGCGATCTCGACCCCGTCGCGGGTCGCCGCGGGCAGCCGGCGCAAGCGTCCGAGATGACGCCGCTCGCGCGCGAGATCGTCGCGCCGCTCCTCGTATTCGCGGATCGTCTGCGCCGACGGGCCGATGATCACGGTTCCCTCGGTGCCGTCGATTACTACTGTGGCTCCGGCCTCGGCGTCCTTGAGCAGGCCCGCGACGGCGAGCACCGCCGGCAGGCCCAGCGCGCGCGCGACGATCGCGGTGTGGCCCTCGGCGCCGCCGAAGACGGTGGCGAAGCCGGCGATCCGCTCCGGGTCCATCAGCGCGGTGTCGGCCGGGGTCACCTCCTCGGCCAGCACGACCGCCCCCTCGGGCGCGTCGGAAAAGGCGATGTAGGGCTTTTGGATCAGGTTGCGGATCAGCCGATTGCCGACGATGCGGATGTCTTCGCCCCGCGCCGCCAGATAGGGGTCGCGCATCGCGGCAAAGCTCTTGGCGATCTCGTCGATCTCGAGCTGGACCGCGCGCTCGGCGTTGATCAGTGCCTTGGCGATGCGCTGGTCGGCGCCGCGCACCAGGCGCGAGTTCGACAGCATCGCCAGATGCGCGTCGAGCAGGTAGCCGAGCTCCTCGGCCGCCGATTCCGGCAATCCCGAGGTCTTGGTCTTGAGCTTGCGCAATTGCCTGAGCGAGACCGCCACCGCCTCGGCGAAGCGTTGGCGCTCGGCCTCGGCCTCGGTCGGCGGGATGTGGCGCTCGCGCACCGGCAATTCGCCGCCCTCGCCCAGATGGGCGGGGCCGATGGCGATCCCCGGCGAGACGCCGAGGCCGCGCAACACCCGTTCGCCGGCTTCGTCCTGCCGACCCCCGGCGGCGACCGCGTCAATCCTCATCGAACTTGCACTCGATCAGCCGGGCGAGTGCGGTCACCGCCGCCTCGGCCTCGCGCCCGGTGGCGGTCAGCTCGATCGCCGTGCCCGGCGCCGCCGCCAGCATCATCAGCCCCATGATCGAGGAGCCCGAGACCTCGGTGCCGTTCTTGCGCACCCGGACCTCGGCATCGAACTGCACCGCGGTCTTGACGAAGCGGGCCGCGGCGCGCGCGTGCAGCCCCTTCTGGTTGCAGATCGTGGCGAGGCGCCGCGCCTGCCCCGGCGCCAGGGCGCCGCCCCCCGCAGCCTCGCCGGGACGGCCTTCGCTCATCGCCGGGTGTCGGCCAGGAGCTGCGAGGCGACGTTGATGTATTTGCGGCCGGCCTCCTGCGCGCCGATCACGGTGCGTTCGAGGCTCTCGGTCTGCCGCAGACTCGCCAGCTTGATCAGCATCGGCAGGTTGACGCCGGCGACGACCTCGATCTTGGGCCGGTCCATGACCGAGATCGCCAGGTTCGAGGGGGTGCCGCCAAACATGTCGGTGAGGAGGACGGCACCGTCGCCGGTGTCGACCGCGGCGATCTGGCGCAGGATGTCCTGGCGGCGGGCTTCCATATCGTCGTCGGGACCGATGCACACCGCCGCGATCTGGGTCTGCGCGCCGACGACGTGCTCGAGCGCGGCGATAAACTCCGCTGCGAGCCGCCCATGGGTCACCAGAATCATTCCGATCATGGGAGTCCTCTGATGGGTCGCGAGCCGCCGTTCAGCCGATAGCCGCGGGCGCGTCCGCCGCCAGCGTCGCGGAGGGAAGGCTGGAGGGCAGCAGATCCCGGTGCGCCACCTCGACCCGCCAGCCGGCCTCGCCGATGCGCCGGGCCAGCTGCTCGGCGACATAGACCGAGCGGTGGCGTCCGCCGGTGCAGCCGACAGCGATCGTCAGATAGGTCTTGCCGCTCATCTCGTAACGGGGCAGCAGCGGCCGCAGCAGCCGCCAGAGCCGATCGAAGAAGGGCGCAAACGCGGCGTCCTCTCGGATATGGGCGGCGACCGCGGCATCGCGCCCGGTCAACGCCCGAAGCGCGGGAACATAATACGGATTGTCGAGAAAGCGTACGTCGAAGATCAGGTCGGCGTCGCGGGGCAGACCTTGGCGGTAGGCAAAGGACGTGACGAAGACGCGCAGCCCGCCCGCCTTCAAGGCGAAATGGCCGGTCAGGAGGCGCTTCAAATCGGCGGCGTTCAGGGCGGAGGTGTCGATCACGAGGTCGGCGCGGTCGCGCAAGGGGGAGAGCACTCGGCGCTCGAGGCGGATGCCGTCCATGACCGGACGGTCGCCGGCAAGAGGGTGGGGTCGTCGCGTCTCGGTATAACGCCGTTCGAGCCGTTCGTCATCACAGTCGATAAACAGGACCTGCAGCCCGTCCGCTGCGTCGTGCACCGCCGCGTCGAGGGTGTCGAGCATGCTCTCGATCGAAAAGCCGCGGGTGCGCGGGTCGGCGCCCACCGCGATCGCCGGCGCATCGGCGGCGGCATTCTCGATCAGCGCCGGGACGAGCGAGATCGGCAGATTGTCGAAGGCCTCGTAGCCCATGTCCTCAAGGATCTTGAGCGCGGTCGAGCGCCCCGCGCCCGACATCCCGGTCACCAGCAGCACGCGGCGAGCGGCGGCGTTTCTCGCCCGGCCGGCATCCCCGCGACCACCCTTGGTCATCATCGCCCGATTATATCGGGCAACGGCAGTGCCGTAAACGCGCGTCGCGCGTAGCGCAGCTTGGCCGCCGCCGAGGCTTCGAAGGGCGAGAGCGCGATCACCGGGATGGCGAGGCCGAGCATGTCTTCGGTGCGGTCGTCCGGCAGGCGCTCGACCTCGCCCGACGGCACCAGATCGACGATCAGCACCAGCGGCGCCTCGGCGACCGGGTCGACGCGCAGAATGCCGACCCCGCGGGCCTCGATCAGGCCGGCGATCGCGGCGGGCGCGCGGGCCAGCACCGCTCCGGCCTCGCGCCGCAGCTCGACCTGGTCGTCGGCGACGAGGCGAGCGCCCGTGTCGATCAGGCGCAATGCCAGGTCGGACTTTCCCGCACCCGGCGGGCCGCGCAACAGGACCGCATCGCCCTCGATCGCGACCGCAGTGCCGTGGACGAGCACGGTGTCGGTCACGACCGCGCCGGCAGGCGGATCGAGAAGCGGGCGCCGCCGACGGCGCCGCGCATATCCCTGAGGTTTTCGGCCCAGATCATGCCGCGATGCGCCTCGACGATCTGCTTCGAGATTGACAGGCCGAGGCCGGAGTGGGTGCCGTATTTCTCGCCCTGCGGGCGCTCGCTGTAGAAGCGGTCGAAGATTTCGGTCAGCTTGTCGTCCGGAATGCCGGGCCCCTGATCCTCGACGGTGACCAGAACCGCCCGGCCGTCGGCCCGCGCGGTCAGCCGGATCTCGCCCAGCGGCGGGCTGAAGGACACGGCATTGGCGATCAGGTTGCGGAAGACCTGAGAGAGGCGGCTCTCGATCCCGGGCACCTGCAGCGGACGGCCGCGTTCGGGGAGGTTGATGATCAGGTGCGGCGCATCGTCGCTACGGGTCGCCTCGTCGACATCGACGAGTGCCCTTAGCATCGCCGCGATGTCGATCGGGGCGAGCTCGAGGCGGCTCAATTCGGCGTCAAGCCGCGAGGCGTCGGAGATGTCGGTGATCAGCCGGTCAAGCCGCTCGACATCGTCGAGGATGATCGCCATCAGCCGCTGACGGTTCTTGGGGTCCTCGATGCGGGCGGCGGTCTCGACCGCGCTGCGCAAGGAGCTTAGCGGGTTTTTGATCTCGTGCGCGACATCGGCGGCGAAATGCTCGATCGCGCTCATCCGCTGCCACAGCGCATCGGTCATTTCGCGCAGCGAGCCGGAGAGATCGCCGATCTCGTCGCCGCGGCCGGTGAAGTCGGGGATCTCGACGCGGGCGCCGCGGCCGCGCGCCCGCTCCGCCGCCGCGGCGAGGCGCCGGATCGGTCGGGCGATGGTGCCGGCGAGGTAGAGCGACAGGAGCACAGTGACCAGCAGCGCTACGCCGAAGATTCGCAGCAGCTCCAGACGCACCGTGCGCAGCTCCTCGGCGATCTCGGCGCTGCCGGTCGACAGCATGACCGCACCCAGCACCTCCTTGTAGCGCTGGACCGGGATCGCGACGCTGAAGAGGAGGCCGCCGGCCGCCGGATCGCTGCGAACCGCCGACCCGGTCTCGCCGCGCAGCGCCGCCTCGACCTCGGCATAATCCTCGGCGCGCGGCGATGCGCTCTCGTGGTAGACCGGATAGTCCTTCCGGCGCGGCAGCTTGTCGACGATCCAATCATAGACCTGATCGGCGAGGCTCATGATCGGGCCTTCGGTGCGCGGCGGCGGCAGTTCGAGCACCTGGATCGCGTCGCCCGGCCCGCGCAGGATTCGGCTGTCGGCGATCAAATTGCCGCGGATGTCGAAGAGGCGCGCGCGCGTCCGCGTCGGCTCGACCAGACGCCGCATCATCTGCCGGGAAAGATCGGGGAGCAGGATCTCGCCCTCGTCGACGGAGTCGAGGACCGCACCTTCGCCGAGTGCGGCGGCGAAGATCTGGCCTTGCAGCTTCAGCGACTCGATCTGCTGGCCAACGAGGCTCGCCTGGTACTTGCCGAGATAGAGAAAGCCGCCGGCGAGCAACGCCAGCGCCAACACGTTGACCGCCAGGATGCGCCGGGTGAGCGGCGACAACGGCCACCGCCGGCCGCCGCTTCTCGACCGCGGCGCGAGCCTCCGATCGAGCCCGCGCGGCGGCTCTGCCGGCGGGGCCGGCGCGGGGGAAGCCTCTGCGGCGGCCGTCTTCGCATACGCCGCGGCGCGGACGGCCGGCTCAGCGGTCCCGGTATCGGTAGCCGACGCCATAAAGGGTTTCGATCTGGGCGAACTCCGCATCGACGTTTTTGAACTTTTTGCGCAGCCGCTTGATGTGGCTGTCGATCGTGCGATCGTCGACGTAGATGTGCTCGCCATAGGCCGCATCCATCAGCTGGTCGCGGTTTTTGACATGGCCCGGGCGGTGCGCCAGCGATTTCAGGATCAAGAACTCGGTCACGGTAAGCTCGACCGGCTCTCCGCTCCAGGTGCACAAATGCCGCGCCGGGTCGAGGACCAGCCGGCCGCGGGCCAACGCCGGCTCGCCCTGCGGCTCATCCTGCTCGCGGGCGAGCTCGCCGCGCCGCAGCAGCGCCCGGATGCGCTCGATCAGCAGACGCTGCGAGAACGGCTTCCTGATGTAGTCGTCGGCCCCCATGCGCAGGCCCAGCAGCTCGTCGACCTCGTCGTCCTTCGAGGTCAGGAAGATGACCGGGATGTTGCTCTGCCGGCGCAGCTGCTCGAGCAGTTCCATGCCGTTCATCCGCGGCATCTTGATGTCGAGGACGGCGATGTCGACCGGCTGCGCCGAGAGCGCCTTGAGCGCCTCGGCGCCGTCGCTGTAGCAGCGCACAGCGAAGCCTTCGGCCTCGAGCGCGATCGACACCGAAGTGAGGATGTTGCGGTCGTCGTCGACGAGAGCAATCGTGTTCGGCACTGTGGTGACCCCCTGATCCCAAAGCATGGCCGCACGGCCGTCGAGCGGATGCTGTCGCGGCTAAATATGGCGCTTTCCCGGCGATGACAAACCCAACCGCGCTCATTTGGCCCTGTCGGATCGTCACCTCGCCCTTGACGCGGCGGCCCCGCTTCAGCTCATTTCAGGGATGACCGAAGCGCGCCTGGATCGCGATCTGGCGGTGTTCGGCCGCCGGCTGGCGCGCGGCCGCGACCGCGCGGTGCTCGCGACCAGCCTTGGCGGTTGGCCCTACGCCTCGCTGGTGCTGGTGACCCTGGACCACGATGCGAGCCCGCTCCTGCTGCTCTCCGACCTCGCCCGGCACAGCCGCAATATTGCTGCCGAGCCGCGGGTCTCCTTGCTGCTCGACGCCACCGAGGGCCGTGCCGACCCGCTAACCGGCCCGCGTCTGACATTGTTGGGGCAAGCCCGGACGATCGCCGACGAGCGCCGGCTCGCGCGTTTTGTGGCGCACCATCCGGCAAGCGCGCTCTATGCCGGCTTTGCCGATTTCCGGCTCTACCGACTAGAGATCGAGCGCGGGCATCTCGTTGCCGGGTTCGGCCGGATCGACTGGATCGACGGCGGAGATTTCCGGTTTGCGCCTATGTCAGAGGAGCTCGCCGCGGCCGAGGCGGGAATGATCGAGCACTTGAACCGGGACCACGAAGACGCGGTGGCCCTATACGCGCATCGGCTGCTGGGTCGGGCCGGCAGCGGGTGGCGGTTGACCGGCATCGATCCCGAAGGGGCGGACTTGCGGTGCCATGGCGAAACCGCCCGGCTCGACTTCGCCGTGCCCGTGCTGACCCCTGGGGACGCGTTGGCGAGGTTGACGCAACTCGTTGACGAAAAGCGGCAAGATCGTCTGCGTTGAGGGGAACTTTGACACACTCGCGCGCGTGTGATACGCGCAGCGCAGCCCGGCGGGGGATGCACCTTGGGCGCAGGCCCATAACAGGAGGAAGCGCGCGATGAAGGGGTCGAACCGATGACCGGAGCGAACAGCCGGTATGGGCTCGAACGGCAGGGCATGCGCCATCTGGGTGCGGTGCATTGGAACCAGCTGATGCCGGTCCTCTACGAGCATGCGGTCCGCCGCGGCGAGGGCGAGGTCGCTGCCGGCGGCAGCTTCTCGGCGTGCACCGGCGCCTTCACCGGGCGCACCCCGCGCGACAAATACATCGTCGAGGAGCCGGGGACCAAGGACACGGTCTGGTGGGGCAAGATCAACCAGCCATTGCCGCCCGAGCGCTTCGCCAGCCTGCACCAGCGCATGCTCGCCTATTTTCAGGGCCGTGAGCTGTTCGTGCAGGATCTCTATGCCGGGGCGGACGCGGCCTACCGCCTGCCGGTGCGGGTGGTCACCGACAGCGCCTGGCACAGTCTCTTTGCCCGCAACATGTTCATCCGACCGCCGACGGACGAGCTGGCCTCCTTCGAGCCCGCCTTCACCATCCTGCACGCGCCCAATTTCCTCGCGACCCCAGAGACCGACCGGATCAACTCCGAGACCTTCATCTTCGTCAATTTCGCCGAGGGGCTGGTGTTGATCGGCGGCACCGCCTATGCCGGAGAGATCAAGAAATCGGTCTTCGGCTATTTGAACTTCGTGTTGCCGGCGCGTGACGTATTGCCGATGCACGCCTCGGCCAATGTCGGGCCGAAGGGCGACTGCGCGATCTTCTTCGGGCTTTCCGGCACCGGCAAGACGACGCTTTCCGCCGACGGCTCGCGCACCCTGATCGGTGACGACGAGCACGGCTGGAGCCCGAAGGGCGTCTTCAATTTCGAGGGCGGTTGCTACGCCAAGGTAATTAACCTGTCGCCGGTAAACGAGCCGGAGATCTACGCGACGCTGAGCCGGTTCGGCACGGTGCTGGAGAATGTCGTCCTCGATCCCGGGACGCGCATCCCCAACGTCGACGATCAGAGCCTGACCGAGAACACCCGCGCCTGCTATCCGATCGAGTTCATCCCCAACGCCGATCCGCGCGGGCTCGGGCCGCACCCCTCGAACGTCGTGATGCTGACAGCCGACGCCTTCGGGGTCATGCCGCCGATCGCCAAATTGACCGCCGAGCAGGCGATGTACCATTTTCTGTCGGGTTATACGGCGCGCGTCGCCGGCACCGAGAAGGGGCTGTCGAACGCGCCCGAGGCGACCTTCTCGACCTGCTTCGGGGCGCCCTTCATGCCGCGCCACCCGTCGGTCTACGCCGAGATGCTGGGCGAGCGGATCAAGAAGCACGGTGCCCAATGCTGGCTCGTCAACACCGGCTGGTCCGGCGGCACCTATGGCGTGGGCAAACGAATGCCGATCGCCCACACGCGGGCCTTGCTGCGCGCCGCGCTCGACGGCCGGCTCGCCGCCGCACCATTGCGCCAGGAGCCGAATTTCGGCCTGCTGGTGCCCGAAGGCTGCCCCGAGGTGCCGAGCGAGGTGCTCGACCCGCGCGGCACCTGGTCGGACAAGAAGGCCTATGACGAGACCGCCCGCGAGCTGACCCGCCGCTTCGAGGCGAATTTCGCCGAGTTCGAGCCCTTCGTCGGCGACGAGGTCAAGGAAGTCGCGATCCGCGCCGCGGTGTAACAGTAGACCGGACCAATTCGCCGCAGCTCGTGGTTGGTGGAGATGTCCTGATTATTTCGATAGATCGACCCGGCACTCAATCGTGCAGGATCAGGCCGTCCGACGGCAAGCGCACGTAGCAGCGCATCGCGTTCCGGACGACCAGTTGCGCGTAGCGCTGGTCGTCGAGTGACAAGCAAAATTAATCAGGACCTGCATCGCCCTCGCCGCGATCAGCCCGTCTTGTAGTTTCTCGGAAACGTGATCTCCCAGCCCAAGCAGTCAGAAATCAATTCGGTAAGCCGCGTTACTGGCGGGAGGATCAAGAGGGCCCATGCGATCCGACAGAGAGCTCGTTTTTGTAGATGACGCCGCCCTTCATAACGAGCTTAAGCCTCCGTTGCGAATCAGCCAAAATGCCCGGATCCGCGAGAGGATCCCCGTCGACCACCAACAAATCAGCGTAAGCGCCGGTCGAAACAACGCCCAAACTCCCTTTCTGCATAAGCAACTCGGCATTGATCGCCGTCGCCGAGTGGATGATGTTGGGTCCTGAGTCAAATTCCCGGCGAATCTCCAACTCCCTTGCCTGCGACTTTTGTGCTTCGGGCCCCCACAAATCCGTCCCCAGTGCAATCGGGACATGGTGCCGCTTTGCCCAGGCATAGACCTGCTTGCCCTTCTCGATCGTCCGTTTGAGGTTATCGACGACCTCGCCGGGCAGCTTCATCTCCTCCGCTGTTTCAATCCGTTGAACGAGAGAGATGAATGTCGGATCGAGGAACGCGCCATGCTCCGCCAACTTGACGATCGTCTCTTCACTCATGAAATTGCCGTGTTCGATGGAGCGGACGCCGGCTTTGAGACACCGCTGAACACCTTCATCGGTGTACACATGTGCCATGACGTAGGTGCCGCGAGCTCTGGCTTCCTCGACAATTGCCGCGAGCTCAGCTTCCGAGAATTCATACAGCGTCGGGTGGCCCTCGGCTGGAAATACGACCCCACCCGAAGCGAACACCTTGATCTGGCTTGCTCCTTTTCGCAGTTCCTCGCGGGCGGCGGCGCGCACCTGGTCGATCCCATCGGCGATCACCGACATCACCGACAACGGGCTGACGTGACCGCACGGATCCGTCAATTCGATCGGAGTACGAAAATCGGCGCCTCCACCCGTCTGCGTCAGCGCCTTTCCGGAATAGAATAAGCGCGGACCGATAATCGTGCCTTCCTTCAGCAAATGCGCGATCGAATAGTCCGCGCCGCCAGCCTCCCTGATCGTCGTGAACCCCGCCATCAGGCTGTTTCGCAGGTAGTCGGCGGCCGCCACGACAAGATCCGCCGCCGGATAGGCCAGGTTCTTAGGGCTCAGCGATAGCCCCGTGATATGGGCATGGGCGTCAATAAGTCCCGGCATCACCGTCATGCCGGCGACATCGATCAGCCGGGCATCGGGACGCTCGATCGGATCGCGCGTCACCGCTTCGATGCGATCGTCTTTCACGAGGATGTTGAAGGCCGGCTCTAGCGTGGCGCCTCCATCCAAAACGACATTGGCGTTCTTGAAGAGGAAGCTCGGCATCATTCGCTCCCGAGTCCGGCTAAGGCGCCGCCGAGAGCGAGAATTCGCTCCGTACGTCTCGGCTGTGACAGTAGGCTCACACCCGTTCGAGCACCGCGGCGATGCCTTGGCCGACGCCGACGCACATCGTCACCAGCGCGTAGCGGCCGCCGGTGCGGTGCAGCTGGCGCGCGGCGGTCAGCGCGATGCGCGGCCCCGAGGCGCCCAGCGGGTGGCCGACCGCGATGGCACCGCCGTTCATGTTGACGCGGCTGTCGTCGAACGGCAATTCGAGACCGCGCAGGCAGGACAACACCTGTGAGGCGAACGCCTCGTTGATCTCGATCACGTCGATATCAGAAAGGCTGAGGCCGGCGCGGGCCAATGCCTTCTTCGAGGCCTCGACCGGGCCGATGCCCATGATGCGCGGCGCCACCCCGGCGACGCCGCTGGCCACCACCCGGGCGAGCGGCTCGGCCCCGGCGGCGTCGCCGGCCTTGCGGCTGGCGACGATCATCGCGACCGCACCGTCGTTTATGCCCGACGCGTTACCGGCGGTTGTCACTCCGCCCTCTTGCAGCGGACGCAGCTTGGCAAGGGCGGCCAGATCGGTCTGTGGGCGCGGATGCTCGTCCTCGGCGACCTTGACCGGCCCCGCCCGGCCGCCCGGCGCCTCGACCGGCGTGATCTCGCCCTCGAAGAAACCCGCGGCTTTGCCGGCGGCGTATTTTCGTTGCGAGCCCGCAGCGAAGACATCGCAGGCCTCGCGCGTGATCTGGTAGTCGCGCGCCAGATTGTCGGCGGTCTCGGGCATCGTGTCGGCGCCGAACTGGCGCTCGATCTTGGGGTTCGGAAAGCGCGCGCCAATCGTCGAATCAAAGACCCGGCCGTCGCGTCCGAACGCGCTCTCCGCCTTGTTCATGACATAGGGGGCACGGCTCATGCTCTCGACGCCGCCGGCGACGAATACCTCGCCCTCGCCGCAGGTGACCGCCTGCGCCGCCATGACGATGGCGTTCAATCCGCTGCCGCAATTGCGCTGCAGGACCGAGCCCGCGACCTCGATCGGCAGCCCGGCGAGGAGGCCGGCATGGCGCCCCACACAGCGGCTATCCTCGCCCGCCTGGTTGGCGCAGCCGACGACGACATCCTCGATCCTGGCGGGATCGAAGCCGCTCTTCTCGACGGCAGCGGAGATGACCGCGGCCAGCATGTCGTCGGGGCGCATGCGCGCCAAGGCGCCGGCGTGGCGGCCGAAAGGTGTGCGCAAACCGCTATACATATAGGCGTCGAGCATGGGTCGGTTCCTCCTTGCCGGCATCTCCGCGCGCCGGGCGGCGGCTGTCAAGCCCCTGGTTCGGCTTCAGCGATGGGTGGGGCCGCCGGGCCGCAGCCGCACACCCTGGCGCAGGTTGCGGTAGGGCAGCTCCGAGGGATCGGTGACGTGGGCGCCGGGCGACTGCACGCAGAGGATGGTCTCGGCGATCGGCTGGAAGTGGGCGCGGAAATGAACAGTCGATTTGAGCGCGAGGATCGGCACGTCGGACGGCTCGACGCCGACATGGCGGAACATCTCCTGGTCGACCGCCTGGATGCGGCGGCAGGCGAGCACCGCCGAGACGCCGCTCTCCTCGTCGGTCAAGAGCGCCATCGGCCCGATGCGGAATTTGGCGCCGCCATACATGGGCCCGGACCCGGTAAAGACGCCGCTGCCGAGGCGCACGACGCGCCACGCCGCCTTGACCGGCATCTCGCCGGCGAAGCCGACGGCGGCGCCGATACCGCGGTCAAGGAGCGCCCCTTCGCCGGCCGAGGTCGCTGCCTCCGCCGATGCCGGGTCGACGATCATGCCGATCACCGCACCTCGCGCCCGCCCTGCGATCAGCGCGCGCAGCAGCCCGACCGTGTCGGAGGTGCCGCCAGCACCCGGGTTGTCCTGCACGTCGGCGAGCACGACCGGCTCGTTGCGCCGCGGGACAATCGGATCGCCTCCGCGACCGCCTCGTCGGGCGTGTAGAGCCGGCCGGCGAAGGCCGGCTCCTTCGCCTTGATGGCGTCGGCGATCCGATCCGCCGCGGCTTCGGCGGCGTCCCTGTCGTGGCCGTAGACCACCAGCGCCGGGCCGCATTGGGCGATGTCGGCCGGCGGGAAGCCTGGCGTGTGGGTAATGCCGACAATCCCCTGATTGTGCGAGCCGGCCGGGGCGCCCGATCGGTCGCTGCCGCGCTCGATCTCGGCGATCAGCTCGAAGATGCCCTTGGCCGGTTCCATCAAGGTGCATTGCCAGACCAGCGGGATCAGGAAATCGAGCTGGCGATAGGCTTTGTGGAGCGGCCTGCGATCCCCCAATAGCCGATCAAGCAGCCGGGCAGCGCGGCCGCCGGTCTCGGCCATGTCGATATGCGGATAGGTGCGGTAGCCGACCATCGCGCTGGCGTATCGCACCATCTCCGGCGTCATGTTGGTGTGGTAGTCGAGGCTGGCGACGAGCGGGATGCGGCTGCCGACGACCTCGCGCACCCGGCGCATCAGCTCACCCTCGCCGTCCTCCAGGTGCTCGGCCACCATGGCGCCATGCAGGTCGAGATAGACCCCGTCGAGCCGCCCCGCCTCCCGCAGATCCTCGACCATCCAGCCGGCCACCTTCTCGTAGGCCGCCTCTTCGACATAGGAGGAGGGCGGTGCCGCGCACCAGCTCAACGGCACCAGCTCGTGGCCGCGCGCCTGCAATGCCTTTACCGCGCCGGCGATCGGGATGTTGAACCCCTCGACCGCATCGATCAGCTCGGGGCCGCGGACAAACCCCGGCCAGGCGTCGGCGCGCTCGAAATCCGCCCAGCCCGCCTTGAGCGGGGCAAAGGTGTTGGTCTCGTGCTGAAACCCGCCGACCGCGATTTGCGCCATTGCCGTCCCTCCGGATGCTGTCGCCGAGCGCAATGGCATACCATTCTTTCGCCTGCGGGCGTCGGTTTTGCCACGGCCGCGAGGACGCCGCCGGGGCGAAAGGGGCAACTCGAGGAGGATCTGCGGCGCATTAGCGCCGCTGCCGGTCACCTGTCGCCCGACCGTATCTCGCGGTGCCGACGGCTGCGTGGCAAGGGACGCGGTGCGGGCAGCGCCTAGTGGTGTTTGCCTTAAAATAACCTTAAGACGATGTGAACTACCTCACATATCCCGGTCGCAGCCTGAAGCTATTTCTCTTGCCGAGCGAATGGGGAGGCTGCGAGCGGCGCCGGCTTCAGGACCGAGGCAGAAAAATGATTGTACATTCAGAAACTGCGCAAAACCGTAAGCCAGACACCAACGTGAGGCAGCTGCTGCTGCCTTAGTCAAGTCAGGAGGAAAAGTCATGCCAAAGGTCTATTTCGGCCGCAAGGATGAGCCCGGATTTGATTTGGAACTCAGTGACGATCTGATTGCGGTGCGCACCCGCAGCGGCCGCTCGATCACCCGCTCGGCGGGTCCGGTGGCCTCGCCCGCCGCCGAGCAGCTCGACGATGCGACGTTGGTCGTGGCCTATCCCGAAGCCGGGGTCGAGGTGTTCCGCGTACCGCAGGGCGGCGGCGCACCGCCACTCGAAGCACGCAACGCCGCGTTGCGCGCCTTGCCCGAAGTACGCTTTGCAGGCGGGGTGCTGACCGACCCGTCGACCAACGAACCGGTGCTTTACACCGAGAATCTGTTCGTTAAATTCGTCGACAGTGCCGATCGGAATGCCTGCCGCGAGGTGCTCCGTCAGAACGGCTTGTCGATCAAGCAGGAGGTGGCCTACGCCACCAACGCCTTCTTCGTCGAGGCTGCCGAAGGGATCGGCCGCAAGGTCTTCGACGTGGCGGAGCAGCTGCTCCAGCGCGATGACGTCGAATACTGCCATCCCGAACTGATCAGGCCGCGGGCGCGCAAGACCATCTTCGCACAGCAGTGGCATTTGAAAAAAACCACGATCGGCAGCGTCCTGGTCGACGCGCATGCGAATGTGGAGGCGGCGCACCAGGTGACCCTCGGAGAGGGGGTTACTATCGCCGTCATCGACGACGGTATCGATATCGACCATCCCGAATTCGCCGGAGCCGGCAAGGTCGTGTCGCCGCGCGACGCGACCTTGCTGACCGACAATCCTCGCCCGAGGGATTTGTTCGGCACCGGACCCGAGAATGGCGACAATCACGGGACCGCTTGCGCCGGCGTGGCGGTCGGCAATGGTGCGCGGGGCGCCTCGGGGGTAGCGCCGGCCGCCAGGCTGATGCCGATCCGCCTGGCCTCAGGTCTGGGCTCGCAGCGCGAGGCGGATGCTTTCGTGTGGGCTGCCGAGCATGGCGCCGATGTCATCTCGTGCAGCTGGGGGCCAGCGGACGGGCGCTGGTGGAGGGCCAACGACCCGATGCATGCTCAGCGGGTCCCATTGCCGGCCAGCACACGGCTCGCCATCGACCGGGTGACGGCCACCGGCCGCGGCGGCAAGGGCTGCGTCGTTCTGTTCGCCGCCGGCAACGGGAACGAGCCGGTAGACAATGACGGGTATGCCAGCTACCCGGGGGTGATTGCCGTAGCGGCGTGCAACGACACGGGCAGGCGCAGTGTCTACAGCGATTTCGGCGACGCCGTGTGGTGCGCTTTCCCGAGTAGCGATCTCGAATACGCCCCATTCAACCAGCCCAGGCCATTGACCACCGGCATCTGGACGGTCGACCGCTCGGGGAGCGATGGCTACAACACCGGCAGAAATGCCGATGGCGATACTGAAGGTATGTTCACCGACAGCTTTGGCGGTACCTCGAGCGCCTGCCCCGGCGCTGCCGGCGTGGTCGCGCTGATCCTGTCGGTGAACCCGGCTTTGAAGTGGAACGAGGTGAAGGACCTGCTGAAACGGGCATCCGACCGCATCGACCCGCAAGGCGGGCAGTACGATGCGTCAGGCCACAGCCCGAAGTACGGTTATGGACGCCTGAATGCGCGCACCGCGGTCGAGCTTGCCAAGCCGCAGCCGCGCAACGAGGTGACGGTCAATCGCCGCTTCGAAAGTCCGATCCCGGACTTGCAGACCGTAACTTTTGTGCTCGACGTGTCCGATGGCGCCCCGGTCGAAGCTGTCAGCGTCGGCGTGGATCTGAAGCACACCTATATTGGCGATCTGGTGATAACGCTCGAGCCGCCGGCCGCCACCGGCGTCGGTGCGGTGACGCTGCATAACCGAGCCGGCGGATCCGGCAATGCGATCAAGACAGTCTACGACGGCGGCTCGGTGCCCGATCTAGGCGCCTTTGCCGATAAGGCCTGCAACGGCAGGTGGACCCTTCGCATCCGGGACGCGGCTGCGCAGGACGCCGGCACGCTCCTCTCGTTCTCTCTGCGGCTGTCGTTCCAACATCCCGACCGGCTGGTCGCGTCGTCGCAGGAGGCGGGTGGGAGGTCGGTGCGGAGGAAGCCGGCCCGGGCGACGGGCTGAGCGACAGGGGAGGCGCGCACCCATCAGTCCACCGCGGCAGCGTCGCCCATGGCTCATGCCGCGGGACCGCGGTGGACCGCCTTTCGCGGTAGCCGATCGGTCCGATCCGGATGACGGTTCCAGAGGGGCATGCGATCGTCTACAAGGGCGGCTCTTCTGACGGTACTGGGAAATCATGACAGCAATCCGACCCGCCTGCGCCGCCATGGCGCTCGCCATCATCGCCGCGACGGCGCCGCTCGGCGGGTCGATCGCGGCGGACAGCAAGGTGATCGAAATGCCGGATGGACTGAAATACACCGACGCCAAGACCGGGACCGGCGCTCTCGCGACGGCGGGCAAGAAGGTTTCCGTGCACTATACGGGATGGCTTTGGAAGAACGGCGAGAAGGGCGCCAAATTCGACAGCTCGGTCGATCGCGGCCAGCCCTTCGAGTTCACCCTCGGTGCGCATCAGGTCATCGCCGGTTGGGACGAGGGCGTGGCCGGCATGAAGGTCGGCGGCAAGCGCACCCTGACGATCCCGCCCGAGCTCGGCTACGGCGCGCGCGGCGCCGGCGGGGTGATCCCGCCCAACGCCACGCTGATCTTCGATGTGGAGCTCTTGGGGGTGCAATAGCCGTACCCCGCTTTTTACGCTATGATCGGGCGGATTTACCGCCTGAAGCGCGGGATATGGAGCACGATCACCAAGGCCACACGCACGACCTCCACGCCCAGGCGGATTACGGGCGCGCCTTCGCGATCGGGATCGCGCTCAACCTCGCCTATGTCGCCGCTGAGGCCGCGGCCGGGGTGATTTCCGGATCATTGGCGCTGTTGGCCGATGCCGGCCACAATCTCGGCGACGTGCTCGGGCTCGGGCTCTCCTGGGGTGCCGCGGTGCTGAGCCGCCGGCAGCCGAGCGGGCGATTCACCTATGGGCTGCGGTCGAGCTCGATCCTCGCCGCCCTCGCCAACGCGGTGATCCTATTGGTCGCGACCGGCGCCATCGCGTGGGAAGCGGTCGGGCGATTGACCGCGCCGGTACCGGTCGCTGCCGGGATCATAATTTGGGTGGCGGCCGCAGGAATCGCGGTCAACGGCGGCACCGCATTGCTCTTCGCCGCCGGCCGCGGGCGCGACCTCAACGTCAAGAGCGCCTTTCTGCATATGGCCGCCGATACGCTGGTCACCGCCGGCGTCGTCGCCGCCGGGATCGCGATCGGGCTGACCGGCTGGCTGTGGCTCGACCCGGCGGTCAGCCTCGTCGTCTCGGCGGTCATCGTCATCGGCACCTGGGGGCTGTTGCGGAGTGCCATCGGCCTCGCCCTCGACGCGGTGCCGGAGGGCGTCGACGCCGAGGCGGTGCGCAGCGATCTCCTCGCCCAGCCGGGTGTCACGGGGCTCCACGACCTGCACATCTGGGGGATGAGCACGACCGAGACGGCGCTGACCTGCCATCTGGTGATGCCGCAGGGCCATCCCGGCGACGCCGCGCTGAGCCGGATCGCGGAGGCGCTGCACACCCGGTTCGGCATCGCCCATGCGACGATCCAGATCGAGCTCGCCGATACCGACGAGGTCTGCGTCCTGACCCCGGAGCATGTCGTCTGAGTTTCTCGCGGGATGCGGCTGCAACTGGCGCGCCCGCCAGATGCGCTGCACCCGACAGCGGGAATCCAGGGCGGCAAGGCTGCTGTACCTCACCTCGCCGCCCTATCCCGCCGATCGGGTCCGCCGCCCGCGCGCCGGCGACTGCAAGATGCTTATTGGTAGTTGTATTGCGGGTAGTAGCCGTTGGGCGTCCCGTAATACGGCTGCGGCGGCGGATTATAATAGTTCGGCGGATAATAGCCCTGCGGCTGGTAGTAATAGGCCGGCGGCGGGGCACCATAGGCGGGCGGCACCGCCGAGGCAATGGCCGCCCCGGCGATGACGCCGCCAAGGATGCCGAGGCCAATGGCGGCTCCGGCGTTTCCATGTCCGTTCCCGGCATTGGCCGCAGTTGGCGCCGTCATCAGCATTACCGCCGCCAACGCCCCGGCCATACCAACGCCCTTGCAGAACCTCTTGGCGAGGAAGAGGCCGCTCGGCCTCGGCTCACCGCCGGCGTTCGACAGGGGCTGCGTCTCGATCGTCCACATGACCATCTCCGGCTCGTCTCTTCCAGCGCAACGGCGCGCTGGGAAGCTCGATTTCGACGGCCTTGATGTCGGGATGCGGGAGCCGGGGCGCCATTTCGTAGAATCCGCGGCAAACCTCGCCCAGGAATTCCGGGCGAGCCTCGCTCAAGTATCCGAAACGTTCTTCGTGATCGCCGGCGAAGCATCGTCGACCAAGAGCTGCACCGCGTCGCCGCCGCGCCAGCTGTCGCGGCGCAGATGGCCGGCGACATGGATCGCGGCGCCGCGGGTTTCGGCGAGGAATTGGCCGAGCGGGGTTTCGACGGCGCGGAACGCGATCGCCCGCAGCCGCGCCGCGTCGAGAGGATCGGCGAGGATGCAGCGCAGATGCCCACTCCCGACCGGCTCGGCATGGATGACGCGAACGCCGGGAAAGACGAAGCGCGGCTCGGCGTTGGCGGCGCCAAAGGGTGCCAGCCGGTCGAGCTGGCCGATCAGCTCCGCCTGCGACGCGGCGATCGACTGACGGTTTAACCTCACGCCGTCGCTCGGCAAGCACCGATGCCGGCCAACCGACACTTTAATCGACCCTTTACCGAGACATAGCAATCTCGCCAATCCGAAACCGAGGATGAGCAGATATATGGTCCGGGTCATCCGCCCTCTGTCGCTGGCTGTTTCCGGAATATTGGGCTTCTTCGTGGGCACGGCGGATCCCGCCGCAGGCCCCACTGCTAGTAATGCGGCGGACATATTGGCCGCGGCGCACGCGGCGTACATGCAACATGACTTCGCGACTGAAGCCAAATTGTTGCGAAAGCTTGCCGACCAGGGTGACGCTACCGCCCAGGCATTGCTCGGATTTATGTACGGACACGGCCAAGGCGTACCGCAGGACTATGGCGAGGCCTTAAAATGGTATCGAAAGGCCGCCGAGCAGGGTGATGCCGGAGCCCAAAGTAACTTAGAGACTCCTATACGAGCAAGGCCGCGGCGCGCCGCAGAACTTCGTTGAAGCGATTAACTGGTTTCGCAAGTCCGCCGACCAGGGCCTAGCCTTTGGTCAAAATAATCTTGGGTCGATGTATGCCAGAGGCCTAGCCGCCCCACAGGACTACGCCGAGGCAACTAAGTGGTACCGCGCGGCCGCCGAGCAGGGATATCCCGTCGCTCAGTTTAACCTAGGGCAAAGATACGCGAAGGGACAGGGCGTCAGGCAGGATAATGTCGAGGCAGTGAAGTGGTTTCGCAAGGCCGCCAAACAGGGCGACGCCCCGGCTCAGTTCACCCTTGGGTTTGCCTATATGGCCGGAGAGGGCGTTCCGAAAGACTATGTTCAAGCGTATATGTGGCTAAAGCTCGCCGTTGCTGGTGGATTTGAAAAGGCCACGGAAATTTGCGATGACCTTAACCGTTGGATGACCCCGGCACAGGTTTCTGAGGCGCAAGTACGAATGCCGCGTGGCATCCGGAAACCTCTCTCGAGTTCACACCTCCATTCTGGCCGCAGTAGAGAGACCGGCCGCAATTTAACGAATTGAAGGCCTTGCGCCTGCGTACCGCCTTTTTCCGCTGCTGCCCGAGGCGCGGTCGCGAGCCGATGAGCAGCCTCATCCGCATGGATTTCGAATGAGAAGAGCCTCGTCACTGCGCTGTCGGCCGATGTGGGCTCGGCGCTCAATCCAATATTAAGAGGTTGGGGACGAGGCTGCGCCCGGGTTTCTACGAGCATAGGCCTGTCCATGCACATAGATGACGCTGCGGCGTTCCTAGTTGACTTCCTGCGGACGCCCCAGCCGGATCACGGTTATTCAACCTATGGTTATGAAATCTATCTTCCCCGGGTGGTGGTCGCATACCTTCAAGAGATCGAGCGGACTCCAGAACATCTTTTGAACCCATACCCTTACAACAGTTCGCTGGCGGCGGAATTATCCCCGTTCTTTCTTGAAGCGGCTTGGGATCTGTGCCGTCGCGGGATATTGCGGCCTGGAGTCAGGAAATTCGGCGCGCAAGCCGTGCAAGCGATAACGGCTATTGCGTTACGACCATTGGGCGTCGCTGGATCGACGAGGGTGCGCCCGCTTTCTTCGTAGCCGATCCCGACCGTCTTAGCCAGCTATTCGACAAGCTTTCGCAGCGGCTCGGTCCTGGCTTTTGCAGTGGGCAAGCGAAGCCGTGCGCTGCCACGCGTTCGGCGCCTATATCGGATGCTGCGCGATGTGCGGAGCCGCAGCCGAGTCGATTCTGTTGGCTGTTGCTGTCGAAAAGAGCGGGGACGAGACAGCCGCACTAACTATGTACCGAGCTGCAGGCGGCAGGCGCAAAGTTGTCGAAAGCATCGTAGGGCAAGTGAGGCAGACGATTGCTGACCCTTTCTGAAATGCTACCTCGCTTCTCTCCTATTGGCGCGACGAGGCGGCACATGGTCTCGCATCCACGATTTCCGAGATCGAAGCGCACGAGGCTCTTGCTCGGCTCCTGCGCTTCGCCCAGTTTACTAATGATAATTGGGACGAACTTATTCGCCCAAGTTAGGGGGCCGGCGGCACGTCGTCGCTGGCGAGCTACCACCTCGCCAGCAGTCGCGCCACGGGTGGTCCCCGAGATAGATCACTGTGCCGCCCTCTCGGCAAAGAGTGGCGACCGCTAATCGGCCGCCTCTTTTCGCGCGGACCTGGCATCAAATTCAGAGTCGCCCCCGAAGTTGATTACTCCCGGTTTTGTCTTGTAGAACCGGGAGATCGGAGCCCGCAGGGCAATGTAGCCGTCACACCGTTGCCGGCGAAGCATCGTCGATCAACAGCTGCACCGCATCGCCGCCCCGCCAGCTGTCGCGGCGCAGGTTGCCGGCGACATGGACCGCCGCGCCGTGCGTCTCGGCGAGAAACTGGCCGAGCGGGGTTTCAGCGGCACGGAAGGCGATCGCCCGCAGCCGCGCCGCGTCGAGAGGATCGGCGAGGATGCAGCGCAGATGCCCACTCCCGACCGGCTCGGCATGGATGACGCGAACGCCGGGAAAGACGAAGCGCGGCTCGGCGTTGGCGGCGCCAAAGGGTGCCAGCCGCTCGATGTGGTCGATCAGCTCGGCCTGGGCGGCGGCGATCGAGAGTGCGCCGTCGATGCGCAATTCCGGAACCAGCGTCTCGCGGTCGAGCCCGTCCCCGAGCCGCTCGGCCAGAAACACCCGCAACGCGTCGAGCTGTTCCGCCGCGACCGTAAATCCGGCCGCCATCGCGTGGCCGCCGCCGTTGATCAGGAGCCCGGCCTGGCGCGCCGCGATCACCGCCGGGCCGAGCGCCAGCCCGGGGACCGAGCGGCCCGAACCGCGGCCGATCCCGTCGGCGACGGCGACGACGCAAGCCGGCCGCTCGTAGCGCTCCTTGAGCCGCGCCGCAACGATGCCGATCACACCGGGGTGCCAACCCTGGGCCGCCGCGAAGACGAGGGCCGACGATTGCGGCGCCGCCTCCACCGCGGCGACCGCCGCCGAGAGCGTGCGCGCCTCGATCTCGCGGCGCTCCTGGTTGTAGCCGTCGAGCCGCCGCGCCAATTCGGCGGCGAGGACTGGGTCGTCGGTGGCGAGCAGACGCGCGCCGAGATCGGCGGCGCCGACCCGGCCGCCGGCATTGATCCGGGGACCCAGGACGAAGCCCAGATGGTAGGCATCGAGCGCCTCCTTGACCCCGGCGGCCGCCGCCAACGCCGCGAGACCGGGATTGCCGCCGCGCCGCGCCACCTTGATCCCCTGTGCGACCAATGCCCGGTTGAGGCCCGACAGCGGGACGACATCGCACACCGTGCCGAGCGCCACCAGATCGAGCCAGGAGAGGAGATCGGGCTCGGCGCGGGCGCCCGAATACCAGCCGGTCGACCGCAATGCCCGGTTGACGGCGACGACGAGCAAAAAGGCGACCCCGACCGCCGCCAACGCGCCGTGCGGGCTCGCTTCGTCGAGTCGGTTCGGGTTGATCATCGCCGCCGCGCGCGGCAATGAAGGCTCGGCCACATGATGGTCGACGACAATCACTTCGAGCCCGGCGTCGGCGGCTTCGGCGAGCGGCTGGTGCGCCGTGGTGCCGCAATCGACGGTGACGACGACCCGCACCCCTTCCTCCCGCAGGCGCAGCAGCGCCGGGGAATTCGGCCCATAGCCCTCGCGCAGGCGGTCCGGCACGTAGACGCGGATTTGGCTCCCGACCGCCGCGAAGAACCGCGCCAGCAGCGCCGCCGAGGTGGCGCCATCGACATCGTAATCGCCGAAGACAGCGATCTCCTCGCCGTCGCGCACGGCGCGGGCGAGCCGCAGGGCGGCGGTGTCCATATCGCGCAAATGCGACGGGTCGGGCAGCTGGTCGCGCAGCCGCGGCGCCAGAAAGCCCGGCGCGTGGTCGGGACCGATCCCACGCTGGGCGAGCAGCCGGCCGACGACTTCCGGCAGCGCCAGCCGTTCGGCGATTACCCGCGCGGTTTCGGCATCGCCGCCACGCAGACGCCAGCGTCGGCCCGTTACCGACCGCTCGACGCCGAGAACGAAAGCGGCGCCCCCCGCGCCGTCCATCGCTCGGGCTCAGCGCGCGAACGGGGCGAAGCTCTGCTTGCGTGTAAAGTCGTGCCGTGCCTCGACATAGCGCACGGTCCCGGTCTTCGAGCGCATCACCACCGAATGTGTCGAGGCGCCGCCCGGAAAGCGGCGCACGCCGCGCAGCATCGTGCCGTTGGTGACGCCGGTCGCGGCGAACATCACGTCGCCCAAGGCGAGATCGAGGAGCTTGTACTTGCGGTCGAGGTCGGTGATGCCGAGCCGGCGGGCGCGGCCACGCTCGTCGTCGTTGCGGAACAAGAGGCGCCCCTGCATCTGGCCGCCGATACAGCGCAGGGCGGCGGCGGCGAGCACCCCCTCCGGCGCGCCGCCCGAGCCGACATACATGTCAATCCCGGTCTCGGGCTCGGAGGTGGCGATGACGCCGCTGACATCGCCGTCGGAAATCAGTGTGATGCGGGCGCCAGCGGCGCGGACCTTGGCGATCAGCTCGGCGTGGCGAGGGCGGTCGAGGATGCAGACGACGAGGTCCGAAATCTCGGACTTCTTTGCCCTGGCGAGGTTTGCGAGGTTGACCGCCGGCTCCTCGTCGAGATCGACCAGATCGGCGGGCAGCCCGCCGCCGACCGCGATCTTGTCCATGTACACATCGGGGGCGTTGAGGAAGTGCCCGGCATCGGCCATCGCGATCACGGCGAGCGCATTCGCCCCGCCCTTGGCGGTGATCGTCGTCCCTTCGAGCGGGTCGAGGGCGATGTCGATCGGCGGGCCGTTGCCGCTCCCCACCTTCTCGCCGATGAACAGCATCGGCGCCTCGTCCCGCTCGCCTTCCCCGATCACAACGGTTCCGTCGATCGCCAGGCTGTTGAGCGCCTCGCGCATTGCGTCGACCGCGGCCTGGTCGGCGGCCTTCTCGTCGCCCCTTCCCATCAGGCGCGAGGCCGAGAGTGCCGCGGCTTCGGTGACTCTGACAGCCTCCAGCGCGAGATTGCGATCCATCTTCGAGGTCTCGGGCACGGCTTTCCTCCTTCGCTGCTTATCAGACGTATCCCCGGCATCCTTATGCGCCAAAATCCTCGATCCGAATCATGTGCGGCGGCTCGAGCACGGTATCGAGAGCCTCGATCCTCGCGATTGCCCGGCGCATCGCCGCCTCGACCGTGACGTGGGTCGTCAGCACCACCGGCACCGCTTCGCCCGGCGCGCGGCCGCGCTGGATCATCGATTCCATCGACACCTGCTCGTCGCGCAAGGCGGCCGCGACATCGGCGATCACCCCTGGCTGGTCGACCACCATCAGCCTGATGTAGTAGGCGCCCTGGTGGCGCTCGATCGGGACGCCCGGAATCGCCCGCAGATCGGCAGTCGGCGCCCCGAACGGGGCGATGTGGCGCGCCGCGGCGATGTCGACGAGATCGGCTGCGACGGCGGACGCGGTCGGCGCGGCGCCGGCGCCGCGGCCCTGCAAGAGCACGCGGCCGACGAAATCGCCTTCGGCGACAACGGCGTTGTAGACCCCCTCGACGGCGGCGATCGGCGTCGCCCGCGGCACCATGCACGGGTGGACGCGCTGCTCCAGCCCCTCGCCGGTCAGCCGGGCGATGCCCAACAGCTTGATGCGGTAGCCGAGCTCCTCGGCGAAATCGATATCGAGCCGCGAGACGTGGGCAATCCCCTCGGCATAGACCCCGTCGAGGTCAACCGGACGGCCGAAGGCGACGCTTGCCAGGATCGCCAGCTTGTGCGCGGCGTCGATGCCGTCGATGTCGAAGCTTGGATCGGCCTCGGCATAGCCGAGCTTTTGCGCTTCGGCGAGGACCTCGGCGAATTCGCGCCCGCTCTCGCGCATCGTCGTCAGGATGTAGTTCGAGGTGCCATTCAAGATGCCGTAGACGCGCTCGATCCGGTTTCCGGCAAGACCCTCGCGCAACGCCTTGATCACCGGGATGCCGCCGGCGACCGAGGCCTCGAACGACAGGACGAGCCCCTTTTCCTCGGCCAGCGCGGCGAGCCCCGTCCCGTGATGCGCGATCAGCGCCTTGTTCGCGGTGACGACGTGCTTACCGTGGCCGAGTGCCACTTCGACGACACGGCGGGCGATGCCGTCGACGCCGCCGATCAGCTCGACCACGACATCGACCTCGGGATCGGCCGCCATCGCCGCAGCGTCCTCGTACCAGCGCGCCGCCGACAGGTCGACGCCGCGGTCGCGGCGCCGGTCGCGGGCGGAAACCGCGGTGACGACGAGCCGGCGACCGCCGCGCTGCGCCAACAGCTCGGCCTGGCGCTGCAGCAGCTGGAGCGTGCCGGCGCCGACCGTGCCGAGGCCCGCGACTGCGATCTTCAATGGTGGCTTCAAGAGACGACCCCGAGCGGCAGCGCTTTGTCGCGCCTTGTATCCCCGAAGCGGTAAAGATTCGACATATTTCGGCTTATCGTGGGGCCAGGACCGATGGCAATCCGCGACGTGGCGAGGAGGGAACGGCGATGCCGGTGCTGTACGAAAAACGGGGTCATGTCGGTTGGTTGACCTTGAGCCGCCCCCAGGCGCGCAACTGCTGGGGCGAGGATTTCAACGAGGAGATCGCGCGGTATTGCGAGGCGATGGCGGCCGACCGCGAGGTGAGGGTCGCGGTGCTGACCGGCGATGAGGCCGGCGGCGCGTTCTCGGCCGGCGCCAACCTGAAGGACCCGAGCACCCACAAAGAGGCCTCGATGGCGGAATTCATCGAGGGCCTGCCGCAGCGGCACCGCACCGCTGGCCACGTGCTGCGGGAGTTCCCAAAGCCGGTCATCGCGGCGGTCAACGGTTTTGCCGTCGGCATCGGTTGCATCGTCACCTATTGCTGCGACCTGATCGTCGCCTCCGACCGCGCCGAATGGCGCCTGCCACAGGTGGCGCTCGGGATCTTGCCAAACCACGGCGGCATCGTCCGCCTGGCGCAGTGGATCGGCAAAGGCCAGGCGCTGAAGGTCGCGATGGGCTACCCGATGCAGGCGGACGAGGCGTTTCGGCTGGGCCTGGCACAGTGGCTCGTGCCGCACGCCGAGCTCGCCGCACAGACCGCGGCGATCGCCGAGCGGCTGGCCGAACTGCCGCCGCTCGCGTCCAGGCTCGCCAAGGAATCGCTGAACCGCGGCCTCGACATGCCCAATGTCGGCGATGCCGCCTATATCGATCTCTACCGCTTCATGGCGCTGTCGCTGACCGAGGACGCCAAGGAGAGCCACAACGCCTGGCGCGAGCGGCGCCGGCCGCAGGTCCGCGGGGCCTGAGGGCTGAAGCCAAGCGCACTGGCGCCAGCGCCGAGGCGGGCCTAGAGTTGGCGGCGGCAAGATCGAGTAAGGGAGAAACCAGGTGACGACCTTCAGCTACGACCACATCCACCTGCGCAGCCCCGACGCGGAGGCGACGGCGCTCTGGTACCACGACATGTTTGGGGCCGAGATCATCCGCTCGGTGCAGTCGGACGGCAGGCCGCGGCTCGACTTGAACCTCGGCGGCGTCGCCGTCTTTGTCGCCCAGGTGCCGGCCGAGCAGGCCGTCGCCGCGCCGCCCGAGCCGCCCTATCTCGGGCTCGAGCACATCGGGCTGAGGGTCGAGGGCATCGACGCCGTCGTCGCCGAGCTCAAAGGCAAGGGGGCCGAATTCACCGTCGAGCCGAAGACCATCCGGCCGGGGGTGCGGATCGCCTTTCTGCGCGGCCCGCAGAACGTCCACATCGAGCTCCTGGACCGCAACGTCGCCTGAACGAGGTTCGGCCGCCGGCTTCTTCGAGCCATGCCGGACCGAGAGCGCCACGACCAGCCGCTGGTGCTGGTAAAGGAAGCGGACGCACCGTCGGCGGCAGCCGCGGCGCGGCTCAAGCCGACACCGCTGCCCGATCCGGCGCCCCCGGCCCCCACTCCAGCCACGGCGCCGCCGGCCGCGGCGCCGGAAGCCGCGCCGGACGACGGCGCCAAGCACTACCGCAGGCGGGTGCTGCTGGTCCTTTCGGCGATCGTACTGGCGCTGGTGCTCTATTGGGCCTCGGGCTACGTGTTCGCCTATACCGACGACGCCTATGTGACCTCCGACCTCGTCGCGTTGGCGCCCCAGGTCACTGGCCGCATCGTCGCGGTGCACATCGTCGACAACCAGACCGTCAAGAAGAGCGAGCTGCTCGCCGAGATCGACCCGCTTCCCTACCAGCTGTCGCTCGACGAGCAGCGGGCAAAGCGCACCGAGGCCGTAGCGCAGCTCGCGGTCGACCACGACACGATCAAATCGGCGAAAGCGGCGCGCGACGAGGCTGCTGCCAAGGAGCAGATGGCGAGCGACAATCTGCGCCGGGCCAAACCGGTCGCGGCGGCGGGCTTTGTCTCGCGTCAGGCGCTCGAGGATGCCGGCACCCGAGCGCAGGCCGCACAGGCGGCGCTGGCCGATGCCGAGGACAGTGTCGCCAAGGCGCGGCAGATGCAGACCCTGCACGAGGCGACGATCGCCGCGATCTCGGCCCGGATCGGGTATCTGCAATGGCAGCTCGACCAGACCAAGCTCGCGGCCCCGGTCGACGGCACGATCACCAATCTGACCTTGCGCGTCGGTGATCAGGCGGTCGAGAACAAGCCGCTGATCGCCTTGGTCGACGCCCATGCCTGGCGGGTCCTGGCCAACTACAAGGAGAGCGTGATCCGCCACATGCGGGTCGGCGGCAATGCCTGGGTCTGGCTCGACACCTATCCGTGGCACGTCCGTCGCGCCCGGATTCAGGGCATCGCGCGCGGCATCAACCGCGAGCAGACGCCGGGCGCATTGCTGCCCTATGTCGCCCCGACCACCGATTGGATCCGGCTGGAGCGGCGCTTTCCGGTGACCCTCGACCTGCAGGATTTGAGCCCGGACGTCGTGCTGCACATGGGATCGGACGCCCGCACCCTGATCGTCTACTGAACCGCGGCGATGCTGCGCGAGATCCCGGGCGCCCTCGTCTCCGAGCTGCGTCTGCTCGAATTCAGTGGCCCTCGCGGCTTGGAGGCAGCCGAGGCATCGCTGTCGGTCACGCTTGCCGTGCTCGCCGCCCTGGCGCTGCACTCGGACGACCCCTGGTGGGCGGGCATCAGCGCCTTCATGGTGACCCGCGCCTCACTCTCCGTCGCTTTGTCGCGCGGCATCATGCGGGTCGTCGGCAGCGCCGTCGGCGCCGTGATCGGGGTCGCCGTCGTGCGCTTGTTCGTCTACCAGCCACTGCCGTTCTGCCTATCGCTTTTCGTCCTGGCGTGCATCGGCTTTTTCGGGTTTGCGAGCTCGCGCTTCAGCTATGCTTGGTTGATCGGCGCGGTGACCGCAAACCTGGTCATACTCACGGCGTTCACTCAGCCACAAGGAGCGTCCAGGATCGCGATCGACCGCGTCGCCGATGTGGTGATCGGGACTGTGGCGTCGCTGATCGTCTGCGGCGTGATGCCGGCGCCTGAAGATGCGGGCGCCGCGGCGGCAGCTGGTCAGCTCAGCCCGCCGCCGCTGGCGTTATGGCGCCGCCGCTACGGCGTCGAGCTACAGCGCTGGCTCAGCGGCACATGGCCGCTGGCGATGCATGCCTTCCGCGTCGGGCTGACGGTGATGCTGCTGCCGGCGCTGGCGACCTGGCTGGCGCCGGTGAGCCCGACCACAATCGGCTTGACCGCGGTCATGGTCATGGCCGTGCCGCCGACCGCGATCCTCGGCGCCGACACCCGAACGATCGTGGACCGCTCGGCGCATCGCGCCGTCGGCTGTCTGATCGGCGCGCTGATCGGCCTCGCCTGCCTCGCCGTCGTCGGCACCGATTTCCTGCTGTGGACATTGCTGCTGCTGGCCGGAACCTGGCTTTGCTCGCAGATCCAGACCGGCACCGCCGGGGTCAGCTATGTCGGGACTCAGGCGATGTTCGCGTTTGTGATGAGCATGGTCCAGAGCCAAGGCCCGCCGCTTTCGATCGCCCCGGGCTTCGAGCGCCTGCTCGGGGTCATTGTCGGGCTCATCATTCTATTCGTGATCACGCTGGTCCTGTCGCTGATCCCGCTGCCCGATCCTCCCGCGAAGCCGAGTGCGGCGGCAGGTGGCGATTGACACCCAGAATCGCGATCTTGCGACGATTTCGTGCAGGAGTGGGCGTTAGCCAGGTTGATCCGGGTTAAGCGTCTTTGCGGCACAGCGCCTCGACCGTGGCGAGGCGCCCGTCCTCGAGGCTGCGCCGGGAGTTGATCCGAAATTCCCGGACTCGCTCGCCGAGCGCGACATGGAGGCCGAGCGGCGGCAATTCGCCGGTCCCGAGCGGCCGGCGCTGCGCCGCCTCGGCCGCAAGGTTCTCGGCTGTGGTGTCGCGGAAGGAGAGGACAGTAAACCCGGCCGCCGTCAGCTGACCGCGGGTTTCCTCGGGCGACGCGAGAAAGCTGGTCGCGGCGGTCTGCGCCCACGGGACGGGGTAATAGGGCGCGCCATTCGCCCCGGCGCAGAGGTTGGACAGAGCCAAGACGCCGCCCGGCCGCAACACGCGGAAAGCCTCGGCGTAAACGCGCCCCTTGTCCTCGATATTCATGACGACGTTCTGCGAATAGGCGCGGTCGAAGATCGAATCCGGCAATGGCAGGGCGAGCGCGCTGCCGTGCATGATCCGCACCCGGTCGGCAAGCCCGGCGGCGGCGTTCAGCGCTTCCGCGGCCTTGCAGAACTCGGCGGTGAGGTCGACCCCGGTGACCTGGCAGCCGAACTTGGCGGCGATCCATCGGGCTGGGCCGCCGAGCCCGGAGCCGATGTCGAGAATGTGCTCCCCCGGTTGCGGTCGCAGCAATGCCATCAGCTCCTGCGTCGCGACCACGCCGCGGCCGTGGAATTGATCGAGCGGCGCCAACGCGTCGACGGTGACCGGCGCGTCGGCGCCGTTGACGGCGCGCAGTGCCGCGAGCACGCGCTCGGCGATGCCGGGGCTCGAATAATGCTGCTCGACGCGCGGATCGGATCGCATTTCCCCTCCATCACTGCTGATTGCGCCGATTGTGCCTCTTGCCATCGGAATGGGCACGTGCACAATCCGCCCGCCCCTGGAACGGCGGCGGTCGGGGCCGGCGCCGCCGCGAATGCGAGGACGATATGAAAGCGCTGGTCGCGGTCAAGCGGGTCATCGATTACAACGTCAAGATCCGGGTCAAGGCAGACAAGAGCGGCGTCGAGACCGCGAACGTCAAGATGTCGATGAACCCCTTCGACGAGATCGCGGTCGAGGAGGGGCTGCGGCTGCGCGAAGCCGGGATCGTCGACGAGGTCATCGCGGTCTCGCTCGGTGTGGCCCAATGCCAGGAGACGATCCGCACTGCGTTGGCGATGGGCGCCGATCGCGGCGTCCTGGTGCAGACCGACGCCGAATTGCAGCCGCTCGCCGTCGCCAAGCTGTTGAAGGCGGTGATCGTCGAGGAAAAACCGGAGATCGTGATCATCGGCAAGCAGGCGATCGACGACGATTGCAACCAGACGGGCCAGATGCTCTCGGCCTTGCTCGGCTGGCCGCAGGCGACTTTCGCCTCGAAAATCAAGATCGCCGACGGCCACGCCGAGGTGACGCGCGAGGTCGATGGCGGGCTCGAAACCGTCGCGATCAAATTGCCGGCCGTCATCACCACCGATTTGCGGTTGAACGAGCCGCGCTATGCCTCATTGCCGAACATCATGAGAGCCAAGAAGAAGCCGATCGCGACGACGACCCCGGAGGCGCTCGGCATTGATGTGACGCCACACCTCGTCGTTCTTAAGGTCGAAGAGCCGGCAAAACGCCAGGGCGGCCGCAAGGTGGGCTCGGTCGAGGAACTCGTGAACATGCTCAAAACCGAGGCGCGGGTGATCTGATGTCTGCTCTTGTCGTCGCCGAACACGACAATCGGGTGCTGAAGCCCTCGACCCTGAACGCGGTCGCCGCCGCCCAGGAGATCGCCGGCCCGGAGGTCGATGTGCTGGTGGCCGGCACGGATTGCCGTGCCGTGGCCGAGGCGGCGGCGCAGATCGCCGGGGTCCGAAAGGTGCTGCTCGCCGACGACGCGGCCTATGATCACGGGCTCGCCGAGAATGTGGCGCCGCTGCTGGTCGAGCTCGCCGCGAAATATTCGCATCTCTTGGCGCCGGCGACGACCTCGGGCAAGAATTTGATGCCGCGGGTCGCGGCCCTCCTCGACGTGATGCAGATTTCGGACATCAGCGCGGTCGTCTCGCCCGATACCTTCGTGCGGCCGATCTATGCCGGCAACGCGCTCCAGACGGTGCAGTCCAGGGATCCGGTCAAGGTCATCACGGTGCGCGGGACGGCCTTTCCGCCGGGGCCGGCGACGGGCGGTTCGGCCGCGGTCGAGACGGTGGCGCCGACCGCGCCCGGCGGGGCTCTCCGAATTTCTGCGCGCGGAGCTGTCGAAATCGGAGCGGCCCGAGCTGACCAGCGCCCGCATCGTGATCTCGGGCGGGCGCGGCATGCAATCGGGCGACAACTTTCATCTTCTCGAAGCGGTCGCCGACGAGCTGGGCGCAGCGGTCGGCGCCTCGCGCGCCGCCGTCGACGCCGGCTTTGTCCCGAACGACTACCAGGTCGGCCAGACCGGCAAGATCGTGGCCCCGGAGCTCTACATCGCGGTCGGCATCTCCGGCGCCATTCAGCATCTCGCCGGCATGAAGGACTCGAAGGTCATTGTGGCGATCAACAAGGACGAGGAGGCGCCGATCTTTCAGATCGCCGATTACGGGCTCGTCGGCGATTTGTTCAAGATCCTGCCTGAGCTCGCCGCCGAGCTAGGGCGCCGCAAATGAGCGCCGCCCCCGCTCCTCTCGACCGGCTGCGCCGCATCGGCGTCATTGGCGCCGGCCAGATGGGCAGCGGCATTGCCCATGTCTGCGCGCTCGCCGGCCTGGATGTCGCCGTGACCGATGCCGACGCCGAGGCTTTGCAGCGCGGGCACGAGACGATCGAGCGCAACATGTCGCGCCAGGTGGCCCGCGGCACTGTGCGCGAGGACGACAAGGCAGCGGCACTCGCCCGCATCCACACCGGCCTTGACTACGCGATGTTCGGCGAATGCGACATGGTGATCGAGGCGGCGACCGAGAAGGAGGAGGTCAAGCGCGCAATCTTCAAGAAGCTGGTTCCGGCGCTGAAAGCCGATGCATTGATCGCCACCAATACTTCCTCGATCTCGATCACCCGGCTCGCCTCGTCGACCGACCGGCCGGGCAAATTCATCGGCATGCATTTCATGAACCCGGTGCCGGTGATGACCTTGGTCGAGCTGATCCGGGGCATCGCCACCGACGAGGAAACTTTTGCGCTGACCCGCGCATTGGCACTCAAGCTCGGCAAGACACCGGTTGCGGCCGAGGATTTTCCCGCCTTTATCGTAAACCGCATCCTGCTGCCGATGATCAACGAAGCGGTCTACACGCTCTACGAGGGGGTAGGCTCGGTCGAGGCGATCGACACCGCGATGAGGCTCGGCGCCAACCACCCGATGGGGCCCTTGGAGCTCGCCGACTTTATTGGCCTCGACACTTGCCTGTCGGTCATGCAGGTGCTTTACGAGGGGCTCGCCGACAGCAAGTACCGGCCCTGCCCGCTGCTGGTCAAATATGTCGAGGCCGGCTGGCTCGGCCGCAAGGCGGGCCGCGGCTTCTACGATTATCACGGGGAGAAGCCGGTCCCGACGCGCTGACCCGACCCGCAAAATCTTGTCCTCAGGCGATCGATCCGTTATCAAGCGGTCACAATCGCGTGCTATCTCGGCCCGCGAGCGAGAAATAAGCGGGACGGGTTTTCGTGAGTGATTGCCTGGACAGCTGCCCGGCGCTGGTGCTGAACGCCGATTTTCGGCCGTTGAGCTATTTCCCGCTGTCCCTGTGGTCGTGGCAGGACGCGATCAAGGCGGTGTTCCTCGACCGCGTCAACATCATCGACCATTACGACGTGCGGGTGCACAGCCCGTCCTTGGAAATGCAATTGCCGAGCGTCGTCTCGTTGAAGGAATACGTGCCGGCGGCGCGGCATCCGGCGTTCACCCGATTCAACGTCTTTTTGCGCGACCGCTTCTCGTGCCAGTATTGCGGCGAACCCTACCCGTCGCACGACCTGACCTTCGACCACCTGGTGCCACGCTCGCGTGGCGGCCGCACGATCTGGACCAACGTCGTCACCGCTTGCGGCACCTGCAACCTCTTGAAGGGGAACCGGCTGCCGCGGGAGAGCGGGATGTACCCGCGCCATCGCCCGGTTCAGCCGACGACCCATATGCTGCAGCAGAACGGCCGCGCCTTCCCGCCGAATTACCTGCACCAGAGCTGGCGCGACTATCTCTACTGGGATACTGAGCTCGACCCGAACTGACACCGACCCCCGGGCCCAGGGCGTTGGAAAGGTGTCACGCCCTCCCGCGCCGCCGTAATGTCCTTTCGACGAAACGGAGGCCGGAGCGTGTTCACATTGTGGTGAAGGCGGGACGGGTCACCGGCGGGGGATGACGCCGGCCACGTGCTCGGCGGCGGCGAGGCAGGCGGACGATGGAGAGAGCGCGTTCCGGCGCAGGCAGGCTTCGGTGAATTTGATCACGTGCTCGTCGCCGTGGGCGATGGCGCGGTCGATCAGCTCGTCGCGGTTCGCGCCGGCAGGCTCCACGGCCTCGGCGACGGGTGTTGCACCACCGAAGCAGGCGTAGAGACCGCACCCCGCCTGCCAGGCGTATGGCAGCGCGGCGCGCGCCGTTGCCTCGCCGACCTCGGGCGCGATGTTGCCGAGCGCCATCACGCTCGTAACGCCGTGGATAAAGGCGATGCCGGTTCGCACGTCATGAGCGTTGGCGAGATAAACCTCTGCGAACAGCTCGGCGAGATCGGCGACGAGCGCCGAGATGTTGCCCTCGGTGTCGATCAGGCCGATCACCGGGGCAAAGCCGGGCAGCTCTGTCAGCATCCCCAGCGCCGAGACGATGTTGCCGCCGGCGGGACGGTCCTGCGGTGGGGTTACCGGCACCTCGCCGATTGCCCGGCGCGGCGGCATCGGGGCGCGATGGCGGCCGCGCCCCGCCGGCAATTCCTGATAGGTCGCGGCCCAGCCGGCGAGCGCGTCGGCCAGCTCGCGCAGCCGCGCCGGCGTCTCCTCCACCGCAAGGCCGCGCGCGGCGTGCCCTACCCGGATCACGCCGTGCGTCGCCGCTGCGCAAATTCCCGGCCCCAGCCGGCCGAGCCACTTGTCGAGCACGTGGCGCCACGGCGCATCGTGCAGCTCCGCCTCGAACAGCCGGGCCCAATCCGGGAAGCGCTCGCGTCGGCCGAGCGCGCCGCGCCAGGCGTCGCGGGCGATGCGGTCGCCGGCTGGCTCGCGCGGCAGCATCCGCGCGCGGTAGCGTGCGATCCACGGCATCACCGCACCGGGGCGACCGAGCGCGCACAAGGCTTCGGCCACCATCGGCGCATGGTTGCTGTTGCCGTTGGTCAGCCCGATGCCGTAGGGGGCAACGGCCTCCAGGGCCTCGTCCAGAGCCGCGTAGGATGCATCGGGCATGCCGGTCTCCCGGGTGCTACAGCGCCACCATTCCCATCCAGAACATGGTGTCGCCGCCGACATCGACATCGTATTTCCGCACGAATTCGAGCCGGCCGTCAGAGCCGATGCGAAATACCGCAAGGCTCGCGGGCACGGTGCGAACGCCCGCGCCGTCCCTGACCGGTAGCGCCATGATGTGCGCGGCGACCAGCATCCGCCCGCTCGGGTCGATGTGGAAGGTGCGGCAATGAATGCCGCGGGTGTCCGCGTGCTGGATCGGCGACGGCGCGCCGGTGTCGGGGTCGATCGCGTAGACGGCAAGGGTGTTTTCGCCGCCGGCGAAGACGCGCTTTCCTTCGTGCTCCACGGTGCTCGAGGCGCGGTTGGCGACATAAACGAAGCGGCCGCTCGGATGGACGTGCACGGTGCCGGCAGCCTGGCGCCCGCGAATGTTGCCGGGCTCGGCCAGGGTTCCCTCGCGGTAGAGGGGCGTCGCGGACAGGGACCCGTTATCGACCCGGAACATGTCGAGCCGGTTCTGCCGCTCCAGCGAGACATATACCCAGGGCTTCTCAGGGTGGAAATCGAGATGGCGCGGGCCGAAGCCGTAGCCGCCGTTCGGCGCCACCGACACCTCGCTCGTCAGCAGCCCGCTTCGGTAGTCGAAGACCTTCAGCGCGCCGGGCTCCTCGGGCTTGCCGCCGGAGGCGTCGTGCCCGCGCGTGACCAGGATCACGAGCTTGTTGTCCGGGCTCACCCGCACCTGGTGCCCATAGATCCCAGGGTCGATCGGACCGGGCTGCGCCACCTCCGCGCCGGGGGTCGCGTCAGGATTGATCTGGTACACCCGGAGCCCGCTCGGATTGCTGAACGCGACCAGTATGTGCTCTGAGGGGATGTCGGTCGTCATATGGATCGGGCGGGTCGGCAAGAGGATCGGATCTCCGTGCCGCGCCAGCGCGCCCGATACCGGATCGATCCGGAACGCGGTCACGTGATGCCTCGTCCCGACCACGCCGCCGATGCCGGACGCGCTGTCGCTCGACGCGACGTAAAGATGCCGACTCAAAGCATGCGGCCAGGCGTAGTGAACGTTTGCCGGCAGCGTCACGCTGCCGCGCCGGGTCAACGCAGCGGCCTCGACATCAACATCGTATTGCGTCAACTCCGCCCCGACGCTCGCATAGAGCGCCACCTTGTTCGAGCCCGTGTCCATGGCAAGGGTTCCTGGTGAAATTCGAGCTTTTGGCTACAGCGGCGTCGCCAGCAGGGTCGGCACCGCGAAGGTGTCGAGCAGGATCAGCTTGTCGCAGATCTTCAGGCCGCGATTTTCGGCTTCCAGCCGGTCGCGGTAGAGGCCGGTGGCGAAGAGGCGCGTCTCGCCCTCCTGGTCGGTCTGGTAGACGGCGAACGGCGCCTCGACCAAGAGACCGCCGCTTTCCATGCCGAGAATGCGCGGCAGCCCGATCAGGTGGCGGTCGGTGTGGATGTTGTATTTGTTGGCCTCGCGCAGCGCCATGATGCGGTCTTCGAGCATCGCGCGGCTGTCGCAAAAGATCAGCGCCGCCGGCAGGCCGCGGTCGTAATTCTCCCGCGCCACGATTTGATAGCGGCATTCGGCGGTGAAGAGGCCGAGCCATTCGTCGAATTTCGGTGCGTCGATCAAACCGCCATACTCGGCGAGGAGGTCGTGGACGGCGAAACGGTCCGGCTTCATCGCACCGCGCCCTCGGGCTCGATCCCCAAGAGTTCCGCCCAATACGACCAGAAGCCGCGCAACGGCACGTCGGTGACGCGGTAGTCGCGGTCGGAGATGACCCCGCCGCCGCCCAATTCGATGATTGTGCTGCGGTCCGGATCGGGCTTCGAGGCGCGGTGCACGATCTCGATCGCCTCGCCGTCTTCCATTGAAACGAGACCGGCCGGCCCGACGAGATTGGCCTGGCGCAGCCGGTGCAGGGTCATCTCGGGGGTGTCGTCCTCGTAGCCGAGCATTGTTTGAAGGATCTCGACCTCGTCGACGCCGTGCGGCCGGATCTGGCGCACCGCCAGGCTGTTCGAGATCTGCACAAAGACGGCCGACGGAAAAACCGAGGTGATCGCGATGTTCAATCTGTCGCCGTGCTCGGGGTGGAAGGCGACGAGCGCCGGCTCCTTCAGCGCCAGATAGTCGTTGCGAACGCCGGCGCCGGAATAGGCCTCGCGGGCAAAGTCGTCGGTGTCGCTGCCGGCCTCGGCCCAGGTGATGTTGTGGCGGTGGCGCCGGTCCATCCGGACCCCGCCCGTCTGCGTCGAGCGATCGAGCCCGAATGTCACGAGAAACTCGTGCAACAGGCTCGCATGGTAATTGTCGCGGGTATTCTCGGCGTAGAGTTTCCAGTTGCCGCGGATGCGCTGGCGGTTATAGCCGAGCACCCGGACCGGGCGGTCAAAGAGGCGCCGCAGCTGCGCCAGCACCGGCGCACCGAGATAGTCCTCGAGCGGCTCGGCATCCTCGGACAAGGTGCCGAACAGCGCGCCGCCGACGTTGCCGACGCGCAGCGGGCGCAGGCCGTGCGCGCCCATCTCGAAGCTCGGATCGAGCCCGCCCTTGCCCCGAATGCCGCGGCGGAACGGGATCGCGGACAGGCCGCCGTCGAGGCCATAGCACCACTGGTGATAGATGCAGATGTGCTCGCGGGCGTTGCCATACAGCTCACGGCGCACCAAGGCGCCGCGATGGGCGCAGCGGTTGACGAAGGCCTTGACCGCACCGGCTTCGTCGCGGTTGACGACGACCGGGGTTTCGCCGACCGAGGTCGCCCGGAAATCGCCGGGCTGCGGGATCTCGGCGTCGAGGCCGAGATAGCTCCACACCGGCCCGCCGAAGAGCCGCTCCTGCTCGCGCCGGTAGATCTCGGGGTCGTGGTAGAGGCGGTACGGCACTCGGCTATAATCGAGCGCCGGCCAGATCGCTGCCGTCACCATGATAGGCCTCTCCCAGGGAAACGAGGGGTCGTCGTTGGCGCCGATGCTAAGCCGGAAGCGCCCGCCCGGCAATGCCGGGGCGCCGGCCGGCGCCGGTGCCGGGTGAGGGATTCGAACCCCCGACCTTCGGTTTACAAAACCGCTGCACTGCCACTGTGCTAACCCGGCTGCAGTCACCGCGCCGGCGGTTGGACGCCGCCAGCTCCACTTATAGCATCGCCCGAGGCGCCATCGCGATGACCGATTGTAAGCCCTTACGTTCCCGTGGCGGGGGTTGCGTTCGCTGACCGATCTGCTACCAACCATTAAACTTCATAAATAATTCCTCGGGATCATTTACCCAAACGAACGGAATCCCGTGCTGATCGGCGCAATCGACGACATACCGGAACTCAATCTCTGCAGAACCGCCGAGCTTGTTCTGCTCAACTGTCATTCCACGCGGGTCGGCAAAGAGCCAACTTCCCAGAATACGATCGGGGTCGGTCGGGCTCCGGACGACACTGAATTCGATGTAGCGGGCGTCGCCGGCCTCTTCTTTCCCTTGGATGACCGCAACCATAGGCATCTCCACAAATTCGACCCGTGCCCGGTGAGAAGCTCACCGCTGGTCGCGTTCGCCACGCAATACCGGCCGGGACGCCAACCTGTCCCGATCCGCGCCACGGGCTTTATTGTCTCCGCCGCCGGCGCTTGGCAACCGGCATGCTCGGCTCGCCAGGCTTGGACGGCGACAACGGAGGGCGCCGGCGGTATCCTTCCTGCACTGGGCCCAAGGCAGGAGTGGACGATGAGCTATTTTCCGGGGATGCAGAAGGGAAACCTCGATGCTGCACGCCCCGAGGCACATGGCAAGATCAGCAAGGAAACGGTAGCCCTCGACGGAGTTTCGGTGACCCGCGTCACCTTTGGCGTCGGCGCCAAGTGGTCCAACGACTTGAAGGACTACGCGGGCACCCAAAGCTGCCGATTGCCGCACGTCGCTCTCGTCCTGTCGGGGACGCTTCGGGTCGTCATGGATGACGGCTCGCAACAGGATTTCTCGAAGAACGATGTCATGTTGCTGCCGCCGGGACACGACGCCTGGTCGGTCGGCGACCAGCCTTGCGTGTTCGTCGAGTTCTCCCGCGGCAACGACTATTACGGCAGCGATCATCAGCACTGAAGGTCTCGCGCGGCACACCCGCAGGGCGGACAAGTCGGCGTGATGGGGGTGCCGCTCGGCGAGCTCGCCTGGCTGGCGGTTGCCGTGATCGCCGCCGGGATCGTGACGGGGCTTCTTGCCGGCCTTTTCGGGATCGGCGGCGGCGCCGTCATCGTTCCGGTGCTCTACGAGGTGTTCCGCCTCCTCGGCGTGCCCGAGGCGGTGCGTATGCAGCTGTGCATCGGCACCTCGCTCGCGATCATCCTGCCGACCGCGCTGCGCTCGTATCGGGCGCATCGCGCCAAGGGGCTGGTGATCCCGGAAGTGCTGCGGTCCTGGGCGTTGCCGTCGGTCCTCGGCGTCGCCGCCGGCGCGGGCGCCGCAGCTTTTGCCCCGGAGGGAGTGTTCAAGGCGGCCTTCGTGCTGATCGCCGGCGTGATCGCCGCCAGGCTCCTGGTGGGCGGCGAAAGCTGGATGCTGGGCCACGACCTGCCGGGGCGCAAGGCGATGGCCGGGCTGGGATTTGCGATCGGGCTCGGGTCTTCGCTGATGGGGATCAGCGGCGGCTCGCTCGCCACCATGGCGCTGACCCTCTACGGCAAGCCGATCCACAATGCGGTGGCGACCTCGGCCGGGATCGGCGTGCCGATCACTATCGCCGGCACGATCGGCTATCTGCTGGCCGGCCTGCCGCATCAGGCTCTCTTGCCGCCGCTGTCGCTGGGCTTCGTCTCGGTGATCGGCGTCGTGCTGATCGCACCGATCTCGAGCTGGGTGGCGCCGTACGGCGCGCGTCTCGCGCACGCCCTGCCGAAGCGCCGGCTCGAAATCAGCTTCGGCCTCTTTCTGCTGATCGTCTCGCTGCGCTTTCTCGTCAGCCTGGCCGCGTAGCCGGCTCCGCCTTCAGTGAAACTTCGGCATGACCTCCTGGCACAGGAGGCGCATGGCGGTCATCACCTTGGCGTGGGGGATCAGGCCGCCGCAATTGAGCTCGGCCAGGATGCCGTCAATGCCGAGCTCCTGCTGCAATGCGCGGAGCCGCTCGATGACCTGATCGGGCGTGCCGACCAGGACCTGGCCCCGCAGGGCGTCGTCATAGGTCAGGCTTTCGAGCCGCGTCAGCCGCTCCGAGCGGCCTTCGATCGCCCGCGTGCCGGCCCTCGACATCGAGTTCGCGCAGCCGCTCGGTCTGCTCGCGGTAGAAGTGCATCAGGCTGTCCCTGGGCTCGGAGCGCGCCCGGTCCTCGCTTTCCGCGAGATAGGTCGGCACCCGCAGGAACACCTGCCCCGCTCCGGGATGCCCGGCCGCCGCATAAGCCTCGCGATAGGCGCAGATCGCCGGGGCGAATTCGGTAAAGTCGCCGTGCCGGGCATTGATGAAGATCGGCAGGCCGCGCTCGCCGACCGCGGCGTAGGTGTCGGGGCTGGCGGCGGCGATCCGGATCGGCGGGCACGGCTTCTGATAAGGCTTCGGCGTCACCGCGATATTGTCGAAGCGGTAATATTTGCCGTCGAAAGAGACGGCCGGCCGCGACCACGCCTGCTCGACGATGTCGAGGACCTCGATAAAGCGGTCGCGGCTTTCCGCATAGGAGACGCCGTAGTCTTCATAGGTGCGCGGCAGGCCGCTGCGGCCGACGCCGAAAATGAGCCGCCCCTGGCTGATCTGATCGACCGTGGCGGCCTCCTCGGCGAGCCGCAGCGGATGGCACAGCGGCAGCACCTGGACCGCGATGCCGATCTTGATGCGGCGGGTGCGGGCGGCGATCGCGCTGGCGATGCTGAGCGGCGCCGACAGCACCGAGCGTTGCGGGTCGAAATGCAGCTCGGCCAGCCACATCACGTCGAGGCCCCACTCCTCGGCCGCGTCGATCTGCGCGAAGGCCTCGGCGAAGGTGTCGGCGTCGCTGCGTCCCGGAAGCGAGGGGAACTGGTGAAACATGCCGAATTCCATGGCGGCGCTCTCCTTTTTTGGCGGCGACGCGCCATCGTGGACACCGCCGGCTACGCGCGCAAGAGGCGAGAGTTGCCGGCCGCCTCCGGCTTGCCTCTCCGGGTTGCGGTCTCTATCTTCGCGCACCTGACGAGGCCCCGGCCGGATGCTGCCGCCGGCCGCATGCGAGGATGGTGTCGATGGCGAAGATCAAGGTGGCTCGGCCGGTCGTCGAGCTCGACGGTGACGAGATGGCCCGGATCATGTGGAGCTGTATCAAGAGCAAGCTGATCCTGCCCTATCTCGACATCGACCTGAAATAGTACGACCTCGGGATGGAGAGCCGCGACGCCTCACGTCAGTGCGACAAGACAGCCCATAATCGTCCAATAGATCAACTCAGCCGAAACGAAAGCGGCGCGCGGAGGTGCAGCATGTCAGATCTCGAAATCGTTTGGACGAAGGTTGATGAAGCACCTGCGCTTGCTACGTTTTCCCTTCTGCCGATCGTCGAAGCCTTTGTCGGGGCGGCCGGCGTGAAGATAAAGCTGAAGGACATTTCGCTGACTGGCCGCATCATCGCCAACTTCCCCGACAAACTGACGCCAGCGCAAAAGATTAACGACGAGCTCGCCGAACTTGGCCAACTTGCGATGCGCCCCGAGGCCAACATCATCAAGCTGCCCAACATCTCCGCCTCGATCCCGCAGCTGAAGGCTGCGATCAAGGAGTTGCAGAGCAAGGGTTACGACGTGCCGGACTATCCGGACAGCGACGCGACGCCGGCGGATAAGGAAATCCGCGCCCGCTACGCCAAGGTGCTCGGCAGCGCCGTCAATCCGGTGCTGCGCGAGGGCAATTCCGACCGCCGCGCCGCCGGCGCCGTGAAGCAGTACGCGCGCAACAATCCGCATAGGATGGGCGCCTGGAGCAAGGACTCGAAATCGCGCGTGGCGCACATGTCGGGCGGCGATTTCTACGGCTCGGAGGTCGCGACGACCATTGCGGCGCCGACCAATGCCCGTATCGAGCTGGTCGGCAGCGATGGCGCGGTCACGGTGCTGAAGGCGAAGACGCCGCTTCAGACCGGCGAGATCATCGACGCGTCGGTGATGAACCGTAAGGCGTTGCGCGCCTTCTTCGCCGCGCAGATCGACGCCGCGAAGAAGGACGGCGTCCTATTCTCGCTGCACGTCAAGACAACCATGATGAAGATCTCCGATCCCATCATCTTCGGTCATTGCGTTTCCGTGTTCTTCGCCGATGTGTTCGAGAAGCATGGCGCCACGCTGACGCGCCTGGGCGTCGATCCCGACAACGGCGTGGGCGACATGCTGACCCGGATCGAGACGTTGCCGGAGGCTGAAAAGGCGGCGATCAAGGCCGATATCCAGGCCACCTACGCGAAGCGGCCTGGCCTCGCCATGGTCAATTCCGACCGGGGAATCACCAATCTGCACGTGCCGAGCGACGTGATCATCGATGCATCGATGCCGGCGATGATTCGCGAATCCGGGCACATGTGGGGCGCTGACGGCAAGCTGCACGACGTGATCGCCGCGATCCCCGATCGTTGCTACGCGACGCTGTTCGAGGCCGTCATCGAGGACTGCAAGGCGCATGGCGCCTTCGACCCGAAGACGATGGGCTCCGTGCCGAACGTCGGGTTGATGGCGCAGCAAGCCGAGGAGTATGGCTCGCACGACAAGACGTTTGAGGTCGCCACGGGCGGAACGGTGCGCGTGGTCGCCGATGACGGCACGGTTCTGCTGTCACAGCCGGTCGAGACCGGTGACATCTTCCGGATGTGCCAGGTCAAGGACGCGCCGATCCGGGACTGGGTCAAGCTTGGGGTGCGCCGCGCGCGCCTGACCAGCACCCCAGCGGTGTTCTGGCTCGACGCCAAACGCGCGCACGACGCGCAGTTGATCGCCAAGGTCGAGAAATACCTGAAGAACGAGGACACATCGGGTCTCGACATCCGCATCCTGGCGCCGGTCGAGGCAATGAAGTTCTCGCTCGATCGCATCCGCAAGGGGCTCGACACCATCTCCGTCACTGGCAATGTGCTGCGCGACTACTTGACCGATCTTTTCCCGATCATGGAGCTGGGCACGTCGGCCAAGATGCTGTCGATCGTTCCGCTGCTGGCGGGCGGCGGGTTGTTCGAGACCGGGGCCGGCGGTTCGGCGCCCAGGCATGTGGAGCAGTTCCAGCACGAAGGCTATCTGCGCTGGGATTCGCTGGGCGAGTTCCTGGCGCTTGGCGCTTCGCTGGAACATCTGGCGCAGACAAGTGGGAATAAGGACGTGCAGGTTCTGGCCGAGACGCTCGATGAGGCCAACGGCAAGATCCTTGAGTACAACCGCTCGCCTGCGCGGAAGGTTGGCGAACTGGATAATCGTGGCAGCCATTTCTACCTGGCGCTGTATTGGGCACAGGCGCTGGCCGGGCAGAACAACAGCCCGGCACTGGCAGCCCGCTTCAAACCGCTGGCGGAGGCGCTGGCGGCCAACGAGGCCAAGATTAATGCCGAGCTGATCGCCGCGCAGGGTAAGTCGGTGGATACTGGCGGTTATTATCTGCCCGATCAGGCTAAGACATCGGCGGCGATGCGGCCGAGTGAGACGCTGAACGCTGCGCTCGCCGCTCTCTGACGCGGCGTCAGGTGGAGCTCGACACGAACTTGCAGAAGGCAATGGGCTAGGCCGGCCTGACCAACCAGGGAGGAGGAAGCGACGATGCGGCTGAGCATTCTCGACGATTACCAGGGTGTGGCGCTCGACATGGCGGATTGGTCGCCGATCAGGGGCCGTGGCGTAGAGATCGCCGTCGAGCGCCACGCCTTCGCCGATGAGGACGCGGTGGTGCGCGCGCTCGCCGATTCAGAGCTTGTCGCGGCGATGCGCGAGCGCACGCCGTTTCCGAAATCGGTCGTCGATCGCCTGCCCAAGCTGAAATTGCTGATTACCACCGGCATGCGCAACGCGTCCTTCGACATGGCGGCGCTGAAGGACCGCGGCGTCACCGTGTGCGGTACCGGCGGTCCCGGCGGCGGCAACGAGGATACCGCCGAGCTCGCCTGGGGGCTGATCCTGGGTGCTGCCCGGCGCATCGCCGAGGACCATCAGTTGATGCGGCAAGGCGGATGGCAGACCCGGATCGGCCACCGCATCGCCGGCAAGACCTTGGGCGTGCTCGGCCTCGGCCGGCTCGGCAGCGCCGTCGCCCGGGTCGGCCTCGCCTTCGACATGAAGGTGATCGCGTGGAGCCAAAACCTGACCGCCGAGCGCGCCGCCGCGGCCGGGGTCGAGCATGTCGACAAGGAGGCGCTCTTCCGCCGCTCCGACGTCCTCTCGGTGCATCTGGTGCTGAGCCCGCGCAGCCGCGGCCTCGTCGGCCGCGACGACATCGCGCGGATGAAGCCCGGAGCGATCCTCGTCAACACCTCGCGCGGCCCGATCGTCGACACCGCTGCGGTGATCGAGGCGCTGCAGGCGGGTCGGCTCGGCTATGCCGGGTTCGATGTCTACGACAAGGAGCCGCTGCCGATCGACCACCCGCTGCGCCGCGCGCCGAACGTAATTCTGACCCCGCATATCGGCTACGTCACGCAAGAGAACTACCGCAGCTCCTACCCGCAGATCGTCGAGAACATCGCCGCTTTTCTCGACGGCAAGCCGATCCGCGTCATCTGAGGATGAGCGGCGACGATTTTACAATCCGGGTCTCGGCCGACGGCGACCTCGCGCAGATCTGGGCGATCTATCGCCATCACGTCCTGCACGGGGTCGCATCATTCGAGGAAGCCCCGCCCGAGCCCGATGAGCTGGCGCGCCGCCGCCGCGAAATCCTGGCGCGCGGCCTGCCCTATCTGGTGGCCGAGCGGGCGGGGCGGGTTCTCGGCTATTGCTATGCCGGCCCCTACCGGACGCGCTCGGCTTATCGCTTCTCTCTCGAAGATTCGATCTATATCGATCCGGAAGAAGTCGGGCGCGGCATCGGAAGGGCCTTGCTGGCGAGCCTGATCGAGCGCTGCACAGCACTCGGCTACCGGCAGCTGGTCGCCGTCATCGGCGGCAGCGACCAGTGGCCGTCGATCCGCTTGCACGAGGCGCTGGGCTTCGCCCGGACCGGTCTCCTGCCCGCGGTCGGCTACAAATTCGGCGGCTGGGTGGACGGCGTCTTGATGCAGCGCGCGCTCGGTCCGGGTGCTGCGACGGCGCCGGAGGAGATTATCCCTGGAGGTGGAAATGGCTGAAGCATTTGCCGATCCTGCCCGGATCGAGGGCTACCACGCCCACATTTACTACGATCCCGCGACGCGGCCGGTTGCCGAGCGGCTGCGCGCCGGCATCGGCGAACGATTTCGAGGGCCGGATCGGCAGCTGGCATGACGAGCCGGTCGGGCCGCATCCGGTCGCGATGTATCAGGTCGCCTTTGCGGTCGAGGAGTTTCCGCGGATCGTGCCCTGGCTGATGCTCAACCGCGACGGGCTCGACATCCTCGTGCACCCGACGACCACGGACAGCGTCGCCGACCATACAAGGAACGCCTTGTGGCTCGGGACGCCGCTGCCGCTGCGGCTCGACACCCTGCGCCGCGTGGCCGCTGCCGGCTGATCGCCGAGCTCAGATGCGGCCGATCAGCAACAGGATGATGACGACGACCAGCAACAGGCCGGCCCCGCCGCTCGGGTAATAGCCCCATCCGCCGCTGTAGCCCCATCTCGGCAATGCCCCGATCAGCAGCAGGATCAGAATGACCAGAAGAATTGTGCCCAGCATCACAGCACGCGCGCGTTGTTGTCCACTGATGCTGTGAACCTCCAGCGCACCCGACGAGTTCCACGTCAGGTTTCACAAGCGACGCGGAATTCGTCGACCAAGACGCGCCGGCCGACGGCCCAAATCGGGGGCCGGGCGAGGCGCTACCAGCGGCGGACCGGGCCGCAATCGACGTGGACGAAATCCGAGCGCGGGTAATAGCCGACACCGCCGCACCGGAGGCTCAGCGCCGCGTCGCGGACCTGGTTGAGGCTGCGCCGCTCGGCCCGCAGGTCGACGGCCATCCCCTTGATGTGATAGCTGTGCTTGGCGACGCCCACACCCTGGAGATAAAGCCTCCGGTTGGTCGTCGGCGAGCGGTAGCCGCACACCACCAGAAATGGGTCGTGCGTGTCGAGGCACTCGCGCAGCCGGCCCAGCACGTCGAGGACGCCGGCATCCATCGGCCGCAGCTCGTCGGTGTCGTGGTCCCGCAGGATCCAGTTGATGTCCCTGACCGCCTCGCGGATGTAGTGGCCGTCGGCCCAGTAGACGGTCCGCAGCCACTCGCCGGTATGGACGTTGTAGAGCGAGACTGACCGCGGAGCAAAGGACACAGCCGGAACCGGCTTGACCAGACCAACGACAGCGGCTGCCGCCGCCGCGCCGAGAAGACGGCGGCGGCTCAACAATGATGACCCGTTCAATGGCTACTCCCCCCAGTTCCCCGGAGGGGCCATAGCATCGGAAATCTCGCTGAATCAACCCCGATCGACCGCAATTCGTGGGGCCGCCGGCGATTTGTTGCTCTCTTTTAACCTATAGTTGCGTAGCTGTGTAAGATATCACCCCTTCCGTTGGCCAGCCGCCCCATCCTGAGCCATCGGGGCCGGCTGCGCGCGCGTCAGGCGGCGCCAGACCTCGTCGTCGCGCCCGTAGGGGTCGGAACGAAAGGCGATCGAGCCGTCCGATTCGACATAGGCCGTCTGATAGACGATGAAAATCGGGAGCGCCGCCGGCAAGGCCCGCCGATTGCTGTAGCCGAGGGCGATCGCCTTGCCGATCGCCTCCGGGCTCATGCCGAGGACCAGTGCGGCAAAGGCTTGCGGATTTTCGACGCGGACGCAGCCATGGCTCACCAGCCGGTCGGCGGCGCGAAACCGCCACCGCTCCGGCGTGTCGTGGAGATAGACGTCGTAACGGTCGGGCATCTCGAATTTGATCTGCCCGAGCGCGCTGTACGGCCCCGCCTCCTGCTGCACCGAATTCGGGCCGCGATACCGCATGTGATGGCGCGAGAGATAGTTGGGATCGCGCCCTGAGTTTCGGCAGGATCTCTTCCTCGAAGATCGAGCGCGGCACGTTCCACGGCGGATTGAAGAGGACAGTGCTGATCGTCGACTGTAGCTCGGGCGTCTGCTTGTCCGTCTGGCCGACGATCACGCGCGTCGTGAAGACCGGCCGGTTGTCCCGGTAGAGGCGAAGCTCGGCGATCGCCGTGTTGACGACGACCCGGTCCGGCGGCATCTGCCGCGGCAGCCAGCGCAGCCGCTCCAGATTGATCTGCAGGAGCCTCGCCCGCTTCTCCGCGGCGGCCCGGTTGCCGTCGGCCGCGCGGACGGTCTTCTTGCGGGCATCGGCGGCGGTCGCCTGGCCGCCGCCCTCCGCGGCCGCCCGGTACTGCGCGTAGGCCCGGAGCATCGCCCGGTACTCGGGCGAGGAGGGGGCCAGCGCCTCGATCGCCTTGGCGGGGTCGGGGCTCTCGATCGCCGCATCGAGCACCGCGGCGACATCGACCGGCTCGGGCCGCAAATCCTCGTCGTCGAAGCGCTGCTCGATCGGCACCGCGCCGCGGCTGAGCGCATCGGCATAGGAAAGAGTGGCGTCGGACAGCAACAGGTCGCGGTCCACCGGCGACAGCGCGTCGGCGCGTTCGGTCAGCAGGGTACGGTGGAACAGGCCGGGGTCGAGGCCTTGCCGGTCGGCTCGCAGAACCGCCTTCCAAAGCGCGTCGGCCTGGCGCGGGTGCGCGTCCCACACGGTCTTGTAGCCGCGCGCGGCGTAGAAGCGGCGTAAGAGGTCGCCGCGCAGCCGCTCGCCGGCGACCGTCAGCCGGCCTGGCGCGTCGAGCCGGGCCTTGAGCTCGGCATTGCCGTCGAAGGCGGCGCCTCGGGCGCTGCCGCGCTGGTGTCGGGGGCCGCGGTCTGGGGGGCGGAGATCAGCCCGCCGGCGGCGCCGGCCTCTTCCGCCGGTGCGTCGCCGGGGATATCGCAATGCACAGCAGGCCGACCGCCAGCGCCGCCGCGGCGCGCGTCAGCGGCGATGCAGCAGTTCGCCACTCCGTAGGGATGGGCACGCCGCCTCGCTCGTCAAAATGCCGCCGACCACGTCGGCGGCGTTCCGTGGTGTCGGCGACCGCCGGCGCAATCCTCAAATCGACCAGATTTCAACAGCATTTGCAAGGGAAAGGTCGCGCGGGTCAAGGAGAGGCGCGCCGCACGGCGCTGCGCCGGCGCACAATTTGCGCGGCGCAGCTGCCCGACGGCCGGCAGGGCGATGAGCGGGCGAGCCGCGGAAACGGGTTGCGGAGGGGAAGAGTTCCGGTTTCGGCGGCGGCCCGGGCAGCGGGCGGACGCCGCCGGGCATACTGCGCACGGTCTTCGGCTTCGATAGCTTTCGCGGCCGGCAGCAGGCGGTGATCGAGCACGTCGCGGCCGGCGGCGACGCGGTCGTGCTGATGCCGACGGGCGGCGGCAAATCGCTGTGCTACCAGGTGCCGGCCCTGCTGCGCCCGGGCCTCGGCGTCGTCGTCTCGCCGCTGATCGCGCTAATGAAGGACCAAGTAGACGCGCTGCGTCAGGCCGGGGTGCGCGCCGCGGCGCTGAACTCGCGCCTCAAGCCGGCCGAGGCGGCGGCGGTCGAGCGCGCGGTCGCCGCCGGCGGGCTCGACCTGCTCTACGTCTCGCCCGAGCGGCTGATGACGTCGCGCTGCTTGGAGCTGCTCGGCAATTGCCACCTCGCCCTCTTCGCCGTCGACGAGGCCCATTGCATCTCGCAATGGGGCCATGATTTCCGCCCCGAATACCAGCAGCTGTCGATCCTCAAGGAGCGCTTTCCGCAGGTTCCGCTGCTGGCGCTGACCGCGACCGCCGACGAGCCGACGCGGCGCGACATCATCGCCCAGCTCGGCCTCGCAGAAGCGCCGGTATTCGCCGCCGGCTACGACCGCCCGAACCTCTTCTACCGGATCGTCCCCAAGCGCAGCCCGCTCGACCAGCTATGGCGTTTCCTCGCCGCCGAGCATCCGGGCGACGCCGGTATCGTCTATTGCTTCACCCGCCGGGCCACCGAGGAGACCGCGCAGTGGCTCACGGACCGCGGGCGCGAGGCGCTGCCCTACCATGCCGGCCTCGAAGCTGCGGCGCGCGAGCGGCATCAGGAGCGTTTTCTACGCGAGGAGGGGGTGGTGATCGCCGCCACCATCGCCTTCGGCATGGGGATCGACAAGCCCAACGTCCGTTTCGTCGCCCATCTCGACCCACCCGGAACCTCGAAGCCTATTACCAGGAGACCGGCCGCGCCGGGCGCGACGGCCTGCCGGCCGATGCGTGGATGACCTACGGCTTCGCCGATGTGATGAACCTGATCCGGCTGATTGACGGCGGCGAGGCGGACGAGCGCCAGCGCCGCATCGAACGGCAGAAGATCGAGGCGCTGATCGGCTATTGCGAG
>CAWAFE010000054.1:0-102687 GCA_963781215.1 uncultured Alphaproteobacteria bacterium
GCATTGGCCCGGCGCCAGTCGGCCCCATGGCGATGAAAGACGTCTGCGACCTCCAGCCTTGGGCGGCGCACGGCCGCCCGGCTAAGCCCCGGGTCGCGGCCTCCCCTCGATCAATGGTGCGAGCCGGTCGAGTGGGCTGGTTACGGCCCGGATCGTCGTATTGGCGACGCGGGTGTAAAGTGCCGTGGTGTCGAGCTTGGCATGACCCAGAAGCGTTTGGATCACGCGAATGTCGACGCCTTGCTCGAGAAGGTGGGTGGCGAAGCTGTGCCGCAGCGTGTGCGGCGACACCCGCTTCTTGATCCCGGCGGCCTCGGCTGCGGCATGGACGGCGCGGATGAACTGACGGGTCGACAGCGGCTCGACCGGGTTGCGGCCGGGAAACAGCCAGCCTCCCGGCAGCAATGCACCAAGCCGTCGGCCCTCGCGCCACCACTCGCGCAGCCGTTCGAGCAGTTGCGGCGACAGCATGGCGTGGCGATCCCCCGCTTTCGCGAGGGCATGTGTGGATGGCCCCCGGGTCGCAAGAAGAAACTGCGATGGGTGTGCGCGAAGTCGCTTGCGGTCATGTGTCCGGCCTTTGTGGTGCGGTCGCATGACCGCCGGCCCAGGTGGGAACCGTAAGGTGGGAGTCTCGATCAGGCTCTCGGGATCAAGGTCCCATGCCCTCGCCAGGTCTTTCCCGCCTTGTCGGTCGACGATCGACACCCGTATGCACCTTCTCCTTGGCAAGTTCCCCGATGCGATCCGGCCGGGCCGCTTAGGCGGCGGCCGGCGCGCGCCGGAAGTCGGTTCTGCGCACCATCACGGCCCAGGCGACGCGCGCCATCTTGTTGGCGAGCGCGACCGCAGCCACCAGGCGCGGTTTAGTCTGCAGCAACCGCGCGATCCAAGGGTCGTCCTTGGCCCGTTTGCTGTTGAGCACCGCCTGGGCGCCGTTGATCAGCAGTCGGCGCAGATAGACATCGCCCTTCTTGCTGATCGCCCCCAGCCGGATCTTGCCGCCGGAGGAGTTCTGCTTGGGTGCCAGGCCGATCCAGGCCGACAGGTCGCGGCCACAGGCGAAGCGCTGCGGCTCTTGCACCCGCAGCACCAGAGCGCTCGAGAGGATCGGGCCAAAGCCGTCGATCCCGCTCAGCCGGCGGCTGCACGGGTTGGCCTGATGCCAGGCCAGGATCTGTTTGTCCAGCACCGCGATCTGCTCCCGCAGCGCCGTCAGGAGCCGGACCAGCCCCAACAAAACCTGGCGCAGCGGTTCAGGCACGCTCTCCGGCTCGACCAGCTCGGCCAGCAGTCCCTTGACATGCTGCGGGCCCTTGGCGGCAACCACCCCGAACTCGGCCATCTGCCCGCGCAGCATGTTGATCGTCTGAGTGCGCTGCGCGATCAGCCGCTCGCGCACCCGATGCACCGCCGCCATCGCCTGGTCGGCTTCGCTCTTGATTGGGACAAAGCGCATCGACGGCCGGCTCACCGCCTCGCAGATGGCCTCGGCGTCGGCCGGGTCGGTCTTGTTCCGGCGCACATAAGCTTTGGCGTAAGCCGGTGGGATCAGCCGCACCTCGTGGCCAAGAGCCCGCAGCGTGCGCCCCCAATGATGCGCCGTCCCGCACGCCTCCATGCCAATCAAACAGCTCGGCAGCTTGGTGAAAAACGGCACCATCTGCCGGCGCTTGAGCTGGCGGCGCAACACCACCGCGCCGGCGGCGTCGACCCCATGCACCTGGAAAACCCGCTTGGCCAAATCCAGCCCGATTGTCGTAACCTGCGTCATGGATGGTCCCCTTCGTTGGAGCTGCATGCCCAACTTGGCACACAGATGCCGTTCGGGGGCCATCCACCCCATCAGGCTCTTGCCGCCCTTGCCCTGTTCGATCCGCAGCAGCATGCGCTCGGAGTCGATGTCGCCGACCCTGAGCGCGACGACCTCGGAGACGCGCAGGCCGCCCCACGGGTCCGGCCTCGGCCGGCCCGAGGACCGGCTCCGGCGGTGGCGAATGCCGCCTTGTACTTCGGCCCCGGCGGCGCCTGGCGCAGCAGCGCGACCTCCTCGACGCTCAGCACCGACGGCAGCCGGCGCGGTTGGCGCACCACCGTGAGACGCCGGGCAAGCTCCGGGCGGTCGAGCGTCACGGTAAACAGGAAGCGCAGGGCCGAGACCGCCGTGTTGATGCGCCGGCCGCAGCCAGCGTAGGGCGGGTGATACCCGCCGCCGCGCGCCGTCTTCGGCGGGTTTCGCTTCGCTGCACCCGCAGTTCGTCGTCGACGACTGCCACCGTGTCACTCCCCATCATGCAGGTGCAGCTGTCGTGATAGCAGGTGCGCCGTTGCGCCGCGCGTAATCTTGTTATTCCTAGACCACATGTCCGCCTGAGCACGGGGCGACCGGTCTCACAGTATGCAGGTAACGAGGGTTGCGCCGGATAGACCGGCGCCGAGCCTCATGCATAGGAGACGGGTCATGGCGGATCGTATCACCTACGTTGGGTTGGATGTTCACAAGGAAAGCATCGTCGTCGCGGTGGCATTCGGCGGTCTGCGCGGCGAAGTGCGGGAATACGGCCGGATCGCGAACACGTCGACGGCGTTGGACCGTTTGCTGCGCAAGCTCGCCGGCGACGGCGTGAGCCTGCGATTTTGTTACGAAGCCGGGCCGTGCGGTTACGGCATTCAGCGTCACGTGTCGGCCCAGGGACACGAATGCGTTGTCGTCGCCCCCTCGCTGATTCCCAGGCGAGCCGGGGACCGGGTCAAGACCGACCGGCGCGATGCCGCTAGTCTGGCCAAGCTGCACCGGGCAGGCGAGTTGACCGCGGTGTGGATACCGGATGCTCGGCACGAGGCGATGCGCGATCTGGTGCGGGCGCGGCTCGACGCGGTGCATAGTCTGCGCCGGGCACGTCAGCAGTTGTCGGGGTTTCTGTTGCGCCAGGGCTGTCACTATGGTCGGCCGGCCTGGACCAAGCTGCACCGCCGGTGGCTGGCGGGCCTCAAGTTTGAACAGCCGGTGCATCACATCGTGCTGGAAGATTACATCGGCGCGGTTGAAGCGGCCGAGACACGGCGCGATCGGCTGACGGCGCAGATCGAGGCGATGCTGCCGGACTGGACGCTGGCTCCTGTCGTGGCGGCGCTGCAGACGATGCGCGGCATGGCGCTGGTCAATGCGGCGACGTTGATCGCCGAACTGGGCGATCTCACGCGCTTCACCAATCCGCGCCAGCTGATGGCCTATCTCGGATTGGTGCCGTCCGAACATTCCAGCGGAGCCAGCGTCAAACGCGGCGGCATCACCAAGGCTGGCAACGGAGCCGCACGCCGGCTTTTGATCGAGGCCGCCTGGAGCTACCGCTTCCCCGCCCGGATCAGCCGCGAACTGCTGCTGCGACAGGAGAACCAGCCCAAGCCGATCCGCGACATCGCCTGGAAGGGGCAGGTGCGGTTGTGCGCGCGCTATCGCAGGCTCGCCCGGACCGGCAAACCGGCCAATGTCGTTACCACCGCGATCGCCCGCGAACTCGCGGGTTTCGTTTGGGCCATCGCTCGGCAGGTGACGGTTTCGCCAGGCTGATTGGAGAAAACGCGTGATCCCATTTACAGGAGGCGCCAGCGAGCCATCCGACACGCTCTTTCCGGGCAAGGCCGGGGGCACGGTCGCGGTCAGGAGAACCCTCGCATGCACTATCTGCCGGATCATCGATCCGACGCAGGTCCCTAGACCGAGGCAGCTCCGCGACGCATCAACGGTCATGCGGTTCCGACCCGCGCATCAGAGTATGATCAACCGTCGTTTCGACGACCGTGCCTCCTGCCCTGCCCGGAAGAGCCCGAAACAAGCGCTTGCATGCAAGCCACGGATTCACTCGCCTGCATCTGGAAACAGCGGACATGAGAGTGCACTGGATCAAACAGAAGGTACAGGGCATCGGTCGAGCTTGGCGAGAATGGCGATCGGCGGATTTGGTCCAGACGAAGGGTTTGGGGCTGGCATTGTGCTCGGCGAGATAGGCGTTGATGGCGGCCTGCAGGTCGGCGATCGAGCGGAAGACGCCGCGGCGGATGCGCTGCCGGGTCATCTTGGAGAAGAAGTTCTCGACGGCGTTGAGCCAGGAGGCCGAGGTCGGGGTGAAGTGGAAGGTCCAGCGCGGATGGCGCGCCAGCCAGGCCAGCACTTTGGGATGCTTGTGGGTGGCATAGTTGTCGAGCACGGCGTGGATCGGCTTGCCGGCCGCGACCTCGGCGCTCGACGGCGTTGAGGAAGCGGATGAACTCGATGTGGCGGTGGCGCTGCATGCAGCGGCCGATGACGCTGCCGTCGAGCACGCTGAGGGCGGCGAACAGGGTGGTGGTGCCGTGCCGCTTGTAATCGTGGGTCATCGTCTGGCAGCGCCCCGGCTTGATCGGCAGTCCGGGCTGGGTGCGGTCGAGCGCCTGGATCTGGCTCTTCTCGTCGATCGACAGCACCACCGCATGGGCCGGCGGATCGACATAGAGCCCGACGATGTCGGTGAGCTTGGCGGCAAAGCTCGGGTCGCGCGAGCGCTTGAAGGTGCGCAGCCGGTGCGGCTGCAGTTTGTGCGCCCGCCAGATGCGCTGCACCGAGCCCAGCGAGATGCCCACCGCCTTGGCCATCGCCCGGCCGGTCCAATGGGTCGCCTGGTGCGGCGGTGCGGTGCAGGTCAGCGCCACCACCCGCGCCGTGTTTTCCGCCGCGATCGGCGCCTTGCCGGGCTTGCGGGTCTTGTCGCGCAGCAGCCCGTCCACGCCCGCCTCGGCAAAGCGCTGTTGCCAGCGCCACACCGTCGGCCGGCTGACCCCGACGCTCTGGGCCACTCGCTGCGGCGAATGCCGATCCCCCGAGGCGAGCACAATGCGCGCCCGCTCAACGTGCTTGTGCAGCCGGTTGCGGTCGTCCGCAATCGCCATCAGCCGATCGCGTTCCGCGGCGTTCACTATCACACAGATCTTTGCGCCATGGCCCCATCCTCACCAGTATCGCACATTCCGCCAGATGCGAATCCTACTGAATGTGTCATGAGCACTCTCATGTCCGCTGTTTCCAGATGCAGGCGAGTGAATCCGTGGCTTGCATGCAAGCGCTTGTTTCGGGCTCTTCCGGGCAGGGCAGGAGGCACGGTCGTCGAAACGACGGTTGATCATACTCTGATGCGCGGGTCGGAACCGCATGACCGTTGATGCGTCGCGGAGCTGCCTCGGTCTAGGGACCTGCGTCGGATCGATGATCCGGCAGATAGTGCATGCGAGGGTTCTCCTGACCGCGACCGTGCCCCCGGCCTTGCCCGGAAAGAGCGTGTCGGATGGCTCGCTGGCGCCTCCTGTAAATGGGATCACGCGTTTTCTCCAATCAGCCTGGCGAAACCGTCACCTGCCGAGCGATGGCCCAAACGAAACCCGCGAGTTCGCGGGCGATCGCGGTGGTAACGACATTGGCCGGTTTGCCGGTCCGGGCGAGCCTGCGATAGCGCGCGCACAACCGCACCTGCCCCTTCCAGGCGATGTCGCGGATCGGCTTGGGCTGGTTCTCCTGTCGCAGCAGCAGTTCGCGGCTGATCCGGGCGGGGAAGCGGTAGCTCCAGGCGGCCTCGATCAAAAGCCGGCGTGCGGCTCCGTTGCCAGCCTTGGTGATGCCGCCGCGTTTGACGCTGGCTCCGCTGGAATGTTCGGACGGCACCAATCCGAGATAGGCCATCAGCTGGCGCGGATTGGTGAAGCGCGTGAGATCGCCCAGTTCGGCGATCAACGTCGCCGCATTGACCAGCGCCATGCCGCGCATCGTCTGCAGCGCCGCCACGACAGGAGCCAGCGTCCAGTCCGGCAGCATCGCCTCGATCTGCGCCGTCAGCCGATCGCGCCGTGTCTCGGCCGCTTCAACCGCGCCGATGTAATCTTCCAGCACGATGTGATGCACCGGCTGTTCAAACTTGAGGCTCGCCAGCCACCGGCGGTGCAGCTTGGTCCAGGCCGGCCGACCATAGTGACAGCCCTGGCGCAACAGAAACCCCGACAACTGCTGACGTGCCCGGCGCAGACTATGCACCGCGTCGAGCCGCGCCCGCACCAGATCGCGCATCGCCTCGTGCCGAGCATCCGGTATCCACACTGCGGTCAACTCGCCTGCCCGGTGCAGCTTGGCCAGACTAGCGGCATCGCGCCGGTCGGTCTTGACCCGGTCCCCGGCTCGCCTGGGAATCAGCGAGGGGGCGACGACAACGCATTCGTGTCCCTGGGCCGACACGTGACGCTGAATGCCGTAACCGCACGGCCCGGCTTCGTAACAAAATCGCAGGCTCACGCCGTCGCCGGCGAGCTTGCGCAGCAAACGGTCCAACGCCGTCGACGTGTTCGCGATCCGGCCGTATTCCCGCACTTCGCCGCGCAGACCGCCGAATGCCACCGCGACGACGATGCTTTCCTTGTGAACATCCAACCCAACGTAGGTGATACGATCCGCCATGACCCGTCTCCTATGCATGAGGCTCGGCGCCGGTCTATCCGGCGCAACCCTCGTTACCTGCATACTGTGAGACCGGTCGCCCCGTGCTCAGGCGGACATGTGGTCTAGCATGACAGAACGGCCCCCCAATTACCCCGCCGGTCCCAAATTCCGGGTCCACTTCACCCGAGCTAACTGTCTCCAGAAGATTTGGATAGAGGAAAGGTAGAGCCAGGCCTTGGCGCTGGCGATCGAGGCCTCGAAGTCCTTGGCGAGACGGCGATTGCGGTTGAGCCAGGCAGGGTGCGCTCGACCACCGAGCGGCGGGGGAGGGCTTCAAAACCGGTGGCCTGGGCGGTGCGCTTGCCGATCTCGATCGTCCAGCGGCCGAATTTGACCAGCGCTTGGCGCAGCTTGTCGCCGGCATAGGCGCGGTCGGCGAAGAGATGGCGCAACCATGGGAACAGATCGTAGCGGTCTTGCACCACCAGCACCGCGCCGTCGCGGTCCTGCACGTCGGCAGGATGGATCGCCGCCCCGACCAGCAGGCCGCCGGTGTCGGTGACGATGTGACGTTTGCGGCCTTTGACCTTCTTGCCGGCATCGTAGCCGCGCGGCCCGCCGCTCTCGGTGGTCTTGACCGATTGGCTGTCGATGACCCCGGCCGAGGGGCTCGGCTCGCGACCGGCCGCTTCGCGGGTCTCGAGCAGCAGCTCGAAATTGATCCGCTCCAGAACGCCGCCGTCCCGCCACGCATAGAAATAGTGCTGCACCGTCGTGAACGGCGGAAAATCGCGCGGCAGCTGGCGCCACTGGCAGTCCGGTGCGGGCGATATAGAGGATGGCGTTGAAGATCGCCCGCAGATCGACCGCGCGCGGCCGCCCCAAGCGCTGCTTTCCCGGCAGCCGCGGCGTCACCAACCGCCATTCCGCGTCGCTCGCCTCGCTTGCATAGCCCGGCCCGGTTCGCTGATACTTCGGACGAGTGACTTCAGTCCACATGCTGTGCCACGCTGCTTGCTAGACACAACCCGTGCTACAACCTGCTGAAATCACTTAATTCATTTTCGGTCGGACACTGAGGCGCTAGAGCGAGCGTGGCGGGCGGCGCGGATCGCGCGCCAGAGGCGCTCGGGGGTGGCCGGCATGTCGATGTGCTCGATGCCGAGCGGGCCGAGCGCGTCGAGGATCGCATTCATGATCGTCTGCGGCGCGGCGATGCAGCCGGCCTGGCCCGAGCCCTTGACGCCGAGCGGGTTGGCGGCGGTCGGGACTTCGGCGAGGGTGATGTCGAAATCCGGCAGATCGTCGGCGCGCGGTATTGCATAGTCCATCAATGATCCGCTTAGGAGCTGGCCCGACGCCGCTTCGTAGACGGTGTGCTCGAGGAGCGCCTGGCCGATGCCTTGGGCGACCCCGCCCTGGACCTGGCCTTGGGTCAAGAGCGGGTTGATCAGCCGGCCGTAATCGTCGACGGCGGTGTAGCGTTCGAGGCCGACCTGCCCGGTTTCCGGATCGATCTCGACTTCGGCGATGTGGCAGCCGTTCGGGAAGGTGAAGAGGTCGCAGACGGTTGAAGACATAGCTGTCGAGGCCCTGTGCCATCCCTTCGGGCAAATTGGCCGGGTCGGCGGCGGCAGCCGCGAGCGCCAAAAGATCGATCCCGCGCCCGCTGCCGCGCACTACAAAGCGTCCGGCCGAGAACTCGACTTCGCCCGGATCGGCCTGCAAGAGGTGTGCGGCGGCGCTGCGGCCCTTGTCGATGACCGCCTCGGCCGCCCTGACCAAGGCGGCGCCGCCCTGGTGCATCGAGCGCGCGCCGCCATGCCCGGCACCGTTCCTGACCGTCCGCGTATCGGCCTGAACCAGGCGAAACGCGTCGAGCGGCAGCCCCAACAGCGCCGAGGCGATCTGCGGATAGCTCGTCTCGTGTCCCTGGCCGTTCGATTGCGTGCCGAGGACGAGCGAGACGCGGCCGTCGCCGTCGAAGCGGATTTCCGCACCCTCGTCGGGCGTGCCGCGCGCGGTTTCGAGAAATGAGCCGATCCCGAGCCCGCGCAGCCGCCCGCGGGTCGCCGCCTCGGCCCGGCGGGCGGCGAAATTGGCCGCGAGCCCCTGCGCCAGCGCATCGTCGAGATTGGCCGCGAACCGCCCGCAATCGATCGCCATGCCCAAGGCGCTGAGATAGGGAAATTGATCGATCAGGTTTTGCCGGCGCAGGTTCGCGGGATCGCGCCCGAGGCGGCGCGCGGCGCGGTCAATAAGCCGCTCGATCAGGTAGTTGGCCTCCGGCTTGCCGGCGCCGCGATAGGCGTCGATCGGCACCGTGTTGGTAAAGGCGCCGCGCACGTCCATGAAGACCGCGGGGATCGCATAGACCCCGCCCATCGCGGTCGCCGGCGAGTTGGTCGAGCTGCCGGGGCCGTTCGACGACAGATAGGCGCCGAGATTGGCCACCGTCGACACGTCGAGGGCGAGAAATCGGCCGTCCGCGTCGAGCGCGAGTCGCGCCATCGTATGATTGTCGCGGCCCTGGGTCCCGCTCAGGAACTCCTCGCTGCGCTCGGCCACCCATTTGACCGGGCGCCCGAGCCGTCGCGCCGCCCACAACACCATGACCCATTCCGGGTAGACGAAATTCTTCATGCCGAAGCCGCCGCCGACATCCGGGGCCCGGACCTGCAGCTGCTCGTGCGGCAGGTGGAAGACCGCTTCCGCGAGCTGCCGCCGGATGCCGTGGACGCCCTGGCCGGTCAGCAACAGGTCGAAGGATACGGCGGCGGCGTCCCAACTGCCGATCGCCGCGCGCGGCTCGATCGCCGAGGGCACGACACGGTTGTTGACCAGCTCGATCTCGATTGCGTGGGCGGCGGCGGCAAAGGCTGCCTCGACCGCGTTCCGGTCGCCGCGCTGGAAACGGAAGCAGAGGTTGCCCGGCGCCTCGTCCCAGATCGCCGGCGCGCCGGGAAGCAAGGCCGCTGGCGCATCGACCACCGCGTCGAGCGGTCGGTAGTCGACGGTGACGAGCTCGGCCGCGTCGCGCGCCAGATCGCCGCTCTCGGCCACGACAAAGGCGACCGGATCGCCGACATGGCGCACCCGCCCGCGGGCCAGCGCATGGCGCGGTGGCACGATCAGCGGGTCGATCGTCGCGACCTGGGCCACGCAAGGGAGCGGTGCCGATGCCGTCGGCGGCGAGGTCGGCCTCGGTGAAGACGCCGAGCACCCCCGGCGCCGCGCGCGCTGCCACGGTGTCGATCCGCTGGATCGCGGCGTGGGCATGCGGCGAGCGCACGATATGGGCATAGGCCTCTCCGGGCGAGGTGAAATCCGCGGCATACCGGCCGCGACCGGTCAGAAACCGGAAATCTTCGAGTTGGCGCACCGAATGGCCGAGCGTGTCTGTCGTCATTAGAGCCCTCCCTGCCGCCAAGGATCGGACCTCGCCGCGCCGATGCCAAGAGCCGACAATGGCGGCGGCTGGCGGTAAGGGGTTATGATCGGGCGATCGGACATCGGGAGGAGCGAAATTGGCGGCGAGCGAGGAACGGGGCATCTTTCGCCAACCGGGCTCGGGCGGGGCCGAGCCGCCCGCCGGCGAGCCCGGTCGACCGCTGGCGCCGGCGCTGCTCTACCGGCGCTGCGACCCGGCGGAGCTGCCGGACGACCCCGAGGGCGAGGTCGAGGACTCGTCGGGGCTGATCGGCCAGCACCGCGCGGTCGAGGCCGTCGAGCTCGCCGTCGCCATGCGCCGCAAGGGCTACAACGTCTATGCCTTGGGCGCCAGCGGCACCGGCAAGCATACCCTGATCGACGGTCTCCTGCGGCGCCGCGCGGCGGGCGAGCCGACGCCGTCGGACTGGTGCTACGTCAACAACTTCGAGGAGCCTCAGAAGCCCCGCCGCCTGCAATTGCCGGCGGGCCGTGCGGCGAGCCTGCGCGAGGCGATGAAGCGGCTGGTCCGGGAATTGCGCGCGGCCCTGCCGGCGGCCTTCGAGCGCGACGATTACCGGGCGCGGCGCGAGGTCGTCGACCAGCAGTTCAAGGAGCGCAACGAGCAGCCTTTCGCCGAATTGCAGCGCCATGCCGAGCAGAAGGGCATCACCCTGTTGCGCACGCCGATGGGGCTGGCGCTGGCGCCCAGGCGCGACGGCAAGGTCTTGACGCCGGAGATGTTCGAGGCCCTGCCGGAGGCTGAGCGCGAGCGGGTGCAGCGCGACATGGCGGAGGTGCAGGGCGAGCTCGAAGCGGTCATGCAGAAGGTGCCGCAATGGGAACGCGAGCACCGCGATGCGGTCCGCGATTTGAACCGGGAGACGACCGGCGGCGCGATCGCGCTGATGATGGACGAGCTGCGCGCCGGCTTTTGCGAATTGCCCGATGTGCCGGAATACCTCGACGCGGTCGAGCGCGACATCAAGGAGAACGCCGACGATTTCCTGACCCCGGCGGTGGCGCCCCCGCAACCCGGCATGCCGATCCCACCCCAGCTCGAAGAGGCGATGAGCGAGGCACGGTTTCGCCGCTACCAGGTCAACGTCGTCGTCGACAACAGCGCGCAACAGGGCGCCCCGGTCGTCTACGAGGATAATCCGACGCATCAGACCCTGGTCGGACGCTCCCAATACATGGCGCGGTTCGGCACCCTCATCACCGATTTCAATCTCCTGACGGCGGGTGCGCTGCACCGCGCCAATGGCGGCTATCTCATTCTCGACGCGCAGAAGCTGTTGACCGGGAGCCTCGGCTGGGCCTCGCTAAAACGGGCCCTCAACGCCGACGAGATCCGCATCGAGACTCTGGAGCAGCTGTTGAGCATGGCGAGCACAGTCACGCTCGATCCAGAGCCGATCCCGCTCAAGGTCAAGGTCGTGCTGCTGGGCCCACCGCAACTCTATTACCTGTTGTGCTCGGTCGACGACGACTTCAAGGAATTGTTCAAGATCGCCGCCGATTTCGACGACCGCATCGAGCGGTCGCCGGAATCGACGCTGCGCTACGCGCGGTTTATCGCCGGCGTCGTCCGCCGCGAGAAGCTGCTGCCGTTCGACCGCGGCGCCGTCGCGCGAGTGATCGAGCAGGCGGCCCGGCTGGTCGGCGATTCCGACAAGCTCTCAACTGGCCTGCGCGACATCGTCGATCTGTTGCAGGAGACCGACCAGATCGCCGCGAGCGAGGGCAAAGCCGACGTTTCGGCCGCCGAGGTGCAAAAGGCGATCGACGCCCAGTTCCGCCGCGGCGACCGCATCTATCGGCGCCTGCAAGAGGAGATCGGGCGCAAGACGATCCGCATCGAGACCGACGGCGACGTGGTCGGCCAGGTCAACGGCCTGTCGGTAATCTCGCTCGGCGGCCTCTCTTTCGGCAATCCGAGCCGCATCACCGCGCGCATTCGGCTCGGGCGTGGCGAGGTCGTCGACATCGAGCGCGAGGTGGCGCTCGGCGGCCCGCTGCATTCAAAGGGTGTGTTGATCCTGAGCGGCTTTCTCGGCGGCCGCTTTGGCCAGACCCGGCCGCTTTCGCTGAATGCGAGCCTCGTCTTCGAGCAATCCTATGGCGGCGTCGACGGCGACAGCGCGTCGGCCGCCGAGCTCTTCGCGCTGTTGTCGGCGCTGGCCGAAGCCCCGCTGAGCCAGTCCTTCGCAGTCACCGGCTCGGTCGACCAGCTCGGGCGCATCCAGGCGATTGGCGGCGTCAACGAGAAGATCGAGGGGTTCTTCGACGTGTGCCGAACCACCGGCCTGACCGGCCGCCAGGGTGTCATTATCCCGGCCAGCAACGTCAAGCACCTGATGCTGCGGCAGGATGTCGTCGATGCGGCGGCGGCGGAACAGTTCCGCGTGATCCCGATCGAAACCGTCGACCAGGGCCTGGCGCTGTTGACCGGCATGCCGGCGGGCGAGCCCGATGCAGACGGCAATTATCCCGACGGCACCCTCAACCACCGCGTCGCCGCGCGGCTCGACGGCTTCGCCGCCAAGGCGGCCGAGCTGGCCCGGCACGCCGCCGCCTTCCCGGCGGCCCGGTCATGACCTTGCAGATCAGCCGCGTCGTCGTCCGGCTCGACACCGCAACGGAAAGCCGGCCCGGGATCGCCACGGCGGCGCGGCTCGCGGCGCGCTGGCGGGTGCCGTTGCACGGCGTCTTCATCGAGGACGAGGAGCTGCTGGCGCTGGCCGGCCTGCCTTTCGCCTTGCAGGTCACCTTGGCCGCCGGACGCGGGGCGCTGACGCGCGACGAAGTCGAGGGCCACTTCCGCGCCTTTGCCGAGCGGGCGCGGCGCGATCTCGCGGCGGCGGCGGAGCGGCACGGCATCGAATGGTCGTTCGCCGTGGTCCGTGGCTCACTTGCCGAGGCCGAGCACGATTTCGTCGTCGCCGGCGCCGTGACCCGGCCACTCGGCGCGCAGGCACAGCTACCGTCCCGCTGGCAGCCGGCGCCAGGCCTGCATCCGCTGCTTCTGGTGCGACGCGAATGGCAGGCCGCCGGCTCGGTTATGGCCATGCTGCGCGGGCACGGTCCGGAGGCGGCACGCCTCCTCGACCTCGCCGCCGACCTCGCCGAGCTCGGCAGCGGCATCCTGACCGTGCTCGGCGCCCCGGACATGACCGGTCCGGACGATTTCCCGACGTGGGTGGCCGAGCAGCTAAAAGCGCATCCGCTAACCGTCCGGACCGAACTCGAGGCGATCGAGCCGGCCGCCGTGCGGCAACGGCTGGCCGAACTCGATTGCCGCCTCCTGGTGCTGGAGGCCGGCACGCCCGACGAGCAGCTGCGTCAGCTCGTCGAGCACGCCGCCTGCGACGTGCTCCTGGTCCGCTGAGCCGGTCCCGACCGCCTGGCCGTCGGCCGGGCGTCAGTCGTCGTCTTCGAGGGTGAAGCCGACTTTGAGGATGACCTGAAAATGCGCCACCTTGCCGTCCTCGACGTGGCCGCGGGTCTGGAGCACCTCGAACCAGCCGACTTGCCGCAAGGTGCGCGATGCGCGCGTGACGGCGTTCTCGATCGCCGCCTCGATGCTCTTCTCCGAGGAGCCTGCAACCTCGATGATCCGGTAAACGTGATCTGGCATTGGGGCTCTCCTCTGGGGCGTTCGCCGGGAAATCGGCACCGCTTCATTTCGTGACGGATCGCAGCAATTAAAGAGACCACACCCGGGAGGGCTGCTGATCTGCGCTAATGCCGGAACGGGCGTGGCGCGCTATACTCCACCGTCATCCACCCAGCGAGGCGGCAAATGCCCTTGCATCCAATTGCCGACAAGGCCGAGGTTTCGGTCGACTTCCCCGACAAAGCCTATATCGGCAGCTTCAGCCGGCATTCGCAATTCGACGCTTCTGCCGATGCGGAAGGCGTCGCGGTCAGGCTGGTGCGGCCGGGGGAGGACCGGCGCGAGGCAGTGATGCATCTGCATTACGGGCTGCTGGCGGATATTTTCGCCGAGCTCGCCAAATCATTTGCCGCACACGACCCGCTCGACGAGCTGCACCGCGCCGAGCTGCTCGAAGGCGCGAAGGCGCTGTGTGCTTCGCTCGAAGTCGCGGAAAATAAGCTGATGCGACCGGCCGGGCCGTCTGCCGGTCTTGGTGGCGGCGCGCTCAGTATAGGCTGCCGGCGGCGCGGTCGATGACGACGCCGAGGATCACGTCGACGACGACAATCAGCGCGGCTGCCGCACCCGTGGTGTCGAGCGCGACACGGGCGATGTACCATTCGTAGACGAGCACGGCGACGACGGCGGCGGCCTCCATCGTCTGCGCCGCCGCGGCGGGGAGCATGCCGCTCTCGGACTGAAGGCCGACCATCACGAACAGCAGGCTCTGCGGCAGCTGCCACCAATTGTACGTAACCATGAAGTCGAAGTAGCGGTTGGTGCGGCCAAGCCACCGCGTCACTGTCAGCATCGCCAGTGGAAAGGCCACCCAGGCGATGACATAGGCGATCGTCTCGACCGTAACGACCAGCCAACCGCCCGCCTCCTGCCACTTGGTCAGGCCGACCCGCATCGTCAGCAGCACCAGGTAGAGCGGATAGCAGAGGGCGGCGGCCCGAAACGAGCGCCAGAACCCGTCGAGCGAACGGTCGAAGCAAAGGAGCCCGCCGCGGTCGCCGCGCGCCAGCCGAAACGTGCCGACAAACGCCTGCTGCACTTCGAGCCACGCCGACGCGGGCATCAGACACTCGCCGCCGGTTCAGGGACGCTCGAAATAAAGATCGAGAAAGCGATGATAGATCTCGGTCAGCGCGGCGAGGTCGCCGAGCTCGACCCGCTCGTCGACCTTGTGCATGGTCTGTCCGACGAGGCCGAATTCGGCGACCGGGCAATAGGCCTGGATGAAGCGCGCGTCCGAGGTGCCGCCGGTGGTGCTTAGCTCCGGGGTCCGTCCGGTGACCCGCCGGATCGCCGCGTCGAGACATTCGCTGACCCGGCCGGGCGGCACCAGAAACAACTCCCCGCTCACCGTCACGTCGAGCGTGTATTTCCCGCCCGCGTGATCGAGCCGTTCGGCGATCCAGCGCTGCAAGGCGGCGCCGGTCCACAAATCGTTGAAGCGGATGTTGAAGACCGCCCGCGCCGTCGCCGGGATAACGTTCGCCGCCGGGTTGCCGATATCGATCGTCGCGACCTGCAAGGTTGAGGGCTGAAAATGCTCGGAACCGTCGTCGAGCTCGGCCGTGGTCAGCGCGTGCAGCATCGCTATGAGCCGGTGCGCCGCATTGTCGGCGAGATGCGGATAGGCGGTATGCCCTTGCACCCCGTGCACCGTGAGCCGGCCGGTCAGGCTGCCGCGGCGGCCGATCTTGATCATGTCGCCAAGCCTCTCGGCGCTGGTCGGCTCGCCGACGATGCAGGCGTCGAGAGCTTCGCCGCGGCGGGCGAGCCAGTCCAGCACCTTCTTCGTGCCGTTGACCGCCGCACCCTCCTCGTCGCCGGTGATCAGGAGGCTGATCGAGCCCTCGAACCCCGGTCCGCGCGCGCCCAGAAAGCGCTGCGCGGCGCAGACGAAAGCGGCGATCGCCCCCTTCATGTCGACCGCCCCCCGACCGCACAGCGCGCCCTCCCGCAGAAGCGCGGCAAAAGGGTCGAACGACCACGCATCGACCGCGCCCGCCGGCACCACGTCGGTATGGCCGGCAAAGCAGAGATTGGGCCGGCCGGCGCCGAAACGGGCATAAAGGTTGCGGATCGGGTCGCTGCCGTCATCCGCGAAGGTCAAGCGGGTGGCAGGCGAAGCCCAGCCCTTCGAGGCTCGCGGCGACGATGCCGATCGCACCTTCGTCCTTCGGCGTGACGCTCGGGCGGCGGATCAGCTCGGCGGCGAGGGCCGCCGGGTCGAGCACGGTGTTGCTCATTCGCGCAGCAGCTCGTTGATCGCGGTCTTAGCGCGGGTCTGCTCGTCGACGGTCTTGACGATGACGGCGCAGTAGAGGCTGGGGCCGGGGCTGCCGTCGGGCAACGGCCGGCCGGGGTAGGATCCCGGTACGACGACCGAGTAGGCGGGGACGCGGCCGATATGGATCTGCCCGGTGTTGCGGTCGACGATGCGGGTCGTCGCACTGATGAAGGTGCCCATCGCCAGCACCGCGCCCTCCTCGACGATGACCCCCTCGACGACCTCGCTGCGCGCGCCGATAAAGCAATTGTCCTCGACGATCACCGGCTCGGCCTGCAGCGGCTCGAGCACGCCGCCGATGCCGACGCCGCCCGATAAGTGGCAGTTCGCGCCGACTTGCGCGCAAGAGCCGACCGTCGCCCAAGTGTCGACCATCGTGCCGGCTCCGACATGGGCGCCGACATTGACGAAGCTCGGCATCAAGACGACGTTCGGCGCGATGAAGGCCGAGCGGCGCACGATCGCGCCCGGCACGGCGCGGAAGCCGGCGTCGCGGAAGCGGTTCGACGACCAGCCGGCGAATTTCGAGGGCACCTTGTCCCACCACCGGGCCGCACCCCGCTCGGGATCGACCGGCCCGCCCGCGATCTCGACCATGTCGTTAAGGCGGAACGACAGCAACACCGCCTTCTTGAGCCACTGATGCACCCGCCAGCCGGCGGCGGTCTTCTCGGCGACGCGCAGCCGGCCCGTATCGAGCCCGTCGAGCGCCGCCTCGACCGCGTCGCGAACGGCGCCGCCGGTCGCCGGCGACACCCCGTCGCGAGCCTCCCAGGCAGCGTCGACGGTGGCGGCGAGATCGGCGTCGGTCATGGCTTTTCCCGGATGGCTGGACGAGGCGAGCACCCGTCCGCACCATGATCGACCCGGCCCGGCAGTGTCAACCGAGGCAGAGGCGAGGCGGGTCGGCGAGCGGTTCTGGAAGCCCGGCATCCGATCTCGGCCGCCTCAGGATGCAGGCTATCAGTTGACGTCATTTCGGAGTGTGGGCGCAGCCCGCGAGCCCGGAACCTATGAACACCGGCCTCGCTCGAATAGCTGAAGTCGGTGTTCCCGGGTTCCGGGCCCGCCCTTTCGCCATCCCGGAATGACAGTCCCTTGGGTGGGCTAGGCCGCCAGGTCGACGATCTCGATCCAGTTGGGCTGGGTGCCCATTGGGTAGTGCCCGACCGGCTTCAGCTCGCCGCTCGCCGGGTCGATCGCGTGGACGGTCATCGCGTTCGAATCCATCCCCACCGACAGCAGGAACTTGCCGCGCGGGTCGATGTTAAAGCCGCGCGGCGTCTTTTCGGTCGGCCATTTGCCGACCGGCGTCAACGTGCCCTTGTCGGGGTCGATTTTGTACCCGTGCAGCATGCTGGTCGTGCGCACCGCGCCGTAAACGAACTTTCCGTCCGGCGTGACGTGGATGTCCGATGCAGCTGCAGAAGTCTTACCGTTGTAATCGCCGGTGTCGACAAACGCAACCTCCGCAAGGGTGCCCTTGTCCTTGTCGAACGCATAGGTGCCGATCGTCGCCGTCGTCTCGGTGATCAGGTACGCCCACTTCCCGTTCGGATGAAGGGTCAGGTGGCGCGGGCCGGCGCCAGGCTTGGTTTTGACCGCGGCGGGGTCGTTCGGCGACACCGTGCCCTTCGCCACATCGTATTTGAACTGCAGCACCTCGTCGGCGCCGAGCACCACCACAAAGACGTACTTGTTGCTAGGGTCGACGACGACGCAATGCGCCTTCGGCGGGGTGTCGATGATTTGGGTTGCCTTCTCCTCGACGGTGTACAACGCGTCGAGCGGATAGATCGCGAGCTTGGCGCCGACATAGGAGGCGCCGAGGAGATGGTTCCCGGTGCGGTCGGTGCTCAGATAGGCCATCTGGTCGACCAGTGGGGTCGACTCGACATGGGTCAGCCGCCCGCTGCTCTGGTCGACAATGAAGGTCGAGACCGGATAGGGCGCGCTGCGCAATTGCGCGTACAAAAAACGCTTGTCCGGGGTGGCCGTCATTGGCAGGCTCGCTGGCGACGGCTTGTCGGTGCCGGGCACCGGGGTCTTGTCGATCAGCTCGAGGGCGCCCGTCTGCCGGTTCATCGCCAGCACATAGACATCCTTGCTGCCGGCATTCGAGACGTAGACCGTGGTTTCGGGGTTGCCGGCGGCCATCGCGTTGCGCACTCCGGTGAAGGGAAGAGGAAGGGCGCCGAGCCCGGCGATCCCACCGAGTCCGAGCTGCAATACACGTCTCCGTTGCATCGTGTCCTCCTATCGTTGCAATTCGCGTGCGGCACGGGCGGCGGGCCGAAGGGCGCAGCGACCGAGCCAATCGGCGGCCTTGGGGAACGGGCCGAAATCGATCCGCGCCGGCCGCGCCCAGGACAGAATAGCGGCGACGTTGAGATCGGCGACGGTGAAATCATCGCCGATCAGATATGGCGACTTTGCGACCGCGCCGTCTAGCACCCCGAGCGGGTGCTGGAGATCCTTCTCCGCCGCGTCCGCCACCGCCGCGTCGCGTTTGTCATCGGGAAGGACAGCCCGGTTGAACATCGCGGTCAGCACATTGCGCTCGATCTCGGTCATCCCCCACAGGCTCCACTGCCAAGCCCGCGCCTCGTCCTCGATGCGGGTCGGGTAGAGGGTTCCGGCGCCATACTTTTTGGCAAGGTAGAGGTTGATCGCCATCAATTCCCACAAAACGAAGCCGCCGTCGTCGATCGACGGCACGTGACCGTTGGGGTTTACCGCCAGATAAGCCGGCGTGCGCGTGCCGCCGTCGGCGAAATCGACCTTGACGTGCTCATAGTCGAGCCCGAGCTCCTTCGCCATCCATAACGTGCGGAACGCGCGCGAGCGCGCCACGCCATAAATCTTCAATGCCATGGATTGGCCTCCTTCCACAGGCTGGACCGAGCCGCCACCGGCCCTCAGCCTCGCACGGACAGGCGGCCCGGCGGAAGAAATTCGACGGACTGGGGACGGAGCGGTCGGGCGGAAGCGGCGGTCATCGGTGCGGCGGCGCGGTCGTCGCCGCCATCTCGGCGCAGGATTATGCGGGCCGCCTCCACATGGATGGAAGGGCCGGTTTCAGGCGGTGGCGCCATTTTGACACCGACACGGGGCAGGCTACCCTAATGCGACATCAGCACCGGCAAGGTCATGCTTTGCAGCAGCGTGCGGGTGACGCCGCCGAGCAGCAGCTCGCGGGCGCGGGAATGGCCGTAGGCGCCCATCACCAGGAGATCGGCGCCGAGATCGGCGGCGCGCGACAGCAGCACCTCGCCGACCGGGACCTCGGCCGAGACGGTCCGCTCGATCGTCGCCTTGACGCCGTGGCGGGCCAGATGCAGCGAGATGTCGGCGCCGGGCACCTCCCCGTGCGCCCCCGGCCCCTCGCGCGGGTCGATCGCCAGCACGGTCACCGTCTCGGCCGCGGCCAGGAGCGGCATCGCATCGGCGATCGCACGGGTCGCCTCTCGCCCCGCATTCCAAGCGACCAGCACCCGCTGTCCGACACTCGCGGAATGCCCGGCATAGGGCACCACCAGAATCGGCCGCCCCGAGGCGAGCGTTACTCGCTCCGGCCGCGGCCGGATCGTCTCCGCGGCGCTGCGGTCGGGGTCGAGCTGGCCGAGGATCGCCAAATCGGCGTAGCGGGCATGGAGCGCCGGATCGGCGTCCGGGCCTTCGGTGATCGCCCGCCACTCGGCCGAGAGGCCGCGAAGCCGCACCGCTTGCTCGAATGCCTGATGCACCTCCTCGGCCTGCTCGCCCGCCTTCTGACGCAGCTCCTGATACAAGGGGTCGAGCACCGCCGGGGTGAAATAGCCGGGCTGCGGCGGCATTTCGAAATTGGGCAGCGGGTAGAGCCCGACCAGATGCGCCGCGAACCTCTCGGCGAGTGTGGCCGCCAGCTCGATGCGCCCGCGCGCAGCCGCATCCCCATCGAGCACGACCAGGAGATCCTTGTAGCTCATGACCTGCCTCCTCACCCAGAGTAGCGGCTCAATTGCGGCGGCGCGTCAGCTTGCGCCGCGGCCGGGAATGAGGGAAGAGGTATCGCAAGCTGATCAGGGGTTCGCGCGATGCGTCTGCTCGTTGTTGCCTGTCTCGCCTCGCTCTGCGGGTGCTTCTATGATAACCCGGCCCGCGTGGTCAGTCTGACGCCCGGAGAAGGCGGCAGCTTCACCTTCAGCGCCGCGACGAACACGGTCATGACCGAAAACGACGACGGTGCGGCAGAGCGGATCCGGCGCGACTGGCTGGCCGACGCGCTCAGGACCCAGGCGGTGTGCGATGCGGGCTACGTCGTCGAGCGGCGCCGCTTCGAGCAGCCGGGGGATGGGCCGTTCGGCAATGGCGGCGATATCGTCTATACCGGGTATTGCCTTCCGCCCGGCCCCAGGTGACGGCGGGCTCGGCTTACTGCCGCGCCGCGGCGCCCCAGCGCTCGCGGATCGGCCCGGCGTCGCCGCCGACGGGGTCGCGGTCGGGTAGCGGCACGGCGGCGACGTTGGCGACGGCACGCTCGCGGTGCCGCGCAGCGGGGGTGCGCATGTCAGGGCTCTGGCCGCGGGGATAGGCGCCGACGACGAGGAGGTCGGGGCTCGCTCCCTCGCTCTTGTGAGCGACGCCGGCCGGGATCACGACGACATCGCCGGCGCGCAGATCGACCGTTTTGCCGTTCTCGCCGCCGAGGCGCACCCGGGCGAAGCCGGCAACGATGCCCAGCACCTCGTGCGCGGTGCTGTGATAGTGGTGGTGGGCGTAGATGCCGTTGCGCCAGGCTCCGACCCATCCGTTGCCTGCGAACAGCGCCTCGCAGGCAGCCGCCGCGCCGGCTTCGATGGCGCCGCGGTAGTGAATGAGCGGCAGGACGGGGTTGTTCGGCACCAGCCCATCATCCTCGAACAGGTACTCTTCGACCGCTGCCGCCTCGGGTGTCGCGACCATTGTCCGCCTCCTGCCTTTCCGAATGCCGACAGGCTACGCTTCGGCCGATTTCGGGCCAAGTGAAATGCCGGCCCAGGCGAGCATTAATATTCGCGCGCGCGCACCTTCGGGTTGTGTTAACGACGATGTCGACGAAGGCACTCTTGCCACCGCGCTGCTCGTCGTGTATTGATCGTCGGCGCGCAAATCGCGCTATGCGATATTTTACGCCGACTTGTCGAGGCACGCCGATCGATGGAGTATCCGGTCAAGACGGTGTGCGTCGTCGGCCTGGGCTACATCGGCTTGCCGACCGCGGCGACCCTGGCCAGCCGCGGTGTCGACGTCATCGGCGTCGACGTCAACCCGCTTGTGGTCGAAGCCGTCAATGCCGGGCAACCCTATTTCTCGGAGCCCGACCTCGACATGTTGCTGCGCGCGGCGACGACTTTACGCAAGCTGCGCGCCGCGACCCAGCCCGAGCCCGCCGACGCATTCGTCATCGCCGTGCCGACCCCATTCAACGAGGACCGGTCACCGAACCTCGACTACATCGACGCCGCCGCCGATGCGATCGCGCCGGTGCTCGCCGCCGGCAATGTGGTGATCTTGGAATCGACCTCCCCGGTCGGCACCACCCGACGGCTCGCCTGCCGGCTCGCCGGGCTGCGTCCCGATCTCGGCTTTCCGCCGGCGCGCCATGGCGAGCCGCTCGACATTCACGTCGCCCATTGCCCGGAGCGGGTGTTGCCTGGGCGCATGGTCCGCGAGCTGATCGAGAACGACCGCATCATCGGCGGCATGACCGAGGCCTGCGCCGAGCACGCCGAAGCGGTCTACAGGGTCTTTTTGCAGGGCAAGGCGTTCCGGACCGATGCGGCGACGGCGGAGCTGGTCAAGCTGGTCGAAAACGCCTATCGCGACGTCAACATCGCCTTCGCCAACGAGCTGTCGCTGATCTGCGATCAGCTGGGCCTCAATGTCTGGCAGGTCATCGATCTCGCCAACCGCCATCCGCGTGTCTCTATTCTGCAGCCCGGCGCCGGGGTCGGTGGGCACTGCATCGCTGTCGACCCGTGGTTCATCATTTCCTCGGCACCGCAGCTGGCGCGGCTGATCCGCACCGCGCGCGAGGTCAACGACAGCAAGCCGGCCTTTGTCGTCTCGCAAATCCGGGAACGGGCGGAACGGTTCAAGCGGCCGGTCGTCGCCTGCCTCGGCCTGACCTACAAGCCCGATGTCGACGATGTGCGGGAGAGCCCGGCGATCGAGATCGTCGCGCAGCTGGCCTGCGGCGGGCAGGAGCGCATCCTCGTCGCCGACCCGAACCTGCGCACGCTGCCCGAGAAGCTCGCTGCGATCGGCAACATCTCGTTGTCCGACACTATGGAGGCGGTGCGCCAGGCCGACATCGTGGCGCTGCTCGTGGCCCACGCGTCATTTCGCCGGATTCCGCGCGAGGAGCTGATGCGCCGCGTCGTCATCGACGCGACCGGCCTGACGCATACCAATGGCTGAGCCGGACTGCGGCCGGGGCGGCGCGGAGCCGCGGTGAAAATCCTTCTCGTCTTCGGCACCCGGCCCGAGGCGATCAAGCTCGCGCCGCTGGTGCGCGAGCTGGCCTCTCGGCCCGAATTCGATTGCAAAATCTGCGTCACCGGGCAGCACCGCGACATCCTGGCGCAATTCCTCGAACTGTTCGAGCTGCGGCCGGATTGGGATCTCAAGGTCATGCGCCCGGACCAGGATTTGGCCTATCTGACCGGCGCCATCCTCTCCGGGGTCAGCGGGGTGCTCGACCACTTTCGGCCGGACCGCGTCGTCGTGCAGGGCGACACCACCTCGACCCTCGCCGGCGCCCTGGCCGCCTTCTACCACAAGATCCCGGTCGCTCATGTCGAAGCCGGCCTGCGCACCGCCGACATCTATGCGCCGTGGCCTGAGGAGGTGAACCGCAGGCTCGTCACGCACATCGCCGATCTACATTTTGCCCCGACGCCGCGGGCGCGCGACAATCTGCTGCGCGAAGGCGTCGGACCCGACCGGATCGTGGTGACCGGCAATACCGGGATCGACGCCCTGCTGTGGGTCGCCGATCGGCTCGATCGCCGGCCCGAGCTGTCGGCGCGGGCGGGTGCCGTGCTCGGCGGGCGGTTCGCGGGCAAGCGGCTGATCCTGATGACCGGGCACCGCCGCGAGAACTTCGACGGCGGCCTCGAACGGATCGCCGGCGCCATGGCTCGGATCGCCGAGCGACCGGATGTCGGCGTGGTTTTCCCGGTCCACCCCAACCCCAATGTCCGTCGCGCGATCGAGCCGCTGCGGCGGCACGAAAACGTCCTCCTGCTCGATCCGGTCGACTATCCCGAGCTCGTGTTCCTGCTGAAGCGGTGCCACCTCGTGGTCACCGATTCCGGGCGGCATTCAGGAAGAGGCGCCGTCCTTCGGAAAGCCGGTATTGGTCACCCGCGAAACGACCGAGCGGCCGGAAGCCATGGAGCTCGGCCTGGCCAGGCTGGTCGGAACCGACGGACAGCAGCTTTTCGACATGATCACGACGCTGCTCGACGATCGGGAGGCCTACCAGCGGATGAGCCGAGTCGGAAATCCCTATGGCGACGGCCGCGCCAGCGGCCGGATCGCGACGCGGCTTCTGGATCGGCAATAATGGGAAGAATGGTCCCGCGCATGGCCTCCGCCAAGGAAGGCTGCGACCGCCCGCCAACGGACTGAGCACATTGCCTGGACAGGCATAAAGAAATCCGACATCCGACAGATGTCCCAAAGCTGTCACGGATCGATCCACAGCCCAAGACCCGGCACTGTACGGCAGAGAGCGGCGTTGGGGCGAACGCTAGCCGCTAGCGCGCGAGACCAGCGCCGTGACGACCGCCCAGAGCCCCGCCCAGAGCCCGAGCGACAACAGGACCACCGTGATCAGCGACACGCGTTCGCTCAACCGTAAGGTGACGTCATCCGGCTGATCGAACGACGCGATCCCCCGCTGAACCCTGGCGGGATCGATGGGGTAGGCGTATTGCGACACGGGTTTGCTGTCCACCGGCTCCTCCCCAGGCTACCGATCCGGCTGTCCCGGCGGTTCGCATCCTCCGCTGTTCTCGTCAACCGGTAGTCCGGCAGCCGTCAGGAAGTTGTCCGCGGGCTATTTTCTTATGCGCCGCGAGTTGCGCCGACCCCATTCAGCAACGCGGCTTGTAGAGACCCAAAGGTGACCTCGTCTTCAAGCGCTGACGAGGGTCAACGGTCAACTCAAGGAAATTCAAGGGAATTGCCCCGATCCTCTTGATCGCAGATCGAGAAACCGGCCCGAATCGGCGGCCTCGCTGCCGTGGAGGCGAGGGCGCCCGAGCGGCAGTAGAGAGGATGCCACGAAAATACCGATAGAATACCAAATACTCATAGGAAAACTATACTAAATGCCCAGCGATTGTTGTTGTCGGCTCTATCAGGAAAATCATATTAGCAAGCAACCGAATGTCGATGAGACGGGTGCGTTGCGATGATTGATGCCTGTACGTCCTGGAGAGACGAGCCGGTGCAGCGGCAACAGGCGCCGCTCGATGATCGGGGACCGACGCGCGGCGCCATTCTGGCGATTATCGGTCTGTCGCTCTTGGCCTGGATCCCTGTGGCGGTCCCGCTCTTCCTGCTGCTCGATCATTGAGTGGCACCCGCGACGGGCTAATCCGTCGGAACTGGGTAGCCCCAAGCACGAATTTTCGCGATCCCGGCCTGGAAACCTTTCGGGGTCAGGCTGAACCGGAAAGTCGACCCTGCGGTCGTCACGTCGACGAGCACGAGGGAGCCGGTCGCCAGCTGCTTGACGACGGCGAGCGCCTGGTCGGTCGGGAAAATGCAATATTGGCTCTGCCGGCACTCGACCGGCGGGTTTCGGTCGACGCGAAGTGTGGCCCTGACCGGGACCGGCTGGCCGACGATCCCGATATTGCCGGTGTCGAGCATTACGACAAGCGCGAACGAGCCTTTATGATTGTTCTGGATCTGCCAGAACGGCACGGTGATCGAGCAGTTGGCGCCGCTGCCGCGCCCGCCTTCGCATTCGGTGATCCATTCGTCCGAGCGAAACTGTATCGCCGCCGAGGCGTACGCCGCCGTTGGCGTCTGCAGCCCGAGGCCGAGCAGCAGCAAGAGGGCGCCAGGGCGATGCCGGCGCCACGCTGCCGTACCCCGCCGCCATCCCTCCCGGTAAAGACCTCGGGAGCGGTTCGGCACGCCGGCCCCGGTCGATTGCCGCAATTTCTATCCTCGCTGATGCCCTGCCCGATCCTCGCAAGCGGCGCGGGGCGGTCAAGGGCCAAAGTGGCGGCTGCGCAGCAAAGGGGCCAGTCCGAGAACGACAGGGCCGGTCTTGCCGGCGCCCGCGATCGTCAATGCTTTGGGGATTCGGCTTTCGGTGGGCATCTTCGAGCGTTAACCTTGATTTTGCTTTCCTTGGAAGGCAAACCCGGCTACTTCTGGCTCGGATCGCAGGGCGGAGTGAGCTGGTAGTGGGAGGCGTTTCTTGCGTATGTCTTCGTCGGCGGTGGCGCGATCCCGTGGAACCCGGATGATCTTACGACGTTCTAAAGTCACGCGTCGACCCGACGGCGGGCGAATGGGATGAAAGCCGGTCCGGTCCCAGGCCGGCGACCGGGACTCGGATGATCAGTACAAGGATATCGAATGGCTCGTTATCTCGTGACCGGCGGTGCGGGCTTCATCGGGTCGCATCTCGTCGAGGCGCTGATCGACGAGGGGCACCGGGTGCGGGTGCTCGACGACCTGTCGAGCGGCAAGCGCGAAAACCTCCCGGCCGGGATTGACGAGCTGATCAAAGGCGACGTCGCCGATCCGCATTGCGTCAAACAGGCCTTCGAAGCGGTCGACGGCTGCTTCCACCTGGCTGCCGTGGCGTCGGTCGAGGAGTCCCACCGGAACTGGCTTAGCACGCATCAGATAAACCTCACCGGTACGATCAACGTGTTCCACCAAGCGAGCAGATCGCGGGCAGGACGCGCGCTTCCGGTGGTCTACGCGTCGAGCGCCGCAGTCTATGGCAATTGTGGCCCAATCCCGGTCGACGAGTGCCATCCCGCCGACCCGCTGAGCGCCTATGGCGCCGACAAGCGGGCTTGCGAGCTGCACGCGCGCGTCGCTGGCAAGGTGTATGGTGTGCCAACCGTAGGGCTGCGCTTTTTCAACATGTACGGCCCACGCCAGGACCCGCGATCGCCCTATTCCGGGGTGATCAGCATCTTTGCCGACCGGTTGCTGCGCGGCGAGCCGGTCGAGATCTTCGGCGACGGCGGCCAGGTTCGCGATTTCACCTATATCGCCGACGCTGTCTCAGCCTTGCGGCGGTCGATGAGCGCGGCGACGATCGAGGCTCCCCTCTTCAATGTCTGCACCGGCCGCGGCACGACGGTGCGCAGCCTCGCCGAGACAATCGCCGCCCTGTGCCGAACCCGGCTCGTCATGCTGCCGCGGCCGCCGCGGTGCGGCGAGATCGAGATCTCGATCGGAGATCCGCGGCGGGCGGCCGAGCGGCTCCATTTTGTCGCCCGCACCACGCTCGCCAATGGCATCGCCACCACCCTCGACGCGTTCAGGCGCGGGGCAAAGGCCGAGGCCTGCGCCGCCGCCTGACCCCGGCAGATTTTCGCAGTCCTTGGCGCCGAGCCGGCCGCCGATAGCTCGGGAGGCCGGGCGGACCGCCCTGCGCTCCCTCTCCGGCACGCGATTGGCGGTGCCGGTTCAGCCCCGACAATCTCCTCGCGCCAATCTCGCGAGAGAGGCAGTCGACTGGCAATCTCGTTGTCCCCGGGGTGCGCCGCGCAGTCGTAAATGTGCTACGCCATCGACGCATTGCGATATGCCCAACGCTCGGCCCATAGCGGCGGTGGAATGACGGGCCGGCGGCTGTTGTGCTCGGGCGGGTCTCGATCGCGTGCCCGATGAAAGGAGTGCCGATGCGGCCGTGGATGATCGTGTTGTCGAGCCTTTCCTGCGGGATCGTGGCCGCCGCCGCGCTGGCCTGGCCTGAGGTGTCGACCGCCCCGCGCGCCGAAATCGTGCCGGTCCTGCTGACGCATCTGCCGGCCCGGACGATCGCTTTTCTCGCCGTCTATGCGCTGGTCGCGCTGCTGCTGACGACGGGTGCGCTCGTCGGCGCCGTTCTCCCGCTCCGCCGCCGACTTGCGCAGATGATCGCGCATCGCGGCCCGGCCCGGCTGGATTGGCCCGTGGCGTTCGAGGCGAGCGGGCTGCGAAGCCTGGCGCCAAAGGCGCCGGGCCTGGACCGCACGCTCCTTTCGGAACGCCTGCTGGACCCCTCGCGAACACGCGGCGAGATCGCGCGGCTCGACTACCTCGGGCTCGCTCGCTCGCATTTTTTCAGCGCGCTGGTCGGTCTCGCGGCGATCGTGGCGCTGGGGCTGGCCCAGGATCACGCACGCTTTTCATTGCTGTCGCAGCCGATCCCGACCGTGTCCGCGGTGTTGATCCTGGTCGGCTTGATATTGCTCGCCGTGCTGGCGCGGCTCGCCATCGACGTGGCGGCCGATCCCTTGGTGGAGACGATGTCACAGATCCCGGTCGAGCGTGCCGAAACCGGCCTGCTGCACCGCGCGGCCGAGCTCTTGGAAGGCGTGCGTTTCGCGGCAACAGCGCGCGGCGAAGCTACGCCGCCCCCGGCGCTCCAGCTGCCGGACCGGCTCGTCGAAGTATTCGAGGACGGCCATCGCGCCTTGATCGAGGCAATCGGGCAGATGTCGGCGGCAGCCGACGCGCTCGGCGCCACGACACGATCCTCGGTCGAGGCGCTCGAGGCGAGACTGCATGCCGCCGAGGCGCGCCCTCAGCCGCCGGCCGAGGCGGGGCGCGCCGACGCCGAGGGGTTCGCCGAGCTGCGCGATGCGGTCCAATCGCTGACGGCACTGCTCGAACGGTTGTCGGCCCCGCGTCAGACCGCGAGCGAAGCGACGCTCGATACGGTTCCGGCAACTCGGCCCGCCGCCACCGAGCCCCAATTCGCCCGAGAGCTCAGAAAGCTTCTTCAAGAAATCGACGCCGAACCCTAGAACGGCAGCACCGCCTGGATGCCGGTCCGGTCGCCGAAAGTGTTGAGCGCTGCCATCGCCTCCTTTTGGGTGAAGGCGGCAAGGTAGACCCAGTAGCCAGGGTTGGTCACGTCGAGGTCGCGGTAGGTCATCACCCGCATCGACAGATCCGCCCGCGCCCGGATCGGATTGAGCTTCTGGTCAAAGGCCTCCTCCTTGATCGAAAGGCTCTGGATCTGCACCGGCAATACCCGGCGCGCGCCCCAGACCAGCAATGTCAGTGGCGCCTGTTCGCTCAGGATGAAGGCGCTGCCCGCCAGGGCCAGCGCCTCGTTGGCGATGACCGCTGGGTAGGGTGGGAACAGCAGCTTTTCGAGCGCCGCGATGATCGGATAGAGGCCGTTCTCGACCGTCACCGCATTCTGCGAAGGCTGCTCCAGCTGGTCGGCCGCATCGATCTCGATGGCGAAGGAGAAGGTCTCCTCGGGCGGCCCATTGACCCGGTTGGCGTCGCCGCGCCCGCCGCCGCCACTGGGCTTGCTTTGCAGCGCGTGGGTTACCTCGTCCGGATTGTACTGGAAGGCGATGATGTTCGGCAGCAAATCGGGCAATTGATAGAAGACTATCGCCCCCTTCTGCACCCGCGGCGAACGAATGAAACCGGTCGGCATGCGTCAGCTCCTGATCACGGCTTGCCGCCTCCGGCAGGCAACTTCTGCTCCAGCCATTTTTTCACATCGGAAGCGATCGGCGAATTTTTCAGCATTGGGCCATTCTTGCGTGTCAATGGGGCCTCTATTCGGCGACACGAGCGCTGCATAAGAAAGTGCGTCTCATCCGCGCTGCTCCCCGACCGCCGCCGCGATCGCGCGCTGCACCGCCTCCGCGATCTCGCCCGGTCCGGCGCCCTGGCGCAGCCGAACGGCGATCTGGGTTAGGCGCAGATTTCCGGACGGGCCGGCCATTGTCGCGGCGGTGGCGAGCCCGCTCTCCAGGCCTTGCAGCGCCTCGGCGCTGGCCGCTGCTGAAACGCCGGGCCGACGGCCCACCGAGCCAATGGAGATTTGGGGCAGAGCGGGGGTCCGCATGGCTTAGCGCACCTCGCTCCAGAATGGCCGGAATTCCTTGTCGAGCTTGCGGTACTCGGCGCGCGCAGCGCGGGCGAGATGGGTCATGCTCACCGGCTTGCCTTCGGTCGCGGCGAGAAAGGCGGCGTTGACCGCGATGACCGTGATATTGCCGCCGGCGACTTCGAGCCGGGCCAATGCGGCGAAATCGAGGCTATCGGTGGCGGTCTCCAGCGGGAAGGCGCGCGCCCAGATCTCGCGGCGCTGGGCGGCGTCGGGAAATGGAAAGTCGATGACGAAACGCAGCCGCCGCAGAAAGGCGGCGTCGAGATGGGCCTTCATATTGGTGGCAAGCACCGCCAGGCCGGAATACCCCTCCATTCGCTGTAACAAATAACTGATCTCGACATTGGCGTAGCGGTCGTGGCTGTCCTTTACCTCGCTGCGCTTTCCGAAGAGCGCGTCCGCCTCGTCGAAGAACAGCACTGCGCCGCCACCTTCCGCCGCATCGAATACGCGCTTCAGGTTTTTCTCCGTCTCGCCGATATATTTCGAGACCACTCCCGCCAGGTCGACGCGCCACAAATCGAGATCGAGATCGGCAGCGATGATCTCGGCGGCCATCGTTTTGCCGGTCCCGCTCGGGCCGGCGAACAGCGCGGTCACACCGCGGCCGCGCACCAGCTTGCGACCGAACCCGCCGCGGCCATAGACCGCCGCGCGGTGGCGAACCTGCGCGGCGACCGCCTGCAATTCTTCGCCAATGTCCGGCGGCAACACGATGTCATCCCAGTCGAACCGCGGCACGATGCGCTCGGCTAACAAATCGAGCTGTCGGCCCGCCGCGTCGCGGCATGCCGCCCACAGCGCTGTTTCGTTCGGCTTCGGGTTTGCAGCAGCAATCGCCGCGATCGCCGCCGGGCCTAGCAGGAATTGCTCGGCGAGGCGCTCGCAGGTGCCATCTAACTCAGTAGCGGCGGGTCCCAGCACCTGATGCCACAACGCGGCCCGGTCGGCCGCCTCCATCGGGATCAGCCGCAATTGCGGCGCCGCCGTCTCCAACGGCTCGCGGGCGAGCGCGATGACACAGGCCTCAAACTCGCGCAGCAACTCGGCCGCTTCCTGTCGCGCCGGCGCTTCGTCGGCGCCGATCAACAGCGCGTAGCCGCCGAGCGCCGCCTCCCGCGCTAGCAGTTTGATCGCTTCCTGCCGAGCCGGTCCGCGCTCCGGCAAGAGCGGCAGACGCAAGCTCGCCAGTCCGAGCCCAAGTTCACGAGCCACCGCCTGTGCCACGGCGCCGCGCCCGCTGCCGCGATTGCCGTAGATCACCGCGGCCTGCGGACTGGTCTTCCGGACTGCCGCAGCCAAGGCCGCGACGGTCGGGCGGTGCCGCTTCGGGCAGGGGGCGGCGGCGACCGGCTCGAGCCAGCTCTGTGCGCGGGGATCCGGATAATCCTCGCCGGCGATAAAGCGCGCGATCCGCTCACCCGTGTCCAGCGGCGCCAACAGCGACGGCACCAACTCGTCGATCTCGACCAGACGCAGGCGACGCAAGGGTGCGGCCGGCGAGAAACGTTCGAAAGCCAGCCGCATCGCTTCGGGATCGCCGCCGGCGAGAAGGCCGATCGCCAGATGCGGCGTGGCCATGGAAAGCCGCGGCCCGTCATGGGCATCGGCGAAAAATCCGGCAAAAGCGCCGTCGAGCCGAGACGCCGCGGCCAGCAGCAGGCAATCCTCGTCGAACGGGGTCAGGGCAAAGAGCTGCGACAGGCGATCGATCGCCGCCGGCTGTCCGCTGTCGCGCAGCGCCGCTCGTTCCGCTTCATAGACCTGCCGCGCCGCGGCGGCGGTAGCCGATCGCTGTCTCGGCATGATCGGGACGCGCAACAGCCGGTCTACCTCGTCGTCGCCGACGACCGCCGGCGAGCTGCTCGGGGGGAGAGCGCGCGGCCCGGCTATGTGGTCCGCCAACGCGGCGCGCAACCACGCCAGACCCAGGGCGACAATCGCGTGGTTGTGCGCAGGCCAGTCGCGCTCTCCGGGCTTGCCCCCGGCACCGTAGTCGATGGCGCTATCTACGTCGACGAGCAGGATCTCGACATCAAGCGCGGCGCCGTCGGGCGGGAATCCGGAGATTGCCGGCACCGCCGGCAACGCGTCGCTGAGCGTCCCGGTCGGCGCCGGCCGTCCGGCTCCGACCATCGCGAGCTGGATCAGCCGCGAGCCCTGGTTGACGACATCGAGCACAAAATTGGGCGTGTTCGGCGTCATCGACAGGTTGCGCCACGTTTCGGCCTGCACCACCGTGGTACGGTCGGCGTCGATGCTGACCTCGCTGACCGTCAGATTGAAGAGCGAGGTCGGATCGGCGGTGCCGTAATCGATCTCGACCCGCAGGTCGTTGCCCCAGGCGCCGGCATCGATCGTCGGCGCGCCGTTGACGAGCCGACCGGCGGTCGCGCTCAGCACAGTGGCGCCGCCGCCCATCGGCGCGTCGCTCAAATCCGCCATCGCCGGCGCTGCCGGGGTCGCCGCGTCCGCGGTATCGGCGACCCGCACCGCCCAGCATTCCTGGCCGCCATTGGTGAAGAACTGCTGAACCGCATAGCTCGCCTCGCTGTTGCGGTCGAGCCCGCCATATTCGCGCTGAAAATCCGACATGCTGAGCAACTGCACCGCGGCATCGAGCGGCCCCCGATCAAAGGTGCCGACAAAGGCAGCGATCGAGGTGGCGACACCCGTGATCGTGTGGACGCCGCTCGGTATCTCTTCGATATAAACGCCGGGATAGGTCGGCGTGACGGGCATGGCGGGCCTCCCGATCCTTGCAGCGGACTGAACTCTACCATTCCAGCCGCTAACGCCAAGCCGATAGTGCGTCGGCGCGGCCCTGAGTTATCGTCAAGTGCGAGCGCGCGAGGAGAAAGAGATGCAGATCGGCTTCAACCTGCCGAACAGCGGCCCGATGGCGGAGCCCGATATCCTGACCCGGATCGCGCAGGAGGGCGAGGCGATAGGCTACGACTATTTGACCCTGACCGATCATCTCGTGCTGCCGAACGTCAAGGTGCCGGGTTATCCTTATTCCGAGAGCGGCGAATTCCTCTCGACCGGACCCGAGCGACGGTACGAGCAGCTAACCGCCGCGGCCTATATCGCGGCCGGGACCTCGCATATCCGGCTGGTGCTGGCGGTCATGGTGGTGCCGTACCGGCCGGCGGTGCTCGCCGCCAAGATGTTGGCGACGATCGACGTGCTGTCGGGCGGGCGGCTCGTGGTCGGCATCGGGGCTGGCTGGCTGGAGGCGGAATTCGACGCCGTGGCAGTCACGCCCTTTGTCGCGCGGGGTGCGGTGACCGACGAGTATATCGCTGCCTTCCGCGCCTTGTGGACCGAGCCGGCGCCGCACTTCAACGGCGCCTGGGTCAAGTTCGCAGACATACATTTCGAGCCAAAGCCGGTGCAGAAGCCGCACCCGCCGATCTGGGTCGGTGGCGAAAGCGGGCCGGCCCTACGCCGCGCCGCGCGGCTCGGCGACGCGTGGTATCCGATCGGCAGCAACAACAAGCACTTGCTGGACAGCCTGCCGCGCTACCGCGCTGGCGTCGCGCGGCTGCAGCGTCTGACCGCGGCAGCCGGGCGCGATCCTGAGAGAGTCGCGCTGACCTACCGCGTCAAGCGCTACGGCGCGGCGGTGCCGGCAACGGCGTCCGACGGCGAGCGGCGGCTCTTTTCCGGCGGCACCGCCGAAATCGCCGATGATCTGAAGGCCTTGCGCGACATCGGCGTCGCCGCGATCGACATCGATTTCGAGCGCCCGGAGGCCGACGCCTCAATCGCCGAGATGCGCCGCTTCAGGGACGAGGTGCTGTCGCGGCTCTAGCGCGAGCTCGCTGTCTCGCGGCGCGCCGCGGCTCTTCCCAGAAGACGGCAGGGCCAGGGCGGTCTCGCCGCCGCGCCCGGCCGCGCGCTGCGTGCCGCGGTGAGATCGAATCCCCCCCTGGCGAACAGCACTGCAACGCAGCGCGTCGTCACCACGGCGATAAAAGCGCCGGCCAGGGTGTCGCTCAGATAGTGCGCGCCGACGACGATGCGGCTCGCCGACACGATGACGCCCAGCAGGATGTAAAAGAGGAGATGCCGCGGCCACAGGCACCACAGCGCGGTCATCAGCGCCGCGATCGTCGCCGTATGGCCCGAGGGGAATGACCAATGGTCAGCGCGCGAGCCGAGCCAGGTGAAATCGTAGATATCAGAGCTGAACAGCAGCTTGGGCCGGGTCCGGCCGAGAATGACCTTGATCAGGTCGACGACGAATCCCGATGCCGCGATCGAGGTAAAAAGAAAGGCCGGGACCGCCGACAGCGCCCGCATTCGCGCGGCGAGCGGCTGTAGCCGCGGGAATATGCCGCCCCAGTGCAGCCCGGCGAAGGCGAGGCCGAAGATGGTCAGATAGCCCCAGGTCAGGCCGAGCCTTCCGGTCAGGTTGAAGAGCGCGTGCAAATCCGGGCCCTTGCCGTGAAAGAAGTAGGCGAGCGGCCGGTCGATGGCGGCGATCGATATCGCGATGGCAACGGTCACCGCCGCTGCCCACAGCCCGAGCCGCCCCGCTGGCTCTGCCGCGCAACGCCGTACGACACCCCAGGTCGTGCCGATGCCATGCCCGATCGAACGATAGAGCCGCCTCGGCGCCGGCGCCGCGAGAGCATCCTTGTCGACGATCAGCCAGTAGAGCGCCGCGGTCGTGCCGTAGACCAAGAGGCCGGCGAAGACAACATCCGACAGGAAATGGCTGCCTTGGGCCATTCGCCCGAGCCCGACGAGCGCGCCGAAGCCGAGTGCCGCGGCGACGGCCCAGCGGCGGGACGATCCGGACGGCAGCAGGAAGGCGAAGGCGACAAGCGAAAAGCCCAGCGCCGCATGGCCCGAAACAAAAGAGCAGTTCTGCGCGCATGCCGCTGCCGGCAAGAGCGCCGGGGTGAAATTCTGCGGGCCGCCGAAGGCTTCGACCTGCATTGGCCGTGCCCGTCCCCAATGATCCTTGAAGAGAGTGTTGGCGAGGAGGCCAGGGCCGAGCGCCAGAGCCGCGATAATGAACACAAGCGCCTTGCGGTCGAGCCGCCACCACGGCCGGCCGACCAGAAAAAACCGGCCGGCGGCGACAGCGACGAGCAGCAGCACGCCCCAGGTGATCCAAGGGACCAGGCGGTAGAGAAGAACGACCGGCGGCCAACCGGCCAGCACGAAGCCCTGTCCCGGCATATAGAAGAGCCAACTCGCCGCCAAATCGATCTGCGGCGCCAGCAGAAACAGCGCCGCGGCGAGGACGACCAATCCCGCATAAATCGCCGCGGCCTTCATGCCGAGCGCCGCGAGCCGACCCGGCTCAGGACAAGCGCCCGCAGCGCCGCGCCGGCACGCGCCGTGTCGTCCGGGATCGGGTAGGACCACGATTCGATATGGCCGGAAAAGGGCCGGGTGATGCCGGCAGCGCGCATCGCCCCGTGAAAACGCGCGAATTTGGCATTGCCGCCGTCGAGATCGATGATGTGAACGGGCTTACCGGTCGCCGCCGCCTCGCTGACCATCGACACCGAATCGGCGGTCACCAAGAGGGCGTCGGCACAGGCAAGGTAGGCGAAGTAGGGATTCATCCCGGTGCCGTCCCAGACCACCGCCAGAAGGCCCGCCAGCCGCTCGCGCAGCAGTGCGACGCCGGCCGCCCCGGTGCGCCGCGAGGGTGTCACCAGCGCCGAGCCGCCGGTCTCGCGCATGACCTCCGCGAGCGAATCGGCAATCTCACCGAGGCGCCGCAGCGGCAGCCGGTAGGCCTTGTTGGCGCCGCCGATCAGCACCGTCAGGATCGGCCGCGGCATTGCCGCGAGTGCGGGAAAGCGGTGGCGTTCGGCGGCCAGCACCGCCGCTGTGACGCGATGGACGGCACCCCGCGTCAGCACCACCCGCGAACCGCGAAGCCGGTCGTGCTCGGGCACGACGAGCAGGTCGAACTCGTCGCGCCCGACCCCGGGGTCCTGGATCTGCGCGGCGAGGGTGCGCCCGCCGCTCGACCGCCGAATAGCGAGCGCCGGCTTCGCTGCATTGCGGCCGCAGGCGATGACGAGATCGGGCCAGGGCGGCATTAGCCGTGCCCCGGCCGCACCGGGCGCCCGCAACGGCGAGAGCCACAGCTGCGGCGGCAGGCAGGCCCATGGGAAGCGGATCGAGAGCGGCTTCTCGACAAAGGAGAAGCCCGCCGCCTCGGCGAGCCCGACTGCCTGGCTCGCCATCCCCGCCTTGCCGTCGTGCAGCACCCAGGTCAGGGGCGCCGGGCCATCGAGGGTCTCGACGGCGGGCAAAAGCACCCGCGGGGAAAGGCTGGCCATCGGGGCGGTTTACGCGGACGGGTCATCGACGGCAAGGCAGGGGCGCAGGCCGCAACAAAATTGCGCCGCGCGCCGCGTTTTTCTATGATCCGTAGTCTCACATCATCGCCACCCGCTGGGATATCTCTTAAGGGAGAAGATCGAGATGCGGCGGATCAAGCTCGACCGTATCGATCGCCAGATATTGCGGAACCTGCAGGAAGAAGGGCGGATGACCAATGTCGAGCTCGCCCGGCGCGTCGGCATATCGGCGCCGCCCTGCCTGCGCCGGGTCCGTGCCCTCGAAGAGGCCGGCATCATCCGCGGCTATCACGCGGCCCTCGCTCCCGAGCATTTGGGCTACGGCGTCACCGTCTTCGCCCAGGTCGGCCTGTCGAGCCAGGCCGAAGCCGACCTCAAGGCCTTCGAGGAGCTGGTTGCCGACTGGCCCGAGGTGCGCGAAGCGCACATGCTGGCCGGCGAAACCGATTTCCTCCTCAAGATCGTCGCCGCCGACTGGGACAGCTATCAGCGCTTTTTAACTTCGAAGCTGACCTCGGCACCGAACGTCAGCCATGTCAAATCGGCGATGACCCTGCGCGTCTCCAAACAGCAGCCTGGCGTCCCCATCCCCGAGCATGCCGCACCAGGCAACGGAGGCGAAGGCCCGCTTGTGAGAGATCAGGCCTAGCTAGACGCGGCCAGAGCACTCGCAAGGATGTACCGCTCGGCCGCAACGCAATCCCATGTCCGCCCGTCGTCATTGCGATTTCGGGCCACGGCCGTTCAATGGCGCGACATCAGTGCCTTGGTGATCGGCAACGAGACCATGTGCGGCGCGAACCGGCCGCCGAGCGCCAGAACCCGGTTGGCGAGGCCGGCCACCAGCACTCGGCGCCCTTTCTTGAGGCCGCGATAGCCGACCTTCGCCACCTCCGCGGCACTCATCATCGGCCGCAGCGCACCGGTCGGCGCCGTGGGGCCGACGCCCGCGACCTGAAAGAACTCGGTGGCGGTGGCGCCGGGGCAGAGCGTCGTGACCGTGACGCCGGTGCCGCGCAATTCCCAGGAGATCGCCTCGCCAAAGCTCAGCACATAGGCTTTGGTCGCGAAATAGACCGCCATCCCCGGACCCGGCTGAAACCCGGCAGTCGAGGCTACCAGCATGATCCGGCCGCGCCCGCGGGCGACCATGCCGGGCAGCAGCAGCCGGCTCAGCTCGGTCAACGCCACGATGTTGACGTTGAGCATCTCGCCGATGCGCACCGGGTCCGATTGGTCGAAGCGGCCGGCGCCGCCGAGCCCGGCATTGTTGACCAGCACATCGACGGCGAGGCCGCGCGCCTCGATCGCACCCGCGAGTTCCCCTGCGGCACCGGGTTTGGCGAGATCGGCGGCGATCACGACGGCACCGGCCCCGAGCCCCGCGAGCTCCGCGGCGAGAGCCTGCATCGGCTCCGTGCGGCGCGCGGTCAGCACCAGGTCATGGCCGTCTTTCGCCAATTCGCGGGCAAGCTCGGCGCCGATGCCGCTCGACGCGCCGGTTACGAGGGCGAGCGGTCGAGCTGGGCTGCTCACCGTGGTGTCGGCAGACGGTTCGCGACGATCTCGCCGCCCTTGACGACCAGCGCAATACGCTCGGGGTGTTGGAGGATCGCCACATCGGCCAGCGGGTCACCATCGACGACGACAAGATCGGCGAGCTTGTCCTTTTCGACCGTGCCGAGGTCGCGCTCGCGGCCGATGCATTCGGCGGCCCAGCCGGTAGCGGCGCGCAAGGCCTGCAGCGGCGTCATCCCGGCTTTGACGAGGCAGGCGATTTCAAGCGCGTTCGGCGGGTGGCCATGCCCGCCGGCGTCGGTACCGGCCGCGATCTTGACCCCAGCGGCGAGCGCCCGTCGCAGGCTCGATGCATGGTGCTCTTCGAGGTCGCGCGCCCGCTCGCGGATATGCGGCAGCGCCGATTTGCGGTGGTAGTCGTAGACGGCGAAGGTTGGCACGAAAAAGATCCCGCGGCGCGCCATCGCGTCGACCAGCACGGGCTCCTCGTCGAGATAGCAGCCGTGGTCGATCGAATCGACGCCGGCCTCGATGGCGATGCGTAGGCCGCGCCCACCCAGCGCATGGCACATGACCCGGCGGTCGAGCGCGTGCGCCTCCTCGACCAGCGCGTGCATCTCGTCGAGGTTGAAGGCGCCGTCGCGCGGCCCGTGCTCGGGGCGCGAGCTGGCGCCGCCGGTCGTCGCGCATTTGATCACATCGGCGCCGGCCCGCACCACCCGCCGCACCACCGGCCGGACATCGGCCAGCGAGTCGACGACGCCGTCCGGCAGCAACGGGTCGTTCGGCACACAGCAGCCAAACCCCGATGGGCTGACCCGGTCGCCGATCCCACCGATCGGCGAGATGATGCACAGCGACACGACGAGCCGCGGACCCACGATCAGCCCTTCGTCGATCGCCCGTTTGAACCCGGCGTCGAGCCCGGCGGCGTCGCGCACCGTCGTATACCCGGCGGCGAGCGTATCCCCGAGAACCTTGGCGGTGCGCAAGGTGCGGGTGCTCTGCGGCTCGTCGAGCCCCCAGCGCCGCGCCAAATCATAGCCGTGCATCGCCAGATGGTCGTGACAGTCGATCAGCCCGGGCAATATCGTCATCCCGGAAACATCGATGATTTCGGCATCGGCCGGCCAGCCGCCCGCGGCGCCGGTCTGGACCGCTTCAATGCTCTGGCCGCGGATCACGATCGCCGCATTGGGCACCGGTCCCGCGCCGGTCCCGTCGATCAGCCTTCCCCCGGTCAGCACCCGCATCATCGCCGCTCTCCCTCTCGCCGCGCGCGCATTAAAGCCCGACGACGGCGCGAGGCGCAATTCGACGCGGCGATCAAGTCCTCTGGCACCCTGAGGATAAGGCGATATCCTTACAAGACGGGTTCGCGTCCCGACGCACGCCGGGAGCGGAGGGTTCAAATCTTCTCACTTCGACCGTCGTTTTCAATCGCTCAGCGGCGCCTTGGTGCATCGCCTGTTCTGTTCCCGTCGGGTTACCCGCGTGATGCGCGATTTGACGGCCAATACTCGGGAGCCGCGGGAAAAACGGTATGGGTTCGCGTCGCCTCGGGCGCGCCGTCGAGCGTGTCGGCGGCCGCGCGCCAGACGGCGTAATGGGGTGCGGCCCGATGCGCTTCGAGCGCCGCCTCGTCCCGATAGACCTCGTAAAAGTAATAGACGTTCTGGTCCTGCAGATCCTGCAGCACGTTGAAGCGCATGCAGCCCGGCTCATCCCGCTCGGAGCCCTCGGCATCGACCTCGATCGCCTTCAGGAAACGCTCGCGTGCCTCCGGCTTGATCCGGACCTTGACCCACATTGCCAGCATGCTGACCTCCCTAAGCCCGATGTGCATTCTTACCGGAACGGTGGGGCAGGCGCCAGCATCAGACTGCCGGCTCCTCGGCGCCGCGCGGCGGCGGGCCGTAGAGGTCGCGGGCGCGGGTTTCGAAGGCGCCGACCATGCGGCGCACCGCCTCGCCGAACAGGATCTCGATGAGCTTCTGCATCAGCCGCGACTTGAATTCGAAATCGACGAAGAAATCGATGCGGCAGCCGCCGCTCACGGGAATGAACTTCCAGTGGTTGTTCAAGTAGCGGAACGGCCCCTCGGCATAGGTCACGTCGATCTGCCGCGGCGGATCGAGTACCACGCGCGAAGTAAAACGCTCTCGGAACATCTTGAAGCCGATGATCATATCGGCAACGACGAGATCGGCGCGGCGTTCCTTGATCCGCGCCGCCACGCACCAGGGCAGGAATTCGGGATAGCGCTCGATATCTGCAACGAGCGCGAAGAGCTGCTCCGCCGTGTAGGGCAGCACACGCTGCTCGGCATGGGTCGGCATCGCGCGCGGGGTTATCCGGCGGCGGCGAGCCTGGCGGAGCGGGCGGCGCGAAGCCGCGCGAAATCGTCCCCGGCGTGATAGGACGAACGGGTCAGCGGCGAGGCCGAAACCAGCAGGAACCCCTTGGCCCGGGCAAAGCTCTCATAGCCGCGGAACTCCTCCGGCGTCACGAAGCGCGCGATCGGATGATGTTTCGGCGTTGGCTGCAAATACTGGCCGATGGTCAGGAAATCGACTTCGGCGGAGCGCAGATCGTCCATCACCTGCAGCACCTCGGCCTTGTCCTCGCCGAGTCCGACCATGATCCCGGATTTGGTGAACAGGGACGGATCGAGCCGCTTTGCCTGGTCGAGCAATCGTAGCGAATGAAAGTATCGTGCTCCCGGCCTTACCTCGGCATAAAGACGCGGCACGGTTTCGAGATTGTGGTTGAAGACGTCGGGCCGGGCCGCGACGACCGCTTCGAGCGCGCCCTTCTTGCGCAGAAAATCGGGGGTCAGGACCTCGATCGTCGTGCCGGGCGCGGCGGCGCGGATGGCGGCGATGGTTTGCGCGAACTGGCCGGCGCCGCCGTCGTCGAGATCATCGCGGTCGACCGAGGTGACGACGACATGCGCCAATCCGAGCGCGGCAACCGCCTCCCCTACCCGCTCGGGCTCGTGCGGGTCGAGCAGGTCGGGCCGCCCGGTCGCGACGTTGCAGAAGGTGCAGGCGCGGGTACACACCCGCCCGAGGATCATCACCGTCGCATGGCGCTCTTTCCAGCACTCGCCGATGTTCGGGCAGCCGGCCTCTTCGCACACCGTGTTGAGCCGCAGTTCGCGCATCAGCCGGCGGGTCGCCTGGTATTCGGGCGAAACCGGCGCCCTGACCCGCAGCCAGTCGGGCTTGCGCGGGATCGGGCTGTCGGGCCGATGCGCTTTTTCGGGGTGTCGCAGGATCGCGTCGGCCGCGGGCAAGCTCATGGGCTAGAAGTGGATGGCGCGGCCATAGGCGTCAAGCACGGCCTCGTGCATCGTCTCCGAGATGGTCGGATGCGGGAAGATCGTGCGGATCAGTTCGGCCTCGGTGGTCTCCAGGGTCTTGGCGATCGCGTAGCCCTGGATCAGCTCGGTCACCTCGGCGCCGACCATATGCGCGCCCAATAGCTCGCCGGTCTCGGCGTCGAACACCGTTTTGACCATGCCTTCGGGCTCGCCGAGCGCGATCGCCTTGCCGTTGCCGATAAACGGGAAGTGCCCGACCCTGACTTGATAGCCGGCGTCCTTGGCGGCCTGCTCGGTGAGACCGACGCTGGCGATCTGCGGCCGGCAATAGGTGCAGGCCGGGATATTGCGCAAATCGAGCGGGTGCACGTCGTTCAGCCCCGCGATGTGCTCGACGCAGATCACCCCCTCGTGGCTCGCCTTGTGCGCGAGCCAGGGCGGGCCGACCAGGTCGCCGATGGCGTAGACGCCATTCTCGGCGGTGCGTAGCCACTCGTCGACGACCACATGCGTCCTTTCGACCCGGACGCCGGTGCCTTCGAGCCCGATATCCTCGACATTGCCGACAATCCCGACCGCGAGGATGACCCGCTCGACCTGCGTCTCGAACTCCTTTCCGCCCGCCTCGACCGCCGCGACAACGCCGTCGCCGTGCTGTTTCAGCGATTTGACCGTCGCCCCGATATGGATCTTGATCCCCTGCTTTTCAAAAGACTTGCGGGCGAAAGCCGAGATTTCCTCGTCCTCGACCGGCAGCACTCGGTCCAGTACTTCGACCACCGTCACTTCGGCGCCCATATCGCGGTAGAAGCTCGCGAATTCGATGCCGATGGCGCCCGAGCCGACGACCAGCAGCGATTTCGGGATCGCCTTGGGGATCATCGCCTCCTTGTAAGTCCACACCCGCTCGCCATCGGGCTCCAGCCCCGGCAACGACCGCGCCCTGGCGCCGGTCGCCAAAACGATGTGCGGCGCGGCAAGCTCGGCAACCGACTTGCCGTCCTTCTCGACCGCGACCCGCCCCTTGCCGTCGAGCCGGCCCTGCCCGTCGAACACGGCGACCTTGTTCTTCTTCAGCAGGTAGGCGACGCCGTTCGACAGTTGCTTGGCCACCGCGCGCGAGCGGGCAACGACCTTGCCCGCGTCGAAGCTGATATCCCTCGCCGAAAATCCGTAATCGTCAAGGTGATGCAGGATATGGTTGATCTCGGAGCTGCGCAGCAGCGCCTTCGTGGGAATGCAGCCCCAGTTCAGGCAGATGCCCCCCAGATGCTCGCGCTCGACCACGGCCGCCTTCATCCCGAGCTGTGCGGCCCGGATCGCCGCGACATAGCCGCCCGGCCCGCCGCCGAGAACGATCAAGTCAAAGGGAGTGTCGGCCATCCCGCGCTCTGCTTTCACAGCAGCATCGTCAGCGGGTCCTCGACGAGCTTCTTGAAGGCGGCGAGAAATTGCGCGCCGACGGCGCCGTCGACGGCGCGGTGATCGCAGGAGAGTGTGCAGCTCATAACGGTCGCGACCGCGAGCGCACCGTCTTTGACCACAGGCCGCTGCTCGCCGGCGCCGACCGCGAGGATGCCGCCGTGCGGCGGGTTGATGACCGCGGCGAACTCGCGCACGCCGTACATGCCGAGGTTCGAGATCGAAAACGTGCCGCCCTGGAACTCTTCGAGCTTTAATTTGCCGGTACGGGCGCGGGCGGCGAGGTCCTTCATCTCGTCGGCGATCGTCGCCAGCCCTTTCTGGTCGGCGTGCTTGACGATCGGCGTGATCAGCCCGTCGTCGAGCGCCACCGCGACCGCGATGTCGACACTGTCCCAGACGAGGATCGCCTCGTCGCTCCACGAGGCGTTCGCCGCGGGCACCCGCCGCAATCCCAGCGCCGCCGCGCGGATCACAAAGTCGTTTACTGAAATTCGGTACGCATCCGATTTGGCGTTCAGTTCAGTACGGATTTTCAGAAGTGCATCGATCTCGCAATCGATCGTCAGGTAGAAGTGCGGAACGGTCTGCTTGGATTCGGTGAGCCGTCGCGCGATGACCCGGCGCATCGCATTGAGCGGCCGCTCGGTATAGGGCGCGTTGCCCGCGAGCGCGGCCACCCGTTCCTTGGTCAATGCCGGTACCGGGGCGCCGGGCGGAACGACCAGCGGTAGCCTCGGTGCTTCGGCCGGCGTCGCGCGACCCTTGGTCAGAGCCGCCTCGATGTCGGCCTTGACGATGCGGCCCTGCGGTCCCGAGCCTTTCAGCGCGGCGAGGTCGAGCCCGGCCTGCTGCGCCATCCGGCGCGCCAAGGGGCTGGCGAAAATCCGCCCGTTGCCGCGATCCTTCGCAACCACAGGCAGAGATGCGGGAGCAGGTGCCGCCACGGGCGTTGACGGTGCCGCCACAGGCGTTGACGGTGCCGCCGGGGCGGGTGATGCCGGCGTTTGGGTCAGGTGTTCCAGGGCCGAGACGTCCTCGTCCTCGCCCAGCAGCACGGCGATCGGCTGGTTGACCTTGATCCCCTGCGCGCCCTCCGGCACCAGGATCCGGCCGATCTTGCCGTCGTCGACCGCCTCGACCTCCATCGTCGCCTTGTCGGTCTCGATCTCGGCCAACACATCGCCGGAACGGACCTCATCGCCTTCCTTCTTCAGCCATTTGGCGAGGTTGCCCTCGGTCATCGTCGGCGACAGCGCCGGCATCAGGATTTCGGTGGGCATGTCCCAGTCACCAAACGACGTGGTCATTGCGGGGAGGCCACCAGGCCATCGCGGCGATCTCGACGGTACCGGCGCCGACGAGATTGCGTCGCTTTGTTCGCAATGACATTCGACTACCGGTAAGCGACTTCGCGCGCGGCAGCGACGATGTCCTCTACCTGGGGCACCGCGAGGCGTTCGAGGTTCGCGGCGTAGGGCAGCGGCACGTCCTTGCCCGCGACCCGCCTCAGGGGCGCGTCGAGCCAGTCGAAGCAGTCTTCCATGACAATTGCCGCGAGCTCGGCGCCGATGCCGGCGAACGGCCAGCCTTCCTCGACCGCGACGATGCGGTTGGTCTTTCTGACCGAGGCCGCGACGGTGTCGCGATCGAACGGCCGCAGGGTGCGCAGATCGATCACCTCGGCCGAGATGCCGGCCTTTTCCAGCTCCTCGGCGGCCTGGAGCGCCAATTTCACCATGCGCGAGAAGGCGGTGATCGTGACCTGTCGGCCCGCGCGGGCAATGCGCGCCTTGCCGATCGGCACCAGGAACTCGGGATCTTCCGGCACATCGAAGGTTTCGCCGTAGACCAGCTCGTGCTCGAGAAAGACGACCGGATTCGGATCGCGGATCGCCGCCTTCAAGAGCCCCTTGTAGTCGGCGCCGGTATAGGGAGCGACCACCTTGAGGCCGGGGCAATGTGCATACCAGCTCGCATAGCATTGCGAATGCTGTGCCGCGACGCGCGAGGCAATGCCGTTCGGCCCGCGAAAGACGATCGGGCAGCCCATCTGCCCGCCTGACATATAGCGGGTCTTGCCGGCCGAGTTGACGATCTGGTCGATCGCCTGCATCGCGAAGTTGAAGGTCATGAACTCGACGATCGGCCGCAACCCGGCAAAGGCGGCGCCGACCCCGAGCCCGGTAAAGCCGTGCTCGGTGATCGGCGTGTCGACGACCCGGCGCGGCCCGAACTCCTGCAACAGGCCCTGGCTGACCTTGTAGGCGCCCTGGTATTCGGCGACCTCCTCGCCGAGCAGAAGGACCGTTTCGTCGCGCCGCATCTCCTCGGCGATCGCGTCGCGCAGCGCGTCGCGCACCGTCATCGTGCGGGTCTTGCCGGCGTATTCGGTCTCGGCCGGCGGCGTGCTGCGAGGTGGCGCCAACGCTGCGGGCACGGGCTGTGGCGGGCGGGCCTGCGCGAGGTCCTTGGCGGGAGCGGGGGGCTGCTCGACCGCGGCGGCATCCTCGCCGTTTGTGGCGATCAGCGCGATCGGGGTGTTGACGGCGACGTGGTCGGTGCCCTCGGGGATCACGATCCTGGCGAGCACGCCCTCGTCGATCGCCTCGACCTCCATCGTCGCCTTGTCGGTCTCGATCTCGGCCAGCACGTCGCCCGCATGGACCGGCTGACCCTCGCTCTTGAGCCAGCGCGCGATCTTGCCCTCGGTCATCGTCGGCGACAGCGCCGGCATCAAAACTTGCGTGGCCATGGCTCTGCTACAACCTTCCGCGGCTTAGGCATCGACCAGCACGTCGGTCCACAACTCCTCGGGATCGGGCTCCGGGCTGTCCTGCGCGAACTGCGCCGCTTCGGCGATACGGTCCCTGACCTCGGCATCGATCTGCTTCAGCGCCGCTTCCGCGGTCCCCGCCTCGACCAGGCGCTGCCGCGTGTGGTCGATGGGGTCGTGCTCGGCGCGCATCTTGTTGACCTCCTCGCGGGTGCGGTATTTGGCCGGGTCCGACATCGAGTGGCCGCGATAGCGGTAGGTCAGCATCTCCAGGATGATCGGCCCCTGACCGGAGCGTGCATGCTCGGCGGCGGCGAGCCCGGCCGCGTGCACCGCCAGTACATCCATGCCGTCAACCTGCTCGCCCGGAATGCCGTAGGCGACGCCGCGGTGGAACAGGTCGGTGCGCGCCGAGGCCCGGTCGACCGAGGTACCCATGCCGTAGCGGTTGTTCTCGATCACGTAAACCACCGGCAGCTTCCACAGCGAGGCCATGTTAAAGCTCTCGGCGACCTGCCCCTGGTTGATCGCGCCGTCGCCGAGATAGGTGGCCGACACGAGCCCGTTCGCGCGGTAGCGGTGGGCGAAGCCGATCCCGGTGCCGATCGGCACCTGCGCCCCGACGATGCCGTGGCCGCCGAAGAAGTTCTTCTCGCGGCTGAACATGTGCATCGAGCCGCCCTTGCCGCGCGAATAGCCGCTGCGGCGGCCGGTCAGCTCGGCCATCACGCCCTTGGGATCCATGCCGCAGGCCAGCATATGCCCGTGGTCACGGTAGGAGGTGACGGTCGTGTCGCCTTCCTTCAGCGCCGCCTGCATGCCGACCACCACTGCCTCCTGGCCGATATAAAGATGGCAGAAGCCGCCGATCAGCCCCATCCCGTACATTTGCCCCGCCCGCTCCTCGAAGCGCCGGATCAGTAGCATTTGACGGTAATAGCCGAGCAGCTCTGCCGCTGGGACCGCGGGCTCGGCGAGTTTGGTGGGCTTGGCCTTGCCTGTGACTGCCATCTCGTTTCCTCCGGGCAACCGCCGGCAGCGGCCCCAAAACTTGCCGGGAGGATGGTCGGAAATCGGCGGGTTTGCAACCTCGACCGGGAAGACGCCTTGCCAGGAAAACCTGATTTCCGGGTGCCGTCAGGGTGTGGGCGCCTGCTTCATAATCACGATCTCGTTCGGCGCCACGAGGTTCAAGGTCGCGCGCACCCGCTCGTCCAACAGGTCGGGATCGACGTGGTCAGGCCGCAGGTTGGAGACCTTGAGGTCGAGTGCCGCGCGCGATGCACGGGCGGTTTCGAGAGTGGCGTTTGCCTCGCGTAGCTCGCGGGTCAGGCGCAACCACGCCAGCAGCCCACGGTCGCCCTCGACCAGATGGTAGGCGAAATAGCCGGTCAGTGCCAGACCGACAACCGGGCCGAGGATGAAGCGCGCCCGTCTGCGCAATTCGCGCATTACGATCATGGTGCAACAGAACCACCACCAGCCCCGGCCGTCAACCGCCGCCGCAGCACCGACCGCCCGGCGAATACGGCCGACGCATTCAGCTGCTCCTCGATCCGGATCAGCTGATTGTACTTGGCGATCCGGTCGGAGCGAGACAGCGAGCCCGTTTTGATCTGCCCGCAATTGGTTGCAACCGCGAGGTCGGCGATCGTCACATCCTCGGTCTCGCCCGAGCGGTGGGAGAACACCGTGCCCCAGCCGGCCCGTTGCGCGATCTCGACCGCCTCCAGGGTCTCGGACAAGGTGCCGATCTGGTTGACCTTGACGAGGAGCGCATTGGCCGCATTCCGCGCGATACCGTCGCGAATTCGGCCGGGGTTGGTGACGAACACATCATCGCCGACCAGCTGGATCCTGCCGCCCAGCTCCCGCGTCAGCATGACCCAGCCGTCCCAATCGTCCTCGGCCATGCCGTCCTCGATCGAGACGATCGGGAAGCGTTCGACGAGGCTTCGCCAATAGCCGACCAGAGCGGCCGAATCGAATGTCTTGCCTTCGAGGCGATAGGCGCCGTCGCGATAGAATTCGCTGGCGGCCGGGTCGAGCGCCAGCACGACATCGTCGCCCGGACGGTAGCCGGCGGCCTCGATCGCCTGCATCACAAAGCCGAGTGCGGCATCGGCCGAGGCGAGGTTCGGCGCGAACCCGCCCTCGTCGCCGACATTGGTGTTGTGCCCGGCATCGGCGAGCTTCTTGCGCAGCGCGTGAAAAATCTCGGAGCCGATCGCGGATTGCCTCAGTTGCCGATCCCGCGCCGACCGGCACCACCATGAACTCCTGGATGTCGATCGGGTTGTCGGCGTGGACGCCGCCATTGACGATGTTCATCATCGGCACCGGCAGGATGCGGGCGGAGACGCCGCCGACATAGCGGTAGAGCGGCAGGCCGAGCTCGGCCGCAGCGGCCTTGGCACAGGCGAGGCTGACGCCGAGGATCGCGTTGGCGCCGAGCCGGGCCTTGTTCGGGGTTCCGTCGAGCTCGATCAGCACCCGGTCGATCGCCGGCTGGTCCTCGGTCTCGAAGCCGGAGAGCGCGTCGAAAATCTCGCCGTTGACCGCCTCGACCGCCTGCAGGACCCCCTGCCGCCGAACCTCGTACCGCCGTCGCGCTTCTCGATCGCCTCGTGCGCCCCGGTCGAGGCACCCGACGGCACCGCCGCGCGCCCGATCGTCCCTGTCTCCAGGGTCACCTCGACCTCGACCGTCGGATTGCCGCGGCTGTCGAGAATCTCGCGCGCGTGAATGTCGGCGATCGCGGTCATTGTCTCTCGGCTCCCGAAATCGGGGTCACGGATTGGTATGGTTGATCGGCGGCTTGATGCCGATCACGCCGGTTCGCTCGGTGTATCTCGTGCCGTATCCGGTTTGCTGAAGCCACCAGCTCACGAAATCCTGAAACGCGTCCGGTCCCTTGACCGCGACATGAAAGTAGTTGGGGTCGAAAAGATGCAGCCGGCCGTCGCGGCCGTTGCGCATCACGACCGTGTGACCGCCGCCCGGACGCCTCATCGTGACGCCGTAGCAGCCATAGGCGTTGAAGACGACCTGGCAGATAAAAGCGGCGGAGGGCGTGTGCGGGCGTTCCGCGCGCAAGGTCGAGACCGTGCACGCGAAGGGCTGGGTCACGACCTTCCATTCGTTGACCCAATCGGTAAAGCCGGCGTTCTCGTCGATTGTCTGTGCCATCGTCGCCTGCCAGGGCGGGTTGTCGCAAACCTGGCTGGCGAACGGAAAGTCCTTTCCCTGATAGGCAAGGGAAATCCAATTTGCGGCCAACCCAGCGCAGTAGCCCTCGTGCGTCGCGCCCCACGGTCCGGGTTGAGTCATCGGCGGCGTTTGCGCCTGGTCGATCGCGTAGACGAGAACCCCCTTCGCCTTTGCTCCCAGCTGGATCGCATCCCATTGCATGGCCGCTTCCTCGAAAGATCTATGGCGTCGCCCGACCAATCGTCTCGGGCAACGCTTTGGCCAGCCGATCGAACGCGACCAGGGTTTCGAGGAGCTCCGGCAGCGCCTTCAGCGGGATCATGGTCGGACCCTCGCACGGGGCGCGGTCGGGGTCCTGATGGGTCTCGATAAAGATCGCGGCGACGCCAACGGCGGCGGCGGCGCGGGCAAGAACAGGCGCAAATTCGCGCTCGCCGCCCGAACGATCACCGAGGCCGCCGGGCTGCGCCACGGCATGGGTCGCGTCGAACACGACCGGGTAGCCGGTCCGAGCCATGATCGGCAGCGCGCGCATGTCGACCACCAGGTTGTTGTAGCCGAAGCTCGCGCCGCGCTCGCACAGCAGGATCTGCTGGTTGCCGGTCGAGGCGATCTTGGCGGCGGCGTGCTGCATGTCCCACGGCGCCAGAAACTGTCCCTTCTTGATGTTGACCGGCTTGCCGGTCGCGCCTGCCGAGAGCAGAAGATCGGTCTGGCGGCACAGAAATGCGGGGATTTGGAGGATATCGACCACCTCGGCGACCGGCGCGCATTGCTCCGGCGCATGCACGTCGGTCAGCACAGGGAGGCCGGTCCGCTCGCGCAGCTCGGCGAGAATAGGCAGACCCGCATCGAGCCCGATGCCGCGCGCCGAATTGACCGAAGACCGGTTCGCCTTGTCGAACGATGTCTTATAGATGAGAGCGATTTTCAGCTTGGCCGCGATATCGGCCAGCGCCGAGCTGATCTCCAGCGCATGAGCGCGCGATTCCAGCGTGTTCGGCCCAACGATGAACACCGCCGGAAGATCATTGCCGATGGCGATGTCGCCAACGGTGACGTGGCGGGGGGTCATCGCACTTCCGCTGTCACTGCAAGGGGCGAGGCGGCGGGACGAGATTGCTTCGCTGCGCTCGCAATGACGATTTCTCGATCGTTGCGAGGAGCGGAGCGACGAAGCAATCTCGGCGACATGGCCTACACCAGCCGCGACTGGTCGAGGGCTGCGCGCACGAACGAAGTGAAGAGCGGATGCGGCTGGAAGGGCTTCGATTTGAGCTCGGGATGGAACTGCACCCCGATATACCAGGGGTGGTCGGGCAATTCGACGATCTCCGGCAAAATGCCGTCGGGCGACATGCCCGAGAAGCGCAAGCCAGCGTCCTCGAGGCGGCCGCGATAGCCGATATTGACCTCGTAGCGGTGGCGGTGGCGCTCGCTGATGCGCGCAGCGCCATCGTATATCGCCGCCGCCCGGCTCCCCGGCGCCAGCAATGCGTCGTAGGCGCCCAGCCGCATCGTGCCGCCGAGATCCTCGTCCGAATTGCGCCGCTCGATGGTGTTGCCGCGCATCCACTCCGTCATCAACCCGACCACCGGATGCTCGCACGGGCCGAATTCGGTTGATCCCGCGCCTGAGAGCCCGGCCAAATGCCGCGCCGCCTCGATCACCGCCATCTGCATGCCGAAGCAGATGCCGAAATACGGCACCTGCCGCTCTCGCGCAAAGCGCGCGGCCTCGATCTTGCCCTCCGAGCCGCGCTCGCCAAAGCCGCCGGGCACCAGGATGCCATGCACGCCTTCGAGCTGGCGCACCGCCTCGGCCTCGGCCTCGAACACCTCCGAATCGATCCAGTCGAGATCGACCCCGACATTGTTGGCGATGCCGCCATGGGTCATCGCCTCGGCCAATGATTTGTAGCTGTCGGGCAGATGCGTGTACTTGCCGACGATCGCGATCGTGACCCGGCCTTCCGGGCGGTGGATGCGCTCGACGATCTCGCGCCAGCGGTCGAGGTCGGGCTCGGGGGCCTCGATGCCGAAATGGGCGCAGACCTCGCGGTCGAACCCCTCGGCATGGTAGGCGCCGGGCACCCCATAGATCGTGTCGATGTCGAGCGCGGGGATCACCCGGCTCTCGCGCAGATTGCAAAACAGTGCGATCTTCTGGCGCGCGCCGGGCGGGATCGACCGGTCGCATCGGCACAAGAGGATGTCAGGCTGGATGCCGAGGCCGAGCAGTTCCTTGGTCGAATGCTGGGTCGGCTTGGTCTTCAGCTCGCTGGCGGACGGGATGTAGGGCACCAGGGTCAAATGGACGAACATCACCCGCTCGCGCCCGAGCTCGTAGCCGAGCTGGCGAATCGCTTCGAGAAAGGGCAGGCTCTCGATGTCGCCGACGGTGCCGCCGATCTCGCACAAAACGAAATCCTCGCCGTCGAGGTCGGCCCGAATGAACTCCTTGATCGCGTCGGTTACGTGCGGGATCACCTGGACCGTAGCGCCTAGATATTCGCCGCGCCGCTCGCGGCCGATCACCGTCGAATAGATGCGCCCGGTGGTGACCGAATCGCTGCGCCGTGCGGCGACCCCGACAAATCGCTCGTAATGGCCGAGGTCGAGGTCGGTCTCCGCACCGTCGTCGGTGACGTAGACCTCGCCGTGCTGATAGGGGCTCATCGTGCCCGGATCGACGTTGAGGTAGGGGTCGAGCTTGCGCAGCCGGACCCGGAAGCCGCGGGCCTGGAGCAATGCGCCCAGGGCCGCCGCCGACAAACCCTTGCCGAGAGATGAGACCACGCCGCCGGTAATGAAGATGAACCGCGTCATGGAATTTCAGTCTACAGCATCGGGCGGCAGCATCCCATTGGTAAATTCGCTCATCGCGCGAGCGGTGGGCTCGGCTGTGAGGGCGCTGCGGGGGCGACCGGGGCAGCCGGTGCGGCCGGCACCGGCGCCGCGGGAGGGGCCGGAGCGACCGGCCCGGCGGGCGAACCCTGGTCGATGATCGAGTGCGGCGCCCGCTCGCGGTTGTGGATGACCACCAGCAGGATGCTCGTTGCAAAGAATGCCACGGCGAGGCCCGCGGTTACCCGCGTCAAGAGGTTCGCCGTCGACCGGCCGGTCATGAAGCCCGACATGCCGCCGCCGCCCATGCCGAGCGCCCCGCCTTCGCTCTTCTGCAGCAGAATGACCCCGACCAGCGCGAGCGCGATCAGGATGTGGACGACGAGCAGCAAAATGGTCATGGGTGGAGGAACCGGGCGAGGCAGTTCGAGGAGCAGGACAGCATTTAATCGCTCGGCGCCCGGATGGCCAGCGTCGGGGCCGAGCGCCGTTGCCTACTGCGCCGACATGCCGCCGTCTACCGCGAGCACCGCGCCGGTGATGAACGAGGCCTCTGGCGAGCACAGGAAGAGCACCGCCGCCGCCACATCCTCCGGCGTGCCCGCGCGCCGCAATGGCACGGCCGAGGCAAGCTCCGCCTTCGCGAGATGGAAGTGGCTCATGAACAGCGCGTCCATCGCTCCCTCGATCGCCGCCGGGCAGACGGCGTTGATGCGGATACCGTGCCGGGCGGCCTCGAGCGCGGCGGACCGGGTCAGGCCGATCACCGCGTGCTTGCTGGCGGCGTAAAGGCTTCGCTCGCGCGAGCCGACCAGACCCGCCAGCGACGAAGTGTTGACGATCGCGCCGCCGCCGGTCTTCAGCATCGCCTGGATCTCATATTTCAGGCAGACAAAGACACCCTTGACGTTAGTGTCGACGACTTCCCGGTAATGCGCCTCGGTCTCGTCGATGATCGGCGACAGCGAGATCATCCCGGCATTATTGAATGCCGCGTCGAGCCGGCCGTATTCGTCGATAGCCCGGCCGACAAGACCGCCCACCTCGGCTTCGACCGAGACGTCGGTGCGCACGAAGAGCCCCTCTCCGCCTCCTTGCCGGATCGCCTGCACCGTCTCTTCGCCCTCCTTCTCCCGCCTTCCGGCAACGACGACCTTGGCGCCCTCTCGGGCAAACGCGACGGCGGCGGCGCGCCCGATCCCGGAGGTGCCGCCGGTCACCAGCGCGATCTTGCCGTCGAACCGCATCGGCCTAGCCACAGCAGCGCGCGATCGCCCAGAAATCGTCGGCGTTGAGGCTGGCGCCGCCGACGAGCGCGCCATCGACCTCGTCGAGGCCGAGAATCTGGGCGGCGTTTCCCGGATTGACCGAGCCGCCGTAGAGGATGCGCGTCTCGGCCGGGATGCGGGCGCGAATCTCGGCGTGCATCGCGGCGATGTCGTCTGTGGTCGCGGTCAACCCGGTGCCGATCGCCCAGACCGGCTCGTAGGCGACGACCAGAGCCTCAGGCATGGCTCCCTCGGGCATCGATCCGGCGAGCTGCGCGGCGACGATCTCGGCCGCCTTCCCGGCCTCGCGCTGCTCGCGGGTCTCGCCGACGCACAGCACCGCGGCGAGCCCGGCCCGTGCCGCGGCGACCATCTTGGCGCGAACCGCCGTGTCGGTCTCGCCATGCCCGTGTCGGCGCTCCGAATGGCCGAGGATGACATGGGTGCACCCGGCGTCGGTCAGCATCTCGGCGCTGATGTCGCCGGTGAAGGCGCCCTTCGCCATGGCGTGGCAATCCTGTCCGCCGAGGGCGATGCCGCTGCCGGCGAGGATCTCGCGCACCGCCGCCAGCAATGTCGCCGGCGGACAGACCAACAGCTCGCAGGCCGGCCCGCGCGCCGCCGGCCGCCCTGCGGCGCTCGGCGATGCCGCGGGCCAAGGCCAGGCCGTCAGCGCGCAACCCGTTCATCTTCCAATTACCGGCGACCAGCTTCCCCCGATTCGCCATCAGACCTCTCCGTCTTCGAGACCCCTTGCCCGACCCGTTGTTGCGGCTTTGCCGGCGTGTCTTTATATCAAACTCGGCATTCGGGTGCGTCGGGCGGCCCGACCGGTCATTAAGAGGCCATCAGCCTCCATGCTTCAAGCCATCCGCTCCCGAGCGTCGTCCGTCGTCGTCAAGGCCCTGTTCGTGTTGCTGATCCTCACTTTCGGGATCTGGGGCATCGGCGACATCTTCCGCAACCGCTCGCCCGAGACGGTGGTCGCGACCGTCGGCGACCGCAGCATCCGCGCCGAGGAGCTGCAAACGGCGCTGCGCCCGGTGATGGAGCGGCTGAACGCCCGGCTCGGTGGCCCTATCGATTTGCAGGAGGCAAAGAAGCTCGGTGTTATCGACGAGGTGCTGCGCTCGCTGATCGACAGCAGCCTGCTCGATCAGGAAGCGGCTAGGCTGCAGCTCGAGGTCTCGGACGACGTGATCCGCAACTCGATCACCCGGAACCCGAACTTCAAAGGGACGGACGGCGCGTTCGATCCCGCCGCCTTCAGGGCCTTGCTCGGGGCCAATCATCTGACCGAGGACCAGTACGTCGCGCGCATGCGCGCCGACATCCCGCGGCAGGACATTTTGCTGGCGGTGGCGGCGGGGGTGGCGGCGCCGGCGCCGATGGTCGACGCGCTCTACCGCTACCGCAACGAGAAGCGGGTGGCGGACGTCGTTGCACTACCGAATGTCGGGGCGGGGGATGTCGGGCAGCCGAGCGAGGATGAGCTGACCAAGTTCTACGACGCGCACCAGGATTTGTTCCGCGCGCCCGAATACCGCAGCTTTACTTTGGTCAGCCTCGCGCCCTCGGATCTCGCCCAGGGCATCGAGATCCCCGAAGCCAGGCTCAAGGACGAGTACGATCAGCGCCAGGACGAATTCGTGCTTCCCGAACGGCGCGACGTGCAGCAGATCCTCGCTCCTTCGGAGGAGAAGGCGAAGGAGGCCGCCTCGGCACTCGCCGCCGGTAAGGATTGGAAGGAGGTCGCGACCACGATCGCCGGACAGAACCCCGAGACGATCGATCTCGGCCTGATGAAGCGCGACGAGATGCCCAAGCAACTGGCCGACATCGCCTTCGAGCTTCCGCTCGACAAGCCGAGCGATCCGATCCAGTCGCCGCTGGGCTGGCATATCCTGCGCGTCGTCAAGATCGAGCCGCCGGCGACGCAGACCTTTGAGGAGGCCAAGGCCAAGCTCGAAGCAGAGGTCGCCCGCCGCGAGGCTGTCGACCGCGTCTACAAGATCGCCAACCAGATCGACGATGCGCTCGCCGGCGGCGCCGCGCTCGACGATGCCGCGGCGAAGTTCGGGCTGAAGAAGACCGTGATCGATGCGGTCGACGAAGGCGGCCAGGACCGCGAGGGCAAGACTGTAACGCTACCCGTAGCGTCGGCCGAGGTGCTGAAGCTCGCCTTCGCCACCGAGCAAGGCCGGACGAGCCGGGTCACCGAGACCGCCGACGATGCGATCTTCGTGCTGCGCGTCGACAAGGTGACCCCGCCCGAGGTCAGGCCGCTCGCCGAGGTCAAGGACAAGGCGATCGCCGCCTGGCGCGAGGAGCAACAGCGCGAGCGGGTGACAAAGGAGGCCGCGGCGCTCGCCGCCGCGGTCACGCCGGACAAGACATTGGCGGCGCTCGCCGCCGAGAAGGGATTGAAGGTAACGACGACGGCCCCCTTCCTGCGCAGCCCTGGCCGCGAGGCGGCGCTCGCCCCGGCGCTCGTCGCCAAGCTTTTCGCCGCCAAGCCCGGCGAGGCCGTCACCGCCCAGGACGCGACTGGCTCCTACCTCGCCCAGCTGACCCAGGTGCAGACGCCGGACAAGATCCCGGAAGGCGCCGCGGAGAGCCTGTCGCGCGAGCTTGACCGCCGGCGCTGCAACGAGATCTCGGCGACGAGTTCACCCAGGCGCTGCGCCCGCATTTCCCGGTCGACATCAAGCGCGCCGTCCTCGACCAGATGTTCTGACCGGCGATCGCAAGATCAGATCGCCGACAGCACCGCGGCGATGATCGGCATGCCGACCTCGCCGGGCGACGTCATCACCAATTCCGGATGAAACTGGACGGCTGATATAGGGAGATGGTCGTGCTCGACCGCCATGATCACGCCGTCCGCGGTTTCGGCGGTGACCGACAAAACCGCCGGCAGGTTGCCGCGCCTGGCACAAAGCGAATGGTAGCGGCCGACGGCGAATTCCTTGGGGAGATCGCGCAGCAACCGGCCGCCGAGCACCCGGACCGGCGACGGCTTGCCGTGCATCGGGGTGTGCAGCACGTCGAGCGCGCCGCCAAAATATTCGACGATCCCTTGCAGGCCGAGGCAGACGCCGAACACCGGCAGCCGGCGCTCGACCAGCAGCCCCAGGGTTTCGTCCATCGCGAAATCGCAAGGCCGTCCCGGCCCCGGCGACAGCACGACGAGATCGAAAGCCGCCCCCCGCCGTAATTCCGCGCGCGCCAGGCCGGGCCGCATGGTCACCACCTCGGCGCCCGTCGTGCGGATGTAATTGGCGAGCGTATGCACGAACAAATCTTCGTGGTCGATCAGCAGCACCCTGCGCCCCTTGCCGGCCGCCGCCGCCGTCGAAGGCGCCGCCGCGGGAGCGGGCGACCGCCCCCGGATCGCGCCGAACAGCGCGGCCGCCTTGAGCCGGGTCTCGGCCTCTTCCGCTTGCGCATCGCTGTCGTAGAGCAGCGTCGCGCCGGCGCGCACCTCGGCCACCCCGTCCTGCATGCGGATCGTGCGCAGGGTGAGGCCGGTGTTCATGTTGCCGTCGAAGGTCACCCGCCCGATCGCACCCCCATACCAGCGGCGCGAGGAGCGCTCCTCCTCCTCGATAAAGCGGATCGCCCAGAGCTTGGGCGCGCCGGTCACGGTCACCGCCCAGGCGTGGCTCAAGAAGCCGTCGAGCGCGTCGAATTCCGCCGCCAATTCGCCCTCGACATGGTCGACGGTGTGAATGAGGCGCGAATACATCTCGATCTGGCGGCGGCCGATGACCCGCACGCTGCCCGGCACCGACACCCGCGACTTGTCGTTGCGGTCGACATCGGTGCACATCGTCAGCTCGCTCTCGTCCTTCACCGAATTGAGGAGCTCGCGGATGCGCTCGGCATCCTCGATCGGGTCGCGGCCGCGGGCGATGGTGCCGCTGATCGGGCAGGTCTCGATCCGCCTGCCTTCGACGCGGACATACATCTCGGGCGAAGCGGCGACCAGAAACTCGCCCTCTCCGAGATTGATCAGCGCGCCATAGGGCGCCGGGTTGGCCTGCCGCAGCCGCTGAAAGACCGTGCTCGGCGGGTCGGCGCAGGCATCGGCGAAGAGCTGGCCGACCACGACCTCGAAGAGATCGCCGCGCGCGAAGGCCGCCCGCGCCCGCTCGACCAGGGCGGCATATTCGCCGGGGCCGTGGTCGCTCTCCTTCGGCCGCGACGAAGGGGCGCGGTCGAGACGATAGGGAGCCGGTTCTATCGCGCGCGCCAGCCCCGCCGTCGACCGGCCGCTCGCTTCGAATTCATAACGGTGGATTTCCGAGACCTGGCGCATGTGGTCGACGACCAGGATCTCGTCCGGGAGATAGAGGACGAGGTCGCGCTGGTCGTCGGGGCGCGGCAGCCGCAGCCGCATCGGCTCGAACTGAAACACGAGGTCGTAGCCGAAGGCGCCGTAGAACCCGAGATGCTGGTCTTCGGCGCTGCCGAACAGATCGACCAGCGCCCGCAATACCGAGAACACCGAAGGCTGCCGGCTGCGCTGCTCTTCCGGGAAGCGCTCCTCGCTTTCGTCGATTTCGCCGGAAATGCGGTCGTCGCTCTCGGGCCGAAGCGTGACCGCGGCGAGGCCGGCGAGCGTGTCGGCGACGGCCGGCAGCAACACGCGGCCACGCTGGTTCAACGCCTCCAGTGAAAACCCGCGGCCACGCGCGGTGAACACCAGCGGCGGGTCGACAAAGCCCATATCCCAGCGCGAATAGCGGCCGGGAAACTCGAAGCTCGACGAGAACAGCACGCCGCGCCGGCTGTCGAGCGCGTCGGCGAGCGCATTGTCGGCCGGCCCGTAGACCCGGCTCTCGACCTCGCGCCTGACGCGGATGCCGCCCTTTGTGACGTAGCTGGTATGCTGCATGTGGATCCCCTCCAGGCCGAGGCGCTTCGGGAGATCCGGGAAGGTTCGCCTTGAACTGAACAGGCCGCCCGGAGCTCCGAGGCGGCCTGTGCCAAAAATCAGATGGCCGCCATTCTCAGACGGGCCACCACCAAGCTGCTGCGTGCGCGATGCGAACCATGGTCACGAACTTAGCCGCTCGGGCCGTCCACCGCAACCACTTTCGGCCGCCCGACGGCTGCTGCCGCCCGACGGCCCCCTTTCATGCGGCGGTACGATCAGCCGGTCACAACCCCTTGCACTGCCCGCTCTTGTGGCCGGTCACCGTGTTCGGGACGCCAAAATCATCCGGGGCAGGCGTGTTGGCCACGCAGGTCAGATTGCCTCCGATCAAATTTTCTCCGACCACATCATTTGGGGCGCCGCCCGTAGTGGTGTTCCCACTCAGGAGCACGTTGGAGCCCACTATATTGACGACCACTTCGATCGGTCCGCTCTGCGTCCCGGAGATCGTGAGGCTGCCGATGATATTTGCGTTCGTGATGAGTATTCCGTTGATCGTCCCGACCAGCATGACGTTTGTGCCGACCGTACCTTCGAGCCCGTCGTCCAAGGCGGTACACGCTGCCTTCAAGCTCGACGTGCAAATCGACCCGTTACCCTGGATCTCGACATGCAAGGCGTTATTGGACGATACGCTGCCGTTCACGGTCCCGCCGAGGATCCTTAGGGTCGCGCCTGCCGTGACTAGTACGTTACCTTGAACGACTGCCCCGGTGTTGAGATTTAAGAACCCTTGGTCGGTCACATTGCCTGTGACGGTTACTCCGGCGCCGAGCGAGCAGCTCGGATTGCTGCTCGGCACGAGCACATTGATGTAGGTCCCCGCCGGCAGCGATGCGCCGGTGCAAGTTGTGGTTTGCGGCTGCGCGCTCGCGGGAGCGCCGGCGAGCGCAATACCAACGGCAGTTGCCGCAATAAAGCTCCAGTACAGCTTCCTCATCTTTAATATCCTCCGTCTACCGGTCCGTGATGTCGCGGCAGGTTCGCCGGACCGATCGGACCTGCCCTTCCTTCGTACGAATGGCGTTTTAAGCGGGCGGCGTTGCCCTATATCGGTCAGCGCAACGCCTCATGCTATGGCGAGCCGTTCGGGCCACAATCCGGAACATTGCCCAGTCTTGGTGCCGCCGACCGAATTCGGAACGCCACTGCCCACGGGCGCCAGCGAGTTGCCCGAACGATTAAGTGCACAATAATCAGCTGCTCACAAGCCACTGCACTGGCCTACCCTGCTGCCGCCGACGGTGTTAGGCATGCCGCCATCCTGCGGCGCCGGCGAATTGCCCGTGCAGACGAGGCTGCCGCCGATTGCATTGCCGACGATGTCGTTGTCACCCGGAGCCGGCGTGGCGTTGTTTCGGTTAAGCACATTCCCGCCTACGCTATTCCCAGTTAAATTGATGTAGGCAGAAATCGTGGAGTTCGCAACCGACAGAGTGCCGCCAATAAATGAAGTACGGATATCTACGGTTTGTGTTGCCCCGGTCACGGACACGCTGCCGAGAATGTTGACTGCTCCCGGTTTCTGGGGCACGAGGTAGATCATCTTGGCGCCCACAGCCAGCAGAGAGCTGCTGACGGTAAATGTCGCGGTACCGAAGTCTTGCAGCGTCGCGCCGGAACCCACCGTTACATTGCCCGAGACGCTCACATTGCCGCTGGTGCTCACGTTGCAGGTCGCGCCAGCCGGCACGTTGACGGCGGTGTAGTTACCCGCGGGCAAGGTGGTGGTGCAGGTAAACGTCTGAGCGGCGGCACCGCCGGCCCCAGCCGCCATCACCCCTGCCAAGATTAATAAACGCCAAGAAAGCTGCTTAATCATTTTCAATTTCCTCCGTATACCGATCCTTGATGTCGTGATCGGTTCGACGGACCGATCGAACCTGCCGGAGCCCTTAACTTTGGGCGATGGTCTGACAACGCTGACCTGTTGTCAAGTATTTCTTGGTTAAGAATATGAGACAACTGTCGCCTATATTAACAATTGTCGCGCAGATAGCCGGGTGTCCCAACGAAGCCGGCCCGCGCCGGCCCCCTTCGTCCTTGGAGGAGCTGCCGCACCCAGCTAACCCCGGTCCTCGTATCCCGCCGCGCCGAGGTCGAACGCCGCCGGCCGGCTGAACATCTCGTTCCGCACATCCCACAGTTCCGGATAGATCGGGTGTTCGAAGAGCTGATTGGCGGCGCGGGTCAGATATTTGAGCCCGCTCGACCCGCCGGTCCCGGTATTGCTGCCGATGACCCGCGACACGGTGGCAAGGTGGGCGAACCGCCACCGCCGGAACGCGTCTTCCAGATCGACCAGCCTCTCGCCGAGCTGATAGAGGTCGGGCGCCTTTAGCCGATTGTTGTAGACAAAGCTCCACGCGTTGAAGATTGCAGCGCTTTTGCGATGTCGTTTCCCGTAGTTCCGGGGCTCGCCGATGCCAAAGCCCGGCAGCGCCTTGGCCATGAAGGCGATCACCGCGTCGTAGATGGCGGGTGCGGCGAGCGCCGCTCGCAGCGCATTCCTGTCAGCCTCGGTCGGCGCGCCGGCGAAGACGTCGATTGTCGACGTCACTCCGCCGGGGATCTCGAACTCGACCGTCCGGTATTTGAGGCCGAGCCTGAATTCGAGAATGCGATACTGTACCGATTGAAAGCCTGACGCGCCGTCCCGCCCTACCGTCTCGCGGAACAGGTAAAACTCGTCCGGGGTCAATGTCGCCAGCACGTCCCAGGACGAGATCAGGATGCGTTGGATGGCGCTCACCCGCGAGAGCCGCTTCAGCGCCACGATGCAATGGCTGTCGCCGGCATTCTCGGCGGTCAGCGACCCGATCGCGCAGCCGAGCTCGTGGATCGCCAGCTTGAACCACAGCTCGTGCTGCTGATGGATGATGATGAACAAGAGCTCGTCGTCAGAGCGGGTGGCGAGACGCTGCGCCGAGAGCAGCCGATCGAGCTGGAGATAGCCGGCATAGGTGTTCTTCATCGACTGGCCGCGGCGTTCAGGGCAGCGCCGCTCTCCCCTGCCATGCGCCGGCGGACGATCGCGCTGACCGGGACCAGGACGATCCCCTTCCCATCCAGTGTCGGCAGCCAGGCGCGCAATGCCGCCATCGTCGGATCGTGGGCGTGGCCGATGGCGATCGCGCTTCCTTGCCTCCGTGCCACCACCTCGACGCGGGCGAGCTGGGCGGCGATTGCCGCCGGCGCCAGATCGTCGTCGAGGAACACGTCGCGGGCCGCATGCGGTACCCCCTCTGCGACCGCGAGGCGAATCCCGGCGCTCTTCGCCGTCGTCCGCGAATCGAGAAAAGCGAGGCCGCGGGTGCGCAATTCCTCGATGACCGGCGCCATGCCTGTGGCATCGGCGGTGAATTTGCTGCCCATATGGTTGTTGATGCCGACATAGCCGTCGAACCGGCCGAGCCCCCAGCGCAGCCGGTCCAGGATCTCCGCGCGCGACAAGGTCGTATAGAGCGCATGCGGGCCGGGCTCCTCGCGGGCGTCTACCGCCTCCATCGGCACATGCACAAGAAGCTCGTGCCCGGCCCGCCGCGCCGCCTCGGTTTGTTGCGGCAGCTCGTTGGCGTAGGTCATGAAGGACAGGGTAACCGGCCCCGGGAGGCGAATCGCCTGCGCGGTGCGTGCCCGATCGAGGCCGAGGTCATCGAGCACGATCGCCACCAGCGGGCGGTTGCCGGCCGGCGGCGCTGGCACCGCAAAACGCAGCCAGGCCGGCTTCGCCTGAACCGGTGGCGGCATCGCCGGCGGCAGCCGCAGCGCCGCCTGCTCGACGGGCTTTGGTGTCAGGGCTTTTTCCGGCGACACAACCGGCTCCTCTGGCTTGGCGGGATTCGGAACCGTGAGGGCGGGAACCGGCCGAGACGCTGCCGCCGACACCGTCGGCTTTGGCTGGTGACGAGCCGGCAGCAGCGCCAGCACGAGCCCGCCGCCGAGCAGGACCGTCAGCGCCGCCAAGGCGAGGAGAGAACGGCTGTTCCGCTGCCGCCAGGCCGGCGCGACCGAGCGCCACTTCGCCTTAAAAAACCGGGCGGCGCCAAACCCGGCGACCGCCCTCGCTCGCGGCTTTCGCCGCGCACCTCGCCTCACTGATCCCCCTCCTCGGCAACAGCCGGCGGATTAGATTGGAAAGCCGCGGGGCTGGCAATGATCAGCAGAGCCTCCTCGCCAATGGCCCGCATATTGTCTCGGGCTAGCCGTTCGGTTTTGCTGGGGCGGCATCGGGCGAGCTTGCGAACGGCGACCATTTTCTTGTTCAACGGCAGCGGCGGCGAGTCTCGACGGTCTTCTTTCCGCTTCGAAGCTCGCTTGCCGTCTCGGGGGCTAGACCCTTGATGCGAACAACTCAGGAACGACATACTGCATCCCAGGACCCGCTCCTCTCGGGAGGCCCGCGAATGACCGATAGTCTGATCAGGTCCCTGTTATCTCCTGTTTTCACGGGCCGGAATCTAATTATATCAATTTCTTGGTCCTGATCTCTTTTTGCCGCGCGCGCGCACGTCACGGCCGCGATGACATCGTGTTGGCATGAGCCAGTGCTCGCCCCGACTGAGCCAATGCCCACCCCGACTTCGCGCCCCGTGATGCCGGATGGACCAGCCCTTGCGCCGCGGCGGGCGGGGGATCAGCTACTGGGCATGTCTTTCTCGACTGTCGATCGGGAAGCCCTGGCCGCGGCGGTGCGGCGGCTGGAGCAGCCGGGGTTTGCCGCGCGGATGACCCAACTCGCGGGTAAGCCGGCGGAGGTTCTCGTCAGGGCGCTGCCGCCGGGGGCGTCCGTCATCGTGGCGAGGGCGACCGGGCGGGCGCTCGAACGGGCGCTCGAGGTCGCGCTCTTTAGCCTGCGCGCCTGCCGGCTCGCCGGCGGGCGCGCATTGCATTCGAAGTCTCGCCGCCGCGTCCGGGGCGGTCGGCGGCGCCTTCGGGCTTGCTGCGCTGACCATCGAATTGCCGGTCTCGACGACGATCATGCTGCGCGCGATCGCCGTGGTGGCGCGAGACGAAGGGGAAGACCTCGCCGATCCGAAGACCGGGCTCGCCTGCCTCGAAGTGTTTGCGCTCGGCGACGCCCGCGCGCGACGGCGGGGAAACCGGCTACTTTCGCGACCCGCGCGCTGCTGGCCCGCGGGCTGGTCGAGGCGGCCGATTTCGTGCTTGGCAAGGGTGCGGTCAAAGGGGGCGCGCCGGTCGTCGCCCGTTTTCTGGCGCCGATCGCCGCGCGCTTCGGCGCCGTCGTCTCCGAGAAGATCGCGGCGCAGGCGGTCATAGTCGTCGGCGCGGTCGGCGGGGCGGCGGTCAATCTCGCCTTTGTCGAGCATTTCCAGAGCCTGGGGCGCGGCCATTTCACGGTGCGCCGGCTCGAGCGGGTCTACGGCGCTGAAATTGTGCGCGCCGAGTACGAGCAGCTCAGATCCGCGGCCGACGCGACCCGATGATTGCCGCCAGCGGCCGGTGGCGCTTATGCTGGTGCGGGTCTCCAACCGAATAAAGGCGACGGGATGGATGTGACGGCGACTGCTCCCGGGCGGGTCGGAAGAGGCGGCGAATTGCAGTCGGTCGGGCTGGTCTCGGCGGCGCATTTCGTCGGCCATTTCCACATGCTGGTGTTGCCGCCGCTGTTTCCGCTGCTGCGCGACCGCTGGGGAGTGGGCTTTATCGAGCTTGGTCTGGCGCTCACGGTCTATTCGATCGCCTCGGTCGCGACGCAACTGCCGATGGGCTGGCTCGCCGACCGCATCGGCTCGCGCCGGCTGCTGATCGGGGCACTGTGCCTCGGCGGCTGCTCGATCGCCTCGATCGGGCTCGTCGACGCCTATCCGTGGCTGCTGGTGGCGGCGGCGCTCAACGGTATCGCGAACGCGGTCTATCACCCGGCCGACTATGCGATCCTCGCGGCCAAGGTGGCGCCGGCCCGCATCGGCCGCGCCTTTTCGATCCACACCTTCTCCGGCATGCTCGGCAGCGCGGTGGCGCCAGTCACGATCCTGGTGCTGACGGCAGCCTTCGGGATGACGACGGCGCTGGTCGTCGCCGGGCTCGTCGGGCCGGTCGTCGCGGCCCCGCTCCTCTGGGCGCGCGGCGTCGAGGGCCGCACGGTCGCAACCCGCCCCGGCGGGAGCCGTAGCCGGGCGAAGCGAGGCCGCGGCGCGAGCGTCTACACCCCCGCGCTCCTCGGCCTGACGGTCTTTTTCGTCTTTCTCAGCCTGTCGACGAGCGGGATTTCGAGCTTTTCCGTGCCGGCGCTGATGAGCGCCTACGGCCTGCCCTTCGCCACCGCCAATCTGGCGCTGACCGCCTATCTGGCGGCGAGCGCGTTCGGCGTCCTGGGCGGCGGGCTCGTCGCCGACATGACCCGCCGCCACGGCGAGGTCGCCGCCGCGGGCTTTGCCGTCAATGCGCTGATCGTGCTGGTCATCGCCACCGTGGCGTTGGGCGCGCCGCTCCTGATCGCGGCGATGGGTGCCGCGGGCCTGCTCTCCGGCATGATCATGCCGTCGCGCGACATGCTGGTCCGCGCCGCCGCCCCGCCCGATGCGATGGGCCGGGCCTTCGGCATCGTCACCGCCGGGATGAGCCTCGCCGGCGTGATCGGGCCGATGCTGTTCGGCTGGATCATGGACCGGGGCGCCCCGCAATGGGTGTTCGGGGCCAGTGTCGTCTTCATGCTGACGACCGTGGCGTTGGCGCTCTTCGGTGAGCGGCGGTCCGCCCGGCGCCGCGGGGCGATGGTGCCCTCCGTCGGGTCGACCTGACCGCATGGCCATGCCGGTCGAGACCTCGCTCCCGGAGGAGGCCAGGATCGCGGAATCCGCGCCGAGCCAACCCAATCCGCAAGAGGCCGGCTTCGACGTGCAGCACGACCTCGTGCGCACAATCCTGGCGGTCCTCTTTGTCGCCGGGATGATCGCCGCCTCGATCTGGATCTTGTGGCCGTTCCTGGCGGCGATTATTTGGGCGACGACCCTGGTCGTTGCCACCTGGCCGCTGATGCTGCAGGTTCAGCGCCGGCTGTGGAATCTGCGCGCAGCTCGCCGTCGCGGTGATGACGGTCACCTTGCTGCTGATCTTCGTCGTGCCGTTCTGGCTCGCCATCGCCACGATCACGGCCAATTTCGACCGCATCGTCGCCTGGGTCACGGCCCTCGGCGCCTTCAGCCTGCCGGCGCCGCCGGGTTGGCTGGGCGAGCTGCCGCTCGTCGGCGCCAAGGCCGTGCAGGTTTGGCACAACATCGCGGCGAGCGGCGTCGGCGATCTGGTGACAAAGGCCGCGCCCTATGCCGGCGGTGCCGCCGGCTGGTTCGTCGGCGTGCTGGGCGGCCTCGGCATCGTCATCGTGCAATTCCTGCTGACCATCATCATCGCGGCTTTGATGTATGCCGGCGGCGAGCGGGCGGCGGTAATGGTCCGGCGCTTCGGCCATCGCCTCGCCGGCGAGCGCGGCGAGCAATCGGTCCTGCTGGCCGGGCAGGCCATCCGCAGCGTCGCACTCGGCGTGGTGGTGACGGCACTGGTGCAGTCGGCGCTCGGCGGCATCGGCGTGGCGCTGGCGGGGGTGCCGTTCGCCGCGGTGCTGACGGCGGTCATGTTCATGCTGTGCATCGCCCAGCTCGGCCCGGGCTTTGTGCTGGTGCCGGCGGTGATCTGGCTCTACTGGAGCGGCGCGCCCGGCTGGGGGACCTTTCTGCTGGTCTGGACCCTGATCATCCTCAGCCTTGACAACGTGCTGCGCCCGCTTCTGATCAAGCGGGGCGCGGACCTGCCGCTGGTGCTGCTGCTCGCCGGGGTCATCGGCGGCCTGATCGCCTTCGGCCTGGTCGGGATATTCCTCGGCCCGGTCGTGCTCGCGGTCGCCTACACCCTGCTGCAGTCGTGGATGGCCGAGGACCACGCCGTCCTGGCCGACCCGCATCGCTGACCCCCACCCTCCCCGAACCTCGACCTTGCGGAGCCGCCGCCAAACCAGCATACATTCGCGCCGCCACGAAGGGCTTTGGGGGACCAATGATCCATGCATTTCGGAGATTGCTGCTGCTGGCGCTGCTCATGCCGGCGCTTGCCGGTGCGGCGAGCGCGCAACCGGCTTCGGGTGCGGCAAATCAGAGCCCGACCCGCTTTCTGGTCTATTTCGACGAGTTCAGCGCGAATTTGTCGAACGAGGCGATAACGGTCATCGCCAACGCGGCGAAGCAGGCGCGCGAGACAGGCGCCAAGACGATCGTCGTGCAGGCCCGCGCCAGCGCCACCGGCACTGTCGAGACCAACAAATACCTGGCCCAGACCCGCAGCTCGATCGTTTCCGATCAGCTCCAGGCCGACGGCATCGCTCTCCCGATGATCCGGCAGGAGCCGATCGGCCAGACCGGCTCCGACGATCCGACGGTCTACAACCGCCGGGTCGACATCATACTCGAGCGCTGAGGCCGCGGGACGGCGATGCGGACCGGTGCGCCGCCGGGGCCGCTGGTGGTGAGCTTCGACCTCGGCGAGCGGAGCCGGGCGATCATCGCCGAAGCGCTCGGCGGGGCAGCCGAAACCGTCTACCTGAGCGACATCGATGCAATTTGCCTTTGTCCCGATGCCGGCCGGGCGCCGTCGGCTGTGCGGGAGCATCCCCGGGAAACCAGTCGCCGAGAATTTGTCGTCGAGCAGGATCTCGACTTCCAACCGCTCGCGCGCCGTCGTATCCCAGTCGAGAGGCAGGTTCGAGCCGATCCGGGCCGCCTCGCGCAGCGTCCGCGACTGCTGCTCGGACCAGCGCACGAAATCGTCTTCATAAACTCGCGCGGCGTTGCCGGACATTTCTTTTCCTCGAGGCGACAGCCAATCGGAAACATGATCGCCGCGACTTGGCAAATCAACCTGAGCCGAAAGGATGCGAAAGGCTGGCTTCGCGCGAGGCCTCAGCGATCGCCTGGGTCGGAGGCGGGTTCGCTCCGCCGTGCCGCGAGCACCCGCCGGATCGCGCGCACGATGCCCTGATAGCCGGTGCAGCGGCAGAGGTTGCCGCCGAGCTCGCGGCGGATGCGCGGTTCGTCGGCCGCGGGCAGCCGCAGCACGATGTCGCGCGCGGTGATCAGCATGCCGGGTGTGCAGTAGCCGCACTGCAGGGCGTGCTCGGCGGTGAAGGCGTCGCGCAACTCGGCCATCACAGGCTCGTCGTCGAAACCCTCGATGGTGCGGATGTCGGCGCCGTCACAGGAAGCGGCAAAGGCGATGCAGGAGCGCGCCGGCGCGCCGTCGAGCAGCACGGTGCAGGCCCCGCACACCCCGTGCTCGCAGCCCAGATGCGTCCCCGTCAACAGCTCGCGGTCGCGCAGAAAGTCGGCAAGGCTGGTGCGCGCCTCGACCCGCGCGCCGACCTGCCGGCCGTTGATCCTCAGGGTGATGTCGTGCATCGCGTCGCCGCGGCGATCGCGGCGAGGAGCCGTCGCGGGGTGATCGGCACCTCGCCGATCTCGACCCCGAGCCCCATGAGCGCATCGTTGACGGCGTTGGCGATCGCCGCGGGCGGGCCGATCGCGCCGCTCTCGCCGATCCCCTTCTGGCCGAACTCGGTGTAGGGCGAGGGCGTTTCCATATGCTCGATGCGGATCGCCGGCACCTCGGCCGCACCCGGCAGCAGATAGTCGGCGAGGGTCGCCGCCAGCGGCTGGCCTTCCGCGTCGAACGGCATCTCCTCGTAGAGCGCGGTGCCGATCCCTTGCGCGGCACCGCCCAGCACCTGGCCGTCGACGATCATCGGGTTGATCAGCCTGCCGCCATCCTCGACCACGACATAGTCGAGGAGCTCGACCTCGCCGATCTCGGGATCGACCGCGACCAACGCGGCGTGGCAGGCATAGCTGAAGGTGCCGGTGTCGCGAAGGGGCTTGTAGCCGACCGTGACCTCGAGCCCGCCGGGGTCGGCATTGTCCGGCAAGTTCTGTGGTGCGCGGTACCAGACGCGGGCAACCTCGGCCAGGGCGATGCTGCCGACCGGGCCGACCACCCGCCCTCCGGCGACCGATACCGCGCCCGGATCGGTCTGCAACAGCCGCGCCCCGATCCGTTTTGCCCGCTCGGCGAGCGCCCGGCAGGCCCCGGCGACGGCACCCCCCGCCATCACCGCGCAGCGCGAGCCCCAGGTGCCGGTCGAGTACGGGGTCAGCGCCGTGTCGCCATGGACCAGCGCCACCTTGGCGGTGTCGATGCCGAGAATCTCGTGCGCGATCTGGGCGAGCGTGGTTTCCAGCCCCTGGCCGTGCGAATGCACCCCGACCCTGAGCTCGAGGCCGCCATCGGGGGTCAGCCGCGCCGCCGCCTGCTCGTAGCCCGGCACCATCGGGATGCCCCAACCCTGATAGACCGAAGTGCCGTGCGCGCCTTGCTCGCAAAAGATGGCAAAGCCGACGCCGATCCGCCGCTCGCGCTCCTCGCGCCTCGCCTGCCGCGCCCGGATTGCGTCGAGGCCGATCGCGGCCACGGCGCGGCGCAGGCATAGGGGATAGTCGCCGCTATCGAAATGCTTGCCGGTGATGTTGTCGAACGGCATCGCCTCGGGCGGGACCAGGTTTTCCAGCCGCACCTGCCACGGCTCGCGGCCGACGGCGCGGGCGACCGCGTCAACCACCAACTCGATCGCAAAGCACACGCCGGCGCGGGCGACGCCGCGATAAGGCAGGATCGGCGGCTTGTTGGTGGCGACCGCCCAGCTGCGGCAGCGGTATTTTGCCATGCGGTAGGGGCCGGGCAGGATGCTCGCGACCTGCGCCGGCTCGAGGCAGGCCGAAAACGGGTAGGAGGAGTAGGCGCCGGCATCGACCGTCGCCTCGCAGTCGATCGCGATCAGCCGGCCCGAGGCATCGGCATAGGCGGTGATCTCGTAATGGTGCTCGCGGCAATTGGCGTTCGCCGTGAGCTGCTCGCGCCTGTCCTCGATCCAGCGTATCGGCCGAGCGAGCCGCATCGCCAGCCAAGAGGCGCAGACCTCCTCGGGCAGCAAGATTCCCTTGTAGCCGAAGCCGCCGCCGACATCGGGGGCGACGACGCGGATTCTGGCTTCGTCGAGGCCCAGGCATTCGGCGAGGCCCGAGCGCACGATATGCGGCATCTGCGTCGCCGAGTGGAGGACGAGCTGGTCGAGCCGCGTATTCCAATGCGCCACGAGCCCGCGGCCTTCGAGTGGCGCCATGCACTGCCGGGCAGTGCGGAAGGTGCGGCGGACCTTGACTGGCGCGCTGCGGGCAACCTCCGACAGATCGTCGTCGACCAGGGTTTCGAGCACGATATTGTCGCCCCAGGCCTCGTGCACCAGCGGCGCCCCGGCCCGGCGCGCCGCAAGCATGTCGGCCGCCACCGGCAATTCGGCGAAATCGACGGCGACCGCGTCGGCGAGGTCCTCGGCCTCGGCGCGCGTCTCGGCGAGGCACATCGCGACCAGCTCGCCGACATGGCGGACCTTGCCCGCGGCCAGCACCGGCTGCTCCGACGGCTTGAAGCCGGGGAGCCCGGCGACGGCGCGGATCGGCGCCACCCCGGCGAGGTCGGCCCAGGTGAAGACGCGGTCCTCGGCCCCGGCCGGCTTCGCGATGCCGCGGATGCGGGCATGTGCCATGGGGCTGCGCACAAAGGCGATCTCCTGCATCCCCGACAACCTGATATCGGCGACAAACTCGCCGCGCCCGCGCAGAAACCGGTCGTCCTCCTTTCGCGGCAGCGAAGCGCCGATCCCCTCGCCGGTCATTCGTCGCGTCAGCGCTTGAACAACGCTTCGGCGCCGCGGCGCTGGCCGAGCTTTGCCGCGATCTCGACCCGCACCCGGGCGATCTCCGCTTCGAGCCCGGCGATATATTCTTCGAGCTCCTCGATCCCCATCAGGGTCAAGTCCTTAACCTGCGGCGGGCGGCGCCGCGGTTCGAGATCCGATTCGTCCATGCCTCCTCCGCTGCCCCTTTTGCCGCCTTCCCTCGGCGCGCTGTCGGACTATATATTGCCCGACTTTTTTGCCCTCGTCAGCGCGCTGCGCCCGCTTCGGCGCCGCTCTGCAACCGGGAACCCGAGATGGCTGTTCCGTTGATGCCCAAGGCGACCGCCGTCTGGCTGGTCGAGAACACCGCGCTCACCTTTCAGCAGATCGCCGATTTCTGCGGCCTGCATCCGCTCGAGGTGCAGGCCATCGCGGACGGCGAAGTCGCCAACCAGATGCAGGGGCTCGACCCGGTGGCCAACGGCCAGACCACGGCCGAGGAGCTGGCGCGCTGCCAGGCCGACCCCGAGGCGCGGCTCGCGCTGTCGCCGCAGGCAGCACCGCCGCAGCTGTTCCGGCACAAGGGGCCGCGCTACACGCCGATCGCCAAGCGTCAGGACAAGCCCGACGCGATCTCCTATCTGCTGCGTAGCCATCCCGAGCTGTCCGATGCGCAAATCTCCAGGCTGATCGGCACGACCAAGCCGACGATCGCCGCGGTGCGCGACCGCACCCATTGGAACAGCCCCAACATCAAGCCCCGCCACCCGGTCGGTCTCGGCCTGTGCACGCTCGACGAGCTCGACCAGGCGGTCGCTAGGGCCCGCGCCAAACGCGGCCTCGAAGACGAGCCGCTCGCCAGCGAGGAGGCAGAGCCGCTGGAGACGTGAGAATCCGGTCGCACTCGCATCAATGCGCGTGTCCCGCGTGGCCCTGAGGGGCAACCGCAAGGCGGGCGACGCGATCGGCATCGGCCACGAGCGTATCGGCGTCGGCCAACTCGTCTCGGCCGTTTCCGGGCCAGCGGGCGCGTACATTCGCCGCCCGATCGAGCAACAGCTCGGTCTCGCCTCGGCCGTCAGCCGTTCCGAACAAAGCCAAGGTTGACGCCACGCCGGCTGACACCGCAATCGCAGGGGCGGACGGTGGCGCGCGCTCCCGCGGTTCTGCCGAGGGCGGTGCGACATTGACGGCCAGGACGCCGAGCCCGGCGGCGGAAAAGCGGGATCGCGCCGCCGCAAGCTGCGCCAAGCGCGCCCGCGGCGCGGGCGGCGTGTAGAGCACGAGCAGCACCGGGCCGCTCTTGAGCAGATCGCGGAGTGTCTGCTGCACGCCGTTTTCCTCGAAGGCGAAATCGGGAACCGGGAAGGATGCGGCCGGGGTGACTTCTGGCCCCATGGCGCGTGTCAACACACCGGCCGCGCGGGCACGGACAAAGTTTAGGATGTCCCAACGGCCGTCGGCGCTGATCAGGTCGGCAAAGCCCGGCATCACGCCGTTGGCGTTGCCGTGGCTCACCCACCAGAACAGGTCGCCCTCGTCGTGGGCAAAGAGGTGGGGCTCCGTCAGATCGGCGGGACGGGTCGGCAGGCTGGCCGCCGCGGGGCCGTCGCCACGGCCGCCGGCGCCATGGCATAGCGCGCAATTCTCGGCATAGAGCGGCATGCCCCGCGCGATCGAGGGGGCGGCATAGGGCTCGGCCGGGGCATAGTAGCTGGTCGGGTAGGCACGCTCGATGATGGGGCGCAAGAGCATCGCTCCGAAGACGCCGCAAAGAAGGAGACCGGCGAGAGGTGCTGTGATCCGGCGCCAGCGCCCGGCGGCGGCAGTGACAACCGCAGCCACGGCGCAGCCGAAACCGAGCGCCGCGAGGAGAGCGAGGCAAATCTCGGACGGCGGCGAGAGCGCATCCCAATTGAGGCGGAATGGCAGCGGCCATCCGGGCTCGGTATGCGATCCTGGCGGCAGGATGCCGATGACGCCGACGATGGCGAGGATCGCGAGCCCGCAAGCCGCTTCGATAATGGCGTTCCGCTCGACAGCGCCGGCGGCGTCCCGCGGCATTGCCGAAGGGTCGGCGAGGCGGGGATCGAGCCGCAGCAGGTTGACCGCGGCGATCACGACCATAACCAGAAAAAGCCCGACCTTGGCCAGCAACAGACGCCCGTAGCCTGTGCCGATCAAGGCCGGGACGCTGCCGACGAGAAACCAGGTATTGACCATGCCCGCGGCCAGCAGGGTGCCGACACTCGCCGCCGCCAAAATCGAAAAGCGCGACGTGATCGCCTGCGCGACGGCGGCCCAGGTTTCGTCGCCGATCCTGCGCAATTCCGAGAGCGCCAGCGCCAACGGCACCAACGCCCCCAACCAGAGTCCGGCCGCCAGGAGATGGAAGATGTCTGCCGCCAGATGCAGATCTCCGGGCTTGCCCGGGGTCGCCCCGCCGTGCCCGGCCCAGGCGAGAGTGGCGAGCAGCAGGGCGCCCAGCCCGAGCGCAGCCCAGGCAATGGCGCCCGAGACCTGCTCCCGTCGACGGCGCCGGGCGAACAGGGAGAAGGCGAGCAGCGCGGCAAGCGCCAGACGCAACAGCCAGACCTGGCCGAAACGGGTGCGGGTCGACACCACCAGAAGGCCGCCTCGCGCCAGCATCTCGCCGAGCGGCTGGCCACTCATGCGCACAGCTTCCACGACGAGCCAAACTGCACCCGACAGCAAAGCCAACAGCAAACTCGCCCAGGCGAGCCGGTCGAGCCGCCGGTTCAGTCGCGCTGCCGCCGCGGAATTGACGGGGTGCCGCCGGAACGCCGGCCCCGCGACAAGGCATTCGAAGGCAAACAGCCCGCAGAGCGATATCGTCGCGGCAAAATGAACAGCGCGGGCAGCAATCAGCAAGCCGTCCATCGTGATCTCACCTGCCGGCGACCACGAAGGTAAAGTCGCCCTCGGTCGGGTGGGTGTCGACCGAAACCACCCGCCAAGCGACTTTGTATGTACCCGGAGCCAGCTGCTGCAATGTGGCCCGCAGCTCGGTTGCGTCCTTCGGGTCGACCGCGGCGTCGCCGTCGTCGACGCGCCGACCCGATTTGTCCGTCACCGTCACGGTGCTGAAGGCCGGCTCGAGTTCCTGGGTGAACCACAGCTGGATGACCGGCGGCGAATTCGGCACGGTGCTCCCCACCGCCGGTCTCGCATGGTCGAGAAAGGCGTGTGCCCGGGCTCCGGCGGGGACGGCGGCGACAGCTATGGCCATCCATGAAGCGAAGAAGGCGCGCCCGGCTACCATTGCGAAATCGGCTTGCCGATGGTGTTCGGGAATAGATCGTCGAGATAGAAATGCAGCTGAACCACGCCGCCGATCCCATGGCCCGACGCGCTGTTGGTCGGGATGATCATTTCGGCCCCAACCTGAAAATATTGCCCAGCCCAGATAATACCGGGCTGCACGGTGCCGGTGGTCATGCCGCCTTGCCCGCGGTTCAATGGTGTGGTCAGCGAGAACTCGACCAGCGGGATCAGGCGGTCGAAGGGGGCTCGCAGCCCAACATCCCGGACATGATGCTGCAGGTATTCGAGGCTGTACTCGATCGCGAACCCGTAATTGAAGTTATTCGGGTTGAGGTCACCGTTGCTCTGCGTCTTGGTCGGAAAGTCGAAGCTCAGATTGCCGGTGACGGCAAAGGGCTTCAGCCAGGGCAGCGAGTCCGGCAGGTCGCCGAACCCCTTCCCGAAATCGAAGGTCGGCGTCAGGGTCGTGAAGTCGGGGGCGCCGACCGATAATCGTCCGGTATGGGCCCAATTCACATTGAGCCCGACGAGGCCCACCGCTTGGTGCGGCGCGTTGACGAAAAGCTGATATTGCAGACCGGTGTCGAGACCACCGAGCCCTCCGATCCCCGACAGGCCCGGTGACTTCTGGTGGACCCACCCGGTGCCGATTTCGAAGCCGAGATCGGGGGTGATGCGCTTGGCGAGATCGATGTCGATACCAGTCTCTCGCGAACCGTCGCTTTGTGTCGGATTGAGGGTAACCGTCGGCAGCGACATCTCGTCAGCGACGCAGGGATCGTCGGTCAGGATCGTCGCCGGCAAGAAGCGATCCCCGACAAAGCAATGCGCCATTGCGGCCGAATGCATAGCAAGGATGAGGGCGGCCGCCGGGATGGCCGCTCCTCGCAAGGTGCGGTTCATGTTGATGCTCCTCAGCTGAATACGAATCACCGCCGGGCGGCTGCCCGGCGTGGCGTAGTCGCGTCATGCTGAGGCGAAGGGTGGAGCGCGGGAGCGGTAGCCTGGGGCGGGTGTCGACAGAGAGACCACGGCGGCCGTCGCTCGCGGCAGGCGGATGGCGGCGACGGACGGCAGCGGCGGCGGCGCTGGCAGCGGCCCTACGAAGGCGGCATGGACCGATAGCGCCAAGCAAAGCGGACAAGCATCCGTGGCATGATTAGAAGGCTTGTCGGCGTCCCCTGGCTTCGCCGGTACTCGATCGGAACGGGCTAGCGGACAGGTGTCGAAGACAATGCCGGCGCCGGCCCGAGCGGCGACGATTGTCTCGAACGAAATCAGGTATGGCAGGAGCGCCTGAACGCCGCAGGCAAAGAGACTAAGCCAAACGGCCGAAGCTACCTGCCGCAGCGTCCGCAACCGCATCGACGAGTGCCCTTGCGAGCTGGTCTCAGCCGAGCATACGGAGCCGGCAAATCGGCGGCAATCGCTAAGTCGGCGGCCGCTTTGCGTAGCCGGCTTTCGCTAGGATCTCGCTGATCTCGTCGAGGACCGCCGGGTCGTCGATCGTCGCCGGCATCGGGTAGTCTTCGCCGTCGGCGATCTTGCGCATCGTGCCGCGCAGGATCTTGCCGGAACGGGTCTTGGGCAGGCCGGCGACGACGATCGACCATGATGAACTCCCGCGCCGCCTCCGAAACCGCCTCGACTTGGTCTTGGGATATTACGCCATATCCTTTAATTGCAAGGATTTGACAAGGAGCTAAGCTGACGATATGGGCAGAAATGCCCATGAGAGGGCGCATGATTGTAGTGCGCCCTCTCCCGCCTTCAGCCGTGAGCTCGCAATCTCGAGATGCCCAACAGGAGTATCGCCGAAATGAAAAGGGCTCCCGTCGACGGCTCCGGCACATCGACTGTGGCGATCACTCCGGCATGATCCGACGGCCATAACGGTCGTATGTCCTCGAAGACCTTATTCCCAACGAGAAACGCCGAATCGAGGGACGGAAACCCGAGCTCGAAGACATAATCGTATCGATTCTTCAGTTCAGAGACCGGATTGTTGAGGTCCGCCGCCTGACAACATGTCGGTCCCACCGCTCCAGTAGCGGCGGCGGTGTCAGTGAAACCGGCTGCCAACATCTCCGCATAGGTCAGTTTGGTGGGGTCGGCGTTGAAGTCGCCGACCACTAATTGCGGCTCGGCCGTCATGCCCAGTTCGGCAAGGATTTCATTAGCTTGGAGAGGTTGTAACGGCGTTTGGAATTCGTCGAGATGCGTCGAGACAAATTGAAACGGCACGCCGTCTAGCGTCGCATTCACCAGAACATAGCCACGGTTCAACGAGATGGAGCCAAGCGGGGTCGATAAGGTGACGTTGTTCGCAAAAGTGCGGTCGCTCCCGGTAAACGTGAAACCCGGAACACCCGCGCGAGCCAGCACCACCTCGCGGTCGGTCGCGCTGAAACCGCCCACAGCGAAGTGCAAACCGGTATGAATCCCCGCTATTGTGTACGCCAGCCCTCGGGCGGCAAGCTGACCGAGAAGAATCTGGGTGTAATCGAGGGTCCCGGTCGGGCCGCTGATGATTGAGGCCTCTTGCAACCCGATCAGCAGTGGGCCGCCTGAGCTGGCGACTTCACTCGCGATCGCGCCCGCCCGCGCTGGAAAGTTGTTCGCGACGACCGACGCAAAGGCCGCGGCGATCGTCGCCGGGTCCGGTGACATCAAGATCGAAGTCGGATCGGCACCGACATACAGGTTCTGGCTCATCACCGTCAGGTCGACAGGCGTGGCGTCAGCCTCTGTTCCTGGGGACGACAGGTAAAGCAAAACAGGGAAAAGGGCCGAAAGAGCTCGCCGAATCACCTGGTTCATGTTGGCCCCCGCCGATTCACGGTCACCCCTGAGAGGGTAGCTACTGACAAGCGAGCCTAGCGCGAACCGATCAAATTTGCACAAAAAAAGCCAACACCTCGACCTCGAAGTCTTACCGAAGTATCTTTGAATACCGCAAAGTATCAAACGCGAGCCCCAAGTGCTGCTCCTATCTGGCGCCCACGCCGCACGCCGCAACATCGCAGCGGTCGTAATCCCGGCAACGGCGCCGACAGTTCAGCCCGACGCAGCCTCAGGTCGGACGAGGGCGTGCCGCTTGCGGCCGGCGCTGAGCTTGACGACATCCCGCCCCTCGAAATCGGCGAGCGACAGAGTGCGGGTCTCGCTGTCGACGACCGTGTCGTCGATGCGGGCGCCGCCGCCGCGGATCAGCCGCCGCGCCTCGCCGTTCGAAGCGGCGAGCCCGGCGCGGGTGAAGAGCTCGAACGCCATGACGCCGCGCTCCAGCTGATCGCGCGGGATTTCGATCTGCGGCAGGGCGTCGCCGCTGCCGCCGCTCTCGAACACCGCACGCGCAGTCTCGGCCGCGGCCTCGGCCGCCGCGCGGCCGTGGCAGAGTGCCGTCGCCTCGGTGGCGAGGATCTTCTTCGCGTCGTTGACGTCGCCGCCCTCGATCCGCGCGATCTCATCGCGCGGCAATTCGGTGAAGAGGCGCAGAAACCGTCCGACATCCTCATCCTCGGTGTTGCGCCAGAACTGCCAATAATCATAGGGCGACAGCCGCTCGGCGTTGAGCCAGACCGCACCCTGCGCGCTCTTGCCCATCTTGGCGCCGGACGCCGAGGCGATCAGCGGCGTCGTCAGGCCGAACAAGGTGCGGCCATCGGCCCGGCGGGCCAGCTCGACGCCGCCGACGATATTGCCCCATTGGTCCGAGCCGCCGATCTGCAGCACGCAGCCGAAGCGCCGCGCCAATTCGAGAAAATCGTAAGATTGCAGGATCATGTAGTTGAATTCGAGAAAGCTCAGCGGCTGGTCGCGGTCGAGCCGCAGCCGCACGCTGTCCTGGCTCAACATCCGGTTGACCGAGAAATGGCGGCCGATGTCGCGCAGCAGCGGGATATACCGCAGCTCGTCGAGCCAATCGGCGTTGTTGACCATCAAGGCGTCGGTCGGACCGTCGCCGAATTCGATGAACCGGGTGAAGATCCGGCGGATGCCGGCCATGTTGCGAGCGATTTCGGCGTCGTCGAGTAGCGGGCGCGCCGTGTCTTTGCCCGAAGGGTCGCCGATGCGCGTCGTGCCGCCGCCCATCAGCACGATCGGCTTGTGCCCGCATTTCTGGAAATGGCGCAATAGCATGATCGACAACAGGCTGCCGACATGCAGACTGTCGGCCGTGCAGTCGTAGCCGACATAGGCGACGAGCCGCCCTTCGCCGAGCCGCTCGTCGAGCGCCTCGAGATCGGTGCACTGATGCAGGAAACCGCGTTCGAGAGCGGTCGCGAGAAAGGGGGATCGGGGCGTCGACATGGCCGTGTAATCGAATTCATAGGCGACGCGCTGAGATGCAGCCGGTCCACCAAAAGTTTCACCGTAGATTGGGCCTTGGATAGCGTGGGTCTTTGCCCAAAATCAATAGCTCCTAATTGCAGAAATATTTTTCCGAAAACCTCATCCGCAAAGCTGCTCGATATAAGATTTATTCCAGCCAAATCAATATTTATTCTTGACTCAGTACAAGAAATCAAGTTATACAATTTTGTCCTGACCTTCTTTCCTGCGAGTTGTGATCCTAGAGATTCTGCTTCCTCTTTGAGAGTGAACTGGATGATTTCGTCTGGGTTTATTTCATATTTTAGCTCAATCCGATCCATCGGACTAAATTTAATGTTTAGCCCTAAGATATCGTCGAGCACTAGGCGCTCACTGTAATTAATACAGCAATGAACCACCGTACCGGCATACGGGACATTTTCCTGCCTCGTGTGCATCCCGGCGTTGGCTGTATAATATAGCGTGGCATTTCCTGAGTATATACCAAATTTTCCAGCGCTCTTTGTCGCGATCCTGTAGCTGCCCCACAACCCGTTGCCCTGGCCTATGGACTGATCTCGCGTCACGCCCTGTTCGATTGCACGTGATACAGCCTCTACATCACTCGAAATTTCTAACCCAGACGATCTAAGGGATTTTGAAATACCGTCCCCGCCATCCGCTACAGTAAATTCGATCAACTTAGCATTTTGTTTTGACGATAATTGTAATATTCCTCCCTCTGGGCAATTGGAATGCATGAGGACGTTATCGGTAATTTCATTGACCGACCACTCTATTGCCTTGAGATGTTCCCTCCTATACCCATCAACGGTGGAGAGGATCGAATCGATAACCTTGTCCACCGCATGTTTCTGTTCATCGGGATTCTGAAAAAACGAGGACAGGGACGTGCTGTCTTGGCCGGAACTCGGATTTAGAATATTCAGAGGGCGATAGTGAGTGCGCCCAATTTGAGTTTATGAAGAGGCGCTTCAGGTATGTATTAGTTGGCAGAATGGTTGCGAAATCGACCCCAACTCGTCTCAGGCCACGGCAATGCGCAATGAGACCGACCATTGGCGCAGGATCTGCCCTCTCGCAGCTCGAAAAATCCAGGAAAAGATCCTTATAAGCAAGCTGGGAGTATCCCCTGTAGATGGCTGCAATCATCGGACGCAGCAACATAATGTTGAAATCTGCTGGGAATACGATTGTGTCGCCTGAAGACATGCCACTCGCCCGTAATTCGCGAGCTTACGTAGTTGATACGCCCGCTGATTTCAACGCGATCCCTCGCGATCTGACCCGCTCTTTCTCAGATGCAACACAGTATCCGACGAGGCTGGACGCAGCCAGCCACGCGCCGCAGCGCAGCTCTGCTGGCCTCCGTGGGAGTTCGGTGCGGGGTCGGGCACGGGATAGAGGCGGAAGGAGGTGAGTGGCCCTGAACGGCAGGTCGACCCTAACGGCGGGCGAACCCCCCGAAATTGCTCGGAGGCGTTGCGGTGCTATGTTGGTCATGGATCGATATAATAGCCGGGACGACATGGCGAAGCTAGGCAATCAGCGGAGATCATACCTTGCGATCGGACTGATGAGCGGAACCTCGCTCGACGGGATCGACGTGGCGATGATCGAGACGGACGGCGGCGCACGGGTGGTGCGCGGTCCGTCGCTGACGGTCCCGTACCCGGCGGGGTTTCGCGACAGATTGCGCTCGGTGCTCGGCGGGATCGGCCCGGTGGCCGAGGTCGAGGATGAGCTGACCCGGCTGCACGCCGACGCGGTCGAGCATTTTCTCGCCGGCCATCCGGGAACGAAAGTGGATCTCGTCGGCTTTCACGGCCACACGATCCTGCACCGCCCGGCTGAGCGCCGCACCTGGCAGATCGGCGACGGCGCTCTCCTGGCGAAGCTGCTCGGGGCCGATGTCGTCGCGGATTTCCGCTCGGCCGATGTCGCGGCCGGCGGCGAGGGCGCGCCATTGGCGCCGCTCTATCACGCCGCTCTCGCCGCGCCGCTGGAAAAACCGCTCGCCGTTCTCAACATCGGCGGCGTCGCCAATGCGACCTGGATCGGCGAAGGTGGCGAAATCCTGGCCTTCGACACCGGCCCCGGCAACGCGCCGATCGACGATTGGGCGCGCCGCCATACCGACGCCGACGCTGATATCGACGGCGCGCTCGCGCTCGCGGGACGTGCGTCCGCACGGCATATTGCGCGCTTTCTGGAGTCGCCCTATTTCGCCCGCCAGCCGCCGAAGTCGCTCGACCGCGACGATTTCAACGATCTGGTACCCGAAAGCCTGTCGCCGCAGGACGGGGCGGCCACCTTGACCGAGATGGCCGCGGCGGCGGTCGCGGCGGGATGTCGATATTTTCGAACGCTGGCGCGGCAATGGCTGATCTGTGGCGGCGGCCGCCATAACCCGGCCGTGATGGCGGCGCTCGGCCGCCGTCTCGCCGCACCGGTGCGTCCGGTCGAGGCCGTCGGCTGGGACGGCGACGCGCTCGAAGCGCAGGCCTTTGCCTACCTCGCGGTGCGCTCGGCGCTCGGGATGCCGCTGTCGCTGCCGTCGACGACTGGGGTGAAACGGCCGACCGGCGGCGGCCGGCTATTTCGAGCCGTCCCATCGCCGGAAGGCTGATGCAGGGATTGGAGTTCTATTACTCAGTCATAACATTCGGTTATCGACCCAGAGCGCCGCCGCAGATTCCCACGGTAGTGGATTGCACGTGGCGCCTGCCGCTGCCCCAAATGCGCGATCGGAGTGCGCCTGATCGCTAGCGGTGGGCAGCGTTGAACTGGGCGAGGGCGGCGGGGCCGGGGCAGAGCTGGGCTTCGCCGAGGCCGTTGAGCGGCGTCTCGACCGTGTCGAGGAATTCGTGCATGTCGCCCGCTTCGGGCTCGACGAAGAGAAGGCCGGTCACGACCTCGCCCTGGGCATGCCGCTGCTGCAGATAGGTCAAGGCCGAGATCCGGTCGTGCGGGTCGTAATCGGGGTCGAGCTTTCGCAGCCGCAGGATCGAGCCGTCATGCTGCTGCACGGTCTCGACCGTGCCCGGCGCATAGTCGGCGGTGATCTCGTCGCGCTCCAGGATCACGTCGAGCCGGTTGACCGCCTCGTTGTGGGCGCGGACATAGTCGAAGCTCTTGGTCGATTCCGGGTTGTTGTTGAAGGCGACGCAGGGCGAGACGACATCGATGAAGGCCGCTCCCTGGTGCTCGATCGCCGCCTTGATCAGCGGCACCAGCTGCGCCTTGTCGCCGGAGAAGCTGCGCCCGACAAAGGACGCGCCGAGCTGCAGGGCGAGCGCCACGAGGTCGATCGGCGCATCGGTGTTGACCGCACCCCGCCGCGCTTTCGAGCCCTTGTCGGCGGTGGCCGAGAACTGGCCCTTGGTCAGCCCGTAGACGCCGTTGTTCTCCACAATGTAGAGCATGTTGACGGCGCGGCGCAGGCAATGCGCGAACTGGCCGAGCCCGATCGAGGCCGAATCGCCGTCACCGGAAATGCCGAGATAGACGAGCTCGCGGTTGGCGAGGTTGGCGCCGGTCAAGACCGATGGCATGCGCCCGTGCACGCTGTTGAAGCCGTGCGACTTGCCGAGGAAATAGGTCGGCGTCTTCGACGAGCAGCCGATGCCGGAAAGCTTGGCGATCCTGTGCGGCGGCAGGCTCAATTCAAAGCAGGCCTGGATGATCGCGGCGCTGATCGAATCATGGCCGCAGCCGGCGCACAGGGTCGAGACCGCCCCCTCGTAATCGCGCCGCGTATAGCCGAGCGCGTTGGTTGGCAGCTTGGGGTGATGGAGACGAGGCTTGGTGATGTAGGTCATGCGGGCCTCATAATGAATTCACCACAGAGGCCGCCTCTGTGGTGAACATTTTAATTACGGCAGCGCCTTGCGCAATGGCGCGAGGGTGACGACAGCGAGCATGTCGCCGATCGCCTTGACGATGAAGCGCGCGGTGATCGGGGTGCCGTCGTAGTGCAGGATCGGGACAAGCCGGGCCGGGTCGATCTCGCCCTCGTTCATCAGGAGGGTGCGCAGCTGCGCGTCGCGGTTCTGCTCGACGACAAAGACCCGCTCGTGGTCGGCGACGAAATCGAGCACGTCGTCGTGGAACGGGAAGGCGCGCACCCGCAATGTGTCGAGATGGATGCCGCGTTCCTCGAGCGCCTCCAGCGCCTCGGTCATGGCCGGTGCCGTCGAGCCGAAATAAATCGCGCCAAAGCGGGTCGGCTCGCGGGCATCGCGCCTTATCGGCCGCGGCACCAGCCGTTTGGCAGTCTCGAACTTGTGCAGCAGGCGCTGCATGTTGTCGACGTAATCCGGGCCTTCCTCCGAATAGCGGGCGTAACGGTCCTTACTGGTGCCGCGGGTGAAGAAGGCGCCACGCGTCGGGTGGGTCCCCGGCAGGGTGCGGTAGGGGATGCCATCACCGTCGACATCGAGGTAGCGGCCGAAATCGACCCCGGCTTCGAGCTGTTCGGCGGTCATAACCTTGCCGCGGTCGAAGGGCCGGCCCTCGTCCCAGGCGAGCGGCTGGCACAGCCAGTCGTTCATGCCGATGTCGAGGTCGAGCATGACGAAAATCGGGGTCTGCAGCCGGTCGGCAAGGTCAAACGCCTCGGCGGCAAAGCTGAAGCTTTCGCGCGGGTCCTCGGGGAACAGCAGCACGTGCTTGGTATCGCCGTGCGAGGCGTGGGCGCAGCTGAGGATGTCGGCCTGCTGGGTGCGGGTCGGCATGCCGGTCGAAGGGCTGCCGCGCTGCACGTCGAAGATCACCGCCGGGATCTCGGCGAAATAGGCCAGGCCGATGAATTCCTGCATGAGCGAGATGCCGGGGCCGGCGGTCGCGGTAAAGGCGCGGGCACCATTCCAGGCGGCGCCGACGACCATGCCGATCGAGGCCAGCTCGTCCTCGGCCTGAAGGATCGCGTAGCGCTTCTTCTTGGTCTCGGGGTCGGTGCGGTAGCGGCGGCAGTGGCTGGCGAAAGCCTCGGCGAGCGAGGAGGACGGTGTGATCGGATACCAGGCCGCGACCGTCGCACCGCCATAGACGCAGCCGAGTGCCGCGGCGTCATTGCCGGTGATGAAGATGCGGTCGCCGACCTTGTCGCTGCGCTGGAGGCGCAGCCCGACCGGGCAGTCGAATTCGGCGAGCGTCCAGTCGCGGCCGAGCTGCAGCGCGTGCAGATTGGGCTTGATCAGGGTGTCTCGGCCACGGAACTGCTCGCCGATCAGCTTTTCGATCGCCGCCACGTCCATGTCGAGCAATGCCGAGAGAGCGCCCAGATAGATGATGTTCTTGAACAGCTGACGCTGCCGCATGTCGCTGTATTCGCGGTTGCAGATCTCGGTCAGCGGCACGCCGATCACGGTGATGTCGTCGCGGAACTTGGACGGCGGCAGCGGCTTGGTCGAATCGTAGAAGAGGTAGCCGCCGGGCTCGATCTCGGCCAAATCCTCGTCCCAGGTCTCCGGGTTCATCGCCACCATCATGTCGACGCCGCCGCGCCGGCCGAGATGGCCGCTCTCGCTGATCCGCACCTCGTACCAAGTCGGCAAGCCCTGAATGTTCGAGGGGAAGATGTTGCGCGAGCTCGCCGGAATGCCCATGCGCAGGATCGACTTGGCGAACAGCGCATTGGCGCTGGCCGAACCCGATCCGTTGACATTGGCGAATTTGACGACGAAGTCGTTAACGCTTTGGATATCCTGTCGGCTCGATCCGGCCACGATCACACCTCTGGAGTACGCTTTACCGCAAAGGACGCGAAGGTTGCGCCGAGATCACCAAGCCTCCCAGTCCTCTGCGTCCATTGCGCATCCATGGCGCCCTCCGCGTTGAAAATTCAATCTTTATCGGCTGCGGCATGCAGGGCCGGCCTGGGTTATATCGATCAGGAATTTACGCATGTCCCACGCGCCTGTCGGGCAGCGCTCGGCGCACAGCCCGCAATGCAGGCAGACATCCTCGTCCTTGACCATGATGCGCCCGGTCTTGAGTCGGTCGCCGATATAGAGGTCCTGCTCGAGGTTGAGGGCCGGGGCCATCAATCGGCCGCGCAATTCCTCTTCCCCGCCATTGTCGGTGAAGGTGATGCAATCCATCGGGCAAATGTCGACACAGGCGTCGCATTCGATGCACAGCTGGCCGGTAAAGACGGTCTGCACGTCGCAATTGAGGCAGCGCTCGGCCTCGAGATAGCCGAGCTTCTCGTCGTAGCCGAGCTCGACCTCGACCCGGATATCGGCGAGGGCGACGGCGGTGTCACGCAGCGGCACCCGATAGCGCACATCGTTTGAGATGTCGTTGTCGTAGCTCCACTCGTGGATGCCCATTTTCTGGCTGACCAGGGTCACGCCGGGTGGCGGCCGGTTGCGGACATCCTCTCCGTGGCACAGCTTGTCGATCGAGATCGCGGCGTCGTGGCCGTGGGCGACGGCCCAGATGATATTCTTCGGCCCGAAAGCAGCGTCGCCGCCGAAAAACACCTTGGGCAGCGTCGACTGCATCGTCTTCGGGTCGACCTTGGGCATGTCCCAGCGGTCGAACTCGATGCCGATGTCGCGCTCGACCCAAGGGAAGGCGTTCTCCTGGCCCACCGCAACCAATACGTCGTCGCACGCGATCAACGTGTCGGGCTCGCCGGTCGGGATCAGGTTGCGGCGTCCTCGATCATCGTATTCGGCCTTCACCTTCTCGAACAAGACGCCGGTCAGCCGGCCGTTGTCATGGACGAATTCTTTCGGCACCAGCCAGTTGAGGATCGGGATGCCTTCGTGCGTCGCGTCCTCCTTCTCCCAGGGCGACGCCTTCATCTCCTCGAAGCCGCTGCGTACGACGACGGTGACCTCCTTGCCGCCCAGCCGGCGCGACGAGCGGCAGCAATCCATCGCCGTGTTGCCGCCGCCGAGCACGACGACGCGGCGGCCGATCCTGTCGATATGGCCGAACGAGACGCTGGAGAGCCAGTCGATGCCGATGTGGATGTTGGCCGCCGCTTCCGCGCGGCCGGGGATGTCGAGGTCGCGCCCGCGCGGCGCGCCGCAGCCGACAAAGACGGCGTCCCAATCCTCGGCCAACAGCGCCTTCAAGCTATTAACCGGCTCGCCGAACCGGGTTTCGACCCCCATATCGAGGACCAGATCGACCTCCTCGTCGGTGACCCTCTCGGGCAGGCGGAAGCGCGGGATCTGGGTGCGCATCATGCCGCCGCCCTTAGCGTCGCCGTCGAAGATCACACAGCGGTAGCCGAGCGGCATCAGGTCGCGGGCGACCGTCAGCGACGCCGGGCCGGCGCCGACGAGGGCGATCCGTTTGCCGTTCTTCTGGCGCGGGATCTCAGGCAGGTAGGGGCGGATGTCGCCTTTGTTGTCGGCGGCGACGCGCTTCAGGCGGCAGATCGCCACCGGCTCCTTCTCTACGCGACCGCGGCGGCAGGCCGGCTCGCACGGGCGGTCGCAGGTGCGACCGAGGATGCCCGGAAAGACGTTCGACTTCCAGTTGACCATGAAGGCGTCGGTGTAGCGCCGGTCGGCGATCAACCGGATGTATTCCGGCACCGGCGTATGCGACGGGCAGGCCCACTGGCAATCGACGACTTTGTGGAAATAGTCGGGGACGCTGATATCGGTCGGCTGCACTAGGCTCCTCCTGGCGAACGTGGCGGGATAGGGTCCGTTCTCGGTCCTGCCGCAATCACTCGCCGAGGCGCATCGGGTTCTTCTTCGCCGCCTCGCCCGGCACGTCGCCGCGGCGGCGCTCTCTTGTACCCGAGCTCAATCCCACCGTCATCTCCGTTTCGCCCGATCCGCCATACCTGCTGCGCACGCCGGCTAAGGGTGTGGCAGCCTGCCTCATCCTCCCGCCGCGCGCAAGCATCGCTCCCGCGCGCGGCGCGCGACCCTGCTCTACCGCGGGATCATTGCCATTCCCTTTCCCGAGTCAGGGAGTGGGACTTGGCCCACACCGAAGATCGATGCTCCCACCGGGTTTTCAAGACGGGTAGCCCGTGGCAAGGCCGAGAACGGAATATCTTCACGATATTCTATGGCTCGGAGATGACGATGGATCTGCTCAATCGTTCCTGGCGACTGCCGGGGGAATGCGGAACGAAACCATCAAGCGATTCCAGCCGTTGATCGCCACCACCGCCATGGTGAGATCGACCAGTTCCTGATCCGAAAATTCCGCCCGGGCCGTGTCATAGACGTCGTCCGGCACATGAGTGTCGTGCACCAGGGTGACGGCCTCAGTCCATGCGAGCGCAGCGCGTTCGCGCGCGGAAAACACCGGCGCCTCGCGCCACGCCTCGAGCAGATCCAGACGCTGCTGCACCTCGCCGGCCTTGCGCGCGCTGCCAAGATGCATCTGCAAGCAGAACGCGCAGGCGTTGATTTGCGAGGCGCGGACGTTGACGAGCTCACGCAACGACGGTTCAAGGCTCGTTGCGTCGACGTAGGACTGCAGGCCGCGCATGGCCTTGTAGGCGCCCGGGTTGATCCGCATGGCGTCGATTCGAGGATGCATCGCGACCTCCCTGTGGGTGATTTCGTCGGGCCTCGTCGAGAACTACCGAGGCAGCAGATGGGCCACCTTCGGCATCACCTCCTGCGCCAGCAGACGCATCGATTCGTGCCAAGCGTCGGGGTTTTCGCTGTAGTCGAAGCAGAACAGCAACAACGAGCCGAAGCCGCCGACCTCGTCGTACATCCGCTCGATCTTCTCGACCACGGTCGAGGGCGAGCCGATCAGCCAATTGTGCCGCGCGCAATACTCCGGCGTCACGTCGCTGTCCGCGACCTCGGGGTCGTGCTTGAGGAATTGGATGACGCCGACATCGGTCAGGAGCGGCAGGAAATATTCGCGCATCATCCGCCCCATCATGCTGCCGACCGAGAGCCGCCAAGCCTCGGCGTCGCTGTCGGCGACGAAGATCTCGCGGACCAGGCGCCAATCGGCGCGACCTGGCGTGCGCCCGGTGCGGCGCGCCCCTTCCTCGACCGATTCCCAGTGGCTGGCGACATAGGTCGGGTTGAGGTTGAGGCTCATGGGCAGAAAGCCGTGCTCGCCGGCGAGCTTCAAGGTGTCCGAACCCTTGCTGACGCCGGCCACCCCGATCGGTGGATGCGGCTTCTGGAATGGCCGGATATGCGGCCGCAAGGTGCGCAGCATCAGATCGGTCTTGGTCACCTTCCAGTATTTGCCGGGATAGTCGAACGGCTCCTCGGCAGCCCACAGCTTCAGGATGATGTCGAGCGCCTCGCGCGTCATCTCTCGGTGCTGGCCGGCATTGCCGTCCACGTTGAACATCGCCCAGTCGCTCGGCAGCCCGCTCGCCGCGACGCCGAAATTGAGCCGGCCCTGCGCCATGTGGTCGAGCATCGCAACGCGATTGGCCAATTCGGCCGGGTGATGGTAGGGCAGCAGAAACCCGCCCGGCGCCAGGCGGATGCGCTTGGTCTCCATCAGCGCCTGCGCGATCAACAGGTCGGGGGCCGGGTGCGGCTCCCAGGGTGCGGTGTGGTGCTCGCCGATCCAGGCCTCGGAAAAGCCGAGCTCGTCGGCCCGGCGCAGGGTTTCGAGGTCCCAGCGATGGCCGTCCCCAAGGCCGCGCTCGGGCGGGTGCGAAGGCATCGTAAAGAGACCGTATTGCATCGGGATCCTCCCGGCTGGTGGTTCGAGGCGAAGGACGGTTCGTCAGTGTAGGCGATGCGCCCACGGTTGGCACCTTCCTCGGTCGAGGACGAAGGCCGACTGGTGGCCGGCGTGATAGCCTGTGGGGAGAGCCTGATTTTGGGAGAGGACGATGCTTCAGATTCTCTGGCCGCGCCGCGCGGCGCCGCCCTCGAGACAGGACGCAGGACCGATCAACCGCTTCGGCCTCCGGACCGCGATCTCCATCGCCGTGGTGCTCCTGGCCACGGCGTGCGCGGGTTCCGGAACTTCGGTTGGCGGGAACGAAGACATGCTCGCGGCGTCGGGCTTTGTGCCCAAGCGCGGCGACAGCCCGGCACGGATAGCGGCGATAAAATCGCTGCCGCCACATCGGTTCGTCATGCGGACGACGGACGGCAAGCCCAAGTATCTCTATGCCGACCCGACCGTGTGCGGCTGCATCTATGTCGGCGATCAGCAAGCCTACGACCAATATCGGCAAAACATGGCGGCACGGCAGACCACTACCGACGAGCAAATCCGCGCCGTCCTCAGCACCGCGCCTCTACCGGGCGAATCCGGCCTGTAGCCTCTGGCTCCTGGCGATGCCGCGCCGGCTACCCGGGCGAGAGAGCGGCCCTTCGGGCACGGGGGTGGGCGGTGTCGTAGATCGCGAGGAGGCGCTCGGTCTCGACCGTAGTGTAGCGCTGTGTCGTCGACAGGCTCGCGTGGCCGAGCAATTCCTGGATCGCGCGCAGATCACCGCCGCCGGCCAGCAGGTGGGTGGCGAAGCTGTGCCGCAGCGCATGTGGGGTCGCCGTCTCGGGGAGGCCGAGAAACCCGCGCAAAGCTTCCATCTGCCGTTGCACGTGCCGCGGGCCGAGCGGACCGCCGCGGGCGCCGACAAAGAGCGGGCCGTCCTTGGCGAGCGCCTGCGGGCACGCCTCGACATACTCGTCGACCGCCGCACGGACCGCCGGCAATACCGGCAGCAGGCGCTGCTTTTGGCCTTTGCCGGTGACGGTCAATATCTCGCCGAGCGGCGCTTCGGACCGGCCGAGGCCGAGCGCCTCGGAGAGCCGCAGCCCGCAGCCATAGAGGAGCGCCAGCACTGCTGCGTCGCGCTTGCCCTGCCAGTTGCCAGATGCCAGTTCGGCGACCGCGGCGACGGCACCCACGGCATCGTCGACGCCGAGCGGCTTGGGCACGCTCGCCGGCAATTTGGGCCCGCGCAGCACCGTGAGCGCACTCGTCGAGGCGAACCCGCGGCGCTGCAGGAAGCGAACGAAGCCGCGCAAGACCGACAGCCCGCGGGCGAGCGAGCTGCGTTCCAATCCTTCGCCCGCGCGGTGCGCCAAATAGGCGCGGAAATCGGCGGCGACCAGCCCGCTGACCGCAGAAAGGCTAGGGAGCCCGCCCAGATGCAGGGTCAGAAAATCGAGAAAGAAAGCGAGGTCGCGGCCATACGCCGCCACCGTATGCGCCGAGGCGCGACGCTCGCCGGCGAGCCACGCGATCCACAGCCCGATCGCCGCGCGCAGATCCTCGGCGGCGGAGAACCGCGCCAACGGCACCGGGTCCGGCAATGCCGGAAAGACCGCCTTGTCGGGTGCTACCGGGCGCGATCGAGCCACTGGGCGATGGTGATCTCGAGCGAGCGCGCCAGGAAAATCAAAAGCTCGGTCCCGAGGCCAGGCGCGAACGCCTCGGGATTGCGCGTGCCGATGCACATCAGCCCGACCGGCGCCGACCGGCTGAAGGACAGCCGCAGCAGCGCCTGCGAACGAACGAGGCCGGCGGCGGCGGCGTATAGCGCCGGGTCGCCCTGAATGTCGTTGCTCAGTTGCGCGTCGCGGCCGGGGCCGATCAAAGTATCGACGGTTCCCGCCTTCAAAAGATGAATGCCATGCATAGGCAGACGCGTCGTGCGCGATGCGGCACTCTCGACGGCCAGGGTGACGACATCGACGTCGATCAGCACGGCGAGGTCGGTGGTGACAATCTGCAAGAGATGCTCGAAGCTCGGCGCGCGCAGCATCGCCAGCACCGCCTTGTGCACCCGGCACTGGCTCGTCAGATTGCCGCGGCTGGTCGCGATCAGGGTTTTCTGCTCGTCCTGCACGCGGCCCAGATCGAGGCGCAGACGCTCCAACATGAATTGCTGGAAATCGAGCACATCGTCGTCGATCTGCCTTGCCGGGGCCCGCATCAGCTGCAAGGCGTTCGGGTGCCGGTCGAGGAAGTCCGGGTGCTCGCGCAGATAGGCGATGACGTCGCGGGCCGCCAATTCCGGGGGCCTCGCCGGCGCCGCGCCGTTGCCGCGGGGCGGCTTTGGCCGGTCTTGCGGCCGATCGGCCACTGCCGGCTCCTAGCTTTGCCCTGCCGCGCCGAAGCGCGGGCGCGGCGGAAAGACAACGGCTGAACGGTATCCGATCATACGCGAACCACCCGAAAGCACCCCTCCGAACGGCGCCGAGCGGAACTTGCCGCGCGCCCATTCAGGAGCGAGTTTAGCTGATGCCCGAGCCTCACGCCAGTTCCGCCGCCGCGGCGGCTGAGGAATGCGCCGTCGACCCCGCCCGCCGGGTCAGCGTGCTGTTGCCGTTGCCGCTGCCGGAGGTGCTTGACTACCTCGTCCCGGTGGCGGCCGCGCCGCCCGAACCGGGGAGCTTCGTCCGGGTGCCGCTCGGCGGGCGCAACCTCGTCGGCGTGGTCTGGGACGAGGCCGGCCGTGATTTGCCGATCGAGCGGCTGAGGCCGTTTCTCGAATTATTGCCGGCGCCGAAGCTGCCGCCCGAACTGCGCCGCTTTGTCGAGCGGGTCGCCGCCTACACGATGGCGCCGCCGGGCGCGGTCCTGCGCATGGCGATGAGCGTCCCCGAGGCATTGCTGCCGCCGCGGCCACGCCGCCTCTGCGCTGCGTCGCCGGACGGGATCGCCGCCCTCGGCGAGGCGCCGTCGCGGAAGCCGCCGACCAAAGCGCGCCGGCGGGTCCTGGAACTGTTGCGCGATGGGCCGCCGCTGCCGGCCGCCGAACTGGCGCGGCTCGCCGGGTGCAGTGCCGGCGTGGTGCGCGATCTGATCGCCGCCGGCCTCGTCGAGGAGCGGCTCGTCCCAGCGGAGCCCGCGGGCCCGGCCCTGCCCGACTGGCGGCTAGCCGGCCCCGGCCTCTCTTCCGACCAGTCGGCCGCGGCGCGCCGGCTCGTCGGCCGGGTCGAATCGGCCGTGTTCGGCGTCACCCTGCTCGACGGGGTCACCGGGTCGGGCAAGACCGAGACCTACTTCGCCGCCATCGCGGCGGCACTCGCCGCCGGGCGGCAGGTATTGGTGCTGCTGCCGGAAATCGCGCTCGGCGCACAATGGCTGGAACGCTTCCGCGGCCGCTTCGGCGCGCTGCCGGCACAATGGCATTCCGATATCGGCGAGGCCGAGCGCCGCAACACCTGGCGCGCGGTCGCCGCCGGCCGCGGCCAGGTCGTCGTCGGCGCGCGCTCGGCGCTGTTCCTGCCGTTCCCGGAGCTCGGGCTGATCGTCGTCGACGAGGAGCACGACCCCTCCTACAAGCAGGAGGATGGGGTCTGCTATCAGGCGCGCGACATGGCGGTGCTGCGCGCCTCGCTCGCAGGCATCCCGGTCATCCTGGCGTCCGCCACCCCCTCGCTCGAAACCGTGGTCAATGTCGCTCGCGGTCGCTACGACCGCGTCGTGCTGCCGCGGCGCCACGCCGCGGCCGAGCTGCCAGCGGTGCGGCTCGTCGATCTGCGCCGCGAGCGGATGGAGCGGGCGCATTTCCTGTCGCCGCCGCTCGTCGCCGAGATCGCCCTGACCCTGGCTGCCGGCGAGCAGGCGCTCCTTTTTCTGAACCGGAGGGGATATGCGCCGCTGACCCTGTGCCGGTCCTGCGGCCACCGCTTCCAATGCCCGAGCTGTACCGCCTGGCTGGTCGAGCACCGCTTCACCCGGCGCCTCTTGTGCCATCATTGCGGCCACGCCGAGCCGGTCCCCGCCTTGTGCCCGGAATGCGTCACGGCGGGGACGCTGGTGCCATGCGGGCCGGGGGTCGAGCGGCTGCGCGAGGAAGTGGCCGAGCGGTTTCCGGCGGCGCGCGCGGCCTTGATGGTCAGCGATCTGCTCCCCGGCCCGCATGCCGCGGCGGAGCTCGCCCAGGCGATGGTCGAGCGGCGCTACGACATCCTGATCGGGACCCAGATCGTCGCCAAGGGCCATCATTTTCCGCTGCTGACCCTGGTCGGAGTCGTCGACGCCGATCTTGGCCTCGCCGGCGGCGACCTGCGGGCGGCCGAGCGGACCTATCAGCTGTTGCATCAGGTCGGCGGCCGCGCCGGCCGAGCCGAGCACAAGGGCCGGGTGCTGATCCAGACCTATATGCCCGACCAGCCGGTAATGCGGGCGCTGGCCGGCGGCGACCGCGACCGGTTTCTCGAAGCCGAGGCGGCTTCCAGGCGCGGCGCCGGGCTGCCGCCCTTCGGCCGGCTGGCGGCGCTGATCGTCAGCGCCGGCGATGCCGAAGCCTGCGACTTCGCGGCCCAGGCGCTCGCCCGCGCCGCGCCCCAGCTCCCCGGCGTCGTGGCACTGGGCCCGGCGCCGGCACCGCTCGCCATCCTGCGCGGTCGCCACCGCCGCCGCTTCCTGGTCAAGGCGCAACGGACGGTGAGCCTACAGGCGGTATTGCGCGAATGGCTCTCGCGGGTGCGGCTCGGCGGCTCCGCCCGGGTCCAGGTCGACATCGACCCTTACAGCTTCATGTAGTATTATCACTGAATTTGGAGATCATTTTCGTTGGATCAATTCACCGTATTTGCCGTGTCTCAAGCATAAATGCCGCGAGGATGCCACCATGCTCGATCGGAGAAAGAGAAAAGCGGAAGCTCCTCGACCATGGGGCAGAGCCCCGCCACGCCACCGCTTCGGTCGGCGGCTGTTGGTGCTATCCCTCGTCGGCCTGGCCATCGCTGCCGGAATTACGGCTCTCGACATGCCGTGGCCGCGCAGCCCGGCAGGCGGGGCGTACATGGCCGGCTATATTCTGATCGGCACTGTTCTCCTCGCATACCTCGCAGCTCGGCGCGAAAGCCTCTCGGCGCTGGCCCGCCATTTCGGGGCGTGGCTCGGGCTCGCGCTGTTGCTGGTGCTGGGCTACGGCTACCGGTACGAGATCAGCGAGGCTGGCGATCGGTTGCTGGCGATCCTGGTTCCTTCCCGCGGCTATCGGCTCGACCCGGAAACCGTGAGCTTTCCTGCCGCGTCGGATGGCCACTTCTGGATCGATGCCCGCGCCAACGGCGTCAGAACTCCGTTTTCTCGTCGACACTGGCGCAAGCTCGATCGCTTTGAGCAAGGCCGATGCGAGTCGCCTCGGTTTCGATCCGGCGGCGCTTCGCTTTGATCGCACCGTGTTGACGGCGAACGGGTCGGCGCGCGCCGCTTCGGTGCGGCTGCGAGAGCTCGCGATCGGGCCGATCGTGGTGACCGATGTGCCGGCGCTGGTGGATGACGGCGAGCTCTCGAACCCTCTGCTCGGCATGCGCTTTCTCGAGCGCATGAGCACTGTCGAAATCAAGAATGGCGCCCTGACGATACGCAGGTAATGCGGTCGAGGCCCACGTTTGCCGACTGTATCGGGAGGAGCGCCCGTTTGCTGCCGCGTTGTGCGGAGGCGCTCACGTGTCGGGCTCGGTAAAAGGAAAGAATTGGCTCTCGACCATCAGCGCCGCCGGCTCGCCCGGCTCGAGGTCGACATCCACCCTTACAGCTTTCTGTGAATTCAGGCAGCCGACTCGCGCTCTGTCACAGACTTGTAATCATAGGTGGGCCAAGTCGGCTCATAGCCTTCGATGGCCTCGTTCCCCCACACATGCCAGTCGTTTCGCGTGCCCCTGGCAAAGAGCTCCAGGCGCGGACCGGGGCTGCATGCCTCGATGATCTCATACTGCTCATCGGGCTTTCGGGAATGCTCCCGCTTTCGCGTGCCCACGTAATTGACCTGACGTCGGCCCGGAGCAAGTGTCCGAGCATTCTTGCCGCGAACCCCGAACAAGATCAGCTCTGTCACGTTGCGAAAATAGAACCCGACGCCGCGCCCGTCCGAGCCGCCGTCTTTGCGCAGCTTATGCCAGACGATGTTCGTCTTGTACTCAAACCCCCATGCCGACATCACCCGCAGCCCCTCGGGCAGAAGCGCATTCGGCACCCACAGATAAAGGTGTGCGGTCTGCGCCGCGGCATTCGGAGACGGGGAGTGCCGCTATCTCATCTCCCGTTAGCGTGCCGTAACGCGAGAGGCGGCGGTGCTCCGGGGCCATCTTCCCGGTACGGTTTGCGAACCGCCACGGCGGATCGGCGAGAATGGTTCCAAATTTGCGGTCTGCGGCAAACTTTCCCAGATCGACGGAAGCGGCGCGGCGAATCAGCGGACACGCCCGCGCCGGCTCAATTGCGGAGCCGACCCGTTTGAGGAGGGGCAGGGTAGGAGCAGGCGGCCCTCGCTCGTCGCTGCCTTGCTGCTTCACAGGGTTGCTCCGCCGGTAGCTGGATAGCCCAGAGCCGGGCCAAACCGGAGTCCCCTTAACACATCAACGACTGCGATACTAGATAGTGTGCGTCGACCAGTGGCACTAACGCCACATCGGGTGTTCGGTTGATGCCGACAAGGGTCTCACACCGAAGCCGTATCCGGCTCGGTCCAGATCCGAACGGATCCCGGGCGCTATGGTTTTCTTTAGCGTCACGAACCTGGAGGAAAGCGCGTTCAGGGGCGGCCGGCTGACCGCCCTGACCGTCCCCCGCCCACCGCGGCGATCGCGCGGCGCCAGCGGCGAAAAGCCGGCGGTTGCAAGGGCTGCGGGGCTGTGTTAGGGAAAGCTCCGGCGCTGTGCCATGGTGGCGGTGCCGCGCCGTGCTCCCTATCCCGACAAAGGAAATGCTGCGGCGGCCTTTGCGCCGACGCGGCCATCGAGGATCGTCGTAGATTGGCTTCCGAAACGACCGGCGTGTCCGCCTTGGCTGAGCGTTATGCCGCGGCATTGTTCGATCTCGCCGACGAAACGCGGGCGCTCGACGCGGTCGCCGGCGATCTGCGCCAATTGCGCGGGATGCTGGCGGCGAGCCCGGACCTGTTGCGGCTGGTGCGCAGCCCGATCCTGTCGCGCGAAAGGCAGGGCGGGGCGATCGCCGCGCTCGCGCAGGAGGCCGGCCTGTCGCGACTGGTCCGCGACTTTCTCGCCGTCGTCGCGCGCAACCGTCGCCTCTTCGCCGTCCCGGCTATGATCGAGGCCTTTCTGAAGAAGCTCGCCGAGCGCCGCGGCGAGGTTACCGCCGAGGTCACCGCGGCGCAGCCGCTGAGCGAGGCCCAGCTCGGGGCGCTGAGCGAGCAGCTGCGCCGCACCATCGGCCGTCGCGTTTCGGTCGATGTCCGGGTCGACCCCGCCCTGATCGGCGGCATGATCGTCAAGGTCGGCTCGCAGCTGGTCGACGGCTCGCTGCGCAGCCGATTGCACCGGCTGCAATTGGCGATGAAGGGCGTTGCGTAGCGGAGAGCGCTTTCACGCGGCGGCCGGGACATGATGAACTAACCCAGACGAGGGGACGAAAGGCTTTCAATGGAAATTCGTGCGGCGGAGATTTCGGCGATTCTCAAGCAGCAGATCGCCAATTTCGGCAACGAGGCTGATGTCGCCGAGGTCGGCCAGGTGCTGTCGATCGGCGACGGCATCGCCCGCATCTACGGCCTCGACAAGGTCCAGGCCGGCGAGATGGTCGAGTTCCCGAACGGGGTCAGGGGTATGGCCCTCAACCTCGAAAGCGACAATGTCGGCGTCGTGATCTTCGGCGAGGACAGCGGCATCGGTGAGGGCGACATCGTCAAGCGCACCGGCGCCATCGTCGACGTGCCGGTCGGCCGCGGGCTCCTCGGCCGCGTCGTCGATGCGCTGGGCGAGCCGATCGACGGCAAGGGGCCGCTCGTCGACGTGACCCGAGGCCGGGTCGAGGTCAAGGCGCCGGGCATCATCCCGCGCCGCTCGGTGCACGAGCCGGTGCAGACCGGCTTGAAGGCGATCGACTCGCTGGTGCCGATCGGGCGCGGCCAGCGCGAGCTGATCATCGGCGACCGCCAGACCGGCAAGACCGCCCTCGCGATCGACGCGATCCTCAACCAGAAGCAGGTCAACGCCGGCACAGACGAGAAGTCGAAGCTCTATTGCATCTATGTCGCGATCGGCCAAAAGCGCTCAACCGTGGCTCAGATCGTCAAGACTTTGCAGGATTACGACGCGCTCAAATACTCGATCGTGGTGGCCGCGACCGCTTCCGAGCCGGCCCCCTTGCAATTCATCGCGCCCTATGCCGGTTGCGCGATGGGCGAATACTTCCGTGACAACGGCATGCATGCGGTGATGATCTACGACGATTTGTCGAAGCATGCGGTGGCCTATCGCCAGATGTCGCTGCTGCTGCGCCGGCCACCGGGCCGCGAGGCCTATCCCGGCGACGTATTCTACCTTCACTCCCGGCTCCTGGAGCGGGCGGCCAAAATGAACGAGGAGCACGGCAGCGGCTCGCTGACAGCGTTGCCGGTGATCGAAACCCAGGCCGGCGACGTTTCGGCCTACATCCCGACCAACGTCATCTCGATCACCGACGGCCAGATCTTTCTCGAAACCGAATTGTTCTATCGCGGCATCCGGCCCGCGATCAATGTCGGGCTGTCGGTCAGCCGGGTCGGCTCGGCGGCGCAGATCAAGGCGATGAAGCAGGTCGCCGGCCGCATCAAGCTGGAGCTCGCGCAGTACCGCGAGATGGCGAGCTTTGCCCAGTTCGCTTCCGATCTCGACGCGTCGACGCAGCGCCTGCTGGCCCGCGGCGCGCGGCTGACCGAATTGCTGAAGCAGCCGCAATTCGCCCCGGTCCCGGTCGAGGAGCAGGTCGTCTCGATCTTTGCCGGCACGCGCGGCTATCTCGACACCATCGAGATCGGCGACGTGGTCCGGTTCGAGGCGGCGATGCTGAGCGAAATCCGGACGACGCGGCCGGAGGTGCTTACGGCGATCCGCGACGAGGGCGAAATCTCGCCCACCGCCGAGAAGGCGCTCGGCGAAGCCCTCGACGGTGTCGTCAAGACCTTCGCATAGCTCGAGGCGAGCGGGATGCCGAGCCTGAAGGACCTGCGGGTTCGCATCCGCAGCGTCCGGTCGACCCAAAAGATCACCGCGGCGATGAAAGTGGTCGCGGCCTCGCGGCTGCGCCGCGCGGTGGAGCAGGCCGAAGCGGCGCGGCCCTACGCGCAGCGGATGGAGCGCGTGCTGGCCTCGCTCGCCAGCGGCATGGCCGGGATGCCCGGGGCGCCGCCGCTGCTCGTCGGCACCGGCCGGGACCAGACCCACCTGCTGGTCGTCGCGAGCTCGGACCGCGGTCTCGCCGGCGGCTTCAACGCCTCGATCCTGCGCGAGGCGAGGCGGCGCATCCGCGACCTCGAAGCGGCGGGCAGGACCGTCATGATCCTGACCATCGGCCGCAAGGGGCGCGACGGGCTGCGCCGCGACTTCGGGCGGATGATCCACGACAGCCTGACCGAGATCGGCCGCCGGCGGCTCACTTTCGACGAAGCCCGCGACATCGCCGAGCGCGTTCTTCTTCTCTACCAGGATGGCCGCTTCGATGTCTGCACGATCGTCTACAACCGCTTCCGCTCGGCGATTACCCAGATCATTACCACGCAGCAGCTGATCCCGTTCGCGCCGGCATCTGGCGCCGTCGAGGCCGAACCCGGGCTGGCCGCGGGCGCCGTCTACGAATTCGAGCCCTCGGAAGAGGAGATCCTCGGCGAGCTGCTGCCGAAGAACCTCGCCGTTCAGATCTTCACCGCGCTCCTCGAAAACGCGGCGAGCGAGCAGGGGGCCCGGATGACGGCGATGGACAACGCCACACGCAACGCCGGCGATATGATCGACCGGCTGACCCTCAACTACAACCGCACCCGCCAGGCCGCCATCACCAAGGAGCTGATCGAGATCATCTCCGGCGCCGAGGCGCTGTGACCGAGGCCCAGTAATGGCGTAGCTGGTACAACCGTCATGGCCCGGCCATGACAACCTCGAATCCGGTACCGCCCGGACCCGCGAGATCGAATAGGGAATTGCTGAGCATGGCCAGGAACACCATCGGCACCATTACCCAGATCATCGGCGCGGTCGTCGATGTGCATTTCGACGGCGAATCTGCCGGCGATCCTGAGCGCGCTGCACCGTCGACCACGGCGGCCGCACCCTGGTTCTCGAAGTGGCGCAGCAGCTCGGCGAAAACACCGTGCGCACGGTCGCGATGGACACCACCGACGGGCTGGTGCGCGGCGCCCAGGCAGTCGACACCGGCGGGCCGATCATGATGCCGGTCGGCCCCGAGACTCTGGGCCGCATCCTCAACGTTATCGGCGAGCCGGTCGACGAGCGCGGCCCGATCGAGACCAAGCTGCGCATGCCGATTCATCGGCCGGCGCCGCTGTTCATCGACCAGTCGACCGAGGCGCAGATCCTGGTCACCGGGATCAAGGTGGTCGACCTGTTGGCGCCGTACGCCAGGGGCGGCAAGGTCGGCCTGTTCGGCGGCGCCGGGGTCGGCAAGACCGTGATCATCATGGAATTGATCAACAACATCGCCAAGGCGCATGGCGGCTACTCGGTCTTCGCCGGGGTCGGCGAGCGCACCCGCGAGGGCAACGACCTCTACCACGAGATGATGGAATTGGGGGTCATCACCAAGGACGGGCCGGGCTCGAAGGCGGCCCTCGTCTATGGCCAGATGAACGAGCCGCCGGGGGCGCGGGCCCGCGTCGGCCTTTCGGGCCTCACCGTCGCCGAATATTTCCGCGACGAGGAAGGCCAGGACGTGCTGTTCTTCGTCGACAACATCTTCCGCTTCACGCAGGCGGGCTCGGAAGTGTCGGCGCTGTTGGGGCGCATTCCCTCGGCGGTCGGCTATCAGCCGACCTTGGCGACCGACATGGGGACCCTGCAGGAGCGGATCACCACGACCAAGAAGGGCTCGATCACCTCGGTTCAGGCGATCTATGTGCCGGCCGACGATTTGACCGACCCGGCGCCGGCCACCTCGTTTGCCCATCTCGACGCGACGACCGTGCTCTCACGGCAGATCGCCGAGCTCGGCATCTACCCGGCGGTCGATCCGCTCGATTCGACGTCGCGGATGCTCGACCCGCGGGTGGTCGGCGACGACCACTACCAGGTGGCGCGCGACGTGCAGCGCGTCTTGCAGACCTACAAATCGCTGCAGGACATCATCGCGATCTTGGGGATGGACGAGCTCAGCGAGGAGGACAAGCTGACCGTCGCCCGCGCCCGCAAAATCCAGCGCTTTCTGTCGCAGCCCTTCCACGTCGCCGAGGTGTTCACCGGCACGCCCGGGGTGTTCGTCAACCTCGACGAGACGATCAAAGGCTTCAAGGGGATCGTTGCCGGCGACCACGACGACATGCCGGAGAGCGCCTTCTACATGGTCGGCACGATCGACGAGGCGGTCGAGAAGGCGCGAAAGATGGCAGCCGAGGCGGCCTGATGCCGGATCGCATCGAGCTCGAGCTGGTGACGCCGGAACGCCTGCTGTTCTCCCAGCCGGCCGACATGGTCGTGGTGCCCGGCACCGAGGGCAATTTCGGCGTTCTTCCCGGCCATGCGCCGCTGATCTCGACGATCCGCCCAGGGACGATCGACATCTACGAGGGGCAGACGATCGTTCAGCGCATCTTCGTCATCGGCGGTATCGCCGAGGTGACGCCGGAGCGCTGCACGATCCTCGCCGACGAGGCGATCTCGCCCGACGATCTCGACCGTGGTGCCATCGAAGCCGAGTTGCAGGAGATCGAAGGCAATCTCCCGAGCCTGCGCGAGCAAGTCGGGCGCGCGACCGGCATCGACCGCGACCGCCTCCTCGCCGAGCTCCACGGCCTCGAACGCGACCAGGCCGTCGCCCAGGCCAAGCTCCAGGCGCTCGCCGCCGCCCATTGACGCAACCTTTTGGCTATTCGTCCGCCACCCTATAATGGACTGTATGGGTTGTTGGACGCTCGATGATATTCCCTGGGACCGGTTCGACCCGCGCGAGATCGACGCCGAGATCGTGCGGGTGGTCAAGGCGGCGAGCCTCGTCGAATTGAATGGCGCCGCCTACGCGCATCACCTGTGCCGGATCTTCGCCGACGACCCGGGCTTTCAGGAGACCGCGCGACGCTGGGGGGCGGAGGAGGTTCAGCATGGGCGGGCGCTTGGGCGTTGGGCCGAGCTGGCCGATCCCGAATTCGATGCCGCCGCCGCCTTCCGCCGCTTTCAGGCCGGCTACCGGGTGAATTTCGACAGCGATGTCTCGCGCCGCGGCTCGCGCGCCGGCGAAATGGTCGCGCGCTGCATGGTCGAGGTCGGAACCAGCTCGTACTACACCGCGCTGCGCGACGCGGCCCGCGAGCCGGTGCTGAAGGAGATCTGCCGCCGCATCGCGGCCGACGAGATCCGCCACTACAAGCTCTTTCACCGGTAGCTGGACGCGTTGCTTCGAGCGCGAGCCATCGGGTTCTGGCGGCGGGTGCGCGTCGCCCTCGGACGCATCGCCGAAACCGACGACGACGAACTCGCCTACGCCTATTACGCGGCCAACGAAGGAGCGCTGCCCTATGACCGGCGCCGATGCGGCCGCGCCTATGCGCGCCGTGCCTATGGGCTCTACCGCGAGCGCCACGTCGCCCGCGCCACCACCCTGGTCTTCAAGACCCTGGGGCTCTATCCGCACGGCCGGCTCGCACGCGCGGCGGGCCGTTGCGCTTGGCGGGTTCTGCGTTATCGCGCCAGCCGCCTGACGCGAGCGGCGGCCTGAGAGAAGGCCGACGCGAAAATCCGGCAAACGGCGCGCCGGGCGGAAAGCTCCACCGGCGCGGCGACCGCGCCACCTTGATCGCCAAAACCGAAAAGCGTCGCCTGCGCGTTGCCGCGGCGCATCGTGATCGGCGCCGGGTCGATAATCTTCTTAATTTTGTGTGAACTATTTCACACATAAGTGGGCACAATGACACCATTGTGCCCAGGCTCTCGTGACGCGCGAGTTGAGTTCGAGTCCCCTCGTCGCCTGGAATCTTCCGATGCTCTACTGCTTTGAAAATTACTCGCTGGACACGGCACGGCGCGAACTGCGGTGCGGAGGCGCTCTGATCGCCACCCAGCCGCAGGTTTTCAATGTCCTCGCCTACCTGATGCGCAACCGGGAGCGGGTCGTCAGCAAGGACGACCTGCTCGCCGCCGTATGGAACGGACGGATCGTTTCGGAATCGACGCTCAGCACCCGGATCAATGCCGCGCGCGGCGCGATCGGCGACAGCGGGGTGGAACAACGTCTGATCCGGACATCGCACGGCAACGGATTCCGTTTTATCGGCGTCGTGCGCGAAGAACACGAAGAAGATGGCCTGGCCAATGTCGCCTCGGAGAGGCTCGCGTCAGCCCAATGGCCGCCAATTGCCATCGCACGGCGCCAGTTGACCGTAATGTCGTGCAATCTCGCCGAATCGACGGCATTGGCCTCGCGCCTCGATCCCGAAGACTTGCACGATTTGCTTGCCCGATATCATTTCACCGTTTCAAAAATCGTCACCCAATACGCAGGCTTCGTTGCAAAAGATTTGAGCGACGGCGTGTCGGTCTATTTCGGCTATCCTCGCGCTCACGAGGACGATGCCGAACGGGCGATCCGCTGTGCCTTGATCCTCACCGACACTGTTATCCAACTCGAACCCGGCGAAGGGCTCCGGACCCGCGCCGGCATCGCAACCGGCGTGGCCGTTGTCGGGGATCGGATCGGGCGCGACGGTTCATTGGAACCGAGCGTGGTGGGCGAGGCGCCGAGCCTCGCCGCCCGTCTTCGAGATATCGGCGGGCTTAATTCCGTGGTGATCGCCGAAAGTACGCGGCGGCTGGTCGGCGAGCTGTTCGAATATCGCGCCATCGAGGTAGAGGGCGTCCCTGCCCCGGTGTCGGCTTGGCAGGTGCTCCATCCGAGTCTCGTCGAAAGTCGGTTTGAGGCATTGCGCGGACCAGCGCTGACCCGACTGGTAGGACGCGACGAGGAGATCGACCTGCTGCTGCGCCGCTGGGCGTGCGCTAAGTCAGGGAACGGCCAGATCGTGCTGGTCTCCGGCGAACCGGGTCTTGGCAAGTCGCGCATCGTCGAGGCACTTACCGAGCGGCTCCCCCCGGAGCCGTATCTCCGCCTGCGATTCCACTGCTCGCCCTTTCACCAGGACAGCGCGCTGTTTCCGTTCATCGACCAACTCGGGCGGGTGTCGGGCTTCGCGCGCGATGATCCGCCCGCTTCCCGGTTGGAGAAGCTTGAGGCCTTGCTCGCCCGCACCGCGCCGACCGACGAGGATGTGGCGCTCCTCGTCGATCTCATGTCATTGCCGGCTTTGGAGCGCCACCCGCTCCCGAACCTCAACCCGCGGCGGAAGAAGGAGAGGATTTTGGCCGCACTCCTACAGCAGCTCGAAAATCTGGCGCGCCGGCAACCGGTGGTCATGGTTTTTGAGGACGCGCATTGGATCGACCCGACCTCGCGCGAGCTGCTCGACCTCACCGTCGAGCGCGTGCGCGGTCTGCCGGTGTTATTGATCGTGACGTTCCGATCCGAGTTCCAGCCGTCCTGGACCGGGCAGCCGCGAGTAACGATGCTGGCGCTCAATCGCCTGGACCGGCACGACCGGACCGTTTTGATCGAGCAGATCGCCGGGGGCAAGGCGTTGCCCGACCAGGTTGTCGCCCAGATCGCCGACCGCACCGACGGCGTGCCGTTGTTCGTCGAGGAATTGACCAAGAGCGTCCTGGAGAGCGGTCTTCTGCGCGAGGAGGCGGATCGCTACGTTCTCGATGGGACGCTGCCGCCATTCGCGATTCCGACCAACCTGCACGACTCGCTGATGGCGCGGCTCGACCGCCTTTTCTCGGTGCGTCATGTGGCGCAAGTCGGCGCGGCCATCGGACGCGAGTTCTCCTACGAATTGCTCCAAGCGGTCTCTCGTCTTTCCGAGGAGGAGCTGCAGACTTCCCTGGCTCGACTCGTCGCCGCCGAGCTGGTTCTTCAGCGCGGCGTGGCGCCAGATTCAATTTATGCCTTCAAACATGCCCTGGTGCAGGACACGGCGCACGGCAGCCTGCCGCGCGGCTCTCGCCGGCAATTACATGCGCGGATCGCCGAAGAGCTCGAGACCCTGTCGCCCGAAATGGTGGACACCCAGCCCGAGCTGTTCGCGCAACATTATGCCGAGGCCGGGCTCGTTGAAAAATCCGTCGCCTGCTGGGGCAAGGCCGGTCGGAGGTCCGCCGCCCGCTCGGCGATGGCGGAGGCGGTCGCGCAATTGCAAAAGGGGCTGGAGCAGCTGGCGCGGCTGGCGGACACGCCTGAACGCCAGCGGCAGGAACTTGAACTCCGCGGTGCGTTGGGTGCGGTCTTTGCATACGCCAAAGGCCAAGCAGCGGCGGAATCGGGCCAGGCCTTCGCTCGCGCCCGCGAGCTGTGGGAGCAGCTCGGTTCTCCCCCTGAGTACCTTCAGGTTCCCTATGGGCAGTCTCTCCATCACGCCGCCCGTGGCGAACTCGATCTGGCACAGCACCTGGACGAGGATTTGCTGCGCCTCAGCCGCCAGCGCAACGATTTAGGTGGGCTCGTCCTGAGTCACAACTCCGCCGGTCGAAACCTGATGCTTGCCGGCAAGTTTGCTCCGTCCCGATCGCATCTGGAAGCGGCTCTTGCGCTTTATAATCCGATTTCCCACCGCTCGCTTGTCCAACAGTCCGGAATCCACCCCCACGTGAACTCGCAGGCGATCTTGGGGATCGTCCTTTTTTGTCTCGGCTTTTCTGACCAGGCATTAGCACGGTGCAACGCAGCAATCGCCGAGGCTCGCAGACAGGCTCATCCGCCGTCTTTGACGGTGAGCTTGGCGATGGGCGCAAGGCTGCTTTCGCTCCTCGGAGACGACACAGCCTTGGATGAGTGGGCGAGCCAGCTGGCCGCGGTGGCAACCGAGCAGGGTTTTCCCTCCTGGCATGCGCAAGCAACGATCCATCACGGCTGGGTCAGGGTCAAGAATGGCGACGTGAGGGAGGGGACGTCCCTCCTGCGGAGCGGTTCGGCTGCTTGCCGCGCCGTTGGGTCGGTGTGGACGCCCCACAATACCGCTCTCTTGTCCGCGGCACGTGAGATCGCAGGGCAAACTGACGAGGGCCTGACCCTGTTGGACGACGCATTACAAATAGTCGAGCGGACAGGGGAGCGCTTTTTCGCTGCAGAGCTAAACAGACAAAAAGGCCGGTTGCTGCTGCGGCAAGGGTATCCCAAAGCCGCTGAAAAATTCTATCACAAAGCCCTGAGCATCGCTCAGGCGCAGGGGGCCAAGCTCTGGGAATTGCGCGCCGCGGCGAGCCTTGCCCGGCTCCGCCGGGACCAGGGTCGCCACACCGAAGCCCACGATTTTCTCACACCCGTCTACGGCTGGTTCACCGAGGGTTTCGACACACAAGACCTCAAGGAAGCAAAAGCACTGCTCGACGAGATCGATCGGTCGTCGGGACCGACGGCATTGCGCAGGCCGATGGTTGCATAACTCTGGTAACGCGCGGTTAGACCAGTGAATTGTCTGAGAAATCATGCGACATTACGTTGAGAAGGATGTGAGGGTGCTTCCCCGTCTTCCCGGCGCAGGCCGGGACCCATGCTGGACACCGGCCTTCGCCCGTGAGGCGGATGATGGATGTGGCGTCGCAGAGCATCGGGCAGGAGCCCCGCGTCGCGGATGCGCTCTGAGGAAATGCCGATTAAGAAACACCCGACCAGGGTCTGGTTTTCCTGCCGTTGATGTCGACCGAAACTCACATCGCTCCTGGTGATCGGCCAATCGGCGATGCTCTGGCGCTCTTGGTTCCCCTCAGACAGGTACGGATGAAGAACGGGCGCTTGGGTCGTGGACTAGCGCTC
>CAWAFE010000055.1:0-147233 GCA_963781215.1 uncultured Alphaproteobacteria bacterium
AGCCGTCGGCATGGATGACGCCGCCGAAGTCCCCAAATGCGCCTTTGGGTGCTTGCCCTTGCGATCGGGCGAATAAAAGAACAGCGCCGCCGGCGGGCGGGAGCCGGCGAAAGGCCGCTCGTCGCGAACATAGGTCCACAGCCGCCCGGTCTTGGTTTTGCCGGTCCTGCGCCAACACCGGCACCGGCGTGTCGTCGACGTGCAGAGTGTCCGATCCCATCACATCGGCGGCCAACGCGTCGACCAGCGGCTTCAGCGCCGCCGCCGTCGCGCCGACCCAGCCGGACAGGGTAGAGGTCTCCAGGCTGACGCCGCCGCGGGCGAAGATCTCAGCCTGACGATACAAGGGCAAGTGATCGTCGAACTTGGACACGACGATGTGCGCCAGCAGTCCCGCCCCGGCGCGGCCGCGGGCGATCGCGTGATCCGGCGCCGGCGCCGCGATCACCGTGTCGCAGGCCCGGCACGACAGCTTCTCGCGCACATGCCGAATGACTTTGAAGCCCCCGGCACATAGTCGAGGGTCTCGGTCACGTCCTCACCAATCCGGCGCAACGCACCGCCACAGTTGGGGCAGCCGCAGGCCGCCGGATGCAGAACCTCCTCGCGCGGCAGATGCTCGGGCAATGGCCGGCGCGCCGGCTTCTGCTTGTCGACCGCTTCCTCGATTGCCGCCGCCACGATCGGCGAAGCGGTGGCCAGCCTCTCGGCCTGATCGGTTTCCAGCGCCTCGATCGCCAGCTCGAGCTGCTCGACCTCGCGCGACAGCTTCTCCGACGAGCGCCCGAACTCGGCCCGCCGGTAGCGCGCCAGCTGGAACTTCAATTTGGCGATCTCGGCCTTCGCCCCGACCGCGTCGCGCGCCATGTCGGCGATGATGCGCTTCAGCGCATCGATGTCGTCGGGCAGGCTCTCGGACGCGATCGTCACGCGACGATTGGAGCAGATCGGCAACGGCTTGGCGCGCCTACTCCGCTGGTTAAGTCAATCTGTCGCAGTCCGCCTCAGCCGGCCAGCTCCGGACGCCAGGTTCGCCGCGGCATCCGCCAGTCGATCCCTTCCAGCAGCATCGACAGTTGCGCCCGCGTCAGCACCGCCACGCCCTCATCGGCGCGCGGCCACACGAATCGGCCCCGTTCCAGCCGTTTGGCGAATAGGCACAGCCCGTCACCATCCCACCACAGCAACTTGATCAGATCGCCGCGGCGGCCCCGGAAGCAGAATACGTGACCCGAAAACGGGTCTTGTCCAAGAACGCTCTGCGCCTGCGCCGCCAGGCTGTCGAAGCCCTTGCGCATATCGGTGGCGCCCGCCGCCAGCCAGACCCGCGTGCCCGCCGGCAAGCCGATCACCGCAGCAGCTCGATCACCTGCCGCAGCGTCTCCGGCGGCACCTCGCCGCGCACGCATACCCGCGCGCCGCCGGCCAAGGTGATCTCGATCGTGCCGCTGCGCCGCGCTCGCGGGCGAGGTTCCCCCGCTTCCGGCGCGATCTCCACCGGCAGCATAGTGCCGCTTTGCTCCGCCGCAGCCGGCTGCTCCGGCGCCATCTCACGCCGCCATTTGAACAGCTGGTTGGCGTTCACATCATGACGCCGCGCCACGATCGACACCGACGCGCCCGGCTCCAGCGTCTCGGCCACAATCCGACGCTTAAACGCCTCGGTCCACTGCCGACGCTTGGGTTTGCCAGGTCTTTGAGTAGTGTCCACTAACCCGATAATGGACACTTCCGTTGTTGTCTCTGCCATGCCCCAATCATCGCGCCACGCGGCGGCCGGCGGCAGGCGTCCTTCACCGAGCGCTTACTTTTGGCCCAGCGGCTGAACCGCCGGTGTGTGTTCTTCCAGCCGCCAAAGCGTTCCGGCAGATCGCGCCATGGAATCCCGGCGCGGTAGCGATAGAGAACCGCTTCGACGCATCGGCGATTGTCTTGGGCGGTGACGCCGACATCCCCGACTTTCCCAGGAAGCAGGCCTTTTATTCGCTCCCATTCATCATCGCGCAGTCCATACCGGGTCATGAGTCAGCCTTGTGCGCAGCCGACCCTCCATAAATCACATCAATTGCCGCCGCGGTAGACTCTTTTTACTAATCATGATCTACATCTTGACTCGCGTTACGTGCAAACCCACAATAATTGACGACATGCCCTAGTCCCTATTAACCGCTTTCCTCTCGCTCCGCTGCCGTCGTCTGCGACGTCCGGCCACGCGACATCTTCAGCTTTGCAAACTCAGCGTTCAGGTCAGTGATTGCCAGCATCGTCCTTCTCCTTCGTTAAAATCCGAGGCATCCACATCGCCGGCAAGGCAACTGGAACTGGCGATACCTGTCGCTGGTCGGTTCGGTTGTGGGGACGGTGAATTCGGTGCTCGCGGTACACCACCGCCCTATACTGACCAGGGCTTGCCGGGAATGGAGTATTCCGACCAGGGGCTCCCGGTGCCGCCAAAAAAAGGAGCCAGCTCCAGCCATGAGGTCAGCGAGCCAGCGGGGAGGGCACGCTCCCGTTAACCCATCTTATCGGCGACGGACCGTCCGCAACTGACGCCGTCCGAGCGCTACCCCAAACAGGCCAACCGCCAGCAGCGTCAACGACGCGGGTTCCGGGACTGCTGCTGGTGCTGCGACCACCTCGCCTGACACAAAGAAAGAGTTCGGAAGGCTAGATATTATGTCGCAATTCACGCTAAGGCATGTGCCCTCAGAAGATAGGCCTTCGAGGCTAAACGGCACAGTGCCGCCCGCATTGGATAGAGGCGAGGCCCAACCAAGGACCAAACCCGGCGTACCTGTATAATCCGCCAGTACACCCGTTACCGCGACCAAGAGGTGGGGTCTAAAGGCAAAAAAGGCGGGTCTGGAATCCCATAGTGATTGGTCGGCGAAGACATCGTGTTGATATCTATGTTGCTGTAAATATTGAGGTCCGCGTCGAACACGAAAGACCCAGAGGCGGTCCTTCCATTCTCGAAGACAGCGTTTTGCAGCTGCCATGTAACCGGGATCGCGGCGGCTGGGCCCGCCAAGGCGAAAACAGCTCCCATGGCAAGTAGGCTGTGTTTGAACAAACCCATGACCGCTGATCGTCCCTTGAACTTAAAGATATCTCCCGAGGCGGGCGACATCAGGTTGAATGCCTATCGTATCACGGTTACTAGCAGAAGGACAAGGCCTCGGCGGCAAAATACCGGGCGTGTGGCCGCCGCCGACGATCAGCCATGCGATCATTCCGGCACCGCCAGCCGCACCGCCGGGAGCGATCTGGCCGCCGCTAGCGCCGGCATATCCGCGGCTGCCACCGACGGGCACGCCGCCACCGCCATTAGACAAGTCGGCTTTCGCTTATTTCTACGCCGCCCGCGCCTATCTCGAGGCCTGGTGCAGCAGGGATGACCCAGTTCGGCCGGGCCTTGCACGCGCTCGGCACGGAAGGGCCAATACTGAAGGCGTTGTGGAGGCGCTCGTCGACACTTAGCTCAAGGATCACCGCTTCTCCGAACCCGCGAATTTATCACCGTTCTTCCGATTGAGAACCCTTGGCGCGAAGGCGTTGGGAAATGTCGGTCAAGAGCGCATACGGCCGAGGACACTCCCGAGAAATCATGCGTTGAGGATGAAGGATCCATGTCGCCGCTAACTGTCTTTCTGGGAAGGTTTCTAGGTCTTTTCTGTCTCTTGATGTGTGCCGTCCTCCTGGTCAGGCGCAAGGCCTCCCTGGATGCGATCAACTCGATGATGGAGAGCCCTGGGCTACTTCTTGTTACAGGCATCTCTACCTTGGCCGGCGGCGTCGCCGTGGTTGTTGGCCACAACGTTTGGTCAGGCGGCGCGCTGCCCGTGGCCGTGACGGTGTTGGGTTGGTTGACGCTGATCAAGGGCATTGCGCTGATGGCGATGCCGCCGCGCGCGCTCGCCGGCTTTTACCGGACGCTGCGCTACCCGGAACGGTTCCCCCTCTACATGGCCGCAGCCTTTGCGCTCAGCGCCTGGCTGACCCTGACTGCATTCATGGCCTGACCGAACTGCCGGTCGTTTGGGTCAAGTCTTACCTGAAGGTGCTTGAGCCAGCCGGATCAATGGGTTATTTTTTCCGTAAGATATGCCCGAACCTCACCCGCAAAACCGGCGCCTCGGCTATGCCCGCGTCAGCACCTCGGGCAAACGCTCGACGTCCAGCTTGAGCGGTTGCGCGGCGCGGGATGCACCAGGATATACCGCGAAAAGGTAACGGGCGCGCACAATGACCGGCGCGGACTCCTGAAAATGCTCGCCGCCCTCGCCCCCGGCGACGTGGTGACGGTAACGCGGATCGACCGCCTGGCGCGCTCGACCTTCGACCTGTTCGCCATCGTCAAGCAGATCGTGGACGCCAAGGCGCAATTCCGCTCCCTCGCGGAGGGCCGACACCGGCACCACCGAAGGCCGGAGCCGCGCCAAGGCCCAAGGAAAGCACATGGGCCGCCCCCAACAGAAAGAGGCCACCAGACGGCGCGCGCAGGGCGATACGCTGCAGGAATTGGCGGACAGCTACGAACGCAGCATTGCCACCATGCGCCGCGCCACCCGCACGTCATAACAAAAAATCTGCTTACGGCGCTAGTGCACTGGCTCAAACGGAAGGTACAGGCAGTCGGTTGAGCTTGGCGAGAATGGCGTCGGCGGGTTTGGTCCAGACGAAGGGCTTGGGGTCATCATTGTGCGCTTTGAGATAGCGGTTGATAGCGGCCTGGAGGTCGGCGATGGAGCGGAAGACGCCGCGCTTGAGGCGCTCTCGGGTGAGTGCGGAGAAGAAGTTCTCGACGGCGTTGAGCCAGGAACCCGAGGTTGGCGTGAAGTGGAAGGTCCAGCGCGGATGGCGGGCGAGCCAAGCTTTGACTCTGGGATGCTTATGGGTGGCGTAGTTATCGAGGATGGCGTGGACCGGCTTGTCGGTCGGCGCCGCGCGTTCGACGGCGTTGAGGAAGCGGATGAATTCCTGATGGGTGTGGCGCTGCATGCAACGGCCGAGGACGACGCCGTCTAGCGTGTTGAGGGCGGCAAACAAGGTCGTCGTGCCGTGGCGCTTGTAGTCATGCGTCATGGTCCCGCACTTGCCGGGCTTCATGGGCAGACCCGGCTGGGTGCGATCGAGTGCCTGGATTTGGGATTTCTCGTCGATCGACAGCACCACGGCATGGGCCGGTGGATGCATATAGAGGCCGACAATGTCCTCGACCTTTTCAGCGAAGGCGGGGTCGGTGGAGCGCTTGAAGGTGCGTATGCGGTGCGGCTGCAGGCGGTGCTTTTCCCAGATCCGTTGGATCGTGCGCAACGACAGGCCAACCGCCTTGGCCATCGCCCGGCCGGTCCAGTGGGTGGTCTCGCCCGGCGGCTCGGCACAGGTCAGCGCCAGCACCGCGGCCACGGTGGCGGGCGCCACCGGTGCTTTGCCCGGCGGTCGGGTCTTGTCGCGCAACAGACCTTCCACCCCGGCCTCGGCATAGCGGCGCTGCCAGCGCCACACCGCCGGACGGCTGACCCCAGCGCGCCGCGCGACCTCGATGACCGGCAGCCGATCCGCCGAGAACAGGACAATCCGGGACCGCTGCAGATGCTTCAGCGGCCGGCTCCGATCGCCGACCATCGCGGTCAACCGCGCACGATCCTCGGCTCCAACGACGACGCAGACTTCCTGTGCCATGCCCCGACAATAGCACACTTCGCCTGTTGAATCCTATGTTTGTGTCAGTGCACTAGCATGAAACCCCACCGCCGCCTCAGTTGGAACTCGGGAATTGGCTGGAAGAAGCTAGAGCTTGGGTTTGAGAGGTAAAATCAGAATGCGAACGTCTCAGGTTTTGAAATGGACAATCGCATTGATTGGCACGGTAATACTGGGAGCGATAGGATCCGGATTGTGGGGATGTTGTATTCAAACCCACTATACCTAAAATATCTGACTTTATTTTAACAATTGCCACTCTAGGCATACAGTCGTTGCGAGATAGCATTTATGTTGAAGTTGCACGTGACAGTTATGAGAGAGCAGGTTTAGCTTTATTTCAGATGTTCTCAGGAGCATTAGCGGGACTTACCATTGCAACATTATTTATGGTATTTATGACATTGAAAACATCGTCGCAGACTGGAAAATCGGTTTATAATTTTATTTCGACACGAATGCGGTCCATACTCATAACTATAACGTTTATTATTACATTTTTCGGTGTATTGGTCTTTATAAACGGATATCGCATTACCTATATTGTGAGAGCAAGAGATAATCTTGAACAATTGCAGTCTATTATAGCGCCAGTATTAACAGAGAGTCAGAGGATACAGTTTCACTCGCTGGTTGCTCAAATTCGCTCTAGCGAAGATTATGAGAATGTTGTAAATCAACTTATCAATATTGCTGAGAAACATAAACTGCCGGTGCCGCATTTTAACATATTCTAAAATCCATCCTCCGGGACTCGTGGCTGTGTTTTCATGAAATGTCCCAGCCGACTTTTTCCAGAATCCCTGTTCTGCGGCCTTCGTCTGTAGGCGCCCGATCAAAATGTCACCGGCTGTGCCAATTGGAGATGACACTCGTCTGGGACTTTTCGGGGGCTGGCCGCATTGAGATCGTGTACCCAACGGCGATGCGTCTTCACGGATGACTTCCTCGGCGAGCGTGTTGTCGACCGCCCGCTCGAACGGGACGATGTGCTTGACGAAACGGCCAGAGACAGGACCGGCCACGAGGCGCTCGTAGCCGGCGCGCGGCAGGACCGGCTCGCGGCCCTTTTGTCCGGGTCGGCCGGATCCCGAGCGTCGCTACCGCGCCAAGCTTCATCTTTCGGTCTTTATCGGTATTTCCGCACGATCTCTTTCCGCATGGGTTGGACCGATCCCAATCCATTCCATCCGAGACGCGCCGTGGAAGGGTGCGCGTGGACCCATGCCGTCGGCAATGTTGCCATAATGGCATGCTACCGTTCCTGTATTGGGGCCTCCGGGAAGCGGACGCGCCATACAGATCGTGAGAAGTGGGTGCCTGTAGCTTGCGGATCGACGTCGTTGAGTTTGGCCGTCGTGATCAGCGAGTACATCGCGCCGGCGCGCTCGCCACCGCGATCGGAGCCGGCGAATAACCACGCGCGGCGGCCGAGCGCGATACCGCGCAGCGCCCGCTCGGCGGCATTGTTGGTCAGGCAGATGCGACCGTCATCGAGGAAGCGAGCGAAGGCTGGCCAGCGCTGAGCCTGGCTCGCCGAAGTGCTGCGCCGGATCAACGATCACCCAGCCTCGCGGTTCGACGAGTTGCTCCCCTGGAATTGGAAAGGCCGGTCTGCCAGACTGGTTGCATAAGCGCTGCCTAAGAGGAGGCGACCATGGCAAGAGGATCGAAGGTATTCAGGCCAGCCGATGTGTCGGAGAGCAACGCATCCAGCTATCCCGAGCCGTTCCGGGAGGGACAGCGCAAGCGCTATACCCGGCGCCTCGGCGATCATGCAGGGCTCAAGAATTACGGCGTCAATCTTGTTCGGGTTTTGCCCGATGGTCAGTCGTCGGCGCGACACACGCATTCCAAGCAGGACGAGTTCGTTTACGTGCTTGAGGGCGAGTTCGTGCTTGTGACTGAAGCGGGTCGCGAAACCGTTGGGCCGGGCACCTGCATCGGCTTTCCAGCTGGAACGGGCGACGGCCATCATTTCCTGAATCTCACGCAGAAGGATGCCATCTTCCTTGTGATCGGCGACCGGACGGCAGGCGATGAGGTGACGTATCCGGACATCGATCTAGAGTTGAAAGCGGGGCCCGATGGCGTGAGAGGCTTCCACCGGAAGGACGGTACGCCGTATCCGCGCGGAGCCCGGGATTGAAGCCTTCCTAGCGGCTCGGGCAAAAAAGATTCCCAGTCGGCCGAAGTCGTCGTTCCGTCGGTAATCTTGCCATAATCGCATGGTACCGTTGCTGCTTTGAGGCGCCCGGGAGGGCGGGCGCCGGGCAGACGGGGAGAAGGTGGGTGCCTGTAGATTCCCAGTATTATCAGGCGGAACAGGCTCGGCTGCCGGCGGCGCGCGATGCGGAGGGGCGGTGGCGCAAGGGCGCCTCGGGCAATCCGGCGGGGCGGCCGCGCGGTTCGCGCAACCGGGCGACGCGCATGGCGGAAATGCTGCTCGATGCGGCAGCCGCGAATTTGGCCGGCCGGGCGATCGAGCGGGCGCTCGATGGCGATGACGTGGCATTGCGCTTTTGCCTCGCGCGCATCGTCGCCCCCCGCCGCGTGCCGGCGGTCGAGCTCGACCTGCCGCCGCTCGACACCCAACAGGACCTGGCCCTGGCGATGGCCGCAATCGGGGAGGCGGTGGCGCGGGGCGAGATCGCGCCCGCCGAGGCGTCGGAGCTCGCCCGCGTCGTCGATACCGCGATGCGCGCGATCGAAGCGCGCGAGGCCGAGTTCCAAGGAAATCATTTCTGGGGCCGCGAGCGAAGCCCCGCGGCACCGCCGTTGCGGCCCTCCAACCCGGCTTCCGACCCCGCGTGACCCGGCGGCGAGCGGATACCGCCGCGGCCAAGGGGTTCCTGCGAACCCGCCCGCTCGGGTCGTTTTTGCCCGGGTCCATCACGTACCGGCGATCGGAGCATTCGCCGCCTGGGAAACTTCCGGAAAATCCTGGCCGATCTCCGGTCGCTTTGCCGAACCGTCTCGCCGGTGGGCAGGCCGTTCCCGTCTGCCCGGTGAAACCGTGACCGAAAGTGAGTGCTCTGCGTCCTTGTTTCGCCCGTCCGCTTCGGGCTTAATCCCTGATCGGCGAGAAACACAAACCGGGTTCCCGGCGTTTTGTCGGCGGCCGCGAGGGGGAGCGGGCCATGGCGTCACCGCCGGCGGCGGATTTCGAGGGCAAGCGGCGGCGGCTGCTCGCCGTCATCCGCCGCAACTCGCTGTTGCAGGACCGGGATTTTCGGCTGACATCCGGCCGTTCGAGCAGCTTTTTTTTCGACATGAAGCGGACCATGTTCGATCCGGAAGGTGCGGCTCTGCTCGCCGATCTATTGTTCGCGAAAATCAAGGCCGAGGAGGTCGACTGCATCGGCGGCATGGAGACGGGTGCCATCCCGATCGTCGCCAATCTGTGCCTGCGCGGCTGGCCCGAAAAGCCGATGCGGGGCTTCTTTGTCCGCAAGGCCACAAAGGGGCACGGCACCGATCAGCAGGTCGACGGCCGTCTCGATCCCGGCTCGCGGGTCATTCTCTTCGAGGACGTCACCACCACCGGCGGCTCGGCGATGCAGGCGGTTGATGAGGCCCGCCGGCAAGGCTGCACGATCCTCAAAGTCATCACCGTGGTCGACCGCCTTGAGGGTGCGGCCGAAAATTTCGCCAAGGCGGGGATCCCGTTCGAGGCGCTGTTTACCTGGCGCGACTTCAATTGACCAGGTCGGTGATCGATCTGGCCGCGGTGCAGCTGAAGCGCCAATTCGTCTACCAGACACAGCGCGACCGCTTCGGCAGCCTGGAGGCGCTGCTCGAGCTGGCGATCTCGGCCAGAGGATGCGTGGCTTCGTCGCAATCCACCGGACGGATGACGGTCGCCTTTGTCCTCGAGCGGGTGCTCGACAAATGCGCCAGAGACCTCGACGGCCGCCCGGCGCGGCTCTCCGAAATCGCGGCGCTCGACGACCGTCTGCGTCAGCCGGTGCTGCGCGCCGTCGAGTTTCTTTCGGGCGGGGACGACGACCCGGTCGAAATCGCCGCGGCGCTGATCAGGGCCCGTCCGGCCAGAGAACGATGAGCGGGCCGGTGCTCACTTCAGGTTCTCGCGCAGCAGATAGGCGAGCCGCACCCCGGCCTTGGCCAATTGCTCCTTGACGGTCGCGACCGCGCGGTCGCGATAGGCCGCGTCGACCCGGTAGACGCCGACCGCCCCGCACGGGTCCTTCTCCCCTTTGCGCACCGGGAAGGTGGATTTGCTCTCGGCCGCGTCCTGCGGATAGCTGTAGGCGGCCGACTTGGCAGCCTCGTAGGTCTCGCGCGCCCAGTCTTCGAGGCCGCCGCTCGACCATTTCTGGATGTCGCCCGGCGAGAGCGAGGCGACGATGGCGGCGGCGGCCTTGGCCGGGTCCTTCCCCTCGGCCTCGGCGACCAGCGTGTCGTTCCAATAGGTGCCGAGCCGCACCGGGGATTTCGCGCCGGGCGGCAGGACCGCGACGCATTGACCGCCTTGATCGCCGTGCTCGATCGCGTCGAGCGGCTGGTGCAGGTCGCCCGTCAGGTTCAGCAGGAATTGCAGCGCCATCAGCCGTTCGTGGGCGGACGTTTCGGGGTCGCGCAGCTCCTTGGCGAACTGCTCGATCTTGTCGATGACGCAGGCGTCCTTCGGGCCATGGCTCGCCGGTGTCGAGGCCCGCAGGCCCGGCCTGCCGAAGCAGGCTTTGGCGACATCCGGGGCGGCGGCGTCGAGCCGCACATAATGCCAGCTCGAGGTCGCGATCCGCCCTTCCGGGCTCTTCTCGCGCAGCACGTCGGCCCAAGTCGCCTCGGCGGCAATGTCGGTCTTGGTCCAGCTGTTGTCCTTGTCGGTGGCGAGGATCTGCTCGAGCTTCGTGCGCGTCGCCAAATCCTTGGCCTCCAGCAGGCGGTCGGCGACGAGCGCCACAATCATGTTGCCCTCCGTCCCCCACGCCCAGGCGGCGGGAGGCGCCGGCAACAGGCCTGTCAGCGCCAGGCAGGCGAGGGCGATGCAGCGGCGGGACGGTTTCATCGCGATCTCCGATCGGACCCATGCTAGCATTGTGGCGGCCACGGCAGCGCTCTCGGGGAGAAAACGGATGAAGCTCTATAATTCGATCGGCCCCAATCCGAAAGCCGTGCGGATGTTCATGGCCGAGAAGGGGTTCGAGCTGCCGATGGAGGAGGTCGACATCCGCGGCGGCGACAACCGGCGCGCGCCCTATCTGGCGAAGAACCCGAGCGGTCAATGCCCGGCGCTCGAACTCGACGACGGCTCGATCCTGGCCGAGATCACCGCGATCTGCGAATACCTCGACGAAAAGGGTTCGGGGCCGTCCCTGATCGGGGCCACACCCGAGGAGCGGGCAAAGACCCGGATGTGGGCGCGCCGCATCGACCTCAACATCCTCGAGCCGATGGCGAACGGCTTCCGCTACGGCGAGGGCTTGAAGATGTTCCAGGACCGCATCCACTGCATTCCCGGCGCGGCCGGCGATCTGAAGCAGATCGCGCAGGAGAGGCTGACATGGCTCGACGGGTTGATGGCGGGGAAGCCCTTCGTCGCCGGCCAGCGGCTCACGATGGCGGATATCCTTCTGTTCGCGTTCGTCGATTTCTTTTCCCGCGCGGGTCAGCCGCTCAACCCCGATCTCGCCAATATCGGCGCCTGGTATCAGCGGATGAAGGCGCGCCCGAGCGCCACCGCCTGAGCGCGCTGCCGTGAGCGGGTTCGCGCCCGAAGACCGCTCGGTGCATTTCTGCTCGGACGGGCTGGCCCTGTCGCCGGCCGAGTATGCAAGCTTGCTGGCTTGCCTCGCCGAGGGGGGCGGGATCGCCGCCGACGAATTCTCGCGCGGCGGCGCGGTGGCCCGGCTCGAAGAGCGTATGGCCGCACTTCTCGGTAAGGAGATGGCGGTCTTTATGCCGAGCGGGACCCTCGCCAACCTGCTCGCGGTCCGCCTCTTGGCGCGGCGCGGCCGCCGCGTGCTGGTGCAGCGCGAAAGCCATCTCTACAACGATGTCGGCGATGGCGTGCAGGAGCTGGGCGGTCTGACCCTGATCCCGCTCGTTCCGGGAGAGGCGACGTTCCGCCGCGCCGACGTGGCGGCCGAAATCGCCCGCGCCGAGGAGGGGCGGGTCTCGACTCCCGTCGGGGCGATCTCGATCGAATCGCCGGTGCGCCGCCTCGCCGGCGAGGTGTTCGATTTCGCCGAGATGCAACGCATTGCCGACTTCGCTCGCGAGCGCGGCATCGGGCTGCATCTCGACGGCGCGCGGGTCTTTCTCGCCTCACCCTATACGGGGATCGCGCCCGCTACCTATGCGGGGCTGTTCGACACCGTCTATGTGTCGCTCTACAAATACTTCAACGCCGCGGGTGGCGCGGTGCTCGCGGGACCGCGCTCACTGCTCGACGGCCTCTACCACCAGCGGCGCATGTTCGGCGGCGGTCTGCGGCAGGCCTGGCCCTATGCCGCGGTGGCGCTCCACTATCTGGACGGGTTCGAGGAACGGTTCGCGCGGGCCGTCGCCGCCGCCGACACCCTGTTTCGCGCGCTCTGCGAGCAGAAAGGGTGCGCCATCCTGCGGTCCCCGGCGGCGTCCAACGTCACCCGCCTTCGTCTCCGCCGCGCCGGCGCCGCCGCCCTCCCCGAACGGCTGCGCGCCCGAGGGATCACGATTCGCCCCGCCTTACGCAGCTCGGCCGGGGAGGCCGAATTCGAGCTGATCGTCAACGAGACGATCCTGCGCCGCCCCGCCGCCGAAACCACCGGGCAATTCGTCACAGCGCTCGACGCTTAAGCGACCGCAGCGGGCCGATCGAGGCCTGGATCATCAGGAGCTCAAACAGGAGCCCGGCCTAGGTGATCGTGAAGGCCGCGGGTGGCGCGGCTTCCACCATCACGCCACATTCGCCGAACGAAGCGCCTTCCCCCCTCAGGACCCGCTTCTCCCCGTCGCTCTCGCGATCTGCGATGCCCCAGGGTTATCGCCGTGCAGGTCTTGCTCTCATCAAAATCCCGGACAGCCATGCCGCAAGCGCCTAAGGGGCGCATCGGTTTCCCGGGCCGACCGCCGGCCGTCGGCGCGGCGGCTAGGCGCCGAACTCCTGGATCAGCGCGTCGCGCACGGTGTCGAGGTCGAGGCCGTGCTCGGCGATTAGCGGGCTGGTTTCGACGATGATGTCGTCGATCTCGCGGATCATCTTGAGCCGCTTATAGAGATCCTCGCTCTCGAGGCTGAGACCTTGCCCCAGGATCTCCATGAAGTTGATCACCTCGAAGCTGCGCCCGTCGCCGACATCGCAAAGCTCGCGGTGGCAGGCGTGGTAGATCGTCGCCAGTGTCGTCACCCCGGCATCGGCGACGGCGGCGAGCTCGCGCTGCACCAGCGCGCGCTTGAACGCCGGCAGCATGGCGAGGCTGTTGGCCTGGGTCCCGACCCGCGGCACGTCGATCTCGACGAGCTCGACGCCGGGGACGATCGACAGCAGCTTACGCACCGCCGCCTGCACCGCCGGCAATACCGGCCGCTCGTGCAGCGCCACCCGCTTTTCGACCCTCTGTTTCATCAGCGGCGCCAGCGCGTCGGCATGGTCGGCGAGAAAAACGAGAAACGGGTTCAGATCGAAAGGCCGCGCGCCGAATTGCGATTCGTAGCTCGGCAACGCCACCTCGCCGATCTGCACTTGGCAGCTCGGGCACCAGGAGAGGACAGTCGAGGTGCCGGCCGCGGCGAGGCCGTCGATGGTCTTGAAGCCGACCCGGCCGGTGTTGTCGAAATCGCCCTCGCGAAACTGATAGACGCCGCAGCACTGGCCGGGCCCGCCCATAACCTCGTAGTCGACGCCCAAGAGATCGAGGGTGTCGAGGCAGAGGAGTGCAATATGCGGCGTCTTCAGGATGTTGCAGCCGGTGTAGAAGACGACGTCGGGTGCCGTCTGCCGTGGCACCCTATCGAGCCCGCGCAGACGCGCCAGGGTCTCGGGCGGCATCTGCAACCGCGACAGGATGCGCACGCCGCGGCTCATCGTCTGAAAGCCCTTGCGCCATCGCGTCGCGAGCGGCGTATCGCCCTTTTGCGCGCGGGCAAAGCCGCGGGCGAGCTGCACCATGAAGCGCGTGTTGATGCCCTCGGGGCAGGCCGGGATGCAATTGCCGCTGCCGCTGCACACCGAGGCCCAACGGGCAGCATCCTCGTTGCCGCTGCCGCCGGTGATCAGGTCGACGATCGCGGCGGTCGTCTGTTGCGCGTCGGCCTCGGCGAGGCCGGCCGGCTCGACCATTGGGCAGGCGCGAAAGCACGCGCCGCAGCGGGTACACGCGTCGGCGATCGCCTCGCCGCGCGCGCGAAACTCGCCGAGATAGCCTGCCGCCCCATGCACCGCGCTCATGCCGCCGCTCCGCTCAACCATGTGCGCAGGCTAGCGCATAGTGCCGCGCCGGAGCAAATCTACAGAAGCCGTCGTTCCTCCGGCGCTGCCGATCCGGAACTCACGCCTCCTGGTCGTCCCGACACAGTTCCTGGCGCAGGCCGGGACCTGTGGCATTGCGGCGTATTCCGGCGCGGGTTTGCGAAACGGGTGGTTGCTTCTGAAAACTTTCTTCGACTGTGACCTGGGTCACACATCTGACCGGTCACCTGAGCTATTTCTGACCAACGTGGCAAGTCGAGCGGCCGGTTAGGCCCGGAACGGGGCACCGCTGGAGCCCTTGCCTCGCGGTAAATCTACCTTGGAGAGCCTGTGCTCCGCAGGCATAAGGGAGAGCACCATGCCCGCCTTCAGGTTTCTGGGTGATCGCAATACGCCTGACCGTCTGGAAAAGGTTCAAGCGCGCCATGCCGTCTTTGGCAGTGGCAAACCTCCCGAAGAGATGATCGAACGTGCCAGGATGCGCACGATCTATCTCGATGCGGCGCACGGCGACAGACCCGCGGTGCAAGTCTCTCGCACACAGGTCGGCGAGCGCGCGATCTGGCGCATCGATAGTCCGATCGACACGGCATTGATGGGCCATCTGCCTGGCCGCTCCGCCGAGCGGCTGGCGGCGGAACATTTCCTGGAGGGCATCAGCGCCGATGTTTCGGTTGCCGCGCACCGCCCGGCATGGGCCGATGCCTTGTTCAGTCCGCGGCGGAGCCTGATCGAGGCAAGACCGTCGTTGCGAAGGTTCAACGGACGGTCCGTCCGGCCGCTCTGGGTCTTCGGCAACGACGACCGCTGGCAGTTCCGCGATGCCTCCTGGCCCTGGGGCCTGGTCGGCCGCATCTTCAACAACCGCGGCGAGAGCGGCACCGGCGCCCTGGTCGGCGACCGGATCGTGATCACCGCCGGGCATATGGTGCCATGGGGCGACAGCCCGTGGTGGATGCGCTTCGTGCCCGCTTACTACGACGGTTCGTCGCTGCACGGGGCGGGCATCGAATCCTATGTGTCCGACGCGCGCGGCTACAACACCGGTGGCAACGTAACCGGATACGATTGGGCGTTGCTTCGGCTCTACGAGCCGCTCGGCCAGTGGCTCGGATATTTCGGTTACAATGGCTATAGCGACAGCTGGAACGACGATCCTTACTGGAGCCTGATCGGCTATCCGGGCGCCATCGCCAACGCACAACGCCCGTCGTTTCAGGGCGGGATCACGGTGGGCGACACGGATTCGGACTCGAACGGGGGAGAGGAGCTGGAATCCGACACCGCCGATGTCACGCCAGGCGATTCCGGCGGGCCACTGTTCGGCTGGTGGAGCGGCGACCCGCGGATTGTCGGGGTGGTAAGCGGCGAAGAGGAATATTCCTTCCTCGGCATCACCTTTGATCAGGACAATATCATGGCCGCCGGCAATGGCTTCACCAGCCTGTGCGCCTGGGGACGCGGCAACTGGCCGGCGTGACGTGAAGCTGGTGATTGGATATCGCCGACGAGGAAAGCGGGCCCGCCGGTGATCCTGCTCGACCGCTGGCCGTCGGACCGCACGACTGGGACTTGGTGACGCCGGAGCTGGCGGGTGTCGGGTCTTGGAGCCGCGGCTGCGCGGCTATGGGCCGACCCGGTCTCGGTCCGCGGGGTCAGGCCGTGGCGCCGTGGGACGGGAACCGCCGCCGAAGCGGCCCTTGCGTCTGACGCAACCCTGACCTGCCAGCGCCTGCGGGCAGCCGGCCCGGTGCGTGCCGATCTTGCCAGCCAGCCGGGGTCCACCCATACTGCGCTCATGCGGCGGGTTTTGCTCGATCCCGTATTTGAGGCGGCGGCCGACGCGCCGGTGCGGCTTTGCGACCATCCTGGCTGCGAGGCCGGCGGCGACTTTCGCGCGCCGAAATCGAGGCTCGAGCTACGCGATTACTATTGGTTCTGCCTCGAACACGTGCGTGCCTACAATTCCGCCTGGAACTACTATGCCGGCATGAGCGACAGCGAGATAGAAGCCGAAATCCGCAGCGACACCGTGTGGCAGCGCCCGAGCTGGCGGCTGGGGGATCGCGCCGGCCCCGGCTTTGCCGCTCGGGTGCGCGATCATTTCGGCGTCTTCTCGGCTGGCGCCGGCGGCCGGCGCGGCCGCGCGGAGCGGGACCGCGACGGCGCCCCCGACGCGGCGCGGCGCGCGCTCTCGGCCCGCGAGCAGGCGCTCGCCGTCTTCGAGATCGAGCCGCCCTTTACCCCGGTTCGGCTCAAAGCCCGCTACAAGACGCTCGTCAAGCTGCATCATCCCGACGCCCACGGCGGCGACAAGGCCGCCGAGGAGAAGTTGAAGATCATCAACCAGGCCTACACCACCTTGAAAGCGAGCTATTTCAATTGAACAATCGCGCTTCGGCGCTCAACTTCCTCCCCGCCTCACCATCAGGATAGAAGACAAGAATGTCATCCGTTCAACCAACGGCAGCCGCCGACGCGTTTCCTCTGGACAAGCCCGACATCACGATTTCGGTCCGCCAGACCTTCGGGATCGATAGCGACCTCCAGGTTCCCGCCTTCAGCCAGGCGAGCGAGCACGTCCCCGATTTCGACGATGCCTATCGCTTCGACCGCGACACCACTCTGGCCATCCTCGCCGGCTTCGCCTTCAACCGGCGGGTGATGATCCAGGGTTACCACGGCACCGGCAAATCGACCCATGTCGAGCAGGTCGCGGCACGCCTTAACTGGCCCTGCATCCGGGTCAACCTCGACAGCCACATCAGCCGCATCGACCTTGTCGGCAAGGACGCGATCGTGCTGCGCGACAACAAGCAGGTCACCGAGTTCCGCGAGGGCCTCCTGCCGTGGGCGTTGCAGCACCCGATGGCGCTGTGCTTCGACGAGTATGACGCCGGGCGCCCCGATGTGATGTTCGTGATCCAACGCGTGCTCGAGGTCGAGGGCAAGCTGACCTTGCTCGACCAGAACCGGGTGATCCGGCCGCATTCGTGCTTCCGGCTGTTTTCGACCGCGAACACGGTCGGGCTCGGCGACACCACCGGCCTCTATCACGGCACGCAGCAGATCAATCAGGGGCAGATGGACCGCTGGAATATCGTCGCCACCTTGAACTACCTGCCGCACGACGCCGAATGCGAGATCGTGCTGGCAAAGGTGCCGAGCTACGACGACGAGCAGGGCCGGCGCACGATCAGCGCGATGGTGGCGCTCGCCGACCTGACCCGCGCCGGTTTCATCAATGGCGACATCTCGACCGTGATGTCGCCGCGCACGGTCATGACCTGGGCCGAGAACGCACAGATCTTCAACGATCTGGCTTTCGGCTTCCGCTTGACCTTCCTGAACAAGTGCGACGAGACCGAGCGGCCGGCCGTGGCCGAATACTATCAGCGTTGCTTCGGCACCGAGCTCCCCGAGACCGGGGTCAACGCCACCCTGATGTAGGCGGCCGGCAGACGCGCAATGTTTTCCACCGTCATGCCCGAACTTGATCCGGGTAGCCAAGTACCGCTTTTGGTCGGACGCTGATGGCCCAGGAGTTTTCCCCGACCGAGATCTTCAAGCGCGCGACCGCGGCGACCTTGCGCGCGATCGCCGAGCGTGACGATCTGACCGTCGGCTTTGGCCCCGAGGCGGCGGGCCTCAGCGGCTCCAGGGTGCGGCTGCCGAACCCGGCCCGCGACCTGCCGGCGGAGGAGGCGGCGCAATTGCGCGGTGCGGCCGACAGCATGGCGCTGCGGCTGCGCTATCACGACGACGCCGTGCACAGCAGGCGCGCCCCCGGCGGGGCGTTGGCGCGCTCAGTGTTCGAGGCGGTGGAACAGGCGCGGGTCGAGGCGCTGGGCGCCCGGCGCATGGCCGGGGTCGCCGCCAATCTCGGCGCGATGCTCGACGAGCAGTATCGCCGGCAGGGGTTCGAGCGGATCACCGAGCGCACCGACAGCACGATGGCCGAAGCGATCAGGCTGTTGACCCGCGAAGCCCTGACCCGCGAACGGCCGCCGCCCTCGGCGCGGCGCGTGGTCGACCTCTGGCGGCCCTGGCTCGAAGGCAAGATCGGCAAGGATTTCAGCGAGCTCGACCGCACCATCCTCGATCAGGACGCCTATGCGCGGGCGACCCGCCGGCTGCTCCAGGATCTCGACATCGATCTCGGCGACGCCGAGGATTCGGAGGACAGCGAAGAGCAGCAGGACGGCGAGGAGGCCGAGGGCGAGAACCAGAGCGAGGGCGAGGGTGCCACCTCGGGGGCCGAGGCCTCGCCCGACGGCTCGCCCGCCGACGGGGCGGCCGACGACGCGCAGGATGCCGGGGAGGCGAGCGACGGCGAGATGATGCCGGGCGCCAGCGACGACGATCCCGGTCGGCCCGGCCGGCCCGGCCAGCAGCCGCGCGGCCGCCCCGACGACACCGCCATCTACCGAGCCTTCAGCACCGCCTCCGACGAGGTCGTCGACGCCGCCGAGCTGTGCGACACCGACGAGCTGTCGCGTCTGCGGCAGTTGCTCGACCAGCAGCTCGCACATCTGCAGAGCGTCATCGCTCGCCTCGCCAACCGGTTACAGCGGCGGCTTTTGGCGAAGCAGACCCGCGCTTGGGAGTTCGATCTCGACGAAGGCCTCCTCGACGCCGCGCGGCTGTCGCGGGTGGTCGCCAACCCGATCCTGCCCTTGGCCTACAAGCGCGAGCGCGAGACCGATTTCCGCGACACCGTCGTGACGCTCTTGATCGACAATTCCGGCTCGATGCGCGGCCGGCCGATCACCGTGGCGGCGATGAGCGCCGACATCCTGGCGCGCACCCTCGAGCGCTGCGCCGTCAAGGTCGAGATTTTGGGCTTCACGACCCGCGCCTGGAAGGGCGGGCAGTCGCGCGAGCGCTGGATCGCAGCGGGGAAGCCGCCGAACCCCGGCCGGCTCAACGATCTGCGGCACATCGTCTACAAATCGGCCGACACCCCGTGGCGGAGGTCGCGGCGCAGCCTCGGGCTGATGCTGCGCGAGGGCATCCTGAAGGAGAACATCGACGGCGAGGCGCTTCTGTGGGCGCACAACCGCCTGCGCGAGCGCACCGAGCAGCGTCGCATCCTGATGGTCATCTCCGACGGCGCCCCGGTCGATGATTCGACGCTTTCGGTCAATCCCGGCAACTATCTCGAAAAGCACCTGCGCGAGGTGATCCGTGATGTCGAGCGTCTGGGCGAGGTCGAGTTGACCGCGATCGGCATCGGCCACGACGTGACCCGCTACTACCGCCGCGCGGTCACCATCGTTGACGCCGAGCAATTGGGCGGCGTCATGCTCGAAAAACTCGCCGAATTGTTCGAGGAAGACGGCGGCGCCAACACCCGCGTCCGAAGCCGTCGCGCTGCCTGACCTGGCGACTCGGGGCAGCATGTCCGACCCGGACCTCGGTAGGCCGGCGCCCTATTCCTTATAGGACGGGTCGATGCGGTCGAGCTTGCGTAAGAGGGCCGGCCACTCGAACCTGGCCGGATCATTGCGGCCACCGGCGACGCGATTTCTGGCGTTGTCGAAGGCAGCGGCGACAACATCGTCGTGGAGCGGGTGGAATTGGGCGCCCGATTGCTGAAAGGTGAGCTGCATCGCGCAAGCCCGCTCCATGCGATAGGTCGCGACAAAGGCCGCGGCGATGCTCGTCCCGACGACCAGCAGCCCGTGATTGCGCAGAACCAGGATGTGGCGGTCACCAAGATCGGCGAGCAGGCGCGCACGCTCCTCGGGATTTCGCGCCGTGCCCTCATAGTCGTGGTAGGCGACATCGCCGATCACCTGCAACGCATGCTGATTGAGCGGCAGCAGCCCGTCTTGTTGCATCGATACCGCACAGCCGGCGATCGAGTGGGTGTGGATCACGCAAGTTATGTCTCTCCGGGCCATGTGCACCGCGCCGGGCATCGCAAAGCCGCCGCTGTTGACCTCGCATTCCGAGGGTTCGGCCTTGTTTCCTTCGCTATCGATCTTGACCAGCGACGACGCGGTGACCTCTTCGAACAGAAGGCCGTAGGGGTTGATCAGGAAATGGTGGTGCGGCCCGGGCACGCGCGCCGTGATCCGGGTGTTGATCAGATCCGACCATCCGAACAAATCGACCAGACGGTAGCAGGCGGCGAGGTCGCACCGCGTCTGCCGTTCCGCCTCGGTCATGCGTGTCAGGGGCATTTGTGTAATGGACATGCACGACTCCTTCCCGGATCGGATTCGGCGATAGAGCGCACCCGCGCGCCTGGCCGTGTCAAGCCAAGCTGCTGTTGCGTCGGCAAGCGGCGGTTTTGGCTCGGCGCAGGTCAGTCCAAGAGCCACGGCGCCGCGCACGCCTGGGCGATCTGGCGGATCTGGTTGAGCAGGCCCGGGCCGACCGGAATCCCTTCCTGCATCCGTTGCGCCGCATTGTTCCATTGCGGATCGCCCGCCACCATGACCGGCCGGGCCGGGTCGACGGGCTTTGTCGCGCGCAAATCACCGCAGAACCGGGTCACATCGGCGGCGAATTCCTCGCGCTCGCGGAACAGCGCCGGATCGATCACGATGAAGCAATGGCCGATATCATTGCCCTGCGGTTTCTTCGTGTGCATCGGGTCGGTAATCAGGGTCGCACCCGACAGGCAGGAGCCAAGGATGTTGACCATCGCTGCCAACCCGTAGCCCTTGTAGCTGGAGTTATCCGGTGAACCGCCGAGCGAGGTCAGGAAACCGCCTTTCTCGCGCGCTTCGGCGGGGTCGGTGCTGGGCAGCCCATCTTTGTCGAGGACCCAGCCGGGCGGGCATGGGAGCCCTTCGTTGGCCTTGTTGCGAATGCGCCCGGCAGCCACCGTCGTCGTCGCCATATCGAGCAGGAAGGGCCGCCCATCGGTAGTGGGCGCCGCAAAGGACCAGGGATCGGTGCCGAGCTTGGCCTCCTTGCCAAAAGTCGGCGCCACCTGGATGCTCGACGCGCTGGTGCAGGCCATGCCGATCAGCCCTTCCTTTGCCGCCATCAGGGTATAGTAGCCGGTGGCGCCAAAATGGGCCGAATTGCGCACCGCGGCGATCGCCATGCCGGACTGTTGCGCCTTGCCGATCGCTACCTGCATCGCAAAGCGTGCCGGCACGTGGCCCAAGCCGCCATCGCCATCGACCAGCGCCGAGACCGGCGTTTCCTTTATGATGCGCGGCCTTGCCGCCATGTTCGCGCGCCCGGCGCGGCGCAGCCGGTCATAACCAGGCAGCATCGAGATGCCATGGCTGTCGACGCCGTGCAGATCCGCCCAGGACAGGATGTCGGCAGTCTCGTCCGCGCTGTCTTCGGGCATGCCCCATGCCAGCAGTATGGCTTTGAGTTGCGCACGATGCTTCTCGTATGGTGCAGGCATGGACTACCTCCAATATTGGCCGGCGCGCTGCCTCGCGTGACCGCCCGGTTTGGGAAGCCGCGGCTTGCAGCCATTTGCCGAAGATGACGAGTGGTATCGTTCGGACCCCCAATCCGTGCACCCTCTGTCTTGAGTGAGTCAGTACACCGCCCCGCGCGCCGTGATCGGCCAGATCGCTTCGACGCGGGTGCCGCGGATGCCGACATACCAGTCGTAGAGGTTGACGGTCGGGTCGCAATGGCCGGGGACGAGGCGGATCTTGTCGCCGATCCGCAGCCGGTTGGTGGCGGTCGCGACGGCGAGGCGGCCGTGCTCGTCGGACGCGCGCTCGTAGGTGGCGCCGGGTTCGTCCCACACCGTCGGCGGGCCGGAATCGAAGGCGAGCGCCTTCAACCCGGCGTCGACGATGGCGCGCTCCTCGGCCGGGCGGCTCATCACCGTCGCCCACACAAAGAGGCTCGGTTCGAAGGTTCGGGTCGGGCCGCCGTCGCGGTCGAGGTTCCGCCCGTAATCGGCGTCCATAAAGATGTAGGAGCCGCATTGCAATTCGGTGTAGACGCCACTCGCGGTCTCGAACTCGAAGCTGCCGGTGCCGGCGCCGGTCACATTCGGGCAATCGATGCCGTTCTGCGCCAGGAGGTCGCGGGTATGGCCGGCCTTGGCCGTCGCCTGGGCGATCGCCGCGCGGCGCTCGTCCCAGCCTCGCAGATGCTGCGCCGAGCCGTGATAGGCCTGCAATCCCGCGAACGTCAGATGCGGCGCGTCGGCAACCCGCCGCGCCAAGTCGAGCGCCGGCTCGCCCGGCTCGACGCCGCAGCGGTTGCCGCCCATGTTGACCTCGACATAAACAGGGAGCGTCACCCCGGCCTCGCCGGCCGCCGCCTCCAAGGCCTGGACCTGGCCCGTATCGTCGGCGCAGACGCCGACCCGCGCCAGCGAGGTGAGCGCCATCAGCCGGCGCAATTTCTGCCTTCCGACGATCTCGTTGGTGACGAGCACGTCGCCGACCCCGCCATAGACCATCGCCTCGGCCTCGCCGACCTTCTGCACGCAGACGCCGACCGCCCCTAGCGCCATCTGCTTCAGCGCGATCACCGGGCATTTGTGGGTCTTGGCGTGCGGGCGCAGCCGCACCCGGCTGCCGGCAATGTGGTCCGGCAGACGGCGCAGATTGCGTTCGAAGGCATCGAGGTCGATCACCAGGGCGGGAGTATCGACCTCGTCGAGCGGCATGCCGATCTCGGCCGGCGGGCGTGTCGTCATCGCGGACCCTCCCGGAGTGTGAAGTGCCGACCGAGGCTCGCGCAGCCCGCGCCGAAATGCAACACGCCCGCCACCGAGCCCGCCGGGCGTGGTATGAGTTCGCGATGTTGACCCTGTCTGGCCTGACCTACCGCATTGCCGGGCGGACCCTCATCGACCAAGCGAGCGCGCAGATCGCCGACGGCGCCAAGGTCGGGCTCGTCGGCCGCAACGGGGCCGGCAAGTCGACCCTGCTCGACCTGATCCGCGGCGCCTTGCAGCCCGACGCCGGCGCGATCGAGCTGCCGCGCGGCCATCGCATCGGTTTTCTGGCCCAGGAGGCGCCGAGCGGTGCGGCGACGCCGCTCGAAACGGTGCTGGCGGCCGACGGCGAGCGCGCGAGCCTGCTGGTCGAGCGCGAGGCCGGGGCCGAACCGCTGCGCGCCGCCGAGATCGAGACCCGGCTTGTCGAGATCGACGCCCATGCCGCACCCAGCCGGGCAGCGCGCATCCTCGCCGGGCTCGGGCTCGACGCGGCGATGCAGGCGGGGCCGGTCGGCGAGCTGTCGGGCGGCTGGCGGATGCGCGTGGCGTTGGCGGCGATCCTCTTCGCCGAGCCCGAGCTGCTGCTGCTCGACGAGCCGACCAACCATCTCGATCTCGAAGCCGCATTGTGGCTCGAACGGTTTCTGCGCAACTACCGGCGCACCCTGATCCTGGTCAGCCATGACCGGCGTTTTCTGAACGCGGTGACGAATTCGACCCTGCATCTCGACCGCGGCAGGCTCACCGCCTATTCGGGCAATTTCGACGCCTATCTGCGGGCCCGCGGCGAGGCGGCACGGCGGCTCCAGGTGCTGGCCCAGCGGCAGGACCAGCAGCGCCGCAAATTGCAGGCCTTTGTCGACCGCTTTCGCGCCAAGGCGTCGAAGGCGCGGCAGGCGCAGAGCCGGCTCAAGGCATTGGCCCGGCTGGAGCCGATCGTGCTCGCCGCCGACGAGCCGCCGGTGTCGATCCGATTCCCGGCGCCCGCAGTGCTGAGCCCGCCGTTGATCGCGCTCGACCGCGCCAGTGTCGGCTATGTGCCGGGTAGGCCGGTGCTGTCGCGGCTCGATCTGCGGCTCGACCCCGACGACCGGATCGCGCTCCTGGGCGCCAACGGCAACGGCAAGACCACCCTCGCCCGCCTTCTCGCCGGCCGGCTGCCGCCGATGTCCGGCGAGGTGACCCGCTCGACAAAGCTCGGCTGCGGGTTTTTCGCACAGCACCAGATCGAAGATATGCGGCCCGAGGCCTCGGCCTTCGACCACCTCGCGGCGCTGATGGGCGACGCCCCGCCCGAGGCGGTGCGGACCCGGCTCGGCGGCTTCGGATTCGGTCAGGAGAAGGCCTTCGTCGCGGTGGCCGACCTGTCGGGCGGCGAGCGGGCGCGCCTCAACCTCGCCCTCATCACCCATGACGCCCCGGCGCTCTTGATTCTCGACGAGCCGACCAATCATCTCGACATCGAGGCCCGCGAGGAATTGGTCCGGGCGCTCGGCGATTTTGAGGGTGCCGTCGTGCTGGTCAGCCATGACTGGCACCTCGTCGAGCTGGTCGCCGAGCGGCTGTGGCTGGTCGCTGACGGAACCGCGCGGCCCTTCGAAGGCGATCTCGACGACTACCGCCGGCTGGTGCTGGAAGCGGCGCCGCGGGGTGGCGGGAACGGATCCGAAGGCGACAATCGACGCGGCGCGCGGCGTCTCGCGGCGATGCGTCGGCGCGGGCTCGAGCCGCTGCGCCAGCAGGCGCGCCTGGCCGAGGAGACGGTCGCCCGCCTGACCAGGGAGCGAGAGGCGCTCGACCGGACATTGACCAAACCGCAGCAGAACGGCAGCGGGATTGCCGTCTCCGACGCGTTGAAGCGCCGCGCCGAGCTCGTCCGCCGCATTGAGCGCGCGGAAACCGAGTGGCTCGCCGCCACCGAGGCGATCGACCAGGAACCGGGAGCGTGAGGACCCGATACCAGGAGGGCGGCGTCCCGCCGGCGCAGCCGGTATCGCTGCTGGCCGTCCTGCGCCAGGAGTTCGAGGAGCTGCACGGCGCCGGCGCCGTCCCGCTGCAGCCCGGTGATACGCTGGAGCGGCTCTATCGGGAGATCCACGACCTCGATCCGCCGCGCGCGGCACTGTGCCTGTCGGGCGGCGGCATCCGCAGCGCGTCATTCGCGCTGGGCGTGATCCAGGCCTTGGCGCGTCACGGGCTGCTGCCGCAATTCCACTACCTCTCGACCGTATCCGGTGGCGGTTATATCGGCGCCTGGCTCTCGGCCTGGCGTTGGCACGAGCGCGACGACGGGCGGGTCTTTTCCCGTCTTGTCCAGCGCGACGGCGACGGCGACGCCGCCTTCGCCGAGCCGCCGCAGCTGACCGAGCTACGCGCCAACAGCAATTTTCTGACGCCGCGGCTCGGCCTGCTGTCGGCCGACACCTGGACCGCGATCGTCCTCTATCTGCGAAATTTTCTGCTCAACTGGTTCATCTTCTTGCCGCAGTTCCTGGGCCTGCTGTTGATTCCGCATGCGAGCTGGGACGTGCTGATCTGGTTCAACAATCTGGTCGGCGTTGTCAATTGGGCCATGCTGGTGGTGGCGCTGCTGCTGCTGCTGGCCGGGCTTGCAGTGTCGGTGGCCGGCCGCCCAGCGCGCGATCGGATGCCCGCGAACGGGTTTCCCGAACGGCGGTTCGCGCCGAACACGCGGGCGATGATCTTCTTCATCTGCCTGCCGATCTTTGGCGCAGCCGGGTTTCTCGCGATCTTTTCGGCCTGGCTCCCGCCCAACGGGCACGAGATTGTGTGGGGGGTGCTGCATATCGACGAGCTGGGCAAGGAGGCCTTCTATCCGATCCTCTACCCCGCGCTGATCGGCGCCGTCGTCTACGCCCTGGCCTGGCCGATTGGCTTTTTCGCCGGAGGCGGTCGCTTGCGCGACCTGCGGCGCATCCTGAAGCGGCGGCACGACCCGGTGCCGCCGTTGGCCGAGCTCTTCTGCTATGCGCTCTCCGGCGCCGCCGCGGGCGCCATCGTCACAATCGGTATCGCTCTATACCAGCGCCTGTCGGGCCTGGCCGAGGCGAAGGACGCGCCACTGCTGCTGACTTTCTTTTTCGGCGGCTACAACCGGATTTCGATGATCGTGGCGTGGGGCGTCGCCTGGACGATGTCCGCCGTCTTTGCCGCCGATCTGCTTTTCACCGGGTTGACGAGCTACCACCGCAACGGCGACGCGGACCGGGAATGGTCGGCGCGCATGAGCGGCTATCTTGCCGCCGGCGCCATCTTCTGGCTCGCCTTTGCCGCGATCGTGCTCTACGGCCCGTTCGCCTTGGCCCTGCTCAACAGCTGGGTGTTCGCGATGGCGGGGGGCGCCTCCGGGCTCGCGACATTGCTGCTCGGCGGCAGCGGCAAGACCGCGGCCACCGCGGCGAGGCAGGCCGGGGATCGGCTTTCGGTCACGACCATCGTCGAGATCGCCACCCTCGTCTTCATCCTGGTGCTGGCGATCCTGTTGTCGCGATTCAGCCGCTCTGGGCTCGAATATCTGGTGGTGGTCTTCGGGGTCGAGGCGAACGCCTTTGCCAAGGCGGCGATTTCCGTCCTCGCCGCGGCGGCGCTCGTGGTCATCTCGGTGCTCGCCTCATACTGGATCAACGTCAACCGCTTCTCGCTGCATGCGGTCTACCGCAACCGGCTGATCCGCGCCTTCCTCGGCGCAGCGCGCGCCGGCCGTCGCGAGGAGACGCGCACGCATAGCAGCCCCGACCCGTTCACCGGCTTTGCCGAGGCCGACAACCTGCCGCTCGCCGCACTCTGGGAAACAGGCGGCAACGAAGGGCGGCGGTGCCTCTTCCCGGTCGTCAACACGACCCTCAACGTCGTCGCTACGACCAATCTCGCCTGGCAGGAGCGCAGGGCCGAGCCTTTCGCGATGACCCCGCTCGCCTGCGGCAACCCGATCGTCGAGTTCGTCCCGACCCAATTCTATGGCGGGCCCCGCCGCGGGATCACGCTCGGCACGGCGATGGCGATCTCGGGTGCGGCGGTCAGCCCCAACCAGGGCTATCACTCCTCGCCGATCATCGCCCTGCTCTTGACGCTGTTCAACGTGCGGCTCGGCTGGTGGCTCGGCAATCCGCGCAAGGGGCCGCGCGTTTACCGGCGCGAGGGGCCACGGCTCAGCATCCGGCCGGTGCTCGCGGAGCTCCTCGGGCAGACCAACGACGACGGCCCCTACATCTATCTCTCCGACGGCGGCCATTTCGAGAATCTCGGCCTCTACGAGATGGTCCGGCGCCGATGCCGGTTCATCCTGATCAGCGACGCGGGCTCCGATCCTAAATGCACGCTCGAAGACCTCGGCAACGCGGTGCGCAAGATCTGGATCGACCTCGGCATTCGCATCGAATTCGAGCGGATCGACGTGGCGGCGCGGCGCGAGCCGCCGGCCGATGGCGCCTATTGCGCGCTCGGGCGGATACATTACCCGGAAAAAGGCGCCAGGGACGGCACCCTGGTCTACGTCAAGCCCGGGTTTCACGGCAGCGAGCCGCCCGACATCCGCAGCTATGCCGCCCTCCATCAGGCGTTTCCGCACGAGGGCACCGGCGACCAGTGGTTCAGCGAATCGCAGATGGAGAGCTATCGCGGGCTCGGCAGCCACATCATCGAAAGGATGGGCGGCATTCGCGGCGAGGAAGAGGTCGAGCCGCTGTCGCTCGACGATTTTAACGATCGGGTCCGGCGCTATCTCGAAAGCACGCGGCCGAGGCCTGCCTAATGGCGTCTCGGGATTGGCCTGCCTTTCCGGCGTTTTGGCGTGCAGCGTCTCTCGGGCAGCATCGATCGCATCACTCGGCGAGCGGCAGGCTCAGCGGCGTGATCTCCTCGGCGCGGCGGCCGCGGTAGTCACGCCGCGGTGCTGCATCGAGCATGCGGCGTTGCGCCTCGGCCAGACGCAGCGCGGCATCGGCCTGGTCGAGCGTCGTCACCTTGCCGTCGGCCACCACCTGTCGCCCGTCTACGAACACATCGCGCACCGCCCGGTCGGCCGCGTGGAAGACGAACGAGCGCAGCGGGTCGCGCGCCGGCATCATCTGCGGCACCGTCAGGTCGACGATCACGAGATCCGCCTTCATATTGGGCGCGATCCGGCCGAGATCGCTGCGCAGCAGCGCGTTGGCGCCGCCGACCGTCGCGGCGTGCAGCAGGTCGGCCGCACTCACCGTCTCGATGTCGCGCGCCGCGATGCGGGCGAAGATCGCCGCCTTGCGCATCTCCTCGACCAGATTGTGCGGGGTCGTGTCGGTGCCGAGCCCCATATTGACGCCGGCGCGCAGGTAGTCGCCGAAATTCTCCATGATCTGGCCGTAGCGGGCGAAGGGCGTCGGACAATGGGCGACCGACGAGCCGGCGCCGGCGATCAGCGCCAGATCGGTCTTTGTCCACCAGCGGATCCAGGAATGGGTGTCGAGAAAGAGCGCATGGCCGAGGATCGTCTGCGGGCCGAGGATGCCGATCTCGTGCGCCCACTGGACCGGGGTCTTGCCGTGGCGGCGGATCATCTCGCGCACCTCGTTCACACTCTGCGCGACGTGCACGGTGAACGGCAGCCCACGTTCCCGCGCCGCGTCGTGGCTGTCGCGCAAGAGGTCGGCGGTGCAGGTGTCGATCTGGGCCGGCGAGACGACGCCCGAGAGTCGGCCGCACGGGTGCTGCGCCGCCCGGTCGATCAGCCGCAGCGCCGCCTCGAAGCCGGCGCGCCCGCGCGCCTCGTCCCAGTCGAACTTCAGCTCCCAGTCGTTCTCCAGCCGCCAGCGCGCCGACGCGTAGCCCGGGGCGAGAAAGCCGCGCAGGCCGCTCTTGGCGAAGAGGTCGATCCAGCCCTCCCAGGCGGCCGAGATGTCGACCAGCGAGGTGACCCCGCTCAGCAGCAGTTCGCAGTAGGCGAATTCGGCGCTGGCGGCGCGGGCTTCCTCGTCCGGCGCCGAATAGGCCTGCGAGCGCTCGTAGAGCCCGGTCATGTGCATGTTGCGCAGCCCGTGCTCCTCGCGCACGCCGCGATAGAGCGGCTCGTGCTCCGGGTGCGAGTGGATGTCGATCAGGCCGGGCAGCACGAAGCGGTCCCGTCCGTCGATCACCCGGTCCGCCGGTCCGGTGTAATTCTGTCCGAGAAACGCGATGCGGTCGTCGGCAAAGGCGAGATCGATGCCGCGACGATAGACGTGTCGTCCGGCGCCTTCGTCCCAGGCGATGACCCAGTCGGCGTTTTTGATGAGGGTGGTGGTCACGGCAGTATCCTGCTTATTTCTGCGGCGCCGCCGGGACGACGGCTGCGACACCTTGCGGGTTGATGTTGAAGGCCAGGAAGGTGAAGGGCGCGTTGCTGGGGTTGCCCCATTGGTGGACGAGGCTCGCAGGCTCGTAGATCACGGCATCCGGCCCCTTCATGGTGGTCTCACCGGCGATCGTATTCGCGCCGGTCCCGGAGAGGACGTAGTAGAGCGCGGCTCCGGTGCGGTGATGCGCCGGGTTCGAGGGCATCCCCGGCGGGAAGGTGATCCGCGTCAGATTGAGGTCGTAGCTGCCGGGCTCGAGGTCGGGGATCGGCGACGCCGTGCGATAGAGCTCGGTCGTCATGGCCGGGGGCGCTTCGACCGGACGATCGACCGCATTTGCCGGGGCCAACAGGAAATGCAGAGCGTTCGACGGCGCCGTGCCCACTGCTTTCAACGAGGCGGGCTTGCCGACGGCGATAAACGCCGCTTCGCCCGGGCCGATCGTCTTGGTCTCGCCGCCGGCCGAGATTTCGGTCGACCCGGAAAGCTGATAGAGGATGCCGTCGGGCGCGTCGGCCGTGCTCGCTCCGCCCGGCGGGATGGTCACGGCCAAAGCTCTGAAATAGATCGGCGCTGTGCCCAAACCCGGGAGTTTTGCCGCGGCCACCACCGTTCGCACGACCGCGGCTGCGGCCGGCGGGCTCTGCGCGGCGGCCGAGCTGGCGAGGAGCGCTGCCTCGACCAGCATAATTCCGAAAATCCCCATGCGCATGGCGGCCTCCCCAGCCGAGCGGTTGCTGATGGCGCAGGTTATCCTCGCACGGACCCCGGACTTTGACGAAGACCACAATCGTGAGCCTGCGGCTCGCCTGTCAAAAGCGATCCCGAGGGGAAACGGCCGAAGGGCCAGGGGCAGCGCAGCGTCCCTTCCCCCTCAGGCGAGCAGTCCCGGCAGCGGCCGCGCCGTGGCACTGTCGGGAAATACTTCGGCCTCGAGCTTGCGGTCGTCGACCCGCAGGTGGTCCCCGAGCAGACCCTTCAGCACCGAGCGCAGATCGGTGGTGGGCTTCAGATCGCGATGCTCGTAAAGATCGGCACTCTTCAGACCCGGCCAATCCGCCAGGACACGGCCGCCCTTGAGCGCACCTCCGGCCAGCAGCGCCACGGTTGCGGTGCCGTGGTCGGTGCCGTCGTTGCCGTTGAGCCTGGCGGTGCGGCCGAACTCGGTGACGAGCACGACGACCGTCTCGCGCCAGGCGTCGCCCATATTGGTCTCGATCGCGGCAATGGCGCCATCGAGGGCGCCGAGCAGCCCGGCGAGTCGGCCCTTGAGGGCACCCTCGTTGACATGCGTGTCCCAGCCGTCGAAGGCGAGGGCGCCGACCCTCGGACCGCTGGCACCGGCCAGGAACTTCGCGGCGGCGCCGGCCGTCTCGGCGAAATAGTCGCTCACCTGGGCGATGTCTCGGCCCGGGATCAGCGGGCGCTTGTCGCCCGGCTCGGGGGTCAGGCCGCCGGCGCGCGCGACCGCGGCGAGGCCGATGTGCTCCTCGAGCACACGCGCGAAGGTCGGGTCGGTATGCCGATAGAGATCGAGCAGCCGCATCGTCGTGTCGTCACCGACCGGTGGCAGCCGCGGTGGTACCCAGCATAGGACCGGTGCGGGGCCGCGCACGACGAGCGGAGTAATCGGTCCGACGGCAAAGGCCTGTCGGCCGGGCAGATCGGTGCGCCCGGCCGCGGCGAGCCCGGCGAGGGCGCGGTTGAGCCAGCCGGTATCGACCGCGCCCGGTGTCGCCAGTCCGCTTTGCAATACGTCCTGCCCGTCGAAATGCGAGCGCTCGCGATATGGCGTCGCCACCGCGTGCACGAATGCAGCCTGGCCCGCCCGATAAAGCCGATGGAGGTTCGGCATCGCCGGGTTGAGCGCGAAGAAACCATCGAGCGGGAGTCCCGGAGTCTGGCCGTCGAGGGTCAGTCCTTTATCCCCGCGCAGCTTGGGCCAATCGCGATCGCCGACCGGCGCGACCACGGCCAGCCCGTCGAGCGCGCCGCGCAGGACGACAGTCAGAAATCGCGGGTCGCGGCCTTCGGCGTGCGCGATGCGCGGCACAAGGGCCCAGGCGAACAGCGCTCCCGAACCGATGAGCAGCTCGCGGCGCGTCGCAGCATGCAGCTCCGCCGACATGATCACCTCCGCAGGAATTCGGGAGCCATCAGCAACAGTGCCAGCGCCTGCGGCTTGCTAGCGGCGCTAGCGATGGCGCGGCGCGTCTGCGCCGAGGCCAGCGGCCCCAGCGCCGTGTCCGCGATCATTTCCGGATCGAGGTCGCGGACGACGCTCTGGGCAAAATTACCGGCGATGTCGAGACGTTCCGGCAGGCCGTCGAGCCACGCCGCATTGTCGTCCGAGAACCCCTTCGGCGCCGGCGGCCGCCACAACGGCTCGCCGAGCAGGGTCTGCGCCTGCATGATGCGGCGGATGTCGCCCAGTTCCTCGGTCGCCCGCAGCGCCGCCGCTATCCACTCGCCCGGGCGCTTGATCTTGACCTGCTCGGGCGCCCAGGATTCGGGGGCCGCGATCAAGGTCTTCGCGATCTCCTTGAGATCGCCGTCGGTGTCGATGAAGCGTCGCGCGAGGCGCTCGACGAGCGCCGGCGGCGGGTCGTCGGCGATGAAGTGATGCGCCAGCTTGGATGCGACATGCCGCGCTGTCTCCGGATGGCGCGCAAGGTCGGCGAGCACCGCCCGGCCTTGCCCCACGCCGGTGTCGGGATAGGTCTTGCCGATCACCCTTTGCGCCCCCGGCTCGTGCGCCCGCCCGAGAAAGACGAACTCACCACCGTGGTCCGGGTTCGACACGGTCGGCAGGATGGTCCAGCCGGTCAGGACCTTGGCGAAACTGGTGACATCGGCCTGGGTGTAGCCGGTGCGCACGCCGAGCGTGTGCAGCTCCAGGATCTCACGCGCCAGATTTTCGTTGAGGCCCTTGCCGCGGTTGACGCCGGCCACCGAGTCGGGGCCGATCGACTGCGCATTGTCGAGATAGATCAGCATCGCCGAATGGCCCTCGGCCGCGAGCAGCATGTCGGCGAAGCGGCCCAGCACATGCGCGCGGATCGCCTCGCGCTCGTAGCCGCCGGCCATTGCCGTGGCATTGGCGTTGACGCAGAAATGGTTCGACCAGAACCACACCAGACGCTCGACATAGCCGATTTCGGCATAGAACGCGGCATCGATTCGCGCCTTGGCTTCGGTGAGAAAAATCTGTTGCGGCAGCCGCACGCCTTCGGGCTGGGCCGGCGCAGACGGTGCCGGGTCAGTCTGGGCCATCGCGTTTGGGCCGCTTGGGCTTTCGCTGGCAGCCAGCGCCGCCTCGCGACGCAGACGCTCGCGTTTGGCGTTTGCGTTGCGCTCGGCGTTGTACTCAAAGACGGCGCGGTTGGCCTCGGCGCTGGTCAGCAGATTGGGGTTGAGGAGCTGGCCGGCATTCGGCCGATCGAGCTCGGCGAGAAGCGCGCCCCGCGGATCAGACGCGATCGCATCAATCGACCCGGGCCGCGGCCCGAAGCCGAACCGATGCAGCGCCAGCGCCGCCACCTTTGGATCGCGGGCCATCGGTGTCGTCTCCGCAAGAGCATGTCGAACGCGCGAGATTATAGGCGGCGGCTCACGGGCGTATCACCAATGTTCCTCGCCCGACGGTCGTCGCCGCACCCCTTCGGCACAGGTGGCGGGCGGCTTCCAACGGTGGTATTGCCGGATCGCCTACCAGAGCGAGGACGCTGCCAGTGGCCACCGCCGGTCCGCGCAATCTGATCACCGATGTGCCTGGAATCCTGGTGGGTCAGGCCGAAGACCGCGGCGGCGTCACGGGCGCGACGGTGGTGCTGGCCGAATGGCCGGCGGTCGCCGCGGTCGATGTCCGCGGCGGCGCGCCAGGCAGCCGCGAGACGGAATTGCTCGCCCCCGGCACGCTGGTCGATCGGGTCGACGCGATTGTGCTGTCGGGCGGCTCGGCTTTCGGCCTCGACGCAGCGGCGGGGGTGATGGATCGGCTCGCCGCCGCCGGCCGCGGTTTCGCGGTGGGCGCGGTTCGAGTGCCGATCGTGCCGGCGGCGATCCTGTTCGACCTCGGCTTCCCCGGCCGACAGGCCTGGGCGGAAGAGCCGCCCTACCGCCGGCTCGGCTGCGAAGCCGCCGCCGCGGCCGCCAGGGAGTTCGCGTTGGGCAATGCCGGGGCCGGGCTCGGCGCCAGGGCCGGAAAGCTTAAGGGCGGCCTCGGCAGCGCCTCGCTCCGCCTCGCCGGCGGAGCGATGGTCGGGGCGATCGTCGCAGTCAACAGCTGGGGCTCGACGGTGCGGCCCGATTGCGGGCGCTTCTGGGCGGCCGAGACGGCGCTCGCCGGCGAGATCGACGAGCAGCCGGCGGCTCCGGACGCCGCGCTCGATCCGGAAGATTTTTCGCAGTGCGGTGCGGCCGGCCCCGGCGGCAACACGACGATCGCGGTCGTCGCAACCGACGCGGTACTCGACAAGGGCGGCTGTCGGCGTCTGGCGATCATGGCGCAGGACGGGCTCGCCCGCGCCATCCGCCCGGTGCACACGCCGTTCGACGGCGACACCGTGTTCGCGCTGGCGACCGGCTCCGGCCCCCCGGTCGATCCGGCGGTGCTGTTGCGGGTCGGCAGCGCCGCCGCCGACTGCCTGGCGCGCGCCGTGATGCGTGCCGTGCTCGCCGCCCTGCCGATGGGCGGCGTCGTCAGCTGGCGCGAGCTGTGGGGTCCGCGACACGCCCCCGCTTGACAGGGTGTGGCGAGGATGGTGCAACTGCCCACGAAACGACTTGCCTTAAACAGGGATCGGAGACGTCGACATGTTGCGTGGTGACATTTTGGCGCTGGCCTGCGCCGCCGCTCTGGCAGCGACGGCGGCATCGGCGGCTGAGCCAATTAAGATCGGCTTTCCGATCCCGCTGTCCGGGCCGACCGCGGTCTATGGCGAGCCGATCCTGAAGGGCGCCGAGCTGGCGGTTGCCGAGATCAACGCCAAGGGCGGCGTCCTCGGCCGCAAGCTCGAGATCCTGTCGCGCGACAGCAAGGCCAACGCCGACGAGTCGGTGCGCCTGGCGCGCGAGCTGATCATCAAGAACAACGTCGATTTCCTGGTCGGCACCCTGACCTCTGCCGAGGCGCCGGCGGTGTCGACCGTCGCCAAGGAAAACAAGATCGTCTTTATCGCTCCGACCTCGAAGAGCACGATCCTCACCGATGCGGCGCACCTCCATCCGTACATTTTCCGCGTCTCCTCCAACACCGATGTCGAAGGGCTGGCGGCGGCTACCCTGATGGCGCGGTGGAAGGACGTCAAAACCGTGGCCACGATCGCCCCCGACTACGCCTATGGCCGCGACTCGATCGCCGCCTTTATCGCGAGCCCTGAAGAAGCTGCGCCCCGACATCACTATCGTCGACCAGCAATGGCCGAAACTCGGCGAGCCCGATTTCACGGCCTTCATTACAGCACAAATGGGCAAGAAGCCGGACGCGGTCGATTGCTCGCTGTTCGCCGGTGACTTCGTCACCTTTACCAAGGAAGCGACGCCGCGCGGCTACTTCAAGGCGATCGACAACCGGATGATCGACGGCGCCGAAGTCGGGACCACCGACGAGGCGCAGGCGCTCGGCGCCGATTATCCCTACGGTATCATCGCCGACGCCTACGATCCGGTGATCTGGGCCGGCACCGAGCCGCCGGCGCACAAGAAGTTCATCGAGGATTTGAAGGCGTTCACCAAGGCGAAATATGCCTCGGGGTGGTCGATCGTCGGCTACCAATCGATCTACGCGCTGGCCGATGGCATCAAGAAAGCCGGTGACACCAAGAGCGACGACGTGGCCAAGGCGCTGTTGGGCATGACCTTCGACACGCCGGTCGGCAAGCGGACCTTCAGCGCCAAGTCGCACGAGACCTTTGCGCCGGAATATTGGGGCGTCATGGTCAAGGACCCGAACTATCCGTTCGCAGTCATGAAGAACCCCGAGCTGCTGCCGCCGGCGACCGAGACCAACTGACCGCCGCGTCGGGGCCGTCCTGAATGTCCCGTTCGTCGCCCCCACCAAAGCGGGGGCCCAGGGCGGGCGATCGATCCTTGGATCACTGGGTTCCCGCTTCCGCGGGAACGACGAACAGGAGTTCGGTTTCCGGTCTGGCGGGCAGACACCGTCCCGCCTGCGATCGGGGCGCGCCGGCGGGCCGTATTTTGGGAGGTTAGCGGGCGGTGCCGGCGTCGTTTCTGTTCAACCAGTTCCTGGGCGGCCTGACCACGGCGATGTTCCTGTTCCTGATCGCCTCGGGGTTGTCGCTGGTGTTCGGGGTCATGCGCGTGATCAATTTTGCGCACGGCTCGTTCTACATGATCGGCGCCTATCTCGCCTGGCAGGCGGTGCAGTGGCTGCATCCGACGGCGGAGGCGTTCTGGCCGGCGGCGCTGTTTGCCGCGCTCGGCGTGGGGCTCCTCGGCGCGGTCGTCGAGCGGCTGTTCTTCCGCTACCTCTACGGCCGCGAGGAGCTCTATCAGCTGCTCTTCACCTACGCGCTGGTGCTGATCCTTGGCGACGCTGCAAAATTCGTCTGGGGGACTGGCCAGCTCTCGGTGTCGGCGCCGCCGGTGCTGGCTGGCAGCGTCGAAATCTTCGGCACGGCGCAGCCGCTCTACAACCTTTTTGTCCTGGCCGTCGGGCCGGCGATCGCCTTTGGCGGCTGGCTCGTCCTCAACCGCACCGGCATCGGGCGGCTGGTGCGGGCGGCGTCCTTCGATCGCGAGATGCTCGACGCCTTGGGCGCCAATGTCGGTTCGATCTATACCGGCATGTTCATCTTCAGCTCGTTTCTCGCCGGTCTCTCGGGCGCGCTGGTGACGCCGATCCAAAGCATCGTGCCTGGGATGGACGTGCTGATCATCGTGCAGGCGTTCATCGTCGTGGTGATTGGCGGCATGGGCTCAATCTGGGGCACCTTTTGGGGCTCGGTGATCTATGGCCAAGTGTTGTCGTTCGGCATCCTGATCTTCCCCGGCTTCTCGTTGTTCTCGGTCTTTGCGCTGATGGCGGTGATCCTGATCGTCCGCCCGTGGGGCCTCTTCGGCCGACCGATATGATGACGCGCCGCCGCGCCGCCCTTGCCGGGCGCGTCCCATGGACGCTGATCGTGTTTCTGGCGGCGGCGACGGTGCCGTGGATCGGTACGCGCTACGACACCTTTCTCGCCGCCCAGATCGTCATCGACGCGCTCTTTGCCGTCAGCCTCAACCTCTTGCTCGGGACCACCGGCCTCGTCTCGTTCGGCCATGTCGCCTATTTCGGGGTCGGCGCCTATGTCTGCGGCATCCTGATGAAGACCTACGAGGTGCCGTTCGTCCTCGCCTTCCCGGCGGCCGGGCTCGGCGCCGCCCTCTTCGCGCTGGTCTCGGGCTATTTCTGCGTCCGCCTGATCAAGCTCTATTTCGCGATGCTGACGCTTGCCTTCTCGCAGATCGTCTGGGCGATCGCCTACAAATGGAACGATATGACCGGCGGCGATCAGGGCCTGCCGGAAATCCCCTATCCGGACCTCGACTGGATGTCGGCGATCCCCGGGTTCGCGGATCTGCGCATCGGCGACCGTTTCTACCTTCTCACCCTGGCGCTGGTGGCATTGTCGATCGCGGTGCTGCGGATGATCACCCGCTCGCCGTTCGGCCGTATGCTGACGACGATCCGCGACAACCCCGAGCGCGCCGCCTTCATCGGGCTCAACGTGCGCGCCTACCAGCTCGCCGCCTTCGTTGTCGCCGGCGGGTTTGCCGGGCTCGCCGGCGCGCTCTACGGCCTCTTCAGCCGCGGGGTCTTCGCCGACTATGTGTTCTGGTCGAAATCGGCCGAGGTCATGATCATGGCGATCCTCGGCGGCATGAACTTTTTCTGGGGGCCGCCGGTCGGCGCGCTGGCGCTGGTTTGGCTCAATCAGCAGATCACCGCCTACACCGAATACTGGCCGTTCGTGCTCGGCACCATCCTGCTGGTGCTGCTCTTCGTTTTCCCGGGCGGCATCGTCGGCGGTATCGTCGCCGGCTTTCGCCTGGCCCGACGCCGGATCGCGCCCAGCGATGCTTGAGGTCCGCGAATTGCGTAAGGCGTTCGCCGGCTTCGTCGCCGTCGGCGGCGTCAGCCTGACCGTCGAGACCCGCCAGATCGCCGCGGTGATCGGCCCGAACGGCGCCGGCAAATCGACGCTCTTCAACCTGATCACCGGCCATATCATGCCGGACGGCGGCCGGGTGCTGCTCGACGGCCGCGACATCACCGGATCGCCGCCGTACCGCATCTGCCGCATGGGCATCGGCCGCTCGTTTCAGCGCACCAACATCTTTGCACGCCTCTCGGTGTTCGAGAACGTGCAGGCTTCCTTCCTCGCTCATCGCGGCCGCGGGCGCAATTTCTGGGCGCGCTCGGAGGATTTCTACCGCGACGAGACGGCGACGCTGCTCGCCTCGATCGGCCTCGACGGCCAAGCCAACGCAATCGCCGGCACGCTCAGCTACGGCAACCAGAAACAGCTCGAATTGGGCATCGCGCTCGCCAGCGACCCGGCGCTGCTGCTGCTCGACGAGCCGACCGCCGGGATGTCGGCGACCGAGACGCACGAGACGATGCGGCTCCTGCGGCGCATCGCCGGCGAGCGCGGCCTGACCTTGCTGTTCACCGAGCACGACATGGAAGTGGTGTTCGCGATCGCCGAAAAGATCGCGGTGTTGCATCAGGGCCGAATCCTCGCCGAGGGGCGGCCGGACGAGGTCCGCGGCGACCCCGAGGTGCGTCGGGTCTATCTCGGCGGGCATGCATGACGGCACTGCTGTCGGTGGAGGAGATCCATACCGCCTATGGCTTGAGCCGGGTGCTGTTCGGGATTTCGCTCGAGATCGAGGCTGGCGAATGCGTCTGTCTCCTGGGCCGCAACGGTGTTGGCAAGACCACGACGATCCGCTCGATCATGGGTCTGACCCCGCCCAGCGGCGGCCATGTCCGCTGGCAGGGCAAGGACATCTCCGGCTGGCCCCCGCACCGCATTGCCCGCGCCGGAATCGGCTTTGTCCCCGAGGACCGCCGCATCTTCGCCGAGCTGACGGTGCGGGAGAACCTCGAGGTCGGCGGCCAGGCCGCGCGCCGTCCCGGCCGCTGGACGATCGAGGCGGTCGGCGAGCTCTTCCCGGTATTGCGCGAGCGGCGCGACCAGCGCGGCGGTTTTCTGTCGGGCGGCGAGCAGCAGATGCTGACGATCGCCCGCACCCTGATGGGCAACCCCGAACTGCTGCTGCTCGACGAGCCGTCGGAGGGGCTGGCGCCGCTCGTCGTCGACACCCTGCGCGACAAGATCGGCGAGTTGAAGGCCCAGGGGCTCACCATCCTGCTCGCCGAGCAGGGTGTGGAATTTGCCCTGGCGCTCGCCGACCGGGTCTATGTCCTGGAAAAGGGTGCCGTCCGCTTCTCCGGCGCCGCTGCCGAATTGCGCGCCGACAAGGCCCGGCTCGACCGCCTGCTGGCGCTGTAGCGCGCCGCTATCCGCCGAGGCGGCGGGAGAGGTCGGCGAACACCCCCTCGAACATCGCCACGCTCAGCCTTCCGGTGTTGGTGTTGAGCCGCGAGCAGTGATAGCTGTCGGCGAGGAGCGGGCCGTCCGGGAGCGCATGGACGCGGCCGTGCGCGAACGGGAACGGCGCGCGGCGCAGCCCGACCGCCGACAGCACGGCGTGGTGGGCGATGGCGCCGAGCGCCAGGATCGCGCGCAGCCGGGTGAGGCCGGCGATCTCCGCGGCGAGAAACGGACCGCAGGCGGCGATCTCGCCCGTCTCGGGCTTGTTCTGCGGCGGCACACAGCGGACCGCGTTGGTGATGCGCGCCCGACGCAGAACGAGGCCGTCATCGGGGCGGGCCTCGTATTGGCCCTCGGCAAAGCCGAATTTCCGCAATGTCGCGTAGAGCAGCCCGCCGGCATGATCGCCGGTGAAAGGCCGCCCCGTCCGGTTGGCGCCGCGCAGACCCGGCGCCAACCCGACGATCAGCAGCTCCGCGGTTTCATCCCCGAAGGGCGGCACCGGGGCGTTGTGCCATTCCGGGTGGGCAGCCCGCTGCGCCGCGCGAAAGCCGGCGAGCCGTGGGCAGAGCGGGCAATCCCGCGCCGGTAACGCCGGCGCCCTCACGCGTTTTCGACGGGCTCGGTCCGCGGCCGCGCCACCTCCTCGCGGGTATGATGATTGCGCATGATATTGGGTGCCAGATCCTGCAGCTCGATGAAATGGTCGGCCTGACGACGCAGATCGTCCGAGACCATGGGCGGCGACGAGCGGATCGTCGAGACCACCGAAACCCTAACCCCTCGGCGCTGCACCGCTTCGACCAGCCGCCGGAAATCGCCGTCGCCGGAGAACAGGATCGCGTGGTCGATATACTGGGCCATTTCCAGCATGTCGATTGCCAGCTCGATGTCCATGTTGCCCTTGATCCGGCGGCGGCCCATCGCGTCGGTGAACTCCTTGGTGGGCTTGGTCACCATCGTGTAGCCGTTATAATCGAGCCAGTCGACCAGCGGCCTTATTGGTGAATACTCCTGGTCTTCGACCAGGGCAGTATAATAAAATGCCCTGATCAATCGGCCTTTGCTGCTGAACAGATCGAGGAGCCGCCGGTAGTCGATGTCGAACGCCAAGCCGCGAGCCGCGGAATAGAGGTTGGCGCCGTCGATGAATATGGCGAGCCGTTCTTCCGGATAGAAAATCATCTGACGCAAATGCCCTGTCGGATACGATAATAAAAGTGTCTTACAGCGCACATGCCGGGTCAAGCGCGACGGAGTGCAAGGGGGCGGCGTGATCCTGATCGGATTGGGCGGAAATCTCGACAGCGCGCAATATGGCGCCCCCCGCCGGACGCTCGCCGCCGCCCTGGCGGAACTCGACGCCGAGGGCGTGCGCATCGCCCGGCGCTCCGGTTGGTATCGGTCGGAGCCAGTTCCGCGCTCCGATCAACCGTGGTTCGTCAATGCCGTCGCGGCGGCGGCGGCCGATCTCGGCGCCGAGGAGCTACTCGCCGTGCTGCAAGCGATCGAGACGCGATTCGGCCGGATCCGCGGGGAGCCCGACGCCGCGCGGGTCCTCGATCTCGATCTCCTCGACCATCATGGCCAAGTGCTGGACACCCCATCGCTGGTCTTGCCGCACCCGAGGTTGCATGGGCGCCGCTTCGTGCTCGTGCCGCTCGTTGAAATTGCACCGAATTGGCGCCACCCCCGGCTCGGGCTGACCGCCGGGCAGCTTCTCGCCCAGCTGGAGGACGAGCAGCCGATCGAGCGGATGCCATGCTGAAAGAAGGCCGCCGGCTGATTGTGCGGGCTCGACCGGACCGTTATAAGGCGGCTTCGCATTCGCCGCCGGTGACAGGATGACCGAGCTCGAGGCAGCCCGCGCGAACATGATCGACAGCCAGCTGCGGCCCAACAAGGTTACCGACGAGCGGGTGCTCGGCGCCTTCGAAGCGATCCGGCGCGAGCTGTTCGTGCCCGAGCATCTGCGGCCGGTCGCTTATATCGACGAGGATCTGCCGCTCGGCGGCGGGCGCTATCTAATGGAGCCGATGGTAGCGGCGCGGCTGCTGCAGGCGGCGGCCGTCGAGCGCACCGATACGGCACTCGTCGTCGGCGCCGGGACCGGATACGAGGCCGCCCTCCTCGCCATGCTGGCGCGCGCCGTGGTCGCGCTCGAGGAGGACGCCGAGCTTGCGCGGCGTGCCCGCTCGGCTCTCGTCGATCATGGCATCGCCTCGGTTGCGGGCGTCGAAGGACCGCCGGCGCAAGGCTATCGGGCGCGCGCCCCTTACGAGGTGATCCTGTTCGGCGGGGCGGTTGCCGAAGTGCCGTCCGAGATAATCGCGCAACTCGCCGAAGGCGGGCGGCTGGTGGCCGTCGTCAGGCCCGGTGCCGGGATCGGCCGCGCAAGCCTGATCACGCGCACTGGCGGAGTCACCGCCCGGCGCGATATCTTCGACGCGGCAACCCCGCTGCTGCCGGGGTTCTTCCCGAAACCCGCCTTTGTGTTCTGATCTTGAGCATTGATCGCACAGCCGGCGCAGGTTCGATGTCCCGAGCCGGGCAGATCCGCGAGAGCCGCGTTCGGCGCTGCCGGTTTTCGCCGTCCACGAGGCGGTGGAGCGGCGGTCTTGCGGTCCTCGCCGGGCTCGTCGCGGCCGTTGCCATTCCATCGGCCCAGGCGCAGACGCTGACGCAGGCGCTCGCCGAGGCCTATAACACCAACCCGCAGCTTCTGGCCCAGCGCGCCCTGCTGCGCGCGACCGACGAAGGCGTGCCGCAGGCGCTGGCGAATTGGCGTCCAACGGTCAACCTCACCGGCCAGGTCGGGTTTCAGAGAGAGGGGCTGCTTGCTGGTCAAAATAGTGCCAACAACATCATCGCGGGCACCCGACCAAACGCGGTCGCGGTCCAGGTAACCCAACCGATCTACCGCGGCGGTCGGACCGAGGCGCAGACCCGCCAGGCGATCAACACGGTCGAATCGACGCGGGCACAGACCCTCGCGGTCGAGACCGCGGTTTTCCAGTCGGTCGTCACCGCTTATCTCGATGTCGTCCGCGACCAATCGCTGGTCGAGGTCAACCGCAGCAACGAAGGGGTGCTGAAAAAGCAACTTGAGGCGACGCAAGACCGGTTTCGGGTCGGCGAAGTGACCCGCACCGATGTCGCGCAGGCCGAATCCTCGCTCGCCCAGGCTACCGCGCAGCTGACCGCGGCAGACGGCCAGCTGGCGCAGAGCCGGGCCAATTACGTCCGCGCCGTCGGCCATCCGCCCGGCCGGCTGCTGCTGCCGCGCGAACGCCCGGCGCTCCCCGCGACGCGCGAAGAGACGCAGACCTTGGCCGCCAACAACAACTTCAACGTGATCTCAGCCAATTTCGCCGAGCTCGCCGCGCGCAATAACATCGATGTCGTGCGCGGCCAGCTGCTGCCGCAAATTTCGATCGTTGGGAATGTCAACCGCCAGAACGACCCATCGATCACGTTCCGCGGCTTTACCGCCAATACCGCGTCGGTGGCCGCGCAAATGACGATGCCGCTCTATGAGGGGGGTGCGATCTATTCGCAGACGCGGCAGGCCGAGCAGACCGTCGGCCAGCGCCGCAGCCAGGTCGACGATTCGCGCCGGGCGGCGGTGCAGGCGGCAACCCAGGGCTGGGAAGCCCTGAAGTCGGCGCGGGCCAGTGTCACTTCTTTCGCGTCGGCGGTGCGCGCCGCACAGATCGCTCTCGAAGGCACCCAGCAGGAAGCGCTGGTCGGCTCGCGGACCACCCTCGATGTCTTGATCGCCAACCAGCAGCTCTTTCAGACGCAATTGCAGCTGATCACCTCCGAGCACGACACCGCACTCGCCGAATTCACGATCGCCGCGGCGATCGGCCGCCTAATCGCCCCCGAGCTTCGCCTGCCGGTGCAGCTTTACGACATGGAGCGGCACTATAAGCAGGTAAAGGACAAGTGGATCGGCTTTGGCGGCGGCCTCAAGGAGTAGGCCAGGTTTCGGCTCGGCGCCGCCGCTGGCAAATCCGGCCGTGATCCCTTAGGGTGGCAAAGCCTCTCGCGTAAATTGGTTGTTACGGATGTCGGACGCGAAACCCCAACCTGAACCCTCGATGGAAGAGATCATCGCTTCGATCAGCCGCCTCATCGCCGAGGACAAACCGGCGGGCGAGCGGCAGCGGCCCGTTGCGGTTGCGAAGGACGACGTCCTCGACCTGACCGAGGCGATCAACGAGGACGGCTCGGTGCGCCGGCTGACCCCGGCGAGCGAGCGTCCCGCGGCCTCGGTGGAACCGGTGAAGGAGGCGGCGACTTCTCGGATCGAGCCCGAGCCGCCGCGGGTGGACTCCCAGGCCTCGCCGCAGAATTCGGGCAGCGGACGCGAGCGGATCCTTTCGGCCTCGACCTCGGAGGCGGCAGCGGCGGCCTTCGCCCGGCTCGGCGGCCTGCCGCGCGAGCAGCGCAGCGACGGCGAGCCGTCGCTGGGGGATGCCGGCCGGGCGCTCGAGGGGATCGTCCGCGATGCTTTGCGCCCGCTATTGCAGGCATGGCTCGACAAGCATCTTCCCGGGATCGTCGAGCGGCTGGTGCGCGAGGAGATCGCACGCGTCGTGCGTGAGGCCGGGCTGCGCTGAGAGAGCGCCGTGGGCGCTCGGTAATCGCCCGCCGGGTCGAGGAAAGTTCGGGGATGCTGGACAAGACCTACGTTCCATCGGCCGTCGAGGCGAGCCTCTACGCGCTGTGGGAGCAATCCGGCGCCTTTGCCGCCGATCCCGAGGGCGGCAGGCCGCCCTACACGATCATGATGCCGCCGCCGAACGTCACCGGCAGCCTGCATATGGGGCACGCTCTGACCTTCACGTTGCAGGATGTGCTGGTCCGCTTTCAACGCATGCGGGGCCGTGACGTGCTGTGGCAGCCGGGCACCGACCATGCCGGCATCGCCACCGAGATCGTCGTCGGCAACCAGATCGCCGACGAGGGCGGCGATAAGCGCGATCTGGGGCGCGAGCGGTTCGTCGCCCGTGTGTGGCAATGGAAGGAGGAGTCGGGCGGTACCATCACCCGGCAGCTGCGCCGCCTGGGCGCGTCGGCAGACTGGCGCCGCGAGCGCTTCACGATGGACCCCGACCTGGCGGCCGCGGTTCGCCGGGTCTTCGTCGCGCTCTATCGCGAAGGGCTGATCTACCGCGACAAGCGGCTCGTCAACTGGGACCCGGTGATGCACACCGTGATCTCGGACCTCGAGGTCGAGAGCCGCGAAACCAAGGGCTCGCTATGGCACATCCGCTATCCGGTCGAGGGCGAGGCGGGCCGGTTCATCACCGTCGCGACCACCCGGCCGGAGACGATGCTTGGCGACACCGGAGTCGCCGTCCATCCGGGCGATCCGCGCTATGCCGATCTCGTCGGCAAGTCGGTCCGCCTGCCGCTCGCCGACCGGCTGATCCCGATCGTCGCCGACACGCATGCCGACCCCGAGACCGGCAGCGGCGCGGTCAAGATCACCCCGGCGCATGATTTCGACGACTTCGAAGTGGGCCGCCGGCACGGGCTGGCGCTCCTCAACATCTTCGACGCCGACGCCCGACTGAACGACGCAGCGCCGGCGGCCTATCGCGGTCTCGGCCGGTACGCGGCGCGCCAGAAGGTGGTGGCCGACCTCGCCGCCGCCGGCCTCCTCGACAAGGTCGAGGACCACACCCTGATGGTGCCGCACCACGACCGTTCGGGCGAGGTGATCGAGCCGTGGCTGACCGACCAATGGTATTGCGACGCCAGGGTGCTGGCGCAACCGGCGATCACCGCGGTCGAGGACGGGCGCACCCGCTTTGTGCCGCGCCAGTGGGAGAACACCTTTTTCGAATGGATGCGCAATATCCAGCCCTGGTGCATCTCCCGCCAGCTCTGGTGGGGGCATCGCATCCCGGCCTGGTACGGGCCGGACGGCGAGGTCTTCGTCGCTGAGACCGACGCGGAGGCGCAGCGCGAGGCGGAGGCGAAATACGGTCACGCGGTCGCCTTGCGCCGCGAGGAGGATGTCCTCGACACCTGGTTTTCCTCGGCGCTATGGCCGTTCTCGACCTTGGGCTGGCCCGAGCCGAGCCGCGAGCTCGACCGCTACTATCCGGGCGACGTGCTGGTCACCGGCTTCGACATCATCTTCTTCTGGGTCGCCCGGATGATGATGATGGGGCTGCATTTCATGGGCGAGGTGCCGTTCCGCACCGTCTACATCCATGCCCTGGTGCGCGACGAGCGCGGCCAGAAGATGTCCAAGTCGCGCGGCAACATCGTCGATCCGTTGGAGCTGATCGACCGCTGGGGTTGCGACGCGCTGCGCTTCACTCTGGCGGCTCTCGCCGCACCCGGCCGCGATATCAAGCTCGCCGAGAGCCGGATCGAGGGCTACCGCAACTTCGCGACCAAGCTGTGGAATGCCGCGCGCTATGCCGAGATGAACGGCTGCCGGCCCGTCGCCGAATTTGCGCCGCGGCAATGCCGGCTCACCGTCAACCGCTGGATCGCCACGGCCGCGTCGGATTGTGTGGCTTCGGTCACGGCGGCGCTCGACGCCTTCCGTTTCGACGAGGCGGCAAATGGGCTCTACCAGTTCCTGTGGGGCACCTTCTGCGACTGGTATCTCGAGTTCACGAAGCCGATTTTGCAAGGTGGCAACGCCGCGGCGCGGGACGAGACGCAGGCCGCCACCGCCTGGGTCTTGGACCACATCCTTCGCCTGCTGCACCCGATCATGCCGTTCATCACCGAGGCGCTGTGGCAGCATCTGCGCGGTGCCGACGCCAGCCTGCTGATGACCGCGTCGTGGCCTGAGATGGCGCCCGGCGCGATCGATCGCGCCGCCTCGGCCGAGATGGAGTGGGTGGTGGCGGCGATTTCGGCAGTCCGCGGGGTGCGGGCTGAGATGAACGTGCCGCCGGCCGCGCGGGTGCCGCTCCTGGTCAAGGATGCCGAGCCGGTGGCGGCGGAACGGATCGAGAGCCATCGCGAGCATTTTGTCCGTCTCGCCCGGATCGATCGGATCGAGCCCACCGTCGCGGTCCCGACGGGGGCGATCCAGACGGTGGTCGAGGGCGCCACGCTGATCCTGCCGCTCGGCGAAATCGTCGACCTCGGCAAGGAGAAGGCGCGGCTCGCCAAGGAAATCGGCCGGCTCGACACCGAATTGGCCAAGGTCGCGGCCAAGCTCGGCAACCCCAATTTTCTGTCGAAGGCCAAGGCCGAGGTGGTCGAGGAGCAGCGCGAGCGGGAATCGGACGTGGCCCGCGACCGCGACCGCGTGAAGGCGGCCTTTGACCGGCTGGCAGCCTCCGTCTTGCCGGCCGCTCCTGAGTAAGACAACTATGCCAATTGCCGGGCGACTATAAATTTTTAGCGAGAGAGTGACGAGTATGAAGATCGACGAAGTGATGGAGATGGCGTATCCTCAAAAGATTGCCAGAGACATCATCATCGGAATGGCTCGCCCAATCAATCAACATCTTGTCAAGTTAGTAGGTTTCTCGTTTGAACCGCAATTGCGATCACATTTCAAACGAGAGCTCCGGAATTGGCTCGATGAGATTCAGAGAATTCGATTAAAGCCAACCACGAGGACCGGTTCTTTTAAATTTTATTTCGATCCTCTGTTCGAGTATCCGTTTGGCGGGATCGAAATCCCCAATATGCGGGCGCTGATGGAATTCCTCTCGAGCGAATACGGCGGGATCAGACCCGTAAAGACGCCGGAAACGTTGGTTCAGTGGTTGCGGGCGTTCCATACCGAGTTGGCGCAGCGTCTTCATGACGGGGAAACTGTCCTTGATCTGATACCGGATTAAATCGACGAGCGCCGCGCTTCAACCAGGCTTCGTCGTGCTCCGACTGTAGCTGGAATGTCAAGGAGATGCGGAGCGGTGACGACACCCAGCATGCACATTTGATGACGGCAAGATCGGATTCGATCTTCTTCATAGGCCGCCAGCTCCTTAGCCGCGGCTTGAGCTTTATTCTCCGGTGCACCGGAGAAGACGGTCTTTCACAGCATCACGGACGTTCGTGTAGCGCCATCGCTAATCGGCAATCGTAAGGTCGGGATTTTACGCTGGTTCGGCAATTGCGCGGCAGCTCAGGCGATCACCTCCGCCCGCCGAAGCTCATCCAGGGTCGCGCGGTCGTAGCCGAGGAGGCGGGAGAGGACGTCGTCAGTGTGCTGTCCGGGGGTCGGGACCGGGCCGACGCGGCCGGGCGTCTTCGACATCTTGATGGTAGCGCCGGGGAGGTACATCTCGCCGGCCACCGGGTCCTCCATCTTGACCAGCATCTCGCGCTCCCAAAGGTGCGGGTCCACGGCGACTTGCGGGATGGTCTTGACCGGCGCCACCGGGATCTCGGCGTCGAGCAGGGTCTTGACGATGTGGTCGACGGTGTTTTCGGCGCACCATTTGGCGACCGCCAACTTGCGCGGGTCGCCCTGCCCAACCCGGTTGGTCCAGCCGCCAACCGAGGTGCTGTCGTCGCCGGTGGCGATACGCATCAGCCGCGTCGCCATCGCACTGCCCGATGCGGAGATCACGACATGGCCGTCCTTGGCTTTATAGGGCGGCCGGCCGCTCTCGCCGCCTTCCTCGCCGGTGGCGAGATAGTAGGAGGTCGGGATCTCGACCATGGTCAGCGCAGAATCCATCAGGCAGCAATCGACGAGCTGGCCCTCGCCGGTCTTGTCGCGGTGATGCAGGGCGGCGAGTGTGCCAATCGTCGCATGCAGCGAGGTGTAGCGGTCGACCAGTGACGTGGCGGCGCCGAGCGGGGTGCCGACCGGTGCACCGGTCAGGCTCATCAGCCCGCTCATGGCCTGGCCGAGCGGGTCGAAGGCCGGGCGCTCGCGATAGGGGCCGTATTGGCCAAAGCCCGAGACCGAGGTCAGGATGATATCCGGCTTCAGCTCGCACAGCCGCTCATAGCCAAAGCCCATCTGTGCCATCGTTCCCGGTCGAAAGTTTTCGAGCACGACGTCCGCGGTCGGCACCAGTGCGGCGAAGACCTCCTTGCCGCGCCCGGTACGCAGATCGAGGCAGAGGCTCTTCTTGCCGCGGTTGTAGACCGAGAAATAGACGCTCTGGCCTCGCACCAGCGGCTCCGAGCGCCGCGTCTCCTCGCCACCCAGCTTTTCGATCTTGATCACCTCGGCACCGAGGTCGGAAAGGATCATGCCGCCGCGCGGCCCCGCCTGGTACCGCGCCAGCTCGAGGACCCGAATGCCGTCCAGCGCTCCGCCCATCGCCGCCTCCCCGGTATCTCCACCGCAGTTGAGCTAACACCCGCTCCCGCGTAGTGTCAAACCGAGCAGAACGGCGAAAGAGGACGCAACATGGCCAATGACTATATTTTGACCGAGCGGTTCGACGGCATTGCTCTGATCACACTGAACCGGCCGGACAAGCTCAACGCGCTGAGCTTTGGCCTGGTGAGCGAGCTCGACGAGGCGCTGACGCAATTCGAGGCGGACGAGGCGGTCAAGGCGGTAATCCTGACCGGCGCCGGCGAGCGGGCGTTTTCGGCCGGCGCCGACATCCACGAGATGGCCGGGCTGTCGAGCGAGGAGCTGGCCTCGCGGCAGGCGTTCCGCAGCCAGGCGACCTGGCATGTCGCGACCTTCGCAAAACCCCTGATCGGCGCCATCAACGGGCTCGCCTATGGCGGCGCGGCGCTGCTGTCCTCGACCCTGGACATCCGCATCGGCTGCGAGCGCAGCCAATTTCGTTTTCTGGCGGCGAGCTACGGCAGGGTCAACTCGACTTGGTCGTTGCCGCTCCTGGTCGGTTTGCCGAAGGCGAAGGAGCTGCTCTACACCGGGCGCGTCGTTGCCGCCGAGGAGGCCGAGCGCATCGGCCTCTTGAACCAGGTGGTGCCGGCGGCCCGGCTCGTCGACACGGCCGTGGAGACAGCGCAGATGATCGCCAAGAACGACGCGCGCATGGTTCGGGGCATCAAGCGGCTGCTGCACGAGGAGGTCGGGGCCGGCTGGCGCGACCGCTACGACAACGAGGAGGACGCGCGCGCAACCTGGCTCGCCGCCGGTCATCCGCGCGACGGGTTCAAGGATTTCCTCAGCCGCAAGGGAGCCGGCGGCTGAGGCGCGGTCGGGCATTTTTGTGAGGAGCCGAAGGATAAACGAAATTTTATAGATGATCGGCGAAGCTTGGGGAATATCTGTCGAATTGGAATACCCAGAGGCCGATGCCGTGCGTTTCGATAAGCCGTTGCCGGCCCTGACTTTTGGGGGCCGGACCCCGAGGACGGATGTCGCCGCCATTGCTGCGTGAACCGGCAGCCCGAGAGGGCAGCACCGGGCCCCGAACATCTGCGTCGGATGTGGCCGCTACGGTCGGAAGCGCCGAGCTGACCGTAGTCGTGCCAACCTTCAACGAATGCCCTAACCTCGAGCCGTTGCTGACGCGGCTGCGGGCGGCACTCTCCGGGATAGAGTGGGAGATCGTCTTCGTCGATGACGATTCCCCCGACGGCACCGCCGCCCAGGTCCGCCTGTTGGCGCAATCCGACCGCCGCATCCGCTGCATTCAGCGCATCGGCCGGCGTGGGCTGTCCACAGCCGTTATCGAGGGCATGCTGGCCAGTAGCTCGCCCTATCTTGCTGTGATTGACGCCGACCTGCAGCACGACGAGACATTGCTGCCGCATATGCTGGCCGCGCTGAAGGCGGAAGACTTGGATTTGGTGATCGGCAGCCGCCACGCCGCGGGCGGCGGCGTTGGCGATTGGGACCGCCGCCGTATTGCAATCAGCAGGCTCGCCACCCGGCTCGCCCGGCTCGTTGCCGCAGCCGATCTCTCCGATCCGATGAGCGGCTTTTTCATGATTTCTCGTCCGGCCTTCGAGGGAGCGCTGCGGCGCCTTTCGGGGCAAGGATTCAAGATCCTCCTCGACCTGTTCGCCTCGACCCCCGTCGCCTATCGCTTTAAGGAAATTCCTTACGTGTTTGGCCGGCGCCTGCACGGCGACAGCAAGCTCGACAGCCTCGTCGCGTGGGAATACCTGATGCTGCTACTCGACAAGCTCATCGGACGCTACGTGCCGATCCGTTTTGTCTTCTTCGCTGCCGTCGGCACGTCGGGTGTCGCGGTTCACTTCGTGACCTTGTATTTCGGATTGCAGGTGGCGAGCTTTCCGGTCGCGCAGGCGCTCGGAACCGTGGTCGCGATGACCAGCAACTTTGCGCTCAACAATGTGCTGACCTACCGCGACCGGCGGCTGACCGGCGCCCATTTCTTCATCGGCCTTGCCTCGTTTTACGCAATTTGCGGCCTGGGCGCGGTGGCCAATGTCGGCATCGCCTCGGCCGCCTTCGCGCAGCATTACACCTGGTGGGCGGCGGGCCTCGCCGGTGCCGCGGTCGGCGTCGTGTGGAATTACGCTGTCTCCTCGGTCTTCACCTGGCACCGCAGATAACCGCCGTCTTGGGCATCCATCATGTGCGGATGTCCTGGAAATCGATCATCACGACTTCCTCCGACCGGGTGTCGAGCACCGCACAGCTCAACTGACGGCCATTGCCGGGATCGCGCGCCTCGCCGGCCGAACCTGGGTTGACCACCAATACCCGGCCGACGCGTCGCACCAGCTGATGGTGGGTGTGGCCATAGAGCACGAAATCCGCGTCGGCTTCGCCGAACCGGGCCAGATGCGAGCTGTGCGGGTAGACGTAGGAGCCGCGCGGCTCCCACGGTGTCGAATGCACGATCAGGAGCCTCTTGCCGTCGACCTCGATCTCGATCCGATGCGGGCGCTCGGCGAGCCAGGACAAGAGCGACTGGTCGATCCAGCCCGGCTGGCGGGCGCGGACGCCCTGCGGACCGAGAAAACCTTCCTCGTGGTTGCCCAGTATCACCTGCGCGCGACGATCCTTGAGGGTTTGCACGACCTCGTTCGAGAAGCGGTATTCGTAGATGCTGTCGCCGAGGCAGACGAGCTCGTCGACGTCGCCGAGAATGTCGAGCGCCCGCAGCAAGCCGCGGTGGTTGCAATGTAGGTCCGAGACGATGCCGATCCTCACATGGGGCTCCGGCAGCGCATCAGGTTCATCGCCTTCAAACTCATGACGACCTCGTCGTTCTGATTGAGGACCTCGACCAGGGTCCGCACCATGCCGCGTTCGGGCCGGGAACGCGACCGCGCCGCGTCGACAACCGACACGCGGATGCGCAGCACGTCCCCCGGCCGCACCGGGTGAAGCCAGCGCAATTCGTCGATGCCGGGCGAGGCAATGCTGGCGACCCGGGAGAGGAAATGGTCGACCAGCAGCCGCATCATGACCGCCACGGTCTGCCAGCCGCTGGCGATCAGCCCGCCGAAATGGCCGCGCGCCGCTGCTTCGGGGTCGACATGCATCGGCTGCGGGTCCCAGCGGCGGGCGAACTCGATGATGTCCTCTTCGTCGAGCCTGACATTGCCGTATTCGTAGACCGCGCCGGGAACGTAATCCTCGAACCATCGGTCTTCGATCGGCGTGGCAAAATCGGTCGCGGCCAAGCGCACCTCGCTCTCACAGCAAGGCCGGGCTTGACCCGGCCATCCCCGACTGCATTACATCAGCTCGGCAAAAAAGTCGCCATGTGCCCGAGAGGGGGGAGATGAGCTACGATTACATCATCGTCGGCGGTGGCTCGGCCGGGTCGGTCATGGCCAACCGGCTGTCCGCCAGGAGCGCCAATAAGGTGTTGTTGTGCGAGGCGGGTCAGGACACGCCGCACGGCAAGGTGCCGCCCGAGATCCTCGACAGCTACCCCGGCACAGCCTATTTCGACCCGCGCTTTCACTGGACCGAGCTCAAGGTCCACACCGAGGTCATCTCGCACAACCGGCCGGAGGAGAACCGGCCGCCGTTGCGCAAATACGAGCAGGCGCGCGTCTTGGGCGGCGGCTCGTCGATCAACGGCCAACTCGCCAACCGCGGCGCGCCCTCCGATTACGACGAGTGGGAGGCGCGCGGTGCCGAGGGCTGGAATTGGAACGCCGTGCTGCCCTATTTCAAAAAGGTCGAGCGCGACATGGATTTCGACGGGCCGTGGCACGGCAAGGACGGCCGCATCCCGGTCCGCCGGATCTTTCCCGACATGTGGAACGGGCACGCCAAGGCGGTGGCCAAGGCGTTCGAAGGCGCCGGCTTCTCCTATGTCCAGGACCAGAACGGCGAGTTCAAGGACGGCTATTTTCCAATTACGATCTCAAACCTCTACGATCGCCGCGTCTCGGCGGCGATCGGCTATCTCGATCCCGGCACCCGGCTGCGCGACAATCTGACGATCTCGACCCGGACCGAGGTCCAGGGGCTCCTGTTCGAGGGCACCCGCTGCGTCGGGGTCAAGGCATTGGTCGACGGCAAGGAGACCGAGTTCCGCGTGAATTCGGGCGGCGGCGAGGTCGTCGTCTCGTCGGGCGCGATCCATTCGCCGGCGCATCTGCTGCGCGCCGGGATCGGGCCCGCCGGCGATCTGCGCGATCTCGGCATCGAGGTCGTTTCCAATGTGCCGGGGGTCGGGCAGCGGCTGATGGACCACCCGTCGATCTCGGTCTCGTCCTTCATCAAGCCCGCCGGCGCGGCTCAACGACCTGACCCGGCGCCATATCCTGCTGGCGTTGCGCTATTCGTCGGGGATCGGTGGCGCCCCCGCGGGCGACATGTTCGTCGCCGGGGTCAGCAAATCGGCCTGGCACGCGGTCGGCGAGCAGATTGCCTCGCTGCTGGCCGCCGTCTACAAAACCTTCTCGGAAACTGGCCAAGTCAAGCTCGCCTCGCGCGATTGGCGGGCCGAGCCGGTCGTCGAGTTCAACCTGTTGTCGGACCGGCGCGACCTCGAACGGCTGATGGATGCGTTCCGCCGGCTCGGCGCCATGCAGGTCAGCGCCGCACTGCAGGAGGCGACGAGCGACCCGTTCCCGGCGAGCTATACCGAGCGCGTCCGCAAGATCGGCGTCGTCAACGCCAGGAACAAGCGGATCACCGACGTGATTGCCAAACTGCTCGACGGCCCGGCCTGGCTGCGGCGCCTGATGATCGACCGGGTCATCGTCGAGGGCTACCGCTTCGACCAGTTGATGCAGGACGACGAGGCGCTCGAAGACTTCATCCGCAAGGCCTCGATCGGGGTCTGGCACGCGACCTGCACCTGCCGCATGGGCGCTGAGGACGACCCGATGGCGGTGACTGACAAAGAGGGCCGGGTGCGCGGCGTCGCGGGGCTGCGCGTCGTCGACGCCTCGCTCTTCCCGTGCGTCCCTTGCGCCAACACCAACTTCCCGACCCTGATGACCGCAGAGAAGATCGCCGACGCGATGATTACGGCGGGCTGAGGTTTCCTCCCGGCCTTCCCACGGTTGACGGAGGTAACGGCATGTCGGGACCGCTGGCGGGGGTTCGCGTCGTCGATCTGACCACGGCCGTGCTGGGGCCGGTGGCGACCCAAATCCTCGGCGACATGGGCGCCGACGTGATCAAGGTCGAGCCGCCCGAGGGCGACCCGGTCCGGCCGCTCGGGCCCGCGCGCCATCCCGGCATGGGCGCCTATTTTCTCAACATCAACCGCAACAAGCGCAGTCTCGTGCTCGACCTGAAGCAGAGGGCGGCGCGCGAGGCGCTGCTGCGGCTGGTCGAGACGGCGGACGTCTTTGTCCACAACATGCGGCTGGGCGCGGCCGAGCGCCTCGGGCTCGACTACCCGGCGGTCGCCGAACGCAGCCCGCGCATCGTCTATGCCGCGGCCACCGGCTTTGCCAAGGACGGCAGGCATCGCGACCGACCCTCGTTCGACGATGTGATCCAGGGCGAGAGCGGTCTCGCGGCGTTGAACGGCGGGGTCGGCGGCGAGCCCCGCTATGTGCCGATGGCGGTGTGCGACAAGATCTGCGGCTACGCGCTCGCCTCGGCCGTTGGCATGGCGCTATTTCATCGCGAGCGCACCGGCGAGGGGCAGGACGTTCACGTCCCGATGCTCGAGACGATGGTCGCCTTCAACCTCGTCGACCACCTCTGGCACGGCGTGCTGGCCGAGCCGGAGAAGGGGCTCGGCTATCCGCGGATGCTGACGCCGCACCGCCGGCCGTTCCCGACGCGGGACGGCCACATCTGCATCCTGGCGACGACCGACTTACAGTCGCGCCACCTGTTCGAAGCGATCGAATGCCCCGAATTGGCTGATGACGAACGGTTTTCGACATTGGCGCGGCGCACCGACAATATCGATGCGCTCTACGAGATCGTGATCGACCGGATGCGCCGGCGCACCACGGCCGAGTGGCGCGACCGGCTCGACCGGTTCGATGTCCCGAACGGCATCGTCACCGGCCTCGAAGGTCTCCTCGCCGACCCCTATCTCGACGAGACCGGGTTCTTCCGGCCGGTCGAGCATCCCTCCGAAGGCAAAATGCTGACGATGGCGGTGCCGACCGCGTTCTCGCGCACCCCCGGCGACGCCTTCCGCCTGCCGCCGCCGCGCCTCGGCCAGCACACGCGCGAAATCCTGGCCGAGCTCGGCTATTCCGACGCCGCGATCGATGCGGTCGCGAACCGCGCCGATCCGGCGAAAGGGTGAGTGGCCGGTCGGGTTTTGCGTAGGTACTGGTGGCTGTGGGACGATTACAACGACTTCGAGCGGCGACGGCGCAGCCCGGCAAAACCGAGCAGCGCGCTGGCAAGAAGCGTCAGCGTGCCGGGCTCGGGAGCTCTGGATCAGGTCGTAGCCGATGACGTCCAGAGCCGTTTTCTCGACGCCCAGATTGGGCGTGGCGAACGGAGTGGCGAACGCGTCCTGCACTTGCGGGCTGACGCCCGGAGGTAGAAGGTTGCTTTGCCAATCCCCAAAGTCGCCGCCGTCATTTTGGTTGTCGAATTGGGCCAGGTCGGTGGTGCCGTTTATAGAAAAGAAAGCCTTGCGCGGCGCTGTTCGTCGTAAAGCTTCTACTACCGCTCGCGTCGTAGCGATAAAGGTCCTCCGGAAATATGGTACCGCCCGGAACGTCGGGCAGCGAAGAGCCGAGGCCGAGAACCTCGTCGATCTCATGCTCGGTCACTGAGAGCAAGCTATATTTGAGGCTGCTGCCGGGCGATCCCGGAAAGGTCAGAGACGTGTTTAGAGCAATAAACCCGTCGGGATTCCCCGGCGGGGGATTTACGTTGATCCCCACTGCTCTCAGGTTGGCGGTCTTGACGTTGATGGTCGAGTTGCCATTGACCGGGTTGTTCGGGCCGCCCGGAAACAGCAGCGAAAGAGCGGTCGCATCGGCGCTGGTTGTCTTGTCGCCATTGAGGGCGGTGAGGAAAGTCGAATATGGTCCGGTCGCGAAGAAGGTCGAGCTCGCGCCGAGGCCCGTGGTCATCTCTTGGAAGTTGATCGCGACATTGATCGGATCGGCGAACTGCGCCTCGTAGGTGCCGATCGCGGTGTTGATCGTGCCCTCGATGGCGGCGGCGTTTGGATCGCCCGTTATCGAAGCGTCGAATGTCGGGGTGATGACCAAGTTCGCATAGGCGGACGTCGCCGCCGGAAGAGCGAGCACCATACCCGCCAGCAACATCACTGGCCGAATTTGGCCCCGAGCGCGCTTTCCAGAAAGTCCTTTCTGCTGCATGGTTTTCCCTCAAACGTTCGTCGGAATCCCGCGGTTCTGGCGCACATTCCGTGCCAATTCAATTATCTCAGCCAATTAGAGCGGTCGGCTGGACGCTGCCGATTTGCGCTTGTAAATTTTCCCGACAGCAAACCGGATGTGGGCAGCCTCCGTCGCGCGCTGGAGGGGATCGCGACCCTTCGGCGCTGCTTGGAAGATGGCTTTTTGTCAGTTGCTTAGAACGGAGCCCGCGCTGTGCGGCGTGATCGCAGCGGACGCGGGTGATGTGTAAGATATGCCGACACCGTTGCCTTGCTGCGCGATGAACGGGTCATGGCTCGGTCGGTGCGCTCCACAGCCTAGGATCGCCGCGTGCCGAGTGTCATACTGAACCGCTTTCCGGGAAGATAGTCCGATGAAGATCGTCAAGGTCGAGGATTTGCATTGCGACGCAGGCTGGCGGGTCAATTCGTTTCTGAAGATCACCACCGACGAGGGCATCGTCGGCTGGTCGGAGTACATGGAGGGCTACGGCGCGCAAGGGCTGACCGGGGTCATCTTGAAGCTCGCCGAGCGGTTTTTGATCGGGCAGGATCCGCGCCCGGTCGAGCGGCATAGCGCCTATCTCTACGCCGCGACCAGGCAGGCCGCCGGCGGCGTCAACCAGATGGCGATCGCGGCGATCGAGAACGCGCTCGTCGACATCAAAGCCAAGGCCTTTGGCGTGCCGGTCTATGAGATGCTGGGCGGCCCGGTGCGCGACCGCCTGCCGCTCTACTGGTCGCATTGCGGCACCTACCGCGCCCGCCATGCCGACAAGATCAAGGAATGGGCCGGGGTCGACCCGGTCCGCTCGCTCGACGACATCACCGCACTCGGCGAGGAGGTCAGGCGCAAGGGCTTCAAGGGGCTCAAGACCAATCTGATCCGCTTCGACAAATCCAAGCCCTATATGTACGGCCCCGGCACCGGCAATCCGCCGGGCTTCCCGGAGCTCAATGTCGACCACCGCATCGTCGATGCCGCGGTGGCCCAGCTGGAGGCGTTCCGCCGCGGCGCCGGCCGCGATGTCGGGCTCCATCTCGACACCAATTTCAACTACAAGATCGACGGCTACATCAAATTGGCGCGGGCATTGGAGCCGCTCGATCTGGTGTGGCTCGAGATCGACCTCTACGACCCGGCCGGCCTCTCCTTGATCCGCCGCTCGGCGCGCACGCCGATCTCGTCCTGCGAATCATTGTACGGCAGGCGCCAGTTCCGCCCCTATTTCGAGAACCAATCGGTGGATTACGCGATCATCGACGTGGCCTGGAACGGCATCCTCGAATCGCTGAAGATCGCGGCCATGGCCGACGCCTACGAGGTCAATGTCGCGCCGCACAACTTCAACGGCCATTTGGGCTCGCTGATCAGCGCGCACATGTGCGCGGTGGCGCCGAATTTCAAAGTCATGGAGATCGACATCGACGACGTGACCTGGAAGGACGACATCGTCACCGTGCCGCCGGTGATCGATAATGGCGATCTGCTTTTACCGACCGGTCCCGGCTGGGGTGCGGACGTCAACGAGGAATTCGTGCGGGCGCATCCGCCGAAGAGATAAAGCCTCCCCAGCGCACTCGCTTCCTATCCGGTCCCGCTCTATTGCGGTAAGCTCATGCAAGCCTGTCGTGAGGCGGGCGCGATGGTTAGGTGGCGGCAGGACGCCCAATGACCGACCGGCGCTCACTGACCAACGCTCTGGCGGACGCTGAGATCGAACGCCAGAAAGCCGAGCGCATCGCCACCGAGATCTTCGACGCGATTCACGACAGCGTCGCCACCAAGCAGGACCTGCAGCACACGGAGGCGGCGCTGAAGGCCGAGCTGAAGGCCGAGATTACCGCGGTGCGAACCGAGATCTCCGCGTTGGAGCAACGCATGCTGCTGCGCTTCGCCGACCTCGAGCATCGCCTGACGGTGCGATTTGCCAGCGTTATGGTGGTGCTGACCGGCGTCGTCCTCGCAGCGATCCGCTATCTGCCCCGCGGCTGACGAGCCCCGATTTGGGTCGCCAACAGACGCGTAGGTCGGATGCAATCCGCCACCCGGGCTCTTGTTAGGGTGCGTGCCGTCTTCATCAGGAAGACGGCGTCAACCGGCGATTTCGACCTACGACCTATCGGTACACGCGAAGGAGGAGGATTTCATCCGCCCTAGGCTTGCTACGCTTGCTCTTGTCTCTCTCATTGCATCCATGGGTCGCCCGCACACGTACGCTTGCTTAAGGACCGAGATATCGCGTGCGGTCGCTAATACCAGCTGACCGAAATGCGGCCCTTCGTGTTTGGCAGGCGGGGTAAATGCCACACTAAGCAACAAGCTTTTCAAAGCAACTCCATGCCTCACTTAACCCTAGACCCAGCGCGTAGGCCGGGTGCAACCCGCCGTACTTGCAACGGAACCGATCACGGATCGCGTCTGCGCTCCGCCCCCGACACTCGCTGCCATGATGCAAACATAAAATGAGTCGATAATCGAGGCTTCGCGCGTCCCTGCCCTGCCCTGGACTTCGATGATGTCCGAAACTCTTGTGGATCCCTCTATCGTGTCCTGTTGTCCCCTGTTTTCAGAGCTTCAAACCGAATAACGTCAATTAGTTAGACCTGATCTCGTTTTGCCTCGTGCGCGAGGCACGTAGGCGGTTCGTCAAGGGTAGCTCCGATGCTGCCGCGCGACACCTTGGGCGTGACGGCTGGCGGGAAGGCGTTGCGATGCGCCGCGGGATGGCGCAGGCTGTGAGCCGGCATTTGCGCGCAACGGGAGGAACTCAGATGAGCGACATGACCCAGGACCTCAATTTTCTGCACGGCGTCAAGGTGGTGGATTTCACCCAGTTTGAGGCGGGCACGACCTGCACCGAGGTGTTGGCCTGGTTCGGCGCCGAGGTGGTCAAGATCGAGAACCCGGGCCGCGGCGATCCCGGCCGCCGGCTGCGTCCCGGCAAGCCCGACGACGACCCATGGTATTTCAATCAGTTCAACGTCAACAAGAAATCGATCACGCTCAACCTGAAATCGCCGCGTGGGCTCGAGATCGTCAAGGAGATGATCAAGAAAGCCGATATCGTGGCCGAAAACATGGCGCCCGGCACGATCGAGCGCCTCGGCCTCGACTACGATTCGGTCAAGAAGCTCAACCCAGGCATCATCTATTGCCAGATCAAGGGCTTCGGCAGCGGCAGCCCACACGAGAAGGGCCTCGCCTTCGACATGATCGCGCAAGCCGCCGGCGGCCCGATCAGCGTCACCGGCGAGCCCGACCGTCCGCCGGTCAAGCCGGGCCTCAGCTTTGGCGACACCGGCACCGGCATGCTGATGGCGGCGACGATCCTCGGCGCCTTGCACGAGCGCAACCGCACCGGCCAGGGCCGCCGGCTGCAATTGGCGATGCAGGACGCGATGATCCACTACATGCGCACCTGCTTTGCCACGATGGCGCGCACCGGCAAGGCGGCGCGGCGCAACGGCGCCAAATCGGGCGGCGGCAACAACGCGCCGTCGGGGCTCTACCCGGCCAAGGGCGGCGGCGCCAACGACTATGTCTACCTGACCACCAGCCGGGCCAACCCCGAGCACTGGTCGCGGCTGATGAAGCTGATCGGGCGCGAGGAGCTGATCGAGGACCCGCGTTTTGCGACCGGCGATGTCCGCGTCAAGAACGAAAAGGAATTGGACGCGATCATCGGCGAATGGACCCGCCGCCACGACAAGCGCGAGGCAATGGAGAAGCTGATCGCCGTGGGCGTGCCGTCGGGTGCCGTGTTCGACACGATGGAACTGCAGAACGAGCCGACCTTCGAGGAGCGCGGCCTTTTGCAGACCGTCAAGAACCACAACGGCGAATACAAGATGGCGACCTGGCCGGTGCGGATCGACGGCAAGACGGTGCGGCTGAAGGGATCGCCGGCGCTCGGCGGGGACAGCGCCGAGGTGCTGCACAACTGGCTCGGCATCGGCCCCGGCGAGGTCGAGGGGCTGCGCAAGGAGGGGATCGTCTGAGCGAAGCCGTCGAGGCCTCTCGTCCCGGCCCTCTCCCCGCGAGCGGCGCTCGCGGGGAGAGGGCGCGATTGGTTACTTTTTGCACCAAGGGGCACCGATGCGTCTGCGGCTCTACGAGAACTATCGCTTCGTTCTTTATGCACCGTTTTACGCGGCGCATGCGACAGGCGCCTATGCGGCCGAGGACGTCGAGGTCGAATTGTCCCCCTCGCCCGGCATGGGGCTCGCGGAGCAAGACTTGCTCGACGGTGCAATCGACGTGATCTGGGCGGGGCCGATGCGGGTCATGAAGCATCATGACGAAAACCCCGGCTCGTCGCTCGTCTGCTTTGCCGAGATCGTCTGCCGCGACCCGTTCTCGATCGTTGGCCGTCGCCCCAACCCGGATTTTCGCCTTGCCGATCTCGCGCAGATGCGGATTGCCACGGTCAGCGAAGTGCCGACCCCGTGGCTTTGCCTACAAGAGGATTTGCGTCAGGTGGGGCTCGACCCCGAGCGGCTAGATCGTGTGGCCGATCGCAGCATGGCTGAGAACCTCGCGGCGTTGCGCGAAGGCGAAATCGAGGCGGCGCAATTCTTCGAGCCGGTGGTCGAGGAGGCATTGGCCTCGGGTGTGGGCCATCTCTGGTATGCCGCCAGTGCGCGCGGCCGCACCACCTACACCGCGTTCGTGACGACCCGCGACCGGCTGTCCAACGATTCGGAGCCGCTGCGGCGGATGGTCCGGGCGATGTATCGAACGCAGCAATGGGCTCATTCGCGGCAGCCGGAAGAGATCGCCCGGGTCGTCGCACCGTATTTCCCGACGCTCGATGCCGGCGTGCTGACACGGGCCCTGGCTCGCTATCGGACACAGATGGTCTGGGGCCGCGATCCGATACTGCCCCAGGACGGGTTTGACCGCCTCGGGTGCGGGCTCGTCTCGGGAGGGTTCATTCGGCGTCGACCGGCCTATGCCGAATGCGTTGACAACAGCCTGGCGCATGAATTGGCGAGCGCCGGCTGAAGCCAGCGCAATGACCAGATGGTTAACTCGATTGGACGTCGCAGCCCATTGCGACGAGGGCGCGGCATCGCCACAAAATCGCAATATTTTCTTGCGTCCGCTACTTCTTTCGGTGCAGTGATGCGCCATTTATCGGAGGATACCGCCGCAGCTCGGTGTAGGGGAACAGTGGAGGGAGACCGCAATGACCACGACGGAAGAGATCGCACAGGAAAAGCAGCGCATCGCCGAACGGCTGGCCCGGCTCGATGCCGACCGCGCCAGGCTGATGGAGCAGCTGAACGAACTTGAGACTGCCGAGCGTGTACTGTCGCGTTTCGGCGGCACCGGCACACCTGTCCGGCGCAGGCGGGGGCGCCCGGCAAGAACCGCCCCGCCTGCCGCCGCGCCGCGTCGGCCACGGGTCAGCCAATCGCCGCAAGGGCTGTCAATGAGCGATGCCGCATTGAAGGCCGTGCAGGCGCATGCCGAAGGCGCCACCGCCGTCGATGTCCTCGGTTATCTGTCGCGCGAGCTCGGCATGGCCGTGCGGCCGAATCATCTCGGCATTGCGCTCCAACGACACCGCCGCGCCGGGCGCCTGGAGCAACGTGACCAGCGCTGGTTTCTGCCCGACGCGGCGAGGCCGCCCGAGCCAATGCAAGGCTGACTGGCGGGCCGCCCGCCGGTGTCAGGCGGGCGCGGGCATACCGGCTACATCTTCAGCAACCGCTTGGCGTTGCCGCTCAACAGCTTGACCTGGTCCTCGCCGGAGAGCGGCAACGTCTCCAGCCACTTGGTGCCGGGCGGGTTGTCGACAAACGGGTAATCGACCGAGAACAAGATCCGGTCGATCCCCATTTCCATCATGCAGCACAGCAGCGCCGGATCTGAGAAGAAGCCACTGGTGGTGATGTAGAAATGCTCGCAGAAGGTGTCGCGAAAGCTCCTGCCGCTCTTGCCGTCGCGCCCCAGCCCCATGCTGATCCGCCATAGATAGAACGGGAGGCCCTCGCCGAGATGCCCGAGGATGATCTTGAGCCCCGGGTATTTCTCAAAGACGCCGCTCAGCACCAGCCGGATGCCCTGGGTGGCGGTCTCGACCGTAAAGCCCCAGGCAGCGCGGATCAGTGACGGATACTGCTCGACATAATCCTTGTAATAGGCCTCGATCACCGCGGGATGCGGGATCGCCGGGTGCATGTAGAGCGGCACGTCGAGTGCCGCCGCCCGCTCGAAAATCGGCCAGAAGCGCTTGTCGTCGAGGAAGACGCCATTGGTCAGGCCGTTCACCAAGGCACCCTTGAAGCCGTGCCGGGTGACAGTGCGTTCGAGCTCGTCGGCTGCCGCCTTCGGGTCCGGGGTCGGGATCGCGGCAAAGCCGGCGAAGCGGTCGGGATGGCCTCGAACGATCTCAGCGAGCCGGTCGTTGGCGCCGCGCGCCAGCCGGACCGCGGTCTCCGCATCCATCTTCTGCAGGCCGGGGTTGGCATGCGACAAAACCTGCACATCGACCCCGGCCTCGTCCATCTCTTTGAGCCGCAAGGCGCCGACGTCGTCGAGCCGCTCCAGAATGCGCGGCGCGTGCCGCGCATCGATGCCGGTGAAGTGCTGCTTGACCTCGGGATCGAGGTAATGCTCTTCGAGCGCGATGATGTAGGGCTTGGTCGCCATTACTGCTTCCTCCTCAGACACGAGGCCGATTTCTAGCCGGCCGCTCGCAGCCTGTCATCCGCGCTCATCCGAGAAACTCCCGCACCAGCGCATTGACCCGCTCCGGCTCCTCGACCTCCGGCAGGTGGCCGCAGCCGTCGAGCATGACGAGCCGGGCCTGCGGCACCGCCTTCGCCAGGAGATCGGCGTTGACCGCGGCGGGGGTTACCCGGTCCTCCCCACCCTGGATCATCAGGAGCGGCATGGTCAGCCCGGCGCCGGGCGGCGGCATGTCGCCGCTGGCGATAAACCGCGCCGCCTGCATGAAGCCCTTTGGATTGGTCGCGCGCAGGGTGTGCCGGACAAGGGCGAGCGTATCGACCGACGCGAGCGACCCCAGCACCGCCGCCGCCCGCTCCGCGAAGGCATAGCTGCCGCGGGCGATCATCTGCGCCCGGCCTTCGACGGTGCGCGCGCGCTCCTCGGCCGAGATGCCGTGCGCGCTGCTGGTGCCGGTAAAGACGGCGCGTCCGATCCGGCCCGGGTGATAATGGGCAAAGCACTGCGCGACGCGCGTGCCGAACGAGTTCGCCAGGACATCGAATTGTTTGATATCGAGCGCGGCGAGGAAATCATCGAGCGCGTCTGCATAGCCGCGGCCGGTCGGCGTCTCGGCCAGCAAATTGTCGCTCAGCACATAGCCGGGCGCATTCCAGGCGATCGCGCGGAAACGGTCGGCGAGGCCGGCGAATTGCCAGCGCCAGTGCATCGAATTGGCGCCGACGCCGTGCAGCAGCAACAGTGGCGGTGCGTCGCCGGGTCCGGCAGCCATATAGCTGAACCGGTCGCCGGCATATCGGCGACGCGCGATCGCCGGGACCTCGGCGAATTGCAATTCCGGCAGGGCGGGGATGGCCATCGTCCGACTCCTCACTGCGGCAGACGCAATACAGGCTTGATCGTCGTGCCGGCGACCGCTTCCGCCGCCGCCCGGTTGATCTCGGCAAAATCGTAAAAGGTGATCAGCCGGTCGAGCGGAAACCTGCCGGCCATGAACAGATCAACCAACTGCGGGATGAACCCTGCGGGCCGGCTGTCCCCTTGGATCACGCCGCGCACGGTACGGCCCGCCTGCAAGGCGGGCATCTCGAACGAGGCCTCGGTGCCGCGCCGCGCGCTGCCGACGAGGACGCAGGTGCCACAGGTGCGCAGGCAATCGACGGCCTGGCGGAACACCGCCGGCTGCGCCGAGGTTTCGAGCGTGAAGTGGGCGCCGCCGGTAATTTGTCGGATCGCCGCGGCTGCATTCTCTTTGGCATTGTCGATGGTGTGGGTGGCACCGAGCTCGCGCGCCAGCGCCAGCCGGTTCTCGCGGATATCGACGGCGACGATCGGGCCGCAGCCCGCGGTCTTGGCCGCCATCAGCCCGGCGAGTCCGACCGAGCCCGCGCCGAAGACGGCAAAGGACTTCCCGCCCTCGGGCTTCATGACGTTGAGCACGGCGCCGGCCCCGGTCTGCAAGCCGCATCCCAGCGGGCCGAGACATTCGAGCGGCGCATCCTGGCGCACCTTGACCGCGTCGCGCGCCGGCGCCAATGCGTAGGTTGCGAACGAGGATTGCTGGAAGAACGAAGCGTAGACCGGCGCCCCGTTGCGGCGCAATGTAACCGAGCCGTCGGCGCGGGCGCCACCCGATTTGAGCGAGCGGCCGCGTTCGCAATAGGACAGCAGGCCGTCGCGGCAATGCTCGCACTCGCCGCACCAGGGAAACGAGAGCACCACATGGTCGCCCGGCGTCAGATGCTCGACCGCATTGCCGACCGCGGCGACGACACCCGCCCCCTCATGCCCATAGACCGCGGGATAGGGCATCTCGAAATAGCCGTCGCGGGCGTGCAGATCGGTGTGGCAGATGCCGGTGGCGCGGATCTTGACCAGCACCTCGTCCGGCCGCGGCTCATCGAGATCGAGGCGGTCCAGCCGGAAGGCGCCGGACTTCTGTTCCATCACCGCCGCTGTCACCTGCATCTGAGACTTCTCCTCTGTGAGACATCGTTATTCCGGGATGCCCCCGCGCAGCGCTGGCTGTCGTTGCCAGGCCAACCTCGGTGTGCCGGGCAGGTTCAACGGAACAAGGGCGCAAGTCCACGATTCGGATTGATGGGGGAAGGCTGCCGTGAAGCAAGCGCGTGTCCCGCGGCGAAGCATCGGGGTGGCCGTTGACGGAAACGCGGCGTCTACCTGCTGATGTCGGCGCTGTCGGCTCAACCATCAAAGACGTCGACGCCATCGTCGAGCTCGGTATCCTCCGCTCGACGGCCGAGGCTGCGGCGGTCGATCGCCACCGTCTTGATCACGGCGAAGACCCGTCGGCCGGGAGCGAGACCGAGGATCTCGCCAGAACGCCGCGTGACCCGCGCCAGCAGCCGCTCCTGGCCGAGGCGAAGCTGCACATCGAGGGCCGAATCTTCGACCCTAACCAGGGCCTCGACCTCGGCGGCCAGCACGTTCAGGGCACTGATCCCGGTCGGGGCCGCGACGGCGAGGATCACGTCGCGGGCGCGAATATGCACGCGCAGGGCGCTCCCGACCGCCGCCTCGAGCTTTGGCACCGTCAGTCGGCCGAAAGCGCCTTCGAGCTCGGTCAGCGCATAGCGGGGATCGTGCGCGGCGACCCGGACCGCGAGAACCGCCCCCGCCTCGAAGCCGCCCGCCAGCGGCGAGAGCCCGGCGCGCCCCATCACCTCTTGCACCGGCCCGACCGCGCGTACCCGACCGTCGGCGATCAAGACGATCGTGCTGGCCAGCCGCGCCACCTCGGCGACGGAGTGGCTGACATAGACGATCGGCACGCTCGCCTCCTCGCGCAGCCGTTCGAGAAAGGGCAGGATCTCGTCCCTGCGCCGTGCGTCGAGCGAGGCCAGCGGCTCGTCCATCAATAAGAGCCGGGGGCTCGCCAGGAGCGCGCGGCCGACCGCGACGCGCTGCTTTTCGCCGCCGGAGAGCCGGCTCGGCCGCCGCTCGAGCAGTGGCCCGATCCCGAGCAGGTCGACAACATCGTCGAGCCGGCCGGCGGCCGCGCGGCGCGGCGCGAACCAGCGCCCGAAAAGCAGGTTCTGGCGTACCGTCAGATGCGGAAAGAGCCGCCCCTCCTGAAATACGTAGCCGACCCGCCGGCGATGGGGCGGCAGGTTGATATCGTGTTCGGTGTCGACCAGCACCGTGCCGTCGACGGCGATGCGGCCGCGCTGTGGCCGAATCAGTCCGGCGATCGCGTTGACGACCGAGGTCTTGCCGACGCCGGAGCGGCCGAACAACGCGGTTAGGCCGCGGCCGCTGCGGAAATGGATGTCAAGGGCAAAGGCGCCGAGCCGATGCTCGATATCGACTTCGAGCATGATCCTCAATCGCCCGAAAGCCGCCGGCCGATTTGCCGCGCCAGCAGCTCGGAGGCAAGCAACGCCAGCATCGACAGAACGACCGCGACGATGGTCAGGCGCAACGCCGCGGGGTCCCCGCCCGGGGTCTGCGTCAGCGTGTAGATCGCCAAGGGCAAGGTCCGCGTCTCGCCCGGGATGTTGGAGACGAAGGTGATCGTGGCGCCGAACTCGCCGAGGCTGCGCGCGAAGGAGAGCACCATGCCGGCGACGATCCCCGGCGCCGTCAGCGGCAGGGTGATCAGCAGCAAGACAAAAGCGCGGTTGGCGCCGAGGGTCCCCGCAGCCTCTTCGAGCCGGCGGTCGACGGCTTCGAGCGACAGCCGGATCGCCCGCACCAGCAGCGGAAACCCGGTGACCGCAGAGGCGAGCGCTGCCCCGGTCCAGCGGAATGCGAATACGAGGCCAAAGGTGTCGGCAAAAAACCGGCCGAGCGGCCCGTGCCGACCGAACAGCAGCAACAGCAGATAACCGGTGACGACCGGCGGCAGCACGAGCGGCAGATGAACCACTCCGTCGAGCAGGCTCTTTCCCCAGAACCGGAAACGCGCCAGAACGAGCGCGGTGACGATGCCGAAGGGCAGGCTGACAAGCATCGCCCAGAAGGCGACGCGCAGGCTGAGCCGCACCGCCTCGATCTCGTCGGCGCTGAGACCGAGCATGTTCACCAAAGCGTTATATCCTACGGTAGCGATCGAGACGAGATCATGACAAGGACATCTCCGGCATGCTAGTCTGCGATGCTCTGATGTCTCCCGGAGGTCGCGGCGATGAAGGTCAGGATCGAATACTGCGTGCCCTGAAACTATGAACCAAGAGCCCTCCGTGCGAGGGCGCGACTAATCGAAAAATACGGCGCCGAGGTCGAATTGGTGAAGGGTGTCGCCGGTGTGTTCGAGATCACCGTCGACGGGCGGCTCGCCTTCTCGAAAAAGCAGCTCGGCCGGTTTCCCGAGGATGCGGAGATCGATGCTGTGGGCGGCGGGTGACAGCAGAGGGCGTCAGGGGGTGTCCGCGCCGGATCGTGTGACGCGCCGGTGGATGATGGCGGTGTCATCCGCGTAGGCGCGGCGCCACCCCGGCAGCCGATCGAGCGTTTCGACCGCAGCTGTCGCCCGGCGACAGCAGTGTCCAGGCGACGCGGTACCGACGCAGCAACGCGGTCAGGGCGCGTTCGTCGCCCGTCGCCGCCTCGACGTAGCGGCGCAGGAAATCGTCCCCGTACATCTCGATACGGCCGTCGATGAAGGACGGAATGCCGCGGAAGATCAGATAGCCGCCAAAGGCCTCGCTGTTAAAGACCGCGCCGTCGAGCCCCATCCGCCGGGCGGCGGCGAGTGCTGTCGCCGGGGTGGCGGGACCGTCCGTTCGCTCGATCGGCCGCAGCAGCAGCGGCAGGCTGAGCGCGGCGGCGATTGCGGCTGTCAGCAACAGCGCCGGGAAGGCGGCTGGCGATGCCAGCCGGGCAGCGCCGCGCGCGAGCGGCGACGGCGGAACCGATCGGATCCTGGCGGCGAGCTCCGGCCCGAGCGAGGCGGCGACGGCGAGCGGACCGACGAAGCCGAGAAGCTCGGCATGGCGAGCGTGGGCCAGCGCCATGTGGGCTAATACCAATAGCAAAAAAAGCCGCGGCGGCGGCAGCCTGACCCCGGCCGAAAAGCCCAGAGCGACGGCCCCCAGCAGCCAGATTTCGACGGGCTGGAATGCCTGAAAATCCGGGCTGCGCCACTCTATCATCGTGACCTGCAACGCCGGCATCGCGAGCAGCCGAAACGGTTGCAGAAAGCCTGCGAGGCCGTTCGGGGTGGCGAGCGCGGCCGCTGCGGCAAGCACGGCGAACAACCCCCAGCGCCGTGCTTCGAGAGCGCGGCTGCCGGGCGACATCAGTACCGCCTCGGCGCCGAGATACACGGTCAAGGCCAGCCCGAACATGAAGCTCGCGTGCAGATTGGCCCACAGCGCCATGATCGGAAGCAGCCAGAAGGGCGGCGCGGTCCTGCTGTCGCGGGCGAGGAACAGCCGGCCCGACCAGACCACGAGCAACGGCAGGGCGAGAAGATGAGGCCGCGCCAGCAGGTGTCCGAGGCCCGTCGCGGCGCCGAGGCCGGCGGCGATCAGCGCCGAAAAGGGCTCGCACCAGCGCAGCAGGAAGCGGGTGAGTATCGCCACGCTCAGTGCAAACAAGATCGCCGTCAGCAGGACGAGCCCGCTCCAGCCGGCGAGCGCCCAGACCGCCGCCAGCACGATTTCTGCGAGCCATTCGTGCGGGACCCAGGTCGCGCCGGCGAAGGTGTGGGAGAATGGGTCGTGCACCGGCAGTGCCGCATGCGCCAGCATCCAGCGGCCGGCGGCGACATGAAGGTAGGTATCGGGATCGTGCAACAGCGCCATCGGCTGCGACAGGGCCCGCGCCAGCACGAGGAGGCCTGCGATCAGCGGCCAGGACGGCAGCAGCCGACCCCAGGCGCCGGCGCTGCTCGGCGCGGCATCGACGCCGGTATCGGTTCTGGTCACCGGGCTGCGCTGGTGTTCAGGCGCACCCGATTGGTAGTGTCACCGACCCTGCTCGCTGAGCCCGTCCGCGCGTTGGGCCGCCAACTGCCGGAAATGCTCGCTTTGCTTCACGCGCCACGCCGCACGCTCGTCAGGGTCGAGCTTGCCGTCGTGGTTGGTGTCGATCTGGTCGAAGCGGGCGCGGAAGAGCCTGTCGCGCTCGTCGTCCGGCATCGCCGCCAGGCCGTCGTAATAAGCCTTTCGCCGTTCGAGGTTCGCCCTTTCCGCCGATTTCATATTGGGCGCCACAAGTTGTTGCGTCAGCCGTTCCTGGCGTTGCAAAAGGTTGTGCATTCGAAAGTCGCGGTATTGGTCGAAGGTGATCAACTCGGGCGAGGCGGCTTCCGCGGCTTGCGGCGCCGCGGCCGGAAGATGCCACAACGCCGCCGCGAGCAGGGCGAGAACGGCAGTCACCAGGGTCGAGCGTCTCATCACGAGCTCCCATTGGTACGAAACATGAACATAGAACAAAACATGACCCGAATTTGCAAGAGATTTTTTCCCGGAAAACGATAAAATTTAGCTTACCGATCGAGAAGGACAGCGATGACGCTCGCGGTGAAGGTGGAGCCGGGTTTCGCGTTGGCCGAGATCGACTCGCCGACGGCTCGACGACGAACAGGGCTACCGGCGGCGGCTGTTCGAGCTGCAGATCGCGTTGCTCGAGCTGCAGCAGATCTATCGGGTCGAAGGACGGCGCGGCATCGTCGCGGTCGAAGGCTGGGACGCGGCGGGCAAGGGCGGCGCGATCCAGCGCCTGACCGAAAAGCTCGATGCGCGCTGGGTCCGGGTCTGGTCGATCGGCAGGCCAGACCCCGACGAGCAGGGCCGCCATTACCTGTGGCGGTTTTGGCAGAAGCTGCCGCCGCCGGGCCATATCTCGATCTTCGACCGGACCTGGTACGGGCGGGTCCTCGTCGAACGCGTCGAGGGGCTCGCCCGCCCGAGGGAATGGCGGCGCGCCTATGACGAGATCAACGCCTTCGAGAAGATCCTGGTCGATGACGGCATCCGGCTCGTCAAGCTCTACCTGCACATCTCCGCCGACGAGCAGTTGCGCCGCTTTCGCGAGCGGATCACAACCCCGACAAAACGCTGGAAGATGACCGCCGACGACATCCGCAACCGCTCCCGCCGAGGCCAATACCTCGAGGCCTTGGACGACATGTTCCGGCTGACCTCGACTGCGCCGGCGCCGTGGCACACGGTCGCGGCCGAGTACAAATGGTTCGCGCGGGTGGCCGTGGCCGAGAAGGTGGTCGAGACGCTCGGTCAAGGCATCGCGCTCGGGCCTCCGGCACTCGACCCCGAAGTCGCCCAGGTGGCCGCGAAGATCCTCGGTCGCGAAGAACTGGCGGCGCTGGGTCTGCCAAAGCCCAAATGAGGCCGCGGCTCAGGCGAAGAGCCGCTCCTTGTCGAGCCCGTCATAGAGATGGGCGACGAACTCGCCGTAGCCGTTCCACTTCAGTGTCGGGATGCGCTCGCCGGAGCCGATCACCCGCTCGCTCGCCTGGCTCCAGCGCGGATGCGGCACCTCTGGGTTGACGTTCGCCCAAAACCCGTACTCGCTGCCCTGCACGCTCTCCCAGAAGGTGACCGGCCGTTTGTCGGTGAAGGAGATGTGCACGATCGACTTGATCGACTTGAACCCGTATTTCCAGGGCAGCACCAGGCGCAGCGGGGCGCCGTTCTGCCGGGGCAGCGGCTTGCCGTACATGCCGGTAGCGAAAAACGCGAGCTCATTGCCGGCTTCGGCGATCGTGACGCCTTCGACGTAAGGCCAGGGGTACCAGTATTCTTTCTGGCCGCCCGCGGTCTTGGGATCGAGGAACGTCTCCATGTGCACATATTTGGCCGAGCCCAGCGGCTTGGCGAAATCGACCAGCGCCGCCATCGGGAAGCCGCTCCACGGCACGACCAGCGACCAGGCCTCGACGCAGCGGTGGCGATAGAGGCGTTCTTCGAGCGGCATCTTCTTCAGCAGGTCGTCGATATCGACGGTGACGGGCTTGTCGACGAGGCCGTCGATCTTGACCGTCCAGGGCCGGATCTTCAGCGCCCGGGCGGCGTCGGCGATATCCTTTTCCGAACCGAACTCGTAGTAATTGTTGTAGCTCGCGACCAGCTTCTCGCCGGTCGGCGGCCGGTCGACCGTGTAGCGCGGGTTGTGCTTGAACGGGTAGAGCTCGGCCGACGGGTCTTCTTCGACCGCCGGCGCCGCGATCGCCGAGGCGATCCCGGTGACTGCGGGGGCCAGCATCGAGCCGGCCGCGATCGCCTTCAGCAACCCTCTCCTATCGACAGACGCCCCTTCGGGTGTCGCGGCACTCTCGGGAAGCTTCCACCCTCTGTTGCGCCGGATCAGCATCACCATCCCTCGCCGTCGTTCCGCTCCCTAATTTGGAGCAGCGGCGGGCCGCGCCAAGTCACGGTTTCGCGAGGGGCCGGCCGCATCTCGGCCACTACTGCGCGGCGTCGGCGGTCCGCGATGCCAGCACCTTCTCGGCCGGCCTCCCGGTCAACTCCTGCATATGGTCGAAGCGATGGGCAAAGCTGCCGACCCCGAGCGTCAGCGAGCGCAATTCGACGATCAAGTCGTGCAGCTCGCTCTGCGGCATATGGGCGCTGACCACGTCCCAGCCGGGCCAATCGGGCTTGGCATCGTAGCCGAGGATCTGGCCGCGCCGGCCGGAGACCAGCCGCTGCACCCGTGCGGTGAACGCGTTGGGCACCGAGATTTCGACCGAGTCGATCGGCTCCAAGAGGATCGGCTCGCATTTCGGCAGTGACTCTTGAACGCCCTGCCGCCCGGCGGTCTTGAACGCCTGGTCTGAGCTGTCGACGGCGTGGAACTGGCCGGTGATCAGGTTGACCGCGACATCGACGACCGGAAAGCCGATCGGCCCGTGGCGCAACGCCTCCTCCACCCCTTCCTCGACCGCCGGGATATAGTTGCGCGGGATTGCGCCGCCCACGACGCTGTCGGTAAAGGTGAAGCCAGAGCCGCGCGGCAGCGGCTTGACCTCGATCGTGACGTCGGCGAACTGCCCGTGCCCGCCGCTCTGCCGCTTGAAGCGGGAATGCTGCTGGGTCCCGTGCCGGATCGTCTCTTTGTACGGCACCGCCGCCGGCCGGCCGTTGACCGCGAGGTTGTGCCGGGTGCGCAGCCGGTCCATCGCGATCTGCAGGTGAATGTCGCCCTGCCCCCACAGCACCATTTCCTGCGTGTCGGCGTTCTGCTCGAGCTCGAGCGTCGGCTCTTCCTCGACCAGCTTGCCGATAGCGCCGGTGAGCTTTACGTCGTCGGCGCGCTTTTCCGAGGCGATGGCGAGCCCGAAGACCGGCTGCGGCCGCTCCGGCCGCGGCAGGGGCTCGGCCTTGCCGGACGGGGTCAGCACCTCGCCGGTGGCGACCTCCTCCATGCGGGTGAGGCCCACGACCTCGCCGAGATGGGCGGCGGCGATCTTCTCGTGCTGCGCGCCGGTAAGCCGTAAGAGGCCGGCGACGCGGGAGCCGTTCAGCACCATGCCCTCGGCGATCGTGCCGCGCCAGACGCGCGCCAGGGACAGTTTGCCGGTGTGCGGCAGGTGGTAGGTCTTGATCACCTGGGCCAACGGCTCGCCCTCGGCGGCGATGCCGAGCCGCGCCGCCGTCTCCTGCGGCGACGGCGTCTCGTGCCGCAGCGCCTTCCACAGGCGCCTGACCCCGTAATCGGCGAGCCCGGAGCCGACGAACACCGGCACGACCTGGGCCCGGCTCATCGTCTCGGTCAGATGGCGGTAGATGTCCTCTTTCGACGGCTCGACGTCCTCGAGCAGCTTTTCGAGCAGCGCGTCGTCGAAATCGGCGAGCTTTTCGATGAGGCCGGCCCGGGTGGCCCGCTCGTCGTCCCAGAACCCATCGGGCAGCGGGATCAGGTCCGAGGCCTGGCCTGGGCGGTAGCGGTAGGCGCGCTCGCTGACCAGATCGACATAGCCGGTGATTTCGGATTCCGGTCCGCGCAACGGCACCTGGCGCAGCACCAGCGGGCGCAGCGATACCGATTGCAAGGCCGCGAGCACGTCTCGCACCCGCGCGTTCGCGGTGTCCATCTTGTTGATGAAGATCATGTGCGGGATCTGGTGTTGGTCGAGGAAGCGCAACAGCGGGCTGATCGTCAGCGCCCGCTCCACCTCGGGCTCGGCGACCACGACGGCGACGTCGCAGGCCAGCATGGCACCCTGCGCCTCGTAGAGGAGCTCGACCGATCCGGGGCAGTCGAGGATCGTCCACGGGTCGCCCAGGAACGAGGCGTTGGCGACGTTGAGCTCGGTCGACATCTGCCGGGCGCGGGCCTCGGGCGCATGGTCACCGACCGAATTGCCATCGCGCACGCTGCCGCGCCGGGTGGTGCCGCCGCCCGCATGCAGCAAGGCCTCGAGCAAGGTCGTCTTGCCCGACAGATAGGGGCCGATCAGCGCGGCACATCGCGGGGCCGCGGTCGCATTCGCCATGGGCGTCTCCAGCCATCCTGCCCGACGGCCGCCGAGGCCAAGACTGTGGCCCGGCAGCGCCCGGTGCAACGGGCAAATCTGACCCGCCGAAGACCTGGATGGCAATCGAAATCTAAGACCTCGTCTCGAAATGCAGCGGGCTGTTTCAGCAGGTTAGAATCGCCCCCGCGCAAGCGAACGAGCCGCTGGTAAAATATCAACCGTTTTGGGACGGAAAGCCGGACAGTTCCTCTGCCGGCACGCCCAGCCGGGTTCGTCCTTCCCCCGCTTTGGCGGCGGTTGTAAGCTCCCTGCAGCGATGCGCGCCGTGCCGCAGATCGGCGCGCCGAACGACAAGAACCCGATGACAAGGCAAGGCCGGCACCTCTCGCGTCATGGACATCTACCTGCCGATCGCCGAGGTGTCGCTCGATGTTTTCGTCCTGCTCGGCCTCGGCGGGGCGGTGGGCTTTCTTTCGGGCGTGTTCGGGGTCGGCGGCGGCTTCCTCTTAACCCCGCTGTTGATCTTCATCGGCGTGCCGCCGCCGGTCGCGGTCGCCTCGTCGGCCAACCAGCTGGTCGGCGCCTCGGTGTCGGGGGTGCTGGCGTATTGGCGCCGCGGCAACGTCGATTTCAAGATGGGCTGGATTCTGCTGGCGGGAGGCTTGGCGGGCTCCGTCCTCGGCGTCTGGATCTTCGGTCTCTTGAAGCGCCTGGGGCAGATCGAGCTGACGATCTCGCTCGGCTACGTGCTCCTCCTGGGGACCCTGGGCGCGCTGATGATGATCGAGAGCACCCGCTCACTGTTGCGGCGCCGGCGGGCGGGCGTGGGACGGCGGCGGCTGCATCAGCACTACTGGGTGCACGGGCTGCCGTTAAAGACCCGCTTTCGCCGTTCCAAGCTCTACATCAGCGCACTGCTGCCGATCGGCCTCGGTTTCGCGATCGGGGTGCTGAGTGCGATCCTCGGGATCGGCGGCGGTTTCATCATGGTGCCGGCGATGATCTATATGCTGGGCATGCCGACCGCGGTGGTGCCGGGGACCTCGCTCTTTCAGATCATCTTCGTCGCCGCCAACGTGACCGTGCTGCAGGCCTACACCAACCGCACTGTCGACGCGGTGCTGGCTCTGGTGCTGCTGGTCGGCGGCGTGCTCGGGGCGCAGATCGGCAGCCGGTTCGGCACCCGGCTGAGGGGCGAGGAGCTGCGGTTGCTGCTCGCCCTGATGGTGCTCGCGGTCGCCGCCAAGCTCGCCTTCGACCTGACCGTGCCGCCGGCCGATCCCTATTCGATCGTCATGGAGAGGGAATGAGGCTTCGGGCGCGGCGGTGCTTCTTCCCGGCCTTGTTGGCGCTGCTGCCGGTCTGGGCCGCGCCGGCGCAGGCCGACGCGCTGGTTGCCGACCTGACCAGCCACCTCGTCGCTATCACCACCGGCTTTACCGGCGCCTCGGTCGTGCTGTTCGGCGCGACCGAGGGCCAGGGCGACGTCGTCGTCGTGGTGCGCGGCCCGGAGCGCGAAATGACGGTGCTGCGCCAGAGCCGCGTCCTCGGCATCTGGGTCAACACGCAGGAGCTCGCTTTCGCGAATGTTCCGAGCTTCTATGCCGTGGCCTCGAGCCGCCCGATCGCGGAGATCGTCTCGCCCGCCGCGGCGGTGCTGCATCGGCTCGGCGTCGCAAATCTGAAGCTCGAAGCCGCGACGGCGGCCCCGGCGGCGGTCGTCGACGAATTCGCCGCGGCATTGATCCGCACTCAGCAGCGCGCCGATCTGTTCGCGACTTCGGTCGGCAAGGTTTATTTCCTCGGCGAGCGCCTCTTCCGCACGACGATCGAATTCCCGTCGAACGTGCCGACCGGGACCTATCTCGTCGAGGTGTTCCTCGCCCGCAACAACGATGTCGTCAGTGGCCAGACGACCCCACTGGTGGTTTCGAAAGTCGGGATCGACGCGGCCGTGTTCGAGTTCGCCGGCCGGTTTCCCGGGCTCTACGGGCTGATTGCGGTGCTGACCGCGATGATGGCAGGATGGCTCGCCAGCCTGCCATTCCGGCGCGGCTGACCCCTTGTCGAAGATCGGGCCGATGGAAAAGACTGCGGATCCGCGCGTTTTCCTGGTTGTCGTCGACGAGAGCGAGGAGTTCCAGGCCGCGGTGCATTACGCCGCACGCCGCGCCGCCCATACTGGCGGGCGCATCGCTCTCCTCTACGTGATCGAGGAATCCGAGCTGCAGCATTGGATCTCGATCGAGAACCTCGCCCGCGAGGAGCGGCGCGAGGAGGCCGAGCGGTTGATGCAGCGATTGTGCGAGGAAATCGCCCCGGTCGCGGGCTCGGTCCCGGTCGTCTACATCCGCGAGGGCCGCAGCCGCGACCAGTTGTTGGCGCTGATCAAGGAGGAACCGAGCATCTCGATCCTGGTGCTGGCGGCCGGCACCGGGCCGGAGGGGCCGGGGCCGCTGGTCAGCTATCTAACCGGCAAGCCCGCCGCCCAGCTGCGTGTGCCGATCACGATCGTCCCCGGCGGCCTGACCATCGAGCAGCTCGACACGGTCAGCTGACGGCACCTCGTCGAGCGGATGCCGAAAGGGTTGATTCGGCGCGCCGCAGCCCCATGCTTAGCAGCAGGTTTTTATTCGCCTCGTTCTCTTGGGAGCCGCACATGTTCATCCAGACCGAGCAGACGCCGAACCCGGCGACCTTGAAGTTCCTGCCGGGACGCACGGTGATGCCTTCGGGCACCGCGAATTTTACCGACGAGGCGGCGGCGCGGCGTTCCCCGCTGGCGGCGCGGTTGTTCGATTTGCCGGAGGTCGCCGGGGTCTTTTTGGGCACCGATTTCATCACCGTGACAAAGGACGGCGACAGCGACTGGTATCAGCTGAAGCCGGCGATCCTGGCGACGATCATGGAGCATTTCACCACCGGGCGGCCGGTGCTGAGCGAGACCGCCGACCAGGGCGTGGCGGCGGTGCCGGAGGAAGACGACGAGGTCGTCTCGCAGATCAAGGAGCTCTTAGAGACGCGGGTGCGACCGGCTGTCGCCCAGGATGGCGGCGACATCATCTTCCACGATTTCGAGGACGGCATCGTCTATCTCCACATGCAGGGCTCGTGCTCGGGCTGCCCGAGCTCGACCGCGACGCTGAAGGCCGGGATCGAGAACATGCTCCGCCACTACATCCCGGAGGTGGTGGAGGTGCGCGCGGTCTGACGCGCCACGCTCGTTCCAGCGAGCCGCTCCTCCTCGCGCTTGATGCCGCGGGGTCCGCGTGCTCGGTGGTGGTTGCCGCCGGCGATCGAGTGCTCTCGTTTCGGCATGCGGCGATGCTGCACGGGCAGGCCGAGGCGCTGATGCCGATCGTGGCGGCGGCGATGACCGAAGCGAGTTTGCCGGCAGCGGCGCTCGATTTCGTCGCGGCGGCGGTCGGACCCGGCAGCTTTACCGGCATCCGGGCCGGGCTCGCCGCCGCCCGCGGAATCGCCCTCGCCCTCGCAAAGCCGCTCCTCGGGGTGACCGGCTTCGAGGCGGTGGCCTCCGCCGTAGATCGCGGCGATAGCCGGCAATTTCTTCTCGTCGCCATCGAAAGCCGCCGCCGAGAGTTCTACCTTCAGCTTTTCGATCCGGCGCGCCGGCCGCTTGCGGATCCGGCCGCAATCATGCCCGAGGCGCTAGCCGAATGGACGCACGCCGCGGTCGGCACGGCGCCAGTCGTTATCGCCGGCGACGCGGCGGCGCGCGCCGCGGCAGCTCTCGCCGGTCGCCGCTGCGCAATCGTCGCTGGGGATCCCGTGCCGTCGGCCATCGGGGTCGCACAGGCGGCGCTGCTGCGTTGGCGCAGCGGCAAGCGCGGTGGCGAGGCACGGGCGCTCTATCTGCGCCCGCCCGATGTGACCCTTTCGGACGGGAATCCCCGGCCGGCCGGGTCGTGATCCTGCGTCTCGACCCGATTGTGCCGGCGGCGTCGCTGGCGGCGCCGCTGGCGATGCTGCACCGAGCCTGCTTCCCGGAAGATCCTTGGGACCCGCGGGCGATGGCCGAGATTGTGGGGATGGCCGGTTTCTTCGGCCGGATCGCCTGGCACGGCGAGGAACCGGCCGGCTTCACCCTCGCGCAGGGCCTCGGCGAGGAGTGCGAGGTCTTATCCTTGGGCGTCGCGGCCGAGCGTCGTCGGGTGGGAATCGGGTCGGCGTTGCTCGATTCGGCTTGCCGCGCCGCGTATGCGCTCGGTGCACGCTCCTGCGTGCTCGAGGTTGCCGTCGATAATATCGGCGCGCGCGCCTTCTATGCGGCGCGGGGATTTGTCGAGATCGGCTACCGGCGCGATTATTACCGCCACGGCGGGCAGTCGGTCGACGCGCTAATCCTGCGCCTCGGGCTCGCTGCCGTGTCCCGTTCCACTTGAGCTTGCCGGGATTGGGTTCTTCCGTCGTCTTGTCGCGGGGCGGCGGGCAAATTTTGTTTGCAGCGTGCAAAATTTCAAGAAGTCGGCAATTTGCCGGATTGCCTTGCCGTCGATCGTTACTTATATTCGGAAGCGAGACCGACGGTGGGACCAATCGATATGAACAACTCCGATCAAAGCAGCGATTTGCTGGCACTGACGACCGAAATCGTCGCCGCGCATGTATCCAACAATACCGTGTCCGTGGGTGATCTGCCTCAGCTGATCAACCAAGTCTACAATTCCCTGGCCAATATCGGAAGCGTTCCGACAATGCCGGCGGAACGCCCGCAGCCGGCGGTCCCGGTGAAAAAGTCGGTGCACGCCGATTTCATCATCTGCCTCGAAGACGGAAAGAAGCTGAAGATGCTGAAACGGCATCTAAAGACTGCGTACAACATGACGCCCGAGGCCTATCGCGAGCGCTGGGGGCTGGCCGCCGACTACCCGATGGTCGCGCCCAACTATGCGCGCCAGCGCAGCCGGCTCGCCAAGGAGATCGGCCTCGGGACACGGGCGCGCCGCCCGCGGGCCTGACCGCGGCGGCTCCGGCCGCGCGATCGGCCTATGCGGCGAAAGGCAGGTGAACGCGACACTTCGTGCGGCGTGTCGCTTTGTCGTATAGTGCCGAGTGATGAGCCCTCGCCTTGACGGAGACGGCATGATCTCGCGGCTCGAGCAGCTCTGCCTGGACAAAGGCCTCAAGATGACCGAGCAGCGCCGGGTGATCGCCCGCGTGCTATCCGAATCGGCCGATCATCCCGATGTCGAGCAGGTCTATCGGCGCGCGACGGCGATCGATCCCCATATCAGCATCGCCACTGTCTACCGGACGGTCCGGCTCTTCGAGGAAGCCAATATCCTCGCCCGCCATGATTTCGGCGACGGCCGCTCCCGCTATGAAGAGATGCCGAGCGCTCACCACGATCATCTGATCGACCTTCAATCGGGCCGCGTGATCGAGTTCCGCAACGAAGACATTGAAAAGCTACAGGTCGCCGTCGCCGATCAGCTGGGCTACGATCTTGTCGGTCATCGGCTCGAGCTCTATGCAGTGCCGCGCCGCGGCAAGGACGAGCACCACAGCTGATGCGGCTGTGCTGTCGGTTCGTTTTCCGTCCGTCCATGCGATCGTCGCCGAGCGACCCTGCGGCGTGATCAACGGCACCAGGACCGAGCCCGGCCTGCCGACGATCGAGCCCGCTCGTGCGCCGGGTTGCGGCTGCATCGTCGACCTCGGTTCCGGCCCGCTGCAGGTACGGCTGGCGCAGACCGCAGCCGACATCGACGCCGTGCAGGCGCTGCGTTATCGCATTTTCTACGAGAAGCTCGGTGCCCGGCCGCTCCCCGAGATGGCGCGCCGCCGCCGCGACTTCGATTGCTTCGACGAGATCTGCGACCACCTTCTGGTCCTCGACCACAGCCGCGGGGTCGGGGCCGCGAGCGTCGTCGGCACCTATCGGCTGATCCGGCGGGAAGCCGCGGCGCGCCTCGGCACCTTCTATTCGGCCGGCGAGTACGACATCTCTCGTCTTGCCGCCTATCCCGGCGAGATTCTCGAGCTCGGCCGCTCCTGCGTCGACGCCGCCTATCGCCAGCGCCCGGCGATGCAGCTATTATGGAGCGGCATCGCGGCCTATGTCTTTCATTACGACATCGCCTTGATGTTCGGATGCGCCAGCCTGCCCGGCACCGATCCCGATGCGCTGGCCGTACCGCTCTCCTATCTCTATCACCACCATCTGGCGCCGCCGGCACTGCGGCCGAAGGCGCTCGCCGGGCGTTATGTCGACATGTGCCGCCTCGCCGTCGGCGCCATCGACCCGACCCGGGCGCAGGGCGCCCTGCCGCCGTTGATCAAGGGCTATTTGCGGCTCGGCGGGTTCGTCGGCGACGGTGCCGTCATCGACGAGCAGTTCAACACCACCGATGTCTGCATCGTGGTCAAGACCGATCTCGTCACCGAGAAATATTCGCGGCATTACGAGCGGCAATCGCGAGACGGCTGCAGTAAAGACGCATGGACGGCCTGACCATATGGGCTCCTCGACGCTGAGGATCGCCCGCCTCGCCCTCTACCTCGCCTGGACCGCTAGCCTGATGCCGGTGCAGGGGGCGGGTCTGGTTTTGGGCTGCCGGTGGACGAGCACATTGCCCGCCTTCTATCACCGCTGGTGCTGTCGGATTCTCGGGTTTCGGGTCCGCGCGATCGGCGCGCCGACCACCGAGCGCCCGGTACTGTTTGCGGCAAATCACGTCTCCTACACCGACATCACGGTATTGGGCTCGCTGATCCCGGGTTCGTTCGTCGCCAAGGCCGAGGTCGCCGACTGGCCGTTCTTCGGCTGGCTCGCCAAATTGCAGCGCACCGTCTTTGTCGACCGCCGCGTGCGCAGCATGCGCTCGCAGCGTGACGCGATGATCGAGCGATTGGCCGCGGGCGACGCTCTGATCCTGTTCCCGGAGGGGACGAGCAGCGACGGCAACCACGTGCTTCCGTTCAAGAGCGCCCTCTTCAGCGCGGCCGAGCAAATGCGGGAAATCGGGCCGATCGCGGTCCAGCCGGTATCTGTCGCCTACACAAGGCTCGACGGCATCCCGATCGGCCGCCTCTACCGGCCGTTCTTCGCATGGTATGGCGCGGTCGAGCTGGCGCCCCATCTGTGGGGCATGGTCGGGCTGGGCACGGTCGAGATCGTGGTCGAGTTCCATCCGCCCACCTCTCTCGCCGACTGCGGCTCGCGCAAGGCGCTCGCCCAATATTGCCGCGGGCGGATTGCCGGCGGGGTCGCCGCCGCGCTTTGTGGTCGGCCGCAGCCGATGCCCGAGCCGCCGCCGGCCGCCGCGGTGGCGCCCATAATGCCCGAGGCGATGGCCGGATGACGAGCGCAGCCCCTACCAACGCGATGGTGCGCGATGTGACAAAGCGCGTCTTTATCAGGACCTATGGCTGTCAGATGAACCTCTACAACTCGGCACGCATGGCCGAGCTGTTGGCGCCGCTCGGCTTTGCTGCGGCGGCGGCGCCGGACGACGCTGATCTGGTGATCCTGAACACCTGTCATATTCGCGAAAAGGCGGCAGAAAAGGTATTCTCCGAGCTCGGCCAGATCCGTCGAATGAAGACTGCAAAGGCGCGGCGCGGCGGTCGCATGCTGATCGCCGTCGGCGGCTGCGTCGCGCAGGCGGAAGGCGAGGAGATCACGCGGCGGGCGCCGTTCGTCGACCTCGTATTCGGGCCGCAGACTTACCACAGGCTGCCGGAGCTGGTGGCGCGTGCGCTCGACGCTGATGGCGACGGAGTTGTCGACACAGGCTTTCCGGTCGAGCCCAAATTCGACCATTTGCCGCAGGCGCGGGAGGCCAGGGGGCCGACCGCGTTTCTGACGGTGCAGGAGGGTTGCGACAAATTCTGCACCTTCTGCGTCGTGCCCTATACGCGCGGCGCCGAATATTCCCGCCCGGCGGCGCAGGTGCTGGCCGAAGCGTGCCGCCTCGCCGGCTCTGGCGTGCGCGAGATCACCCTCCTCGGCCAGAATGTGAATGCCTATCACGGCGAAGCCCCCGACGGCCGGGATTGGGGCTTGGGCGACCTCGTCCGCGCCATGGCCGAGCTGCCGGGGATCGAGCGGATCCGCTACACTACCTCGCATCCGCGCGATGTCGACGACGGCCTGGTCGCTGCCCATCGCGAGGTGCCGCAGCTGATGCCGTTTCTGCACCTCCCGGTGCAGAGCGGCTCCGATCGCGTGCTCGCCGCGATGAACCGGCGGCACAGCACGGCTGATTACCGCCATATCGTCGAGCGCCTGCGCGAGGCGAGGCCCGATCTCGCGCTGTCCTCGGACTTTATTGTCGGCTATCCCGGCGAGACCGAAGCGGATTTCGCCGCCACCCTCGGCCTCGTCGGGGAGATCGGCTTTGCCCAGGCCTATTCGTTCAAATATTCGCCGCGGCCCGGCACACCGGCGGCCTCGGCCGAGGCCCAGATCCCCGACCCGGTGAAGGCCGAACGGCTCGCCGTCCTGCAGCGGCTGCTGGCCGAGCAGCAGCGCGGCTTCAACGAGGCCTGCGTCGGCTGCGTCCTGCCGGTGCTGCTGGAGAAGCCTGGCCGCCACGACGGACAGCTCGTCGGCCGCAGCCCCTATCTGCAGAGCGTGCACCTCATGGCACCCACGGGGCGGATCGGCGACATCGTGCCGGCGACGATCACGGGCGCCGGCCTCAACAGCCTCTCGGGCTCCCTCGCGGAGGCGTCCGGCTGATGGCTCCGCCCCCTGCCGACGCCATCGCCGAGGGCCGCTCGCAGCTCGAATTCGACGACAATCTGCTGCTGCCGCTGCTCTACGGCGAGCGTGACCAGCATCTCGACCGCATCGAGCGGCAGCTCGGCGTCTCGGTCGTCACCCGCGGCAACCGGCTGGCCATCTCCGGTCCCGCCTCGGCGACGGAAGCCGCGCACCTCGCCCTCTCGCAATTGTACGAGCGCCTCAAGCGCGGCCAGGAGATCGACATCCCGTCGGTCGAGGCGGCGATCCGGCTCGCCGAGGCCGAGCTCGCCGACAAGAGCATGAGCCTGTGGCGCGAGGACGAGGCGTTTCGCACCCGCAAACGCCGCATCGCCGCCCGCTCCGCGGGGCAGGCGGCCTATATCAAGGCGCTGCGCGAGAACGAGCTGGTCTTCGGGCTGGGCCCGGCCGGGACCGGCAAGACCTATCTCGCCGTCGCCGCCGCGGTCGACCTCTTGATGACCGGGCGCGTCGAGCGCGTCATCCTGTCGCGGCCCGCGGTCGAAGCCGGCGAGCGGCTGGGCTTCCTGCCGGGCGATCTACGCGACAAGGTCGATCCGTACCTGCGGCCGATCTTCGACGCGCTCAACGACATGCTGCCGGCCGATCTGCTCTCTCGACGGCTCGGCACCGGCGAGATCGAGGTGGCGCCGCTCGCCTTCATGCGCGGGCGCACCTTGTCGCGCGCCTTCGTCATCCTCGACGAGGCGCAGAACACGACGCCGGTGCAGATGAAGATGTTCCTGACCCGGCTCGGCGAAGCTTCGCGCATGGTCGTGACCGGCGACCCGACCCAGGTCGATCTGCCCGAGGGGATGCGCTCGGGCCTGACCGAGGCGCTCGATACCCTGCGCGAGGTCGAAGGGATCGCCACCGTGCGGCTGACCGACCGTGACGTGGTTCGGCACGAGCTGGTGGCCCGGATCGTGCGCGCCTACGAGGCGCGGGAGCGCGCGAAGGCCGGCGCTGGCCCGTGAGCGCACCCATGGCCGAGATCGATGTCGCCGTACCGTGCGAAGCCTGGAGCCGGGTTTGTCCCGATGCCGAGGCGCTCGCCCGCGCCGCCGCGCGCGCGGCCCTGGCGCAGTCGCCCCTGGTTCCGCCGGGGCCGCTCGAAGTCGCGATAACGCTGACCGGCGACGCTGAGCAGCGGCGGCTCAATCGGCGTTTCCGCGGGTTCGACCGGCCGACGAACGTTCTTGCATTCCCGGCCTGGGAGCCGAACGCCGCGGCCGCGCCGGATATGAGCATCCTCTTGGGCGATGTCGTCCTGGCCTTCGAGACGGTCGAGCACGAGGCGATCGAGCAGAAGAAGTCGATCGGCGGCCATCTCAGCCACCTGATCGTGCATGGCGTCCTTCATCTCCTCGGCTATGATCATCGGAACAAATCCGAGGCAGCCGCGATGGAGTCGCTGGAAACGGCTATTCTGGCGGAGCTGGGGGTTCCCGACCCCTATCGCGGCACGATTTGATCGGATACACTGACCTCGGTTAACGATGAGCGACCCCGAGCCGCCCAGCGGCGGCGGCCAGCCCGAACCGGATCGGTCCTTCGCGCGCTTGCGCCATTTCCTCAGGCTGATCCGACGATCGCGCAACGGCGAGAGCCTGCGCGAGGCGATCGACGAGATGATCGAGGAGCCGCCCTCCTACGGCCCCGACCCGCTCAGCGCGCACGAGCGCGTCCTGATCGGCAACATCCTCAAGGTCCACGACCAGACCGCGGCCGATGTGATGGTGCCGCGCGTCGACATCGTCGCGCTCGATGTCGAGACGCCCTTTCCTGAAGTCGTCAAATCGATCGTCGAGCAGGGCCATTCGCGCGTCCCGGTCTACCGTGAGACGCTCGACGACGTGATCGGCTTCGTCCACGTCAAGGACGTGTTGGCCCCGGTCGCCGAGGCGCGGCAGACCAAATTGTCGCCGCTCCTGCGCAAGGTGCTGTTCGTGGCGCCTTCGGTGCCGATCCTCGACCTTCTCGTCCAGATGCGCCAGGCGCGCACCCATATCGCGATGGTGGTCGACGAGTTCGGCGGGATCGACGGGTTGGTGACGATCGAGGATTTGATCGAGGAGATCGTCGGCGAGATCGAGGACGAGCACGACGAGGCCGCTGGGCCGCGTCTGATCGAGCGCGCGGACGGCACCTTAATCGCCGATGCGCGCACCCCGATCGAGACACTCGAAGAGCAACAGGGGACGCGATTGCGCCTCGCCGGCGATCAGGAGGAGGTCGACACCCTAGGCGGTCTGGTCTCGGCGCTCGCCGGCCGCGTACCCGAGCGCGGCGAGGTTATCGTCCACCCCTCGGGGATCGAGTTCGAGATCCTCGAAGGCGACCCTCGCAGGATCAAGCGGCTGCGAGTGCGCCGGTTGCCCGCCGCGGGCGGAAAGCGGGGTGCCTCCGATGCCTGAGGCTGCGGTCTCTCGGGTCCGGCCCGGCTCGCGGGTCGAGACGCCATTCTGCCGTCTGGCGCAGGAGCTCGTCCTGCTGTCGGGCTGGCGGCGCTATGGGACCGCCTTTCTGCTCGGGATCGTCCTCGCGGCGACGATGCCGCCCGTCGATCTGACGCCGCTCCTTTTTGCCGCCTTCCCAGGACTTCTTTGGCTCGACGACGGCAGCACCGGGCCGGCGGCGTCGTTTCGGCTCGGCTACGTCTTCGGCTTCGGCTTCTTTCTCGCCGGGTTGTACTGGATCGCGGCCGCGCTCTTTGTCGACATCGCCACCTATTGGTGGCTGGTGCCGTTTGCGGCCGTCGGCCTGCCGGCGGCGCTGGCGCTTTATGCCGGCCTCGCGCTCGCCACGACCAATCTCGCCGTCAGGCATTTGCGCTTGCCGCCAACCGCGCGGGTTTTCGCCTTTGCAATCGCCTGGACCGTGGCCGAATGGGTGCGCGGCCACGCTTTTACCGGGCTGCCGTGGAACCTCGTCGGCTACGCCTGGTCGGGCGGCTTTCCCGGTGCGATCGCGGTGCTGCAGAGCGTGGCCTGGGTCGGCATCTACGGGCTCGGCTTTCTGACCGTCCTCGCCTCATCGCTGCCGGCGCTGCTCGGGGCGGCGCTGCTGACGCCGAGCCCATCGAGCCGGCGCTGGGCGCCGGCGCTCGCCTCCGCGATCCTGATCCTCGTTCCCGCCGGCGCCGGGATGGTCCGTCTGGCGATCTCCCCCACCGTCGATGACGAGGTCCGTCTGCGGATCGTCCAGCCCTCGATCGCGCAGACGCTGAAATGGGACCCGGCCGCGGCCCAGCGAAACCTCCGCCGGCTCCTCGCATTGAGCGCAGCGCCGGCGGACCGCCCGATCGCCGCGGTGCTGTGGCCCGAGGCGGCGACACCCTTCCTGCTGCTGCGCGATGCGCCGGTTCGGCGCGAGATGGCCTCCATCGTGCCGAAAAGCGGCTACCTGATCACCGGCGCGCTGCGGGCAAACCCGCCGCCGGGCCCGGTCCGGCAGATCTGGAACAGCATCGAGGCGCTGAACGGCGAGGGCGAGATCGTCGCCGCCTACGACAAGGCGCATCTGGTGCCGTTCGGCGAATACGTGCCGTTGCGCGGGCTGCTGCCCTTCAAGAAAATCACCGCCGGCAGCACGGATCTGAGCGCCGGTCCGGGGCCGCACACGATCGTGCTGCCGGGGCTACCGGCGTTCGGCGCGCTAATCTGCTACGAGGCCATCTTCCCCGGCGCCATCGTCGACGAGAAGGAGCGGCCGGCCTGGCTCCTCAACGTCACCAACGACGCCTGGTACGGGCGGAGCTCCGGCCCCTATCAGCACTTCGCGATTGCCCGGACCCGCGCTGTCGAGGAAGGGTTGCCGCTGGTCCGGGTCGCCAACAACGGGATCAGCGGGGTAGTCGACGCCCGCGGCCGGGTCGTCGCGCGGGTCAATCTCGACGCTGTCGGATATGCCGATGTCGTGCTGCCGGCCGCCGGCGCCCCCACCCTTTATAGCCGTGTCGGCGATTGGATGCTGGTTGCGCTGCTGATCCTGGGCGCGTTGCCGATCGCGCTTCGGCTCCGCTGAGCCGTGGCGATACCCCTTGCAGTTGCGGCCGCCTATCCCAGGTTGAAGCTCGTTGTTGACCGCGGACCCCAGATTACTCTATCAAAGTCCGGAATTTTTTAGCAAAGGCGATCGACCCGGATGGCGCTGCAACAACGGACCCGACGGCCGGGCCGCCAGAAGGGCGACAAGCCGAACCCGATCGATATCCATGTCGGCTCGCGCGTGCGGCTGCGCCGCAACATGCTCGGCCTCAGTCAGGAAAGGCTCGGCGAGGCGATCGGCCTGACTTTTCAGCAAGTCCAAAAATACGAGCGTGGCGCCAACCGCATCGGCGCCAGTCGGCTGCACGATCTGAGCCGCGTCTTGGATGTGCCGGTCTCGTTCTTTTTCGACGACATGGACCCGGTGCGGGCGCCGGCGATCCCGGGCGGCTTCGCCGAGCCGCCGGCCGAAGCCTTCGATTCCGATCCGTTGCGCAAGCGCGAGACGATCGAGCTGGTCACCGCCTACTACCGGATCGACGATCCGGCGGTGCGCCGCCGGCTCTTCGAGCTGGCAAAGGCGATGGCCGTCGAGAACGAACGGCGGCCCGAGAAATAGCTTCCGCCGCCGCGTCAGCGGCCTATTCTGTGTCTTTTGAGGAAGGGCGATCTCCCTTGGCCAAGAGCGATTTTGTCTTCACCAGCGAATCCGTGTCGGAGGGCCACCCCGACAAGGTGTGCGACCGCATCTCCGACGCGATCGTCGACACCTTTCTCGCGGCCGAGCCGCAGGCGCGCTGCGGCGTCGAAACCCTGGTCACCACCAACCGCGTCGTGCTCGCCGGCGAGGTCCGCGGGCCGTCCTCGATCACCGGCGACGTGCTGGTCGACGTGGCCCGGCAGGCGATCCGCGAGATCGGCTACGAGCAGGAAAACTTTCATTGGGAGCGGGCGGCGATCAAGTGCCACATCCATGGGCAATCGACCGATATCGCCCAGGGCGTCGACGCCGCCGGCAACAAGGACGAGGGTGCCGGCGATCAGGGCATGATGTTCGGGTATGCGTGCACCGAGACGCCCGAGTTGATGCCGGCGCCGATCTACTACGCCCATGCGATCCTGCGCTCGCTGTCGGAGGCGCGGCATTCGGGCGCGGCTCCGGGGCTCGGTCCGGATGCAAAGAGCCAGGTCACGCTCCATTACGTCGACGGCAGGCCGGTGCGCGCAGCCACCGTCGTGGTGTCGACGCAGCACGCCGAGCAGCTCGACCAGGATGCGGTGCGCGAGATCGTGCGCCCGCATGTCGCCCGCGTCCTGCCCGAGGGCTGGATGTGCGACGAGCGGCATTTCCACGTCAACCCGACCGGCCGCTTCGTGATCGGCGGCCCGCACGGCGACGCCGGCCTGACCGGCCGCAAGATCATCGTCGACACCTACGGCGGTGCGGCACCGCATGGCGGCGGCGCCTTTTCCGGCAAGGACCCGACCAAGGTCGACCGGTCGGCCGCCTATGCCGCGCGCTATCTGGCGAAAAACGTCGTCGCCGCCGGGCTCGCCGAGCGCTGCACGATCCAGGTCGCCTATGCGATCGGCATCGCCAAGCCGCTGTCGGTCTATGTCGACACGGCCGGCACCGGCGCGGTCGACGAGGAGAAGCTCTCGGGCGTGCTGCAGGAGCTCCTGGATTTGTCGCCGCGCGGCATCCGCACCCATTTGGGCCTGAACCGGCCGATCTATGCGCGGACCTCGGCCTATGGTCATTTCGGCCGCATGCCCGAGGCCGATGGCGGCTTCTCATGGGAGAGGACCGACCTCGCCGACGCGTTGCGGCGCGCCTTCTGACACTGGCGGCGAGCAATCCGCCGCCGCGCCGGCTGGTCTACGGGCGGCGGCGCGGCCGGCCGCTGCGGCCCGGCCAGCAGGCTCGGATCGAGGAATTGCTGCCGCGGCTGGCGCTAACGCTCCCGACTTCTGGGCGGCTAGACCCGCGGACGATATTCGGCGATCGGCCGCGCCCGGTCTGGCTCGAAATCGGCTTCGGCGGCGGCGAGCATCTGGCCGCGCAAGCCGAACGCGACCCCGAGGCCGGCTTCATCGGCTGCGAGGTGTTCGAGAACGGGATCGCCAGGCTGCTCGCAGAGATCGAGCGCCGGGCGCTCGGCAATATCCGCTTCTTCACCGACGATGCGCGGCTCCTGCTGGCCGCCCTGGCGCCGGCCTCGATTGAAGGGGTCTTCATCCTGTTCCCCGATCCTTGGCCGAAGCAGCGCCACCACAAGCGGCGGATCGTGTCGCGCGAGACCTTGGACCGGCTCTCCGAGATCATGATCGACGGCGCCGAGCTGCGCCTCGCGACCGACGATCGCGATTATCTCTGCTCGATGCTCGAAGAGGTCACCGGCCACCCCGGTTTCGTGTGGCTCGCGCATGGCCCCGTCGACTGGCGCGAGCGCCCGGCAGATTGGCCGCCCACGCGCTACGAGGCAAAGGCCCGCGCCGCCGGCCGCTCGCCGGCGTTCTTGCGGGTCGCAAAAAATGCCGGGAGCAAACGCCGGACGCTATGAGCACGGTGCGTGCGGGATCGATGACAGCATAGCGGTGGGATCGGAATCCTTCCACGCCGAGCGTGTCCTGATCCCCTGGATCGCGCCGCGCGCGCTTTCGGCGCTACCGCTTCGGCAATTGGCCTTCTACACTTGCCGGCGATGACGAACCGCGACCTGTATCCGCCGATCGAGCCCTACCGTGTCGGGAGGCTGCGCCTGGACGGGCGCCACACGATGCATTGGGAGCAGTCGGGGAACCCGCGCGGTGCGCCAGTGGTGTTCCTGCACGGCGGCCCTGGCGCCGGCGCTACGGCCATGCATCGCCGCTTCTTTGATCCGGCGCATTGGCGGATCGTGATCTTCGACCAGCGCGGCGCCGGCCGGTCGACACCGCTGGGCGAGGTTGAAGACAATTCGCCGGCTCATCTCGTCGCCGATATCGAGCGCCTGCGCGTCGAGCTCGACATCGAGAAATGGCTCGTCTTCGGCGGCTCCTGGGGTTCGACACTGGCCCTCGATTACGCCGAGACCCATCCGCGGCGCTGTCTCGGGCTGGTGCTGCGCGGGATCTTCTTGTGCCGCAGCGAGGAGATCCGCTGGTTTCTCTACGGTTTGCGAAAAATCTTTCCCGAGGCTTGGCGCACCTTCTCCGGTTTTCTTCCGCAGGCCGAGCGCGACGACATCCTGGCCGCCTACCACCGCCGCCTGCTCGACCCCGACCCCGCAATCCACATGCCGGCGGCGCGCGCCTGGAGCCTCTACGAGGGCGCCTGCTCGACCCTGCTGCCGAACCCGGAGACGGTGGCGGCGTTCGGCGACGACCGGCTCGCCCTCGGCCTGGCGCGAATCGAGGCGCATTTCTTCAGCCATTACCTGTTTTCCGGCGAGCGCGACCTGATCGCGCGGATCGGTCTGATCCGGCATCTGCCCGGGGTCATCGTCCAAGGCCGCTACGACATGGTCTGCCCGATTCGCAGCGCCGACGCTCTCGCCCGCGCCTGGCCCGAGGCACACTATGTGATCGTCCCCGACGCCGGCCATTCGGCGATGGAGCCCGGCATCCGTGGGCAGCTGGTGCTGGCGACCGAGCGAATGAAGCGGCTCTGAGGCCGTCCGCCGAGGTTTCTCTTGCCACGGATGGCGCCGCTCTTAGGATGCGCTGTCTTCGCTCTTTACTTCTTCGTAATTAAACCTGGAGGCAATGTGAGCTCGGGGGGTCGTGCGGGCCTCGTTGCATTGGGGCTGCTGTTGTTGCTCACCGGCGGCGCGGGCCCGGCGGCGGCGCAAGTCACCTTCGGGTCGCCTGACGACCCGCCGCGCATCGCCCTTGGCGGCGGCGTGTTCGATGTGATCCCTGACGGCAAGAAAAACGGCAACGGGCCCGCCGCATTGCTGTGGAGCGAATACCGGTTCGGCGACGTATTGTGGGCGTTATCGCCGTTCCTCGGCGTTTCGGGCACGAGCAAGGGCACCTTCTACGGATATTTCGGGTTCGGGATCGATGTCAATTTCGGCAGCAATTGGGTGCTAACGCCGAATGTCGCCGGCGGCTATTTCAATAGCGGCGGCGGCGTCAATCTGGGGTCGTGGTGGGAGTTCCGCAGCGGCGCCGAGTTGGATTACCGATTGCCGGATCAGCGCCGCCTCGGTGTCGCCTTTTATCACATGTCGAATGCCGGCGTGGCCAAGGAGAACCCGGGGGCGGAATTGGTCACCCTGGTCTTCACGGTGCCGCTCCAATAAAGCCAGCGCCGGCAGGCGCGTCGACCACGATCGCCTATCGCGAGGCGCACCTGTCGGACCGACACCGCACCGCGCTCGCCGCCCGACCGATCGCCGCGCACCCGGAAGACGCCGAGGGTCCGCCGCGGCCGCTCTCGCCGGAACCCGTCCGCCGGTGAGGCCTGGCTAGGGCAGGGGAGGGCGGCGGTCCCGCTCAGGTGCGATCTCGTCGATCGCCCGCGCGAGCCGGATGTCGAGCTCGCTCAGCCCTCCGGCATCGTGCGTCGAGAGCACTACCTCGACCCGGTTGTAGACATTGAAGAGCTCAGGGTGATGGTCCATTTTTTCGGCGAGGAGAGCCATCCGCGACATGAATCCCCAGGCCTCGGAGAAATCGCCGAAATGATAGCTCTTGCGGATCGCGTCGCGATCCTCGACCTCCGCCCAACCATGCAGTTCGTGCAGTGCTACGTGCCGCGCCGCCCCGACCAGCCTCTCGACCATGCTCTCCTCCCATTCCGCTTCTGTGCGAGGAAGTGACCCCGTGCCGCCTCGAAGGTCAAGCGCCACGGTGAAGCGATGACCCCACCCACGCTCGCCGACATCGAAGCCCTGGCCCGGCAGGCGCTTGGCACGATACCGCGCCGGCTCAAGCGCCACCTCGGCCAGGTCGTGATCCGCGTCGAAGAGTTCCCCGACGCAGAGACCGAAGAGGCGATGGACCTCGACAGCCCGTTCGACATCCTCGGCCTCTATCGCGGCGTCGCCTTGCCGCGCAAGAGCGTCAGCGACCCGCGGCCGGATTTTGACATCATCTTTCTCTACCGCCGTCCGATACTCGACTATTGGTGCGAGACGGGCGAGGAGCTCGCCCATCTGGTGCGGCATGTGCTGATCCACGAAGTCGGCCACCATTTCGGCTTCAGCGACGAGGATATGGCCCGGATTGAGGCATCGGGTTGACCGCCTGCGCCACCCGGCGGCGCAGCTCCGGCAGCACCTCCTCCTCGAACCAAGGGTTGTGGCGCAGCCAAAGAACCGAGCGCCAGCTCGGATGCGGCAGCGGAAAGAGCTCGGGGAGGAAGGCGCGCCACTGCGCAATCGCTTCGGTCATCGATCCTCTCCCGCGGCGGCGCAGATAATGGCCGATCGCGAAGCTGCCGACGAGCAGGGTCAGCTCGATCGCCGGCAGCAGCGCGCGCATCGGCGCGTGCCAGCGCGGCGCGCATTCCGGGCGCGGCGGCAGATCGCTGCCCTTCGCGCCGCGTCCGGGGTAGCAGAACCCCATCCCCATCACCGCAACGCGGCTTTCGTCGTAGAAGGTGTCGCGGTCGACCGCCAACCAGCCGCGCAGCCGGTCGCCGCTGCGATCGTCGAAGGAGAGGCCGGTCTCGTGCACCCGGATTCCGGGTGCCTGGCTGACAACCAGAAGGCGCGCCGAAGGCCGCCCGCGCACGACCGGGTGAGGCCCGAGCGGCAGGTGGGGCGCGCAGATCGTGCAGCCGCGGATCTCGGTCAGGAGGCGGTCGAACGCTTCATCTGCGTCGGGATCGCCCGCGGCGCAGAAGGCGCTGCCGAATTGACACCCCCGGCCGGCCCGCCTATCTGTCAACTGGTCGTCGTGCGCACCCATCCCGCCACTCGTCTCCGTTTTTCGAGGGTCCCATGCTTGGCGCCTTAGCTCGGCGGCTGTTCGGTTCCGCCAACGATCGCTATGTCAAGAGCCTGGGGCATATCGTCGCCGCCATCAACGAGATCGAGCCGCAGCTCGAGGCGATGTCCGCCAACGCGCTGCGGGAGCGGACGGAGCTGTTCAAGCAGCAGCTCGCCGATGGCGCCGAGCTCGACGACATTCTGGTCGAGGCCTTCGCCACGGTGCGCGAGGCGGCCAAGCGCACGCTCGGCCAGCGCCATTTCGACGTGCAGCTGATGGGCGGGGTGGTGCTGCATCGCGGCATGATCGCCGAGATGAAAACGGGCGAGGGCAAGACCCTGGTCTCGACCCTGCCGGTTTATTTGAACGCCTTGGCTGGCAAGGGCGTGCACGTCGTCACCGTCAACGACTACCTCGCCCGCCGCGACGCCGAGTGGATGGGCCAGATCTACCACTTCCTCGGCCTCAGCGTCGGCTGCATCGTTCACGACCTCGACGATAGCGAGCGGCAGCAGGCCTATCTCGCCGACGTCACCTACGGCACCAACAACGAGCTCGGCTTCGACTACCTGCGCGACAACATGAAGTTTCGGCTCGAGGAGATGGTCCAGCGGCCATTCAATTATGCGATCGTTGACGAGGTCGAATTCGATCCTGATCGACGAGGCGCGCACGCCGCTGATCATTTCCGGCCCGACCGAGGACAATTCCGAGCTCTACATCCAGGTCGACAAGCTGATCCCGCCGCTCGCCGCCGATGATTACGAGAAGGACGAGAAGCAGCGCACCGTCACCCTGACCGAGTCCGGCGTCGAGACGATCGAGGGGTTGCTGCGTCAGGCCGGGCTGCTGCAGACCGGCTCGCTCTACGACATCCACAACGTGTCTCTGGTCCATCACGTCAATCAGGCGCTGCGCGCGCACAAGCTCTTCGCCCGCGACACCGACTACATCAGCAAGGACGACAAGATCATCATCATCGACGAGTTCACCGGCCGCATGATGGAAGGGAGGCGCTACTCGGAGGGGCTGCATCAGGCACTCGAAGCGAAGGAAGGCGTCACCGTCCAAAACGAGAACCAGACGCTCGCCTCCATTACATTTCAGAATTACTTCCGTCTTTATCCCAAGCTCGCCGGCATGACAGGCACGGCGATGACCGAATCGCAGGAATTCGGCGACATCTACAAGCTCGAGGTCATCGAGATCCCGACCAACGAGCCGGTGCGCCGCGACGACACCGACGACGAGGTCTACCGCTCGACGCGGGAGAAGCACGAGGCGATCGCCCAGCACGTGCTCGAATGCCGAAAGCGGCAGCAGCCGGTGCTGTGCGGCACGGTCAGCATCGAGAAGTCCGAGGCGCTGGCGGCGCTGTTCAAGAAGCACAATATCCCGCACAACGTGCTGAACGCGCGTTATCACGAGCAGGAGGCCCACATCATCGCCCAGGCCGGCCGGCCCGGGGCGGTGACGATCGCCACCAACATGGCCGGGCGCGGCACCGACATTCAGCTCGGCGGCAATCTCGAGATGCGTCTTCGCACCGAGCTCGCAACAATCGAGGACGAGGCCGAGCGCGAGGCGCGGGCCGCCGGCATCCGCCAGGAGATCGAGACCGCGCACGAGGCGGTGGTGCAGGCCGGCGGACTCTTTGTCGTCGGCAGCGAGCGACACGAGAGCCGGCGCATCGACAACCAGCTGCGCGGCCGCTCCGGCCGTCAGGGCGACCCTGGCGCATCCAAATTCTTCGTCTCGCTCGAAGACGATTTGATGCGGATCTTCGGCTCCGAGCGGATGGATTCGATGCTGCAGCGGCTCGGCCTAAAGGAAGGCGAGGCGATCATCCACCCTTGGGTCAACAAGGCGTTGGCCAAGGCGCAGCAGAAAGTCGAGGCGCGCAACTACGACATCAGAAAGCAGCTCCTCAAATACGACGACGTGATGAACGACCAGCGCAAGGTCGTCTACGAGCAGCGCCGCGAGATCATGAGCGCGCGCGACGTGGCCGGGACGGTCGCCGACATGCGCACCGAGACGATCGAGGAAGCGGTGGCGAACGCGATCCCGGAAAATGCGCTCGGCGAGCAGTGGGATGTCGCCGGGCTCCACGCCGAATGCCTGCGCCTCGTTGCCCTCGATTTTCCGCTCGCCGAATGGGCCAAGGAAGAGGGGCTCGGGCGGGACGAGGTCAGCGAGCGGATCATCGCCGCGGCCGACCGAAAAATGGCCGAGAAGTCGGCGAATGCGGGCCCCGAACTGATGCGCATGGCGGAAAAGAGCCTGTTGCTGCAGCTGCTCGACCAGACCTGGAAGGACCATCTGCTGTCGCTCGACCATTTGCGCCAGGGCATCGGGCTGCGTGGGTACGCCCAGCGCGACCCTCTGAACGAGTACAAGCGCGAGGCCTTCGAGCAGTTCGAGGCGATGCTGACCAGTCTGCGCCAGCACATCACGTCGGTGCTGTCGCATATCGAGCTTCGCGTGCAGCAGCCGGCCTTCGCCGAGGCCGCGGCGGAGCCCGCCGAGGCGATGGCCGGAGAAATGGCTGGTGAGATGCGCGGCACCGGCACGACCGGACGGCCGTTGCCGATGTCACCGCGCCCCGCCCGCCGCGCCGGCTCGGGCAACGGTGTCGACCGGAGCGAACCGCAGCGCCCGGTACCGCGCGCGCCCTGGGCCGGCACCCCACGCAACACCCCGTGCCCTTGCGGCTCAGGCAAAAAATTCAAACACTGCCACGGCCGGGTTTGACCAGCCGATCGCCCTCCGACTTCCTCCCGGGAGAAACTCTCAGCCGAGCGGGCCTTGGAAGACCTGGTCGACGTAGGTGTCGGACAGCGGCTCCAGCGCGTCGGGCCAGTCGCGAGCGACTTGGCGGCGCTCGGCGGCGGGGCGGACACGGCCGTCCCAGCCGATTTGCTCCATGTAGTAGTAGAGCTGGATGCAGTGCCCGTCGGGATCGAGGGCGAAGGCGGCGTAGTCGATGCCGGGATACAGCTCGGGCGGAATCTCGTCGATGAAGGTGACGCCGCGTGACTTCAGGAACGCAACCGCCTCGCGCAATTGCGCGTAGCTGCCGAGCTCGACCCCGAACGACATGCAGGTCGAGTGCTGGGGCGAGGCCCAGAACTGAGCGCAACTCCTTTGGAAACAGGCCGAGGCTGTGGTGCTCGGCGCCGCAGCGCAAAAAGACACAGCGGGCGCCGCGATAGTACGTCTCCTCGGTCGAGGGTAAAGCCGAGGCGCTCGGTATAAAAGGCCTCGGCGCGCTCGACATCGTCGACGAAGAGGCCGACCGGGCCGATCTTGGTGATCTTGAACGGCCGCGGCAGCAGCACGCCCTCGACATCGTAGTTTGCGGGGAGACTCTCCTCCGGGCGGTGGCCGGAGAGCACCTCGATACCCTTGCCGAACGCCTCGGCCAGCTCGGCCGCCTCCGACATCTGCGGCAGCGCCGGCTTTTCCTGGAAGCCGCGGTAGTACATGTCGCGGGGCTTCGACAGCTGGTTCCAACCGATCTGCTCGATGCCGTAATACATCTCGTTGGTGTGGCCGTCCGGGTCATAGACATAGACGTGCCAGTTGCTGCCCGGCATGTCGCGCCCGACGCGCTGGATGCGGACCTGCTGCGCCTCGAAATAGCTGTGGGCGTCGACGACCTCCTTGAGGCTGCCGCATTGCCAGGTGATCTGGTTGATCGTCACCCCGGACGCGAATTTTCGGTCGGCGCGGTGGTCCATGACCCGCTTCGGAAACAGCACAAAGGCGTGATGGTCGGTGCCGTAGCGCATGAAATAGCCGCGCGGATCGCCGAGATCGGCATCCTTTGGGAACCACGGCGCGCGCGAGAAGTCGAGCGTGTCGGAAGCCTTGAAGCCGAGCAGGTCGCCGTAGAATTCCCGGCCCTCGGCAAGCTTTTCGACATTGAACCCGAAATGGCCAAGCCGGCGGATCTTGAACGGTCGTTGCAAATAGACTCCGCCGACGTTGTAATGCCCGTTGAGCGACGCCATCCTACCCTCCTCTCCGTTCATACTTTCAAGACTTCGGCGTTCGGCGCGGCTTCCAGCTCGCACGCGTTCACCGTCATCGAGAGCATGCTGTAATAGCCGATGGCGCCGGTCAGCTGGATCAGGCCGTCATTGCCGAACCGCGTCTGGATCGATTTGAAGCTCGCATCGTCGACCCGGTGCCGGCGCAGCAGCGCGCGGGTGAACTCGATAATTTCCAAGGTCCTGCGACGGGATGCTACGCGAGTGGTTCTCGCGGATCGCGGTGATCGTCGCCTCCGGCACGCCGAGGCGGCGGGCGCCGCCGGTCTGGGCGCCCCAGACATAGACCGCCTCGAATTCACGAGCGACGGTCATCGCCGCCAGCACCCGCACCCGCATGTCGAGCGAGCCCTCGAAGCGGACATAGGCGCCGAGATGGGCCGCGCGTCCGGCCAATTCCGGCGAGTGCAGGAACATCGTGAAAGGGCCCTGCAAGGCGCCGCGGCTCGCGATGATGCTGTCGACGGCCGCGCGGTCCTTTTCCGGCACCTGGTCCCGGCTGGTGATCGGGGGAAGCCTCGCCATGGTCGATCCTTTCGCGTGGGAGCCGTTCGCGGCCATTATGCACCGATCCGCCGGCGAAACCATTCCGCGAGCGCCTTCTTGCCAAACCGCCGCTGTCCGGCAACGTGAGCGCATGGCCGTTCCCTCGACGAAGGCGACCGCATAGAGAAACAACCGTCTGCGCGTTCCAGGCTGGCGGGCTTGTTTTCCGCCGTCATTCTCGCTCTTGAACGAGCGGCGATCATTCCGCCGGAAGCGCGGCCGGAGCATGGTCGACGTCGCGCCCGCTGACGCCGATGAAGAGAACCATCAGCGCCGCGCCGAGCAGCAACAGACCCGACAGCATAAACGCTTCGAGGTAGGTGCCGAAGGCGCTGCGCAAAGCGCCGCCGAGATAGGCCGCCAAGGCAGCGCCGATTTGGTGGATCACAGTGATCCAGGCGACCATGATCCCGGTCCTCTGGGTGCCGACCACGCGATTGAGCAGGCGTACCGTCGGCGGCACGCTGGCGATCCAGTCGAGGCCATAGAACGCCACGAACAGCGGCAGGCCGTAGATCGACAGGCCAAAGGCAAACGGCAAATACATCAGCGCCAGTCCGCGCAACCCATAATACCAGGCGAGCAGCACCCGATTGTCCCAGCGGTCGCTGAGCCAGCCCGACAGGGTGCCGCCAATGAAGCTGAAGACGCCGGTCGCGGCGAGCAATCCCGCGCCGGCAACCTCGCTAAATCCGTGATCGACGCAGGCCGGGATCAAATGCGTGCCGATCAGCCCGTTGGTGGTGGCGCCGCAAACAAAGTAGCCGCCCGCGATCAGCCAGAAATCGCGCTTACGCGCGCCGGTCCCGAGAGCGCGAAAGGCCGCCGCGAACGGGTTTCCCTGGGGCACGTCCTCAGTGCTTGGTTCGCCTTCGCCGCCATAGGGTCCCAGGCCCAGATCACGCGGCCGGTCGCGCATCAAAAGTGCGACGAGAGGGACAAAGACCACCACCGCGCCCGCCAGGACCAGGGACATCACCCGCCAGCCGAAATGGGTCACGAGCTCGGCGAGGTTGGGCAAGAATACGAGCTGTCCGGCGGCGTTGGCGGCGGTCAGCAGCCCGACCACCAGCCCCTGGCGGCGGCGGAACCAGCGCGCCGCGATATAGGCGGCGAGAAAGGCGCCGATTACGCCGGTGCCGACGCCAACCACGACACCCCACAGCAGAACCAGCTGCCATGCCTGGCGCATCGCCGGCGACAGCGCCACCGCCGCGGCCGTCAGCGCCAGCGCCAGGGTCATCGTACGGCGCACGCCGAAGCGGTCCATCAAGGCCGCGGCAAACGGGCCGACCAGGCCATAGAGCAGCAAATTGATCCCGATCGCGAACGAGATCGTCGCTCGCGACCAGTCGAATTCCTGTTCGAGCGGTACGATCAGCACGCCCGGCGCAGCGCGCACGCCCGCGGTCAGAAGGCCAACCACAAAAGTGACCGCCGCGATGATCCAGGCATAATGCAGCCTCGTGGCGGAGCGCATCATCGCCTCCCGCTTCGCCCCCGGCCTCCTATTCGCCGTCGAGCGGCTCGGTGGCGACGATCTCGATGCCGAAGCCGGCGATGCCGACATACGTCCGCGAGCGCGTCGCCAACAGCCGGATCGAGGAAATTTGTAGATCGCGCAGGATCTGCGCGCCCAGCCCGACCTCACGCCACTCGATGTTGCGCTCGCGCTCCGACCCGGTCTCCTCTTCGCCGATCGCGGTGGTCGGCACGCCTGAGGTGCCGTCCCGCAGATAGACCAGCACGCCGTGTCCCGCGATCTTGAAGCGGGCGAGTGCAGCATGGATCGGCTGGGCGCCGCCGAACACGTCTTCGAGTACGTTGCCGCGGTGCAGCCGCGTGGGAACATCGCGGCCGCCGCCGACATTGCCGTAGACGAACGCGAAGTGATGCACCTTGTCGAACGGGGTGACATAGGCGAAGCCGGCCAGTTCGCCGATCTCGCTCATCACGGTGAACTCGGCGACACGGGTAACGAGCTTGTCGCGCGCCTGGCGGTAGGAGATCAGATCCGCGACCGAGATCCGCCTCAGCCCATGCTTCTCGGCAAAACTCGAGACCTGCGGCCCGCGCATCACCGTGCCGTCGTCGTTGACCAGCTCGCAGATCGCCGCCACCGGCTCGAGGTCCGCGAGCCGGCACAGATCGATCGCTGCCTCGGTATGGCCCGAGCGCATCAGGACGCCGCCATCCCTGGCGATCAGCGGGAAAATGTGACCGGGCCTGACGAAGTCGGCGCGGCCGGTGTTGCCGTTCGCCAGGTTGCGGATCGTCGCGGTCCGTTCCTCGGCCGAGATGCCGGTCGTCGTGCCGTGGCGGTAGTCGACCGAGACGGTAAAGGCGGTGCCGTGGATCGCGTCGTTGTCGGCGACCATCGGCGCCAGATGCAGGCGTCGCGCGATCTCGCTGGTCAAGGGCGCGGTGACGATGCCGCAGGTGTGGCGGATGATGAAGGCCATCTTCTCCGGGGTCGCGTGCACCGCGGCCAGGATCAGATCACCCTCGTTCTCGCGGTCGTCGTCGTCGGTGACGACGACGATCTCGCCCCTGCCGAAGGCTTCGATCGCCTGAGCGACGCGGGATTGAGGCACGAATTTGGTCTCCTGACAGAACCGCTCGGCTAAGCAAAGCCGTTGGCGGACAGGAATCTGGGGTTGGCGCGGCGCAGCCTGCCGATCGTCATCCGCCACAAGATGCCACACGCGTCGCCCGCGCGCGGCGTAGAATTCTCGAACGCACCGTTGCGCAGGTCGAGGGCGAAGCGCCGGGGCAATTTGGCTGCGCCGCCCATCCCGTCCCCGTAGAAGCTTTCGAGCTCGCGCACGACCTCTCGCTCCGGCTCCGATCCTGCCGCGGCCTCGCGCTCGGCGATCGCCATGCTGTTGGCGACGAGCAGCGCGTCGAGACGCCGCTCCGGCGGCAATAGCGGCCGCAGATCGTTGAGCAATACGTCGCGGGACAGCGCGAGCAGCGCCAGCCCGCCCGGCAGGTCCCCCATCGGCGCGGCAACGATCGTTTCCCGCGGCGAAGTGACGCCCGACTTGCCTCCGGGATCGAGCAGCATCAGCAACTCCAGCTCGCACTCGGTGGCGCGCCGGCCGGTCAGCGCCAGATCGAGGCTGCGCTCGCCGGCCAGCATATGGCGGTCGCTCTGCTGAAGGGCGATCACCGCCCAGCGCACGCTTGCCAGCACTTCCCAGAAAAAGACGCGGCCGGGATCGATCGGCCGCCCGGATTCGCTCTCGTAGCCGCGGTAGAGCGGGGCACGGTCGGCGATCCCGCCGGCTTCGCGGTCGAGCCGGGCAAAGCGCCAGCCCTTGCTGCAAAACCAGCCGATATCCTCGTGCGGGTCGCCCCAGCCCGCGAACTCCCAATCGAGGATGCCGGTCAGCGCCGCACCGTCCAACAGGTAATTGCCGGTGCGGAAATCGTGGTGGCACAGCACCGGGTCGGTCGGCGGCGGCAGGTGCGTCTCGAGCCAGCGGATGCCCCATTCGAGCGCCGGCCGAGGGTTTGGATGGCGGTCGAGATAAGTGCGAAAGCCGGCGATCTGAGGCACTGGTCCGATTTCGGCATAGGGCGCGAGGAAGGCGAGGTCGGGCCGCGGCGGGCGAATGCGGTGGATATGGGCGAGCTCGCGGCCGAGGCGCTCGGCGATCGCTGGAAGCGCGGGGTCGAGCGCCCTGTCGCGGGTAATGCGGTGTGCCGCGGCGGTGCCGGCCGCGCGTCGCATGACCAGGAACGGCTTGCCGAAGACGGCGGCATCCTCGCAGGCGAAAAGCGGTTCGGGCACCGTCGCACCGGCACCGAATGCGGCCTTCAGAACCGCGAATTCCTGAAGGCGGTCAAGGCTCGACGGGACCCCGGTCGCGGCTGCGGCGCGCAGCACGAGGCGCTGGTCGCCCGCGAGCTTGCCGCCGGCAAAATGCGCGTCGAGCCCCCAGTTTTCCTGGATGGCACCTCCCGCGAGGGGCTCTATCGAGACGATCTCGACCGAAACGGCGCCGGCCGCCTCGGCGAGAAATCGCGCCAGTGTCGCGCGCCCGCCGTCAGATCGCGGCGACGCCGTGCCCGCCATCGACCGCGATCACCGCGCCGCTGATATAGGCGCCCGCCGGCGAGGCCAAGAGCAGCATCGCGCCGTCGAGATCGTCCGGCTGCCCGACGCGGCGCAGCGGAATGCGAGAGACGAGCCTTTGCCCAGGCTCGGTGCGCAGGAATTCGCGGTTGAAATCGGTTTCGACATATCCGGGCGCCAGCGCGTTGACCAGGATACCGTGGCGCGCCAGCTCCATCGCCAGCACCTGCGTCAGGTGAATGAGCCCGGCCTTGGCGGCGCAATAGCTCGGCACCCGCGCGATCGTGCGCGTTCCTAGCACCGAGGCGATGTTGACGATCCGTCCCGACCGCTTCGCTCCGATGAGATGCTCGGCGAAGGCGCGCGCCATCAGCCAGGCGCCCTTCAGATTGGTGTCGACGACGTAGTCCCACTCGGCCTCGGTGTGCTCCAGCACCGGCTTGGAGACGACGACGCCGGCATTGTTGACAAGGATTGCGAGCGGGCCCAGCTCCGCCTCGGCCTTCGCGATCGCGGCGGCGGCGCTGTCGGGCCGCGTCACGTCGCAGACGATTGTCAGACACTCCCCGCCGTCGCTCTCGATCTCGCGAGCCGCCTCGGCGAGCCGGTCGACCCGGCGCGCCGCCAGCGCCACCTTGGCGCCGGCGGCGGCGAGCAATAGCGCTAGATGGCGGCCGATCCCGCTCGACGCGCCGGTGACCAGCGCCACCTGACCCGCGAGATCGAAGCGCGGCAGCGGGGTCACCGCAGAGCCTCCTTGGCGCGCTCGCGCAGCTCGTATTTCTGGATCTTCCCGGTCGAGGTCTTGGGCAACGGCCCGAACACGACCGTGCGCGGCGCCTTGTAATGCGCGAGGCTGGCGCGGCACCAGGCGATGATGTCGTCGCCCGATACCGCGCCGGCATCGAGCTTCAAGGTGACGAAAGCGCATGGCGTCTCGCCCCAGACCGGGTCGGGCTTGGCGACGACCGCCGCCTCCATGATTTGCGGGTGGCGGTAGAGTGCCTCCTCGACTTCGAGCGAGGAGATGTTCTCGCCGCCTGAGATAATGATGTCCTTCGACCGGTCCTTGATCTCGACATAGCCGTCGGGATGCATGACCGCGAGGTCGCCGGTGTGAAACCAGCCTTGCGCAAAGGCGGCCTCGGTCGCGGCGGGGTTCTTCAGATAGCCCTTCATCAGCGTGTTGCCGCGCAATACCAGCTCGCCCAACGTCGCGCCGTCGTTCGGCACGTCGGTCATGGTGTCCGGGTCGACGACGCGCTGACCGGTGAGTGTGGGGTAGGCCACACCCTGGCGCGCCATGCGGGCCGCCCGCTCGCCAATCGGCAGCCCGGCCCAGTCCTCCTGCCAGGCGCAGACCGTCGACGGGCCGTAGCTCTCGGTCAGGCCGTAGAGGTGGGTGACGCGAAAGCCCATCCGCTCCATCGCCTCGATCACCGCCGAGGGCGGTGCTGCACCCCCGGTCGCCGCCTCGACGACATGGTCGAAAGGCCGCTTCATGGCGTCGGGCGCGTGCACCAGCATGTTCAAGACGATCGGGGCGCCGCAGAGATGGGTGACCCGGTGCTCCGCGATCGCCTGAAAGACCGGCTGCGGCTCGACCCGGCGCAGGCACACATGGGTCCCGGCAACCGCGGTCACCGCCCAGGTGTAGGTCCAGCCGTTGCAGTGAAACATCGGCAGGGTCCACAGATAGACCGAATGGCGGTCGAGCCCGAAGGTGATGGCGTTGCCGATCGCGTTCAGAAAGGCGCCGCGGTGGTGGTAGACGACACCTTTGGGGTTGCCGGTAGTCCCCGAGGTGTAGTTGAGCGCGATGGGCCGCCATTCGTCGTCGGGCATCGCCCATTCCGCCGCGGGGTCGCCTTCGCTGAGAAGGGCCTCGTAATCGGTTCCGCCGAGCGGCTCTTCTCCGACGGCATCGTCGATTTCGACGAGCGGCAGCGGCCGGCCCAGCTCTTCGAGCGCGGCCTTGACGAGAGGGGCAAATTCGCGGTCGGCGATCAGCAGCTTTGCCTCGCCGTGCGCCAGGATGAAGGCGATCGAGGCGGCGTCGAGCCGGTAGTTCAGCGCGTTCAGCACCGCCCCCGCCATCGGCACGCCGTAATGCGCCTCGAGCAAAGCCGGCACGTTCGGCGCCAGCACCGCGACGGTGTCGCCGGGCCCGATGCCGCGCCGGCGCAACGCATCGGCGAGCCGCCGGCAGCGCGGCATAGAATCGCCGATAGGTGAACCGGGTCGGCTCCATGTATGACCGCGAGCTTGTCCGGGTAGACGGCGGCCGCGCGCGCCAGAAAGGCAAGCGGCGTCAGCGCCGCGAAATTCGCGGCGTTTCTGGCAAGATGCGGCGCGTCGTATTGCCCGCCCGACGATGACACCATTGACCCTCATCTCCTGGCCCGGCACTCTGCCCGCATCCTCACGGGCACGCCCGGCCAAGGTCAAGACGCGCGGTTGGCTCGGAAGGCAGTTCCCCAAAGCGGCAAACGTCGTTCAGCGTGTCGCTCGCCATTCGAGAACAAGCTGAGGTGGTTCTTCGGCGACCACGGTGAACCCGAGCTTGTCGTAGAGGCGCCGCGCTGCCCAGTTGTACGAGAACGACCGAAGCCGTGCGGGCAGGCCCAGCCGCCGCGGCTCGTCCAGCGCAGCGGCCAGCACAGTGCTGCCGATTCCCATGCCCTGTGCCTGCGGCAGCAACGCGAAATCGATGTAATAGACGCAATGGGCCTGGACCTCGGAGACGATGCGTCCCACCGGCCACCGGTCGAGTTCGATGATGTCGTAGCGGGCGGCGGGAAAGTTCCGGCGATAGGTGTCGGTCATCGAGCGAAACTGCACCTGCAACAGGAATTCCTTGTCGGCCGGCGAAATCGGCATCAGCGCCATCTCAGCCGCCCGGTTGCTGGCAAACAGCAAATACAGAAAGGCTTCTTCCGAGGGGCCGCCGGCAGCCGGTCGCAGCCCTATTGTCCCGTGTGAGGTGACGACTTTCAGCTCAGGTTGCGCCATCACCGTTCTCGCAGGCTCGGCGCGGCGATTTGCCGGTTTGTTGCTCGACGCTGGAGCGCCAATATGGGGTGGTCAGCGATGGCGGGCGGCCATCGCCACGGATATGAACATCCGATGAAGACGATCGAGCAGTTGACCGCCGATGACTTCGTCCCCTATGTCGGGAGAAAGTTTCGTCCCGCCGCGACCGGGCTCGACCTGACCTTTGTGACGATCGACAGGCGCGAGTTTCCCGGTTGGGGAGCGGCGGCGCGCCAGCCGTTCTCGCTGATCTTGCGCGGGCCGCGCCTTCCGGTGGTGGCCGAGGGCCTTTATCGGATGGCGATCGACAAGGGTCCCGATCTGTCGCTTTACCTGATCCCGATTTTTACGGCGGCGCCCGAACATCAGGATTACCAAATCGTCTTCAACTGAGTTGGCGCCTCGGTTAGTTGCGCGACGGGAACACTCCTTGCAGCGCGATGCAATAATTGATCGTCAAAAACGGCATCCGGTTTTCGTGCGGCAGATTACTGCCGGCGGCGCTGACGGCGCCGGCCGCCATTGCGACCGTCGGCGCGACGTTGCTATAGACGTTCTCGACGGGATTGTTGGCTTCTATCCCATAGCCGCTGCCCATAAGCACGCTGCCGCTCGGGACATTGGTGCCGTTTGCCTGGCCGTTGTTCGTGGCGTTCAGGGTATGGCTATGCGTCGGAACTTCGCTGGTCAACAGTTGATGCGATTCCTGCCCAGCGGCCGCTCCGAGACTGTACGACGACAGCCCTGGTCCTTGGCCGAAGGACAAGGCAAGGTGGCCGCGCAAATCGGGCAGGTTGAAGGTGGTTTGGCCATTGCCGCCATAGGTCGTTCCAAGCAAGGCGAACAGGGCCTGGTTCTGGGAAATCGACAGGGTTTGCCCGGCGCACAGCGCCCAGCCTCGGGGCGCGAAGTTGAAGGCGAAAGCTTCGATCATCGACAGATACGGATTTGACATCGGCGCCGATGCTCCTTGATGCTGGGACAGCCGCCTTAGCTTCGCGACGGAAAAATCCCCTGCAATGCGATGCAGAAGTTCAGGGCGAGATAGGGCTGAAGGTTGTTATGTGGCTGGCCGCCTCCGGCCGCTGCGGTCAGGGCCGCCGGCGCCAATGTTGTGGGAGTGCCGGATGCACTGTACAGCGCGAGATTGACCGTGCCGCCTCTGCCGCCAGTCTGTCCTTCGGCTTCGATCGAGCCGCCCGGGGCATTCGCGGTGGCGGGGCTGACGCCGGCGAACAGCCCATGCGTGTGCATCGGGGAAGACGACGTGTCGATCAGGACGGTCTCTTGACCTCCGGTTTCGCCGATCGCATAGTCGGAGAGCCCCGGTCCCTGGCCGAACCCGATCGGCGCCCGACTACGCAAATCTGGCAGTGCGAACGTGGTCGTGCCATTGCCGCCATAGTACGTGCCGATCAGCGAAAACAGCGCGGTATTCTGCGAGATCGCCAATAGCTGCCCTTGGCACATCGCCCAGCCCTGCGGGGCAAAATTACAGCCGAAAACGGTGATCTGTGCGATGAAAGGATCCATTTGGCCGAGCTCCCCGATTATCGCGACGGCTAGTTCTGAGATGGGAAGATGCCGGCAAGCGCGATGATGTAGTTTAGTCCCAAATAGGGCTGACGGTTTTCATGGGCGCCCCCCGCGCCAAACGGGCCGATTGAACCGGGCGCCAGCGCGGTCGGCGAGCCGGTGCCGTACATTCTGACCGCCGCCAGCGGGGTCCCGAGGGCGAGGCCCGGTCCAGGGTTCGACGCGGTGACATTTGCCGCCGCCATCAGCGTGTGAGTATGCGTCGGCGCCTGGGCGCTACTCACGGTGACCGTCTCGACGCCGCCGCTCTGCCCTTGAGCGTAATTCGACAGACCGGGCCCTTGGCCTTGGCCGATGGCGACGCGGCCGCGCAGATCGGGAAGAGCAAAAGTCTGCACGCCATCGCCGCCGAAATAAGTGCCGAGGAGCGAGAACAAGGCTGTGTTCTGCGCAATTGACAGGGTCTGACCTTGGCAAAGAGCCCAATTCACCGGCGCAAAATTGAATCCGACGAGCCTGATGGTACCGAGAAAAACATCACTCATGATCGCGGCGTCCGGCTGTCATAAATCGCAGCGTTCGCAGTCGGCCAGGCGGCCGAATTGACCAAGCACCAATAAGACCGGCCGCGAGCAGCGCGAGGCTTGCCGGTTCCGGGACTGGCGTGGTTGGGCCCCCGGTCGTCACATCCAGGATCAGCTGGTCGCCGACGGCTGGGTTTTCGCCGACGAGGTTGACGATGATGTCGGTCGGCGTCAACAACTCGAGAGGACTGACGCCGGCTGGGCGAAAGTCTGCGGCGCTGACCGGGTCGACGCTGACGCCGGTGATGTGGACGCCTGAGGAAAAGGTGAAGGCAAAGCCGGTGAAGATATCCGAACAAGGCAACGCCCCGCTGCAAAACGGCAGCGCCGCCTCGTTGGTGATCGTGATCGTCGTGTCGCCGACGTCGATCGTCGCCTCGTCTTTCACGCCAATCGGGAAATGGGCGGGGATCGGCATCGGTCCGCCCCCTTCAACTTCCGAGGGAGGCGGATTTGTATAGGGCGGGATGGGAACGGCCGTCCCGAGGAAAAACAACGCAGAAACGGTATTCGTCCCGTTGCCGATCAGGCCGGCCTGCGCCGAAACACTGGCTAGAGTAAGTAAACCGGCCGAGCCGGCGCCGAGCAGTGTCGGGAAGCGCATCTTCAGTCCTTCCGTACTGATTCCACCGGGCTGACACCCCGCTCCCCGCCGACGGGTTTGCGGGACTCGAAGGCGCCTCATTCTATACCATATCGACGACGCGATCCTCAGATAGTTAATAACTATCGAACCTACGGGGGTCAATTCCCTCCTTTTGCGTTCCTGGCGGCATCGCGGCGGTAGTAGGTTCAGCGAACCGAGCTCTCTACTCTTCAGAGGCATCTCGCCAGCATGCTGGATGCGCGCAATTTCGACACGAAGGCACAGCGCGAGGAGCGAGTCATGCACATCGACATCGTCGCCGATATCGTCTGTCCCTGGTGCTTCATCGGCAAGCGCCGGCTCGAGCGCGCCTTGGCGTTGCGGCCCGACCTCAGCGTGACGCGGTCGTGGCGCGCCTTCCAGCTCAACCCGGACATGCCGAGCGAGGGCATCCCGCGCGAGCTCTACCTTGCGGCGAAATTCGGCAGCCCGCGCCACGCCGAGCAGGCCTACGCCGCACTCTCAGCCGCGGGGCGCGGCGAGGGCATCGCGTTCGCCTTCGAGCGCATCGGCCGCGCACCCAACACCTTGCGCGCGCACCGGCTGATCCGTCTCGCCGCCGCCCGCGGCCGCGGCGACGAGATGACCGAAGCCTTGTTCCGAGCCTATTTCCTCAAAGGGCGCGACATCGGCGACACCGGCACATTGGCCATGATCGCCGCGGAAACGGGCCTCGACCGGGAGGAGAGTCGCCTCTATCTCGCCGGTGACGCCGGCGCCGAGGCGGTGCTGGCCGAGGACCGGCGGGCGCGGCGGCTCGGTATCCACGCCGTCCCCTGCTTTGTGCTGGAGCGCGGCTACGCCATCTCCGGCGCCCAGGAGCCGGAGATGTTCCTGCCGCTGTTCGATATAGCCGCCGGCTGCGGCCGGGCGGCCGAGGCTCAGGCGTCGAATCCGTAGAGCCGGGCGGCGTTGCCGCGGGTGATCTTGAACCGGTCTTCGCCGCTGGCGTCCTTGAAGTCGCGCGCCACGACCTCTTGCGAATGCGGCCAGGTCGAGGCCTGGTGGGGATAGTCGGAGGACCACATCATCCGGTCGACGCCAATGAAATTACGGTTGGCGACGCCGACGAAGTCGTCGATGTAGGTGGCCCACATCTGGCGCTGGAAATATTCGCTCGGCTTCAGCTTATTGGTGAACCCGGCGGCGATGCGCTGGCGCTCGAAGGCGCGATCCATGCGCTGCAGATAATAGGGCAGCCAACCGATATTGTTCTCGGCCGAGACGATCTGCAATTCCGGAAACCGGTCGAGCACGCCGGAGAAGATCAGCACGCTGAACGACTTCTCGACCTCGTGCGACAGGACGGTCGCGCGCATGTAGCGCTCGCCCCAATTAAATTGGCTTTCCGTACCCATGCCGGTGATCGCGTGCAGGCTGACTGGCATGCGCAATTCCTGGGCCGCCGCCCAGAACGGGTCGTAGACGTCGGAGCTGTAGGGACGGTCGTCGGGCGGCGAACACCAGATCATCGCCCCTTTGAGCCCCATTTTGGCGCAGCGTTCGAGCTCGTGGGCGCCGGCCTTGGGGTCGTACAGCGAGATCATCGGCAACCCGGCCATGTGTTTCGGGTCGAAGCTGACAAATTCGGCAAGCCAGTCATTGTAAACGCGGAAGCAGTCGGCCTGCAGCCCGGCGTCCTTCAGCCAGAAGATCCGGAAGCCGAGGGTCGTGTAAAGCACGTCGGCTTCGACCCCGTCGACTGCGTTGTCCTTTTGCCGCTCGGCCGGGTCCCAGCCGCCGGAGCGGGCGTCGGCATAGGTCGCTTTGGTCAAAAAGCTGGCCAGCTCTTCCGGGGTCTTGCCTGCGCCGAGCCCGATCCCGATCGGATGCGGCGCATAGCCCTCGTAGATGAAATAGGCACCTTCGAGCCCCGGCGGGTCGACCACCAGCCGCGGCGCCCGCTCGCGGAATTTCCTGTCGACCCTCGTCGTCCACAGGTCAGGGGGCTCGCTGACATGCGAATCCGCAGAGATCAGTTTGTACTCGGCCATTCCGCCCTCCCTCCAGGAAACTCGCCGCTGTTGTTCGCGGCCCCGCACCGAAAACGTTGTCGGCACCCTATATCGCACAAGCCCGAGGATCAGGTCCAGGCTCGCCCTCGGCGGCGCGGTCCGGGTTTCGGGCTGCCAAGCGCTGCAAACAGTGCCTTGCCGAACCGCCCCGCAGCCCTCGGGCCGCATCGTGATTTCCGAACAGAGCGTCGCCGCAAACCCCCGCTATCTCGTCTGACTGGGAACAGGTCCGCTTACGCACTCTTGACCTCTTAACCACCCTTCACTAGCCTTTGCGCGGCTGTCGATACTTCATCTCGGGCGCTACCTCTGGAGGCGCGGTATGAGATGCTCTCGGTGTAATGCCGAGAACCCGACCGGCATGCGGTTCTGCGGACAGTGCGGCTTGCCGCTCGACGATCGGGGCACGCCCGGTTTTGCCGAGCCTCGTATGCAGATCCCGGTTCCCGGTCTCAGCCGGGTACCGAGTGGCCGCGGCCGGCCGGCCGGCGAAATGAAGCAGGTGACCGCGCTCTTCTGCGACATCGTCGGCTCTACCGGCCTCACCGAGCGCCTCGGCTCCGAGCGGATGCACGAACTCGTCACCGATTTTCTCGACACGGCGCTCGCAGAGGTGCACCGCTACGAGGGCACCGCGCCGCAATTCAGCGGCGACGGCTTCATGGCATTGTTCGGCGCGCCGATCGCGCACGAGGACCACGTCCGGCGCGCGCTGCTGGCGGCGCTGGCCATCCGCCGCGCGCTCGGCGGCGACGGCCGCGAGGAAGACGACAGGCGGCTCAACCTGTCGCTCCGGATCGGCATCCATACCGGGCCCGTCGTCTTCGCCCCGGTCGCCGACAGCTTCCGGATGGAAACGGCGATCGGCGACACGGCCAATGTCGCCGCCCGCCTGCAGCAGGCGGCCGAGCCTGGAACCATCCTAGTAAGCGAGGCGACCCGCCAGGCGGCCCAAGGCTATGTTCGCGTGGACCCGGTCGGGCCGCTCGCCCTCAAGGGCAAGGCCGAGCCGGTCACGGTGCATCGGCTGCTCGGGGTCTCGCACCGCAGCTCCGCGCTCAACCCGACGATATCGGCGCGCCGGACATCCTTTGTCGGGCGAGACGACGACCTCGCCCTGCTGAACAATTGGCAACGGCAAGCCGAGACCGGCCACGGCCGCGCCGTCGCCGTTGTCGGCGAGCCCGGCATCGGCAAGTCCCGGCTCCTGGCGGAGTTCCGCCGGCAGCTCGCGCCTGGGACCGTGACCTGGGTCGAGGGCCGCTGTCATTCGTACAGCACCGCGATCCCCTATTGGCTGGCGCTCGACGTGCTGCGCAGCAATTGCGGGGTTGCCGAGACCGATGCCCCCGATGCGATCGCCCGAAAGGTACGCGCCGGTCTCGGCGAGGTCGGGATCGATCCCGACGAGGACAGCCCGGTCCTGCTGCACCTTCTCGGGATCAAGGATGTCGGCGGCTCGGCGACGCTCCTCGAACCCTGAGACGGTCAAGGCCAAGACCTTCGATGTCTTGCACCGGCTCTCCATCGAAGGCAGCCGCCGGCGTCCTCTTGTTTTCCTGCTCGAAGATCTTCATTGGATCGACAAGATATCCGAGGAGTTTTTCGCCTTTTTGGCGGACAACATCGGCGACGCCCGGATCCTCGTGCTGGCGGCGCATCGCCCCGACTACCGCCCTCCCTGGGCCGCCGAGCCGTATGCGCGGCAGATCGCGTTGCGGCCGCTGTCCCGCGGCGACAGCCTGCACGTGGTTCGCTCGGCGCTCAGCGAAGAGCCCCTCGACGATACGGTCGCCGCGGAGATCGTCGAGAAGGCCGACGGCAACCCGTTCTTTCTGGAGCAGCTCGCGTTGCACGCCGGCGAGGCCGGGGATCCTCGCTCCGATCTGAGGGTGCCCGGCACGATCCACGATGTGGTGATGGCCAGAATCGATCGCCTGCCGGATGCATCGAAGCAGTTGCTGCAGACCGCCGCCGTCATCGGCCGGGAATTCCCGCTCCGGCTGCTGCGTGCGGTGTCGCACGACCCCGGCTCGCTCGAAACCCGGCTGCGCGAGCTGAGGCGCCTGGAGTTCATCGACGAGCGGCTGGAGGCTGAGGGGACGGCCTATGTCTTTCGCCATTGGCTAACGCAGGAAGCCGCCTATGGCAGCCTGCTCGAGCGGCATCGCCGCCTCTATCATTCGGATATCGGGAAGGCGCTCGAACAGCTCTACGGCGGCCGGACCGACGAGGTCGTGGAACTCTTGGCGTTGCACTTCGGCCGCAGTGACCAGACCGAGAAGGCCGTCGACTACGCGATCCAGGCCGCCGAAAAGGCCCAGCGCCGCTGGGCCAACAACGACGCGCTGAGCTATTTCGACGACGCCCGGCGCCGGGTCGACGCAATGCCCGATACGGAGGCGAATCGGCTGCGCCGCATCGACGCGGTCCTGAAGCAGGTCGAGGTAAAGTTCGCTCTCGGGCAACAGGCGGAACACCTGGCCGCGCTCGAGAACATAGGAAGCGTTGTCGAGGCCGCTGGCGACCCGCGCCGCCGAGCTACCTGGCATTGCTGGACGGGGTATCTGCATGGCTTGACGGGGGGCTCGGCGGCACTGGCGATCGAGCATTGTCGGGAGGCCGCGGCCATCGCGGCTGCGTCCAGATGCGACGACATCGAAGGTTTCATCTACTCTTGCGCGGTGCAGGCCTATGTATTTGGCGGCGAACTGCGCGCGGCAATCGGAGCGGGCGATCGCGCCGTGGCGATCCTCGAGCAGCAAGCCAATTTGTGGTGGGCAAGCCGCACGCTCTGGAACACGGCACAGGCGGCCATCTATTTAGGTGAGTGGGAGGCAGGCCTTGCCTATTGCCGCAGAGTGCTGGCGCACGCCAGCACGCTCGACGATCAGCGCCTCAAAGTCGTGGGCCTGTACCGCCTCGGTTCGGTCCATATCTTCCAAGGCGACGTCGAACGAGGACTACGCTGCTGCGAGGAGGCCCTTACCCTCAATCCTCTGCCCTTCGACGTCGCCATGGCCAAGGTGTTCCACGGATACGGCGAGATCAAAGCGGGCCGACTCGATGCCGGTATCGCCGAACTGGCAGAAGCAGTTGCCTGGTTCGACCGCTTGCGCCTCGACCACGTCCGAGTGGCCCCGGCCCTTCGGCTCGCCGAAGGCTATCTGAATCGGGGCGACCTCGGTACCGCGCGGGTCCTGATCGACGACGTTCTTGCCGCAAGCCGGACAAAGGGATATCGCTACGTGGAAGGATTGGCGCACCGGTTGCTGGCCGAATGCCTCGCCGTCGAGTCACCTCCAGATGCCCTGGCCCACGTCACTGAAGCCCAACGGATTTTTGAAGTCGTTGGCGCTCGAAACGACGTCGCACAGAGCTTGGTGACGCGCGCAAAATTGTCTCAAGACAATCCGACCGAAGCGCGAGGATTGCTCGAGGACGCAGGGGCTATTTTTAGCGCGCTCGGGACTCTCGGCGAGCCCGCCCGAGTGAGTGGGGCGCTCGCTGCGCTCGATCGAGGGTCTCCAATTTAGCGGAGCATTCTCCGATCAGGCAGCTCCCGCCCTTTGCGAAGCTTCGGGTAAGCTCCCGGAACACCCGCCTCGGCGAGCGACCGTCCAGGGTTCCCCTCACCAACCCTTCGCAACCCTCTCCCAGTGGGCTTCCCCTCTGGGGAGAGAGACGGGCGAGGAGCACCGCTCATGCCGATGCCTTCCATTGAAATCCGATCGAGCGCCAACCGTCCAGGCAGGTTCCGAGTTCCCCGACAATCGCGCTAAAAAAATCTCTCCCATGTGAACCAGTTCACATGGGCGCCTGACGGAATGACCTTAAGCTCTTCATTGGATCGAACGAGCCGTCGCTCTCACGGCCAGCTGCCTCAAACCAGAGAGTTGGCGGGGCCGACAAGGCGCATGAATTCGATCCTCAACTTAGGAAGGAGCAGAAATATGTCGCAGGCCGAAGATCTGGGAAAGCTGATCCTCCGCTTAAACCCCTATACCAAGCGCGACATGCCCTATAGCGACCCGACCCTCGTGGCGGGGGCAATGGACATCTATTGCAATTCCCCCAGCTCAGGGAAAACTGCCCCTGATGTCAGCCAGATCGAGGTCGAGCTCGACGGCCCCTACCGGCAAGAGTGGACCTTCAAAGGGGAACTACAAAAGGTCGGTATGGCCTACCGCATCAAATACCGATTCCCGGTCTATAAGGAATCTGACACGACGAAAACGCCCCTGTACTGGCTAGAAGACTACGTGCTGATCGGCTACGAAGGCGGTATGGGCGGCTAGCCCGGCGGCGAACCTGCCCTGGCGGGCGGACGATGTTTTCCACCGCGGGGGCCGACCTTCACGGCAGGCCCGATCGCTGTCCGATTGAGGTCGACGTGGCGCAAAATGATGCCCCCCGGCTGGAGCTCGACGACATCCAGGCGGATTTGCTGACCGGTATGCAGAAGAATGCCGAGCTATTCGGCTTCTTCAAGATTACCGATCCGCCCCGGTTCAAGGCCCAGCTGCGGCAATATTTAGCCGGGCAGGTGGCGACGACGCGAATGGCGCGGGAGCGCGAGGCGCGCATCCGGCAGCGCCGTCGCTTGCAGGAAGCGATGAGCGAATTGTGGTCCGGGCTGAATGTTGGCTTTACCGGCAGCGGCCTGACGCGGCTGCTCGGAGCCGGGCGGCCGCGCCTGGAGCCCGCCTTTGAGCGAGGCGCCGGCGATCCGGAGACCATCGCGGCGCTCGCCGATCCGCCGGTATCGACATGGGTGCGCGGCTTTCGACCGGACCGGATCGACGGCGTCTTTCTGATTGCGGGTCCCGACCCGTCCTTTGCTGCCTATCACGGCAATGCGCTGCGCGAACGCCTGGGGTCGGCGATCGAAATCGTCTATTCCGAAGTCGGCAAGGTTCGGCCTGGACGGAGCCGCGGGCACGAACACTTCGGCTTTCTCGATGGCGTATCGCAGCCGGGTGTGCGCGGGGTGAGCCAGACGTATCGCGCCGGTTCAGGGCTTCCGGGGCAGGATCTGATCTGGCCCGGCGAGTTCGTATTCGGCTATCCGGGCCAGCATCCGCATGATCCGGTAAAAGAGGGGCCGCCGCCGGAGATGGCGGCGCCGTGGATGCGCAACGGCTCCTACATGGTGTTCCGGCGCCTCGAGCAGAAAGTGCCCGAGTTCCATCGGTTCGTTGCGTATCAGGCGGCACGGCTCGGGATCGATCGGGAGTTGCTGGCGGCCCGGATGGTCGGGCGCTGGAAGAGCGGCGCACCGATGGAGCTGGCGCCGCTGCGCGACGATCCGCGACTGGGCGGCGATGAGCGGCGCAACAATGATTTTGGCTTTGGCGGCGATCCCGACCAACGCAGATGCCCTTATGCGGCGCACATTCGCAAAGTCTATCCCCGCGACGATATCGAGGAGGCGGAGGCGCAGCGGCATCGCATCATCCGCGCCGGGATCTCGTTCGGTCCCGAAGTGGCGCCGGGTGAGATAAAGACCGTACACAGCCGAGGGTTGATGTTCGTCTGCTACCAGACCTCGATCGAGCGACAGTTCGAGTTCATTCAAAAGCACTACGCCAACTGTCCCGGCTTTGTCGGCGGCAAGCGGCGGCCCGACAGTGGCGCGCCGGTGACGCCGGGCTACGATCCGATCATCGGGCAGGCGCCGGGCGACGGCGTCCGCTCGATGGACGAGCCTGTTCCGAACTATCCGAGCGGCAGCCGCCGCTCGACCCTCGAAATACCCGAACAATTCGTGGTGCTGACGGCGGCGGCCTATTTCTTCATGCCGTCGATCACCGCGCTGCGCACAGTATTGACGCGGTAAAGCACCTGGGGACCGTCACCCGCGGGTCCATGGATCGCCGGGTCAAAGCCCCCCGCGATGACGACAAGGGTAGCGACCCAACCCGAACGGGATCGGGATCAAAGCGCGGGCGGCCTACGGTGCCGCCCGCGCCTGCTCTGCGTCTCCCGGCTATTCGGCGGCGGCCCGCGCCGGCGCGATGAAGCGCGACACCCACTTGTTGCGGCGCCGCAAGCCCTCGCGGTACATCGCCTCGAACTCCGCTTCGGGGAAGGAATGTGTCGAGGCGCGGCCCATCAGCGCCTCGCCCCAAGCCTTCAAACGCGGGTGTTTCTCGATCTGGCCGAGCTTTTTGACCCGGTCGAGGAAGAAATAGCGCTGCAGGAACGGCGCATAGGCGGCGTCAACCAGCGAATATTTGGCGCCGTTGAAGAACGGGCCACTGCCCTGTTTTTCGAGCGCCTTCTCAAGCCGCTCGAACGGCACTGGGATCCCTTCGGCCGCCTTGTTGTAATCCGCCTCTGTGTCGGCATAGGCGGTCGCAGTCACCGTGCTGGCGAAGGTCGGGACGTAGTCGGTCCAGGCTCGGTTGATGGCACGCTCGATCGGGTCCTCGGGATGGAGCCGGGGTGCGATCGTCTCGTCGAGATACTCGTTGATCGCGTTCGACTCGAATAGCGACAGCTTGTCGTCGATCCGCAATACCGGCACCTTCTTGTGCGGCGAGATCGCCAGAAACCAGTCGGGCCGATTGTCGGGCTCGATGTGGCGCATCTCGAACTCGGTGTTCTTTTCGCGCAGCACAATCGCCGAGCGCTGCACCCAGGGGCAGGTCTTGAAGCTGACCAGCATATACTTCGCCATGACGCCCTCCGTTGGGTTGTTCGTGAGCCGGCATGATGGCACGCCCCGGACGCCCGGTTAAGCACAAACCGCTGTCCGGGGAGGGCGACACCTATTCGCACTCAACCCGTCATCCCGGCGCCGGTCAGGCGCGCGCCGGGACCTCTGCTGACCGTGGGCACCGGCCTTCGCCGCGTGACAGGGGGTAGGTTGGGTCGTCCGTCGGCGGCTAATTCGCGGCGAAGCAGTAGAACAGCCCATCGCCGCCGGTGCTTCTGAGGTCGGCCTGGCTGCAGCCGCCGTCGGGCCCGCGCGAGAGGTGCGAGGAGTTCCACGATTTCGATTGGGCGTCGTCGCGCAGGCCCTGCCGGTCGATATGGCCGACCATCGCCGCACCCTGCGTGCTGCTCGTCCAGTTGTGGCAGGTGCGGTCGTCGCCCGGCGCAAAGGCCTTGCCGTCGGCCTGGGTCCCGGTCAATGCGTCGTGCCGATTGGGGGTGTCGCCGCGGCCGTTGACCATGTCGCCCTTCTCGGTCAGCGCGGTCTGCTTTGAGATGTTGTTGTCGCCGTGCAGCTGGTCCAAATCCTTGGCGACGACGACCCCCTTGCTGTTCTGCCAGGGGCCGTGTCCGATGCGGTCCCGCGCGTCGACAGCGGGCTTGCCGTCGGCCGCCTGCGTGCTCAGATAGGCGTGCCAAATGTGCCCGCCGGCGCCCGCCGTCTGCGCCAGCTGCTGGCATTGCCGATCGGCCCCCTCCAGCCCGCCGAGATCAGCGCCCTTGCCGGGGCCGGTGCTGGTCACGAAAAAGGTCGTGCCCGCCTGCTGCGCCAGGGCGCCGGCGCCCGACCCGAGCGCCAGCAACGTCGACAGCGCCGCCGCCTTCAGGCTCGCTCCCGTCCTCATCCCATTCCTCCCGGCCGTTATCGAAACCACTGCCGCAGCTCGATGTGGTTGCCGCCGGGGTCGCGGATCTCGGCGCGCGCATAGGTTTCGCGCACCAGCGGCCCCCACACGATATCGACGCCCTTCCCCTTCAGATATTCCGCCGCCTGCTGCATGTCCTCGACTTCGAGCGCGATCATCCGGTAGCCGAGATGCTCTCCCGTCGGCGCCGGGTCGACGGCGGCACCCTCGTACGAGATCAGCTCGACGACGGTGCCGCCCAGCTCCAGATAGGTGAGGCCGATTGGCACCCCCAGCCCCGAACGCTCGACCCGGTCGCGCAATTTGACCCGAAAGCCGAGCACCTCGGTGTAGAACGCTTCGGTCCGGTCCGGCTGGTCGGTGACGATCTCGACGTGGTCGATCCGCTTGAACATTCAAACCTCCTGCGTTTTCGTCGCCCTCCCCATCTCCTTCCGCGAGGGAACCACATCATCGGCGAAACCCAAAGAGTGTCGGTCGTGACCGGTGCCGCCGGCGGCACCGGCCGGGCGATGACCAAGAGCCTGCTGACGGCGGGCATCCGCGTCGCTGGCGTCGACCGCGACGAGGCGTCGCTGGAGGTGCTCGCGGCGACGGCCCGCGAGCAGGGCAAGGCGGCCGATCTGCTGACGGTCCGATAGGGGGACGCTGGATCGGTGCAACCTGATCGAAACCTACTCTCTAAAAAAACACCTCGGGAGGGTTGCCAAGCAGGACTTGGCCGACGGTTTCATAGTGCGCGTCGCGCGATTGGATCTGCTGCGACAAGGTGTGGATGTCGCGAAACCGCCGCTCGAAAGGGCTGCCGGGAAAGATCGCGTCGACACCGGCGGCCTTGTAAGTCCAATTCGCGACGGCAACCGCGTTGAAGATCGCGTGCGACCCGGCGAGACGGGTGCGGGCGCGGGCGGGCACATCGATCGGCGCCACTGAATCCGCCCCTCGGTAGACCTCGGTCACGGTGTCGACGAGATAGGCGCGGGCGGCGCCGAGCCTTGCTTCGGCGCGGGCGATCTCGGCCTGGATCACCGCATTGTCGGCGAGGCGGCCGGTGCCGCGCGGGGTCTTGCGCAAGGCCAGCTCCATAAACGCGTCGAGCATGCCGCGGGCGATGCCCAGCGCGACGCTGGCGATGCCGACCGAGTAGAGCGTCTGCTGCGGGAAGGCGTAAAGCGGGCCCCGCTCGCGGCGCAACGTCGGATCCTCGCGCGTGCCGGTGAATTCCTCCGGCACGAAAAGATCCTCGACCATATAGGATTCAGACGCCGTGCCGCGCAGCCCGATCGGCTGCCAATTGTCGAGCAAACTCGCCTCTTCGGCCGGGAACAGCCAGGTGCGGAGCGTCGGCCGGCCGAAATTGTTGAGACGCAACGAGCCGTCCGGCTCGACGACGGTGCCGTGCGCCCCCATCCAGCTCGAATGGCGGCAGCCGCTGGCGAAATCCCAGCGGCCGGTCACCCGGTAGCCGCCCGGTACCGCGATGCCGCGGCAGTCGTTCGGTGGGCCCCAGGCGCAGGTCGCCCGCGGGTCGCCGAACACCTGGCGCGCTGCGTCGAGGCCGAGATAGGGGGCGAAGAGGCCGATGCTGTTGGCGATCGAGGCGCACCAGCCGACCGAGCCGTCGGCCCTGGCCAATTCCCCGACCGCCAGCACATAGACCGCCGGCTCGGCCTCGTCGCCACCGACCGAGCGCGGGTAGAGCATGCGGAAGAGCCGCGCCTCGTGCAACGCCTCGAGCACCGGTGCGGTAAGGCACCGGCCGCGCTCGACCGCGTCGGCTTCGGCGGCGACAAGCGGCGCCATTTCGCGGGCGCGCGCCACCGGGTCGGGTCGGCTCAGCCTATCCATCGTGTATCCCGCGGCTCGTCGATCACCGCCATTGCGCGGTGCCGCACGGCGGCTGTCAATGGGGGATCGCGCCCGCCGGAGCCGCCGTTGCCGCCGGCGACCGCAGCGCCGCCGCATCCCACATCAGCCGCGGGTCGAAGGTCTCGGCCGCGAACATGGTCAGGATCACGACCGCGCAAAAGGCGAGCGCACCCACCCCCGGCTCGATCGTGATCACCGAGCCGAAGACAACCAGCGCCCCCAGCAGCAATTCCATGAAGATGTCGATCATCGACCAGCGGCCGATGAAGCGCACGACGTGATAGAGCCGGGTACGGTCGCGCAGCCAGCCCCCTCGCCCGATCTGGGTCGCGATCAGCATCACCGAGAGGCCGACGAGCTTCAGCACCGGCACCGCGATGCTGGCAAAGAACACCAGTGCGGCCAGCGGGTATTGGCGGGCGGTGATCAGCTCCTCGACACCGCCGAGGATCGTGCTCGGCTGGCCGGCGCCAAGCTGCATCACGGTCAGCACCGGATAGTAGTTGGCCGGGATGTAGAGGATCGCGGCGGCGATGACCAAGGCCCAGGTCCGCGCCACGCTGTTCGGTTTGCGGGCGTGGAGCGCGCTGTCGCAGCGCGGGCAGCGCGGTTCGTCGGACCGGCGGACGCTGACCAAGCCACAGGTCTCGCAGCCGACGAGATCGCCCGAGCCGCCGCAGCCGCCGGACGGATGCGGCCCCGCCAGCCGCTCCCACACCGCCTCGCGGTCGAGCGCCGCGTCCGACCAGATCAGCACAAAAGTCAGCGCCAGCAGGGCGTAGACGCCGGCCGCGAGCCCGATATGCACGAGATCGCCGAGCTTCACATAGGCGACGAACACGCCGAACACGAAGACTTCGATCATCGACCACGGACGCAGGCGCTCGACCACGCCGAACACGCGCCGCAAATGCCGGGGTGGCGACGCCTCGTGCGAGCGGACCAGCACGTAGAACGTGCCGATCACCTTGCCGAAGGGAGCCAAGACTGTGACGAAGACGACCGCGAGCGCCAACGGCGCCATGTCCCGCTGAACCAGCTCCTCCGGCCCCGAGAACAAGCCGGCGATGTGCGAAATGCCGGCCGTCTCGACACTCATCAGGCTCGTCAAGCACATGATGACCAGCAGCGCGAACGCCGCGAAAGTCAGGGCAATGATGTGCTCCAGGCTATGCGAGGTGGTGCGGCGCAAGATTGTCGGGCAGCGCGCGCACTGAACCGTCATGCTCGGCATCAGCGCCGGGGCCATCTGCAGGAGCCCGCAGCCCGGGCATTCGCGCAGCTGGGGCCGGGTTGTCGGCTGTTCGGCGGATGATTGCCGCCGCGCCCGCATCACCGGCCCGAGGCGAGCATCGCGGCGAGCCCGTCGGCGAGCTGGCCCACCGCATTGCTGACCGCCGCCACCTCGCCCGGTACACCCGGCGCCTGGGGCGGCACCGAGAAGTGGAAATTGCGCAGTACGGGCGGGCCGCGCCCCTGGAAGGCGACGCTCGCCTGGGCCTGCAGGATCAGGCTGCCGGCCGCGTCTTCGTCGAGCCGCTGCACATTGAGCTCGACCGTCGCGTCGGGCGAGGCCGAGACGGCGCCGCCTTCGCTGAGGACAACGCTCTGCGGCAGGCGCTGGCCCAGCTCCTCGACCAGCACCCGCGACAGCATCGCCGCGAGCGGCTCGCCCCACCAGTCGTTCTCCATCACGTCGATCCGGTAGTTCTCGGACGAGCGGACGATCTGCGAGCGGTCGAGATAGTGCGCGATCGCGATCTGCTGCAGTGCGACGACCTTTGGGCCGCCGCCATGGGCGGTGCTGGACACCGGGCTGATCGTGTAGAGCGACGGGTTCGGCGACGAGCACGCGGCGAGCACTGCCGCCAGGGCAAGCGCCGCCAGCCGCCGGTTATGGCGGGTCTTCTTCACTCGATCCCACCCTGCGGCCGGCCCTTGACCAGCGCCTCCGGATGGCGCGTCAGCAGGTCGGCGAGCGAGCGGATCGAGCGGACCGCATCATTGAGCTGCGACATCAGCCGTTCCAGGTCGCGATTGAACCTGGTGTTGTCGCCATAGCCGTTGTCCAGGGAAAGGACCAGCTTGTTGGCGTTCGTCAATGTCTTCTGCAAACCCGAGGCGATCTCGGGCAATTGCTTTACCGTGGGGCCGACGCCGGTGTCGAGGTGCTGAATCATGCTCTGCGCCGACGCGATCATGCCGGAGAGATCAGTCAAAGCCTTTTTCATCTGCGCGCCTTCGGCGACCTCGTTCACCGACTTCAGGATGCCGTCGAGGCTTCTGCCGATCTGGTCGAACGGGATCGTGTTCACCTTGTCGAGCAGATCGTTCGCCGAGGCGGCGAGCCCGGCGAAGCCGCCACCTTCGGCCGTCGGCAATAAGAAATCCTCGCCCTTCATGGTCATGCTGACGGGCGGCGCGTTCGGCACGAAGTCGAGCGCCACACTCTGTTGTCCGGTGATCAGGCTGGCGCTCTGCAGCGTCGCCCGCAACCCTTTCTTGAGCAGTGCGTCCACGCCCTCGGCGGTGGTCTTAAAGACACCCTTCGCGCCGACGCCGAGAATTCGTTCGGGCTCGACCTCGTAGCGGACCGGGGCCACGATGGCGTCCTTGGCGGGATCGTAGGCGAGCCGTACATCGGTGACGTGACCGACGACGAGGCCATGCATCGTGACCTCGGAACCGGCCCCCAGCCCGCTGACCGAGCCCGGGAAATAGGAGATCACCGGGATCTTGCGGGTGTAGGAGGCAGCATTCGCCGCATCCCGGTCGGCGAACAGCGGGAAGACGTGGTTTTCCGGCGTCGCCGCGGCGTGGATTTCGGCTGCTGGCGTGTCGAACGCGATGCCGCCCAGCAGCAGTGCTCGCAGCGATTCGAGCTGGACATCGATCCCGGTCCCCCCGAGCTTTACCGAAATTCCGGAGGCGTTCCAGAACCGCGTTTGATCATGGACGTAGGTATCGAACGGCGCCCGGACGAACGCGCGAATCGTCACATATTCAGCCATGTCGGCGATATCCCAGCCGAGCACTTGGCCGACGCTGAGGTCGCGATAGAAGATTGGAGACCCGACCGAGATCGAGCCGAGCCGTTTGGCCTGCAACACGAAGATGCGCCCGGGAGTGTGGGCTTGGAGGATCGGCGGGTCTTCGCGCCCGGTGAACTTACGCATCGGCTTGCCGGCGGTCTCGCCGGGCAGCATGCCGACATAGCTGCCCGACAGTAATGTTTCGAGGCCGGAGATGTTGCCGGCGAAGAGACGCGGCTTGACCACCCAAAACACGGTCTTGTCGGTCAACAGCGGCTCAGCCTGATGGGTCGTGGCGATCGTCACGATGACATGGCTGTGATCGGGAGAAAGCTCGAGGTTCTTGACCGTGCCGAAGGTGATGTCCTTGAATTTGAGCTGCGACTGGCCGGCCTGGAGCCCCTCGGCGCTGTCGAACGAGACGGTGATCGTCGGCCCCTCCTTCGACAGCGTGTCCCAGGCGAGCCAGGCGCCGATCGCGACCGCGACCAGCGGCACCAGCCAGATGATCGACACCCGTCGCGAACGCCGGGTCGTAGCGCGCGCGAGGGCCGGCGGTTCGGCGAGATTGCTCATCAGGAGGCTCCCCTCGGAGCGATGCTCTACCCCTCTTTGGGGTCGCCGCGCTAGGTCTCGGATTATGGTGGCAACGGAGGGCCCCGGCCGTGGGGAATGCCGTCAGCCTTCAGAGGGCGGTCCTCCGTGAGCGAGGTCTCGGATCTGCTGGGGTTCTCTCCCTCGAGTCCGTTTTCACGATGGTTTCGAGCCAAGTTTGCCAGTAGCCCAAGGCAGTGGCGGGCCGCGCAGCGCAGGCGAGCGGAGGCGGCATACTCGGCCTCGTGACGGCGGCGTGCGCCAATTCCCTGACGCCAAATAGTTGTCGGCAAGCTCGAGGCGGCAGATTATCGCCCTGATCACGCGCGGCATCGGGGGCGATAACAAAGATGGCGATCAAACCTTTTGTGCACTTTGCGAATTGTCTTGGTGCAGCTGTCGTGACCATTCTGCTCTGCTTCTCAAGCGCCGCGATCTCGGCCGAGATCAGTCCATTACGCCCCGTCGACACATCGAGCCCGAGAGCGACGCTTCAAGGGTTCGTCGAGGCCATGGACGAACTTTATCTCCAGACGGAGAACTTGCTCAAAATCTACGCTGCGTCCAACCGGCTCTATCTCACCCCGGAGGAGCGCCGAAGCCAGCTTGCGATCCTTTCGAAGGGCTTGAACGCCACCCGATCTCTGGACACCTCCCAGATTTTACCTGTTCTCAAAGACACCGTTGCGATCGAGCGGGCGATTCAGCTGAAGGAAATCCTTGATCGAATCAAGCTTCCGTCTTTTGACGATATCCCAGATCGGGAAGCGATGGCGCGATCCTCGTGGAAGCGATGGCGGCTCCCCGACACGGAGATCGACATCGTACTGATCGAAAGCGGGCCGCGCGCGGGAGAATACCTGATCTCGGCAGATACGGTCGAGCGGCTCCCCGAGTTTTATCGGCGCGTCAGGAAATTGCCCTACAAGTCTGGTCCGGCAAAGCTGCTGGCCGATGCCTACCAGTCGATAAGCTCGAACCGGGCATCGACCATCTACCAAGCTTTTTCGAGCTCGCCCGTAGGATTGGAAACCATCGTACCGCTTCGGTGGATGATGAGCCTGCCGATTTGGGCGAGGGCCGAGATCGCTGGCGTTGCCGTATGGCAGTGGTTCGGATTCGTGTTCGGGTTTCTCGTCGGCACGGGTTTCGTCTTAGGCGTCTACCGCCTGGCGCGCCGTGTCGCTGGTCGCAGACAAGATGCTTTGGGCCCGGGCTGGCATTCCCTGTTGACCCCGCTTGCCATCATTCTCCTCGCGGGATTCTTCGGACCAATACTGAGCAAGATTTTGCGCATCAGCGGGAGCCCGCTCGTCGTGATTGCCTTCGCCCAGACGATTGCGCTGTTTCTCAGCGCCGCATGGCTGTCAATGGTCGTCGCCAGCCTTCTCGGCGAAACCATCGTGTCGTCGGAGCACCTGCGGCGGGGCAGCCTGGACAGCCAACTCATTCGGCTGGGCGCGCGCTTCGTTGGCATCGTGGTTGCGATCGCGTTGTTGATGGAGGCTGCCAACGAGTTGGGGTTTCCGGCTTTCTCGGTGCTCGCCGGCTTGGGTGTTGGCGGCCTCGCCGTGGCCCTTGCCGCCCGCGACAGCCTGGCGAACCTCTTCGGTTCGGTGCTGATCATGTTCGAGAAGCCCTTTCGGGTCGGCCACCGCATCCGACTCAGCGGCAGCGAAGGGGTGGTCGAGGATGTCGGCTTCCGCAGCACCCGTATCCGCACCGCGGACAATTCGCTGATATCGATCCCGAACAACGCGGTCGTCAACGCCACTGTCGAGAACCTGAGCTTGCGCACGATGTTTCGCGAGCGCCTTTTAGCTGCAGGTCACCTATGACACTCCCCGCGAGAAGCTCGAAGCATTTGCCGATGGGATCAAACAGATTCTCGGCGAGCAACCCGACGACGAACAAGGATAACTTTCATGTCCGTTTCAATGATTTTGGTGAGAGCAGTTTGAACATCCTCGTGATCTTCCACCTGTTGGTCCCGGATGTGGCCGCTGAGCTCCGGGAACGCGAGGCGATACTGTTGCAGATCATGGATCTCGCGAGGGAGCTGGACGTCGAGTTCGCGTTTCCGACCCGCACTCTGCATGTCGAAACCATGCCGGCGGCTGCGACTTCCGCCTCGGTCGGAGCAGGTGGGCTGGGAGAGGCCCGCCAAGCCTCGATAGCGCGGGCTCGCTAATCCTGGTCCAACGGCGGCAATAGCCGGTGCGACAGGGTGCGCGGCAGGATCCCGTGCAGGCGCGGGTCCTCGAAGGAAACCGGGCGCCTGGCATAGACGGCAAAGCCGGCGCGCTGATAGACGCCGAGCGCCTTTGGGTGGTCGTAGGTCGAGGTGTGCAGCCAGAACCGGTCGATCGGCCGCGCCGTCCAGGCCCGGTCGATTGCCGCCTGCAGCAGGTAGGGGCCGAGCCCGCGCCCGATGAAATCGGGGACGAGGCCGAAATAACAAAGCTTGGTTTCGCGCGAGGCCGCCGTGTCGAGCTCGAAGAAGCCGGCCGGCACGCCGCGCACGTAGAGCACGAAGATCTCGATCGCCGGCTTCGTAATTAGCGCGGCCAGCGTCCTGTCGTCGACGAGCCGCCGCTCGTACCACAGCCAGGGCTCGCCGACCGTGTTGTAAATGTAGCGGTAGAACGAGACCGGGCAGTTCTCGACATGCATCAGCGCGAGCTTGTCGAGCGGCGCCGGCACCCGCCGCCCGGCCGGCCGCGCCGAGCATCTCGAGATAGGTGATGGTGTCGTCGAGCACGGGCTCAGGCTTGCCGCGGGGCCGGTCTCGACCGGGGTGTCGCCGGGCAGGCCCCATTCGGACCACGATCCGTCATAGACGGCGGCGCCGGGATGCCCGATCAGATGCAGCCCGAAGGCGAGCGCGCAGGCGGTGACGCCGGAGCCGCAGCTGGTCACCACCGGGCGGTCGAGCGCCACGCCGGCGTCGCGAAACAGAGCCGCCAATTCTTCGGCGCTGCGCAGCCGGTGCGTCGCGGGGTCGGTCATCCTCTCGTAGGGGAGGCTGCGGCTGCCGGGGATGTGGCCGCCGCGAAGGCCGGGTCGGGCCTCCGGGGTGGTGCCGTCGAAACGGCCGGCGGCGCGGGCGTCGAGCACCTGCTCGCGCCGGGTCGAGAGGTTGGCGATCAGGGCGGCCTTATCCCGCACTAGCGAGGGGTGGAAGCGGGCGGTGAACGAGCGCGGCCGCGGCGACGGGATCGCGGTGTCGATCGGCCGCCCTTCGGCCCGCCATTTTGGCAGCCCGCCATCGAGGATCGCGACTTCGCGATGACCGAATAGCCGCAACATCCACCAGGCGCGCCCGGCCGAGGACAGCCCGACCCCGTCATAGGCGACGACGCGGTCGCCGTCGCCGATGCCGAGAGCCCCGATCTTGCGCGCGAAGAGCTCGGCCGACGGGATCATGTGCGGCAGGCTGGTGCCGGGCTCGCAGATGTCGTCGATGTCGAAGAAGACCGCACCCGAAATGTGGCCGCGGTCGTAATTCTCCCGCGCGGTCGGGGTGACGCCGGGCAGCGTGAACGACGAGTCGACAACCCGGACATGCGGATCGTCGAGATGGGCCGCCAACCATTCGGTATCGACGAGCGCATCGGGATGGGCGTAGGGCATCGCGGTTCTTTCCTCCCTCACTCGGCGAAGGCGACGATGACGCGGCGGTTCTGCCGGCCCTTGCTCTCGATTTTCGTCACCGCGACCGGGCCGATCTCGGCGGTGTTCCGGACATGGGTCCCGCCGCAGGGCTGCAGGTCAACAATTCCAGTTGGCCCGGCGATCTCCATCAGCCGCACCCGGCCCATGCCCGAGGGCGGCTTGACCGACATCGTGCGCACCAGCTCGGGTTTGGCCGCCAGTTCCTCGTCGGTGATCCAGCGCGGCCCGACCGGGTGCGCCACGGCGATCAAGGCGTTGAGCCCGACGGCGATCGCCTCCTTGTCGAGGCTCGATCCGGGCACGTCGAAATCGAGCCGCCCCCTCCCGTCCGAGACCTGCCCGCCGGTCACCGCGCCCGGGACGACGCTGCATAGCAGATGCAGGCAGGTATGCATGCGCATCAGCCGGTGGCGTCGGTCCCAATCGAGCTCGGCGACCAGCTCGGCGCCGGGCTCGGGCATCACGCTGCCGGGAGCGGGGACATGGATCACCTCGTCCGGTCCCTCGCCCTTCACCGTGTCGACGATCGCGATCGTCTCTCCCGAAACCAAGCGCAGGGAGCCGGTGTCACCCGGCTGACCGCCTCCCATCGGGTAGAACACCGTGCGATCGAGGCGGATGCCCCGCCCGTCGACGGCGGCGACCCGGGCCGCGCAGGAACGCAAATAGCCGTCGTCGCGAAACAGCTGCTCGGTCATGGCACTCCCTCCATCCACGGCGGGGTCGGCAGGTCGCGCTCCTTCAGAAATGCCGGGTTGAACAGCTTCGACTGATAGCGGGTGCCGGAATCGGCAAGGATCGTGACGATCGTGTGGCCGGGGCCGAGAATTTTCGCCAGCCGGATGGCGCCACAGACATTGATTCCGGTCGAGCCGCCGAGTACCAACCCCTCCTCCTGCACCAGGCCGAACAAGACCGGCAGCATCTCCGCGTCGGTGATCTGGAACTGCCCGTCCGGCGCAAAGCCCTGGAGATTGCCGGTCTCGTGGTTGTTGCCGATGCCCTCGGTGATCGAATTGCCCTCGGGCTTCCACTCGCGATGGGCGTACCAGTTATAAATCCCCGAGCCCATGCAGTCCGACAAATAGATTTGGACCTTGGGGTTGCGTTCCTTCAGCGCAATGCCGACCCCGGACAGGGTGCCGCCGGTGCCGACAGAGCAGGTAAAGCCATCGACCCGACCCTCGGTCTCGTCCCAGATCTCGGGGCCGGTCGTCTCGTAATGACCGCGGCGGTTGGCGAGGTTGTCGAACTGGTTGGCCCAGATCGCGCCGTTCGGCTCGTGTGCGGCGATCTCCTCGGCAAGCTGCCCGGAGTAGCGCGCGTAATGCATCGGGTTGGAATAAGGGACGGCGGGCACCAGCCGCAGATCGGCGCCGCACAGCAGCAGCATGTCCTTTTTTTCCTGGCTCTGCGTCTCGGGCATGACGATGACCGTGCGGTAGCCGCGGGCATTGCCGACGAGCGCCAGCCCGATCCCGGTGTTGCCGGCCGTGCCCTCGACGATGACCCCGCCCGGCCGCAAGAGGCCACGCTCCGCGGCGTCCTTGATGATGAACAAGGCCGCGCGGTCCTTGACCGAGCCGCCCGGGTTGAGGAACTCGGCCTTGCCCAGGATCGTGCACCCGGTCTCCTCGGAGGCGCGCCGCAATTTGATCAGCGGCGTCTTCCCCACCGTGTCAACAAAGCCGTCGCGGACCTTCATCCCAGCCTCCATAGCGAACCGCCGATGAGACTATCGGGCGCGCAAACGGCCGGCGCAAGCCCGGGAGCAATGGGTTTCGGGGCGTCGACCGAAGGGAGACGGGTCGGTCAGGTTCCGCGAGTAATCGACGGGTGATGTTCCAGGCCGTGCCGCTATAGGGATCGGTGTAGCAGATCGAGCTCCGCCGATCCGGGCGCGATAGATCCCACGCCACGGCGCAAATTCTTCTTCCGGCCGGCCGCGCTTCCGGGTGTCCCAAGCGCGACCTCGAACCCTCGGATTTTCCGGTCACCGACAGCTGAGTTTCTCGACGCTCAGCCTCCATCCGCGCGGCGAGAAGGTCGCGTCGAAAACCTCAGGCGAGGGCCGGCGCGGCGCGCTCGCGGCAGCGCTGCCGCGACGATCTCAGAGCAATTTGTTGGCGTCAGGAAGCCGAACCGCCGACTATTCGCCGTCCACGGAAATCGCATAAGCGGTCTCGCCGTGGACCGCATCATCGCCGACCTGCAGCGTCGCCTCGTCCATACGCAGCGGCACGAAGATCGAGATCACCTTGAGGATGATAAAGGTCGCAATGGCGTTGTAGACGATGATGAACGCCGCGGCTTCGAGCTGCAGCAGAAGCTGATTTCCCGAGTCGCCGTAGAGCAAGCCGGTGACGTTGACACCCGGCGCCTCCTTGTCGGTGCCGATATAGACGAGCATGTCCGGGTTGGCGAGGATGCCGACGAGCAGACCACCGGTCAGGCCGGCGATCCCATGCGTCGAAAACACGCCCAGCGTATCGTCGACCTTCATCATGAACCGGGTCTTCTGGAGCCTATTCATCGAAAGCCACGGAATGATGCCGGCAGCGATGCCGACAATGATGGCGCCCCAGCCATTGACGTAACCGGCGGAGGGAGTGATTGCCACCAAGCCCGCGATCATGCCGTTGACCGCGCCGATGATCGATGGCTTGCCATAGGCCATCTTGTCCATCAGCGTCCAGACGAGAAGGGCTACCGCAGTCGCCGTGTTGGTATTGAGCACGGCCGCGCCCGCATCGGCGTTGGCGAAATAAGGATCGCCGCCGTTGAAACCGTTCCAACCCAGCCACAGGATGCCGGCGCCGATCAAGGTGATCAGCAGGCTATTGGGCGGAAAGTTGTCGCGATCCGCCTGCAGGCGTGGCCCGATCACCCATGCGGCGACAAAGCCGGATGTGCCGGCGGCGAGATGGATAACATAGCCGCCCGAAAAGTCCGCAGCGCCCGCGCTTGCGAGCCAGCCGCCACCCCATATGCTGAACGCCCCGACCGTATATACCAGGGTCATCCACACCGGGCAGAAAATCACCCACGCCGTGAAGTTCATCCGGCCGAGCACCGACCCCGCGAGGATGATCACGGTGATCGCAGCGAACACGAACTGGAAGAAAATCAGGGTGGCCATCGGGAAGGTCATCGCCGGCATGCCAGAGGCCGCTGCCGGTATCGTCGCCTGGCCGGTGAGGAACGTCGCGGAGGTCGCTAACGCCGGTTTGCCGAGAAACGGAAACCACTGCTCTCCAAACGCCATGTTGTAGTCGAATAGAATCCAAACGACCAAGACTGAGGCGAAGGCGTAGAAACACATGAAGGCAGAATTGATCGCCCATTTCTGCTTGACATACCCGGCGTAGAGAACCGCCAGACCGGGAATGCTTTGGAGGCCGACAAAAGTCGCCGCCGCCAACTGCCATGCATTGTTTCCGGTATCGAGCCACTTGGGTGATGGTACGAGCATTAGCTTATCCCCGCTTTTTCTGTCGCGACGAACTTCACAACCACCGGTGACCAATCGTGGGGCCGAATGAGCGGCCCAAGTGAGATGTCCCGAGCAAAAGTCATGCCAGCCGCATAGCCCGTCGAAGATCGCCGGCGAGGCCGGGTTATTTGCCAGAAGGGCCTTTTCCTTTTGGTTGGCGTTTAGCGGCCGCTGCCTAAAATGTAGGCAAATGTGGTCATCGGGCTTACGATCGCCCAATGCGCGCGGCTCGCTTTGCAGCAAGACCGGATTTGGGTATGGATCGGTGCAAGCCAACATGGACGAAATCATGTTTCAAAACCTGGTTCTGGTGGCAGGGATAGCTGGCTTGGCGGCGGGCTTGATCGTTCCGACGATCAACGGTGACGCGCAGATGACCGAGACCGCGGTCACCTGCACCAATCCGACGAATGGCACGTCCTGGAAGATTGCGATCGATTTCGACAAAGCCACCGTCGATTCCAATCGCGCCGATATTAGCGGCGCCAAGATCTCCTGGTTTGATCCCACGGACGGCGGCAACTACACGCTCGACCGCAAATCCGGCGATCTCACGGCAAGTGTCGCGTCGAGCACCGGGGGCTATTTTCGCCATGCTCGATGCAGTCTGGAGAAATCGCGGTGACGGCCCGAAGCGGCGCTCGCGTCCCCACCTCGCTACGACCCCGGCAACCGGCAACTCCTCGGTATCGGTGCGATGGCGACGGTTGACGCCGGTGTGCGGGCAAGCATCGGGTTTGCCTCGAAGACCGGGCCGCGCAAGGCCAACGAAGATTTCGCCGCCGCCCTATCGGGTGCTGAACTGCCCGAGCCTCGTCAGGAGGTGATCGCGGCGATCGCCGATGGCATCGGCGGCGCTAAGGGCGGTCGCATTGCGGCCGAGACCGCGGTGCGCGGCTTCCTCGATGGATTTTGCGATCTCCCCGAGACCATGGAGGTGCAACGAGCGGGCGCCAGAATCGTTAGTGCGCTAAACGGCTGGATCAACACCATGGGCCGGCAAGACCCCAAGCTGGCCGGAATGGGGTGCACGTTGACGGTGCTGGTGCTGCGCGGCCGCGTCGCCCACCTGCTGCATGTCGGGGACACCCGCGCCTACCGGTTGAGTGGCGAGCGCCTGACTTGCCTGACGACCGACCATGTGCGCCAGGATGGCACGGGGCGCTCGCACACGCTCAACCGCGCGCTGGGAGTGGAGACGGAAGTGCGCCTCGACTACGCCACGCAACCGGTGACGCTGCACGATCGGTTCCTGTTGTGCAGCGACGGCGTACACGGGTTTCTGACGGAAGAAAGCATCGCCGACATCCTGCGCGAACGCTCGGCTCCCGAGGATACCGCCGGCGCGTTGGTTGCCGCCGCGCTCCGATCGGGCAGCACCGACAACTGCACCACCTTGGTTCTGGACGTGGTCGCGCTGCCGATGGCGGGATCGGCCGACATCAGCGCCGCCATGCTGCGGCTCCCGGCGATCCCGGTGCCGGTCAGCGGCGAGACGATCGACGGATTTGTCCTGAGGGCGCTGATCTCCGACGGCCGATACAGTCGGCTGTTCGGCGCGCAAGACGAAGTCGAGGGCGGCAGCGTCGCCTTGAAATTCCCCAAGCCGCAACTCGCCAGCGTCGATGCTCACCGCGCAGCGTTCGTCCGCGAGGCATGGGTCGGCGCGAGGGTGCACAATCCCTGGGTCGGGCGCGTCATCGAGCTGCCGCCAGGACGCCAGACCTGCCTCTACACGGTCATGCCGCTATATCAAGGCGAGCTTCTGGCAACGCGGCTTTCGCGCAGTCCGGCTCTGGGATTGGAAGAAGGGCGGAACATAACCGTCAAGCTGGCCCGCGCCGTGGCGGCCCTGCATCGCGCCGGAATCATCCATCGCGACATCAAGCCGGACAACGTGATCCTCGAAGGCGGCGGATCCTTAAAGCTGATCGATCTCGGGGTCGTTCGCGTCCCGGGGTTGGAGAGTTCTCCACCCGATGAGATTCCTGGCACCCAAGCCTACATGGCGCCCGAAATGTTCGACGGCGAACCTGGCAATGAGGCTACAGACATTTATGCTCTGGGGGTTACAATATTCCGCGCTTTCACGGGTGAATTCCCTTACGGCAATCTCGACGCCACCAGTCCGCCGCGACGGAGCCGGCCGAGGGACTTTTCCGCCCTGCGACCCGATCTTCCGGCCTGGCTTCAAACAGCCCTCGCGCGTGCGATTGCGATCCATCCTGCGCAGCGCTTTCACGACATGACCGATTTCGCGTTCGAGATGGAGGCCGGACCATCGCGCGCCCCGACAGAAATTCGCCGTCCACGCACGCTATATGAGCGCGCCCCGCTCCAAGTCTGGCAGGGGCTGGCCGCTTTATTGGCCTGTGCTCTCCTGGTGTCGCTGCTGATGCGCTGAGCCTGGCGGCGGAGGCAAATGGCGGTCGCGTGAAAATCCCCGTTTGTGGTCTCTTTCAGGTTCCTTCTCCATCTGCCCAGAAAAGCTGCCGGTTGCCGTTGTAAATCGCCTATAAATTAGGCAGTCGCGGTGCGCCCGTCAGAATTGGACAACTCCGAAAATAGCAAATCCCACTTGGCATGATTCTTGGTTGCCGAAGGTCCAAGTTCGGGTCCGGCCGTGTCTCCGGGCAACTTTGCGTCGGGGTGATGGACCGGTTTGTCTTTTGGAGTTCGGGAGAAACCGATGCGTAGTTTTGTGCTTAGGACCTTGTCGGGGGTAGCCGTCGCCTTCCTCTGGGCCGCTGCGGCGCTCGCGCAACAGGCTCCAGGCGCCGCCGCACCCGCTGCGGCCCCCGCGGCAAGCGCGCTCAATACCGGTGACACGGCGTGGATGCTGACGTCGACCGCGCTGGTGCTGATGATGACCGTCCCCGGTCTGGCGCTGTTCTACGGCGGCATGGTGCGCAAGATGAACGTGCTGACGACGGTGATGCAGAGCTTTGCCATCACCTGCCTCGTCACCGTGCTGTGGACGGTCGTCGGCTACAGTTTCGCCTTTACCGAGGGTTCGCCGTTCCTCGGCGGGATGGGCCGGTTCCTGCTTTTCGGGATGAGCCTCAATTCGGTCAACGGACTGGCGCCGACGATCCCCGAATCGGTCTACATGTGCTTTCAGATGACCTTCGCGATCATCACCCCGGCGCTGATTTGCGGCGCGTTTGCCGACCGGATGAAATTCTCGGCGCTGATGTGGTTCATTGGACTGTGGAGCGTGTGTGTCTACGCGCCGATCGCGCATTGGGTGTGGGGATCGGATGGCTTTCTCAACGGCGCCGGCGTGCTCGATTTCGCCGGCGGCACGGTCGTGCATATCAACTCCGGTGTCGCCGGGCTGGTCGCCGCCCTGGTCATGGGCAAGCGGCGCGGCTACGGCACCGAGCCGATGGTCCCGCACAACCTTGTGCTCAGCGTTATCGGCGCATCGCTGTTGTGGGTCGGCTGGTTCGGCTTCAATGCCGGCTCCGCGACAGCGGCCAACGGCAATGCCGGCATGGCCATGGCGGTGACCCAGATCGCGACCGCGACCGCCGCGCTCGCCTGGATGTTCGCGGAATGGGCGGTGAAGGGTAAGCCGAGCGTGCTCGGCATCATCTCCGGTGCGGTCGCGGGCCTCGTCGCGATTACCCCGGCCTCGGGCTTTGTCGATCCGAGGGGTGCCTTGATCATCGGCATCGCCGCCGGCGTCGTCTGCTACTGGGCGACCACCGGCCTCAAGCACGCGATGGGCTACGACGACAGCCTCGACGCCTTTGGCGTGCACGGCATCGGCGGCACCGTCGGGGCGCTCCTGACTGGCGTGCTGGCGGTGGCCTGGGTCGGCGGTGAGGGCAAGAGCGGCTTGATCGACGGCAACCCGCATCAGGTCGTGGTGCAACTCTACGGTATCGCCTGCACCATCGTCTATGATGCGGTTGCGTCGTTCATCCTCTTGAAGCTGGTCGATTTCACGATCGGTCTGCGGGTCGACACCGATGCCGAGCGCGAAGGGCTCGACCTCGCGATCCACGGCGAGGTGGTGCAGTGACTGTCGCCGCCTCGCGTGCCATATCTGATGCCCGATTGGGATGGTGAGCCATGAAGAAGATCGAAGCGATCATCAAGCCGTTTAAGCTCGACGAGGTGAAGAATGCGCTGCACGAGGTCGGCGTCACCGGCATGACCGTTACCGAGGTCAAGGGCTTCGGCCGGCAAAAGGGGCATACCGAGGTCTATCGCGGGGCCGAGTACGTGATCGACTTCCTGCCCAAGATCAAGATCGAGGTGGTGCTCGACGACGGCCTGGTCGAACGCGCCGTGCAGGCGATCCAGGACAGCGCGCGCACCGACAAGATCGGCGACGGCAAGATCTTTGTGCTGCCGGTCGAGCAGGCGGTCCGGATCCGCACCGGCGAGCAGGGACCTGACGCCGTCTGATCCGATCTTACACGCGAGGGAGTTTACGATGTCCGAGACCGAGAAGGTAATGGCGCTGATTGCGGAGCACGAGGTCAAGTATGTCGACTTCCGCTTCACCGACCCGCGCGGCAAGTGGCAGCATCTGGCGCATCACGTGCGCACGATCAGCGAGGATTTTTTGAACGAGGGGGTGATGTTCGACGGCTCGTCGATCGCCGGCTGGAAGGCGATCAACGATTCCGACATGATGCTGGTGCCGGACTGTTCGACGGCGGTCATGGACCCGTTTGCGGCACAGCCCTCGCTGATCGTCTTTTGCGATGTGCACGAGCCGCTCTCGGGGCAGCCCTATGGCCGCGACCCGCGCTCGACGGCGAAGAAGGCGGAGCGCCACCTGGTCTCGACCGGGATCGGCGACCGGGCCTATTTCGGGCCGGAGGCGGAGTTCTTCATCTTCGACGATGTGCGCTACTCGGCCGGCATGAACGGGGCGATGTACGCGATCGACAGCGAGGAGGGGCCCTGGGTCTCGGCCAAGAAGCTGGCCGACGGCAACCCCGGCCACCGGCCGCCGATCAAGGGCGGCTACTTCCCGGTGCCGCCGGTCGACGGGCAGTCGGACATCCGCGCCGAGATGCTCTCGGTGATGGCCGATATGGGGCTCGAGGTCGAAAAGCACCACCATGAGGTGGCCCCCTCCCAGGCCGAATTGGGCTTTCAGTTCTCGACCCTGGTGCGCACCGCCGACAATCTGCAGATCTACAAATACGTGGCCCAGAGTGTGGCCCAGCAATACGGCAAGACCGCCACCTTCATGCCCAAGCCGATCATGGGCGACAACGGCTCGGGGATGCACACCCACCAGTCGGTGTGGAAGGGCGAGAACACGGTCTTTGCCGGCAACCTCTACGCCGATCTCTCGGAGACCGCGCTCTACTACATCGGCGGCATCATCCGGCATGCGAAGGCGATCAACGCCTTCACCAACCCGACGACGAACAGCTACAAGCGGCTGATCCCGGGCTTCGAGGCGCCGGTCTTGCTGGCCTATTCCTCGCGCAACCGCTCGGCCTCGTGCCGCATCCCCTATGTGGCGAGCCCCAAAGGCAAGCGCGTCGAGGTGCGCTACCCCGACCCCGCCGCCAACCCGTACCTCGCCTTTGCCGCGATGCTGATGGCCGGCTTGGACGGCATCCAGAACAAGATCCACCCGGGCGACCCGATCGACAAGAACCTCTACGACCTGCCGCCCGAGGAATTGAAGGATGTGCCGGTGGTGTGCGGCTCGCTGCGCGAGGCCTTGGGCGAATTGCGCGCCGACCACGCCTTTTTATTGAAGGGCGAGGTCTTCAACCGCGACCAGATCGAGGCCTACATGGAATTGAAATGGGAGGAGGTGTACAATTTCGAGCACACCCCCCACCCGATCGAATTCCAGATGTACTACTCGGTCTGACCGCGGCAATACCTAGGACGACTGCAACTCAGGCCGGCCGGCACGCGAATAGTCGGCTTTAGGATCACGGCAGAGTCATGCCCGTCGACCCTCGTTGGCGGGCAGTGGTTCGGCCTGGGGCGCATCACTGCGACCGAGCCCGTATGAAATCGCGATATGGATCAGATCCGCCGTCCGCCGGGCGGCAAGCTTGGCTTTGAGCTGAGTGCAGTGATTTGCAACCGTCTTGTAGCTGACGCCGATGGCGTAGGCGATCTCGGTCAAGCTGCTGCCTCCTGCCAGAAAGCGTAGGATCTCGATGTCGCGCGACGACAGCTGCCTTAGGGGATCGGATACCCCGCGAAGGCTACACAATGCCAGTTTCTCTGCCGTCTCGCGTTCGATGTAGGTCCGGCCTGCAGCAACGAGTCTGACCGCTTCGAGGACCTCCTCGGCGGGTGCGCTCTTGCTAATGTAGCCGTGGGCGCCCGCTTGCAGGACCCGGGCCACATAAGCCGGGTTGTCGTGCATGCTGATGACCAGAATGCGTGTCTTTGCGCTTTCGATCTTGACCCGGTCGAGCACTTGCAACCCGCTAATGCCAGGCAGATTCAAATCGAGTATGACGAGATCGGGCCGCGATTCTCTGGCGGCGCTCACCGCCTCCTGACCATTCGCCGCCTCCGCGATTTCGAGCTGTGGTTCGGCGGCGAGGAGCCGGCGCAGCCCGGAGCGGACGACCGGATGGTCGTCGACGATCAGCAGCTTCACCGCCTCGCCTCCGGCAGTGCGGACGAGGCCAATTGCTCTTCCGGCTTGTCATCTGGCAGCGCCGCCCTGACCGCAAAGCCGCCACCGGGGCGGTTGGCGAATGTCAATCGCCCGCCCATTATCCTGACGCGCTCCTCCATGCCGATCAGGCCGTAGCCCATCCCGGGTGTCTCATGCATTCCCTTGCCATCGTCTTCGACCTCGACGATCACCTCGCCGCCCGGATCGTCGCGGCGGTGAGCATGTTCGATGGAAATCACGACGTGCCTGGGTTTGCCGTGGCGCACGGCGTTGCTGAGGCATTCCTGTACGATGCGGTAGACCGTGGTATCGGCATGGCTGCCAAGGTTCTCGCAATGCGGAGAAACACAGACCTGATAGTCGATTTCGGGATATCTTCGGCGCCAGAACTCAACGAGGCTGCACATCGCTTCGGTGAGACAAAGTTCAGCGGGTCCGACCGGCCGCAAGCGACCGAGCATGCTGCGCACCTGCTGCTGCAGATGTCGAGCCGCGTCTGCAATCGATTGAATGTGATCTGGTAATTCCGCTATGCGCCGCTCCCGGAACAGCCGCGACATGTTGGCGGCATCGACATTGATGGCAAACAGGAACGGACCGACCTCGTCGTGCAAATCGCGTGCGATGTCGCTGCGCTCCTCTTCCTGCAAGGTAAGCAGTTGTTCGTTGAGTCGGCGATTGGTACAATCGGTTGCCGCAAGACGCGCTGCCATTTGATTGAAGCTGTCGCGCAGCCGCCTCAGCTCCGGCGTCAACCGTTCATTGATATGGATGCGGTAATCGCCCTGGCCAACTCGCTCCATGGCGGCTGTCAAGCGGGCAAGCGGCCTCAGCGCGCGGCCGATGGATAAATAGATCAGCGGAATCGTCTGGCAGCCGAACAGCCCCAGTACGATGAGGCAGCCATTCAACTCGTCCCACACTTCGAGTATCTCGTTGCGTGGATCAGTCGTGATGACAACGGCACCAAAGGGGCGACCACCGATCGTGAGCGGCACCCGATCGGTGTCAGGCGCAACACCAATGAGGCGAACGAACCATCTCGGAGCGGAGCGCGTGCCGACGGGCTGCGCTTTGGCGGGAACGGCAGCGCCCGTCACCAACACGCGCAAGTGCCGATTGCCTCTAAACGAGGCGACGAGATCTTCGAGGTCGCGATGCGGCGCGGGGGAGCCGTCAATCTCTCTGGCGGCATTCTCCACAGTCTGACGCCCGACCACCAGGGCCGATCGCAATTCGGTCCGCACCGACTCCGACGCGTTGAGGAGGATGACCGCCCCACCGAGCACGAGGCTCAGCAGCAGCGCGACGGCCACGAGGGCGATCAGGCGAAGCCGTAACGACATAGCGGATCCCTGCGCACCGGTCTGATGTCGATTCAGAACAGGATGCCACGATGGGTGCTCGATTCATATCGGCCGAACGCAGCAGCGGGGCCACCACGAAATCGGGAAGATTTCCCAGCAAAATCGGGAAGAGTGGCCATAGCCACCGCCGTCCGTCTCATGTCCTACTGCACCGAGAGAATCGTAAACCGGAGGGAATTGCCCGTGCTCAAGGAGGTGTCAGTCGCCGCCGCTGCCGCGATATACCTGGTCGGTACCGCCGCGGCACAGACCACCCCGAGCGGGTCAAATCAGGGAGCGCCCACCGAGATCACCCTGCCGACGGTTGAGGTGGTCGCGGCGACGCCCCTCCTCGGATCGGGGGTCGACCGCGACAAAGTGCCGGCGCAAACTCAGGTACTGACCAGCGGCGACATCAGCCGCAGCGGCAATCCCGACGCGTTGCGCGCGCTGAACGAGCAGGCGTCGGGCGTCACCCTCGGCGCGGCCTCCGGCAACCCGTTCCAACCGAGCCTGATCTATCACGGTTTCCAAGCTTCGCCGTTGCAGGGCACCCCGCAGGGGCTCGCGGTCTATCTCAACGGTGCGCGCTTCAACCAACCGTTTGGCGATACCGTCAACTGGGATTTGATACCCGACATCGCGATTGACCGGATGGATCTCGTTGGCTCGAACCCGGTCTTCGGGCTGAACGCATTGGGCGGCGCCTTGTCGGTGCAGATGAAGAACGGCTTCACCTATCAAGGCACCGAAATCGACCTCCTCGCCGGCTCGTTCGGGAAGCATCAGGGCGAATTCCAATACGGCGTCGAAAGCGGGAACGTGGCCGTCTACGCCGCGGGCAACGGCTTGCAGGAGGGCGGCTGGCGCGACGTGCAATCCTCCCAGCTGCGGACCTTTTACGGCGACCTCGGCTGGCGCGGCGAGCGCGGCGAGGTCCATATCAATGTCAATGTCGCCGATAATCGTCTCAACCAGCCGGGTGCCACCCCGATCCAGCAACTGGCGTTCGATCAGGCTGCAGTGTTCACCGCACCCAACCTGGTTACCAACCACTACGCGCACGTCAACCTGACCGGCAATTACAATATTTCGGACCAGACGTCGCTGCAAGGAAACCTCTATTACGAGAACTTCCTGCAGAAGGTCTACAACGGCGACGTAACAGATTTCACCCCATGCGATGACGGCTCCGGTTTTCTGTGCGAGGCGCCTGGGGTGTTCGCCACCGACCGCGCCGGCGTGCCGATCCCTGATTTCCTGAACGGCGGCCCCTATTTGAACCTGGACCAGCAGTCAACCAGCACCAACGGGTATGGCGCCGCCATCCAGGCGACCAACCGCACCCGGCTCTTCGATCGGCCGAATCAACTCGTCGTCGGCCTCAGCTTCGACGGCGGGCAGACTTTGTTCGGCGCCAGCACCCAGATCGGTGGATTGTCGGTGGCCGATTCAATATTCGCCGGACCCGGTATTGTCGTCGATCAGGCCGACGGGTCGATCGCGCCGGTGCGGGTGGCCATTTCAAATGGCTATTACGGCGCCTTTTTCACCGACACTTATGATTTGATGCCGTTTCTGTCGGCGAACGTCGCGGGCCGCTTCAACTGGGCGCAGATCAATCTGAACGACGAGGGAGGCGGCTCGCTTACCGGCAACCACAGCTACAGCCGGTTCAACCCATCAGCCGGCCTGACCTGGAAGATCCGCCCCGACCTCGCTGTTTTCGCCAGCTACGCCGAGGCGAACCGGGCGCCGACCCCGGCCGAACTGAGCTGCGCCAGCGCGGCCAGCCCGTGCAGCCTCGCCAATTTCTTTGTCGGCGACCCGGATTTGCAGCAGGTCGTGGCGCATACCGTCGAGGCCGGGGTGCGCGGTCGGTTCACGCCCTTTTCCGGCGCCACTCTGTCGTCCGATCTCGCCTTCTATCACACCATCCTCGACAACGACATCCAGGCGGTAAACAGCGAGATTCAGGGACGTTCGTTTTTCCAGAACGTCGGGACCACCCTGCGCCAGGGGGTAGACCTCAAGCTTCAACTGAAGACCGACCGTTTGCTCGCCTGGGCCGCCTATTCCTATACCGACGCCGCCTTTCTGACCGGATTTATCGAGTTCTAGCGAGAACAACCCCGCCGCCGATGCCGATGGCAACATCCAGATCCGGCGCGGCGACCGTCTGCCGGGCATCCCGGCCAATGTGTTCAAGCTCGGCGTCGACTACAAGGCGACCGACCAGTGGACCGTCGGCGGCACCGGGATCGTCGCTAGCGGCCAGTTCCTGTCTGGCGACGAGGCCAATCTGACGCCAAAGACTCCGCCCTATTTCGTGCTTAATCTGCATGCAAGCTATCAGGTCACTAAGAGTTTTCAGCTGTTCGCGCTGCTCGAAAACGCCTTCAATGCGACCTATTATACATTTGGAACCTTCTCGCCGACCTCGTCGGTGCCGATCTATGGGGTGCCGGGCGCCGATAACCCGCGCGCCCTTGCCCCGGCCGCCCCGATCGCAATCACCTTTGGCATCCGCGCGACCTTTTGACCGGCCTCGGGTTGACGCGCGTCGCCTGAGGGTCCGGGCGTACAATCGCCGACAGGCAACGCGCAGAGGCCATCCGTGAACGATCCCGTGGCAACCCTTTCGGTCGTCAGCCTCTTTCTGCATGCCGACATTGTCGTCAAGGGAGTGCTGCTGCTGTTGCTCGCCGCCTCGGTGTGGAGCTGGGCGGTAATCGTCGACAAGCTGTGGCGTCTCGCCTCGGCGAGCCGGTCGGCGCAACGCCACGAGGCGCGCGTCGCCGCGGCGCATTCAGCGGCTGAACTGATGCCAGAGCCGGGCACCCCGCGGAACGGGGACCCGGCCGGCCTCGTCCTGTCGGCCGGCTGGAGTGAAAGCAAGGCTGCATGCGGGTCGGCTCCCGAAACCGCAGGCGAGCGGCGCGAGCGCATCGAGCGCGCCATGCGCCTGGTGCTCAACGCCGAGCTGCGCCGGCTCGAAATACGCCTGCCGTTTCTGGCGACCCTCGGCTCGGCTGCACCCTTCATCGGCCTCTTCGGCACAGTCTGGGGCATCATGCGCAGCTTTGCCGGCATCGCTGCGGCCAACAATACGAGCCTCGCGGTGGTGGCGCCGGGGATCGCCGAAGCCCTCTTCGCCACCGCGATGGGCCTCGCCGCGGCGATCCCGGCGGTCGTCGCCTACAACAAGATCACCGTCGATCTCGGGCGGTTCGCCGGGCGCATGCAGGGGCTGATCGGGCGCTCCGGCGGGCTCTTTTCCCGCACCCCGGCGGAGGGTTGAGAATGGCGTTCCAGCTGCCCCCCTCGGGCGAGGCCGGCGAGGAGCGCTATGCGCCGCTGGCCGAGATCAATGTGACGCCGATGGTCGACGTGATGCTGGTGTTGCTGGTGATCTTCATGGTCACGGCACCGCTCCTGGTGGTCGGGGTGCCGCTCGACCTGCCGAAGACGCAGGCGGCGGCGATCGTCGCGCCGAAGGAGCCGATCATCCTCAGCCTCGACCGTGGCGGCGATCTCTTCATCGGCGACGAGCGGGTCGCACCCTCCGATTTGGAGCCGCGGCTGGCGGCGCTCGCCGCCGAGGACCCCGGCCGCATCGTCTATGTCCGCGGCGATCGAACGATCACCTATGCCCAATTGATGGACCTCTTGAGCCGGGTCAACCGCGCCGGCTTCACCAAGGTCTCCCTGGTCGCCGAGGCATCCACCGCGAAGTGACCGGCTTCAAATTCCCCCTGGCGTTGTCGCTGGCGGCGCATACCGCGGTGCTGGCATTGTTGCTGCTGTTGCCGTCGCCGGCGCCGCCCGCCCCGCAAATGCCCGCTCCCGAGGGGATCGAAGTCGCCGTCGTGCCGTCGCTGCCGAAGCCGGAGCCGCCGCCCGCGCCGCCGCCGCCGATCCCGACGGAAACGCCGCCGCCACCCTCTCCTCCGCCGCCGGCCGAGGAACCGCCGCCTCCTGTCACGCCGCCACCACCGCCCCCCGCGATCGAGCCGCCGCCGCCCGCGCCGGAAGCCACCGTCGCCGCTCCCGAACCGCCGCCGCCACCACCACCGCGCAAGCCTCCGGCCCCGGCGCTGCCCAGGCCGGCCCCGCGGCCGTCACAGTCGGAGCCGGCCCCGAGCTTTGTTCCGCCCGCCGCCGCTCCGCAGACGGCGTTCGCACCCGCACCGGCTCCGGCGCCCCCGGCGCCGGTGGAAATTAGCCCGGGCTACCAGGCGCTGCTGGCCGCCTGGCTCGACAGCCACAAACGCTATCCCGAAAGTGCGCGCGAACGCGGTGAGGAGGGCCGGGCGGTGCTGCGCTTCGCGGTCGAGCGCAACGGCCGGGTCGCCGAATACGCAATCGTCAAGAGCTCGGGCTACCCCGATCTCGATGCCGCGGTCGCCGAGATGATGAAGGGCGCCGTCGTGCCGCCGTTTCCCGCCGACATGACCCAGCCGCGCATCGAGGTATCAGTCACGATCAGGTTCAGCCTGACGCGCTGAATTTGTGCGGGAATGCTTTTCGAGGTCTGTTTGCCGTCCCATCACACCGCCGGTCGGCTCCGGACCTCGTCCGGGCACCTTGCGGGGGAGGAACTGGCCGTCCTTGGGGTCGCCGTGGAAGGTGACGCCGTCGACGACGATTTTGCCGCGCAACATGGTGAGCGAGGGCCAGGCGGCGAGGTCGCGGCCCTCCCACGGGCTGTAGTCCGCCTCGTGCATCTCGGCGGCGCGCACGATGTGGCGCCGGCGTGCATCGAGCAGCACGATATCGGCGTCCGAGCCGACCGCGAGCGCGCCCTTGCGCGGGTAAAGACCCATGATCTTCGCGGCGTTCGAGGAGACGAGGCCGACGAAATCGGAGAGCCCGTAGCCGCGCTTCTCGACCGTCTCGGTGTAGATCAAGGACAGCCGCGGCTCGACCCCGGCATTGCCGCCGGTCGTGTCGTCAATGCGCCGCCCCTGCAGCTTGATCCGCAATGGGCAACAGATCTCGTCGGTGGCGACGGTCTGGATCGCGCCATGGTCGGTGGCCGCCCACAGCGCCTCCTGGTCTTCGCGAAATTTGAGCGAGGGGTAGGTGTGGTAAATCTGCCCGTTCGGGCGTTTGTAGTCCTCGGCCGAATACATCAGGTATTGGTGCAGGGTCTCGCCGTAGATCGGCACGCCGTTGGCGCGCGCGGCGGCGATCGCGCGGACCCCGGTCGCGGCCGAGGTGTGCATCATGTAGAGTGCGGCACCCTCGATATTGGACGCCAATCGGATCACCCGGTTGAACGACAGATCCTCGGAGAGGGTGTTGTGTACCTCGGCCATGTTCTCAAAGCCGGTGCGGTCCTCGCGGATCAGCTTCTCGTACATGTGCATGACGAGGTCGTTGTCCTCCGCGTGGATCGCCGCGATGCCGCCGGATTTGGCCAGCACCTTCAAGACCTCCCAGATGCCGCCGAAATCGACCATGCGCCCCTTGCGGCTGGGGGTGATGTCGGTCGTGAAGATTTTGACGCTCGGATGTCCCGCCTCGACCGCTTCGGCGAGCTGCGAATAAATTTCGGGTGCCAGCTTGCCCTGCACCATCGTGTGAAAGGCGTAGTCGCCGTGGCAGTCGCCGGCCCATTCCTGCTGCCGGCGCTCGATCGCCGGCTGCACCGCGTCGCCGTCTCCGACCAGCGCAAAATCGATGATCGTCGTCGTGCCGCCATGCAGCGCCGCTTGGCTGACACGTGCCGGCCCTTCCGTCATCTGATGCTGGGTGGTGCCGGGCACGACGATCGGCCAGCGGCAATGCACATGCGGATCGATCCCGCCCGGGATCACGATCTGGCCCGCGGCGTCTACGACCCGGCCCGCGCCGATCGCGGCGAGGCTGCCAGGCGCGCCGATTGCGGCGATATGCTCGCCGGCGACGCCGATATCGGCCGGCTCCGGACCCGAGGGGAGGACGGCGAGGCCGCCCGAGACGATGATGTCGAACATCTGAGCCTCCTATGAGGGCGAGCGCCAGACCGTGGGCGCGGCAAAGGCGAAATGGGCGAGGATCTCGGCTCGCGGGATGTCGTGCACGACAAAGACGAGGCGGCTGCGCCGGTCAGCCTCGGGCCAATCTGCCGGCCACTCGTCGAGCCATTCCGGCGCGAAGAGCGAATGCTGTGCCGCCTGCACCACCGCCGGCCGATCGGGCCGGTCGGAGAAGCGTACGATCCCCTTGACCCGCAACAGGTCGCTGCCGCGCGCGCCGGCGAGCCCGCCGAGCGCGCGGGCGAAGTCGAGACGGCTGATCTCGCCGCCGAGCACGACGCCGAAGCTGTCGATGCCGTGGCTGTGGGCGGCGATCGGCTCCATCGGCATGGCGGGAGCCTTAGAGCGTTCTCCTACGGCGAACAGCACAGCACCCGGATCGGTCGCCTCGGTCGCGAGGATGCGCTCGGCCCGGTCGTTTAGCGCATCGAGCCGGCGTGCGAGCTCAGGGCTGAAAGGTGCCAGATCGGTCTTGGTGACGACCAGCGTGTCGGCGAGTGCCGCCTGCCGCCCGGCCTCGGCAAAGCGATCGAGGCTCAGGGCGCCGTGCACGGCGTCGACCAGGGTGACGACCCGCGCCAGGTGCAGGGAGTGGTCGAGCATCAGATCGGCGCCGAGCGTGAACAGGATCGGCGCCGGGTCGGCGAGGCCCGTAGTCTCGACGACGATGCGGCGGAACCGCCGGATCTCGCCGGCTTCGCGCCGGTCGAGGAGCCCGCGCAAAGTCCGCGCCAGATCCTCGCGCACAGCACAGCACAGGCAGCCGCCCGGCAATTCGATCACACTGCCCTCGACAAAATCGACGAGGTGATGGTCGATCGCGATCTCGCCGATCTCGTTGATGACGACGGCGGTGTCGGCGAGCGCGGGGGAGGCGAGGGCGCGGCGCAGCAGCGTCGTTTTGCCGCTGCCGAGAAACCCGGTCAGCACAGTCGTCGGCAGGGTCTGCGGTTCGGGCATCCTCTCAAGACCCTCTGACGCCCGCCACGGCGCCGTAGCCGAAAGACCGAAACAAATCATACATATTGCGCACCTGTCGTTTCTTCTTTTCCTCTTCTGCCCGGCTTCCGTCGATCTGTTCCTGTTCCGCCGTCTTGATCCGAGCCAACAGCCGCACGATCTTGGTTCGCCGTTGACTGCGGGTCATCTGACCCTGCATCAATCCATTTGTCAAAAGGACATCTTGTTCGATAAACGAATTATACAGAGGTGCGAGCGGCGGGTTCGCTTCTTCGTAATTCCTCATTGCCTCATACGCGCACTGATGCCACAAGAGTTCGCCCGGCGCGAGCGCCCGTTCGGGTAATCCAGCAACACTATCGGGATCGTAGCGATAGGTTCTCGAACATTGCTGGATATCGGAGGAAAGCCGTGCCCGAGCCTGGATCAAATAGGCCTCCGGCGGCACCTCAGGCTGGCTCTCGCACGCCGCTATGGCGGCGGCGCATAAGAACCAGAACAGATGCCGCATAACGTTCATGGACTTTTCCCTACAAACGTATTGGCATGTATTATATCTACTGAGGGTTGCAGTGGCCTGCTGACATCTACGATTGCATTCTCGCGCACGTATCAGCATCATAGCCGCCAGAACAAGCGAGCATAGGCAATTAAGGGGTCGGTGAGGAAATGCGGGAGACATCGTGCTCGGCCATGTGACGAACCCCGGGGCTGCGCCGGGTGAGACGCAGCTCGCGGTCTCCGGCGTTTCGAAGCATTTTGGCGGCGTGCGAGCGGTCGACGGCGTAACGCTGTCGGTCCGCCGCGGCGGTCTGGTGTCGATCATTGGCCCGAACGGCGCCGGCAAGACATCGCTCCTCAATATGATCAGCGGCTTCTACCGGCCCGACACTGGCTCGATCACTTTCGAGGGCCGGGACATCACCGGCAGCCGGCCGTCACAGATCGCGGCGATGGGCATCGCTCGCACGTTTCAGAACATTGCACTCTTCGCCGGCATGACCGTGCTCGACAACATCATGCTGGGCCGGCATGTGCGGATGAAGGCGGGGGTGTTGTCCTCTTTCGTTTATTGGGGGCTGGCGCAGCGCGAGGAAGTGGCGCATCGCGCCCGGGTCGAGGAGCTGATCGAGCTGCTCGAGCTCGAGGATCTGCGCAAGCAGCCGACCAGCGGGCTCGCCTACGGCCTCAGAAAGCGGGTCGAGCTCGGCCGGGCCCTGGCGCTGGAGCCGACGGTGCTGCTGCTCGACGAGCCGATGGGCGGCATGAACCAGGAAGAAAAAGAGGACATGGCCCGCTTTATCCTCGAGGTGAACCGGGAGTGGGGGACGACGATTATCCTGATCGAGCACGACATGGCGGTGGTGATGGACATTTCGGAGCACGTCGCGGTGCTCGACCGCGGCCGCAAGATCGCCGAAGGCAGCCCGGCTGAGGTGCAGCGCCACCCCGACGTGATCCGCGCCTATCTCGGCAGCGTCGCGGAGCGCGAGGAGGCCGCCGAATGACAACTGCGACAACCTTGCCGCGGCTGTTGCGCCGCAACGCCGAGACGACGGCCGGTCGGCCGGCGATCCGCGAAAAGACCCTCGGCATCTGGCAAACCTTCACTTGGGCGCAGTATTGGCATGAGGTGCGCGACTTCGCGGCGGGCCTTGCCGCGCACGGCTTTGGGCGCGGCGGCAAGCTGGCGGTGATCGGCGACAACCGGCCGCGGCTCTATTGGGCGCAGGTCGCGGCGCAATGCCTCGGCGGCGTGGCCGTGCCGATGTACCAGGATGCGATCGCCGCCGAGATGGTCTATGTCCTGAACCATGCCGAGATTTCGGTGGTCGTGGCCGAGGACCAGGAGCAGGTCGATAAGATCCTGTCGCTGAAGGGACGGCTGCCGCACCTCGAGCTCGTAGTCTATGACGATCCACGAGGCATGCAGCACTATGACATGCCATTTCTGCGGGCGTTCGGCCGGATCCAGGCCGACGGCCGCGAGTTCGCGCGCTCGCACGAGGGCCATGTCGAGGCCGAGATCGACAAGGGCGAGCCCGACGATCTGGCGCTCCTCACCTATACCTCCGGGACCACGGGCAATCCCAAAGGGGTGATGCTGTCGCACGCCAATCTCATAAGCTCGGCCGAGGCCTTCGCCGCGGCGGAGGACATCCGCCCGACCGATAATTTGCTGTGCTATCTGCCGATGGCGTGGATCGGCGACTTGCTGTTGTCGCTGGTGCTGACACTGCTCGTCGGCTTCACCTGCAACTGCCCGGAGCGGCCGGACACGGTGCAGCGTGACTTGCGCGAGCTTGGGCCGACGATCGCCCTGGCGCCGCCGCGGATTTGGGAGAATATGCTGACCCAGCTGCGGGTGCGCGCGGCCGATGCGACGCCGCTGAAACGTCGGCTGTTCGAATATTTCCGCGCCCTTGCCGAGCGGGTGGAAGCGCTCGCGGGCGAGGGCAACGGGCGCCGCTCCTGATGCGGCTAAGCTCGGCGCTGGGTAATTTTCTCGTCTATGCCCCGGTGCGCGACCAGCTCGGCCTGCGCCGCGCCCGCTGGGTCTACACCGGCGGCGCGCCGCTCGGCCCCGACACCTTCCGCTTCTTCCGCTCGTTCGGGATCAACATCAAGCAGGTCTGGGGCTCGACCGAGCTGTCCGGGCTCGCCTCCTTGCAGCCGGATGGCGAGGTCGACCCCGGCACAGTCGGCCGCGCGATGCCGGGCACCGAGGTGCGCATCGCCGAGGATGGCGAGGTGCTGATCCGCTCGGCCGGCGTGTTCAAGGGCTATTACAAGCAGCCCGAGGCGACGGTCGAGGCGTTTGGCGACGACGGCTGGTTCCGCACCGGCGATTCCGGATTTGTCGATGGGCGCGGCCATCTCGTGATCATCGATCGCGCCAAGGATGTCGGCAAGCTCGGCGACGGCACCCCGTTCGCACCGCAATTCGTCGAAAACAAGCTGAAATTCAGCCCATTCATCGCCGAGGCGGTGGCTTTTGGCGATCGGCGGCCCTTCGTCGCGGCGATGATTGCGATCGATCTCGGCACCGTCGGCAATTGGGCCGAGCGACGCAATCTCGCCTACACCTCGTTTCAGGATTTGAGCGCCAAGCCCGAGGTGCGCCGGCTGATCGCGGAAGAAATTGTCAAGTGCAACGCCAGCCTGCCGGGTGCCGCCTGCATCTGCCGCTTTCTGCTGCTGAACAAGGAGTTCGACGCCGACGACGCCGAGATCACACGGACCCGCAAGATTCGCCGCCGCTTCGTCGCCGAGAAATATGAAGCCGTGATCGAGGCATTGTACCGCGGCGACAATGAGATCGCGGTGGCGACCGAGATCACCTACGAGGACGGGCGCAAGGCCACGCTGGAGGCGCGGATGGCGATCGAGGACGTCGCCGGCGCCGTCGCCCCGGCGCGTGAGCCAGCCTATGCCTGAGCCCGCCAATGCCTGAGCCCGCCAATGCCTGAGTTCGACTGGACGTTCACCCTGGTCCTGGTGACCAACGGGGTGCTGATCGGGCTGATGTATGCGCTGATCGCGCTGGGCTTTGTGCTGATCTACAAGGCGACCGACGCGATCAATTTCGCACAGGGCGAGTTCGTCATGTTCGCCGGCTTCATCGCCGCCGCCGCGATCGGGATGGCCGGGTTGCCGTTCTGGCTGGCGGCGCTGATCGCGGTCGCCGGCATGGTGGCGCTGGGGTTCGGGCTCGAACGCGTCGTCCTGCGGCCGTTGATCGGGCGGCCGATCATCGCCGTCGTGATGGCGACGATCGGGCTCGCCGCCGTGCTCAGAGGTGTGGCGGTACTGTTCTTCGGCGCCGGCACCCGCGCCATCGCGATGCCGATCGGCGACACGCCCATCTTTCTCGGCCCCCTGATGCTGCCGCCCGTGCAGCTCGTCGGCGCCGGAGTCGGCCTCCTCTTCCTCGGCGGCTTCACCTGGTTTTTCCTGAAGAGCCGGGTCGGCATCGCCATGCGCGCGGTCGCCGACAGCCAGCAGGTGGCGATGGCGATGGGGATCAACGTCCAGCGCTATTTCGCCTTCGCCTGGGCGATGGCCGGTGTCGTCTCGGCATTGGGCGGGGTCGTCTGGGGCGCCATGCTCGGCGTCGACAACCAGCTGGCGCTGGTCGGCCTCAAGGTCTTCCCGGTGGTGATCCTCGGCGGCCTCGATTTGGTGATCGGCGCCGTCGTGGGTGGGCTGATCGTTGGCGTCGTCGAAAGCCTCGCCGCCGGTTATTTCGACCCGATCGTCGGCGGCGGCACCAAGGATTTCGCACCCTATGTGCTGATGATCGCCGCCCTGATGGTGCGGCCCGAAGGGATTTTCGGCCGCCGCCGCATCGAGCGGGTCTAGAGGAAAGGCGCCGGAACAGGAGCCATGTTTCATCGCGAGGCGGGCGTCTTCAAAACCAGCTATGCCGCCGACATGGCGCTTT
>CAWAFE010000056.1:0-166387 GCA_963781215.1 uncultured Alphaproteobacteria bacterium
CGGCAAGCTCGGCGACGGCACCCCGTTCGCACCGCAATTCGTCGAAAACAAGCTGAAATTCAGCCCATTCATCGCCGAGGCGGTGGCTTTTGGCGATCGGCGGCCCTTCGTCGCGGCGATGATTGCGATCGATCTCGGCACCGTCGGCAATTGGGCCGAGCGACGCAATCTCGCCTACACCTCGTTTCAGGATTTGAGCGCCAAGCCCGAGGTGCGCCGGCTGATCGCGGAAGAAATTGTCAAGTGCAACGCCAGCCTGCCGGGCGCCGCCTGCATCTGCCGCTTTCTGCTGCTGAACAAGGAGTTCGACGCCGACGACGCCGAGATCGCACGTACCCGCAAGATTCGCCACCACTTCGTCGCCGAGAAATATGAAGCCGTGATCGAGGCATTGTACCGCGGCGACAATGAGATCGCGGTGGCGACCGAGATCACCTACGAGGACGGGCGCAAGGCCACGCTGGAGGCGCGGATGGCGATCGAGGACGTCGCCGGCGCCGTCGCCCCGGCGCGTACCACCTATGCCGAGCCCGCCTATGCCTGAGCCCGCCAATGCCGAGCCCGCCAATGCCTGAGTTCGACTGGACGTTCACCCTGGTCCTGGTCACCAACGGGGTGCTGATCGGGCTGATGTATGCGCTGATCGCGCTGGGCTTTGTGCTGATCTACAAGGCGACCGACGCGATCAATTTCGCACAGGGCGAGTTCGTCATGTTCGCCGGCTTCATCGCCGCCGCTGCGATCGGGATGGCCGGGTTGTCGTTCTGGTTGGCGGCGCTGATCGCGGTCGCCGGCATGGTGGCGCTGGGGTTCGGGCTCGAACGCGTCGTCCTGCGGCCGTTGATCGGGCGGCCGATCATCGCCGTCGTGATGGCGACGATCGGGCTCGCTGCGGTGCTCAGAGGTGTGGCGGTACTGTTCTTCGGCGCCGGCACCCGCGCCATCGCGATGCCGATCGGCGACACGCCCATCTTTCTCGGCCCCCTGATGCTGCCGCCCGTACAGCTCGTCGGCGCCGAAGTCAGCCTTCTTTTCCTCGGCGGCTTCACCTGGTTTTTCCTGAAGAGCCGGGTCGGCATCGCCATGCGCGCGGTCGCCGACAGCCAGCAGGTGGCAATGGCGATGGGGATCAACGTCCAGCGCTATTTCGCCTTCGCCTGGGCGATGGCCGGCGTCGTCTCGGCATTGGGCGGGGTCGTCTGGGGCGCCATGCTCGGCGTCGACAACCAGCTGGCGCTGGTCGGCCTCAAGGTCTTCCCGGTGGTGATCCTCGGCGGCCTCGATTCGGTGATCGGCGCCGTCGTGGGCGGGCTGATCGTTGGCGTCGTCGAAAGCCTCGCCGCCGGTTATTTCGACCCGATCGTCGGCGGCGGCACCAAGGATTTCGCACCCTATGTGCTGATGATCGCCGCCCTGATGGTGCGGCCCGAAGGGATCTTCGGCCGCCGCCGCATCGAGCGGGTCTAGAGGAAAGGCGCCGGAACAGGAGCCATGTTTCATCGCGAGGCCGGCGTCTTCAAAACCAGCTATGCCGCCGACATGGCGCTTTACCCATTGCCGATCGCCAAATGGACGGTGGCGGTGCTGGCGGGCCTGTTCGTCGCGGCCGCGCCGCTGTTCCTCGGCGACTATTACCTCTCGATCCTGAACCTGATCCTGATCGCCATCGTCGGCGCACTCGGCCTCAACATCCTGGTCGGCTACACCGGGCAGATCTCGATCGGCCACGGCGCCTTCATGTCGGTCGGGGCCTATACTGCGGCCAATTTGATCGTGCGGCTCGGCATGCCGTTCTGGGTCGCGATCCCGGCCGGCGGGCTGATGGCGGCGCTGATCGGCGCGCTCGTCGGCATCCCGTCGCTTCGCATCAAGGGCATCTACCTCGCCATAGCCACGCTGGCCGCTCAGCTGATCATCGAGTGGACGATCAACCACGTGCAGTGGATCTCGGGTGGGGTGCAGGCCTCGATTACGATCCCGCGCCCGTCCTTCCTCGGCCTCCAGCTCAAGACCGAGGCACAGATCTACGTGTTCCTGATGCTGTTCGTGGTGCTGGCGCTGATCGGCACCCTGAATTTGGTACGCAGCCGGATCGGCCGCGCCTTCATCGCGATCCGCGACCAGGACATCGCCGCCGAGATCATCGGCATCAACATCTTCCGCTACAAGCTCTTTGCGTTTTCGATCTCGTCGTTCTACGCCGGGGTCGCCGGGGTGCTGGAGAGCTACTATCTCGGGATCGCCAATTACGAGCAGTTCCAGATCGACGTGTCGATCGACTATCTGGCGATGGTGATCATCGGCGGCCTCGGCTCGGTCCTGGGCTCGGTCTTCGGCGCGATCTTCGTGACCCTCTTGCCGATCGCGACCCGCTGGTTTCTCGAAGGCTTCGGGAGCCTCATTTTCTCCCAGGCCGATCTCTTGAACGTGATCCCGAACCTGCGGCTCGTCATGTTCGGCGGGCTGATCATCCTCTTCCTGGTGGTCGAGCCTGAAGGCCTCAACCGCCTGTGGCGCAACATAAGAAACTACTTTCGCGTGTGGCCGTTTTCTTATTGACCGAACGGCAGGCAAACAGAGGGAGGAACCACGATGACGAGCTTATCTAGGAGCATGTTGGGGCTCGCGGCGGGCCTCGCCGCCGGGCTGGCGCTCGCCGGAAGTGCCACGGCGCAGACGAAGGAGTTGTTGATCGGCGCCCAGTGCGACCGCACCGGCCCGACCCAGATCGTCGGCGTCGTCATCTGCCCGGCGCAGCAGGACTACATCAGCCTGATCAACTCCAAGGGCGGGATCGACGGCTGGAAGCTCGAATACAACGAGATCGACCAGCAATATAAGGTGCCGCCGGCGGTCGAGGCCTATGAGCGTCAGAAACAAATGGGCGCCGTCTCGATGATGATCTACGGCACACCGCAGACCGTGGCGCTCAACGAGCGGCTGGAGCGCGACCATATGCCGACGACCTCGCCCGGCTTCGGCATTGCCGCGGGCGCCGACGGCGTGCGGTTCCCGTATCTCTTTCCCATCGCCGCGACCTATTGGTCGCAGGGTGCGGCCGCCGTCAAATTTGTCAAGGACCAGCTCGGTGGCAGCCTGCAGGGCAAGAAGATCGCCTATGTTTATTACGACAATCCCGCCGGCAAGGAGCCGATCTCGATTATCGAGGCCTTGCAGAAGACCGAAGGGTTCGAGTTGCGCACTTTCGCGGTGCCGCCGCCGGGGGTCGAGATGGGGGCGCAGATCCTCGACATTACTCAGCGCTACCGGCCCGACTTCGTGATCGCCCACCTGTTCGGCCGCTCGCCGTCGGTAATGATCAAGGGGTTCAAGGGGGCGGGCTATCCGCTATCGAAGGCGATCGGGCTGGTTTGGGCCTCGGCCGAAGCCGACATCGCCGCGGCCGGCGGCTGGGGGGTGGCCGAGGGCTATCATACGATGCAGTTTGCCGGCGCCGGCGACGACTATCCGGTGCGCCAGGAAATCAAGGCGATGTACAAGAAGGACGGCAAGGATCCGCCGAAGGAGATGGACGATACCGTCATCTACAATCGCGGCCTCCTCAACGCCGCGTTGCATGTCGAGGCGATCCGTCATGCATTGGCGCTGACTGGCGGCAACAAGCCGACCGGAGAGGATGTCAAGAAGGGCTTCGAGCAGATTCACGACTTCACCCTCGGCGGGCTCGTTCCGCCGTTGCAGGTGACCCCGACCGACCACGAAGGCGGCGGCTGGGTGCAGGTCTTCCAGGTCCACGACGGCAAGTTCGTCAAGGAAACGGACTGGTTCCGCGCCTATCGCGATGTCGTCGAACATGCGATCAAGACCGCGGAATAGCAGGATAACGGGAATAAAACCAAAGGAGCAGTGATGACAAGGATAAGGCCGAATTTGCTATCGGTCGTGGCGGGCGCGGCGGCGGCGCTGTGGCTCGTGGGCCCGGCGGCGGCAGCCGATCAGAAGGAGCTGGTGATCGGCGATCAGTGCGACCGCACCGGTCCGACCCAGATCGTCGGCACGGTACTGTGCCCGGCGATGCAGGATTACTATGCGCTGGTCAACTCAGAGGGCGGTGTCGACGGCTGGAAGATTCGCGGCGACGAGATCGACAACCAGTACAAGGTCCCGCAAGGGATCGAGGCATATGAGCGGCAAAAGCAGATGGGCGTCGTGATGATGACCCTCTACGGCACGCCGCAGACTGTCGCGCTGAACCAGCGGCTCGAGCAGGACAAGATGCCGACGACCTCGCCCGGCTTCGGTATCGCCGCGGCCGCCGACGGGACCAGGTTTCCCTACCTGTTCCCGATCGCCGCGACCTATTGGTCGCAGGGTGCGGCCGCGGTCCAGTTCGCCAAGGATAAATTGGGCGGCAGTCTGAAAGGCAAGAAGATCGCCTACGTCTACTACGACAACCCGGCCGGCAAGGAGCCGATGCCGATCCTCGAAGCCTTGCAGAAGTCGGAAGGGTTCGAGCTGCGCACCTTCGCCGTGCCGCCGCCTGGGGTCGAGATGGGGGCGCAGATCCTCGACATCACCCAGCGCTATCATCCCGACTTTGTGATCGCCCACCTGTTCGGCCGCTCGCCCTCGGTGATGATCAAGGGGTTGAAGGGTGCCGGATACCCGCTCTCAAAGGTGGTCGGACTCGTCTGGGCCTCGGCCGAAGCCGACATCGCCGCGGCCGGCGGCTGGGGGGTGGCCGAGGGCTACAACACGATGCAGTTCGCCGGCGCCGGCGACGACTATCCGGTGCGGCAGCAGATCAAGGCGATGTACAAGAAGGAAGGCAAGGAGTTGCCAAAGGGGCTGGATGATACTGTCATCTACAACCGCGGCTTGTTGCAGGCGGCGATCCAGGTCCAGGGGATCCGCAACGCGCTCAAGTTGAGCGGCGGCCAAAAGCCGACCGGCGAACAGGTCAAGCAGGGGTTGGAGCAGATAAAGGACTTCACCCTGGGCGGGCTGGTGCCGCCGCTGCAGATCACGCCGACCGACCACGAGGGCGGCGGCTGGGTGCAGGTGTTCCAGGTCCACGATGGCAAGTTCGTCAAGGCGACCGACTGGTTCCGCGCCTACCGCGATGTCGTCGAGAACGCGGTCAAGACCGCGGAATAGCAGGTGCCGGGCTTGGCCCGTCCGGGATTGAAGAGGACGGGCCAACTGCCGGGTGCGGTGCAGGAGATTGGGAGGAGAGCGATGGGATCGATCAGGCTGACGCGGCCGGCCTTCGCGTTGGGTGCGGCAATTGGGCTGTGGCTCGCGGGCCCGGCCGCGGCGCAGCAGAAGGAGATCAGCATCGGGGTCCAATGCGACCGTACCGGGCCGACCCAGATCACCGGCGTCGTGCTGTGTCCGGCGATGGAGGACTACTACGCGCTCATCAACGCGACGGGCGGCATCGACGGCTACAAGATAAAACCCGACGAGATCGACAATCAGTACAAAGTGCCGCAGGCGGTCGAAGCCTACGAGCGCCAGAAGGCCGAAGGTGCGGTTCTGATGACGCTCTACGGCACGCCGATGACCGTGGCGCTGAACCAGCGGCTGGAGCAGGACAAGATTGCCACGACCTCGCCGGGGTTTGGCATTGCTGCGGCGGCCGACGGCAACCGCTACCCTTACCTGTTCCCGATCGCCGCGACCTATTGGTCGCAGGGTGCGGCGGCGGTCCAATTCGTCAAGGACAAACTCGGCGGCAGCCTCAAGGACAAGAAGATCGCCTACATCTTCTACGATAACCCTGCCGGCCGCGAGCCGCTGCCGATCATCGAGGCATTGCAGAAACGCGAGGGGTTCGATCTGCGCACCTTTGCCGTGCCGCCGCCCGGCGTCGAGATCGGCGCGCAGGTGCTCGACATCACCCAGCGCTATCGCCCAGACTTTGTGATCTCGCATCTCTTCGGACGGTCGCCGGCCCTGTCGATCAAGGCGTTCAAGGCAAACGGCTATCCACTCTCCAAGGTGGTCGGCCTGGTGTGGGCCTCCTCCGAGGCCGACATCGAGGCGGCGGGCGGGTTCGGCATCGCCGAAGGCTACCACGCGATGCAATTTGCCGGTGCCGGCGACGACTATCCGGTGCGCAAGCAGATCAAGGACATGTACAAAAAGGACGGCAAGGCGCCGTTCAAGCTGATGGACGACAATACCGTCTATTACAACCGGGGCTTGCTGCAGGCCGCGATCCATGTCGAGGCGATCCGCAACGCGCTGAAAGCGACCGGCGGCAAGCCGCCCACCGGCACTGACATCAAGCAGGGCCTGGAGCAGATTCACGACTTCACCCTCGGCGGGCTCGTTCCGCCGTTGCAGGTGACCCCGACCGACCACGAAGGCGGCGGCTGGGTGCAGGTCTTCCAGGTCCATGACGGCAAATTCGTCAAGGAAACGGACTGGTTCCGCGCCTATCGCGATGTCGTCGAGAACGCGATCAAGACTGCCGAGTAGCCGCGCACCGAGGCCGCCCGATGCTGACGCTGAACAATATCGAGGTCGTCTACGACAACGCCATCCTGGTGCTGAAGGGCGTCTCGCTGGTTGCCGAGGAGGGTCGCATCACCACCCTCCTCGGCGCCAACGGAGCCGGTAAGACGACGACCCTGAAGGCGATCTCCGGGCTGTTGCACTCGGAGCGCGGCGAGGTGACCAAGGGCGCCATCCAGCTCGACGACGAGCGGCTCGACCGCCTGCCGCCGCACAAGGTCGTCCAACGCGGGGTGGCGCAGGTGTTCGAGGGGCGGCGTGTGTTCGAGAACCTGACGGTCGAGGACAATCTCGTCGCCGGGGCGCACACCCGCCGCGATTTCGGGGCGGTCCGGAACAGCATCGAACGCGTTTACGACATTTTCGCGCCTTTGAAGGAGCGCCGCCACCAGCCCTCCGGCTATCTCTCGGGCGGGGAGCAGCAGATGCTGGTGATCGGCCGGGCCCTGATGTCCGACCCCAGGGTGATCCTGCTCGACGAACCCTCGCTCGGGCTGGCGCCGCAGCTCGTCGAGGAGATCTTCGGCATCATTCGCCGGCTCAAGGAAGAGCAGCAGCTGACCGTGCTGCTGGTCGAGCAGAACGCGGCGCTGGCGCTGGAGATCGCCGACCACGGCTATGTCATGGAGAATGGTCGCATCGTGCTGGAAGGCCCGGCCGAGGGGCTACGCCAGAATTCCGACATCAAGGAGTTCTATCTCGGGCTCAACGAGGCCGGTACGCGCAAATCCTACCGCAACCTCAAGCACTACCGCCGTCGCAAGCGCTGGCTGTCGTGAACGACGGGAAAGGCTGGCGGCTCGTCTGGCGCTACGCAGTAACCGGCGGCGTCCCGCGCCGCTCGCTCTGGGTCGCGGCGATCGTCGGCACCGTGCTCAACCTGATCAACCAAGGCGACAAGCTTTTTTCCGGTCAGCGCCTCGAAGTAGCCAAGCTCACGCTGACCTATCTCGTGCCCTATTTGGTGAGTACCTACGGGGCCGTGTCGTTTCGCCTGCACGCCGCCGACCGCGGCTCCGATTGAGGCGGGTTTGCGCTACGGCCGGGAAAGAAATCCCGGATCGACTGGATCGGCGGCGTGCGTCCCCCGCCTTCGCGGGGGCGGGCTCTTCGAGACGGCCGCCTTCGCGGCCTCCTCAGGATGAGGCATTTCCCGACCGCCACGACGGCGCAGCACCGGAGGCGGCTCGAGGCCGCGCTTGCGCCCGTCGCTCGCCTCAAAGCGGGTTCGGGCCGACAACCTGCCAGCGGTGGCGCTCGAAAAGATCCCGGCGTTCGTCGTCGTTGCCCGGGCGGTGCTCGGACAGCGCCTCGATTAAGCCGCCGGCGGCGGCCGGGGTGTACAAAAACAGCACGCGGCCGGTCTCGCTGCCGGTGTTCTTCCAGGCATGCGCGAGGTCTCGCGGCATGAACGCGCAGGTGCCGGGGCCGCCGACCGCAATCTCGTCGCCGATCTTGAAGGTGAACTCGCCGTCGAGCACCCACGCGACCTCGTCGCTGTCGCGGTGCAGGTGATACAGGCTCGCGGTGCCGGCCGGCAGGGTCTCCTCGAACGTCATGATGCTCTCGCCGGTCTCGCGTCCGAGGAGCTTCAAGGCGAAATAGCGGCCCGGTGCCGGGCTGTCGAAGCGCTTGCCGCCGCCCGCGGGTATCACAAAGCCTTTCGCTGCGGTCATGCTGGTCTCCGTCTCACTGGTGCAGAGAGGATAAACCTCGGCGATAAGCCAGGAAAGCCGCTGCGAGGCCGCTCCCCCGCCGGGTCAGCGCTGCCTACCTTCGGCGCCGGCGGGCATGTCGTAGAACGCCAATGTCATCGAGATGCTGGTGTAGTGGCCCATCAGACAGATGACGTCGGTAATGCCGACATGTCCAAACGCCGCGACCGACGGTCGTAGAGCCCCTCGACACTCAGTGCGAATTGGCGAGGCAGTGGATGCCTGCTCGCGGGTGTCGGAGAACGAGGTCGGCAGGCCGGACAGCGTCGCCTATTCGGCGGCGGCGAGCAGGGGCGGCTGTTTGATGTAGCCGTCGGCGAGCCGCCGTCCGGTCGCGCGCATCAGTTTCTTGTCGAGCTCCGGCGTTTTGGCCGGCGGCACACGCACGACCGTATCGTTGCAGTAGGTCGGGATCACCCCGCCGTCGCGATACAGCCCATCGGGGTCTTTGCCTGCCTTGACCGCACGAATGCCATGCCGGAGTTGGTTGCGGAACATGCTGATGCCGCGGTCGGTGGTGGCGAGATGCTCGAGACCGTGGACGGCGACCGGGCGCTGCGACACCTGCGCCTCGAAATCGCCGGGATGCCGCTGGCTTTCTTCGTAGGTATCCATTCCGAGCTGCCCCGGGAGCATGATGCTGCGGTCGGCCCACCAATCGGGCGTGACGACCCCCTCGGTCTCGCTGACGTGGCGGAATTCGATCAGCATCGTGTTGGTGTTGTCGAGCGGCACGATCCAGCGGCTCATCATCGGGCCGCTGAACGGGTGCGCGTGATGGCCGGTTTCCCAGATCGGCGCCACCTGCTGCAGGTTCGGCAACACATTCTCGACCATCCGCGCCCAGATGTTGTCGCCGACGCGGCGGGTCGCGATGTAGATGATCCCGACCGGGGTCTCGGCGAACTCCAGCTCTGGCAGGACGCCGAACTCGTCGGTGAACACAGCACCACTGACGATCGTGTGGAGGAACGCCGTATGGACGGCGTCCATTGTGTTTTCGAGAATTTGCAGCCAGTTGCACGGATAGAAGTATTTCCGGCCGGGGATCATGCGATAGCCGGGCCGGGAATAGCTGTCGTAAGTCGGAAAGACCGGCATCTCTTCGGGCGGGCCAAGATAGGCGAACACCATGCCGTGCGCCTCGTGCACCGGATAGGCGCCGTGGAACAGCCGGTCCTTCAAGGTGCTGGTCGCTGGCTCGCCCGGGGTTTCGAGGATCGTGCCGTCGCAGCCGAACAGCCAGCCGTGATAGCAGCAGCGGATGCCCTTCTCGCCGACCAGCCCGAATTCGAGCGAGGTGCCGCGATGCGGGCAGTGCAATTCCAGAAGCCCGGCCTCGCCGCTGCCGTCGCGGAAGGCGACCAAGTCCTCGCCGAGGATTTTGAGCTTGAGCGGCAGGTCCTTCAGATCGTCCGAATAGCAGACCGGCTGCCAAAAGCGGCGCATGTATTCCCCGCACGGCGTGTCCGGGCCGACATGGGTGAGCTCGGCATCCTCGGCCGGAACCCGGCGATGGTGGTAGCCGCTGTAACGCGCCTTCAAGAACGGGGCCCGGGTGACCATCGATCGCCTCCTCTAGGATTGTCCTGCACGACCACCTGTTGTTGTTCTTGCGGACTTTCTGCCAGAGCGCGAGAGCCTGCGCAACATGGGTGCTGGAGGTCCGCCGCGGCGGACCTCCCGGGGTCAGCGCTGCATGCCTTCGGCGCCGGCGGGTACGTCGTAGAAGGCCAGTGTCATCGAGACGCTGGTGTAGTGGCCCATCAGGCAGATGACGTCGGTAATGCCGACATGGCCCAAGGCCGCGACCGCGCGGTCGTAGAGCCCCTTCGACACCCAGCGCGAGTTGGCGAGACACGTCGCCATCTCGTAGACCACCTGCTGGCGGGTGTCGGAGAACGAGGTCGGCAGGCCCGAGAGCATCGCCTCGACCTTGTCGGCCGGCAATCCGGCCGCCTTGGCGGCGCGCTCGTGGGCGTTGGTCGGGTAGATCGAACGCCACTTGCTGTTGATGATGACGACGGCGATCTCGCGCTCGCGCTCGCTCAATGAATAGCCAGTGCGGAAATGCGCGCCGAACGGTCCCACGACCTTCGCCAGCTTGGGGTTGTGCACCAGGATCTTGTTCGGCCCGCCGAGCGCGCCGCGGGTCTCGATCAGCGAGCGATAGCCTTCCTGCTGCTCCGGCGTCATCCGGTCGTAGGGGATTTCGGCATAGCGGCCGAAGGTCGGCGTCTCGGGCATTTCGGTTTCCTCCCCAGCTTTGCGGTCAGCGGGCCATGCCTTCGGCGCCGGCGGGGACGTCGTAGAAGGCCAGGGTCATCGACACGCTGCTGTAAAAGCCCATCAGGGTGATCACGTCGGTGATGCCCTCGTGACCGAGTGCGGCGACCGCGCGGTCGAAAAGCCCCTTCGAGACCCAGCGCGAATTGGCGAGGCACGTCGCCATTTCGTAGACCACCTGCTCGCGCTTGTCGTCGAACGAAGTCGGCAGGCCCGAGAGCAACGCCTCGACCTTGTCGTTCGGCAATCCGGCCGCCTTGCCGGCGCGCTCATGCGCGTTAGTCGGGTAGGCCGAATGAAACTTGCTGTTGATGATGACGACCGCGATCTCGCGTTCACGCTCGCTCAGGGAATAGCCGGTCCGAAAATAGGCGCCCAGCGGCCCCATCACCTTCGCCAGCTTGGGGTTGTGCACATAGATCTTGTTCGGGCCGGGGAGCCGGCCGCGGGTCTCGATCAATGTCCGGTAGCCTTCCTGCTGTTCCGGCGTCATCTGGTCATAGGGGATCTCGGCATAGCGGCCAAAGGTCGGCGTCTCGGGCATCTTGGCGTTTCCTTCTTCGGGTTGCTTTCCACCGCATCCTGCAACACGCTGCCGGCACTGTCGACCCGCGACGGATTGCTGGTTTTCCACCCGGCCTTGGCGTAGTCTCACTCCGGATTCCGCCGTCAGGGAGTGGCGCGATGCCGGCGCGTACCGGAAAGCAATACCTCGCAGGCCTGCGCGAGCAGGAGCGGGAAGTCTGGCTCGGCGGCGAGCGGGTAAAGGACGTCACCACGCATCCCGGCCTGAAGAACGGGGCTAAGGCCATCGCCTCGCTCTACGACATGCAATGCGATCCGAAATTGCGCGACCAGATGACCTATGTGTCGCCGACGAGCGGCGACCGGGTGGGGCTCTCCTTCATCATCCCGCGCACCCGCGAGGACCTCGAGAAGCGCCGCGCCATGATGCTGAACTGGGCGCGGACCACCTGCGGCATGATGGGCCGCTCGCCCGATTTCATGAACGTTACCTATTCCGCCTGGGCCGGGGCTGAGGCCTTTTTCGCGCAGGGCAAGCCCGAATACGGCGAGAACATGCGCCGCTATTACGAATACATCCGCGAAAACGACCTGACCCTGACCCACTCGCTGATCAACCTGCAGCGCAGCCGCACCGTCTCGGGCGTCTTCAACCTCGAAGAGGGGACGGCACTGCAGGTCGTGCGCGAGACCGATGCCGGCATTATCGTGCGCGGCGCGCGGATCCTGGCGACCCTGGGGCCGCTCGCCGACGAGATCGGGGTCTATTCGCCGCGCATGGGTCGGCACACCGAGAGCCATAGCCCGTTCGCGCTGAGCTTTGCCATCCCGTGCGGCGCCAAAGGACTCGAATTCCTCTGCCGCGAGAGCTTCGATCTCGGCCGCTCGCATTTCGACCATCCGCTGGGCTCGCGCTTCGAGGAGATGGATTGCGTCGTCTTTTTCGACGACGTGCTGGTGCCGTGGGAGCGGGTGTTCCTGCTGGGCGATGTCGACATGCTCAACCGCACCGCCGCCGTCACCCATTCCTCGGCGCATTCGGCGCATCAGGGTGCGGTCAAGAACCTCGCCAAATGCGAGTTCGTGCTCGGCGTGGCGCTGCTGATGACGCAGACCTTGGGCAATTCCCATCTGCCGCATGTCGAGGAGCGGATCGGCGAGTTGATGCTCTACGCGCAGATGACCCGCGCTTGCATGCGCGCCGCCGAGGCCGACGCCACGCTAGACGAGTGGGGGGTCATGACCCCCGACCAGCTGATGGTCGAGAGTCCGCGCAATCTATTCATGAACGCCTATCCGCGGATGATCGAGATCATTCAGCTGTTGGGCTCGAGCAGCTTTCTGATCGCGCCGACCGAGGCCGATTTCCGCGGGCCGCTGGGGGCCGATATCGAGCAATACCTGGCGACCGACAACACCAGCGCCAAGGAGCGGGTGCGGCTCTTCCGTCTCGCCTGGGACCTCGCCGGCAGCGCCTTCGCCGGCCGCCAGGTGCTCTATGAACGCTTCTTCGCCAGCGACCCCTTGACCAGGGCGCGCGCGATCGCGTCGATCTACCCGAAAAAGGAAGTGATGGACCGCGTCCTGGAATTTCTCGGGCGCGAAGACGACAACTCATGACGGAGGATGACAGATGACCGTAAAGCCGAAATATCTGGGGCACGTCAATGTGTTTGTGCGCGACGCCGAGCGCTCGAAGAAATGGTACGAGGACGTGCTCGGCCTGCACACCTACGAGTACCGCCCGGGCTGGGCCGCTTTCATGTCGGCCGACCGCGAGCAATCGCACGAGGTGGCGCTGATGCAATTGGGGCCGAACGCTCCATTGCAGGAGAAAGGCCAGGTCGGCCTCAACCATATGGCCTGGCGCCTCGACAGCCTCGACGATCTGAAGGAATTCTATCAGCATCTCAAAGAAATAAATGTTCCGATCGGCCGGGTCGCCGATCACGGCATCTCGCTGGGCATCTACCTGAAGGACCCCGACGGCAACGGCGTCGAGGTCTATTACGAGATGCCGCGCGCCGAATGGCCGCGCGAGGACCATGTCTTCACCCGCGAACTGATGGGCGATGGCCGCTTCCCCGGCCCATGGGACGTGGAGCTCGAAGCTCAGCGCGCCGCCGCGCAGTAGCACCCACCGTTCTCGTGTTGCTGGGCTCGCAATCCTCTTCGTCGTTCCCGCGAAAGCGGGAACCCAGGGGCGGCGACGCCCGGCAGGATACCCAGGGCCCCCGCTTTCGCGGGGGCGACGGCTCGGTCTGCGGATGAATACGACCGAACAACTGACCCGCCTGCTGCTGAAGCAGGAGATCGAGGATTTCCTCTACCACGAGGCCGATCTGCTCGACGAGCGGCGCTATGAGGATTGGCTGGCGCTGGTCGCCGAAGACGTCCGCTACTGGATGCCGATGCGGCGCAACGTCAAGGTCGGCGAGGCGGAGCGCGAATTCACCCGCGCCGACCATGACATCAACTGGTTCGATGAAGGCAAGGACACGCTGACCCGGCGGGTGCGGCAGATCCAGACCGGGATCCATTGGGCCGAGGAGCCCGTTTCCCGCATCTCGCACATGATCTCCAATGTCCAGTTGATAGAGGTGAGCCCGTCGCCTGCCGCGCCGGCCGAGGTCGCCACCAAATGCCGGTTTCTGATCTACCGCAACCGGGTCGAGACCGAGACCGATATCCTGGTGGGCAAGCGCGAGGACCGGTTGCGCCGGGTGGGCGACAGCTGGCAGATCGCGCGGCGCAAGATCATCCTCGACCAGAACGTGTTGATGGCCAAGAACCTGACGTTCTTCTTTTGACCGGCGGGGTCGATCGCCCGCCGCCGGGCGCGGTTTCCCCAGCGCATCGGCCCGAACCTGAGGAGGCGATGATGGCGAATGACAAGATGATGGCGCAAATGTCCGGCAAGGACGGCTTTATCGCGGCACTCGACCAGAGCGGCGGGTCGTCGCCGGGCGCCTTGCGCCTCTACGGCATCCCCGACACCGCCTACACCGACGACCAGCAAAAGATGTTTCGGCTGATCCACGAGATGCGGGTGCGCATCATGACCGCCCCCGCCTTTACCGGCGACAAGGTCATCGGGACAATCCTGTTCGAGGGCACCATGGACGGCGAGGTGCGCGGCAAGCCGACCCCGTCCTATCTGTGGGAAGACCGCGTCGTCGTGCCGTTTGTCAAGGTTGACCGCGGGCTCGAAGCGGAGAAGGACGGCGTCCAGCTGATGCGCCCGATGCCGCAGCTCGATCAATTGTGCGAGCGCGCGGCAAAGCTCGGCGTTTTCGGCACCAAGATGCGCTCAGTGATCAATCTCGCCAACAAGGACGGCATCGCCGCGATCGCCGCACAGCAGTTCGAGTTCGGCGACCAGATCGCCCGGCACGGGCTGATGCCGATCCTCGAGCCCGAGGTGTCGATCAAGAGCCCCGACAAGAAGGGGGCCGAGGCGATCCTGCTCGACGAATTGAAAAAACGCACCGACGCCTTGCCGGCGGGCCGTCAGGTCATGTTCAAATTGACCCTGCCCGATGTCGTCGACCTCTACGCGCCGCTCGTCAACCACCCGCGCTGCGCCCGGGTCGTGGCGCTCTCGGGCGGCTATACGCGCGCCGACGCCTGCCAGCGCCTCGCCGCCAACCACGGCATGATCGCCAGCTTCTCGCGCGCCCTCGTCCAGGATCTCCGCGTGTCGATGAGCGACGCCGAATTCGAGGGGGCCCTCGCCACCTCGATCGACGCGATCTACCGCGCCTCCGCCCACAAGACCTGACGCCGCGGGGAGCGGGACAAGAGCCCACAGCTGGCAACCTCCCGCCCCCGCCCGCAAGAGGCGGCGACCCATTGCACACCGGCCGCAGCGAGCGTGGCGCATAAGGTCGATTACAGGAATTGACAACTAACGGTTGCAGCATGCTCGAAGTCGCGTAACCGATGTTCTGGAAAATCGGCGCGCATCGGGCTCGATTCTGGGAAGCCACCGCCGAAGGTTAAGGATCAAGGGCCGGGGGCGGCCCTTCACGGCCATCGTCTTGACAGAATGGCCTGGTAGGGTGCTACAGATGATGAAGCGTTCTTCAACCAGCGGCAGTCTATTCTGAAATCGAGCGGCACTAGCGAGCGCCATGCAGGCCAAATCCCTTCCAGAGAGGATCGATCCCGACGCCATCCTTGAGGCATTGGTCGAGTTCCGTTTTGAACACGCGGAATTGCCGGAAGCTATAGTTGGCCGACTATTGGACGCACCGCTCTGGAGTGATTATTCACAAGTGCGATTTGAGGTGGACCCCATCCGTTGGACAGGAAACGGGGCGAGCTAAGAGAACTCCCACCGGTTGCAACTCCCCCTACCCGTACGAAGGGGGCAACGAAACTGGATAGCACGTTCTGAATGTCGATTAAATCCCTTTGTTGCTGATGTGGTGCCTGTGGGGATGTGGTCAACGCGCTTGCGTTGTCCACATGTCCACAGGTCGGTGTGCTCTCAAACATTTCCCGTGGCGTTCGGTAGCCGAGGGCCTGGTGCAGGCGTGCATCGTTGTAGAAGGCAAGCCACCCACTGATGCCACGGCGCGCCTCGCCAACCGACGCGTAGGCTTTGATGAACACCTCCTCGTATTTCAGGCTGCGCCACAGGCGTTCGATGAAGATGTTGTCGAGAAACCTCCCCTTGCCGTCCATGCTGATGCGCACACCGCGGCCCGCCAGTTCGTCAATGAAATCCCCGCTGGTGAACTGCACCCCCTGATCGGTGTTGAATATCTCCGGCTGTCCGTATCGATCCAGTGCGTCCTGCAACGCCTCGACACAGAACGCCATGTCCAGCCCGATCGATATTCGCCATGCCAGAACACGTCGGCTGAACCAGTCCATCACCGCAACCAGATACACAAAGCCTTTCGACAGCGGGATGTATGTGATGTCCGCGCACCACACCTGGTTCGGCCGGTCGATGACGAGATCTCGCAAAAGATAAGGGTACACCTTGTGTTCCGGGTGACGCCGGCTGGTGTTCGGCTTCTGGTAGATCGCCTCAAGCCCCATCAGACGCATCAGCCGGCGCACGCGTTTGCGGTTCACCGCCTCACCTTCCCGTCGCAGAACCGAAACCATGCGGCGTGATCCGTAGAATGGTGTCGCCAGATACTGCTCGTCCAGCCGACGCATCAGACGCAGATCGTCCTCGCTCGCCGGCGCAGCTCGGTAATACAGCGTCGATCGCGCAACCTTCAGCAGCCGGCACTGTGCCACGATCGACAGATCAGCGTCGGACCTGTCGACCAGCGACAGCCGCGTGATCGGGTTCATGGACCAGACCTTTTGCGAAAAAAATCGCGCTCGACCGCCAGCTCGCCGATCTTCTCATACAGCTTCGCCAGTCGCGCCTCATCCGCGGCGGCACCCTCGGATCCACCGGCCTTCCCTCGGGCGAACAGCGAGCCAACCCCCTCGATCAGCGTCTTCTTCCACGCATGGATCTGGCTGGCATGCACCCCATAGCGGCTCGACAGCTCCGCCACCGTGCCGTCCTCTCGCACCGCCGCCAAGGCAACCTTCGCCTTGAATTCAACGCTGTGCTTCTTGCGAACATTCGCCATCTGTCACCCCTGGTCGCGGCCGTTTTAGGGGCGAGAGTCTCTCCTAGCCAACTGTCCAGGTTTCGGGGACCACCTCAATTACCGACGGCCGATATTCCTCAACCAATTAGGGAGAACGATCCGAATTTAAGATATTTGCCGATCATAGAGCTTCGGAAAAACGACACAACTAGGACAGCCAAAGTTGGCGGTCATGTGTTCTCATATCACGTTTTGCCGCCGTACCCTGGATGGACGGCGTTTCGACAGGAAATAGAGACTGTACTTGCTACAATCGTAGAAAAATTAAAGTCGGCAGATTTTTCACGCCTTGGCTTCCGCTACATAAATGTATTTCGCCCGGATCAACACCACGTCTCCGGTTTGTCCGATACCAATATAACTATATCGGTTGGCAATGAACGACTAACCGAATCCGTAAACTTAGGTTATCAAAAATCAGTAGAAACCAATCACACAGTCACCGTAAAAATAGCCACTCCGGAGTTCGTTATTGGTAACGTGCAACCCGGCTTTTCGCTTCTCTGTGATATCGACGTAGCAACTAAACGTGACATTTACGTTTCTGGGTTAGAAGCTACAACTAGTTGGGTAAAGGACGCTCACGACTTGGAGAAACAAGAATTTTTCAAAATACTTCGTGAGGAAATCACGATGCAGCTAACTGTAAAAACTGCAGGAGAGAACGATGAGTGAAACGGTCGCCACCGTTGAGATAGCTGGTTCCGGCTCTCCAAGTTACCTTACACCGCGAAAAGCAACTCCTCCGAGTTGGCCGTCGCCCTCAACCCTGCTCAGCTCGGTGCTAACTTCGTTTGTCACTGTCACGGTAGCGTCGCACCGGGATACAGTGTTTCTAACTCGCGGCCATCAGAGGATCATGGATCGCGCATTGCGTCGATCAGTTCGAATTATCGCGTGAGCCGGGATACCCCGTGCAGTATCAGAACGCATTACAGGTCTGTCTCAAGAGCTTGCGAGCCGACCCTGCGAGGTTCTACGGGCCATCAGCGGATTTGCCGCTAGGATCAGGTGTATTAGTTCGGGATTGCGCGATGGCTATGCCGCACCCCGTGGAAATGAAATTTGACACCGGAGTCGGGCTAGCGCTGGTGCTGACGCACGAATGCGATATCGATCAGAATAACGAGCGCTTTTTCAATGACTTGCTGTTGGTTTGCCCCATCATCTTGCTGGATCATTTCTGTGCTGAATGTGAAGAGGACGGAGGCACCGGAGCATGGGGAGGCATTCTACCGGCTATAGCCCGAGATGATGTGTACCGGGCAATGTATCTTCCTCCCCTTCCAACTCAGTGGTCGTGTCCTGAAATGGAAGGCGGCGGCATACTTTATCTTAATCACATATCGACTTCGTGTGTCCGATGGTTCTCAGATGTACGGCACCAACAAATCTGTAGTTTATCTGCCCGTGGGTTGCAGGCTTTTGATATAAAGCTAAAGAACCACTTGTTCCGGGAAAAAGCTAACGAGCTGTGGTTCACTCGATAAAATAGCTTCCTCAGGTTAAGTTTTTCGTTCGCGTCCGGGAGGTGAATCCGTGAGGCTAGGGTTATCTTGTTTCTTGCGCGATTCGGAGCGGCTGTCAAAGTAGGATAAATGTCACCCTTGGCGTTATTTGGTGCTTGGATTGATCGCGGGCTTTATAGTCGGGAAATCGTGCTTTGGCTCACGTCATAGCTGCGCGCGAGTTCGGCGAGCGTCGCGCCCTGCGCCCGCCGGCGGCGGGCCTCGGCCTTCTGCGCATCGGTCAATCGCGGCGGCCGGCCCATGCGCTGCCCCCGCTTCTGCGCCCGGCTGCGGCCCTCGGCGGTGCGGGTGCGGATAAGATCGCGCTCCACGTCGGCGAGGCCTCCGAGGACGGCGATCATCAAGCGCCCGGTGCTGGTGCCGGTGTCGGCCCACGGCTCCGCCAGAGAACGGAATTGCGCCTTCGCGTCCACGATCTGCTTGACGATGGCGAACAGGTCGAAGGTGCTGCGCGCGAGGCGGTCGATGCGCGTCACCGTCACCACGTCGCCGGGGGCGAGGCCCTTGAGCATTTTGAGAAGCTCGCGCCGCTCGTTGTGCGCGCCCGTCACCTTCTCGCGATAAATCTTGGTGCAGCCCGCGCCGCGCAACTGCTCAAGCTGGGTGTCAAGCGTCTGTCCGTAGGTGCTGACGCGCGCATAGCCGATGAGGCGGTTTTTCGGGTGCGTTTCGGCCATATCTTACAGCAAACGTAACCCATTGATCGGACAAGGGCAAGGAATTTCCCGAAAGTCTTGAGGCACCAATGGCCGCCTAATTCAGTGCACTGCGAGCAGGGTGTCCTTGTATATCTTTCCATCCTTCATGATGACCATGAAGTTCTTGTCCGGTTTAGAGACAATCTCGATGTTGTTAATGGGATTACCATCGACCACCAGCAGATCGGCAAGCGCACCCTCTTCGATAATCCCCAACTTTCCCTGGTAAGGGTTGCGCGGACCAGACATCGCCAAAAGCTCGCCGTTGACAGAAGTCGCCATCTTCAGAATGTCGGCGTTATCGTACCAGCGGGTTAAATGAGTCAGCATCAAGCCTTGGCGTTCGGTTATTTTATTGGAAAACAATAGATCACTTCCGAACGCAGTCTTGACCTTGTGTTTTATCGCGAGCGTATAGACAGTGTTGGTTCCGGCGATTACCTGGAGTAGGTTCGCCCGGCTTTGGCCGACCAAGGGAGGCGCGTCGTCCTCGCTGACAAATGGTTGCGTGCTGAGCCATATGTCCTTTTGCGCCATGAGCATGGCGGTCGCCTCATCCATCAGATGCCCGTGCTCGATGCATTGGGTTCCCGCATTGATGGCCCGCTAAATCTGCGCAGGCGGGTAGGCGTGCACTGCCACATAGGTGTTCCGGTCGGCGGCGGCCTCGACGCCCGCTCGGAACTCGGGCTCGCTGAAGGTAAACATGTCCAGCGTAGTGCGCCACGACGCAACACCTCCTCCGCCCACAAGTTTGATTTGGGAGGCACCTAGGACCAGCTGTTCGCGCACGCGCAACCTGACCTCATCTGCACTGTCGGCAATATAGGCGCTGCCCGTCAGCTCCGTGTAGCTCAGCGGGCCGCCCGGGCTCCTTGGAAGATCTGCGAGCGGACGCATGTCCCCATGTCCGCCAGTCGTCGTGATCATGGCGCCCGACGGAAAGATGCGAGGCCCCGTCACAAGCCCATCGTCGATCGCCTGCTTCAACGCAAATGACGGGCCGCCGAGGTCCCGGACGGTGGTGAAGCCCCGCATCAGTGTTCTTTCAGCCTGGGCGCTTGCGGCAAGAAAGATATAGCCGATGTCTGCCGAGAGCAGAGCGTTGAGCGGGAGCGCCGCGAAGATCGTATGCCAATGCGCGTCGATCAGGCCCGGCATCATCACCCGTCCGCCGCAATCGATCATCCGCGCGCCTTCCGGTGGGGTCACGTCACCGGCGGTGATCTGCTTTATACGATTGCCCTCGACGAGGAGGCGAACCCCTTCGCGCAAGGCGTTGGACTTTCCGTCGAAAAGCAGAAAATTCCCGAACACGATTGGCGGCGTGGGGCCGGGAGGTGCCGCTCGCGCGCCCGCTGGCTGAACAAGCCCGAGTGATGTCAGTGAGGCACCCACCCCGGCGATAAAGCCGCGTCGAGACATTTCCCGGTTGATTCGACGAGCAGCAGATTGAAGTTGCGGCATGCAACAAAGACAGGTCGGACAACTGGAAAGAGCGACTTGATCGGAGTGTGTGCGTGAAGACATCGTAAACCTCCCAAGCTCGCAGAAGTTGGTTTGCAATCTTCCGTCTCTAACGGGCCATTGCCGCCCGATTCACGCGTCGTTCTCAAGCGGCCGGTGCTCGGTGAAAATATTTGTGCACCCAGCTTCGGTCAGGGCGTCGCGCTGCAAGGCAAGGTTCTGGTCGACGGTCGAAACGCGGGCGTAGCCGATCAGCATCGGCTTCGACGTGATGTCGCCGGCGTCGGATGATCGCGCTCGCGCGACCTTCGACGCGGCCGGGCGAAGTTGCCGCTTCGCCCGCTCGGCTGTGTGACCGACCTTTGTCCATTTGATCGTCGTGAACCTACTCGAAACTCAACCGCACCCTGGCGTTTTGCGGGGCCGAAAATCAAGAATGCGTTTTGAGAGACGTTTAAGCCGTTTTCCTTGCGTAGTTTTCTGTTGCGCCTATCTCTCTCAAAAACCTTCCTTTCGAGAGGGATTCCGCATTTTTGGTTGGCCCTCATCGCGTTATGGACGCGGGGCGCCCGTACTCGGGCTTCGGCACGGGTGCCCAAATTCATCCCGAGGCCTTCCGTCGCCCAGGCGGCAACGGCCATGCTAAAATCGCCATATTCGCACGATATTGTTGCGCCTTCCTGGTCCGGCGGAATGGCCGCCGGCGTGGTGGAGGTGATGGGATGGCTGCAAATTCCCTGCAGAATGCAGCAGAAAGAGCGTCGCCGGCCGGTGGGCCGAAGCCTCGCGGCAAGCCCTTTCGAAAAGGGCAATCGGGCAACCCGGTGGGGCGGATCCGCGGCTCGCGGAACAAAAAGACGCTGGCCGCCGAATTATTGCTCGAAGGCGAGGCCGAGGCGCTGACCCGAAAGGCGATCGAGATGGCTCTCGAAGGCGATCCGACGGCGCTCAAGCTGTGCTTTGAAAGCCTCCATTCGCGGCGCCGCCACCGCAGCTTGCGGCTCGACTTGCCGCCGCTCAAGGGGCCGGCCGATCCCGGCCCGTTCATGACCGCGATCGCCGCCGCGATCGCCGGCGGCGAGATCACCTCGGGCGAAGCCTCGGAGCTGGCGCTGGTAATCGAGGCATCTCAGGCGGGTGCGATTGTAGTCGGCGACGAAGGCGTGGAGGTAGGTGTCGCGCTCGGCGTGATCGAGGAAACGGCGGTGGTGGGCGGTGCGGTTCTGCGGCACGCGGTCGAGGTGTTCGCCAAGGCGTCGGTTGAAGCGCTCGGCCATGCCGTTGGTTTGCGGCCGGAGGGCCGGGTGAGGCGGTGATCGATGCGATGCCCGGCACAGGTGCGGTCGAAAGGATGCTGGCCCGAGGGTTTGTCGTGGGGCTTGCCCTTCTTGTCGACGGCGAAGCGGTCGGTGAACTCGGAGCCGTTGTCGGTCAGGATGGTGTGGACCTTGAGCGGAAAGCTGTCGAGAAAGCGGGTAAGAAAGCCTGCGGCGGTGACGGCGCGGCGATCGGGCAGGATCTCGAGATAGACAAAGCTGTCAATGGCGGGGCAATTTTGCTCAGTTTGGGCGGAGTAAATTTCCCCAGGTGTCGGGGCGGCGATCAGGCGATTGCGGGCTGGGTCGCTTGATGCTTCGGCGGGCGGCCACGTCGCCGCGGCGGCTGGGTCATGCTGCCGAAGAGTGAGCCGACCCGGAGGTTTTCTGGGATCAGATCGGCATGCTGGCGCAGCCGATAGCTTACTCCCTCGATGTGGATGACGACGGCATGGTGAAGCAGGCGATCGAGCAGCGCGGTGGCGACAACCGGATGTCCGAAGACGTCGCCCCATTCGGCGAAGCCGCGGTTTGAGGTCAGGATCATGGCGCCGCGTTCGTAGCGGGCGTTGACCAGTTGGAAGAACAGGTTGCCGCCGCCGGGAACGACCGGCAGATAGCCGATTTCATCGACGATCAGCAGCTGCGGCCGGCACAAGAAGCGCAGCCGCTCGCGCAAAGTGCCCTCCCGCTCAGCCTTGGCCAGCGAGGTGATCAACTCGGCCAGGGTGCAGAAGTAGACGCCGCGCCCCGCCTTGACAGCTTCGACGCCGAGGGCGATGGCGAGGTGTGTCTTGCCGCAGCCGGGCTGCCCGAGGAAGTGTACGACCTCGTGCCGGTCGATAAACTCCAGTTGCGCCAGGGCGAGGATCCGGTTGCGGTCGAGCGAGGGCTGGAATGCGAAGTCGAAGCCGGCCAGAGTCTTGATGCTGACCAGGCGTCCCATCTTGAGCGCCGCCTTGATGCGGCGTCCTTCGCGCAGGGTGAGCTCCTCGCCGAGCAGAGCGTCGACCGCTTCTAGAACGCCGATCTCGCCGCGCTCGAGCTGGCGCATGATGTGATCGAGGACTTCGAGCGCGCGCGGCATTTTGAGCCCGACCAGATGGCGACGCACCTGGTCGATCGTGCTCGGCATTGCGTCATCGCTTCTCACGCCCGGCCTCCCTCGCCGGCGAGTCGCCGTGCCACGGCGTCATAGAAGGCCAGCGAGCGCGGTACGATGACGGCTCCGACCGGAGCCGTCATCGGTGGCGTCTCGCGTACGGTGGTGCTGTTAGCCGGCGGTGGCGCCGTCCTATGGCCACCGGCGATGCGCCGCTGGCCGCGGCCTTCGAGCACCGGATGGACAGCGATCAGTTTGTCGTCCTCCAGAATGCGGATCTCATTGGCGAGGGTCTGCACCTCGACGATGCGCCGCCGGGTGCAGTCCGGAACCGAATAGAGATTGCCGCCGACCGACACCATGCCCTCACGAGTGACGCGGCGGTCGAGGGTGAGGACGAGGCTGAACGGCGTCGCCGGCAGCGGCTTGAGGTACGGCTTCTCTTCGGCAAAGTGCTCCAGAACGATGCGGCCAGTGGTGGCATGCCGACGGGGGTTGGCGACGGTATCGAGCCAGTGCTGGAACTGGCCGTTTAGGTCATCGAGGTTGCGGAAGGAGCGGCCGAGGAAGAAGTCTTCACGAACATAGCGGAAGGGCCGTTCCACTTTGCCCTTGGTCTTGGCCCGGTAAGGCCGGCAAGCCTTGGGCAGGAAGCGGTAATGCGCCGCCAGATCGAGGAGCTTGCGATTGTAGGCGATGCCCTGATCGTCGACCTCGCCCAGCACCGCCGTCTTCATGCGGTCGTAGAGGATCTCGGCCGGCGCTCCGCCCAGCGCCTCGAAGGCGGCGATATGGCAGCGCAGAACGGTTTGCAGGTCCTGGTGCGCGACGAAGCGGCCCCACATCATGCGGCTGTGGCCGAGCACCAGCGAGAACAGCCAAACGATCCGCTCGGCTCCGGGCTGGTCGGTGAAAACGGTCCGAAAGTAGGCGAAATCGACCTGGGCCTGCTTACCCGGCGGGGTCTCGAAGCGGCGCTCAAAGGCCTGCAGCGCTTTCGGGCGCACGGTGCGCAAAAAATCCTTCAGTGCGGTGTAGCCTCCGGAATAGCCGAGCTCTTTGATCTCGCGCAGCAGACGGCTGCCGGTGAGCTCGGGAAAGGCGGCGATCCGTTCCCGCAGATATGTCTCGAACGCCGCCACCACGGTCGCGCGCGGCTGCCGGGGTCCGTAGGCCGGAGCCTTCAGGCCACGCTCGATGTATTTGCGAACCGTCTTGCGGTCGCATTCCAGCTGCCGGGCAATCGCCGAGACCGACAGCCCCTGTTGATGCAGATCCAGGATCATCACCAGCTCCCCCAATCGGATCACCGCCACGCCCCTCCCGCCGATCGGGAGGGATCATCGGGTCATCGGTGAGGGGGCGGGCCTCGGGGCGCGCCGGGAGGCCCGGCGTCACACCTGGGGAAAATTCAAACGGCGCTTCTGGGGAGAATCACTCCGCCGTCGACAAAAGCGGGTGGCGCGGTCGATGGCGACAGGCATAACTGCGCCGGCGGTTGGAGCGGCGGCAGGTATTTGACGTCGATGTGGATGAAGCCGGCCGGGGTGTCGGTGTGAAAGGGGACTGCCGGGGCTTTCTCGGGGGTGAGGCGAGCCGAGATCGCGTGCCGCTGCAGGCAGCGGTGGATGGCACTGCGCGACAGCTCGGGGTTGAGAGCGCCGCATCGCCTCGACGATGTCGTCGAGCGGCAAGGCGAGGCTGCGGCGCAGCTCGACCACCAGGGCTTCTTCCCACTGCGTCATCGACGTGCTCAGCCGGTGCGGCCGGGTCGAGCGGTCGGTGACGTCGTGGCGGGCTTTCCACCGGGCGACGGTGCGGCTGTGGATGCCGAGTTCGCGGGCGAGCGCAGCGTTGTTCGCCTGGCTCTTCTGGATGTAGGCGCGGGTGCGCGGGGTGGTGGTGGCGTTGGCGTGCAGTTTGAGATCTATCACCCGGTACTCCCCTCGATCGGTCGGTTGCAGCACCGGGATCGCGTCCGGGGGACGCTCGCCCCGGTGGGTCCACAGGTCCCTCCCGCGCGCCGCCCCGCCAAACTCGCGGGGGTCGCGGCGCGGGCCCGCGGGTCCCTCCCATGGACTACCGGGACGAGCTGCGCTTCCTCTCGCAGCCGCCGCAACAGTTCGACAGCTTGCCACAGCCGAGTGCTATCGCGCCAATCTTTCGGGACGGAACACCTGCGCCGGGGCAGGCTCTATGCCGAGGCGAGCTGGCGGGCGCGATCGGCGCTTTGCCCGGCTTTCGGGTCTTGTCGCGCAGCAGACCCTCGACCCCGCTCTCGGCGAAGCGTCGTTGCCACCGCCACACCGTCGGCCGGCTGATGCCGATGCTGTGCGCCGCCCGCTGCGCCGAGTGCCGATCTGCTGAGGCGAGCACGATGCGCGCCCGCTCCACATGCTGGCGCGGCCGATTGCGGTCGGCCGCGATGGCTGACAACTGCTCGCGCTCCGCGGCGCTCAAAACCACACAGACCTGCTTTGCCATGGCTCTATCCCCCAAACCATGGCCCAGTATCCCACATCCGGGAGACGTCATGAATCCTCTGAATGATTCAGAACACTAGATTGCAGGGTTAGGGTCATATGGGCGACGTTTTCACGCCCGAGAAGCGATCGGAGATAATGGCTCGTGTCAAGAGCCGCGGGAACCGCGCTACGGAATTGCGTTTGATCGAGATATTTCGTGAGTACAAGATTAAGGGTTGGCGTCGGCGTGCACCCCTATTTGGAAATCCAGATTTTATTTTCCGTGTCCCACGCCTTGCGGTGTTTGTGGATGGCTGTTTTTGGCATAGCTGTCCAATTCACGGCTCCATCCCAGAAACGAACCGTGCCTTTTGGACGGCAAAACTCGAACGAAACTCGAGCAGGGATCGGGCCGTAGCCGAGAGCCTGCAAGCACGAGGTTGGCATGTCCTGCGGCTCTGGCAACATGAGCTACGCAACCCGCAGCGCATCGCAGATCGAGTAAAACAGGCCATCGGATTACGGTGATTACGGTGACGGTTTCTAAACCAGCGTCTGCACTCGAACCGGCCGGCCCGTGCCACCCGCGACCCGGCCACGGATCGCATTGAAACCCTGGCGCGCCTTCACCGGGCATGGCGACGCTATAATTGCCATATTCTCATCGTATTGACCCGCTGTTTAGATCAGCTGAACGCGGCTGGCGGAAGGGAAATGCTGATGCAGCAGAAGCAGTAAGCAAAATCGGGGTGGCGGCTCGAAAAGGGTTCGGCCGTCTCGTGCGGTGTCCTCGCGGCTCGCCGCAGAAGATGCCGACGCCTGATCTCGACCTGATAAATCAGGTGGAACAGGCCAATCGCGCCGCTCTTGCGGCGGCATCCGACAAGGTCACAGCAGCCGTGGCAGCGGCGGCTCTTGGTCGGGGTCGAGCTGCATGTCGAAGGCGGTGAGCAGTGCGGCCGTCCCGGCGTAGTTGCCCATCAGTGCGACGAGGTCGACGAGCTTGCGCCGGCCGAAGAGTCGGAGTGCGCGGGCGAATGTCTGTGAGGCCACCCGGCGCCGGCCAAAGATCTCGCGGCCGAGCTCGATGACGACCGCATCGGCCTCGGCCAGGCAGGCGGTCTCGCCGCGGTATCTGACGATGTCGACGATTTCGCGCGGGACGCCTTCGGCGAGCGCCTCGGGCTCATGCGCGGCCCATTCGAACGCATTGTCGACTTCGCGGGCGGTGACGAGGATCGCCAATTCGCGGATCCGCCCGCCGAGCCCGGCCTCGTGCCGCAGGTAGCGGTTGACCGGCGCGGAGCGGCGCGACAGTTCCGGGCTGTGCAGCTGGATGCCGCCCGGCCCCCTGAGGCCGCGCAGGCTCCCGCCCGTGGGGTCGGACAGCCGATCGAAGGTCCGCCGGCCCTCCTCGTCGAGATCCTCGCGCCGCGGCAATGGCAGGCGGCACCCGGATTGCGGATCGATATCGTCAGCCTCGGTCGCCCCGCCGCGATGGTGGGCGGCGAACAGCGCGACGAGCCGCTCGCAGCCCTCGCGGTCGGCCTGGTCGAACCGGGCGAGGCGCGGGCTGTCGAGGTCCAGCACCCCGATGACCTCGCCATCCTCGAGCAGCGGCACGACGAGTTCGGAGCGCAACTCCGCGTCGCAGGCGATGTGGCCCGGAAATTCGTGCACATCCGGCACCAGCACCGTCTCCCTTCGGGCCGCCGCGGCGCCGCACACACCGCTGCCGATCGCAATGCGCACGCAGGCGGGCTTGCCCTGAAACGGGCCCAGCACCAATTCCGCACCCCTGCGGAAATAAAAGCCGGCCCAGTTGAGATCCGGTAGCCCGTGCCAGATCAGTGCGGCGGCGTTGGCAGCATTGGCGATCGGGTCGCTCTCGCCTTCGACGAGTGCCGCCAATTGCGCGGCCAGATCGCGGTAGAGCAGCGTTTTGGCGTCGGGCATCCGGATTTCCGTCCTGCGCTGTCACGGTTAGCTATATCCTGAACGAAACCGACCGCACACGGCAAAGGATAGCCCATGAACGACGTCATTGACCCGATTTTGCTCGGCCCCGAGGAGCGATTCGCGATCGGGCAGCCGGTGCCGCGCTCCGAAGACCCGGTATTGCTGCGCGGCGAGGGGCACTATTCCGACGATATCAGCCTGCCGGGCCAGGCCTATGCGGTGATCGTCCGCAGCCATTATGCGCATGGCGTGATCCGCCGAATCGACACCGCGGCGGCGCGCGCGATGCCCGGCGTGCTGGCGGTTTACACCGCGGCCGATCTGGCGAAGGCGGGCATCGGCCCGTTGCCGGCACGCCAGGTCATGAACAACCGCGACGGCACCCCGATGCTGACCCCGACCCATCACGCGCTGCCGTCGGACAAGGTCCGCCATGTCGGCGAGGCGGTCGCCGCGGTGATCGCCGAGACCGTCGCGCAAGCGAAGGACGCGGCCGAGACGGTCGTCCTCGACATCGACCCGCTGCCGGCGGTCACCGAGCCGAGCGAGGCCGATGCTGCCGGCGCGCCGATCCTCTACGAAGACGTGCCGGGAAACGTCGGCCTCGACTTCCATTTCGGCGACAGCGACAAGGTCGCCGCCGCCTTTGCCTCAGCCGCGCATGTGACCCGACTGCGCCTGCGCGACAACCGTATCGTCGTCAACGCCATGGAGCCGCGCTCGGCAGTGGCCGATTACGACCAGCAGCGCCATCATTTCACCTTGCATGTCGGCTGCCAGGGCGTGTTCGGGTTTCGCAACTACATCGCCCAGGTCTTTGGCGTCGGCCGCGACCAGGTGCGCATCCTGACCGAGCGGGTCGGCGGCTCCTTCGGCATGAAGCAGCCGACCTATGCCGAATATTACTGCATCCTGCATGCGGCGCGCGAACTCCGCCGCCCGGTCAAATGGACCGACGAGCGCTCGGGCAGCTTCGTCTCCGACAGCCATGGCCGCGACCATGACATGAACGCCGAACTGGCCCTCGACAAGGACGGCAATTTCCTCGCGGTGCGTCTCAACGGCTGGGGCAATCTCGGCGCGACCTACGGCGCCCCCGGTCCGGCGACCCGAAACGCGGTCCGAAACACGCTCGGCGTCTACAAGACGCCGCTGATCGAAGTCTCGACCAAGTGCGTCTTCACCAACACGACCCCGGTCGGCGCCTATCGGGGTGCGGGGCGGCCCGAGGCCAATTACTACATGGAACGGCTGGTAGAGGCGGCGGCGGCTGAAATGGAGATCGACCGCGTCGAATTGCGCCGCCGGAACCACATCCCGCCCGAGGCGATGCCGTACAAGGCCCCAAACGGCACGACCTATGACAGCGGCGATTTCACCGGGCTTCTCGACCACGCGATCGCATCTCGCCGATTGGCACGGGTTTGCCGCGCGCAAGGCGGAGAGCCGCGCGCGCGGAATGCTGCGCGGCCGCGGCATCAGCGACTATCTCGAACTGACCGGCCCGCCCGGCCGCGAGATGGGCGGCATCCGTTTCGAAGCGAACGGCGATGTGACCCTGATCACTGGCACCCTCGATTACGGCCAGGGGCACTGGTCGCCCTTTGCCCAGGTATTGGCGTCGCGACTTGGCATCCCGTTTCGCCGCATCCGGCTCGTGCAGGGCGACAGCGACCAGCTGATCGCCGGTGGCGGCACCGGCGGCTCTAAGTCGATGATGACCAGCGGCGTCGCGATCGTCGAAGCCGCCGACAAATGCATCGAGGTCGGCAAGCAGATCGCCGCCCATGTGTTGGAGGCGGCGGCGGCCGACATCGAATTCCGCGCCGGCCATTTTGTCATCGCCGGCACCGACCGCTCGGTCGGGATCATGGAGCTTGCGGAAAAAATCCGCAGCGGCCTCGAATTGCCGCCGGAGCTGCCGCAGACCCTCGATGTCGCCAACGTCAGCGACGGCCCGCCTTCGGCCTTTCCGAACGGCTGTCATATCGCCGAGGTCGAAATCGACCCGGAAACCGGCATCGTCGAGGTCGTGCGCTACAGTTTCGTCAATGATTTCGGCGTCGTCATCAACCCGCTCCTGGTCACCGGCCAGGCGCATGGCGGCATCGTGCAAGGGATCGGCCAGGCCCTGCGCGAGCGTACCGTCTACGACGAGCACGGCCAGCTAGTGACCGGCTCCTACATGGATTACGCAATGCCGCGCGCCGACGACGCGCCGCTGTTCACGAGCGCCAGCCACCCGGTACCGGCCAAGACCAATCCCTTGGGCGCCAAGGGCTGCGGCGAGGCCGGCTGCGCCGGCGCGCTCCCTTCGGTCATGAATGCGTTGGTCGACGCGCTCGCCGAATACGGCATCCGCCACCTCGACATGCCGGCCACCCCCGAACGCGTCTGGCGCGCGATCCGCGAGGCCCGCGCAAAATAGCGCGGGCTCACGCTTCTGCGCGATGGAGCGCCAAGGGAGGGGAGGGCCCTTACTCCGATCCTAAAGGACTTGAGACTTGAGGCTTTGGTGCTCGCCGCCGCCGCTCGGTTCCACGGGCCGCCGCCGTTGCTGCGTCGCGATCGGCGGCATCCTTGTCGGCCGCTTCCTTGGCCAGCCGCAGTGCGCGCAGGCCGGCCGTTTTCGCAGCCTCGGCCTGCCGTAAGGCATCGCCCCCTTGCGGCGGCGTTTTTGCGCCGGTCTTTGTCGACTTGAACCGCTCTTCTGCTCGCCGGCGGTTCGCTTCGCCCGGCAGGGATTGGGAACGCATTGTTGCGGCCTCCTCTACAGATGGACGATCTCGCTGGACGGCACCTGCTTCCCGGAATACCGCTGTTGCCAGTCCCGAGCGGCAGCCTCGGCAGACGCCCCGTTTGCCACGGAGCATCTTACTCGCCGCCCGGATTTCTGAGCCGCGACAACGGCATGGTTCCACTGCCGATCGTCAGCCATTGGTCCCTCGACGGAAAACCTATCGGTATCGCTATCGCTGATGATCAGATAGAACGATCCGTCATTGAGTTTGCTGGGCATGGTCCATTTGCTGCCTTGGGATCGTCTCGCACGTTGGCGAGAGTGCTCCTAGATTGGAATTTCAGAGTCTTCCGGCGCCGGGCACCAGCCACGGGCGATGCGGCTGTTCAGGTAGCGCAATCACCGATGGATCGAGAACAAGCTTCGCATTGTCGATGGCGTCATCCACGCCTGGGCCATCATCATCCTTTCGGCCGGCGTCGTGCGCGGCGCACCATTTGTTGAAGCCTTTCGTGCAACTCTCTGCCAAGGAAATGTGCATCAATCTTCTCCTACAATCGTAGCCAAGTCTAAATAGAGATGGGAACGATTTCAGGTTTTTCCAGGTAATTTTTGAAATACGCAAAAATATCTCCATGCTGCCTATTTTACATCTTTATCAACGCTCATTTGTCATTCCCGGAAAGTGGGAAACCGAGGCCACGAGCGCCGCAACCGCTAAGCCGCCTAATGTGGCGACGGCGGTGGCCGAGAAGCTGGCGGCGATGGGCGCCGCGACGTTTTTTCGCCGAGCGCCGGGACGCGCCGACTTTGAGGCATTCGATCGATTGATGCGCCGCGAGGTCTGTGAGCCGCCAAGGCTCGACGATGCGCTCGCGTGAGGCGATACTGAAGACGAAGGGAGTGTCCGATGCGAAGCGTCATTTCTCAGTCGGTCGTTCTGCCGTCCTCGGCCGAACACCTGTTCGAGATGTACATCGATCCCGAGAAGCATGCCGCGATCACCGGTGCGCCGGTCACGATCGGCGTCGCGCCGGGTTCGCCATTCCAAGCCTTCGACGGCGCTCTGACCGGTGCGATGCTCCAAATCATCCCGCGACGGCTGGTGATCCAGTCCTGGCGTTCGACCAAATTCCACGACGGCGATCCGGATTCGACCCTGATCCTCGCCTTCACGCCGGAAGGAACAAACGGAAGAATAGACCTCGTTCATCTCGACGTACCGGCCCATGACTATGAGGGTGTAGTCGAGGGCTGGGAGACGCACTATTGGCGCCCATGGCGACGTTATCTCGCCGGCTGAAGCTAGGTGCCGCGGGTACCAAAGACCTGATGGGTAGCCGCTTCCAAATAGGAGGGCCTCCGACTGCGGCCGTCAGAAGTCGCGTTCCGGGCGACGGACGACCCTGCTGTTGCCATTGATGGCTATTCGAGCGACCCAATCGAGTAACACCTCGGCCTTCTGAGGGAAAACCCGACGAGTGCCAAGCTTACAGCCAATGCAAGGCATTTCAGAGCCTGACCTCGCGCGGGCATGATTTTCTTGATGAATTTCATCCATGATCGGGGCATCACAGCCGCGAGGTCGCATAGATCGGAATGGTGGAGAGATCGGCGATGAAGGCGCTTCTGTTCGTATGTTCCGGCAACTCCGATCGCAGCCCGGCGGCGCAATACCTCGCTCAGGAATATATCGAGGCCAACAATCTTGATATCGAAGTCCGGTCGCGCGGCACCAATGTGCGAGGGCGCTCGATGCCGGGGGTGCTGCTTATGATCGCGATCCCGGCGACACGTTCGCACACGCCTACGCCCCTCGATCGGGAAACCATCGAATGGGCGGATTTGATCCTGACGATGAACCGCCAGCATAAAGAAATCGTGACGACCATGGTCGCCGGGGCGACGGACAAAACGCATTGTTTCTACGAGTACGCGGAGGGGACGACAAAAGCTGTCGCCGACCCGGCGGATCACGGCCAGGAAGACTACGAAGACTTTCTCGAAGAGATGAAACGTCTCGTGGAACTCTCGATAAACAAGTTCGTCACGCCGTAGACCGCCGACGCTGATGCTTGGTTGCGAGATCTGAGGGCGCTGCTACGGCGGCCAAATTGCGGACGAACCGGACTCCCGGAAGATAGCGCCCGAACATTCAAAATTCGTCGGTAACGATGACGCTAGAGACTAGTACACGCCCTAAGTGTTTTTTTATGCCTTCAAGCAGGGACGGTCAGCCTCGCCGCGTCAAACTTGCACATGGGCGGTGTTGCCGCCGGCGATCTTGGCCTGTCGTCGTCCGGCACGCCTTCCAGGATCTCCGCCAGCGGGCGAATGGACGCCGGAGAAGATCATCTCCCACATCGACAGCGCCGGAAAGAACGCCTTGGTCGCGTGGCTGCTGGCGTCGCGCAGCGTTCCGGGACCGGCTCCGCGGATCTTGCCCCGCCGTCACGTCGCGGTGTGCAGGCTCAGCGGCAGGTCTTCGCGATGGCCGACCTGGAAGAGTTTAGATCCGGGCTGTCGAGGATTGGATGGGCGCGATCCGGCAGCTGTCGGCGAAGCAATACCTCAGCTATCGGCGGTAAGTGGCGCTGCCGGCGCCCTCTGCCATCGCCATTCCCGGCGGTGCAACGGATCACGTAGCCGGCGCTCGCTCAGGGAATCGACAGTCGACGGCCGATCAGCCGCCTGCGAGCCTTCCGATCGCGTGGGAATGAAAGAAAACGCGATCCCCGACCACGCATCAGTTTCCTGTGAGGCGGTTGAAGAGCGCCCGGGCTCTCGGCAGCTGCGCTTCGTAATATGCCGCGGCGGGAGCATTGCCGGCGTCTCGCATTGTCACGAAGGCCACCTCGATCTGGTAGATGGCTGAGCGGGCTCTCGCCGCATCGCCGAGCCGTTCGGCAAGCAACATGAAGGCGATGCCCTGGTTGCCCGTGCTCTGGGCCCAGTCGAGCGGCACCCGGCCGGGCGTCTGCTCCTCGAGTGCTGCGCTATACGCCGCGACCGCCTCCTCGAGACGCGCCGTCCCGCTTTCCCGCTTGCCGAGCGCGCGCAGGGCATCACCGAGGTTGTTCTGGGTCATCGCCCAGTCGAGCGGCACCCGATCGCGGGTCCTTTCCTCGAGTGCTGCGCTATACGCCGCGACCGCCTCCTCGAGGCGTGCCGTCCCGCTCTCCCGCTTGCCGAGCGCCCGCAGGGCATTGCCGAGGTGATTTTGCGTCCCCGCCCAGTTGAGCGGCACGTGATCGCGCGTCCATTCCTCGAGCGCCGCGCGGTGGGCGGTGATTGCCTCCTCCAGATGTGATGGTCCGCTCTCCCGCTTCCCGAGCTCCCAAAGTGCCACGCCGAGGTTGGTCTCGGTCGTCGCCCATTGCAACGGCGCCCGATCGAGCGTGAATTCCTCCAGCGCGCCGCGATGGGCCGCGACGGCCTCCTCCAGGCGCGCGGTACCCATCTCCCGCTCTCCGAGCCTTGCCAGCGCGGTGCCGAGGTTGGTCTGGGCCGCCGCCCATTGCAACGGCACCCGGTCGCGCGTGAATTCAGCGAGCGCCGCGCGGTAGGCGGCGACGGCCTCCTCCAGATGCGCCGTACCGCCCTCCCGGTCCCCGAGGGTCGCAAGCGCGTTGCCGAGGTTGGTCTGAGTCGTCGCCCATTGCAGCGGCACCCGATCGCGAGTGAATTCCTTAAGCGCCGCGCGACAGGCCGCGACCGCCTCCTCCAGACGCGCCGTACCGGTCTCCCGCTCCCCGAGTGTGGCGAGCGTGTTGCCGAGGTTGGCCTGGGTCGTCGCCCATTGCAGCGGCACCCGGTCGCGCGCGAATTCCGCGAGCGCCCCGCGGTAAGCCGCGATCGCCTCATCGAGACGCGCAGCCCTGCTCTCCCGCTCCCCGAGCGTCGCGAGCGTGTTGGCGAGGTTGTTCTGGGTGCTCGCCCAGTTGAGCCGCACTCGGGCGCGGGTGAATTCCGCGAGCGCCCCGCGGTAGGCCGCGACCGCCGCCTCCAGACGCGTCGTCCCGCTCTCCCGGTCCCCCAGAGCCCGGAGGGCATTGCCGAGGCTGTTCTGGGTCAGCGCCCAGTCGAGCGGCACCCGATCGCGGGTGCGGTACTGCAAGACGAAGTGCCAGACCTCGACAGATTGCTCGAGGGCGGCATTGTTGCCGCGCTCGTCACCCGCACGATAGAGCGCATCGGCCTGGCGGTGAAGGTAGTCCGCCGTCTCGTCGGGATGTCCGGGCGGAACCAGCCTCGCAGCCTCCTTGAAGCATTCGGCAGCGTCGAGGTAACGCAATTGTGTCAGCGCAATATTGCCCTGGCCGGCAAGCAGCTTCACCGCATTGCGGGCATGGCGGTCCTGCGCCTTTTGGGCCCTCTGCATGAGCTCGCCGGCCTGTCGAAGGGCCGCGAGCTCGCCCTCCTTGGCCTGGTAAAGCAAGGCATCGGCGTCGGTCAACCGGCCGCTGTCGAGCGCCTGCTTGGCCGAGCGCACCAGCCCGGCGGTGTGCGGATCGTCCGGCTCGAGCGCCGCCAGTTCATCTCGCGTCTGTGCGAAATGACTGGCGATCTCGATGAGCCGCGCCGGGATCTTCTCCTCGGCTACATTCTGTTCGCCGAGGATCCGAAAAAATTCGCCCACTGCGGCCGAGGTGAACTTCAGATTCGTCGCCATCTCCGCCGCCTTCGCCTCGACCTGCGCCTTGGCTTCGGTGGTGGCGGTCATTTGATCGGCGAAGGTCTTGACCATCGCCGTCAACACGACCGGGTCTTCCTGGTTGACGATATTGTTGATGATGCTGTTGCTGACCGACCCGTCGATGGCAATGCCTTCGAACACAGCCCTGCCATCGCTCGCGGCCTGGGCGGGCAATGGCGGCAGGAGCCATGGCAGCAGCATGGCCGCCAAAACCGCGGTCAGGAGGACGGCCGCGCGAAACATGGCGGTTATTTTTTGCCGGTGTCCAGGCATGGCCCTGCGGCAGACGAGCCGCCGGAAACGGTGTTTCTCACCGTCGAGCCGGAGACGTTGCCGGCGATCGCCACCCCCTGCTGCACACACTCGACCCGGGGTGTTTCCTGCGCCGGCCAGAGGTAGGTCGCTACCGCCCAGAGACCGGCGGCGGCAATCGTGCTGCCGCCGCCCAGCCAGGAAAGCAGCCGCTGGTTGGGCGGCTTTCGGAGAAACGTCCAGAGGGAGCCCATTTGCGCGCCTTCCATCGGCAAGAAGCGCTGCCGTTACTGTTGCCGAGAACCCGGCTACATCAACCTACTTAGGGCTTCCCGAACGGAAGACATGTGAGTTGCTTCACATCTTAACAAATTTTATTCGCTTGGTGTCCAATCGAAATGCCGAGGCGCGCATCAACAAGTCGTCGGCCGCCGCCGCGCAAGAACGGGTGAAAGGATTGGCAGCGCGCCCTGTCGCTCGCCCCGCTTGCTAAGAGAGGTCGCAATCCGTGCGCCGACCATCGCGGCCCTTGGGCTGTGGATTCCGACAGTGTGCGGAGGTCTCAGTAAAGGAGGAAACTCGAAGGGCGGGTGATTGTCTGGATCACCGATCCTCGGCACGGGAGAAGGATTTGGCCGTTCGAAAACAAGGTTGTGCCGCGCCGGGGGCTCGGGACTTGGCTTACGATCCCTTGGCCGGCGCGATCAGGTCGGCGAGCTTCGTCTGCAATGGCTTTGCCTTGTAGGACGCGATCTCATAGGTCCAGTGCGACACCTTGGCGTCGATCTCCTTCGCCTCGGCCTCGGCCTTGCCGGCGCCGGTGGCCGACAGAGCGATCCAGCTCTCCTTGTCACGCTCGAAGAGCCGCAGGTTCACTGTCAGCCCGTCGAAGGTGGTCAACGCGGCCGCCCACACACCGTTGTCGGGAACCGGCAGCTCGGCCGCCGGCTTCACGTCGTCGAGGTCGAGGGTTTCGAGCGCCATCGCCGGCTCGCCGGCCGCCGTGTCGCTCTTGAGCTTGGTGTCGGCGGGCGCCCCTTCGATCGCGAATTTGGCGTCGGGGCCGGGGCGGCTCAGGGTCAGCACGGCGCCGTCGGGCTGGGTTAGGACCACTTTGGCGATGCGCTTGTCCGGAATGTCGACGATCCGGCGGTCGAGCCAGCTCGACGGCGCGCCCGATAGATCGAGCGAGCCGCGGGCGAGCCAGGCCCGACTGTCGTCGGGCTTGCGGACATAGACGCCGTCATTGCCGGCGCCAAGCCGGTCGTATCGCCGCTTGCCGACGATCAGCCGGGCGATGTCCCCGCCCGACTTGTCCTTCAACGTCACCAGGGTCGACTTGCCCTTGCCCGGGTCTTCGACCTCGAGCCGCGGATAGAGCTCGGGCTTTTGCGTCTTCGGCTCGACCAGGACCATATCGGCCATGGCGAGCACGATCTGGCTGACCTTGGCGGCGGCGGCCGGGTAGTTGCCTTTATCGGCGGCGAGCCAGCCGTCGCCGTCGCGCACGAAGGTCGCGGCGAAATCGGCGCGCGCTAGCCCAACCGTGGCCACATTATCGAGGTTGGCGGCGAGGCCGGGGAGCGCCTTTTCGCCCACCGCGGCAAAGCTGACGCCACTGTCGCCTATTGTCAGCGTCCAAATCGAGACCGCGACCAGGGCCATGGTGGCGCCGACGAAAAAGCTCAGGCCTCGCTTGCGCATTTGGGCGCTCCCGTTACCGATCAGGCTTCGACCGCCCGGCGGCGCCGGCGCCGCCGCCGCAATACCCCGAGGATCACGGCGACCGCGGCGACGATGATCGGGATCAGCGCGATGTTGAGGAATTCGAGCCCGGTCTTCAGCCGCTGGATATTGCTGCGCAGCGCCGCCTGCACGTCGCGCAATTGGCGGCGGGTCTGCAAGATGTCGGTACGGAACTGATCGATCGCTTTCGACTGCTCGGGGGAGAGGCTGGCGGGTGCGGCCGACTGGTCCTTGCCGGTCAGGCTCGCCAATTTGCCCTCGGTGTCCTTGAGCCGGTCCTGCAAGGCGCGCTCCTCGGCACTGTAATGCGCCTGGGCATCGCGCTGAATGCGGTCGACAACCTCAAACGGGCGGGCGGCGGTGCCGCGGCTGCGCAGCCCGACCAGATCCTCGCCGCCGGCCAGCACGTCGATCGCGTTGGCGACGAAATCGCCGTTGTTGGCGGTCGGCACGACGACCCGCTGACCGAAGAAATCCTGGCTTTGCACCCAGACGCGGTCGTCGAGCATGTCGGTGTCGGCGACGACGACGACATTGATCGGCTTTGCCGATTGCTTGACCTGCTCGGCCGCGGCCGTGGTCGGCTTTGCCGCTTCGGGCTTTTCCTCACCGCCCGGTTTGGCGGGCTCGGGCGGCTTTGGCGGACCGTCTGGAAACGCGGTTTCGGCCATGCCGGTGACGTGGGCGGCGAGGATGTAGCGTTTGTCGTCGGGCTTGAACTGGGCGAGGAGGGCGGCGACGTCGGGCAACCCCGCGAGCTTCTCGGCCGGGATCTTGGTCGAGTTCGGGCGAAGTCTCGATCAGCGGCTCGACCGTTGTCTTCGCGCCCGCGATCGGCTCGATGATGCCCGCCGAGGCCATCTGGACGTGGCTCAGATCGGCCGTGATCATATCGTCGTGGTTGAGGTTGTCAGCGCGTAGGTTGAGCCAGGCGATATAGTCGAGCGGCTGCGCCACCCGCCCGCGACCAGGCACGCTGACCCGCTGGGCATCGCGGCGGTCGCCCGCCACGGTATCCGGCAAAACCTCGAAGCCCCAGGATTTGAAGAGCCGGCCGAGCTCGCTGGCGGTCGAGCCGCCGGCGGGGTTGCGCGGGTCGCGCTGTGCGGCCTGCAGCTCGGAATGGGGATCGACAAAGACCAGCGCCTTGCCGCCCTTCAGCACGAACTGATCGATCGCGTAGAGCGTCTTGTCCGATAGATTCTGCGGATGCACGAGCATCAGCACGTCGATGTCGGCCGGGATCGTGTCGACGTTGGGCGCTAACGGCTTGACCTCATCGAGCTGCCGCAATTGCTCGATTACTGCCATCGGCCGCGACGGGCGGCCCTGCATCATCGCCATCATGTCGCCTTCGAGCGGCAATGTCGTCATCAGGCCGACCACGGTCTTCTTCGGGAAGGCCAGGCTGTGGATCAGCTTGGTCAGATCGTATTCGAGAAAGCGCTCGCGCTCCGGGGCGAAGAAGGCGATCACTTGCTGGTCGTCGGTCGAGTTGGTGGCGGCCAGGCCGAAATAGACCTGCTCGCCCTCCCGGTCGAGCGGCACGCCCTGCAAGCCAAACGCGACGGCGCGGTCCTCCACATCCGAGAAAGGCTGCGGGTTGTATACTTCGAGCCGGATCTTGCCGTGTGCGGCGGCGACATACTGGTCGAGCAATTCGCGGACCCGTTGGGCATAGACGCCGTAGGCCGGGACCTCGTTGCCGAGCCGGGCCGAATAGTAGAAGCGCAAGGTGATCGGCTCGTCGATCTTGGCCAGCGTGCGCAAGGTGCCGGGCGACAGCGTGTAGAGACGCTCGGCGGTCAGGTCGACCCGCGCCGCAAAAAACCGCGCGCTGACGATGTTGACCGAGACCAGCATCAGGCCGATGCAAAGGATCACGACGACAGCACCGGCGCGCCGCGACGACAGAAATCCGCGCGTGCCGGTGGGCACAGCCATCCTCAATCGGCCTTCTTCAGATCGACCAGGATCACATTGGCGGCGAGAAAGGCGACGATGACCGACCCAAAATAGACGACGTCATGGAGATCAATGACACCGCGGGTGATGCCCGCGAAATGGCCGAAGACGCTCGTCTGCGAGGCGGCACGGAAGAGCCAGTCGGGGGCCCAGCCCTGCAGCAGCCCGAGCACCACCGGCGAGCCCGCGACGGTGAGGACGAATGCGATCGCCGCGGTCACGACAAAGGCGATCACCTGGTTCTTCGTCGCCGCCGAGACGCAGGCGCCGACCGCGAGCAGGGCGCCCGCCATCAGCCAGCTTCCGACATAGCTCGCCAGAATGACCCCGTTGTCGGGCCGGCCCAGGACATTGACCGTGACCCAGAACGGGAAGGTCAGCGCCAAGGCGATCCCGGCAAAGCACCAGGCGGCGAGGAATTTTCCGACCACCGCCTCGGTCATGCGGATCGGCAGGGTCAAGAACAGCTCGATCGTGCCGCTCTTGCGCTCCTCGGCCCACAGCCGCATCGATAGGGCCGGGATCAGGACGAGGTACAGCCAGGGATGAAACATGAAGAAGGGTTGCAGGTCGGCCTGCCCGCGCTCGAAGAAATTGCCGACGAAAAAGGTCAGCATCCCGGCCATGACGAGAAAGATCACGATGAACACGTAGGCGAGCGGGGTGGCGAAATAGCCGGTGAGCTCGCGACGGAAGATGGTCAGGGTGTTGCGCATCGGGCTCAGGCGGCCTCGGCGGCCGGCGCGGGCTCGGGGGGTGCCATGGTGATCTCACGGAAGACGTCGTCGAGCCGGCCGCGCTCGGCCCGCAGGCCGGCGACCGGCCAATGATGGGCGCGGGTGAGGTCGGCGATTTCGGCGACGACCGATTTGCCGTCGCGCGGAAAGACCATCAGCGCCTCGCCCTCGCCGTCGCTGACCGCCTCGACCGCCGCCACCCTCGGCAGCCGCAGCAATTCGGCGCGAAGCTGCGTCGCATCGGCGCCGGCGACGGCGAGGCGCACGGCATTGTGGTGGCGCGAGCGCTGGGCGAGCTCGACCGGCGTCCCGTCGGCGAGGATGCGGCCATGAGCGATGACGATCGCCCGGCTGCACACGATTTCGACCTCCTCGAGGAGATGGGTCGAGATGACGATCGCCTTCTGCGGCCGCATCGCGTCGATGATGCCGCGCATCTCGTATTTCTGGTTGGGGTCGAGCCCATCGGTCGGCTCGTCGAGGATCAGCACGTCGGGGTCGTGCAGCAATGCCTGGGCCACGCCGACGCGGCGTCTGAACCCCTTCGACAAGGTCTCGATCGGCTGCTCCATGACCTCCCCGATGTGGATCATGTCGACAACTCGGGCGATCCGCCGCTTTGCCTCGGCGCCGGAGAAGCCGCGGATTCGGGCGATGAAGGCGAGAAAATCGGCGGGCGTCATATCGGGATAGGCGGGGGCGCCCTCGGGCAGGTAGCCGATATGCTTTTTTGCCGCGAGAGGCTGGGTTGCGATGTCGCAGCCGCAGACGATCGCGGTGCCGGCGGTGGGCGCCAGAAAGCCGGTAATCATCTTCATCGTCGTCGACTTGCCGGCGCCGTTCGGACCGAGAAACCCCAGCACCTCACCGCGCGGCACCGTGAACGACACATCGTCGACCGCGACCAGCGGGCCGAAATGTTTGACCAGGTGTCGGATCTCCAGCATATCGGGATGTCCTGGCTTGGCGGCGTCGTTCATGCCTGTTCCTGCCGTCTCGCGCACCGCGACGCAAGCGCGCAGGGACGCATGCGCGCAGGGACGGCGCGCATAAGAGGGTTAGGGCGCCGATGACGATGGTCATCGCCATCGGCTTTGACGCGGGATTTCGATGATTCAGCGGCTGCGTCTCTACTCGGGTCTGGTGATGCTCGCCTATGTGACGATGCATCTTTTGAACCACGCCGTGGGACTGATATCGCTCGAGGCCATGGAGGATGTGCTCTGGTACGTCTTCCGCTTCTGGTCGAAGCCGCCGGCGCAGGCGGCGCTCTACGGCGCCTTTCTGGTCCATTACGGGCTGGCGCTGTGGGCGTTGTGGCAGCGTCGAACCTTGCACCTGCGCGTCTCCGAACTGAGCCAGATCGTGCTCGGCTTTCTGATCCCTTTCCTGCTCGTCCAGCACGTCGTCGGAACCCGCATCTCCGACGATTTCTTCCACACCGACGAGGGTTATTACGCTTATTTGCTGTGGGTCTATTTCGTCCGCTCGCCCGATCACGGCTATCTGCAGATGCTGGTCCTCGTCGTCGCCTGGGGCCATGCGATGATCGGCCTCAATTTCTGGCTGAGGGTCAGGCCGTGGTATGCGCGGCTGCGGCCCCTGGCCCTGGTCGTCGCGACCCTGGTCCCGGTCCTGGCTTTGCTCGGCATGATCGAGGCAGGCCGGCAGGTCGTCGCGCTGGCGGCGGACCCGGGCTGGACCGGCCGGACTTTTGCCGGCATGACCCTGGCCTCACCGGAGACGCAGCAGACGCTCGCTACGATCACCGTTGCGCTTCGCTGGTTTTTTGCCGGCATGGTGGCGGCGGTGCTGCTGGCGCGGCTGGTGCGGCGCGCCTGGCGCCGGCGCCAAGGGCTGGTGCGCATCGGTTATCCCGATGGCCGCTTCGTCGATGTGACGCCGGGAACCAGCGTCTTGGAGGCAAGCCACCTGGCGCGCATCCCACATGCCTCGGTCTGCGGCGGCCGCGGCCGCTGCACGACTTGCCGGATCCGGGTGCGGGCCGAGATCGGCAGCATCGACCCGCCGGCCGAGGATGAAGCGCGCGTGCTCCGGCGGATCGGCGCGCGGCCCAACATCCGCCTCGCCTGTCAGCTGCGCCCGCGCGGCCCGGTCGAGGTGACGCCTTTGCTGCCGCCCTTCGCCGAGGCCGCCGATGGCCGGCGCCGGGTCGATTTCGCCCAGGGCAGCGAGCGCGAGATCGCGATCATGTTCGCCGACATCCGCGGCTTCACCGCGCTTTCCGAGGGCCGTCTCCCCTATGACGTGGTCTTCGTCCTCAACCGCTATTTCGAATCGATGGGACGCGCGATCGAAGCGGCGGGCGGGCGCGTCGACAAGTTTCTCGGCGACGGCATCATGGCGCTGTTCGGGATCGAGAGCGGCGCTCGCGCCGGCTGCGGCGAAGCACTCGCGGCCGCGCGGCAGATGTCCGAACGGCTCGGCCATCTCAACACCGCCTTGCGAGCCGAGCTCGACCGACCGCTGCGGATCGGCATCGGAATCCACGCCGGGCCGACCATCGTCGGCGAGATGGGTTACGGCGAAGCCGCCGCGATCACCGCGATCGGCGATGCAGTCAACACCGCCAGCCGGCTTGAGGAGCTGACCAAGACCTATGGTTGCGAGCTCGTCGTGTCGGAAGAGACGGTGCGGCGCGCTGGGCTCGACCTCTCCCAGTTTCCGAGACAGGAGGTCGACATCCGCGGTAAGCGAGAGATGCTGTCTGTCAGGACGCTCCTCCGCGCCGCCGACCTGCCGGCGCCGGACACGGCCGCAGTCCGCCGAGCTGAGCCGGTCCCCGCCTGAGATCAGCCCGATGGCAGCAGGCGGTCGATCTCGGAGGTGATACGGCGGTCGGCCGGCGCCACCGATGACGGCCAGGCGCCTTCGAGGCTTCCGTCTGGGCCGATCAGGTATTTGTGAAAATTCCAACGCGGCGTGCCGCCTTCGCCGAGCGCGTCGGCGATCCAGCGGTAGAACGGATGCGCCTCACCGCCGATCACCCGGCACTTTTCCGCGAGCGGGAAGTCGACCCCGTAATTTGTCGTGCAAAACCCTTTTATCTCGGCCGCCGACCCCGGCTCCTGCCGGCCGAAATCGTTCGACGGGACGCCGAGCACGACGAGGCCGCGGTCGCGATAACGCTGCCACAGCGCTTCGAGATCGGCGTATTGCGGGGTATACCCGCAATATGAGGCGGTATTGACGACGAGCACCGGCCGGCCGCGCCAGGCATCGAACGGCAGCCTCGCGCCATCGATCGAAACAAACTCGAACCCGTAGGGATCCTTGGTGGCAGTCATTTGCGGCCTCTCGGCGAAAGGGATGACCGGGCGATGCCGGTCAGCATAGCGCGGCCCCGCGCGCGGTCCAGCTGCCGCGATTCGGCTCGCGCCCCCCGTTGGTGCCCGACGGCTCTTTGCGAATGCTGCTCGCATTCTTTCTGAAGGGGATTGCGGTCGGCATCGTGATCGCCGTGCCGGTAGGCCCGGTCGGTGTCCTGTGCGTTCGCCGCGCGATCCTCGACGGCAGGATGGCGGGGCTGATATCGGGGTTCGGCGCCGCGGCGGCCGATGCGGTATTCGGTGGGATCGCCGGGTTCGGGCTCACCTTCGTGTCCGATTGGCTGCTCGGCTGGGAGGACTGGCTGCGCGCCGTCGGCGGCGGCTATCTGGTGTTTATCGGAGCCCGGGCATTGATCGCCGGACCGCGCGAAAGGGCCGTGTCGCAGCGTGAACCGGAGAGCCTGATCGGCGATTTCGCCTCGACCTTTGCGCTCGCCCTGACCAACCCGATCACGATCCTGGCCTTTCTCGGCATCTTCGCCGCGATCGGCTTCAGCGGCGAGAAGGCGACGCCCGGCGGTGCCGCGGCGCTGGTGCTCGGCGTCGGCGCCGGCTCGCTCTTGTGGTGGCTGGCGCTGACAGTCGGCGCGGGGCTGTTCTTCCGCTCGCCGGAACCCCATCGTCTCTATTGGGTCAACCGCGTCTCGGGCGGCATCCTGCTGCTGTCCGGCGTGGTATTGCTGGCCTCGCTGGCGGTCGGGCATATCGGCTGACAGCGGCACGGCATCGCCAAGCTGGAGGTGCGTTGATGGTTTATCTGCCCCCCGCCTTCACCGAGGCGCGGCCCGAGGTGCTGATTGCACACATCGAGCGGTATGATTTTGGCCTGCTCGTCAGCCACGGCCCCGCGGGATTGGTGGCGAGCCATATCCCGTTTCTGGTCGAGCGGGAGGGCGAGGCGCTGCATCTTCTAGGCCACCTCGCGCGGCCGAACCCGCAGGTGGCCGACCTGGCGCGCGGCGGCGAGGTGCTCGCGGTCTTCGCCGGGCCGCACAGCTATGTCTCGCCGAGCTGGTACGCCAATGCGCCGGCGGTGCCGACCTGGAACTATGCCGATGTCCACGCCTACGGCACGGTCCATATGATCGAGGAGGCCGAATGGCTGCGCCGGCTGCTGCGTCGCCTGTCGCAACGCCACGAGGCCGGCAATTCGGCCCCGTGGCGGATGGAGGATCTGCCGGGAGCTTATCTGACCGGCATGGTCAAGGGGATTGTCGGGCTCGACATCGCCGTCAGCCGATTGGAGGGAAAGTTCAAGCTCAGCCAGAACCGCCCGGCGGACGATCGCCCGCCGGTCATCGCCGCGCTGGAGCGGCGCGGCGATCCCGATGCCGCCGCCGTCGCCCGGCTGATGCGCGAGCGGGAGCCCGGCTGAAGCACGGATGTCCGGCGCCGGAATGGGCCGATTGATGCGACACACGATTTGGCTGCTGCTTTTCTGCGCACTGACGAGCCTGGCGACGGCGGCAAGGGCGCAATCCCCGGCTGCGACGGCGCAACCCGCACCGGTTTCGGTCGACGAGCTTGAACGCCTGGTCGGCACTTTGCAGGACGACGCGGCGCGGGCAAAGCTCGTCGCCCAGCTGCAGGCGTTGATCGCCGCGCAGCGCGGAGTGAAGGCGGAAGAGCCCGTGGGGGTGCCGTTCTTCGGTCAGCTCTCGCAGCAGCTCGAAGCCTTCACCGGTGAGCTCCTGGCGGGTGCGGCGGTCATCGTCGACGCGCCGCGGCTGTTGCGCTGGGCTCGGTACCAGGTTTCGAATCCCGTCGCACGGCACCGCTGGATCGAGGCCGGGTACGCCTTCATCCTCGTCTTTGGCGCGGCGATCGTCGTCGAAGCCGCCGTGCGCTGGGTTCTGTCGCGTCTCCTCCCGAGATTTCCAGTTAGGCACAGCGACGCCCGCCCAGTCCGCATCCTGTTCGCGCTGCTGCATCTCCTCTTCGACGCCTTGCCGATCCTGGCTTTTGCCGGTGTCGCCTATACCGCGATCACGATGACGCTCGACATTCTGACCCCGACCCGCATCACCTTGTCGGTGCTGGTCGACGCGACGGTCGAGGCACGCCTCCTCCTGTGCCTTGCCAGGGCCGTGCTGCTGCCGGCCGACGGCGGTACTGTCTTCGTTCCGATCGAGGCCGAGACCCGCCACTACCTCTATATCTGGGTCAAGCGCTTCGCCTATGCCGGGCTCTACGGCTACGCCATTCCGGAGGCCAGCTGGTGGCTCGGCATCCCCGGCGCGATCTACGCGCTGATGCTAAACATCGCCGGCCTAATCTTGGCGCTACTTGCGATCGTCTTTCTGCTGCAGAACCGGGCACCGATTGCCGGCTGGATCTCCGGGGAAGGCAGCGCGGCCAGCGGCTGGGGCCGCGTCCGCCGCACCTTCGGCGAAATCTGGCACATCCTCGTCATCCTCTACATCGTCGGCATCTATCTCATCTATGCGCTGCGGATCGAGGGCGGGTTCGTCTACATCCTGCGCGCCACGGTCCTCAGCCTGGTTCTGGTCGTCGTCGCGCAGCTTGTCGTCCGCTCGATCCAAGGGTTGAGCCGGCACGGTTTTGCCATTGCCCCCGACCTCAGGGCGCGGTACCCGACGCTCGAGCACCGCGCCAACCGCTATGTGCCCGTCCTGACGCTTCTCGCCAGCGCCGTCGTCTACATCGCCGCGGCGGTGACCGTGCTGCAGGCCTGGGATGTTCAGGCCTTTGTCTGGCTGAGCTCCGAGTTCGGGCGCCAGGCGATCGGGCGCGCGGTCTTGATCGTCGTGGTGATCGCGGTGGCGCTCGTCGTCTGGGAAATCTTCGCCTCAGCGATCGAGCGGTACCTGCAGACGATCGAGGGCAGCGGCGCGGCGCGCCGGACGCGGCTGCGCACCCTGCTGCCGTTGTTGCGCACCGCACTCCTATGCGTGATCTTTCTGATGGCTGGTCTGATCATCCTGTCGGAGATCGGCGTCAATATCGCCCCGCTGCTCGCCGGCGCCGGAGTCGTCGGACTGGCGATCGGCTTTGGCAGCCAGGCGCTGGTCAAGGACGTGATTACCGGCCTGTTCATCCTGATCGAGGACCAGCTGGCGATCGGCGACGTGGTCAATCTCGGCGGCGATCATTCGGGCGTGGTCGAGGCGATCACGGTCCGCACCATCCAGCTGCGCGACCAGGCCGGTGTCTTGCACACGCTGCCGTTCAGCGAAGTGACGACGATCCGCAACATGAGCAAGGATTTCGCCCATGTCGTCGCCCGGATAACCATCTCGTACGGCGAGGACATCGACCGCGTTGTCGAAATCCTGCGCGGCGTCAGCGATGAGCTGATCAGCGACGAGGCAATGCGCCCACTGATCCTCGATCCGTTTGACTATCAGGGGGTCGACGCGCTCGACCAGTTCTCGGTCGTGCTGCTGCTGCGCATCCGCACCTTGCCATTGCAGCAGTGGAAGGTCGCCCGCGCCTTCAATCGCCTGGTCAAGATCGCCTTCGACAAGCACGGGATCGCGATGCGCGACCCGAGTCCGGTCGTAATCAGCGGCTTCGATGCCGCGCGCGACGTCGGGCTGGACGCCGCCGCAGAACGGCAGCGCGCCTGACGCCCGTCAGCACATCCCATCGCGAACCAGCGCCTCGACCGCCTCGACATCGGCGCAGGCGAGGACTGCCTCGGCGACGCGGCGGCTGAAGCCCGCGCGGGCAAAAGCGCCAAGCTCGCGCGCCGGGTCGGCCACGGCACGCCGGTAGGGTCCGAGCCGGCGGCGGCGGGCAAAGGCGCAGGCGGCAGCAAGGTCCGGGTCCGCTGCGGCGGCGCGCAGGTCCGAGACGGCATCTGCCGCAGCGGCCGGGTCGACGCCTTTCGCCGCGAGCCGGCCGCGGATCTTTGTCAGCGACTCGCCGCGCCGATGCAGCGACTGCGCCCGCGCGGCAGCATAGGCCGCGTCGTCGATCAGGCCCGCCTCGCGATAGCGGGCGACGAGTGCGGCGATCGGCCCGGCTGTCTGCTGAACCATCTCCGGGGACCGCCGCCGGGCGCGCCGCATCAGCACGCGCCGCAGATTTTCGGCCGAGCTGGCATAACGGCCGAGATAGTCGAGCGCCCAACGCTCCAGGACTTCCGCGCCGATCTCGCGATCGCCCACCTTTGCCGCCCCACCGCAGGTTCGCGATCGGCTATGGTCTTCCCGCCCCATTGCTGTCAACCGCGGTCGACGAACTGCTGAAATGACGCGGAGCGCCCCCTCGATCCGAACGCCGGAACCCCGGCCGAAAATCTTGATCCCGCTCGTGATCGGCTGCGCCTTTTTCATGGAGGGGCTCGAACTCGACGATGATCGCGGTATCGATCCCCGACATGGCCAAGAGCCTCGGCGAGGAGCCGCTGCGCCTCAATCTCGTCATCACCACCTATCTGTTGAGCCTCGCCGTCTTCATCCCGGTCAGCGGCTGGATCGCCGATCGGCTCGGCACGCGCGCGGTGTTCTGCGCCGCGATCACGATCTTCACCCTGGGCTCGGCCTTATGCGGGTTGTCGTCGAGCCTACCGGTGATGCTGGCCATGCGTGTGCTGCAAGGGTTCGGCGGCGCGATGATGAGCCCGGTGGGCCGGCTTATCCTGTTGCGCAGCTTTCCCCGCTCCGGTCTCGTCTCGGCGATGAACTGGATGACGATCCCGGCGATGGTCGGACCGACCGTCGGGCCGATCGTCGGCGGCTTTGTCACGAGCTATATCTCGTGGCGGGCGATCTTCTACCTGAACCTGCCGGTCGGCGTGATCGGCGTGGCACTGGCATTGTGGTTGATCGAGGATTTCCGCGCCCCGGCGCCGACGCGGTTCGACCTGCGCGGCTTTCTGCTGGCCGGGATCGGGCTGGCCTTCCTGCAGCTGGCGATCGAGAACCTCGGCCGCCCGATCCTGCCGGGCGCGCTAGGCCTGTCGCTGATCCCGGCGGCATTAGCGATCCTCGCCGCCTATTGGTGGCATGCGCGGCGGCGAGAGGACCCGATCCTCGATCTGCAGCTGCTGCGCATCCGCACCTTTCGCATCGGCACGGTTACCGGCGGCATCTGCCGGATGGGCCTCGACGCGCAGCCGTTCCTGCTGCCGCTATTGTTCCAGGTCGGGTTCGGGTTGAGCCCGTTCCATTCGGGCCTCCTGACCTTCTCTTCGAGCCTCGGCGCGATGCTGGTGCGCACGATCTCCGGCGCCTTTCTGCGTGTTTTCGGCTTTCGCCGGCTGCTCGTCGGCAATGCCTGCCTCGCCGCCGCAGTGACCGCGTCCTGTGCGCTGTTGCGCGTCGACACGCCCGTTTGGCTGGTGGTGCTTCTGGTTTTGGCCTCGGGGTGCGTGCGCAGCATCCAATATCTTGCCCTCAACACGATCAGCTATGCCGACGTGCCCGGCCCGCTGTTGAGCAAGGGCACGAGCGTCGGCGGGGTCGCGCAGCAGCTGGCGCGAGGCTTCGGCGTCGCGATCGGCGCAGCGCTCCTGGCGCTGGTTGCCGGCTCGGCGCCGGTCACCGCCGGCGAGTTCCGCATTGTCTTCGTGCTGGTCGCCCTGATCCCGCTCGCCTCGGCCCTGGGCTTTCTGCGCCTCGCCCCGGAGGATGCGGCTCACGTCAGCGGCCATCGCCATCCGCGAGCCGAACCTCGCCGATAATGCATGCCGCGGCTGACGCGTCGGCGAGACCGCCCGGGCACAGATTGAGATCATCGAGGAAGGGCCAAGACGCCATGCCGACAATCAAACGCGAGAGCTCGGCGTTGCTGATCGTGGATTTTCAAGCGAAGCTCATGCCGGCGATCGAGGACGCTCGAGCGGTCACCGCCAATGCGCGGCGTCTTATCGACGCTGCCGAGATGCTTCAGGTGCCGATCCTGTTCACCGAGCAGAATGCTCGCGGCCTCGGCAGCACGGTGCCTGAGCTTCGATCCGATACCGGCCGGCTCGCCAGCAAGATGACGTTCGACGCGTGCCGCATGCCCGGCTTCCTGGAAGCACTGCCGGACCGATCCGATTTCATCGTGTCGGGATGCGAAACTCACGTATGCGTGCTGCAGACCGTGCTGGGCTTGCTGCGGACGGGCCGCCAAATCCATGCCGTGCGCGACGCAATGGGCTCACGGCGCGCCGAAAGCAAGGAGACGGCGATCCGGCGCATGGAGCGGAACGGGGCTGAAATCGTGACCACCGAGATGGTCTTGTTCGAATGGCTCGAAACGGCCGAAGACCCCCGTCTTCGCAAGGTGATCGATCTCGTCAAGTGATTGCCGTCCGCGCACGCCGTTTGGGCACACTTCTTGTCGATTGAGCGCGAGCTGCAATCTCGATAGCCTCGATTGCGGGATCAGCCGCAAAAAGAGAAAGGTAGTACCGCATGGCCCGCCCCCCGCTGCCGCCGTTTACCTTGGAGACCGCCAAGCAGAAGGTGCGCATGGCGGAAGACGCGTGGAATACGCGGGAACCGGAACGCGTCGCCTCGGCCTATTCGGAGGATAGCTGGTGGCGGAACCGCGCCGAATTCTTTCAAGGCCGGCCGGCGATCGTCGAATTCCTGCGGCGCAAATGGGCGAAGGAGCTCGAATATCGGCTGATCAAAGAAGTATGGGCCTTTACCGGCGACCATATTGCCGTGCGCTTCCAGTACGAGTGGCACGACGATTCCGGCAATTGGTACCGCGCGCATGGCAATGAACAATGGGAGTTCGATGCCGAGGGTTTGATGCGGCGGCGGGAGGCCAGCATCAACGACGTGCCGATCCGGGAGGCCGATCGGCTGTTCCGCTGGCCGCTGGGTCCCCGCCCGGCGGACCATCCCGGCCTCAGCGAGCTCGGCCTGTAGCCGGCAGGGTCGCCGATACGCGGAACGGGCTCGCCTGGCCGCCCCGACGGAGCGTGGCATGCCGGGTGCCGAGCCCGAATTGACAGAGCTTTTGGCCATCCCCATACTCCGCCGCTTTCCTGCTCGATGGGCAGGCCGGCTGAGCCGGCTGCGCCGAGGCGAGGAGAGCGGCGATGATGCGCGGTCCCGGCACGGCGAGCCGGCGTTGGCAGCGAGGGCGAGGATCGGCGCCGGCGGGGCATCGGCGACGACGATAAGGTCGCGGCCCCTCGTTTCCTCAATCCATTCGCGCAGGAGAATCCCGTGATATCAGCCGTTATGCCGACCTATAGTCGGTGGGACGTTTCCGTCGACCGGGGCGAAGGCCTCTATCTCTACGCCACCGACGGCCGCAAGTTTCTCGATTTCACCAGTGGCATCGCGGTGACCGCGCTCGGCCACTGCCATCCGCACGTCGTCGAGGCCGTGACCGAGCAGGCCAAGCGCCTGTGGCACACCTCGAACCTGTTCCGGATCCCGGGGCAGGAGCGGCTGGCCCAACGCCTCGTCGACCACACCTTCGCCGACACCGTGTTCTTCGGCAATTCCGGCGCCGAGGCGTGCGAGCTGGCGATCAAGGTCGCGCGCAAATATCAGTCCGCAACCGGGCACCCCGAGCGCTACCGCATCGTCGGCTGCGACGGCTCGTTCCACGGGCGCACCTTCGCGACCCTCGCCGCGGCCGGAAACGAGGCTTACCTCAAAGGTTTTGGGCCGGTTTTCGAAGGCTTCGACCATGTCGCCTTCGGCAATTTGAACGAGATGCGGGCCGCGGTCGGCAAGGAGACGGCGGCGATCTTCGTGGAGCCGATCCAGGGCGAAGGCGGCGTGCGCGCGGCACCCGACGGCTATCTCAAGGGGCTGCGGGCGATCGCCGACGAGTTCGGCCTGCTGCTCGTCTACGACGAGGTGCAGTGCGGGATGGGGCGCACCGGCAAATTGTTCGCCCATGAATGGGAGGACGTTCCGCCCGATGTCATGGCCATCGCCAAGGCGCTCGGCAACGGCTTCCCGGTTGGCGCGTGCCTTGCGACCGAGCGCGCCGCGGTCGGCATGGTGCCGGGCACCCACGGCTCGACCTTTGGCGGCAACCCCTTAGCCGCTGCCGCGAGCAACGCCGTTCTGGACATGATGTTGGCGCCGGGCTTCTTCGATCGCGTCGACGCCATGGCCCGGCTGTTGCGGGGACGGCTCCAGGCGCTCGTCGACGCCTACCCGAAGCTCTTCGCCGAGCTGCGCGGCGCCGGCCTGCTGCTCGGCATCCGCTGCGTCGTGCCGGCTGCCGAGATCGTCACCAAATTGCGCGAGAACGGCTTGCTGACCCTGACGGCGGGCGAGAATGTGTTGCGCGTCCTGCCGCCGTTGGTCGTCGGCGAGGCGGAGATCGAGGAGGCCTTGGGCGTCATGCACAAGGTTGCCCGGGAATGGCCGGTGTGAGAGGCCTCGCGCGCCAGACGGCCGCGATCGGCGGGCGGCATCAGCCGCCCGCTCCGCCGCGCCATTTTCTCGATCTCGACCGGTTCGACAGCCCGACCCTGCGCGGGATACTGGACCTCGGCGCGTCCTACAAAAATGGCCGCCGCGACCGGCCGCTCGACGGCAAGACATTGGCGATGATCTTCGAGAAGCCGTCGACCCGCACCCGCGTTTCCTTCGAGGTAGCGACGCGCCAGCTCGGCGGCGACACGATCTTTCTCAACACCGCCGACAGCCAGCTCGGCCGCGGCGAGACGGTGGCCGACACCGCGCGCGTGTTGTCGCGTTATGTCGATGCGATCATGATCCGCACCAACCAGCCGCGAAAGCTCGACGAGCTCGCCCGCCACGCGAGCGTCCCGGTGATTAACGGGCTGACCGACGCCTCGCACCCCTGCCAGATCATGGCCGATCTGATGACCTTGCAGGAGCGCAAGGGGTCGATCGCCGGCAAGGTCGTGGCCTGGAGCGGCGACGGCAACAATGTCGCGGCGAGCTGGGTCCATGCCGCGGTACGGTTCGATTTCGTGCTGCGACTGGCCTGCCCTGAGGAATTGAGCCCGCCGCCGCGGCTGCTCGACTGGGCGCGGCGCGAAGGCGGCCGGGTCCGCCTGACGACCGAGCCGCAGGAAGCCGTCGCCGGCGCCGATTGCGTCGTCACCGACACCTGGATCTCGATGGGTGTGGAGGCCAACGTCAACCGCCACAACCTTCTCGCACCCTACCGCGTCGACGAGCGTCTGATGGCGCAGGCCAAGCCCGACGCGATCTTCATGCATTGTCTGCCGGTCAAGCGCGGCGAGGAGGTGACCGCCGGCGTCGTCGACGGTCCGCAATCGGCGGTATGGGACGAGGCGGAGAACCGGCTGCACGCACAGAAGGGAATTCTCGCTTGGTGCCTCGGCTGAATTGCGGACAATGCCGCACGATGACGGGAGCCGCCCGAGCTTGACCTCTTCTTCCGACCGCGGGGCCGACGACCTCGTCCAGCCTTTCCGCATCGATCCTTTCGCGTTGCGCGGCCGCCTCGTCCGGCTCGGCCCGGCGATCGACCGCATCCTGTCGCAACACGCCTATCCCGAGCCGGTCGCAGCAATGCTCGGCGAGGCCATCACGCTCGCGGTGGTGCTCGCCGGCGCGCTCAAATACGACGGCATCTTCACCTTGCAGACCAAGGGCGACGGTCCGATCCGGCTGATGGTCGCCGACGTTTCGACCGAGGGTGCGTTGCGCGGCTACGCCCAATACGACGCGGAAAAGCTCGCCGCGGCGCTGAGCGCGCAGACCCCCTCGGTGCCGCGCCTCCTCGGCTCCGGCTATATCGCATTTACCGTCGACCAGGGCGAGGAGACCGACCGCTATCAGGGGATCGTCGAGCTCTCCGGAGCCAGCCTCGCCGATTGCGCGCAGCATTATTTTCGGCAGTCGGAGCAGCTTCAGGCGGGGATCAAGCTGGCGGTCGGCCGGTCGGGGCCGGGCGGCTCCTGGCGCGCCGGCGGGCTGATGCTGCAGCGGGTGCCGCCGGAGGGCGGCTACCATGTCATCGCCGATGATGTCGAGGACGGCTGGCGCCGCGCGATGGTGCTAATGAGCTCAGCGACCGCAGGCGAGCTAACCGATCCCGACCTGACGCCGCACCGCCTCCTGTTTCGGCTCTTTCACGAGGACGGGGTGCGGGTCTTCGACACCCATCCGCTGGAGGCGCGGTGCCGGTGCTCGCGCGAGCGGGTCGAGGGCATCCTGCCGCTGTTCTCGGCCGAGGAGCTCGACGAGATGCGCCGCGAAGGGGCCACCACGGTGACCTGCGAATTCTGCAACACGCGCTATGTCTTCGACGAAGCCGATCTCGCTCGGATCGCGGCAGCGTCATCCTGGGGGGCGTCCCCATGAGCTACGGCGAGGAGTGGCGCGCCCGCTTCGGCGACGACGCCCGCCCGGCCGCGGAGCTGCCGGATTTGCCCGGGCTTCGCCAGGTGCTGCTGCGGCGCACGCACCGCCGCTGGGCCGACCGCCCGGTCCCCGAGGCGCTGCTGCATCTCCTGCTCGGCGCTGCATTCTCGGCCTCGTCCAAATCCGATTTCCAGCAGGCCTCGGTGATCCGGGTCGCGGAGCGCGGGCGGCGCGATCGGCTGGCGGCGCTGGTGCCGGACATGCCGTGGATCGGCAACGCGCCGGTGTTTCTGGTCTTCTGCGGCGACGCGCGGCGGCTCGAGCGGATCGGCGAATTGCGCGGGCACGGCCAAGGGAACGGCCGGCTCGAAGGCTTTTTCAACGCCGCGATCGATACCGCACTGGTCATGCAGACCTTCATTCTCGTCGCCGAGACGGCAGGGCTCGGCTGCTGCCCGATCAGCGTGCTGCGCAATCATGCCGCCGCGGTCGCCGAGATCCTGGAACTGCCGGACCTGGTCTTTCCGGTGGCCGGGCTGTGCCTCGGCTGGCCCGCGCTCGAGGGCCATGTCAGCATGCGCCTGCCGCTGGCGGCGACCCTCCACACCGACCGCTACGACGACAGCCGGCTCGCCGAGGCGGTCGACGACTACGACCGGCGCCGCGACGCGCGCTATTCGCTGCCGCGCCAGCAGCAGCGGGCGCCGGAGGTTTTCGGCTATGCCCCGTTCTACGGCTGGTCGGAGGACAAGGCGCGCCAAGCCGCCGCCCAGGCCGAAGGCCAGAGCTTCCCCGCCTATCTGCGCGCCCGCGGCTTTACCTTCGAATAGCCGCCGCGAGGGCCGCCAATGGATCTGATCATAAGAAATGCCCGGCTCGCCGACCGGCTGGCCGAGCTTGTGGATATCGGCGTCCTCGCCGGCCGGATCGCGGCGATCGGACCGGGGCTCGGCGAGGCGCCGGAGGTCTACGACGCCGGCGGGCGGCTCACCTGCGCCGGCCTGATCGAGACGCACATCCATCTCGACAAGTCGCGGCTCATCGACCGCCTCCCGTCACAGACCGGGCGCCGCATCAGCCCGATGGCGCAGGTCGCGGCGATCAAGAAGGATTTGACCGTCGAGGATATCCGGCGGCGCGCGGCGCGCACGCTCGAAGAGTGCATCCTCAACGGCGCCACCCGCATGCGCACCCAAGTCGAGGTCGATCCGGCCATCGGCATGCGCGGCTTCGACGGCGTGCAGTCGCTGATCGCCGACTACAAATGGGCGATCGATATCGAGATCTGCGTCTTCCCGCAGGACGGGCTGACCAACTACCCCGGGGTCGACGAGCTATTGGTCGAGGCGCTGAAGCGCGGCGCCAAGGCGGTTGGCGGCGCGCCGCGCTACGATCCCGACCATGCCGGCCAGATCCGGCGCATCTTCGATCTCGCCCGCGAGTTCGACGTCGATATCGACATCCACCTCGATGTCGGCGACAGCCCCGACGAGATGGACATCCCGCTTGTCTGCGAATTGGCCGAGCAATACCGGCGCGGCGGCCGGGTCGCGGTCGGCCATATGGCGAAATTGTCGACAATGCCGCCCGACCGGCTGGCGGCGACGGCGCGGCGGATGGCCGATGCCGGGGTCGCGGTCACCGTGCTGCCATTGACCGATCTGTTCACGATGGGACGCGACCAGGACCACAACATCCGCCGTGGCGTGGCCGACGCCAATTTCCTGGTCGAGCACGGGGTCAACTGCTCGCTCTCGACCAACAACGTCTTGAACCCGGTCACCCCCTACGGCGACTGCTCGCTGATCCGGATGGCGAATCTGCACGCCAACGTCTTGCAGATCGGGCAGGCGGAGCAATTGCGCGAATGCTTCGCGATGCTGACCGAGCGGTCGGCCCGGCTACTCAATCTGCGGGATTACGGCATCGCGGTGGGCAACCCGGCCGACATCGTCGTCATCAACTCCGAGACGCCGGAGCAGGCAATCGCCGAAATCCGCCAGCCACTCGCCGTCTACAAGCGCGGCCGACAAACCGTCGTGCGGCACCGGCCGGAGCTGCTACGACCGGAGAGCCGCTCGCCATAGCCGCACCGACAGGCACAAGCGTCGAGCCGTTCAGGGTGAGGCGATAGCGGTTACAACGCCTCCAATATTGCGCGGGCTTGTTTTAGGTCGGGGGTATCGAGCCCTTCGGCGAACCAGCTGTAGATCGGCCAGAGGAGATCGCGCGCATCGGCACGCCGGCCCTCCGCGGCCCAGGCACGAGCGAGGCTGCGTGCCGCGCGCAGCTCCCACAACCGCGCCTGCTGCCCTCGGGCGATCGTCAGCGCCCGACCTAGCTCGTCCTCGCCCTCGGCGCGCTTGTCCGCTTCAATGAGCAACTCACCGCGCAACCGGTGCAACTCGGCCGCAAAAAAGCGCTCGCCGGTCGTCTCGATCGTTTCTATCGCCTCATTCAGCAGACCGATGCCGATATCCGGCCGCGCGATGCCTGAGTACGCAGCGGCGAGATGGCCGAGGTGAAGCGGCCGAAACATCTTCGCATCGATCGTTCGTGCCGCCTCCATGGCGCCGCGCATGATTTCGATCCCATGTCCCGGATTGCCGCGCTGGGCCGCCGTCAGGCCCTGGCAGAAGCGCGCCCAATGCTCATAGGCCGTGACCCCGTGCCCTACGCAGTAGGCGACCGCTCGATCAGGGTCAGGCGCGTCCGCGCCGCCTTCAGCCCCGAATGCCGTGGCCAGAAAAGCCTCAACATACATGACGTAGGCCGTCAGGGGGACATGCCCGATCTCACGGGCGAGGACGACGGCCTGCCGCGCCGCCGCAATCGCCTGATCGAGACGACCGAGCGGCCAGAGCGTGCAGGCGAGATAGGACAGCGCGGCGACCGCATTGTTGTGTGGCAGCCGTGGATCGCCGCTCGCATCGGTTCCGGCCCCGCCGAGGTCGACGGCGCGCTCCAGGTGCGTGCGAGCCTCGATGAACCCACCCATCGCCCACTGCGAGTGGCCGAGCAGCATGTGGGCGAAGGGCGGCGCCTCGCTGTGCGGATGCCGGTCGGCAAGCGCGAGGCATTGCTGGGCCACCTCATGAGCGGCGGCGTGCTCGGCGCGCACGTAGTGAACGCTCCACAGCCCGTAAAGGACGGTCATCTGGTCGTTGATCGTGGCGCCGTCATCGAGGAGGCTACGCGCCCGGGAGAAGACCCGCAGGGTTTCCGCCGCGGCATACCCTTTGGTCGCGCGCATCATTCGCCCGAGGGCCAGATGCAGGTCCAATTCGCGACGGTCGCGCTCGGGGCTGGGCGGCAGCGAGCGAACGAGGTCGAGCGCGTGGGTCAGATGGGTGACGCCTTCGACGTCGGCCGAGGCTCGCAGCGCGCGCTCGCCGGCCCGGCGCCAATAGCCGATCGCGAGATCGCTGAGGCCGGCTTGCGTAAAATGATGCGCCAGGATTTCCGGCTCGGTCGTCGCCGTCTCGGGAAACCGGTCCTCCAGGACCTTGCCGATGCGGGCGTGGAGCTCCTGACGCTGACCGCGCAGCAAGGTGCTGTAGGCGGCATCCTGGACCAGCGCGTGCTTGAAGACGAAGGTCGTGCCAGGACCCGCACCGCGGTGAAAGACGAGCCCGGTGCCGGCGAGCTGCCCCAGCGCATCTTCGAGCTCGTCCTCCGACCGCTCGGCGACGGCCGCCAGCAGCTCGTACGAAAACTCCCGCCCGAGCGCGGCGCCGATCTGCGCCACCTCCTTGACCGGAGCGAGCCGGTCGAGACGGGCCAGCAGCGAGGCGTGCAGGCTCGACGGAATGGCCAGCGGCGGCAGTGGGCGGTCGAGCACATAGCGACCGTCCTCCTCGCGCAGAAGACGGCTTTCAAGTAGCGACTTCGTCAGCTCTTCGACAAACAGGGGAATCCCGTCGGTACGCTCGACGATACGGTTGACGATTTCCCCGGGCAATGCCTTGTCGCCCGCGACCTTGCCCACGAGTGCCGCCGATTCGCGTTCGCCGAGGCGATCGAGCGGCAGCATCGTCACATGCGGCTGGCTGACCCAGGACGGGTGAAACTCCGGGCGAAAAGTGATGACGAGGAGCACCGGCAGGCTCGGCACCCGCTCGATGACCTGGCTCACGACCTGAAGTGAGGTGGAATCGACCCAATGCGCGTCCTCGAAGACCGCCAGCACGGGCTGCTGCCGGGCGAGGCCTTCGAGTTGGCGGACGAACGCGGCGAACATCAGCTCGCGCTTGCGCTGGGGGTCGAGGTCGAGCGGCGGGTACCTGCCCTCGGTCGGAACCGACAAGAGATCGGCAAACAGCTTGACCGCCTCGGCCGAGTTTTCTTCCGATCGCGACACCAGCAGCCTCGATCTTGTCGAGCTTTGTCGCGGCAGTATCGTCGCGGGCAAAACCGGCCGCTCGTTCGAGATGCGCGATGATCGGATAGAGCGTGCTGTCGCGGTGGTGGGGAGAGCAGGACATGCGCAACCGGACAAAGGCTTGCCCGCGCAGCTCGGCCTGGAAAGCCGCGATAGTGCGCGATTTGCCAATCCCGGCCTCGCCGGAGAGGAGCACGACGCGGCCGTCGCCGCGCTTGGCCTCGGCCCATTTCCGCGTCAACAGCTCGATCTCTTCGGCGCGGCCGACGAGCGGGATCAGCGAGGAGGCGCGCAGCGCTTCGAACCGGCTTTCGATCGAGCTCGGCCGCAGCGGCTGCCAGACTGGGACGGCTTCGTTGAAGCCGCGCAGCTCCGACGACCCGCGACTGCGCAGCTCGAAAAGGGCGCCGACGAGCCGCCGAGTGGCGGCGGAGATCAGCACCGTGTCGGGGTCGGCGGCGGCTTGCAGGCGGGCAGCGAGGTTCGGGGTTTCGCCGACGACGTCGCGCTCCTTGGTGTCGCCGCTGCCCAAGAGGTCGCCGACCACGACCAGCCCGGTGGCGATGCCGACCCGCATCTGCAGCCTGCCCGAAGGCAGGTCGAGCTTGCCGATCTCGTCGACAAGGGCGAGGCCCGCCCGCACGGCCCGCTCGGCATCATCCTCGTCGGCCTGGGGATAACCGAAATAGATCATCATCCCATCGCCCATGTAGCGGGCGATAAAGCCTCGGAAACGTGTCGCGACCTCTCCCGCCTTGGCCTGGTAGGCGGCGAGCACCTCGCGCAGATCCTCCGGGTCAAGGCGGGCGGAGAGGGCCGTCGAGGCCACGAGGTCGCAGAACATGACGGTCAGCTGCCGACGTTCCCCGCCCTCGGCGCGCGGCGACGGCGCCACGGCGCGCGCGGCAATCGACCTGAGCAGCTTTTTGCGATGCCCCAGCAGGACCCCGATTTTTTCGAGGTCGGCCTCGGTAAGGTCGGGAAGGGTTTCGATGTCGATGGCGTTGTCGCGAAACGATTGCTCGTATTGCAGCAGCCCCAGGCCGCGCAGCCAATCCCCGATGCCCGGCTCGTGCCGCATTGCGCGAACCCCGCTCCCGGCTCAATCCAGGGGGTAATGATCGCCGTAGGCGTAGCCGCCGGCGAGGCCGCCCTTGGAGAAGGCGAGCTGCCAGACGCGCATCGGCTGGGTGCGAAAGCCGCCGGCGCAACCCTGGAGGTAGAGCTTCCACATCCGGTAGAACGGCTCGTCGTATTTCTGCCTGAGCCGGTCCCAGCCGGCGTCAAACCGCTCGAACCAGGCCATCAGGGTGCGGTCGTAATGGGCGCCCTCCCAATTGTGGAAATCTTCGAGCGTCAAGCCCGGCGCGGCGGCGGCGATGATGTCGGGCACCGTCGGGAACTCCACTCCAGGCAGGATGTACTTGTAGAACCACGGGTTGGCCAAGTCCTCCTTAAGGAACCCGACGGTGTGGAGCAGCAGGATGCCTGCGGGCTTCAGGCAGCGTTCGCAGGTCGCGAAGAAATCGCGGTAATGGCGGCGGCCGACATGCTCGAACATGCCGACCGAGACGATCCGGTCGAAGGGTTCATCGATATCGCGGTAATCGACATAGCGAAACTCGATCGGCAGACCCGCACAGAGGCGCTGGCCGAGCTCGATCTGGCGCTGCGATACGGTGGCGCCGACAACCTCGACGCGATAGCGCTCGGCGGCATAGCGGGCGAACGAGCCCCAGCCGACGCCGATATCCAATACCCGCATCCCCGGCTCCAGCTGCAGCTTGCGGCAGATCAGCTCGAGCTTATCGCGCTGCGCATCGGCCAAATTCCGCGCGCGGCGCCAATAGCCGCAGGAATAGGTCATGTACGGGTCGAGCATGATTTCGAACAAATCGTTGCCGGTGTCGTAGTGCCGCTCGCCGATCTCGAACGAGCGGGAGCGCGACCCGAACGGGTTGAGCCGAACCTTTAAGGCTTCGACGAGCGCGGTGCCGACCTCGACCTGCCGCGACAGCTCGGCCCGGTAGGCGCGCTCGACCAAGAGGTCGATGCGCTCGCAGTCAAGCCAGCCGTCCATGAAGGCTTCCCCGAAGCCGACGGTGCCGTCCCGCATCATCCGCTGATAGGCCCGCGGGTCGCGCACCTGGAGATCCCAGGGCTGATCGCCGTTGATCGTAACGCCCGCCTTGGCGAGCAGATCGCGGAAGAATGTCTCGGGCGCCATGGGGCCATCTCGCGTCGGTTTGGGGACCGGACCCGCGGCTTTCGGGGCACATCGGGCCCGATCGCCAGTGTGCCCTCGCGCTCGAGGCGAGTAAAGGCTACTCTGCGGTCGGGGTACGGTCGGATTGCCCCGCGTTGGCGTCACGGTCGCAGTGCATCAGGAGCTGTCCGCCGCGCCGAGATCAGCCGAGGGGATGGCGGCAGTGCCGGAGATCGCCGAAGTAACTTGTTTTTCCGCCCGTCACGTAGCGTTCGTCACGCCGCTGATCCTGTTGCACCTAGCCTGCGGGCTGGTCGCGGTCGCCGGTGTGAGCGGGGTGGCGATGGCCGTGTTTTTGTTCACCGGCTTCATCCAGGTGTTCGGCATCACCGTCGGCTACCACCGCCTGTTGGCGCACCGGTCGTTCGAGACGAGCCGGGCGTTCCAATTCGTTTTGGCGACGCTCGGCGTGCTGGCGGGCCAGAACGGGCCGCTCTGGTGGATCGGCCATCACCGGCACCACCACCGGCATCCCGATCGCGAAGAGGACCCGCATTCGCCACGGGCGGGCTTCTTCTGGAGCCATATGGGATGGCTGTTCTCGCCGCGCTGCGTGCGCGTGCGGCGGCAGCTGGTCGCCGATCTCGAGCGCCTGTCCGAGCTGAAGCTGCTCGAGCGCTATTCGTATTTCGTCAATCTGGGGTACGCGCTGCTGCTCTATCTATTGGGTGATGCCGCACATCGGCTGGGCGCCCAGACGAACGGGTTCCAGTTGGTGGTCTGGGGTTGCATCCTCAGCACCGTGTGCGCCTATCACGCCATCTGGTCGGCGAATTCCTTTTGCCACCGGTTCGGCCGCCGCCGCTTCGCGACCCGTGACGACAGCCGAAACAACCTCCTCGTCTCGCTGCTGACCCTCGGCGACGGCTGGCACCACAACCACCACCACTGCCCGTACTCGGCACGCCACGGCTTTGCCTGGTGGGAGATCGATCTTAACTACGCGATCCTGCGATTGCTGGCCTCGCTCGGCCTCGTCTGGGATCTGAAGCTGCCGCGGGTCGCAAGCAATCACGACCCGTCATCTGCCCCCTGAGCGAATAGCACCGCGGCCCGCGCACAGTCAGTTGGGGCGATCGACTTCACCCTTCTTCTTTGGTGCTTCTTTGGCGGCCTGGCCGCCGCGGGGCGCCGGTTTCTGCGCCCTGGGGTGCGGCTGACCGTTGGCGGGGCTGCGCGCGCCGCGCAGGCGCGGTGTGGCGGGGCGAGCGGCCGGGTGCACGGCGGCTGCAGCGGGACCGGTTCGACACGGCGCACCGGCGCCGGCGGCGGATGGGCGGGCGCCACTACGGCCGCGCCCGGCGCATGGGTTGCCGGAGGCAATGCCGGGCGGAATGTCCCGGGCGGGCGAAACGCCTGGGTTTGCGCCGGTGCCGGCTGGGGTGGCGCGGCAGGCGGCGGCACATGTGCGGTTTCGCCCCGATGCACCACGCGCCCGGGCGCCGGAGGATGCGGCTCCGAGGCAGCCGGGTGCCGCGCGGCTACCGGGCTCGGGCCCGGCGCGGTCGTGGTGGCCGCCGTACCCGGTGCCGCAGATTTGCCGGTCACCACAGATTTGCCGGGCGCAGCGGCGGTGCCCTGGGGCGGTTCGCGCGGGTGATCGGCGCCTGCCGGGGGTAGCGCGGCCGCAGGCGATGGCGCCGCCGGATGGAGCGCTTCCGGGGCATGCCCCGGAATTGCCTGGGGCGAACTCGGCGGCTGTCCCGTGGCGTTCGGCGCAGGATGATTCGCGTTGGCCGAAGCCGGGTTCGTAGACCGCGTTGGGACGGGCGGGCCCGGCACCCGCGCCGGGGTGGTCACCGGGGTTACGCGGGGCGGCTGAACCGAAACCGGTGCCTGCTTCAAGGTTGCCTGCGGAACGTGGACCATCGCCGGCGCGACACTCCCGGAAGCGGCGAAGACGCGCTGCGGCACGACCGTCGCGAACTGGCGGTTGGCGAAGGCCGTGGTCGCGACTTGCGCCGGCGGCGCCCCCTGGTTGCCCACGATGACCGTGTTTATGTTGTGGACATTGGTGATGTTGACGTTGCGGATGTAATAGGCGTTGCGGGTATAGCTCGGCCAATAGACCTCGTTCGGCGCCAACGGGAACCAGCCGACGGCCGGTCCGGCCGCGATGGCGAGCCCAAGCGCGGGGGCGCCGACGAACGCGACCAGTGCCGGGGCATAGACCGGCTGCGGCGCGAATTGCCCGGGAACCCAGCCCCACCGGTTGCCCATATAGGCCCAACGCCCGTAATGCGACGGCGCAAAGCCCCAGGGCTGATCGTCGACCCAGGTCCAGCCCCAGGGCGGGACCGAGATCCAGCGGCCGTCGCGGTAGGGCGCCCACCCCGAAGGCACCTGGGTCGGGTACCATACCGCACCGTATTGCGGGCTGTTCTGCCAGTCGCCGTAGCGGTCGAGATCGGCGTAGCCGGTCATTTGCGGTGAGACGTGACGGGGTGCCGCGACGCGGTCGCGATCGGCGTCCCTCGACTGGCACCACTCGACAAACGGGTCGGGTGCTGCCCGCTCCAATTGCGCCGCCACCGGGTCGGAGCCGGTCAGGATCGCGGCATCGCCGGCGTTGATTGCAAGATCGGCACCGCCGCCGGCGAACCGCGCGCTGCCCTCGAACACCTGAACGTGGCCCGGCTGGTCCGTCGTGCCGGCGGCAATGTCGTACGCGCCGGGCTGGAGCAGCCAGACCCCGCCCCGCGGGAGGTCGACCTCGACATTGCGGCCCGGCTCGATTTGGCGCAGCCGCAGATAAATCCGCCCTTGCGGCAGGCCGAGCTGGGTTGTCTGCTCGTTCAGGTTGACGATGTCGAGCTCGGTGCCGCCGGCCAGGCGCACCGTGGTCGGGCCGACCCCGATCTCGGCACGCCCTTGCGGATCGGTCCAGAACGAGCCGCCGGTCGCGACCGGATAGTTCACCCCGGCCTGCGACCATTGCGTGTCGCCGACGACGCGGAACGACAGGTCGCCCGAGGCGTAGCCGACCCGCCCGACCCGCGCCGGGGGCTCCTGCTGCGCCAGCGCCGGCGCCGCCGCGATCAGGAGAAGGAGGAGGAAGCTGGGGAAGACGCGCACGGCAGGCACTGCTCCTGGTTCATTCACACCCGACAACGGATCGATTGCGGCGCAGTTGTGGCAGCCGATCTCTACCGTCGCGCCGAGATTGCACACGGCTCTCGGCCCGACCTCCGCGCCGGGAAGGAGCGGCGGGTATTGCCGGCGCCCCCGCCTCGGGGTAGCATCGGTCGGGTCACAGTCGAGTAGGGGCGCAATGAACGAGCCGATCAAGGTCTTCTGGCAACCGCATTGAACCAGCTGCCTCAGGGTTAAGGAATACCTCTCGGTCCGTGGGATCGAGTTCGAATCGATCAACGTATTGGCAGACGAGCGCGGCTTCGACGAGCTGCGGCGGCTGGGTGCCCGCTCGGTGCCAGTGGTTTCGCGCGGCGACCGCTTCGTCTTTGCCCAGGTGATCCGCGACGTGGTCGAGTTCCTCGAGCTCGACGAGAGCACGCGCCCGGTACTGTCGCCGGCCGAGCTCGCCGCGCGCTGCGACCGGGTGCTGCAGACGGCGCTTCGCCTCATCCGCCAGATGCCCAACGACCGGCTCGAAACCCGGCTGCCGAACCGGCCGCGCTCGTGGCGCGTCCTGATGCACCACATCTTCCAGATTCCGACCGCTTATCTCGACCTCGAGGAAGATGGCGCAAGCTTCACCTACGAGCGGCTGACCGCATCGCCGCCCTCGGAGATGCGGACGAGCGCCGCGGTCGCCGATTTCGGCGAGGGGGTCCGCGCCCGGTTCAAGGCGTGGTGGCGGCGGGTTGCGAATGAGGATTTCGCCCGCCCGGTGCCGACCTATTTCGGCCAGACCTCGCGGCACGAGATGTTCGAGCGCACCGTCTGGCATTCGGCACAGCACACGCGCCAGGTCGCCTCGCTGCTCGAAACGGCGGGGATTGCCCCCGACCGCCCGCTGACGCGCGACGACATCCGCGGCCTGCCACTGACCGACAAGGTCTGGGACTAGCGGGCCGCGGCGCTACGCGCGCACTCAGGAGACGGCGGGCCAGGAGAGCAACCCCGGCCGGCCACCCCGGCAATATAGGCCGACCAGGCTGCGCCGCCCTCGCGAGCGACCGGGCGCCACCGTGCCGCGCTTGGGAAAACAGACGGACTTTGTTATCATAGCGGCGGACGCCGGGCTGGCTGAGGCGTTTTCGACACCAGGAGGAGCCTGATGGAACGCGGCCACCCGATCGAAATCCGCAACACCGCCTATTTCCGCCATATCTATGACGGCGAGCACGCGGACATGCGCCGGCTCTACGAGCAGGCCAAGCTCGACCAGTGGAACGCCGCGACGGACATAGACTGGGACCGGCCGCTAGCCGGCGACGGCGGGCTGATCGCCGACGACCTCGTCGACATCCACGGGACCAAATTCTGGGACCGGCTCTCTCCGGAACAGCGGGTCGAGCTCAACCGGCGCGTCACGCGCTGGCGCATCTCGACCCTGATGCACGGCGAGCACGGTGCGATGCTGGTGTGCAGCCAGCTCGTCGAGAACGTGCACGGCCAGGACGCCAAGCTGTTTCAGGCGACCCAGGTCGTGGACGAGGCGCGGCACAACGAGGTGCTGCACCGCTATGTGGCGCTGCGCCTCGAAGGCGACACCTATCCGCTCGCCGGCAACGTCCGCGAGATATTCGACACGCTTCTCGGCACCTCGGCCTGGTATCTGAAGACGATCGGATTGCAGCTCGTCGCCGAGACGTTTGCCGTATCGCTGTTCCGCATGCTCGCCGAATCCTCAAAGGACGAGATCCTGCGGCAGGTCTGCCGCCGCATCCTGCAGGACGAGGCGCGCCACATGGGCTTTGGCATGCTGTCATTGCCGGCGGTGGTGGCCGAAGCCTCGGCGGCCGAGCGGCGCGAGATGGAGGATTTCGCGATCTGGGCCCTGAACCGCACCTTGCGCGGGATCTTCCCGCTCGCCGCCTATGAGGAGATGGGGTTCGATCCGGACGAGATCGAAGAGATCCGCCAGCTCCGCCGCGCCCGCGCCGCCGGCGGCGAGGAAACCGCCTTCCGCAAGTATTTCCGCCGCGACCTCCACGCCGGGCTGGTGCGCAATCTGCGCAAGGTCGGCGTCCTAACCCCACGCATCGAGCCCGACCTCTCGGCGCTCGGCATCTCCCTCGCCCTCGCGGCCTAGACTAGGGGACAGAGGACCGCGACCGTCTCGAGAACAGGTTCGGCGTCCCCGCGCTGCTCGAATATTGCTCTGCGGCGTGATCGGCACAGCGACTACTACCGAGTCGCATTCAAAGGGCGCCGCGACGCCTGCAGCGATTTAGCCGCGGCCGATATAGGGCATCTTGGTCGCCATCACGGTCATGAACTGAACGTTCGCTTCGAGCGGCAGGGTGGCCATGTAGACGACGGCGCGCGCCACGTGCTCGACATCCATGCGCGGCTCGGCCTCGACCCGGCCCGTCGCCTGCAATCGGCCGCGGGCGGTGTCCTCGTTGCGGGTGGTGGCGGCGTTGCCGATGTCGATCTGGCCGCAGGCGATATCGTATGGCCGGCCGTCGAGCGACAGCGATCGGGTGAGGCCGGTCAGCGCGTGCTTGGTCGCGACATAGGGTGTGGAGTTGCGCCGCGGCACATGCGCCGACACCGAGCCGTTGTTGATGATCCGCCCGCCCCGCGGGTCCTGTTCCTTCATCATGCGAAAGGCATGTTGTGCACAAAGGAACGAGCCCGTCAGATTGACCGCGACGACGTTGGACCATTGCTCGAAGGTCAAATCCTCGAACGGGATGCCGCGGGTGCTGATCCCGGCGTTATTGAATAAGAGGTCAATGCGCCCGTAAGCTTCCTTGACCCGGTCGAATAGCGCGGTGATCTGGGCCGGGTCGGACACGTCGGTCGGCACGACCTGGGCTTGCGGTGGCGAGGCGTTGCTGAGCGAGGCGGTCTCCTCGAGCATCCCGCGACGGCGGCCCGCCAGGACAACGGCGAACCCCACCTCCAGCAAACCCAACGCCGAGGCGCGGCCGATGCCGCTGCCCGCTCCTGTAACGACGGCGATCTTTGCTGGCGTTTTCATATCGTTTCTCCTGCTAGTGCTCAGACAATTCAGATGATTCAGCGCCATCGCCCTATAGGATGAGTTGAGCGCTGCGAAGCCCATCTGCCAAGGCAATTGCGATGGGTTTCGCTATACGCTCAGCCCATCCTACAAACCCCTGATGGTGGACCATGTGATTGCGTCGGAACAAGCCCCCCAAGCCCCAAGCCCGCGACGCCACATCCCAAATTCGTCCTCGCCCTTCAATCTGGACGCGCAGGGCGCCCCGCCACCCGGCAGGCGATGGCCGATCTTGACCCGGCGATCGGCCTCAATGCCGCCGCTCGGCGCGGCCTCGCTGCTGATCGGGGCGACAGTCGGGGTTGCGCTTGCGCCGGGTGACAAAGAACGTCCCGGCGCGGCCAATCTCTGACCACCAGCACTAATCGGGATAGCCCTTGTCGAACGCGAGCCTGCCGCGGCGAAGGTCCGGTCCAGGCGCGCTCGCCGCGGCCGACCCCGTGATCGCCGTCATGCGCCGCAATCCACCTCGCCGCCGCTGCAATCTGGCTCAATTGACGATGCGCCCTGGTACGAAGGGCTCAGAACCCGGTATCGCGGTCCATCGCCGCCAAGGCAGAAACCGCGGCCTGGGTGGCCGGATCGCCCTCGCCGGCCAGGCGCCGCCGAAGCTCGACGACCTGACGCTGAAGCTCATAGGCCTCTTCGAAGGATCCGTCCTGCCAGAAGATCGCGGCGAGATTGCCCATCGCCGCGAGGCTGTCCGCGTGCTGCTCGCCGAAGATGCGGCTGAGCGCTTCTACCGCCGCTTCGAGGAGCCGCCGCGCCGTTTCGAGATCGCCTTGCGCCGCGACGGTTCCGGCGAGGTTGTTGATCGCCACCAAGGTGTCGCGACCGTCGTCGCCGTGGCGGCCGCGCATCGCCTCCACGACCTCCTCCTGGAGCGCGCGGGCCTGCACCAGATCGCCCTGGGCGCCGAGCGTGACCGCCAGCCGGCCCATCGCCTTCAGCGTATCCGGATGCTCACCGCCGAGGAGGCGCCGGCGCGCCGCGACGACCTCCTCCTCGAGCCGGCGGGTCGCGATCAGCCGGCCCTCTCGCCACAGCGCCTCGGCGAGGTCGAGCATCGCGGCCAGCGTTTCCGGGTGCTCGTTGCCAAGGGTTCGGCGCTGTTCGGCCAGTGTGCGCTCGCGCTCTCCGCTCATCGTCCCAGCCTGCCGGCGCCGGCGTCCGGCGTCTAGTCGAAATCCTCGGCCAGGGCCGCGCGTACGGCCTCGGGCAGCACCGCCATATGTTCGTAATCAGGATGGTCGAGGCCGGCGATGAGCCGGACATCAGCGGTCTTGAACCGGACAGATAGGAAGGATTTGGCGTGCCTCGGCGCCTGCCGATTGACCAGCCGGCCAACCGCGACGGCGGCGTCGAAATTCTCCGTCAGCACGGCCCCCGCCCGAGAAGAGCTAGGTCGATCAGCCGCTCAGTTTAGAGTAATTTAAGCTTTTGCCCCGCCGGGGCGGACCCGGACGATGATGTCGACGCGGCGGATCTCGGTCCCGAAGGGCGGCACCGGCAGGCCGGTGACCGACAGATGATGGGCCGGGATGTCCTGCAGCTCGCCGGTCGTCTCGCAGAAGAAATGATGGTGGTCGGCCGTGTTGGTGTCGAAATAGGAGCGGCCTGGCTCGACCACCGCCTCCTGCAGCAGGCCGGCCTCGGTGAACTGATGAAGGGTGTTGTAGACGGTCGCGAGCGATACCCGAATCCCGGACGCGAGCGCCTCGCCGTGCAATTGCTCGGCAGTTATGTGGCGGTCGCCGGTTTCGAGGAGAAGCCGCGCCAGGGCAAGCCGCTGCCGGGTCGGCCGCAGCCCCGCCTCGCGCAGGCGCTTCAGGGAAGCTGATGATGGAATCGTCATGCTCATGACACAAATATACTCACACACCCCGCAAAAATAAACAAAAGTCTCACGTCTGATTGCTTTTTTCGTCGGTATCCCCGCTCCTCCCCCTCCCCGCGGAACGGCGGGGAGAGGGAGCGGGGATCGGCTTCCGATGCGGTAGCCGATCCGGCCGAGCCTTAGAGGTTCGCCTGGAAATCGCTGTAGTCGCGAACCTTCTTGTAGACCTGCAGGCGGTTGCGCTGGCTGTCGGCGACGATAATGCTGTCCGTCGCCGGATCGAACTCGACCGCCGTCGGGAAGCAGAAGCGCCATTGGGGTTCGAGGCTTCTCACCCGCCGCCGCGCCTTGGCCATATCAGGGTTGGCATCGACGGTTTGTTGCCCCCATTTCGACAAGACCTGGGCGTCGCCGATCAGATTGGTGATCGGCTTGCCTTCCGCGTCAAAGACGCAGATCCGATGGTTCCCCCAATCGCTGACGTAGATGTCGCCGTCGCTGTCCACGGCAACGTCGGTCGGGTGATTGAGCGTACCCGGCTTGGGATATCCCTTGGTCTCCTCGCCGGCAGCAACGTACGGCCCGAACATGGTCACGGCGTAAGCGCCCTCGGGCTCCTCGACCTTTCCGTATTGGCCGATCTTCATCAGGAACTTGCCCTCGGGCGACAGCTTCTGGACGCGATGGTTCTTCCAGTCGGCGACGAAGATATTGCCGTCCTTGTCGAGGGTGATCCCCCAGGGCTGGTTGAACTCTCCGTCGCCGCTGCCGGCCCGGCCGCATTTCCCGACGAACTTACCGTCCGGGGTGAAGACCTGCAGGCGGTTGTTGCCGCTGTCGACGACAATGATGTTGCCGTTTTTCTCGACCGCGAGGCCGGCCGGGCGCATCAGCTCGCCGTCGCCGCTGCCCGGCGTCCCCCACTTCCGCAGGAATTTGCCGCTGCTGTCGAACACGGAAATCGTGTTCGTCCAGTCATCAGACACATAGACATGATCGTTGCCGTCGACGGCGATGCCGAAAGGCCAAGTGCACTTCCCATCGCCTTCCCCGTAATCGCAAAAGTCGGCGATATGTTCCTCTTCTCCGGGACCGCCGAGCTTTACTTTGTTGACGTGCATCCCGAAATTATTCTCGTTGCCACGATTGGTGGCATAGAGAATGCCGTTCTTTCCGAGGCACATCGTCTGAACATAATTGAAACCCGGGCCACGGGCGGCGTTGCGCCCGACAGCATGGCTCCAATCGTAGACCCGTCCTTCCGCGACCGTTGTGAGCGGCATAGCGCTCCTCCTCTCTGATCCGCGTAATTCCTCGTCGCCTTCCTCCGCGCCTCCCTCCCACAGCCGAGGCCACGGGAAGGAGGCGGCGGCCGCTAGGCCAGCGCCTAGTTCAGGAAAGCGGGCTGCTCAAAGGTGCCGTTGACGATCGGCGCCGGGTTGAGCTTCAGCCATTTGTCGAGGATCGTCGTGTAGACGCTGCGGAAGTCCATGTTCGGGTCGAGGTCGCCCTGGACCAGGTGCTCGGGCTTCAGCGACGGCATCTCGCCGTAATGACCGCCCTTGACCTTCTCGCCGAGCACGAAGGCGACGCCGCCGGCGCCGTGATCGGTTCCCGAGCCGTTGTCGCGGACGCGGCGGCCGAACTCCGAGAACATCAGCAGGATCACGTTGTCGGCGTGATCATGCTCGCGCAGGTCTTTCATGAACGCGTCGACCCCTTCGGTCACCGCGGACCACAAATTGCCGTGGCCTGGGTTCTGGCCGGCATGGGTGTCGAAGGTGCTGTGGTCGCAGTAGAAGATGCGGCTACCCAAATCGGCCAGGTGCACCTGCGCGATGCCTTTGAGCTTTCGGGCGATTGGGCTGTTCGGATACTGCACCGTCGAAGAATAGTTCTGCGGCGCCACCTTCAGAATGTCCTCGCCCTTCAACGAGTCGATGCCGGTGTCGGCCATGTAGTCCATGACCGCGCCGGTGCCGATCGCCGGCTTGTACATCGCCGCAAAGCGCTCGAGCACCTGCTTGCGCTGCTGGCCCTGGATGGTCGGCAGGAACCCGTACCGTTCCAACGGCCCGCCGACGCACGCCACCGGCACGCCGGGGACCGCCAGCGACCGCGGCAGACTCGGCCCGAAGCTGACGGTGGTGACGACGTTCTCCTTCTTCGGATCGAATTCGCGCGCTACCCGGCCCAGCCAGCCCTCGGTCCCGACCTTGACCGGTTCGCAGGTGTGCCAGATGTCCATGGCGCGGAAATGGGACCGCGGCGACTCCTTCCAACCCACGCCGTGCAGGATGGCGAGCTTGCCGTCATCCCAGAACTGCTTGATCGGAGCCATGTAATGCGGGATGCCGTAGTCCTTGTCGAGGTGCATGATCTGGTTGTCGGGGATCCCGACCGCCTTCCGGTTATCGCGGTAAAGCGGATTGTTGTAAGGGATCACCGTGTTCAAATAGTCGTTACCGCCCGTCAGTTGGAGAACAACGATGACGGGATCCTTTTTCGCCTCTTGTGTTGCTGGCATTAGCCTTCCTCCTGGTCTGATAAGTTCAAACGTTATCCGAATTGATACTCGCGGGTGGCTGCGATCAGCTGCAGCATTTCGGCGGCGTGCTGATCGGCGACTTTGGCATTCTGATCGCTGTCCCAGGCGACCTGACCCCACTCTTTGGCCTGGGAAAGCAGCTCCTGCTTGGTGTCGGCGCCGACTTCGACCGGGCCGATCTGATCCAGGCAACCGTCGACGAGCTGCTCGGGGCTCAGCGAGCCGCGCTGCTTCAGCCGGTTGATGATGGCGCGGACCCCGGGCAGCGAGGTGTCGCCGACCTTTTCCGCGACAAAGTTGACGCGAGCCATCAACGAGCCGCTGTTGATCCACTCTTTGCCGGTGTGCCACCCCTCGACCGAGGGCGGGTTGAGCAGATCCTGGCCCATATAGGTCGGCTGCATCGACAGGTCGCCAATTCCCGGCTTCGGGAGCTCATGGCCGCCGACCATCCGCAGGGTGCTGACCACCACCTCGGCCGGCGACTTCATGTGCTGGAAGCGCGCGTTCTTGAAGAAGTCCGAATTGAACAGCACGCGCAGCACCGAGCGCATGTCGAACTTCGAATCGCGGAACGCGCCCACCAATGTGTCGACCGCCTTTTGGTCGCGCGGCGCTTCGATCGGCCAAGCCGGGACTTGCGGCTCGTCGGCGACAAAGAAGTTGTACAGGTGCCGGCAGATGAACTTGCCGCAAGCCGGCTGCTGCACCACGATGTCGATGATGTCCTCGCCGTTGAAGCGGCCCTTGTGCCCGAGGAATTCCTTCTCGCCGTCGTCGTGATCTTCGGGGCGATACTCGAACTTCCACGGGAACCGGCCGTACGGAGCGCGCGGGATCTTGGTCTCGAAGGTCCAGCCGGTAAAGGCCCGCGAGCACTCGCGAACGTCCGTTTCCGTGTAATTGCCGGCGCCGAGGCTGAACAATTCGAGCAGCTCGCGGCCCCAATTTTCGTTGACCGCAGTCCCGTGATTCTGCTGGTTGTCGAGCCAGAAGATCATCGTCGGGTTTCTCGCGACGTCGAGCAGCAGGTCGTGGTAATTGCCCATGCCCTTCTCGCGGAACAGTTCGATCTGCTCCAAAAGCTGGTCGTAATTGTCGACCTTTGAATTGCCGGTGGCAAAGACGTGGTGCCAGAACAGCGCCATCTTCTCTTCGAGCGGCCGTTGGGTATTGATCAGATAGTACATCCAGTTGACGTTGCCCATCGGCGGCTGGCCGCCCGGCAACAGCGATGCCGGCTGGTAGCGCAACAATGTGTAGGCGTCGACCGGGGGCTGCGTTTCGGGGTGCAGCAGCTCCTCGACCGTCGCTTCGTAGCCCTTGGCGACGCGCGCCTCGAGCTCATCGCGGCCGGCGCCGAAACCCGCCCGTCGCATCAGGTGCGCCATGAGACTGATGTCGTCTTGATATGCCATTCTCAGGTCTCCTCCTCGTCTTGGTCGGTCGTTCAACTAGCGCAGGAGGCCCGCCTTCGGCCGCCTCATGCGATCTTCGACATGCCCAAGTCGCCGCCTCGCGCGAGGTCGTCGAGAACGGGATCGGGCCCTGCCTGCTTCTTAGAACGATTTTTATCCGGGGCGAGTGGGCTGTCAAGCGCGACCGCGTAATTCATGTCGTCGCGCCGTCCTCGGCGGCTCGACCGGCGCCCGACTAGCCTCGCGCGCGGGCGGGGGTGAAGCCGGCAACCGAGGGGAGCAGGCGCACATGCGGGTGTTGATCGGGGCGGCGCTGTGCGCCGTGGCCGGGCTGGCACTGGCCCGCGGCGACGCGGCGCAGGCGGTCAGCTTCGGCACCGATTGGAAAGCGGAGGCCGAGCACGGCGGCTACTACCAGGCGGTCGCCACCGGCATCTACCGGCGGCACGGGCTCGACGTGACCTCGTGGAGGGCGGTCCACCGGTCAACCACGCGCAACTGCTCGCCGCCGGCGTGCTCGACTTCAACCTGGCGATGCCGTAGGCCAGCAGCGCATCGGTCATCTCGGGGTTGGTTCTTCTGATAAACGCCGGCGCTTGCCATCGTCTCGAAGAAATCCTGCCAGCGCACCTCGGTCATCGCACCAATGCCGCGTGTCTTGGCGTCGCCGCTGTCGACGATGCCGTATTGCTTGAGGCCTTCCTGACCGCATCCGCCCGCTGTCGGCGAGCGCCAGGCACCGCTCGCCGGCGCTCGGCCCGGCGAGGCCGGCGATGATGCGCAGCAAGGTCGTCTTGCCGCAGCCGGACGGGCCGAGCAGGCTCAAGAACTCGCCTCGCCCGATATTGAGGTCGATCCCGTCGAGTGCCGCGAGCCCGGTGACGATCTCTTGCGGCTTTGGCAGAGAAGCCGACCGACCGTCGTCTTCGGCACCCACAGCGTCTTCGAGTCGGTCTATCTCTCGACCCGGATCGCGGTAATGACCTCGCGGCGCGGCCGGATCTCCGCCGACCTGCCCGTCGCGCTGCCGCAGCCGCGCGAGCGGACACTGCGCACCTCGCCCGATTACGCCCGGATTTGCGCCACGGTCTCGCAGCATCTCGCCGACGCGATGTCGCCCTAAGCGCGCGCGGCTTACCCGATCGCGACGCGCCGCCGGGCCAGCTCGACTTCGTTGATGCGCAGTCCCAGCCCCGGCTCCGGTGGCAGGTGGAAGACCCCGTCGACCGGCTTTGGCGGGTTATCGAACACTGCGTGCTGGCGTGGCGACGAGTCGTTCAGCTCGCAGGGCTTGGTCATGTGAAGTTGGCTTGCTGCCAAATGCAGGCTCGCCGTATGGCCGATCGCCGGTTGCGTCTGATGCGGGACGAGCTCGACGCCGTGGGCATGGGCCAGCGCGGCGCAGCGCATCAGCCCGGTGATTCCCCCCATTTTGACGATGTCCGGCTGCACCATGCGGACGCCGGCGTCGATCAAATCCGCGATCCCGGCGAGAGTATAGGTCTGCTCGCCGGCGGATACCGTTATGTCGAGCCGCCTGGCGACCTCGCCCGTCGCCTTGACGTGGTAGTGCTGCACCGGCTCCTCGAACCACCAGTAGCCCAGCTCTTCGAGGACCCGCCCGACGCGGATGGCACCGCCGACCGAGTAGCCGTTGTTGGCGTCGAAGGCGAGCGCGAAGTGGTCGCCGACCAGCCGCCTGACCGCCCGCGCCTTTTCGATGTCGCCGGGGATGTCGTAGTCGGGCCGGGTGCGGTCGGCGTCGAAGCGGATCTTGACCGCGGCAGGCTTGTCCGCGAGTCGCTGCTCCACGACCCGCAGCACCTCGTCGACGCTGCGCTCGCCATTGCCGCCGATCGAGGCATAGAACGGCAGGCTTGTGCGCCAGGCGCCGCCCAAGAGCTTGTAGATCGGCTGACCCAGGATCTTTCCCTTCAGATCCCACAGCGCGATGTCGAGCGCCGCCAGCGCTCCGGTCAGCGCGCCCTCCGGCCCGAGCTTGACGAATTTGTGCAGCAAGGTGTCGTGCAGCACCGCGTGGTCGAGCGGGTCGCGGCCGATCAGCGCCGGGGCCAGGTCGCGCGCCACGATGCCGAGCGAGGCGAGCCCGCCCTGCATCGGCGACGCCTCGCCGATCCCGGACAAACCTCCGTCGCAATGAACCCTGACCCAGGCGCTGCGCTGCGCTGGCCCATCCCCGGGCGCCCATTGCACCTGAAACGCCTCGATGTCGCGGATTTTCATTCCCCCACTGCCCGGTCCCATTCGTTCGTGGCGGGCGTTGTGCCGGCCACCCATGCCTTATGCAAGCCTATCGTACAGATTCCTCCCAATCGGGGAGCCTCACCACGCCAGCGCCCAGCCGTCGCGGCGGGGGTCGGAGCCGGCGATCAACATGCCAGCCGCCGTATCGCGGCGGATGATCTCGATGCTGCACGGCCCGTCGAGGTCGCCGACGGTATGGACCGGGTGGCCGCGGCGCGCGAGCTCGGCGCGAACCGGCTCGGGAAAGCGGCGTTCGATCGTCAGCGCGTTCTCGCCGTCATGCGGCCAGTTGGCGTATTGGCCCGAAGCGTGCGAGGTCCAGCGCGGCATTTCCGCCGCCTGCTGCGGGTCGAGCCCGAAATCGATCATTGCCGTCAGGATCTGCAGATTGACCTGCACCTGGTTATCCGCTCCCGGCGTTCCGAAGACGCACCACAGCGCGCCATCCTTCAACACGATCGGCGGGTTCATCGTGTGCCGCACCCGCCGCCCAGGGCTGAGCCGGTTCGGATGGCCGGGCTCGAGGTGCCAATACGCCATCCGATTGTTCAGCAAGATGCCGGTGTCGCCGGCGATGACCCCGGAGCCGAAGCCGCTGTTGATGCTCTGGATGCCGGAAACGGCGTTGCCTTCGCCATCGGCGGTGCAGAAATAGGTCGTATCGCCAGAAACCGCTGCGCCGCTGCCCATCGGCGCCGCGCGATGCATGTCGACGCGTGCGGCGAGCCTCGCCGCGTACTCGTCCGACAGCAATTCCACCAGCGGCGCGTCGATCGAGCGCGGGTCGGCGGCCCAGCGCTCGCGGTCGGCAAAGGCGAGCTTCTTCGCCTCGACCATGACGTGGACAGCATCGGCCGATAGAAGGCCCAGGCCGGCGAGATCGAAACTCTCGACGATCTTCAATTCCTGCAGCAGCGTGAAGCCGGTCGAATTGAGCGGCGCTTCGAGGACGGTGAAGCCGCGGTAGTCGGCCGCGATCGGATCCTGGCGCTCGGCCGCGAAGGCCGCGAGATCGGCGGCCGTGACCAGCGAACCGGCCGCGTCGAGAGCAGCCGCCAGACGGCCGGCGAGCCGGCCACGGTAAAAGGCCTCGGCCCCGTCGGCCGCGATTTCTTCGAGAGTGACGGCCAAATCGGGCTGGACGATCGGCGCGGCCAGCGCCGGTGCGGCGCCATCGACGAGAAAGATTGCGGCGCTGCGCGGGTCGGAGAGGAGCGTTTGCCGATACTCGTCGGCAAAATGGCTGTAGGCGCGGGTCGCGGCAAAGCCGTCGCGGGCGTAGGCGATCGCCTCGGCGAAGAGGGCACGCCAGGGGAGCCGGCCGAAATCGCGATGCATCGTGTCGAGCCCCGCGAGCATGCCCGGAACCGAGACGGACAGCGGCCCGATCCGCGGTATGCCGCGGGCGTAGCGCTCCGGCGTCGCCGCTTCCGGGGCGGGGCCGGTGCCGTTGAACACCACGGCGCGGCCGGTCGCCTGCTGATAGACTTGGTAGAAGCCGTCGCCACCGAGACCCGACATCATCGGCTCGACGACGCAGAGCGCCGTGGCGGTCGCCACCGCCGCATCGACCGCGTTGCCGCCCGCCCTGAGCGCCAGGAGGCCAGCCTGCGCCGCCAAGGGATGGTTCGCCGCGACGGCGCCGCGGCGGCCGATCGCGAGCGGCCGATAGGAACGCATTTCAACGGCCATTCCATATTCTCCTTTGCCGCGCCTGATCGGCCGATCCTAACTTGCCGCGGGGACGGGTGGGGTCCAAATTTGGCCAGGCTCTAGCAGACACAAGGAAGGGAGGGCTCCACAGTGCCTAGGCTCGACCACATGTCTCTGCCGGTCCATGATTGGCAGAAATCGCGCGATTGGTATAAGGATCATCTTGGCTTCGAAGTGGAGTTCGAAATTCCCGACCGGAAGACGGCGGCGATGCGCGACGAGGCCGATCTGACGATTTTTCTGTATGAAGGCGTTGTGTTCGACTGTCCCGGCATGTCGTTCACGATTCGGGTGGACGACGTCGAGGCGATGCACGATGAGCTTGTTTTGGCCGGGATTGGCTTCGACCATCCGCCGATGAAGGTGTTTTGGGGCTATGGCGCGGAGCTGCGCGACCCTGACGGCTACAGGCTGAGGCTGTGGGATCAGAAATCAATGAAGGAAAAGGGCGGCGGATAGGAGCAAAACCAATCGGGTAAGCATGGGTAGAAAGCTCTCGGGAAATGGACATCGCGCGCAGCGAGTGCAACGGAGGCCCGATGAAGATCGCGATACGGCTCACTCTGATCGGCCTGTTGCTGCTCACCGGCTGCGCCGACGGCAACAACGGCAATAATTCCGACAATGCCAAAGACAGCGGTTTCTACAGCGGTGTATCGGGCGGCTGGAGCCACCCGTGAATAACGTGAAAACAAGCTGCGGCGTCATCGTCTCCGATGGCGAGCGCCTTCTGCTCGGGCACGCGACCCGCTCGCCGCGCTGGGATATCCCGAAGGGCGAGGCCGAGCCCGGCGAGAATTTCGCCGAGGCCGCCGCGCGCGAATTGCAGGAGGAGACCGGGCTCGTCGTGCCGGCTGGCGAGCTCGGGGCACTCGGCGTCCATCCCTATCTGCGCGGTAAGGATCTGGCGCTCTTTTTGTGGTCGTCGCCGCTGCTGCCCGACCCGAAGAGCCTCGTCTGCGCGTCGCATTTCACCTTGCCGGACGGCACCTCGTTGCCCGAATTCGATCGCTTCGGCCTTTTTGCCTGGGACGAGGCCATGGGAAGGGTCGGCAAGAGCCTGGCCCGTTTGCTGGCAACGATCGCGCTTCCAATACCACACGGCGCTTCAGAATGACGCGGCGGTCGTGTAGAGTGCCGCGCATCAGCCTTGTGAGGAGATCGCCATGCCCAAATTGCGCCACATCGCCATCGCCGCCGAAGACCCCGAAGCAATGGCCGAATTCTACAAGAAGGCCTTCGACTTCAAAGAGGTCGGGCGGCCGAACGGGTTTCTTGCCGACGGCGTCTTCTTGAGCGACGGCACCCTCAACATGGCGATATTGAAGTTCAAGACCGACCAGCTCGGCAAGGGCATGGACTATCGCGGCATCCATCATTTCGGCGTGCTGGTCGAGGATGTCGACGAATTCTCGAAGCGGCTCGAAAGCCTTGGCGCCGAGCACTACATCGACCAGGGCCATGGCGGCCAGCAGGCCGGCTATTTCGAAAAGAAATTCTATGGGCCGGAGCACATCTTGTTCGACATCGCCGAGCACGCCTGGGCCGGCGCCGAGCCGCTCGAAGCCCCGCTGAAGGACGCCGCCGAGTAACAAGAAAGGACTTCGCCATGCCCAAGCTGCGCCACATCGCCATCGCCGCCAAAGATCCCGACGCAATGGCCGAATTCTATGTAAAAGCGTTCGACTTCAAGATAGTGCGGTCGAATGACGGGCCGCTCGCCTATGGCCACCATTTGAGCGACGGCACGATCGATCTGGCGATCCTGCGCTTCAAGACCGACCAGATCGGCAAGGGCCTCGACTACACCGGCCTGCACCATTTCGGCATCCTGGTCGAGGACGTCGACAAAACGGCGAAGAAGCTCGAAGATCTTGGCGGCAGGCATTACATGGACCAGAGCGAGGCCCAGCGCATCGGCGGCTTCGAGGTCAAGTTCTACGGTCCCGAAGGCGTCCTCTTCGATGTCGCCGAACACCCCTGGACCGGAACCGAGCCGCTCCCGGCCGAGACCGCCGAAGCGGCCGAGTAGTCGCCCCCTCGAAACGGATCCGCATGCGGGGCGCCGAGCGCCTCGCATCGCGCGCCGCCTGGCTGCGCTGCACCCTGATCCTGCCGGTGCCCTTGAAACGCCAGCGGAATCAATACTCTCCATCGAATTCTACCGCTTGAAGCGGGAGGACGTGATTCATATACTCCGCGCCGCTCGATCTACCGGGGTTTCGAGGAGACCGATGCTTCCGCCGCTGCCGCCCGACTACCACCCGTCCGACGACGAAGAATTTATGAACCCGCTGCAGGTCGAATATTTTCGGCAGAAGCTGCTGCGTTGGCGCGCGGAGCTGCTGTCCGAGACTACGGACACGCTGCAGAATCTGAAGGAAGAGAGCCTGCTGAAGCCCGATCTGACCGACCGCGCGTCGCTCGAGACCGAGCGCGCGATCGAGCTGCGGACCCGCGCCCGCGAACGCCGGCTGATCTCCAAGATCGACGCGGCGCTCGGCCGTCTCGACGCCGGCACCTACGGCTATTGCGAGGAGACCGACGAGCCGATCGGCATCCGCCGCCTCGAAGCCCGGCCGATCGCCACCCTGAGCATCGAGGCGCAGGAGCGGCACGAGCGCATGGAGCGGACCCACCGCGACGATTGACAGATACATATGCATCTATCCCTTTGACGAGGGAACGCCAGTTTCATAGTAAACCACATCGAATTTTTCTTGGTCTGATGGCGGCACAAAATATCGCGTGACGTGATCGAACCGTTCTTCCGTGACCATGCCGTAATAGAGTCCTTCGGGCTTAGTCTCGTTGCGCAAGCGCAATCGCGCCTTACACAATTCATCAGACGCGACGATCGTATGCAGCACATGGTCGGCATCGGCGCTCTCGAATATCGACCGAACCCAGGCGCGGTCATTCGGCGTGTTGCCGGCGAAGTCGAGCACGATCGGCATCCCCAACCGGAGCAGTCTGGCGGCGTGGGGAGCCAAGGCGGCTCTCAGCCGCGTCGAATATCGGGCAAAGTCCGCAAGATTGTCGATCTTTGCCTCGAGCAGCGTCAGCCATTCGTCCTCACAGAATAGAACTGCGGCATGACGCTCCGCCAATTCGCGGGCCAACGTCGTCTTGCCGGACGCAGCTTTCCCGCAGATGAAGTGTAAAGTTGCCATTACCCGAATCTGTTCTCGGTTGATCGGCGCGGAGGCATCATGTTCTGACGGCATCGCCCATCTGGCCCGCTTTCCCTGGGCCTTTGTCAAAGGGGTAGATACGTACATATATCGGCGCGGCTGTAGCGCTGCCGCCGCTCCCGCAAATTTTGTCGATACCTCCGTATAAATGGTATTTGACACACCATATACCATTCATGATAGCGTGACGCGCTGTCGTGGTCACTCGGAGAGCAGCCATGGTCGCCGAAGTCGAAAGCGTGGGATTCGTCACGGGCCGGGGCGCTCGCTTCTACCCGGCATGGCCGATCCGCGGGCTGCCGCGTCGGGCGTCGATCAGCGCAGCGGTCGCCGGCCTCGCGGCACTCTACCCGGCCGGGGTGATTTCGGGCCAGGCCGGCGCGGCGATGGCGGCCGGCGTGGTCGGGCTCATGGCGATCGTCGGCGCCGTCGCCTTCGCCGCCCGCCGGGTGCATGCCGGCCTCGCCGCGGATCTCGATATCCTGACCCAGGCCTTCGACATGACGCCCGAGCCGCAACTGATCGTAGCACCCGACGGCCGGGCCGTCTTCGCCAACCTCGCCTTCGACCGGATGTTTTGCGGACCGGGCGAGCCGCCGCTCGACCGCATCGCCCGCATCGCGGCCGACGATCCGGACGCCGCGGCCGAATTTCGCCGGCTGCGCCTCGACGCCGCGGCGGGCCGGCAGGCGAGCGCGGTTTTCGCCACGCGCAGGGTCACGGTGGCCCCGATCGCTGGATACCGAGGCTGCAGCGCCTGGACGATCCGCGAGGAGACGTCCCAAGGCCGCCCGGAGGCCGCGCCCGGGCCGTCGCGCGGCCGCTTCCGGCGGCTCTTCGCGGATGCGCCGGTCGGGATCGCGGTGCTCGACGCTTCGGGCCGCTTCGTCGAAGCAAACCGCGCGGTCGGCGAGTTGTTCGACAGGCCGCTGTCGGACCTGATCGGAGAAAAGCTGGTCGATCTCCTCGACGACGAGAGGCGTGACGACATCGCTGCCGAACTCGCCGCGGCGCTGGCGCGGAAGAAGGACCGCGAACCGATCGAAATTCGGATCGCGCGGCCAAACGAGCGCAGGCTGGTGTTGTTCGCCGATTGCCTCGACGGTGGCGCGCCCGGCGAAGAGGCGCTCGCCGTGCATTTCATCGACGTGACCGAGCAGAAGAGCCTCGAAATCCAATTCGCCCAGTCGCAAAAGATGCAGGCGGTCGGCCAGCTGGCCGGAGGGGTCGCACACGATTTCAACAATCTGCTGACCGCGATGATAGGGTTCTGCGACCTGCTGCTGCTGCGCTGCCCACCGGGCGACCCCTCCTTCGCCGACATCATGCAGATCAAGCAGAATGCCAACCGCGCCGCCAATCTGGTGCGTCAATTGCTGGCCTTCGCACGGCAGCAGACATTGCAGCCGCGGGTCCTCGACATCACCGACGTGCTGGTCGAGCTGTCGCATCTGCTGCGCCGCCTGATCGGCGAGAACATCGAGCTGAAGATGGTGCACGGCGGCAATCTCGGCCTGGTCAAGGTCGACGAAAGCCAATTCGAGCAAGTCGTTATCAATCTGGCGGTCAACGCCCGCGACGCGATGCCGCGCGGCGGCACGTTGACGATCCGCACCAGGAACGTCCACCGGGGCCAGGCGCTGCGGCGCGGGCACGAGGTCATGCCGGCCGGGGATTATGTCCTGATCGAGGTTCGCGACACCGGCGTCGGGATCGCCAGGGACCATTTGGCGCGCATCTTCGACCCGTTCTTCTCGACCAAGGAGATTGGCTCCGGCACCGGCCTCGGCCTGTCGATGGTCGACGGTATCGTCAAGCAGACCGGCGGCTTCGTCTTTGTCGACAGCGTCCCCGGCGAGGGCGCCGCATTCGAGATCTACCTGCCGCGTCACCAGGGGGAGGCGCCCCGGATCGATGCCGCCGAGCCGGCCGCCGTCCGGGACCTGACCGGATTTGGCACGGTCCTGCTGGTCGAGGACGACGATCCGGTCCGCACCTTCGGCGCCCGCGCGCTGCGCAACCGGGGCTATCGGGTGATCGAGGCCAAGGGCGGCGATGCGGCGCTCGACCTGATCCGCGACCGTGCCGAGAAGATCGACCTCTTGATCACCGACGTGGTGATGCCGCAGATGGACGGGCCGGCGCTGGTGCGCGAGGTGCGGGAGATCGATCCCGAGATCAGGGTGATCTTTATATCTGGCTACGCCGAGGACGCATTCCGCCAGCGGCTCGACAGCGACAGCGACATTCATTTCATGCCCAAGCCATTCAGCCTCAAGCAGCTGACCATAAAGGTCAAAGATGTGCTGGGCGGCGTGCCGGCCTGAGTGCCGAGACGCCCAAAACCGTCACGTCAAGTCGGCGCCCGCCCCCACCTGTTTCTCCTGTTTTTTGCAGGAGGAAAACAGGCGAGCCAGTCCCGGGGCGCCGCTTCCGGACCGGCGGCGCGCCAGGTTTCACCGTCATCTGCAGGGAATTTAGAGCCACCCGAGCGCGGCCGTCTTGATGTGGCGGGGCATCGCGTTCTCCACTCCTCCTCGGCCTGTTTCCGCTGGGCATCAACAGGCGGCCATGCCATGCCCATCGCACCACGACCGCACTGTCGGCGCAATACCACAGGATTTCGGCAATTTTGCGGGCGAGTATCGACGACCGCCCTTCCCTGATATTTGGTATTCGAGCGGGAAAACCGGCCGCTCGCGCCCACAGCAGAAGATGAGGGTAAGACAGGAACTGTCCGGGTCTTGCTATTTAAGGCTTTCGGGAATGGGAAATCATAGTTTACTTCTCAGTGATTCCAACGCCTTCCGCAGCGATTTGAGCAACTCCTCGGCATCGTCGATCTTCTTGAGGATGTCGGGATCGCCCTTAAGATCGGAGAGCACAGTCCAAGGGACCCGCTTCATGAATTCAATTGCCGAATTCAAGGTCACCGGTCAGCCCTGACTTGTCCTTCTTCACAGGGGATCCACGCCGAAGCATAGCCGAATCGATATCGCCCTGGCGTGACAAGAAATATTCGCGCGCAACCGGGTCGGGGAGGATCGACCGAAGCTTCCTCAAATCCTTCGAGTTAGTTATCCGCTTGGCGCCGACCTTGTCGATCACCGCGTCGACGACGCTCGGCGTCAGCAATTTTTTGCTGACCCCCATGAGTTCCCGCGCCCAGGTGATCGCGCCCGCCGGATCGCGAAGACCCTTGAACCGAGACGATAATTCGTAGACCTCGACCAGCTTTTCTAGCTCGCGGATCGAAATTCCGAGAATATTGGCGGCGCTTGCCCGGCCGATCAGATCGACCAACCGATAGGCCACCATCTCCTTCTCGCGGGCATCCCACTCTTTGCGCTGTCGATGAATGTAGATCCAGACGCGTAGGCGTTCCTCGTCGGTTAGGGTCCGATCGGTGACCTCGACCGGGATCTGCCGGTATTGCTCGCGGCCTTGTTCGACGAGCTTGACCGAGTTCGTCCAGCGCCGCTCGCCGTCAATGATCCGGAATTTCCCCTCGACCTCGGGATGAGGCTCTACCAGCAGCGGCTCGAACAGGCCCTCGTTGGCTTCGATCTGCCGCTGCAATTCTTCGTCTTCTTTGGCGCCGAGCCGAGGTTGCCGCTCGTTGGGCACCACGTCGTCGATATCGACCTTATGGCGGTAGGTCCGCAGGATGGTCGAACCGAGTCGTCGTTCCTGGAGGCCGAAACCGACGACGTTGGCGCGCGCAGCAGCAGGCTCAGGCTGGTTCATTCGGTCAACTCAGTCTCGGGACTACCCCCTATGATTAACTCAACCGCCGTGTCGATCTCCCCCTTTACCTTCTGGATCGAGCGGATGAGTAAGCCTTCCTTCTGCCAATGCTTGTCGTGGTATTTCTTGTCCGCGTCCTGGAGCGTCAGGAGCGCGTCCGACTCCGTGTCGAGGCGTCCCGTCAGCAAGGCGTAGCGTGGGGAAGTCATGAAATCATACAGCGCAGCCGTCTTCTCTGCCCGCTCGCTTTTGCTGAGCCGCAGGGTATGAACGTGGAGCAAATGCTTGCGGAGGATCTGTGCAATGGCAACCGCCCGTGTCGGCTTCACGATAATCACGCTCTCCCTGGTCTCGACCTGATCTGTGCCCTTCGGGAACTTAAATGTCGAGAGGACGGCATGATCGGCCTCTGCTGCGGTCTGATCGCGGACCAGCTTGGTCACATAATCGTCGCGCCACTGCATGTTGTTCTTGCTCTCGTAGAGGATTGAGCCGCACGACAAACCGTTGCGCATCACCGTGTGAAGGATGTCAGCACCCGAGAGCCCCGGCGAGATACGCCGGATGGAGTCCTCGGGAAATTCGGCCTTCAACGCGTCAAGCAGTTGAATGTGGGCGCCCTCGCCGAGTTCATCGGCCCGCTTTTCTTCTAGTTTCCTTTCCAGAGTTTGCACTTGTACCAGCAGCTTCCGGGTCTTCTCGTCATTGTCAGAATCCTTCTTGGCAAGCGCGTCCGCCTTGTCCTTCTCCATGGCCTCTCGGACCTCGCGGACGCGGGTCTCTATAGCGGCATCGCGCTCCGCTTCGACCTGTTTGATCTTGGCGAAAGCTTGAGCCTTTTCGGTGTTTGCCGCCTCAAGCTGCTTCTCGGCTTCCTCTTGTCGAGCCTTGGCGGCTTGCTCGGCAGCGGCGATCTTCTGGGCTGCTGCAACGTCCGCTTCGGCTTTCGCCTTCTCGGCGTCCGCCTTGGCCTTCTCGGCACCAGCAACCTTCTGAGCAGCAGCAGCCTCGGCCAATTTCTGCCCCTCGGCCTTGGCGGCCTCGATCTTGGCCGCTGCTTCCGCATTGGCCCTCTTGACGGCGTCAGCCTTCTCCCGCTCGGCCTGCTCGATGCGGGCTTTGGCGGCTTCGTCGATTTGGGCCTTCTCGGCCGCGAGCTTCTGGGCCGCGCGAGCCTCGGCCTCAGCCGCGAGCCGTTTTTCCATTGCGGCGGCACGCGCCCGGATCTCCTTGGCCTTCTCGTTCGGGATCGGCTGCTCGCATGTCGGACATGTCTCGCTTAACGGGTGGAAATGCGATTCTACTGAACGCAGCGCCTGCTGGGCGGGTGGCATCGAAGAACCTCCGTCAAAAGTAGGTCCTATTTTGTCCTATATCGTCCAACTTCCGTCAAGCCGATTCCGCGCCAATCCGGGAAAAATTTCACACTACGTTTCCCGGGCCCACGAAGGTCCGATTAAAAATACGCTTTCCGACAAGGAGCTTCTGCCGTCTGTGACAGCGTGTTCGAAATCAGCTTGGTGCCGCGTCAGAGACATCGCGGTGCCGTAGTTGCAGCGACTGGCCGGAAACGGCGCAGAGGCATCGTTGCAGGGCGGCAGGGCGGCGCCGTCCGCCGCATTACCAGGCGGTCCAGCCGCCGTCGGCGAGGAGGGAGGAGCCGGTGACGAGGCTGGCGGCGGGGGAAGAGAGGAAGAGGATCGCGTGCGCGACTTCCTCGACCGTGCCGACGCGGCCCAAGGGAATGCGGTCGGTGATCCATTTGCGGGTGGCGGGGTCGTCGAGGAAGGGCTGCGCCAGGGGTGTAGCGATAAAGGTGGGCGCGATCGAGCAGACGCGGACGCCCTTGGGCGCCAGCTCGACGGCCATCGCCTTGGTCAGGCCTTCGAGCGCGTGCTTGGTCATGACGTAGACGGTGCGGTCGCGCTCGGAGCCGACATGGCCCATCTGCGAGGACACGTTGACGATGACGCCGCCGCCTTGCGCGACCATCAGCCGAGCGGCCGCCTGCGCCGCGATGAAGGCGGCGCGCACGTTGAGCGTCAGCAGCCGGTCGAGGGTTTCCTCGTCGACTTCGAGAAAAGGCTGCGGCCGGTTGAGCCCGGCATTGTTGACGAGGATGTCGAGCCTGCCGAGGCCGGCGATCGCGTCCCGCGCCGCGGCGCTGTCGGTGACGTCGAAGGGCAGCGCCCGCGCCCGGCCGCCCTGTCGCGCGATTTCCTCCGCCGCGGTTTCGAGCTCGCTTCGGGTGCGGCTGACCAGCACCAGTTCGGCGCCGGCGGCGGCGAGCGCCAAGGCTGTCGCACGGCCGATCCCGCGCCCCGCACCCGTCACCAGTGCGGTCTTGCCGTCGAGCCGGAACGGGTCGGCTGGCACGCTCATAGCGCCTTGCGATTCCGCACCATCGTCGTTCCCGCGAAAGCGGGAACCCAGGACAAGCGGCGACCGGTGGTCCTGGACCCCCGCTTTCGCGCGGGCGACGAAAGGAGGAGGCTCCACGAACTCACTTCTCAGCTCGCGATCTCGCCGGCGTAGCTTTCGAGGAGCCGCCAAGTCGCCGGGCCTGCCTTTTCCCGCCAGCGCGCATAGAAGGGGCCGAGCCGGGCGCGGAAGCTCGCGGTGTCGGCGGCGACGACCTGCATGCCGAGGCGCGCCAGTTCCTCGGCGCCGGCGGCGTTGACCCGCTCGATGTCGGCGCGCTGCAAGAGGGCGAATTCCTCGGCGTTGCGCTCGACGACCTCCTGGATCGCCGCCGGCAGGGCTCCCCAGGCCGCGGCATTGGCGAGCAAGGTGAAACCCGACCACCAATGCCCGGTCAGGCTCAGACAGCTCTGCACCTCGTAGAGCTTCAGCGACAGCACCACGCCGAGCGGGTCGCTCTGGCCGTCGAATTCGCGCGCCTTCAGTGCCTCGTACATGCGGTTGAACGGGACATAACCGGCCTCGGCGCCGAGAGCCTTGAAGAAATCGGTCGCGATCTCGCCGCCCGGAGAGCGGATCCTGACCCCGGCCAGATCGTCGGCATGGCGGATCGGCCTGGTGCTGGTGGTCAGGTGATGAAACCCGTTCTGCATGCAGTGCCGAAAGGCATGGACGCCGTGCGGCACCAATTCGGCTCGGATTTGGTCGCCGAGCGCACCGTCGAGCGCCGCGAATACCGCCTTCGAGTTCGGCGAACGCGAACGGCAGCAGCGGCAAGGGGCTGGTCGGCGCCAGCCCGCCCAAGGTCGCGCCGGCGACAAAGAATTCGAGCCCGCCCGCGCGCAGATCGGCGAGCATCTGCGGGTCGGGGCCGAGCCGGCTCTCGGGAAACACCTCGAGCCGGAACTCGCCGCCGGTATCGCGGCCAATCGCCTCGGCCATCTCGGCCATCCGCTTCGCAGTCGGGCTCGCGGCCGGCTGGTTGAGGCCGAGCCGATAGTGAAAGCGGGGAGCGTGATCTGTCGACATCGGGTGATCATAATCGGCGGCCGCAGCCGCGGGAAGCGGCGAGGCCTGGCGCTTGGTCGAACTGTAGGCCTTCGGCGGCCACGCCTGCCCGCTGGGCGGCACGACGGCACGCCTATACCGGCTTCAGCTCGTCGTCGAACGGATCAGAGTCTCGGCGGCCGAGTGCGCCCTCGCGGTCGGCAAAGCGGTTGCGGTGTAGAGCACTTGACACGCCGGCAATCCGCGCGCTAGGAGGGCGGCGTTCGTGGTGATTTGAGCCGACCGGCTTGCGGACCACGTAAAAAAATCCGCTAAAAGGTCGGGAGTTCCCGAAGAACCCTGGCCAGCGCGGACCGGGGTTTTTTGTTTGCTCCGATCGGCGCGGCCTCGACCCAGGAGAGACCTGCCGATGACCAAGCCCGTATTGCCCGCCGACCTCGTCGACAGTGTGTCGCCCGCCACGATCCTGGTGCGCGGCGGCGCCACCCGCACCCCGCATGACGAGACCTGCGAGGCGTTGTTCCTGACTTCAGGTTTTGTCTATGGCGACGCCGCCGCGGCCGAGCACGCCTTTGCCAACGAAGGCTCGCGCTATGTCTATTCGCGCTACCGCAACCCGACCGTAGCGATGTTCGAGGAGCGGCTGCGATTGCTCGAAGGGGCCGAGGCCTGCCGCGCCACCGCGAGCGGGATGGCGGCGGTGTTCGCGGCGCTGTTGTGCAAGCTGCGAGCGGGTCAGCGCGTGGTGGCGAGCCGAGCGTTGTTCGGCTCGTGCCATTACATTGTCGCCGAATTGCTGCCGCGCTGGGGCATCGAGACCGTGCTCGTCGACGGGCGCGACCTCGGCGCCTGGGAAACGGCACTCGCCGACGGCGCGGCGCTGTCGTTCTGTGAGAGCCCGTCGAACCCGGCGATGGAGATCATCGACCTCGCCGAGGTGGCGCGCTTGACGCATCGCGCCGGCGGCATTTTCGTCGTCGACAACGTGTTCGCGACGCCGCTGCTGCAAAAGCCGTTGGCCTTCGGCGCCGATGTCGTCGTCTATTCGGCGACCAAGCACATCGACGGCCAGGGCCGCGCCCTCGGCGGCGCCATCCTCGCCTCGGAAAAATACATCAAGGACGATCTCGGCCTCTTTTACCGGCATACCGGGCCGTCGCTGAGCCCGTTCAATGCGTGGCTGCTGCTGAAGGGGCTGGAGACCCTCGAACTGCGCGTCGACCGGCAGTGCCGCACCGCCGAGGCGATCGCCCGCCATCTCGAAACCCACCCGAAGATCGCGCGGGTGATCTATCCCGGGCTGCCGAGCCACCCGCAATACGAATTGGCGCGGCGGCAGATGACGCAGGGCGGCAGCCTCGTCTGCTTCGACATCGCCGGCGACAAGGCGGCGTGCTTCCGATTTCTCGACGCGCTGCGGCTCGTCGACATCTCCAACAATCTCGGCGATTCAAAGAGCATCATCACCCATCCGGCGACGACAACGCACTCGCGCCTCAAGCCCGAGATGCGGGCGGAGCTCGGGATCGGCGACCAGCTGGTCCGCCTGTCGGCCGGGCTCGAAGGCGAGGCCGATCTGCTGGCGGATATCGATCGGGCGCTGACGCGCGTATAGCATATATAAACAGTATAATTATTCTTATTGACTCTCTATAGCATGTTATTATCCCCTCATCCACATCGAAGAGGCGGTATATGCCGCCTCGCCGGCGGAGGGCGATGTGGCTCAGATCGAGACGATTTCGAAGGCCGAGGCGGTCAAGCAGCAAAGTCGCCAGCTACGCGGCCACCTCGCCCGCGACCTTGGCGATACGTCGGCGCCCTTCGACAAGGAGGGCTATTCGCTCCTGAAATTCCACGGGGTCTATCAGGGCTATGACCGCGACAGCGCCACGGCGCTGAAGCAGCGCGGCGAGGACAAGCTGTGGCAGTTCATGGTCCGCGTCCGTATTCCGGGCGGACGGCTCAGCGCCCGCCAGTATCTCACGCTCGACGGCCTCGCCGACCGCTATGCCGACGGGTCGCTGCGGATCACGACGCGGCAGAGCATCCAGTTCCACGGCGTCGTCAAAGCCAGCCTCAAAACGACGATCGGCGCGATCAACGGCGCGGTGCTGACGACGCTGGCGGCCTGCGGCGATGTCGTGCGCACGGTGACGACGGTGCCGGCGCCGATCCGCGACGCCGTGCACGATCGGCTCGAAACCGATGCCCGGCGCCTCTCGGCGCATCTCTTGCCGCGCACAGGCGCCTATCACGAAATCTGGGTCGACGGCGAGCCCTGGCGGGACGAGGCGGGCGCTGGCGATGCGCCGGACCCGCTCTACGGCGAACGCTACCTGCCGCGGAAATTCAAGATCGGCCTCGCCATACCCGAGGACAACACGATCGACGTGCTGACCAACGACCTCGCGATCGTGGCGCTGTTCGACGGCGAGCGGCTGACCGGCTACAACTTCCTGCTCGGCGGCGGCCACGGCATGACCCACAACAACCCGAAGACCTATCCGCGGCTCGCCAGCCCGGTCGCCTTTGTCGAGCCCGACGATCTGCTCGACGCGGCGGCCTCGGTCGTCAGGCTGCACCGCGACCATGGCGACCGCGGTAACCGCCGCCATGCCCGGCTCAAATATGTGGTCGCGGAGAACGGCGAGGAGTGGGCGCGCGAACGGCTCTCGGAATATCTCGGCAAGGAGCTCCGGCCCTGCCGCGCGATGCCGCCCTTCGCGGTGCCCGACCATCTCGGTTGGCACGAGCAGGGCGACGGCAGGCTCTATCTCGGCGTCCCGGTCGCCAGCGGGCGCATCGTCGACGGCGAGCGCTCGCGGATCCGCACCGCCCTGCGCGAGATCGTCGCGCGCTTTGGTGCCGACCCGATCCTGACGCCGAGCCAGGACATCATTCTGAGCGAAATCCGCCCGGCGGATCGCGATGCGATCGAGGAAGTGCTGCGCCGGCACGATGTACGCCTGGCCGAGGACATGCTGCCGGCCCAGCGCTGGACGCTCGCCTGCCCGGCCTTGCCGACCTGCGGCCTGGCGCTGACAGAGGCGGAGCGGGTGCACTCCGACATCGTCGCGGGGATCGAGGCGGCACTGCGCCGCTGGGGGCTCGAGCGTGAGCGGCTCAGCATCCGCATCACTGGCTGCCCGAATGGCTGCGCCCGGCCTTACACGGGCGATATCGGCATCGTCGGCCGGATGCCGGGCTTCTACGCCCTGTTTGTCGGCGGCGATTTCGAGGGCACCCGGCTCAATATGGCGATCGCCGACAAGGTGGCGCTTGGCGCCATTGCCGAAACGCTGGACCCGCTCTTCGCGCTCTTCGCATCGGCCCGCGGCGACGGCGAGGGCTTTGGCGATTTCTGCCACCGCGCCGGTCCGGCGGCCCTGCATCAGGCGCTGGCCCAGCGGCACAAAGGCGCTGCTTAGCCGGTCACCCGACCAGCACCGCTTTGCCGATGACGGCGCGGTCGATCAAGGCCTGCACCGCGTCCGCTGCCCGGTCGAGCGGAAACGAGCGCCAGATGCGCGGTTTGAGCTTGCCTTGGCCGGCGAGGTCGACCAGCGTCTTGATGTTGGCGGCAGCCACCTCCGGATGAGCTTCGCTGAGCCCGCCGATGCGCACACCAATCGCCTCGATCCCCTTGATCAACAGGTAGTTCGAGCGGGCCGCGGCCGGCGCGCCGCCCAAAAACCCCAGGATCAAGATGCGTCCGCCCCAGGCGAGGCAGCGCAGCGATTCCTCGAAGGTCGGCCCGTTGACCGGATCGTAGACGATGTCGACGCCGCGGCCCCGGGTCAGCTCCATGACCCGGTCGCGAAAGCCTCCCTGATAGCCGATCGCGTGGTCCGCACCCTCCTCGATGCATACGGCGCGCTTTTCGTCGGTGCTGGCGGTGGCGATGACCTCGGCGCCGTAGAGCTTGGCGATCTGGATCGCCGGGATGCCGATCCCGCCGGCTGCACCGTGGATCAGCACCCGCTCGCCGGCTTTGAGCCGGCCGCGCTGCAACAGCGCGTGGTAGGCGGTATGGTAGACGTTGCGGAACACCGCCGCCTCTTCGAGGCTCATCGCCGCCGGCACCCGATCGCAATCCTCGGCCTTGGCATTGCCGATCTCGGCAAAAGCGCCGAGCCGATGCCGGCTCATCACCCGGTCGCCGATCTCGAACCCGGAGACGCCCGGGCCGACCGCGAGCACCTCGCCCGCCCCCTCGCTGCCGGGAATGAACGGCGGCTCCGGGCGAAACTGGTATTTCCCGGCCAGCATCAGCACATCGACATATTGGACACCGCGCGCCCTGATCCGCACCTGCAGATCGCCGGCACCCGGCGTGGGCGGATCGGGCGCCTCGCGCATCGCCAATACCTCGGGACCGCCGAACGCCTCGCACACCACCGCCTTCATCGTGCGCTCTCCATGACCGGGCAGGATCGAATGTTCAAGGCGTCTTCTTGAAGCGTGATTCGTAGGTCGCTCCTTTTGGCGTGGTCATCCGCCCGACCAGATCGACGATCGCCGGCTTGAACGAGAACTGCGTGCCGTCCGCGTTCTCGAAGCGCAACTCGTCGTCGCGGATGATGCCGGTGCCATTCAATATCCCGCCCTGAGCCGCCGCGCCCGACCCCTGCGGCCCGAAAACATAGAGGATCGAGGCGGTGCCATCCGGCTGCACGTTCTCGACGACAAGTGCCGCGCAGGTGTTCGGATCCCACGCCGCATCGCTCCAGGCGCCGAGGAAGCGCCTGTAGGCCTCCGGAACCGTTGCCGGGTCGGCGATCCGATAGCTGACGCTCTGCTCGCAAAAGACGCGCCCCGACTCGGCTTCGCCGGGGGGCGGCGTCTGCGCCGTCGCTGGTGCAGCGAGCAGCAGCAGGCACGCGAGGGCCGACAGGCGGTGGGTCATCGACGGCTCGGAGCAGCTCAGAGCGTCTGAAAGCGCGCCCTGGCGCCGCGCTCGATGGCGGCGGCGGTCAGCCGCTCGAGGTTGAGCCGATGGCGCAGCAGCTCGAGGATGCGCAGCTCCTCCTGGGTGGCTTCGCCGTCGATGGCGACGAGGTCGCAGGCGATCGCATAGGCGGTCTCGCGCAGCTTTGCCGGCAGCGTCGTCTTGATCGCCTCCAAGGTTTCTTCGAGCCCGTCCTCCCGCCCGATCAAAGCGGCGCAGTCGTTGAGGATCCCGGTCAATGCGCGCCGGTCGAAATCGCGGAAGACCGGCAGGTGCCCGACCATGTCGCCGATCGCGTGCAGCTCGGCATCGGCCATGTTGCTGTCGGCCGCCGACACGATGACCATCGTGTAGATCAGCGCGCGATGATGATCGAGCATCCCGGTATCCTCTCGGGTGTGGTCGGAGGAGAGATCAAAACCGGCGCGCGCCTGTCAAGCCGCATCGATGGGGGTCAGAAACCGCGCGGTCGCTTCGACCGCCTCGGCCAGGGACACGCGCGCGATGGCGACGCCCTCGGGGAAGGCGGCGAGGAGGCGCGAGGGCAGCGCACGGTCGAGCATGACGAAGACACCGCGGTCGTCCGCGCGGCGGACCAGCCGACCATAGGCCTGCCGCAGCCGCAACCGGGCGATCCGGTCGGCGTATTGGGCGCCGCCGAAGACCTCCCGGCGCGCGCGATGCAGGATGTCCGGTCGCGGCCAGGGGACCCGGTCGAAGACGAGGAGCCGCAGCGATCGGCCCGGAATGTCGACGCCGTCGCGCACGGCGTCGGTGCCGAGCAGGCAGGAATCTTCCTCCGCGCGAAAGATATCGAGGAGGGTCGCCGTCGACATCGCCTCGACATGCTGGGCGAGCAGCAACAGGCCGCGCGCTTCGAGCACCGGGGCGATGCGATGGTGCACCCCCTTCAGCCTGGATATCGCGGTGAAGAGGCCGAGGGCGCCGCCGCGCGCCGCGACGAATAGGGTCGCGTAGGCCGCCGCGACCTGCCCGATATCGTCGCGCGGGATGTCGGTGACGATAAATACCCGCGTCTGCTCGGGATAATCGAACGGCGAGGCGACGCGCACGGCAGCCGGGCTCTCCCGCAGATGCCGTAGGCCGGTGCCGGCCTCGGCGCCGCTCCAGGCGATTGCCGTGTCGGCGTCGCCATCGGTCAAGGTCGCCGACGTGACGACGAGGCCATGCGCCGGCCGCGCCACCAGCTCGGCGAACGGGATCCCGGGGTCGATCCAGTTGCGGTTGACCGCGACATCGGTTTCGAGCCCGTCGATTCGGTCGAGCGCCAGCCATTCGACGGTTTCGGCGCACGGCGGCAGGGCGAGGTCGCGCAACAGCCCGGCCCAGGCCGCGAGCTGGAGGCCGGCGCGCCGGTCGAGGCTGCGGATCGTGGCGTCGAGGCGCTGGCGCAGACCGGGGTCGGGCGGATTGTCGGCATCCTCCAGCCGCGCCCGCAACCGGTCGGAGAGCAGCCGCAGCGCCGACCCGAGGCGTTCGAGCCCGCGGGCGAGCGGCGACGCCGCCTCGACCAGCCCGGTGACCGGCGGCCGCGCCTCGGCCTGCAAGCCGTAGCCCGCATCGGCGAGCGTGGCGCGCGCCAATACCTGCTGGCGGACCAGCACGAGAAGGGTCTCGAAGGCCTGGAAGCCGCGGCCCTCGGCGACGCGCTGCGCCCAGCCGTCGCCGGGCAGGACGCGAGCGGCGCCGAGGACCTCGATCAGCGCCCTGGAGGCCTCATCGTCGCTTTCGGCGAGATCGCCGATCCGTCGCCGCAGCCCTCGGGCGCGCGATCGCCCGGTAGTCTCGGCGCCGACGATCCAGCGCCGCAATTCGCGTCCTTCCTGGCCCGACAGACGGACCGAGAAGGCGCTGTCGGCGGCCTCCAGCAGATGATGGCCTTCGTCGAAGACGTAGCGCGTCGGCACCGTCGCGTCGTCGAGCCCGCCGAGTGCAGCCTGGGTCATGACCAGCGCATGATTGGCGACGACGATGCGGGCTTGCCGCGCCTTGCGGATGTTCTTCTCGATAAAGCAGCGGCGGAAATGCGGGCAGGCCGAGTGCACGCACTCGCCCCGCCGATCGGCGAGCGCATTGACCCGGCCGCGGCCGATCAGCTCGGCGAGCCAGCCCGGAAAGTCGCCGGCCACCAGATCGCCGGCCTCGCTCGCGGCGATCCAGCGCGCGATCAGGCCGAGTTGCCCGGCCGCGCGGCTCGGCCTGATCGCGGCCGCGGCGGCGGCCTCCTCGTAGTTAAGGAGGCACAGGAAATTCTCCCTGCCCTTGCGCACGACGACGCGGCGGCGCTTGACCCCGGGGTCGGGATAAAGCCGGTCGAGCTCGCCCGAAAGCTGGGTCTGCAGATTGCGGGTGAAGGTCGAGATCCACACCGGGCCGCGGTTCTTCTCGGCCCAAAGGCTGGCGGGCGCGATATAGCCCAAGGTCTTGCCGACCCCAGTCCCGGCCTCGGCGAGCACCGCGCGAGGCCGGTCGGGCAAGTCGCGCGGGGCAAAGGCGGCCGATACCGCCGCGGCGTAATCTGCCTGCTGCGGCCGCGCCTCGGCGCCGTCGCCGAGGAGTGCCGCCAGGCGCAAGCGCGCTTCCTCGGGCAAAACTGCCTCGTTTCCCGGCGCCGGCGCCGGCGCCGCCTCGTTCCATTCTGCCAGGCCGAGCCACGCACGCAGCCCCGCCGCCCGGCGCAACGCCGCCGGATCGGCCGTCGGCAGCGCCGCGAGCACCGCTGGCGCCCACAGCCAGCCGGCGCGGTCCATCGCATCGGCAACGGCGCGGACTTCCGGGTCGGTCTCCGCCGCCAAGGTTTCCAACAGCGCCCGCGCCACGGTGGCAAGCGTGACGCAGGCTTCGGCCGGGCGGCGCGGCGGCGGCAGCCCGACCGCTTCGGCAAGGCCGCGCGGTGTCGGCACGCAAAACCGCGCCGGATGGACAAAAGCGTAGAGTTCGAGAAGATCGAGGGCCGGAAAGCCTGCCGCATCGAGCCGCCGCGCGGTCGCGCTCATGTGGCACAGCATCGGGGTCTCGCGCTCGATCCGGCTGCGCGCGTCTGCCAGCGCAAGCGCCTCGATCTCGCCCTCGGGGCCGAGCCACATCACCTCGCGAAAGCCGGCGACGAGAACCGGGGCCCGCGGCACCAGCACCCGCCGTCCCCCGGCGACAACGACGCGATCCTCTACCGACATGACGGCGATCGTCTACCACAGGTGCGGCCCGGCCATCGCGCTGCTAATCTGTGCTTGGCGATGCCCGATCTCTTCCCGCTGATCCGGCCCATCTTGCGCCGGTTGCCGGCCGAGATGGCGCGCGACCTGACGGTCTGCGCGCTTGCCGCCGGGCTCGGCCGATTCTGCGCCGGCCGCCAGGAGGCCGACCCGCCGATCCTGGCGCAGCGCCTGTGGGGCCTCGATTTCCCGAACCCGGTCGGGCTCGCCGCCGGCTACGACAAGGACGGCCACGTTCCGGACGCCTTGCTGCGTCTCGGCTTCGGCTTTGTCGAGCTCGGCACGGTCACCCCTCGGCCGCAGTCCGGCAACCCGAAGCCGCGGGTGTTCCGGCTCGACGAGGAGCAGGCGGTCGTCAATCGGATGGGGTTCAACAGCGGCGGGCTCGACCTGGTGGCGAGCCGGCTGTCGCGGCGGGCCCGCTCGGGCGTCGTCGGGCTCAATCTCGGCAAGAACCGCCAGAGCGCCGACGCCAGCGCCGATTATGAGGAAGGCATCCGCCGCGGCGCGCGCCTCGCCGACTATCTTGTTATCAACGTATCGTCGCCGAACACGCCGCACTTGCGCGACCTCCAGGCCCGCTCCGCGCTCGAATCGCTGCTGCGCCGGCTGATCGAGGCCCGAGCCGAGACCGGCATCCGGGTCCCGCTCCTGCTCAAGATCGCCCCCGACTTGACGGCCGAAGAGCGAGGCGACATCGCCGAGGTGACACTCGCCGCCGGGATCGACGGCCTGATCGTCTCCAATACGACCGTCGAGCGTCCGGCCGGCCTCAGGAGCCGGCATGCCAGCGAGGCGGGCGGGCTCAGCGGGCGGCCGTTGTTCACACCGTCGACCGCATTGCTCGCCGAAATGCATGGGCTGACCCGGGGGCGGTTGCCGCTGATCGGCGCTGGCGGGATCGGCAGCGCCGCTGACGCCTATGAAAAGATCCGCGCCGGCGCCAGCCTGGTGCAGCTTTACACCGCGTTGGTCTTTGCCGGCCCGGCGCTCGTCGCCCGGATCAAGCAGGGTCTGGCCAAATTGCTGCTACGAGATGGTTTTGCGTCGGTCGCCGAGGCGGTGGGCACGGCAGATCACCCGCCTCTCCCGGCGCTCCAGGTTTCGCCGGTCAGATGAAAGGTCGACATGAACATCGAGCGCTATTTCGAACGCACTCTCTTCGCCAGCCGCTGGCTGCTCGCTCCCCTCTATCTCGGCTTGGCGGTTTTGCTGGTCCTGTTCTCGCTGCGGTTCTTTCACGAGCTTTACGAGCTTTCCGGGGATGTGATGTCAGCGCGCGACAGCGACATCATCGTCGGCGCGCTCTCTTTGATCGACCTCGCGCTGGTCGCCGGCCTCGTCGTGATGGTGATGCTGAGCGGCTATGAGAACTTCGTCTCTCGGCTCGATATAGACGATGCCGAAAAGTCCATCGCCTGGCTCGGCAAGCTCGACCCCGGCACCCTGAAGCTCAAGGTTGCCGCCTATATCGTCGCGATCTCAGCGATACAATTGCTGAAGGGATACATGGACGCGCAGGATATGCCGAACGACAAGCTGATGTGGATGACGATCATCCACTTGGCCTTCGTCCTCTCGGCCCTGCTGCTGGCGCTGATGGATCGGCTCATGAGCATGAGCCACAAGCAAGCCTGAGATCTCTGGGGTTTTCCTTTACGGTTCGTCCGCTTCGCGGTCGGTCTTCATTACCGCGGCGCGGGCTGCGGCGATCAGCTGGGTGAATTCCGCTACGGTCTCGCAGACCTGCACCAGCCGAGCCGGGCTCGACAACGCCTCCGCGATCAGGGCCCGCCGATCGTATCGGGCCGCGTCGATCCGGGCATAGCGAAACGAGCTCCTGATCCCGTCGGCCAGGGTAAAGGTGTCGTAACCGAAATTGCCGTCGCGCTCGGTCAGCGGCCCGATCAAGAGGTCGATTGTCATTGGGTCTCCTTGTCCAACCCTCGGCACATTCCCGAACACGCCGGGTCCGGGAATGTTCCGCGCGATGCGAAAACGATTGGTAAAAGGTACGAAGAGCGGCGCTGTTGCCGGCGGTGCCGCCTGCGCCGCATCATTGTCCGCTCGCCACCGGAGTGTGGGTCATCATGGCGGTTCGGCTCATCGACGGCCTGGGCGCGCTGGCGCCAGGCTATGACGGCTTTATCCTCGATCTCTGGGGCGTGATCCACGACGGCATGACACCCATGCCGGGGGCGCTCGAATGCCTTCGAACGCTTATCGAATTCGGAAAACGCGTCGTCCTGCTGTCGAACGCGCCGCGGCGGGCAGACGACGTTGTGCGGCGGATCGCGCAAATCGGCGTGCCGCGGGACCTCTACCACGGGGTCATGTCCTCAGGCGAGGAGGCCTGGCAACATCTCCATCGCCGCGACGATCCGTTCTACGCGGCACTCGGGCGGCGCTGCCTGCATATCGGCTCGGAGCGCGATCTCGAGATCCGCGACGGGCTCGGCCTCGATTTCGTCGATGCCGCCGAGGAAGCGAATTTCATCCTCAACACTGGTCCCGCCGGCTGGCACGACACGATCGATGATTATCGGCCGCTGCTGGACCCGGCCCTGGCACGCGGCCTGCCGATGGTCTGCGCCAACCCCGATCTCGTCGTCATGCACGGCGGCGATGTGGCGCTGTGCGCCGGCGCGCTGGCGCAATGGTACGAGGAGGCCGGGGGCCGCGTGCGCTGGCACGGCAAGCCGTTCCGCCCGGTTTACGACAGCTGCCTGGGCCAGCTCGGGATCGCGGACCGTGCGCGCATCCTGGCGATCGGCGACAGCCTGCGCACCGACATCGCCGGCGCCGCGGGGGCCGGGATCGACAGCCTCTTCATCGCCGGCGGCATCCACGCCGATGAGCTCGGCGCAGCGGCGGGCGGGCTCGACATGACGCGGATCGACGCGGTGCTCGCGGCCGGCTCTTATCGTCCGGTCGCCGTCGCCCGCAGCTTTCGCTGGTGACCGCCGGACAGGAGAATCAGTGGGCGGCCCGGTACAGGATCGTGTCGCGCAACCCGGTCTCGTATTCGAGCCCGAGCGCGGTCACAGAGGCGCCGGCCGCGGGCGCCGATCGGACGAGGCCCTTGCGTTCCAGCGCCGCCCATACACTGGGATTGCGCAACCCGGTCGCGTCGCGGGAGGCGACGACCGCCTCGCCGACGTGAAAGTGGTCGCCGTGCGGATAGGGCAGGCCGGTGACGACGACGCTTCCCGGCTCCTCGCCGGGCCGCGAATAATCGGGCAGGCGCGCCAGCTCCTGGAGAAGGGTCAGGGTCTTGAGCTGCAGCGGGTTGAGATTGAGCGGGTTTTGTTTGGGTGCCATCGCGCCTGATTAGCGCCGCGGACCACCCGATGCAACCTGATCTCGGGCCGGCCGGCGGGACCTCGAGCGGCGCCGCGAGAGCCGAGGCCGTTCGCGCAGGCGTGCCGGCAGCGGCGCGCCCCACGAAAACGCGGCGACGAGCGGCAGATGATCCGACGCGAGGCGGGCGAGCGCAGAGCGATAGACCGATACCTCGCGCAGCTCGGCTCCGCCGGCGGCATAGATGCGGTCGAGCGGCAGCATCGGCATCCACGACGGGAAAGTGCGCGGCGCCGCACTCGGGCCGAGGCGCCGGTCGAGCGCGCGGATGGCGCCGCTGCGCCCGCGCCACTCGTTCAGATCCCCCATCAGCAGCACCGCATGCGCCGGCGGCCGGCCGGCGCTCGCGGGCTCGCCGAGGACCGTCATCAGCCGATTTGCCTGCAACACCCGCTCGCCCGCGTGCAGGCCGAAGTGGGTCGCAACGACCCGCAGCATCCGATCGCCGATCATCATGTCGGCATCGACCGCGCTGCGTGGCGCGTGGCCGGAGACGGTGAGGTCGACCGTGCGGGCGGAAAGCACCGGAAACCGGGTCAGAATCGCGTTGCAGACCCGCCTCGGCCGGTCGTGAATGCCAGCGCCGAGGATGATTTGGCGGCCGGTAGCCTCGCCGAGATAAGCCCATTGGGTCGGATATGGGGCCACGCCGCGGCGGGCGTCCACCTCTTGCAGGCAGACGATGTCGGCATCGATCTCGCGCAGGACGGCGGCGATCCGGGCCGGGTCGTAGCGGCGGTCGACGCCGATACAGGCATGGATATTATAGGTCGCGATCTTGATGGAGGACGCCTCCACGGCCGCCGCGGCTCTCGCGCGAGCCGCGGCGAGGTCCTCGGGCATCAATTGCCCTTTGCATTACCGATGCCGGTCACTGCGCCAGTCGGCCGCTGACCACCGCCAAGCCGCTCAGAACATCGCGGGCCGCACTCAACTGCTCATCGTTGGCCGCAGCGGGACCGGCGTCGGTCGCCGGCTCTGCGGCGGCCGGCGGCTTTTCACCTCCCGATGCGGCCGGATCGGTGTTCTTCAAGGCGCCCCGCAGATCCAACTCGTGGAGCCGATCGTCCTGAGCGAGTTTTTCGAGCTTGAGGGGGGTAACGGTCAGGTCGGGGTCGAGGCCCTTGCCCTGGATCTCCCGGCCGGTCGGGGTCACAAAGCGGGCGGTCGTCAGCCGGATCGCCCCGCCGCTGCTCAGCGGGATGACGCTTTCGATGGCGCTTTCGCCAAAGGTCTTGGTGCCGAGCAGAACCGCGCGGTGGTTGTCCTGCAAGGCGCCGGCGACGAGCTCGGCCTCGCCGGCGGTGCCGCCGTTGACCAGCGCCACGAGCGGCAGCCCCTTGGCGAGGTCGCCCGGCATGGCGGCGATGCGCCGGACGCTGTCGGGCTTGCGGCCCTTGACCACGGCGATGTCGCCCTTGTCGATAAAGGCGTCGGCGACCTGGACCGCGGCGTCGAAATCGCCGCCCGGGTTGTTGCGCAGATCGAGGATGAAGCCGATCAGCTTGCCGCCGAGCTGCTGCCGCAGCGCCTCGACCGAAGCGGCCAGCGCCGCCTGGGTCCCCTTGTCGAAACCGGCGATCCGCAGATAGCCGATGTTGTCGGCCTCGACCCGGCCGGCCACGGTCGGCGGCTGGTAGGCGGCGCGGGTGATCTCGAGCTTGATCGGGCCGCTGTTGCCGCGCCGCAGGGTCAGCTTGACCGCGCTGCCGGCGGGGCCGCGCAACAGCCGCCGGACCTCGTCCAGGGTGTGGTCGTAGGTCGGCTCCTTGTCGATCGCGTAGATCAGATCGCCGGGCTCGACCCCGGCCTTGGCCGCCGGCGAGCCGTCGCGCGGCGAGATCACCTTGAGCTGGCCGTTGTCGATCGTCACGACCAGCCCGATCTCGGCCTGATTGTCGTTGGCCGGGGCCGACAACGCCTTGTAGGCGGCGGGGTCGAGATAGGCCGAATGCGCATCGAGCCCGGACAGCATGCCGGCGATCGCGGCACCCACGAGCTTGGGGTCGGTCACCGGATCGACCGCATCCTGGCGCACCCGCCCGAACGCCTCGCCGAACAGGTTGAGCTGGTCGTAGCCGCCGGTCTTGCCGGTCTTTGCCTGCGCGAACGCCACGCCGGGCAACAGCAGCGCGGCGAGCACCACTGCCGTGATCAATCTGGACATCTGCCGCGATCTCCGCATCAGCGCCCTCACACTAGCCGAGCCGCGCGCCGTTGTAATCCTGTCGGATGGTATGGTCGGCTGGGATTGCCCGCGCCCAGCCCGCAATCTAGGATCGCGGCCAACAACGTCTCAAGGTGAGGACAAACCAATGGAATTCGGGGCCTCGATCTTCTTTACCGACTATTCGATCTCGCCGGCGGCGCTCGCGGCCGCGATGGAGGAGCGCGGGTTCGACTCGCTGTGGGCGGCCGAGCACTCGCACATCCCGGTCCCGCGGCGCACGCCCGCACCCGGCGGCGGCGAGCTCGCCAAGCGGTATTACGACGTGATGGACCCGTTCGTGACCCTGACCGCGGCGGCGGCGGCGACCAAGCGGCTCAAGCTCGCCACCGGCATCTGCCTCGTGATCCAGCGCGACACGATCCAGACGGCCAAGCTCGTCGCCTCGATCGACCAGGTCTCGAACGGACGGTTTTTGTTCGGCATCGGCGGCGGCTGGAATGCCGAGGAGATCGAGAACCACGGCACCGTGTTCGCGAGCCGCATGCAGAAGATGCGCGAGCAGATGGAAGCGATGAAGGAGGTCTGGACCAAGCCGACGGCGGAATATCACGGCGAGATCGTCGATTTCGCGCCGATGATGACCTGGCCCAAGCCAGTGCAGAAGCCCCATCCGCCGATCCTGGTCGGCGGCGCCTTCCCGTGGGCCGCGCGCCGCGCGATCCGCTACGGCGACGGCTGGTACCCGAACGCCAGCAGCGGCGATCCCGAGGAATACATGCCGCGCTTCCGTCAGATGGCCAGCGAGGCCGGCCGCGATCCGCAATCGCTGCCGGTGACGATCGGCGGCGCCCCCGAAGACGCGGACCGGATCAAGCGCTTTCGCGATCTCGGTGCGGTACGAGTCAATGTGAGCCTGCCGGCCGAAGGCGCCGACCAGCTCCTGCCGGTGCTCGACCGCTGGGCAAAGCTGATCCGTCAGCTGCAATAGGTGGGCGCGGCAGCGGGATGCCGGGCCCTGGCGGCCTGCGCCCGATCGAAACCCAAATCGCCGGCGCCAACCTGTGTGTGGATTGTCCTTCCGGCTCACACGCGCTCGTAATCGCTGCGCTCGTCGATCGGGAGGCCTTGGAGGTAGCGGCGCAGGCAGTCGAGGCCGAGCTCGACGGCGCCGAGCCGCACCCAGTCGCGCCCGCCATAGATGCGCGAGCGGCGGGATGTGACCCCTTCCTCGGCGGCGATCGCGAGATGGATGCTGCCGCCGAAATCGATGCGGTCTGGGCCGTTATCAACCTCGATCAATACCGCCAGCGCATGGCTGGCGCGGGTGTCCGCGCGCGCGGCGCAGGCCACGGCCTCGGCTGTCTCGCGGCTCATCTCGCCTGAGATCAGGGCGCCGTCGAGGCCGAGGGCGGCGGCGATTTCGGCCGGGTCGCGGGCGACGAGCCCCTGGCGGAACACCTTCTCCGCACCCGGCAGATGCGCGAGGCGGGCGGCGATCTGACCGCCGGTAAAGGTCTCGACCACCGACAGCGAGCCGCCGCGCGCCGCCAGCGCATCGAGCACGACCCCTTCGAGCTTCTGGTCGTCCTCGCCGAGGATGAAGTTGCCGAGCCGCTTGCGCACCTCCGCCTCGACCGGTGCCAGCTTACGCGCGATGTCGTCCTGGTCGATGCCGCGCACGGTGAGCTTGGTTTCGATCTGCGGGTAATGGCTGCGGAACCCGAGCTTGATGCTGCCGTCGGGTACCAGATCCTCGACCCCGCTCAGCAACTGGTCGACATGCAACTCGCCGAGCCCGTACGAATGGAACCGCTTCAGCCGGATGACGCCTGGTGTCCCGCCGCGCGCCAGCAGGCGCGGGACGATCTGCTCCTCCAGCATGCGAAAAAGCTCGCGCGGCACTCCGGGGGTGAAGAAGAACCGCGCCTTGCCGATCTCCATCGCAAAGCCGCAGGCGGTGCCGATCGGGTTGTCGAGGATCTCGGAGCCCACTGGCAGCATCGCCTGCTTCCTATTGTTCGGCGACATGACGCGGTTGCGCCGGCGGAAGAAATCTTCCATGCGGGCAAGCCAGTCCTCGTTCAGGGCGAGCTCGACCCCGGCGGCGCGGGCGGCGATCTCCTGCGACAGGTCGTCGACGGTGGGCCCCAGCCCGCCATTGACGATGACCGCATCGGCGCGCTCGCCGGCCATGCGAAACGCCGCCAGCAATTCGCCGCGGTCGTCGCCGACGATCGTCCCCCAGGCGACCCCGAGCCCGAAATCCTCGAGCTTCTGGCTCATATAGTTGAAATTGGTGTTGACGATCTTGCCGGTCAGGACCTCGTCACCGGTGCAGATGATCTCGATGCGCATGCGCCATCCTTACGTCGCTAATCTGTCGGCCGAGCGGTCGGGCCCGCCGCCCGGGGCTTTTCCGCGGCGAGCTTAACCGCCTCGACGATCTGCGGATAGCTGCCGCGGCGGCAGAGATTGACGGACAGGTAAGAGCCGATGTCGGCCTCGCTCGGGTCGGGGTTCGCGTCGAGCAACACCTTTGTCATCAGTACGAAGCCCGGCAGAACCCGCATTGGAGGTCCGCGGCAATGCGCGTCGTCGCGGCGCGGGGGCGTTGCGGGGCAAGCGCGTGCCTCATTGGCTCGATTCGTGCAACGCGGCCGTCGAGAAAGCGGGCGACACGGGAGCGACATGGACGCCTTCCTGCTGGACGGCTACGACCCGGGCGGCCTTTATTGCGAGCTGCTGCGCTGCGCCGACATGGCGGTGTTGCGCGACCGGCTTGCCCGCCTTTCGGTCGCCGATTTCAAGCGCCGCGCCGCCGGCGCGGAGCAGGCGCTGTATAACCTAGGCGTCACTTTCACGGTCTATTCCGACACCAACGCGATCGACCGCATCTTGCCGTTCGACGCGATTCCGCGCGTCTTGTCGGCCATCGAATGGGCGCATATCGAGGCCGGCATCATCCAGCGCGTTACCGCGCTCAACCTGCTGCTCGACGACATCTATCACGAGCAGAAGATCCTCAAGGACGGCGTCCTGCCCGCCGAATTGATCCTCGGCAACGCCAATTTTCGGCCCAGCATCCGCGGCCTCGCGGTGCCGCACAAAGCCTACGTCAACATCTGCGGCACCGACATCATCCGCGATCGCGACGGCGTCTTTCGGGTGCTTGAAGACAACGCGCGCACCCCGTCCGGGGTCAGCTACGTGATCGAGAACCGGCACACGATGTTGCGTTCTTTTCCCGATGTGCTCGACGATATTGGGCTGCGCTCTGTTGACGACTACGGCAGCAGGCTGGTCGCGGCAATGCACGAGATCGCGCCGCCGGCCGCGCATGATCCTCAGATCGTCCTGCTGTCGCCCGGCATTCACAATTCGGCTTATTTCGAGCACGTCTTTCTCGCCCGCGAAATGGGCGTGCCGCTGGTCGAGGGCCGCGATCTGACCGTCGACAGCGACCGGGTCTATATGCGCACGATCGACGGCCTGCATCGGGTCGACGTGATCTACCGCCGGGTCAACGACGATTTTCTCGATCCCGAGGCGTTCCGACCGGACAGCCTGCTCGGCGTGCCCGGGCTGATGCGTGCCTATTCCGCAGGCAATGTGGCGCTAGCCAATGCAGTCGGCACCGGTGTCGCCGACGACAAGGCGGTCTACGCCTATATGCCGAAGGTGATTGCCTACTATCTGGGCGAGGCGGCGATCCTGCCCAACGTCGAGACGTACATTTGCCGAGAGCCGCAGAGCCTGCGCTATACCCTGGACAACCTCGAGCGCCTCGTGGTCAAGCCGGTCGGCGAGGCCGGCGGCTACGGAATCACGATCGGCCCGCGGGCGAGCCGCGCCGAATTGGACGAGTGCAGAGCCAAATTGCTTGCCGACCCGGCCAACTACATCAGCCAGCCGTGCATCGACCTGTCGGTCGCGCCAACCCTGGTCAATGGCGGGGTCGAGCCGCGCCATGTCGATCTGCGCCCTTTTGCGATCACCGGTGCGTCGACCTGGGTCTTGCCGGGCGGCCTGACCCGCGTCGCGTTGCGCCGCGGCTCGCTGGTCGTCAACTCGTCGCAGGGAGGCGGGTCGAAAGACACGTGGGTGCTTGAGTAATCCGCTGCTCGCCCGCTATGCCGAGTGCGCCTTTTGGCTCGCCCGCTTTGTCGAGCGGGCCGAAAATTTGGCGCGCATTCTCGAGGTCAACGAAACCTTCTCGCGCGACCGCAGCGGCAGTCACAATTGGCTGTCGATCGTGCAGCTCAACGGCGACGAAGCGGGGTTCTTCGCCAAGCACGACGCGGCCAGCCGCGAACACGTGATCCGCTTCTATTTGACCGACGCGGAGAATCCGACCTCGATCACCAGCTCGGTGACCAACGCGCGCGAAAATGCGCGAACCTTGCGGCCGCTGGTCTCGTCCGAAATGTGGGTCCAGCTGAACGTGTTCCACAACCGGCTTCGCGCGGTCGAGCCGGGCGAGTTGGCGCCCGGCAATTTGAGCCAGCTGTTGAGCGAGATCAAGGAAGCCTGCCAGACCTTTACCGGCATCACCGAAGGTACCTTCTATCGCGACCAAGCTTGGTATTTCTATCGGCTCGGGCTATACCTCGAGCGTGCCGACCAGACGACCCGGCTACTCGACACCAACTACCGCTTATTGACCGAGGGCGGCGATGTCTCAGCCACAATCGAGGTCGGCCAGTGGCATGCGCTGCTGCGCTCCGCTTCAGGCTATCACGCGTTCCGGCGCATTCATCCCGGCGATCTGACCCCGGCGCGCGTCGCCGCCTTCCTGTTGTTCGACCGCGGCTTCCCGCGTTCGTTCCGTTCGTGCCTGCGCGAGGTCGACGGCGCCCTGACCGAGCTCAAATCGCGCTACGCATTGCGCGGCGGCAACGACGTCGCCGAAGGGCTCGATCAGTTGCGCGCGATCCTCGCGGCACGCTCGATCGAAGAGCTTCTGGTCACCGGCTTGCACGAGTTCATCGATTTTCTGCAGCGCTACCTGATCGCGATCACGATTCGCCTGTCGAAGGATTTTTTTGGCCATGCCGCCGAGGTGTCGGGGCCGGCGGCGATCCGCGATTGGCCGCCGCTTGCGCAAGCGGCGGAAATATCTTCTTAGGAGTGGTATTGGTAATTCGAAATGACCGAGCTGCCGCCCGCCCATGCCCCTGCTGACCGTCCGCCACATCACGACCTACCGCTATAAGCAGCCGGTCGCATTCGGCGAGCATCGGATGATGCTGCGCCCGCGCGACAGCTACGACCAGAAACTGATCGACGCGACGTTCGCGATCAGCCCACAACCGTTTGAAATACGCTGGGTGCACGACGTGTTTGGCAATTGCGTGGCGATCGCCCGCTTTACCGGGCGGGCGACGGAACTGCGCTTTGACAGCATGATCCGCCTCGATCACGCGCCGACCAACGAATTGCAGTTCGAGATCGAGGATTACGCGCGCACCTACCCTTTTGCCTACAGCGCCGATGAAGCGCCCGATCTGCTGCGCTCGATCGAGCGGCAATATCTCGATCCGGGGCACATCGTCGATCGTTGGGCGCGGGAGTTCCTGCGCCAGCAGGGTCGGGCCGATACCCGCAGGATGCTGGCGGCGATGACGCGCGCGATCAAGGAGCGCTTCACCTATATCGAGCGTCAGGAGACGGGCACCCAGGACCCGGTCGAGACGTTGCGCCTCGGCAGCGGCAGCTGCCGCGACTTCGCGGTGCTGATGATCGAGGCGGTGCGCTCGCTCGGCCTCGCAGCGCGCTTCGTCTCGGGCTACCTGTATGTGCCGGCCAGCGATGACGGCCGGGTCGGCGGTGGCGCCACCCATGCCTGGATGGAGGTCTACATTCCTGGCGGCGGCTGGATCGAGCTCGATCCGACCAACGGCATCGTCGGCAATCGCGATCTGATCCGCGTCGCGGTGGTGCGCGACGCCCGCCAGGCGGTGCCGCTGTCTGGCACCTGGACCGGGTTCCCATCGGACTTCCTTGGAATGACGGTCGAGGTCAGCGTCACCTCCGACGGCGGCGCGGCCCCTTCGGCCGAGCCTCGTCGCCTTGGCGCCGGCGCGTAGCGCGCTCTTCGGTGAGAGCGCAGAGGGTGGATTAGGGACGCAGCCCGGCATTCGCCGGCACGCCTTGGGCCGGGTCGTCGGGATCGAGGACCGCCAGAGGCACAATCAGCGTGTCCGGCCCGACCATGTCGGACCGGAGCGGACGATACGCCGCGGGCGAGGTGCCGCGATATACTGATGCGATGCCGGCCATCGCCTACAGTTACACGATCTATCATTCGCCAAACGCCTATCTCGGCACGATCCTGCTGCGGCGCGCGCTCGCCGACATGCCGGGCGTGAAGCTGGTGCGGCAGCCGATCTACATCCCGCGCCAGCGCGGGGTGATGGTCGCCGAATTCCTCGGCGGTAGGGAAAACCGCAATGTCGGCTCCTATTTGCGCGAGGATTGCCGGCGCTGGGCGGAACATTTTTCGATCCCGTTCGCCTATCCCGAACCCGAAATCTTCCACCGGCGCGCCCGGCGCTGGGCGACATCGGCGTTCGACCGCGAGGAATTGCCGGCGCGCGCCTTCTACGCGGCCGATGCCGATAAGCGCGACCAACTCGATGAGGCGCTGTTCGAGGCCGCCTGGGTCGAAGGCCTCGACGTCAACGAGCCCGATACCGTCGGATGGGCCGCACGGCGCGCCGGCCTCGACCCCGAGAAATTGCTAACCGCCCTCACCGAACCCGGCCCCGCGGCCCAAGCGCAGAAGGCGCTGCAGGAATTCGAGCATCTGCGATGCCCCGGCGTGCCGACCGTCGTCGTCGACGGCCAGCGCTTCTTCGGCAAAGACCGGGTGGACTGGGCTGTCGATGCTTGCCGCGCGCTGGCGAGGTCAAACCCGGCTTGACGCTTGGGCGATCCCGGCGACAAACTTTCGGGGCACAGCGAGGGGGAGAAGAGCCGATGGCCGATATTCGGATCATGGCGAGCGGGTTGCGGTTTCCGGAGGGGCCGGTGGCGATGGCCGACGGCTCGGTCATCCTCGGCGAAATCGCCGGCAGCGCGGTCACCCGCATCGCCCCCGACGGCGGCAAATCGGCGGTCGGCGGCGCCGGCGGCGGTCCCAATGGGGTCGCGGTCGGACCAGACAGCGCCCTCTATGTCTGCAACAACGGCGGCAACGAATATGCCGAGGGCGGGTTTCTGTCGACCGGGCCGTCGAAGGACTACCAGTGCGGCTATATCCAGCGGATCGACCCGAAGAGCGGCGACACCCGCATCCTCTACAGCCAATGCGGCGGCCACAAACTGTCGGCGCCGAACGACCTCGTCTTCGATCGCCAGGGCGGCTTTTATTTCACCGACCTCGGCAAGCGGCGGGGGCGCGACCGCGACCATGGCGGGCTCTATTACGCGCTCCCCGACGGCTCGAAGATCGTCGAGCTGGTGCATCCGATGCTGAGCCCGAACGGCGTCGGCCTGTCGCCCGATGAGAAGACGGTCTATGTCGCCGACACCGAGAGCTCGCGACTCTTCGCCTTCGACGTCGTCTCACCCGGCGTCTTGCGCAGGGAGCCGTTCCCGGCACCCTATACCGGCCGCCTCGTCTGCGGGCTGCCGGGCTTTCAGCGCTTCGACAGCCTCGCCGTCGAGGCCTCGGGTAACATCGCTGTGGCGACCCTGATCACCGGCCACATTACCGTCATCGCCCCGGACGGCCGCGTGGTGCGCCAGGTCAAGATGCCCGATGTCTACCCGACCAACATCTGCTTTGGCGGCAGCGATATGAAGACCGCCTACATCACGCTCTCCGGCGCCGGCCAGCTCGGCGTGATGGACTGGCCCGAGCCCGGCCTACGCCTCAATTTCCTGGCCTGACCGCGGTCCTCTTTAGTCCGGGCGGCCGGTCAGCCAATCGAGGCTGTCAGCCTCGTCGATCCGCTGCAGGCGGTCGAAGAGCCTCCCAGCACCGCCTTCGCCGAGCGCGGTGCGGGTCAGGCGGCGGAACTTGTCAGCGAGCTCTCCCGGTTCGAGCATTCCGCTCTCGGCGCGGCGTTCGAGGCGGCGCCCATCGGCCAGCGCCACGGTGACCGTGCTTCCCGTCCCGCCATGGCCGACGCCCGTATCCGGCACCAGCCGTACGCGTCGGGTCAGCGCGCGGATCTCGGGGTCGGAGAGCGCCGTCTCGTCCCAGGATTCGGGATCGCGCGCCTCGCGGTGGAGCGCCAGCGCGACCGAGAACGGGATGCTGTACTGCGCCAGCATCAAATCGGCGGGCTCCAGGATGTCGTGGCGCTCGACCATGCGCTCGCTGCCGGTAACGGTGACCGCCTCGACTTGGCCGCCGGCAAAGCCGTGCTCGGCCTGCAAATCGCGCACCGCCTTGACCGCGGCATGCGCTGTCGCATGGCACGGGTAGCGTTTCAATACCGTGCTCGAGACGACGAATTCCTCGCCGAGGCCGCGGGTCAGCTCCGTTTCGTCCCATCTCGTGCAGAACACGCGGAGAAACCCGAACTGCCCTTCGATGACCGTGCGCGGCCCCGCGAAGCCGGCCGATGCGAGGCTCGCGGCGAGCACCCCAGCCTCGGACGCGCGGCCCAAATGCAGCCGCTTGACCATGCCGCCGTCGCCGCGCGCGAACTCCAGCAAGCCGCCGCACAATGACCCGGCGATGCCGATCGCGCTGGTCATCGCCGCCGCATCGAGCCGCAAGAGGTGCCCGGCCGCGACCGCCGCGCCGAACGGGCCGGTGGTGCCCGGCGCGTGAAAGCCCCGGGCCTCGTTGGTGTGCCCGGTGGCGCGGCCGATGCGGATCATGACCTCGTTGCCGGCGACAAAGGCGGCGATCAATGCCCGGCCGTTTTCACCCCGTTCCTGGGCGATGGCGAGCGCCGGCGGCAATACCGTGGCGCCGGGATGTGCGCCGGCGCCAGGCCGGGTCAGGCTGTCGAGCTCAAAGGCATGCGCCAGCGCGCCATTGGCGAGTGCCGCCGCCGGCGCCTGCACCGCCTGCCCGTCGCTGCCGAGGATATGGCTGGCGCCGCCGGGGCCGGTGCGCTCGGCATAGGCGGTGACGATCCGGCTCCACGGCAGCGCCGCGCCGCAGACGATCGCCGCCACCGTGTCGATGATGCATTCCTTCGCTACCCGCACGATGTCGGCCGGCAGATCCTCGTAGCGCAGCGCCGCGGCGTATTGCGCGAGTTCGAACGGTTTCCCTGGCCATGTTGCGGCTCCCCTATGACGATGTCCTGACAAACCCCGTATTCAGATCGCTACTGGTTCCCTGGTTTCGCGGAGCAAGGGTGGAATTCTGCCGCCGACCGCCCGGCTTGCATATCATCCCCCGGATCGCCTATATCACGCATAGTCCGCCGGCCCGATGGCCGCACTGGTCCCCGGTAGCTCAGTTGGTAGAGCAGGCGGCTGTTAACCGCCTTGTCGCTGGTTCGAGTCCGGCCCGGGGAGCCAATGAGATAGGGGGTTAGATAGTCAATCTAACCCCCTATCCCGTTCCTCGGCCACTCGCCGGGCAAATCCTCACCGCACAAAGAACGGCTCCAGCAGCAACGGGACGGCGATGCACAGGATCGGCAGACCGCAGGCGATCAGCGGCTTCGTCACCGGCTGGCCGCGTACCAGCCGGACGATCGCCGCCGCTGCGTTGGCGAGAAAGAAGACCGACGAAACGGCGGTCCACAGGATGATCGCCGCCATGATCCCGCCGCCGCTGTCGGGGCCCCGCGGACCGCTCGCTTCCAGCATCGCGGCAAACGGGACCAGCAGTGAGACAAAGACGAGATAGGCGATATTGCGCCGGCCGACGCGCGCCAGCCATTCGTGAAAAAAAGCCATCTCGGTCTCACCTTGCCCTTTGTCATGACCGTTTGAAACCCAACTCACGCGATGAGCTGCTCGATCATCTCGATCGGTCGGCGCAGGCGGCCTCACGGCAGTACACGACCCTCGTCGAAGAAACCCTTGCCTCTCCGCCGATCGGGAGCGCGTCCGTGCGGGCGAGCTCCGATCATCGAGGTCGGTCAAGGCCCGACATGGGCTTTCTTCGGGCGAGCGGCATAAGATTGCAAAAACGTACGCCCCCGATAGGTCACCGTCGACTTCGCCCAATAGTAACCCGCCTCTGACCCGCCTTTGATCTGTGTGCGGCCGACTTGAGAGCGTGCCCTGCCGGACGCAGTGATCCGCATTGCGGGCGGTCGGCGGGTTGCGGGTGAGCTGTCCCGCGAGCATCCTTGATATGGATGAACGCGGTCCCAGCTTGGTGAGGCGAGGCCAACGGAACGGCATCCATGATGAACGCAGACACGCGCCATGGGCCGATGGAGGGCCGCCACCGTCAAGGCCTCCCCGATGCCGAGATGCGCGATCCCGTGTGTGGGATGACCGTCGATCCGGCGACGGCCCAGCATCGCAGCGAGCACGTCGGACACACCTATTATTTTTGCGGCAACCGCTGCCGCGTGCGTTTCGAGGCCGAGCCGGAGCGCTTTCTGACGCGCGCTGCCCCAAACACCTCGCCGACGTCCGGCGGGGAGGGGCTGTGGACCTGCCCGATGCACCCGCAGATCGTGCGCAGCGCGCCCGGCAGCTGCCCAATCTGCGGCATGGCGCTCGAACCGATGACCCCCTCTGCCGGCGAGGGAGCCAATCCCGAGCTCGCCGCCATGACCCGGCGGTTCTGGGTCGGGGTGGCGCTGTCATTGCCGCTCGCGGCACTGGTCATGGGCGAGCACGTCGTTGCCCACTTGCTGCCGGGCCCGCGCGCGATGGTGTGGCTGCAGCTCGTCCTCGCCACGCCGGTGGTGCTGTGGGGCGGCTGGCCGTTCTTCCGGCGCGGCTGGGCCTCGCTCGTCAACCGCCGCCTCAACATGTTCAGCCTGATCGCGCTCGGCACCGGCGTCGCCTATGGCTACAGCCTCTTCGCGGCGTTGCTGCCGGGCATATTTCCGGCATCGTTCCGGCTGCCGGACGGAACCGTGCCGGTTTATTTCGAGCCGGCCGCGGTCATCGTGACTTTGGTGCTGCTGGGCCAGGTGCTGGAACTGCGTGCGCGGGCACAGACTGGCGGCGCCATCCGAGCATTGCTGGATCTGGCGCCCAAATCGGCCCGCCTGGTGCGCGATGACGGCAGCGAGGCCGACATCGGGCTTGATGAGGTCCTTCCGGGCAACCGTTTGCGGGTGCGGCCCGGCGAGAAGATCCCGGTCGACGGCGTCGTGCTCGAAGGGAGGAGTGCCGTCGACGAGTCGATGATCACCGGCGAGCCGATGCCGGCCGAGAAATCGCCCGGCAACAAGGTGACCGGCGCCACCGTCAACGGCACTGGCGGCTTTCTGATGCGTGCCGAGCGAGTCGGCAGCGACACGCTCCTCGCCCGGATCGTCCAGATGGTCGCCGAGGCGCAGCGCTCGCGGGCGCCGATCCAGGCGCTGGCCGACACGGTATCCGGCTGGTTCGTGCCGGCGGTGATCGCCATCGCCGTGCTGGCCTTTGCCGTCTGGGCGATCTGGGGCCCGCCGCCGGCGATGGGGTTCGCGCTCCTCAACGCGGTCGCCGTGCTGATCATCGCCTGCCCTTGTGCGCTGGGTCTCGCGACACCGGTCTCGATCATGGTCGGCACCGGGCGCGGCGCGCGCGCCGGCGTCCTCGTCAAGAACGCCGAGGCGCTGGAGCTGATGGAAAAGGTCGACACCCTCGTCGTCGACAAGACCGGGACCTTGACCGAGGGCAGGCCGCGGCTCGTCGGCGTCACCCCGGCCGGCTCGCTCGATGAAAACGAGCTGCTGCGCCTCGCCGCCAGCCTGGAGCGCGGCAGCGAGCATCCCCTGGCCGCCGCCATCGTCAAAGGCGCCGAGGAGCGCGGCCTGACCCTCGTCGTCGTCTCCGACTTCGTCTCCGAGACCGGCAAGGGCGTCACCGGCTCGGTCGATGGCAGGCATGTCGCCGTCGGCAACCAGGCGCTCTTCGCCTCGCTCGCCATCGATCCGGAGGGGCTGCCCGCGCGCGCCGACGCGCTGCGCAAGGATGGCCAGGGGGTGATGCTGGTCGCAGTCGACGGCCGCGCCGCCGGGCTGGTCGCGGTCGCCGACCCGATCAAGGAGAGCGCCGCCGGCGCGCTCGAAGCCCTCCACGACGAGCGGATCAGGGTCGTGATGCTGACCGGCGACAGCCGCATGACGGCCGAGGCGGTCGGCCGCCGGCTCGGCATCGACGAGGTCGCGGCCGAGGTCTTGCCGGACCAGAAGGCCGCTGCCGTCAAGAAGTTTCAGGACGAGGGCCGCTTTGTCGCGATGGCCGGCGACGGCATCAACGACGCGCCGGCATTGGCCCAGGCGCAGGTCGGCATCGCCATGGGCACCGGCACCGATGTGGCGATGGAGAGCGCCGCGGTCACCCTTGTCAAAGGCGATCTGCAGGGGATCGTCCGCGCGCGCCGGCTGTCGCGCGCGGTGATGCGCAACATTCGCCAGAACCTGTTCTTCGCCTTCGTCTTCAACGCCTCGGCGATCCCGATTGCGGCCGGCGTGCTCTATCCGGCCTTCGGTCTCTTGCTCAATCCGATGATCGCCAGCGCCGCGATGAGCCTGAGCTCGGTCTTGGTCATCGGCAACGCCCTGCGCTTGCGCTCGGCGCAGTTGTAGAGAGCGTGGCGCGAAGCCAGAGAGCAGGCCTTGTCGGCGGTTTGCCGTCGCCCTTCACGGAAGGCGGGAGTCCGGCGCAGCCAATGCGCCGGGGTACAAGCAAACTCCATTTTCAGCCGACCAGGGAAGATGTAGCGAAACCGATAGCACCGGCTCAGAGGTAGCCGCTGGAGGGGTTGAACCGCACCCCATCTGCGAGGACCCCGGCTCCGGGTACAAAGTTGACCTCCAGCCTGATCCCGTCAGGGTCCTCGAACAGCACGTAGTAGTATCCGGGCGCCCAATTTCCCTCCAGTGGCCCGCGCACGATCGTCGCGTTCATCTCCTTCAGCAGAGCCGCAACTCGATCCACATCTTCGCGTGACCGGGTCCGCAGACATAGATGGTGCAGGCCCACCCGTTGCTGCACGAAGCGCTCGCCGGCGAACGCCGGATCGCACGGCTCGATACCGATCGCAGTCCGCGCGCCGACGCAATAGAAGAGCTTCTCGCCGTCGTGGACGACCTTCATGCCGAACTCGGGCAATAGGCGTCGATAAAAGGCGCGGGCCACGTCGAACTGGCTCACCGTGAGGATCACGTGAGCCATCCCGTTGATTTCGATCGTCATCCGCCGCGCCTCTCGTCTAGCGCTTTACGAACGCGGCCCAAACGCCCTCCGGGCGCCAGATGGCTTCCATCTCGGCGCGGGCCTCGGCTTCATCCCATCCGAGCACGTCCCGGCGGTACCGATAGAAGAACGCCGAGACCCGATAGTTCGCAATGCAGTGCACGTGCACCGGAACGTCCTTCAACTCGTCCATCACCGCGCAGAACTTGTCGAAGTCCTGGTCGGTGGGGTTCTGGAAGTCGACCGGGATATGAATGTAGGTCATGCCGAGCCGGGTAACGCTCGCCGTCTCATCCGGCAGCGCCTTCTCGTGGGTATGGAGGCCGAGATTGACGATGTGGCGGACGCCGAGAGCCTCTATTTCGGCAAGCTGCGGCTCGGTCGGCTGACCTGACGTGGTGATCCGGTCGTCGAGGCGACGCCAGTGGTAGATCGATCCCGGGTCGGCCATTGAGAACCCCGCGTACACATTGATAGCAGCCATAAGCTACGGGGAGCCTCCCGCGGTGGAAAGGAGCAAACAGCTCTTGGGTCAGCCGCCGACAAATTCGGGTTTGACGGCTTCGCACAGCAGCTGCATCGCACGTAGTACCCGGGGGTGCGGGATCAGGCCACCGCAATTCAATTCGGCGAGGATGCCGCTGAGGCCGATCTCGGCCTGGAGGCTGCGCAATTTCGCCGCGATCGTTTCTGGCGCGCCGATCAGCACGTTGGCGTCGAGCGCGTCCTCGTAGGTGCGGCGGCGCAGCTGCTGCACCCGCTGCATGCGCCGGGCGGCGGTGACGGGATCGACCAGCCTGGCCGCGCCCTCCAGCAGATCGGCCTGTTCATGGTAGAAATGCATGATGCTGTCGCGCGGCTCGGCGCGGGCGCGCGCGTCAGTCTCGGAGATGTAGGTCGGCGCCGAAACGTAGACCTCGCCGCGGCCGGGGTGGCCGGCCGCCTCCCAGGCCTCGTGGTAGCTCTGGATCTGCTTTGGCCAACTCTGCCCATGTCGTGTGCCGCACCGAGGCGAAGATGGGCGCGCCGCGCCGGCCGATCGCCGGAAAGGTGTCGGGCGTGCTGGCGGCGATGCGGATCGGCGGCATCGGCTTCTGATAGGGCTTCGGCACCACCGCGACGTTCTCGAAGCGGTGGTAGCGGCCCTCGTACGAAAAACTCGGCTTGGTCCAGGCTTGCTGCACGATGTCGAGGATCTCGCGAAACCGGTCCTGGCTCTCGGCGTAGGAGACGCCATAGGCGGCGTAAGTCTGCGCCACCCCGCTGCGCCCGACGCCGAAGATCAGCCGGCCGTGGCTCAATTGGTCGACGGTCGCGGCCTCCTCGGCCAATCGCAACGGATGGCAGAGAGGCAACACCTGGACGGCAATGCCGATCTTCATCCGCCGGGTGCGCGCCGCGATCGCACTGGCGATGCTGAGCGGCGCCGACAGCAGGGAGCGGCGCGGCTCGAAATGCAATTCGGCGAGCCACATCACGTCGAGCCCCCAGCGCTCGGCGGCGTCGACCTGTTCGAGCGCCTCGTCGAAGGCCTCGCCTTCGCTCCGCCCCGGCAGGGACGGAAACTCGTGGAACATGCCGAATTCCATGGTCGGGCCTCTTCAGCGCTGCCGATGATCGCGCCGCAACCTAGCCAAGCCATTCGCCTCGCGCCAAGCCCCAACACGGAAGCCATGCCGCCGGTGCATGGTCACTTCGGTTTGCGCGGCGAGGAAATCGCCGGCAACGATTTGAGATAGACGGCGATCGCCTGGCGGTCCGCGTCATCGAGGTGCTGGGTGTTCTTGACAATTTCGGCCATGGCGCCGCCGACGAAGTCGATGTCGGGCGTCTGCCCGTCCCTCAGCAGAGTGACGATGTCGGCCTCGCTCCATTGGCCGATCCCGGTTTTGCTATCGGGCGTGATATTCGGCGCGGCCTTGCGCCCGAACCCTGAGGGCGCGCCGGCGAATGTGCGGCCGGCATCGGGCGCGCCAAGGATATTTCGCGGCGTGTGGCAGTCGCCGCAGCGGCCGACCGCGGCGGCAAGATAGGCGCCACGGTTCCAGGCGGCGTCCTTCGCCGGGTCGGGCTGCCAGGGGCCGGGGAAGGGCGTGGCGGCGACGCTGACCGCGCCGCGCGCCGACGCGATGAATTTGGGGCTGCTGGGCAGGTTGCGCCGGGAAACCGCCGGCAGGCTGTCGAGGAAGGCCTTCAGATCGGCTAAGTCGCGTTCGCTCAACCGATTATAGAAGGGGTATGGGAAGGCCGGCAGATAATGCGTGTCGTCCGGGGCAATGCCCCAGCGCACCGCCCGCGTGAAATCGGCACGGCTCCAGCGGCCGATCCCGGTCTGGGGATCGGGGGTGATGTTCGGGGTCAGGATCGTGCCGTACGGGGTTTCGAGCGCGCGGCCGCCGGCATAGGGCCGGCCCCCGTTCTTCGTGTCGGTGTGGCATTCGCCGCAGCCCGCCGCGGCGGCCAGATAGGCGCCGCGCGCGACCGCATCGGGCTCGACCGCGCCGGTCGACGGCGATCCCGCCAGCGCCAGCAGGATCGCAAACGATACCGCCCTCAGTTCTTCAGCTTCTCGCGGAACGCGGTGTGGCAGGCGCCGCAGCCGTTTTTGCCGAGATCGCCGAAGGCGGTCTGGATCTCGGCCTTGTCGCCCTTCTTGATCGCGGCGAGAAGCACATCGACCTTGGCGGCGGCCGTATTCCGCGCCTCCAGGAACTTGTTCCAATCGCTCCAGATCTCGGGCTTTGTCGCCCAGTCGCCGGTGGGGTCCGGGCCGCCGCTGCCAGGCGGGAACAGGTCGGGGATCTTCTTCATCGTCTCGACGAGGCCGGTGGCGCCGGCCTGAGCGGCCGCCAGATCTCCCTTGTCGTCGAGAAAGGCCTTGACGCTGCCGAGATCCTTGCTCTGCTCCTTCATCGTCGCCGCCCGATTCTTGATCACGGCGTCCTTGTCCTGCGCCATCGCGGCGCCGCTCAAGCCGATCAACGCGCAGGCCAATGCCACAGCGAAGATCCGATGTCCCAGAAACGATCTCATTTCTCCTCCCTGTCCTAACCGGCGAGTTCAGCCAGACTAACGACAGCCCGCGGCGACACAACTTCCACGACCCTGCCTCACGATTACGTGATCGGGATTTCGATGTGCGTCTTGAAGGCAGGGCGCTCGCGCATCCGGTCGTACCAGGCTCTCAGATTCTTCAGCGCCGGGCGCTCGATCGGGAAAGCGTGCCAGCGATAGACCAGGGTCCCCAGCACGATCTCGGCCAGGGTCAACTCGGAACCGCCCAAAAAGCGGCGCCCTTCGAGTTCGTCCTCGACGATCGTCCACGCGGCCAGCGCTTTGCGCCGCGCCGCTTCGATTGCGGCAGGATCGCGCTGCTCCGGCTTGGCGCGAATCAGCCCGAACAGCAGCACACCCATCGGCGCCCCGACGGCCGAGAGCTGCCAGTCCATCCAGCGCTCGACCAGCGCGCGGGCCGCGGGCTCCGCCGGATAGAGCCGCTCGCCCCGATGCGTTGTAGCGAGATACCGACAGATCGTGTTCAATTCCCACAGGATCAGATCGCCGTCCTGAACCGTCGGCACCAGGCCGTTCGGGTTCATCGCCAGATATTCGGGATCCTGGTTGCCGCCGAACGGGCCGCCGAGATCAACCCGCTCGTACTCGATGCCGAGCTCGGCGCAGCACCACAGCACCTTCTGCACGTTGACCGATGTGGTCCTTCCCCAGATCTTCAGCATCGCGACCTCCGCGCTTGCGTCTCCAAGAATGGAGCCCCAGTTTCAGGCGACGCGCAACCGCCGGCTCGAACGCGGCGGGATCGCTTGCGAAGGAGCTGCTCGATGCACCGATCCGTCGTGTTGTCTGTGGCCGTGCTTATGCTGCTGTGCGGCGCCGCCCACGCGACCCAGCAGGGGGTGACGGCGTTGGCGAACTGGAAGGTGATGGATAAATGCGCCAAGCAGGCGCAGATCGCCTACCCCGACAACAGCGCGGAGGCGAATGCCAAGCGGGACGCCAAGCTGAAGGAGTGCCTGAGCCTCAACAACCTGCCGCCGCGCGAGCCCTATGCGCCGCAGCCGGCCCGCTGATCCGACGCCGCTTCACCCGGCGTGGCCTTCTCCCCAGCCGTCGGCCATCGGCGGCAGCGAGTACGGGCGCGGTCGGGCGCCGGCGATCAGGTCGCTGCCGGCAGCCGCGACAAAAGCGAGCTGCGCATCGAGATCGATGTCGCGGCTGGAGGTGACCTCGAGCCGGGTGTCTTCGAAGACATTCGCACGCCGCCGTACGCGCCATGCCGTCACGACTTTGTCCCGTTCGCGTATGAGCTCGGCGATCTGCGGACGAAACAGGGCGACGATCGCACCGATCCAGCGATTGAGGGTGGGGGTCGGATCAGCCGGGGCGATCGCAAAGCGGTCGAGCATGCCGATCACGTCGTCGGCGCGATACCAGGTTTCGCCGGTGACCCAGCGGTTGGTCGTGAACAGCCGAATTGGCGCGCCGCGCGGATCGACCGCGATCGCCACGAGATGGCTGACCTCGTCGCGCGCGCCGCGCTTGAGCGGTGCCGCCTGCGGCGGCGGCGCCGGCGCATCGGCCACCCCGACCTCGGGAAGGACCAGCGGCGAGACACCCGACGGCATGCCTTCGGCGCGCATGAAAGTGTGAAAATGCCCGTGCTCGCGCACCGCCCGCCCGGCCGCCGGATGCACGTGGAAGAAATACTGGGCGTGGCTCAGCGGATCGTAGACTTCGTCCTCGGGGTAATGTCGCCACTCGGTGAACGAGGCGGAGGGGGGCGCTACCTCTGCGAGGATATGGCCACCGCGCCTGGCGAGCTCTCGGCGGCAGTCGCCGATTACCGCCGCCGCCTCTTCCATCCTCTCGATTTCGGCCCGGCTGACGCGCAAGGGGGCCGGCCTTTCGGTGCGAGCCAATCTCTGCCTCATGCGAACGAAACGGGTCCATGATAGCTAGCGGCGCTTTGCGGATAAAGCGGGATTGCCGACCGTCCAGACAACGATGTCCTTCATCACCGCCCCCAGCGCCTCGTCGAAGGCGGCGACGACACTCGGAACCTCGTTTTCCGCGGCCGCCGTGCGCTGCTCGAACGAGGCCTGTGCGATGATCGCGCGCTCCGGCATCTTAACCAGCCTGGCGCCGATCGCGACCCAGGCGTTCGGTGGCCCGCCGGCAGCGCCGTATTCCGCTTCGAAATGCCGGATCTCGGACTTGAGGACGAAGTCCGCCCGCAACCCGATCGATTCGCGGTCGATCGCCGTGATCGTCCCGCTTCGCTCGAAGGAGGCGACCAGCGCGGCCTGCACCAGCAGCGGGACTTGGTCGGTCCAGTCCGAATCGGCGAAATAATCGAGCGTGATCGGCGACCGGGCCAAGGCGATCCGGTCGGTGTCGAGCCCGGCCGGCGCCACCGGCACGTCGACGAGAAGCTGTGCGGTCACGTGCGGCAGGTTCGATGGATAGGTGCTCTTCGGCGTCAGCCGATAGAGCCGGCCCGGCGGCGAGACAAAGAGCCTGGCGCAGCCTGCGGCGGCCAGCGCGACGGCGCACGCGGCCAGTCGGCGAGACGGGTGGGCCGCCCGCATCGTCATCGCGGCCGATACCCCTCACGCCGCTCGCCGTACAGCAATCGCGTCGGGTCGCGCTCGATTTCCGATACGAACCGCGTCAAATTTTCTACGAGCCGCTGTACATTGCTCACCAAATCGCCAAAGTCGGGCAAGGTCCGCTGGGTGAAGTCGCGGACGCCCAAACGATTCTCCTGGATCGCCAGCTGAAGCTGACGGCTCGCATCGATCAGGTTCTTCGCCAGCTTGTCATATCCGCTCAGCGCCTGCGAAATCTGATCCTTCAACCCGCCGCGGTCGGCATAGCTTCGATCGAGGTTCTGCAACAGGGCATTTAGCGAGAGGATGGATGTGTTGGCGTTGGCGATGATCTCGGCGACGCTTTGGCGCTGCTCGGCGAGGACCGCGGTCACCGAGCGGACGTTCTCCAGAGTCTCGGAGATCGCCCGACGGTTCGTGTCGTTTACCAAGGCGTTCAAGCCGCGAGCCGCGTCCTTCAGGCTGCCCAGCAGCTCCGGGAGCGACGCCTTGACCTGCTCCAGCTCCGATCGTCCGGCCTTGATCACGGGATAACGGTGCCCCGGCTCCGCCACGAGCGCAGCCGCTTCCACGGTGCCGCCGCGAATTTGTATGACGGAAACCCCGCTCAGGATGTTGGATTCGAGGAACGCGCGGGCATCCGACTTGATGTCGACGAGGCTGCCGTCGATTTCGACCGTCACCTGAATTTGCTCGACATTGTCCGGGTCGACACGAATATCGGTTACTTGGCCGACTGGGATCCCGTTGTATTGGACGGCCGAGCCCTTGCTGAGTCCGGCCACCGAGCCTTTGAAGAAAATATAATACTGTACCAGATCCTGAGATAATTGGATTCGCCCCAGCCACAGTACGGCTCCGAAGGCGAGCAAGATCATCGCCAGCACGAAGGCGCCCACCATGACGTAATGGGCTCGTGTTTCCATTGCTTCCTCTTCGGAACTTCGGCGGCTTCAGGCCGAAGCTGTTGCGCTTTGTGACGGCGCCGGCTGGCCGACGTGGGAAGCCAGCGCGGCTCGACCGCGCGGCCCGTGAAAATAAGCGTGGATCCAAGGGTGGTCGTCGTTGAGCAGCTGATCCAAGGTGCCGATGCGAAGCTTCTTGTCGACCAGAACCGCAACCCGGTCGCAGATCGCGAACAGGCTGTCGAGGTCATGGGTCACCATGAACACGGTGAGGCCGAGGCTGCCGCGCAAATCGCGGATCAGATTGTCGTAATCGCCGGCCGCTATCGGGTCGAGACCGGCGGTAGGCTCGTCGAGAAAAACGATTTCCGGGTCGAGCGCCAGGGCTCGGGCGAGGCCGGCGCGCTTGCGCATGCCGCCGGACAGCTGCGATGGATATTTGTCGCCCGTCTCCTCCGGCAGCCCGACGAGACCGATCTTGAAGGCCGCGATCTCGTCCATCAGGCGCATCGGCATGTCGTAGAATTCCTTGAGCGGCACCTCGATATTCTGCGCCACGGTCAGCGAGCTGAACAACGCCCCGTCCTGGAACAGCACCCCCCAGCGCCTGTCGAGCTCGTGCCGCCCGCGCTCGTCGAACCCCCAAACCTCCTCCCCGAAAACCTCGATCGACCCCTCAGCCGGCCGGTTGAGCCCGATGATCGTGCGCAGCAGCACCGATTTCCCCGACCCCGATCCGCCGACCACGCCCAGCACCTCGCCGCGGAGGACGTCGAGGTCGAGGCCGTCATGCACCGTCTCCTCGCCAAAACGGTTGACAAGGCCGCGCACGCGGATGATCGGCTCGCCAGACCCTTCGGCCACGTTTAGAGCCGGAGCATCGAGAAGAGCACCGAAAAGGCAGCGTCGGCGACGATCACCAGAAAGATCGATTCGACCACCGACAAGGTGGTCTTCCGTCCGACGCTGTCGGCGCTTTGCGCCACCTGGAAGCCCTCGTAGCAGCCGATCACAGCGATGATACCAGCGAAAAACGGCGCTTTGCCGACACCGAGCCAGAAAGTCCACGGGCTGAGCGCCGATTGCAGCTGGTGAAGGAATTGCGGGATCGTGATCCCGAGCACGCCCCATGCCATCAGGCAGCCGCCCAGAAGCCCCATGAAATTGGCGTAGATAGTAAGCATGGGCAAGGTCAGCAGCAGCCCGAAGAGGCGCGGGACGACCAGCACCTCGACCGGGTCGAGTCCGATTGTGCGCATCGCGTCGATCTCTTGGTTGACTCGCATCGTGCCGATCTGCGCGGTAAAGGCGCTCCCCGAGCGGCCGGCGATGATGATCGCCGTCATCAGCACTCCGAGCTCGCGCAGGATCCCCACGCCCAACAGGTTGACCGTGTAGATCTCGGCGCCGAAGCGGCGCAGCTGATCGGCGCCCTGATAGGCGATGACGATCCCGATCAGAAACGAAAGCAAGCCGACGATGGCCAGCGAATCGACCCCGGTCTGGTCCATCTGAGCGACGAGCGAGGTAAGCCGCAGACGACCGGGATGCCGCACTAGCCGCGAAACGGTGACGGCGACGAGGCCGACGAAACCGAGGATGTGGAACGCTCGCACAATCAGGCCGACGGAAATTTCGCCGATCCAGGCAAGGAAGCTCGTGACCGAATGGTAGCCCGGCCGCGGATGAGGCATCGGCGCCGGCGCCCCGCCCGCCCGCACCTGATCCAAGAGCGGCGCGAAGCTCGGCCTCAGATTCAGGATCTCGACGCGATTGCCGCGCGCCGCCAACTCGCGCTCGGTGCGCAGCAAGAGCCAGGCTCCGGTGGTGTCGAGCCGGTCGATCCCGCCGAGATCGAGCGCCACCCGCCGGCCTTCCGGCGCATCGAGCGCGCGCAGCCTTCGATCGAGCTCGGCGGCCGTCGCCACCAGCCATTCTCCGGCCGCCTTCAGCACCAGCGAGCCGCGTTCTTCCGTTTCGACGAGTGTTGCGGCGACCGACGCCATGTCATTCCAAAATCCGCTTTCGCATGCGCCGGGCGGTGCCTTCCCAACTATGCGAAAAGCGGCTATGCCGCAACCGAGACGGCTGTGGCCGCCGACGCTTGGCCGCCGAGGATGACAGGGATGGACCTAAAGCAGCACATCAGATCGATACCTGACTTTCCGAAGCCCGGGATTCTGTTTTACGACATTTCCACCTTGCTCGCCCATCCGGCCGCCTGGCGGACTACGGTCGAGCGGCTCGCACAGGCGTTGCAGCCGCATCGGCCCGACCTCCTGGTCGGCATCGAATCCCGCGGGTTTCTCGTCGCGGCACCGCTCGCCTACGAGCTCGGCCAGGGCTTTGCGATGATCCGCAAACGAGGCAAATTGCCAGGCAGAACCGTGCATTTCACCTACGATCTCGAATACGGCACCGACACGATCGAGATCCAGGAGGATGCGATCACCTCGGGGCAGCGCGTGGTCGTGCTCGACGATCTGTTGGCGACGGGCGGCACCATGCAGGCGGCAATCAACCTCATCCGGCAGCGCGGCGGGGTCGTCGCCGGCGCCGGCTGCATCATCGAGCTGAGCTTTCTGCACGGCCGCAGCCGCCTCGACGTCCCGCTCACCTCGATGGTCGCCTTCGACAGCTAGCCGCGGCGGCGGGCGCCGGCCTCGGTCGCGATCCAGTCCATCGGGATGTCGAAATCTTGCGGGTGGATTGTCTCGATCCGCGACATCTCGAAGCCGACGCCGATCGCCAGCGGCCGCGGCGACAGCGCGGCGAGGGTGCGGTCGAAATAGCCGCCGCCATAGCCGAGCCGGTAGCAGTCCCGGTCGAACCCGACGAGCGGCGCCAACACCGCCTGCGGCACCACGATGTCGCGTTTTAGCGGGATCGGAATGTTCCACACCCCGTCGACCAGCGATTCGCCCGGCCGCCAGGCCCGATATTCGAGCGGACCTTTCTTTTCTACGACGGCCGGCAGCGCCACCGCCGAGCCCTCGGATATCAGCCAGTCGATCAGCGGGCGCGGGTCGAACTCCGCCTGGAACGGCCAATAGACGCCGAGCGTGATGCCCGGCCGTTCGCGCAGCATCGGGCGCAGCGCCGCCTCGATCCCGCTTCCCCATTCGCGCCGCTGGGCGGGCGGCGCGCAGATGCGCAGCGCCAGCAGGCGCCGGCGCTCCTCCCGCCGCCAGGCCTTGACCTCGGCGGGCTCCATGTCAAAAGAGGCCAGTGATGCGGCCTTCGGCATCGACCTCGATGTTGTTCGCCGCCGGCACGCGGGGAAGCCCTGGCATCGTCATGATGTCGCCGCAGATCGCGACGACGAATTCGGCCCCGGCCGATACCCGCACCTCGCGGATCGCCACCGTGTGGCCACTCGGCGCCCCCTTGGCGTTGGGATCGGTGGTGAAGCTGAGCTGGGTCTTGGCGATGCAGACCGGGAAGTGGCCAAAGCCCTGATCCTGCAATTGCGCGAGCTGGTCCTGCACCGGCTTGGCGGCCTCGATGTCCTCGGCGCCGTAGATGCGCTGGGCGATGGTGCGGATTTTTTCGAGGAGCGGCATTTCGTCGGGGTAGAGAAACTCGAGCTTCGCGGCGCCGCTCTCGGCGAGGTCGACGACTTCGCGGGCGAGCTCGACCGCTCCCTCGCCGCCTTGCGCCCAATGGTCGGCGATGAACGCCTTGACGCCTTCGCCGGCGCACAGCTCCTTAAGCCGATCATGCTCGCGGGCAGTGTCGGCGCTGAAGCGGTTGACCGACACCACCGCCGGCACGCCGAACCGGCGCATATTGGAAAGGTGCCGGGCGAGGTTGGCAAAACCCTTTTCGAGGGCCTCGACGTTTTCCCCGCGCAGCGCATTGAGCGCTACGCCGCCGTGCATTTTCAGGGCCCGCACCGTCGTCACCACCACCGCCGCGGCCGGTCTCAGGCCAGTCTTGCGGCATTTGATGTCGATGAATTTCTCAGCGCCGAGATCGGCGCCGAACCCAGCCTCGGTGACGACATAATCGCACAGCTTTAGGGCCGAAGTCGTCGCGATCACCGAGTTGCAGCCATGGGCAATGTTGGCGAAGGGGCCGCCATGGATGAAGACCGGGTTGTGCTCGATCGTCTGCACCAGATTGGGCGCCAGCGCATCCTTCAACAGCGCGGTCATCGACCCCGCTGCCTTGACGTCGGCGGCGGTCACCGATTTGCGCTCGCGCGTCTGGCCGACGATGATGTTGCCGAGCCGCCGCTGCAGATCCTGCAGGCTCGTCGCCAGGCAGAAGGTCGCCATCACCTGCGAGGCGGCGGTGATATCGAACCCGTCCTCGCGCGGATAGCCGTTGGCCACACCACCGAGGGAGGAAATGGTCGAGCGCAGGGCACGGTCGTTCATGTCCATGGCGCGGCGCCAGCTGACCCGGCGCGGGTCGATCCGCGGGTCGAGGCCGTAATAGACGTGGTTGTCGACCATCGCCGCGAGCAAATTGTTGGCGGCGCCGATGGCGTGGATGTCGCCGGTGAAATGGAGGTTGATGTCTTCCATCGGCACGGCCTGGGCATAGCCGCCGCCCGCCGCTCCTCCTTTGACCCCGAAGCACGGCCCGAGACTCGCCTCGCGCAGGCACAGCATCGCCTTCTTGCCGATCAGGTTGAGCGCGTCGCCGAGCCCGACCGTTGTCGTCGTCTTGCCTTCGCCGGCTGGAGTTGGGGTGATCGCGGTGACGAGGATCAGCTTGGCGTTCGGCCGGTCCGGCAACGAGCGGAGGTAGTCGAGCGCGATCTTCGCCTTGTACTTGCCGTAGGGCTCGATCGCCGAGTCCGGGATGCCGAGCTTCTCCGCGGCGATCGCGCCGATCGGCCGCATCTCTGCTTCCTGGGCGATCTCGATGTTGGATTTCGGGTTTCTGTGCTGGTCTTCTCCGCGCGCCACGCCGCCTCTCCTTCGCTGAGTGATTAAGGCGTCTTAGTCCCTCCGGGCCGGCGGGTGCAACCGTCAGGGATGCCGCGGCGGCGCAAATCGCGCGGCGCCCGATGTGCAGGCGACCGCCGGTCGGATGGTCAACCGATCCGAGCGCGCCAGCGGCCCAGACCCAGCATCAGACCCAAGGCCGCCAGATCGCCGCCCAGCAGAAGCTTCCGGCTCGCGGGCTCCGGCACCGCTCCGGGAAACCCGGTCGTCTGGTCGGGGAAAATCGTAATGACCAGCTGATCGATGGTTTCCGGGTTCAAGTTCAGCAGCGCCTTGCCAGAAGCGGCGGCACAGCGTGCTCTCTCCCCTCGCTCATCCGTCACACAACATTATCCTGTTTGGTTCCGGCTTTGCGGGCTTACGTGTAAAGAGATCGGCGGGCAACCGGCTCTGTTGAGCAACCCCGCCAGACGGAGGCGGGTCGCCAATCTGCATGGCAACGAAGAGTTTAGTGGCGGTGGAGAGTAAAAAAGCGCTTTTTGGGGAGATATGCCATGTTAAACGTTGAGATTACTGGGATCGTTAGCGGGATTATCTTCGTATTTCTTGAAACTTTTCTTGTCGTCAGCGCCGCAACGGGAGGAATTGCTGGGGTAATGGAATGGCGGAGCACGACTATTGTTCAAGGGATCAAAGACTTTCTCAATGACCAAGCTTTTAAAATCGATCGAGTGCGGGCATACACACTGCGGTTGCTGGGCGATTTGGGGAGGGTCGCAGTAACAAAGGCCAATCTTCGGCGCTGGTCTGTGGCGCTTCTGATGGGTCTGGTCCTGTCCTTCAACCTCGCCACTGCCCCTTCGTGGGGTGCGGACGTCGCGCCGGTCCCCGCCGATGCCGGATCAGGCCAGGCGGTGTTCGAGGGCGAACATACCTATCAGGGGCCTGGCGGCGATGTTCGTTTCATCGTCTCCGGCGACATCAAGTCGCAACCCGACATGCATGCGCGCCTGTGCTGGAAGCCGCTGCCGAATCCACCCGCGAAACCGTCGTGCATCGAAGAGCTTTCAGTGCGGCGGATCAAAGAGACGCCCACGGGCGTGGTCTACGCCGTTACCATCCCGAGCGAACTCCCGACCGCTCCCAGCGGCACCGAGCAACGCCTGCTTGGGCTCGTGTCCGTCGCCGAATTAACGATCTCCGCCGGCGATGCCTCTGCGGCCAAATGGCGGGTGGTCCGCGAGATCGGCGTTACCTCGCGCTGTTTCGCCGCTTTGGCAGCCCTGCTCGCGGTCTTGGGCGCCGGCACCGCACTCTACCGTTTCGCGATCTATCTCGGCGTACCTGGGCCCGAGATACCGGCTGTCGGCAGTATCGGAGGCTTCATCGGTCGCGCCCTGCGCGGCTTCTCCGTCCCCCTGCGGCTCATTTCCACCGCCAATGGCTGGGCCAGCCTGTCGCAGTTCCAGATCATCCTGTGGACGTTTGTGGTCGGAGCCGGCGCGGTCTACGTCATGTCGCTGACCGGGTCGCTGATCGCGATCAGCTCCGGCACCCTGGCCTTGCTCGGCATAGCCGGCGGCGTCACGGTGCTGTCGGAAGTCAAGAACAACCAGCAATCCCAGGCGGCGCCGACGCTGTCGCCGCCTGGAGCAGTGACCCATCTCGCGCCGGTGGGTCCGCCGCGCGAAACGGAGATCATCGTCGCCTGGTCGCCGCCCAATGGCAGCGCGGCGCCGATAACCTATCTCGTCCAGTACCAGGATCCCGCCGCGGCCGGAATTTGGCGTACGGCCTGCGACGCGCTGCGGGCCACCAGGGTGCGCATCGTCGGTCTAACCCCCGGCATCGCCTACCAAGTGCGGGTTCTGGCCAGCAATGCGGCCGGCGCCGGCTCCGAAGCGACGACCGCGGCACCGACGGCGGCGGCACCGGTCCCGGCGGTCTCGGTCACCGGTCTTCAGATGCAGGGCGACCCGACCGGCACCTCGATCCCGCTGGCATGGGATCCGGTGGCTGGCGCGACATACGTGCTCGAGAAACGCCCGCACGACAGCGACGCCGGGTGGAGTCCGGTCCCCTTCACGGGGCCGGCTGCCCACCAGACGACCGCGACGAACCTGATTCCGAACACCACTTATGATTTCCGCGTTCGCACCGCTGCCGCGCCGGAAGGCTGGTCGTTGGTCGGCACTTTCAGCACCGGCGTTCGCACGCCCAAATGGTCCGACATCGTGACCGACACGGATCGGCCGGCGGAAATCGACGTGACCCGCGTTCAGATGCTGTTCTTCACCGTCATCTCCGCCTTCTTTGTCGCGTTGAACATCGTCGATGCCGGGACCATACCTGACATCGATCCGACCTACGTCACCCTGATGGGGATCAGCAACGGCGTCTATGTCACCGCCAAGTTCGTCCGCCCCTAGCACATAAATTAAGTGGCGACAGTTTTCAAAGACTGACAGCCTCTTCAGAAGGCGAGGCGGGCCATGGCCGCGGCAAGGCCGAGCAGGGCGAGGGCGACCAGGATCGCCGCCGGCCGGGCGGTTGCAACAACGCCACCGAACCCGACCGCGTAGCCCGCTTTGGCGAGATTGTTGGCGGAGGCGGCGATCAGCACTGCCGCGGCGACGGCCGCCGGGCGCATGCCAGATGCTCCGCCCTGAGCCAGGGTCAGTACAAAGGGGTCGATGTCGCTCGCCCCGACGAGTGCCGCCAGAGTAAAGATGCCGGCTTGGCCGAACAGCCCCTCGACCCAGGCGGTCAAAAGCGACACCGCCAGGAACAATGCCGCGAAGACAAGTGCGGTCGACAGCTGCAGCGGATTGAAGACGGGGATCGCCAGCGCCTCGGCGGCACCGGGCGCGATCCGGCGCCATTCCCGCCAAGCAAGGAGTGCAGCGGCGGTGAAGAGCACCGTCAAGGCCGGCAGCAGCGCCACCGCGAGATCCGGGTCGAAGAAGGCGATGACGATGCCTACTCGCGGATACATGATTGCGGTCGCGGTGATGATCCCGGCCGACAGCTCCGGGGCGCGCGCCGGCATCTGCTTTTGCCGCTTGGCGAGGACCACGGTCGTCGCCGTCGACGAGTAGGCGCCGCCGAGCAATGCCGGGAATAGCGCGCCGCCCTTTATCGGACGGTAGCGCTGGACGAGGTAGGTCAGATAGGAGAGGCCGGAGATCGCGACGACGGCGAGCCAGATGCGATAGGGGGTGACGGATGCGGCCGCGAGCAACCTGGTGTCGGGTACCAGCGGCAGGACGATGCCGACCAGGATCAGGAATTTGCCAGCGGTCAGGATTTCGTCCTGGGGCACGCTGCGGACAAAGCCGTGCATCTGCTCGCGCCAGCCGATCAGCAGCACTGCGGCGACGGTCACGCCGATAGCAACCCAAGGCGGTTGCGTCAGAGTGATCGGCCCGACGACATATACAAGCAGGTTCGCCACCGGGATCACCAATGTCCGACCGCCATCGGTCTCCGCCTGGTGCTCGAGGCGCAGGAAGGCGTGGAGCCAGGCCGCGAGCGCGACGAGCCCGGCGACAAAGGCCAGGGCGTAATGCGGCTCGACGAGATAGAGCATCGCCCCGGCGAGGGCGACCAGCGGGAAGGTCCTGATCCCGCCGGGGACGGCCCGCTCGTCACGCTTGTAGATTTCCTCAAAGGCGAGGCCGAGAAAGATGGCCAGGGCCAGCAGCAGGATCAACCGCTGGGCAAGCTCGAACGGCGGCATGGCCGGTATTTACCATGCTTTGCCGGCCTATGATGCCGAGCTGCCGGTCGCGTAACCTTTTGTTAACCCGGTGCCGGCAAAATGGTGGCATGGAGGTATTGTCGCGATGCCGGGGGCACAAACACTCGCGATGCTGAGCTATACCGCGCTGCTGTTGATGGCATTGCTGTCTCGTCCATCATCGGGCATGCGGATCATCCTGTTGACCATCCTGCTCGCCGCTACTGCCTATGCCGGCATGAGCTTGGGATTCAACCACCTTGTGACGAGCTTCATCTGGAACTGATGCCACCGGTGAAGCCGCGTGATAGGATCTGGCGCACGACCCGTCGCGATGGAGGATCGGATGTCCGACGCACCCGCCCTGATACGCCATGCCGAGAGACCGGTGGTGACGCTGCCGGGCGGCGCCCTCTATCGGCCGATCATCGGCGACGATACCGGCGAGGGCCTGCCAATTCGCACCGGCATCCAGGTCTCGCCCCCCGGCTACACGACCCTGCCGCATTCGCACCCTTACACCGAGCTGTTGACGGTGCTCGAAGGAAGCGGCGAGGCCTGGCTCGTCGGCCACAGCGAGGTTGTCGCCCTGGAGCCCGGGGTCACGATCGCGCTGCCGCCCGATCGGCCGCATTGCTTCCGCACGGTCGGCGACCGGCCGCTCGTCACCTTCGGCATCCACACCCACGGCAAGCGCATCGTCGACTACGTCGAGCCGCCGGCCGGCGCCTGACCGCTTCCCTTCCGCGCCCCGGCGGGCCACACTCGGCCCCCCACCAGCAGAGGGAGGAGCCCGATGGACATCCGCCGGATCGAATTGACTCAGCCGCCCGGCCCGCGCATGAGCCGTTGCGTCGTGCGCGGCGACACGGTCTACCTCGCCGGTCTGACCGCCGGCGACACCACCCAGGACATCAAGGGGCAGACAAAGCAGATCCTGGACAAGATCGACGGCTATCTCTCCCAGGCCGGCACCACCAAATCGAACCTGCTCGCGGCCAATCTGTGGATCAAGGACATGGCGATGTTCGCCGACATGAACTCGGTCTGGAACGCCTGGGTCGATCCGCTGAACCCGCCGGCGCGGGCCTGCGTCAAGGCCGATCTGGCGCGCCCGGAGGTGCTGGTCGAGATCATGGTAACAGCCGCCAAATAGTGCCTGGCGGCGGGGGGCCGCAGCAGGGGAACCGCGGGTGAGCATCGAGATTGCGGCATTTGCGGCACTCGGCGTCGCCGTTGTCGCGCTGATCGTCGGCGTGGTCGTGGCGGCGCGCTTCGGCGTGTTCGCCCGCGGCGCCGAGGCGCGGGTCGAGCCGGCTTTGGCCCGGCTCGACCAGGGCCTGCGCGACGAGCTGTCGCGCGGCCGCGGCGAGTCGGCCGGCAGCGCCAAATTGCTGCGCGAGGAGATCACCGGCGCGCTGAAGCAGCTGGGCGAATTGCAGCTCCAGGTTCTCGATTCGGTCCGGCGCTCGGTCGAGCAGCGGCTCGAGGCGATGCGCGCCGACAATGCCGAAAAGCTCGAGGCGATGCGCGCCACCGTCGACGAAAAGCTGCACCACACCCTCGAGGAGCGACTCGGCGCCAGCTTCAAGCTGGTCAGCGACCAGCTCGAGCAGGTGTTCCGCAGCGTCGGCGAGATGCAAACCTTGGCGGCCGGGGTCGGCGACCTCAAGCGGGTATTGACCAATGTCCGGACCCGCGGCATCTGGGGCGAAATCTCGCTGGGCAGCATACTCGAACAGGTTCTGACCGCCGAGCAGTTCGACCGCAACGTCGAAATCCGGCCGGGCAGCGGTCAGCGCGTCGAATATGCGATCCGTCTGCCGGGGGCCGAGGGCGACGGCCCGCTGTGGCTGCCGATCGACGCCAAATTCCCAACCGAGGATTACGAGCGTCTGGTCGACGCCGCCGATCGCGCCGACCCGCCGGCGGTGGAGATCGCGGCAAAGGCGATCGAGGTCCGGATCCGGCAATCCGCCCGCGACATCTCGATGAAATACGTCGCACCGCCGCACTCGACCGATTTTGCGCTGTTGTTTCTGCCGACTGAGGGGCTCTACGCCGAGATCGTGCGGCGTCCCGGCCTCGTCGATCTGTTGCAGCGCGATTGCCGCGTCGTCATAGCCGGGCCGACCACCTTGCTCGCTCTCCTCAACAGTCTGCGCATGGGGTTTCGCAGCCTGGCAATTCAGCAGCGTTCGAGTGAGGTCTGGCAGGTGCTACGCGCGGTCAAGACCGAGTTCGGCCGATACGGCGAAATCTTGGAGAAGGTGCAGAAAAAGCTCGACGAGGCCTCGACTTCGATCGGCGAGGTCGCGACGAGGCGGCGGCAGATCGACCGCAGGCTCGCGGGTGTCGAGACCCTGCCGGAGCGCGAGGCGACTCTGCTGCTCGGCCTCGACGACCCGCGCGAATTAAAGGCGGCCGAGGATTGATCAAGATAGCCCGATCTCGCCGTCGATGACGTGCTCCAGTCCGATTTCGGGGATCGACAACCTCACCCGCGGCTTCAGCAGCGAGCTGTCGGCGATGGCGCCGCGGGCGAGTGCCGCGCGCACGGCGGCTTCGATCTCGCGCTGCGAGGTGACCCCGACGATCTTTAGGAACTTGCGGATGTCCATGTTGAGGCGGTCTTCGTTCATCACCCTCTCCCGTCGCGAGCACGGCCGCCGGGTTGCGCTGCGGCCTCGGTTGAAGTAGACCGCCCGGCCGCATCCGACAACGCCCCGCCGGTCCGAAGTTTCCCGCCCGCCATGCCTGTCGATTTTCCGCGGCTCCACTGATGGCGTTCGACGACGGTTCGGCGTCGGCGCGGGAGCCGATGGCGCGCTATTGCGCGCTGCGCCGACGCGGGGTGCTTGAGCCCGACGCGGCGCAGCAGCTCGCGGTCGAACAATTGCAGAGCCTCTATCGCGCGCTTCTCGATTATCACCCGGCATCGGGCCGGCGCGGCTGGCTCGCCCGCTTCGGCCGGCCTGAGCAGAACGGCGTCGAGGTGCCGGCCGGGCTCTATTTGTGCGGCCCGGTCGGGCGCGGCAAAACGATGCTGATGGATTTGTTTTTCGGCGTTGTGCCGAGCGAGCACAAGCGGCGGGTGCACTTTCACGCCTTTATGATCGAGGTGCACGACCGCATCGAGCGCGAGAGGCGGGCGCAGACGAACAATCCCGTCCAGAGGGTCGCAGCCGACATCGCCGCCGGGGCGACGCTGTTGTGCTTCGACGAGTTCCAGGTCGACGACATCGCCGACGCGATGATCCTGGAACGTCTCTTTACTGCACTCTTCACTGCCGGGGTCGTGATCGTGGCGACCTCGAACCGGGCGCCCGACGAGCTTTACGAGCACGGCCTCAACCGCGAGCGCTTTCTGCCGTTCATCGCCTTGCTCAAAGAAAAACTCTACGTGCTGGCGCTCGACAGCGGCCGCGACTACCGGTTGACGAGGCTGCGCGGCCGGCGGGTCTATCATTGCCCGCTCGGCGAGACGGCGCGGGCGGCATTGGAGCACGCCTTTGCCGCGCTGACCGATGGTGCGGCCGGCGCGCCTGCGACGCTGCGCGTCAAGGGCCGTACGCTCCTCGTTCCACGCGCGGCTGGCGCTGTCGCCTGGTTCGGTTTTGCCGATCTTTGCGCCAACCCGCTCGGCGCCGTCGATTATCTCGCGATCGCCGAGCGCTTCGCCGCAATCGTCATCGACGGCATCCCGCGCCTCGACCGCAGCCGTCGCGACGAGGCCCGGCGTTTCAATATCCTGATCGACACGCTCTACGAGGCGCGCACCCTGCTGATCGCCTCGGCCGAGGTTCCGCCGAACGACATCTATTCGGCCGGCGACGGCACCTTCGAGTTCCAACGCACGGTCTCGCGGCTGATCGAGATGCAGAGCGAGGACTACATCGCCAACCGCCCGCGGCGATAATCGCACCAAGCCTACCCTTTGACCTCGACCCGCGCCGTGGAGATCATCGGCCGGCCCTCGCCGTAGAAACATTCCAGCAGCCAGCGAAAATAACGGTATTGCAGATCTTGGATGCAATGGCCGGCGCCGTTGACCTCGGCATGGGTGAAATGCGGCGAAAACTGCCGCAATGCCGCCAGCGTCAAGCCGTTGGCGACGATCGTGTCGTGGTCGCCGGTCACCACCAGCAGCGGCAACCGCAGTGACGAGAGGCGATCGCGCAGCGGATAATCGAGATCGGCAAAATAACGCCGCATGAAGTTGAACAGCAGCTCGCCATTGGCGAGCGTGGCGATCAACATCGGCGCTTGCTCGGCGGCGGGTAGGCCGAGCAGCATGCGCGCCCGCTGCGCCGGAGCGCCGCGGCCGTCCCAGTTGCGCACGCGGATCGAATCGGAGAGCGCCTTGCTGAAGAAATTGGCGGCGGCGGGATTGGTCCCGACGGCGGCGAAGATCTGGGTCAGCTGCTCCTCGAACGGGCTAGCGATCGGCGCCAGGCCCTCGACGCCGCTCAATGTCGGCGCCAAGAGGACGAGCGAGCGAGCGGCGGCGGGGCGGCTGGAAACGAGATCGATCGCGACCCGCGCGCCATTGCTCCAAGCCAGCACATCCGTCGGGGCGCCGCCTTCGTGCTCCAGCACCCTGGCGATGTCCTGCGCGTCGGCGCCGGGCCCGGTAATGCCGCGCAAACCCCCGGCAAAAAGATCGGCGTGGCGGGTCTCGACCATGGTGATGCGAAACCCGTGCGACGTGTCGAGCAGCAGCTTCGCCCAGGCGGCGATCGGCACACCGATCGCGGTGACCAACAGCAACCGCCGGTCGCCCCGGCGGCCGGTGAAATACCGGATGCCCTCCGGCGTCGCGCGCTCCTCGTAAAGTTCGCGGAACCGTTCGACGAACACGAAGTCATCGGCCGGCTCCGGCCGCAGCGGCAGCCCGCCTTCTGCGGCGGCGAAGGCATCCATCGCGCTGTCCAGCAGCATCGCCGCCACCGGGTCGGCGCCAGGCACACTCTCGGAAAACATCACACCGCGCAGGCGGGATTTGGCGTCGCGCAGACACGCCGCGATCCGCGCCGTCGGCCAGCCCGCGAACAGCGGGCGGTCGGCGTAACGCTGCGCCTGCTCGTCCGGGTCGGGGAAGGGCAGCTCGAACCGCCCGAGATAGGTCGGCTCGCGGCGGGCCACCTCGCCGATGGCGTCGTCGATAAGATTAGCGAACAGCAGGCCCATCCGACCGCCCGGATCCCGCTTCCATCAGCGCGACCAATCGAATTCCGCATCGGCGGCGGCGAGCAATTCGGGGCCGCAGCGCTCGCCGATACGCGCGTGCGGCACCGCGGACGGCTCGACCCGGTAGCGGCGCGCCAGCGAAGCTGCCAGGGCGGGGTCAGCCGCCGCCATATGGCGCGCGATCAGCCCGCCCACCTTGCGCGAAAACGGCCCGGTCTGCTGCTCGATGTAGATCACCCGCAGCGCACCCGCGCGCCCCGGCTCGGCGGCGATCCGGTCGCCGAGCCAGCGGTCGACCACCTCCAGCCCGCGCATCGGGTCGCCCGCCGCCGGGTCGCGCCCGTAGAGCCCGTCGAACACATGCAGCTCGTCGGGCGGGCGGCTCGATCCCTCGATCGCATCGACCGCCGGCATGCCGCCCCCGGAATGGGCGGTCAGGATAAACCGATCCATCGCCAGCGCGCGCGAACCGGTGGCCGCGGCCAACCGCTCCAGCCCATAATCGATCAGCCGGCCGATCCCGCCCGACAGCATCGCCGGGAAGTCGTACCAGGAGTAGCGCAGCCAGTTGCCGCGCGGCAGCATGGCGACGGTTGGGCGGGTACGTCCGGAGAGATCGAGGCCGCTGCGCGCCACTTTCTCCGAAAGCGGCATCGCCTCCCCCTGCCGCGAAAACCCGTGCAGATGCACGATGACATCGACGGCTGCGGCCGAGGATGGGATCTCGTTCCAGCGCAGAAAGAAATCCGGCTGGGTCCCGGCATGCGCCCGCAGCGCCGGCGTGTCGCTCAGATAGGCCTCGCCTGCTGGCGAGGATGCGCTCATGTCGCGTGCTGCCGGTAGCTCATCAGCCCGGCACCGGATTTTGGCGGATGCGCGCGGATCGCCGCCTCGTCGGGCTCGGTGCCCCAGCCTGGCGCGTCGGGCACGATCAGGTGACCGTTCTCGAACTCCGGCAAGACCGTGAACAATTCGTGGTCCCACGGGAGCCGGTCGATGTCGATCTCCATGATGCGCAAATTCGGCACGGCGGCGGCGAAATGCGCGTTCATCATCGTTGCCAGATGGCCGTAAAAATTATGCGGCGCGATGTTGACCTCGAAGGCGTCGGCCGCGGCGGCGATCTTCATCGACTGCCACACCCCGTTCCACACCGCGTCGATGATCGCGACATCCATCGCCTGCTCGCGGAAATAGGGCAGGAACTCGCGCAGACCGAGTAAGGTCTCGCACGAACTGATCGGGTGCGGGCTCTGCCGGCGGATATAGCCGAGCGCCTGCGGGTTGTAGCTGTCGATCTCGATCCAGAACATGTCGTCGTCGGCCAGCGCGTCGAGGATCGTCAGGTACCCCTCGGTCTTGGCGTTGAAGTTGAGGTCGAGGAGGAGATCCATGTCGGGACCGGCGCCGGCCCGGATCGCATCGAGATGGGCGCGCAGGTTGCGGAGGACACGTCTGTCGACGTTGAGTTCGGGCAGAAAGGGCACGCCAAAGCCCGGCCGCCAGCCGCGCGGCACGCCGTCCTCATAGATGAAGATGTTGGTCTTCAGCGCCGTGAAGCCCTTGTCGCGCGCCTCGGCGCCGATCGCCCTGACGCCGTCGAGGCTGGTGATCGCCGGCTGGTAGAGATGCGGGTGGTTGATCCGCCAGGTCGCGCAATGCGACCAGTAGACCCGCACGCGGTCGCGCACCTTGCCGCCGAGGAGCACATGGCACGGCACTTTCAGCGCCTTGGCCTTGGCGTCGAGCAAGGCGTTTTCGATCGCACCCAGCCCCTCGCCGACGACGCCGCCCGCCGCCGGCCGGGTCAGGCAGTAGAGCTCGGCATAGATCCGCTCATGGTCGAAGACCGGCTGGCCGACGACGCGCCCAGCCATCCGCTCGATAACCGCGCCGACGCCGGGCGAGCCGAACCCCTCGTCGAACTCGCTCCAGCCGGTGATGCCCTCGTCGGTCGTCAATTTCAGAAAATGATAGTTCCGCCAGCCGGCGTCGCAGCGAAGGATCTCGAGACCCGAAACCTTCATCGCCATTCTCCCGCGATCGGATTCCCGTCCGAGCATAGCCAACCCGGACGGCGGGCGCACCTGCCGAGCCACGTCAGTTGCCGCTCCCGCCGGCTTCCCGTAAGGGTGTAGTAATAATTGAGACAAGTACTTGACATCAGCGCCGCTTGATATCGATAAACCCGGAATTACTGTTTTTGATGCTGTGTTGGTATTAACCATAACTGCCAAGGGAGGCGATGATGAGAGGACCACGGATCGGTTGCGCGCTGCTGGCGCTGATGGCGATCCTCGCTGTGACGCCGGCGGGCGCCTGGGACCGCGGCCGAACCGAGACCTTCGCGGTGGTGCCCTACCTGCCGGGCAAGGTGCCGGTCTCGATCGAGGGGCTGACTGTCGGCCCGGACGGCACGGTCTACGCCCCGAGCTTCGGCTTCAACAGCGACGGCGAGGTCACGGCGACGCCGCATCTGTTCTCCTTCTGGCCGAACGGCAACCTGCGCAAGGATGTCGCCCTGGTCAATCCGAGCGGGCCGCCGCAACCGAGCCCCCACCTGTTGGGCCTCGTCTATCAGCAATCGTCGAAGAGCCTGTTGATCTGCGACCTCATCAAAGGCGTCGTCTGGCAATCTGATCCGCTGACCGGCAAGTCGAGCGTGTTCATGGATACCGGGCTCGGGTCGAATGCCGGCCTCAACGCGCTGACCTTCGACAAGGCCGGCAATGTCTATGTGTCCGACTCGTTTCAGGGGGTCATCTGGAAGACCGGCCCGACCGGCGGGCCGCCAACCACCTTTGTCGCCTCGCAGACGCTGTCCCCCGAGGCCGCGGCTGGGGTGACCCTGATCCCGCCCTTTGGCGCCAACGGCGTCGAGTTCAACAATAAATTCACCGCGATGTATATCGCCAACACCGCCTACCATTCGATCGTCGAGGTACCGGTGAGCCTGAACCCGGACGGGTCCGTGTCCGTGACCGGCACCGCCGCGGTGCTGACCACCGGGATCAACGCGCCCGACGGCATCGCGGTCGACCGCCACGACAACCTCTGGGTGGTCGCCAACCAGCAGGACGAGATCGCCGTCGTCGACCCGAATGCAATCGATGCAAAAGGCGACCCGCTCGCCAAGATCATCGCCAGGCGCGGCGACTTCGACGGCATCGGCAAGAACGGCACGATCGAGGGCCTGCTGTTTCCGGCGAGCCCGGCCTTCAGTCTCGACGGCAAGACCCTCTACGTATCGAACATCGCGCTGTTCCTGCCCTATGCGGGCTCGCCGCTGCCGGCAGTTGATTCGCCCTGGACGCTCAAGGTCAAGCACTACACGATCGCCAAGATCCGCGCCGAAATCCCGCCGTTGGCCCCGCCAGATGACCACAACGACCATTGATTGCGCGCCGTGAGCGAAAGGCGGAGAGGAAGGCAGGAGAGTCAGGTCATCCTCTCCAGCCGCAATGGCGTGCCTCCCGATGCCCGCCTCACCAAGGGTTGTGGCACCAAAGCAGGGGTGCGGCTGTCGCTGATCTCGCTGATAATACCGCGAAACAACAGCCAGCGCTCAGCCAACGTATTATAAACCCTTGCTTTTTCCTATGGCGGAGGTGAAAATAATAGCGAGTGCCCGCTGCGGAATGCACGATCGTGTACGGAACGGATTTCGCGGCTTGGTTCGCGCGGTCATCTCCCGCAGACCGCGGCGCGGCGGGTCGTTGACGAGGTCCTAGAGGCTGTCACGGCGCGTCCAACGCAGCCGCAGGAGCGCGGCGGCCACGTCGTCGTCGATCGTCAAAGTGGTTTTCATGCATCAAGACATCGTGACGATGATGTCTTGATGTCCGTTGGGAACTTCCTTCCCGCGCGCGAGGGCGATCGGGACAGGAGCTGCGGGCGGTGAGGCCGAGGCGCCTGCCCGCGCCGCGCCGAGCGTTCTGCGAAGGCTTGCCGCTTGTCCGGGGCGAGGTTTCCGTTGTGCGGCGGAGACTGATATAACCGCGTTTTCCGTCGGGCGGGCGCCGCACATGAGGCTGATCAGCAATTCGGAAAGCGTTGGATGAACAGCGACCTCAAATCGCTGCTGGCGCTGGTGGCGCAGGGGAAAAGCCTCAGCGAAAGCGAAGCGGAGGCGGCGTTCGATGTGATCATGAGCGGCGACGCCACGCCATCGCAGATGGGCGGCTTTCTGATGGCGTTGAGGGTGCGCGGGGAGACCGTCGATGAAATCGCCGGGGCGGCGCGCACGATGCGGGCGAAGGCGGTGCAAATCGACGCCCCGCCGGGGGCGATCGATACTTGCGGCACCGGCGGCGACGCATCGGGGAGCTTCAACATCTCGACCGCGGCGGCGCTGATCGTCGCCGGCTGCGGCGTGCCGGTCGCCAAGCACGGCAACCGCGCGCTCTCCTCGCATTCGGGCTCGGCCGACGTGCTGACCGCACTCGGCGTCAACATCGACGCCGACCTTTCGATCGTGCGCCAGTGCCTGTGGGAGATCGGCATCGGCTTTCTGATGGCGCCGCGCCACCACAGCGCTACCCGCCACGTCGCGCCGACCCGCGTCGAGCTCGGCACGCGGACGATATTCAACCTCCTGGGGCCGCTGTCGAGCCCGGCCGGCGCGCGGCGCCAATTGGTCGGCGTGTTCGCACCCGAATGGGTCCGGCCGATGGCCGAGGTGCTGGGCCGCCTCGGCGCGGAGCGCGCCTGGGTCGTGCATGGCGAGGGCCTCGACGAGCTGACCACCGCCGGCGTCTCTAAGGTCGCCTCGCTCGACCACGGCCGGGTCGAGACCTTCGAGCTGGTGGCCGAGGATGTCGGGCTGCCGCGCGTGCGCCTGGAGGACCTCGCCGGCGGCGAGCCCCAGCACAACGCCGCGCTGATGCGGGATCTCCTGGCCGGCGTCGGCGGCCCGTTGCGCGATATCGTGCTTCTGAACAGCGGAGCGGCGCTGCTGATCGCCGGCAAGGCCGCCGATCTCTCCACCGGCATCGGGCTCGCCGCCCGCTCGATCGATTCGGGTGCGGCGCGGCGGGTGCTCGACGAGCTGGCTCGCCGCACCAACGCTCCCATCGGGGAGCCCGCCATATGAGCGACATCCTTACCCGCATCTGCGCCGACAAGCGCGCCGATGTCGCGCGCCGGAAGGCGGCGCTGCCCGAGGCGGCATTGCTGGCCGGGCTCGCCGGTGCGCCGCCGATCCGGCCTCTCGCCAAAACGCTCGCTCGCCATCTCGGCGAAGGCCGCTGGGGGCTGATCGCCGAGATAAAGAAGGCATCGCCGAGTGCCGGGCTGATCCGCGCCGATTTCGATCCCGCCGCCCTCGCCTGCGCCTATGAGGCGGGGGGTGCGAGCTGCCTCTCGGTGCTGACCGACATGCCCTACTTCCAGGGCAGCGACGAGCATCTGGTGGCGGCGCGTGCCGCGGCCAGCCTGCCGGTGTTGCGCAAGGATTTCATCCTCGACCCCTACCAGATCGCCGAAAGCCGCCATATCGGCGCCGATTGCGTGCTGTTGATCATGGCGGCGCTCTCCGATCCGATGGCGCGCGAGTTGGCGTCGGCGGCAACCGAAATCGGCCTCGACGTGCTGGTCGAGGTGCACGATGGGTCCGAGCTCGACCGCGCCCTCGCTCTCGACGCGCGGCTGATCGGCATCAACAACCGCAATCTGAAGACACTGGCGGTTGATCTCGGCACCGCCGAGAGGCTGGCGGCGGAGGTGCCGGCGGACCGCATCGTTGTCGCCGAAAGCGGGATTCGTGGCACCGCTGACCTCGACCGCCTCGCCGCCGCGGGTGCGCGCTGTTTTCTGGTCGGCGAGACATTGATGCGCGAGCCCGATGTCGCCGCGGCCACTCGCCGGCTGCTGCGCTTGCCCGAGCTCACACATTTGGATGCCGAGGGCCGGGCGCGGATGGTCGACATCTCGGCAAAGGCCGAGACCGACCGGGTGGCGGTCGCCGGCGCGCGCGTCAAGATGCGCCCGGAGACGCTGGCCCGCATCCGTGCGGGCGAGGTCGCCAAGGGAGACGTGCTGCAGGTCGCCCGGCTCGCCGGCATCATGGCCGCCAAACGCACCGCCGACCTGATCCCGCTCTGCCATCCGCTCGCCCTGACCTCGGTCGAGGTCGATCTCATCTGCATCCCCGAGCGCTCGGCGGTCGAGATCACCGCAACCTGCCGCCTGCGCGGGCGCACTGGGGTCGAGATGGAGGCGCTGACCGCGGCGAGTGTCGCCGCGCTGACCGTCTACGACATGTGCAAGGCCGTCGACCGCGGGATGGTCGTCACCGATCTGCGCCTGTTGCGCAAATCGGGCGGCAAATCCGGGGATTGGGAGGTGCCGACGTGATCTCGGTCGAAGAAGCGCTGGCGCGGGTGCTGACCCCGCTCGAAAAGCTGCCGCCCGAGCAGATCTCGCTCGCCGACGGGCTCGGCCGCGTCCTCGCCGAGGATCTCGCCGCGCGCCGCACGCAGCCGCCCTTTGCCGCCTCGGCGATGGACGGCTATGCCGTGCGGGCCGAGGATCTGGCCCGGATCCCGGCCGAGCTGCGGATCGTTGCCGAGATACCTGCCGGCGCCGGGTTTGGCGGGCATGTCGGCCCCGGCGAGGCGGCGCGGATCTTTACCGGCGCGCCGATGCCGGCCGGCACCGACACGATCGTGATCCAGGAGGACACCGAGCGGCAGGGCGACCGGGTCCGTGTCCTCGAAGCCGCACCTCGCGGCCGCTATGTCCGGCGCGAGGGGCTCGATTTTGCCGAGGGCGAGGAATTGCTGCGAGCCGGCCGGCGGCTCTCGGCACGCGACATCGGCGTCGCCGCGGCGATGAACCGGCCCTGGCTCTTTGTCCATCGCCGGCCGCGGGTGGCGATCCTGTCAACCGGCGACGAGATCGTGATGCCCGGCGACCCGATCGGGCCGCACCAGATCGTCAGCTCGAACAGCCTGGCGCTCGCCGCCTTTGTCGCCGCCTGCGGCGGGGTCGCGGTATCGGTCGGCAACGCCCCCGACGACCCCGAGGCGCTGCGCCGCATCGCCGCCGCGACGAGCGGCGTCGATCTACTGGTGACGACCGGCGGGGTTTCGGTCGGCGAGCACGATCTGGTGCGCGACGTGCTCGCCGCCGACGGGATGGAGCTCGATTTCTGGCAGATCGCGATGCGGCCGGGAAAGCCCTTGATGCTCGGGCGCTACCGCGGGGCGCCGATGCTCGGGCTGCCTGGCAACCCGGTATCGACCTTCGTCTGCGCGCTCCTCTTCCTGAAGCCGGCGATCGACCGGCTGAGCGGCCTGCCCGACGCGGCCGAGGCAGCGCCGACGGCACGGCTCGGCGCCCCGCTCGCGGCCAACGACCGGCGCCAGGACTACCTGCGCTCGCGCCTCGCCCGCGCCGCCGACGGCACGCTCGAAGTATTTCCGTTCGAGGTCCAGGACAGCTCGATGATGCGGCTCCTGGGTGCTTCCGACTGTCTCGTCGTCCGCCCGCCGCTCGCCCCCGCCGCCGCGGCCGGGACGATGGTGCCGATCCTGCCGTTCCCGGCGGGGGTGTTGCCGGTCTGATTTTTGATCCCTCGTTGGCGCTTGACGCGGCGAGCGAACCAAAGTAGAACGCAGTGCAGCGTTTAGGATTTGTTCTGCACTGCACCATGGGGGTTTCATGCTGACCAAAAAGCAGCGGGAATTGCTGCTGTTTATCAATCAGCGGCTGACGGCGACCGGGATCTCGCCCTCTTTCGACGAGATGAAGGACGCTCTGAATCTGCGGTCGAAATCCGGCATTCACCGCCTCGTCAGCGGCCTCGAGGAGCGTGGCTTTATCAGGCGGCTGCCGCATCGAGCGCGCGCGCTGGAGGTCGTCAAGCTGCCCGAGGAGAGTGCGGTCGCCGTCGGCGAGCGCGGCCGCTTTTCGCCGACCGTGATTCGCGGCGATTTTCATGGCGCGCTGCCGGGCGCGCCGGTCGCCCCCGACATCGAAGCGGTCGACCTGCCGCTCTACGGCCGGATCGCCGCCGGGACCCCGATCGAGGCGCTGCGCGACCAGAACACCACGGTCGGGGTGCCGGGGAGCCTGCTCGGCGGCAAGGGCGGCGACCATTATGCGCTCGAAGTCGCCGGCGACAGCATGATCGATGCCGGCATCCTCGACGGCGACACGGTGATCATCCAGCGCGGCGAGACCGCCGAGAACGGCACCGTCGTCGTGGCCCTCGTCGACAACGAGGAGGTCACGTTGAAGCGGCTGCGCCGGCGCGGCGATTCGATCGCGCTCGAGGCCGCGAACAAGGCTTACGAAACCCGCATCTTTGGTCCCGACCGGGTCAAGGTGCAGGGCCGCCTCGTCGGACTGCTGCGCCGCTATTGAGGCCCTTTTCCATCATCCGGCGGTGCTAAAGCGGGCGGCGACGTCCGGGACCGAGAGCGGCGATGGAATTCGGCATCTTCCACGAGTTTTGGTCAACCACCGCGGCCTCGCAGGCGGAAGCCTTCGCGCGATCGTTCGAGCAGGTCGAAGCCGCCGAGCGCTGGGGCCTCGACGTCGTCTGGCTGGCCGAGATCCACATGAACCCGCGGCGCTCGCTGATGTCGGCGCCGCTGACCGTGGCGAGCGCAATTGCGGCGCGCACGCAGCGCATCAAGATCGGGACCGCGGTGCAGATCCTGCCGCTCGGCCATCCGCTGCGGCTCGCCGAGGAAACCGCAACGATCGACCAGATCAGCGGCGGCCGGCTGGTGTTCGGGGTCGGGCGCAGCGCCTTCCCCCGCGCCTACGACGCCTACGGCATCTCCTACGAGGAGAGCCAGGAGCGCTTTGCCGAGAGCCTCGAAATCATCCGGAAGGCCTGGACCGAACCGGTTTGCTCGCACCGCGGGCGGTATTTCAGCTTCGACAATTTCACCTTGGTGCCGCGGCCGGTGCAGCAACCGCATCCGGAGATCCGCATTGCCGCCAGCCAGCCCGATACTTATCCCGCGATCGGCGCGCTCGGCTATCCGCTGTTCTCGGCCGTCCGCGCCAGCCCGCTCGGCGTGCTCGCGGCGCAAACGCGCGCCTATCGCGAGGCCTACCGCGCGGCCGGCCATCCCGGCCGCCCGCAGGCCTATCTGCAGGTGCCGATCTATGTCGCCCCGACCCGCGAGCGGGCCTTGACCGAGGCCGAGGCCGGGATGATGCAATTTGCTTCCTACCGCGCCGATCTGCGCCGCGGGCCGATGAGCTACGATGACGTGCTGCGCGACAAGGGCATCGCCGGCACGCCGGAGATGGTCGTCGACCGGTTGCGGCAGTTGGAGGAGGAGGCCAGGCTCGACGGCGTCTCGGCCGAGATCAACCCCGGCAGCCTGCTCGGCCACGAGCAGGTCATGGCCTCGCTGCGGCTCTACATCGACAAGGTCATGCCGCACTTCAAATAGCAGCAGCGCGCGGCCGTGATCTTGTCGAGGCCGTCGGGGCGTATTCGACGCCGACTTTGCCGGCCTTGATCGCGACATCGTCGCGTACGACCGGATCGCGCGTGACCGCCGCATGGCTCTTGGGTGACGCAGAGCCCGATCGCTGAGCCCGCCATAAAGATCGCGCGACCATCATCCCTACCCGCGCGGCGCGCCAGATCCATCGATGCCGTCAAAAAAGCGCCCCGATACTTGTAAAGAGCGAAAGGGTTTCTTAAAATGCGCGTGCGAAGAGAGAGTCCACGACGTTGGCAACCAATTGCCTTCATTCGGGGAAATTCGCTTGCCCTTTGATAACGCGGCTGTTTTCGAGCTGGGCTTGGAGGAAGGCCCCGATCTCGGCTTGGTCGAGGCTGCGATCGCAGGATTCAACGCCACCCACCCCTATTTGGTGTTTCGCAAGAGTGCGGTCGCGCGCATCAGACGGCTCGCCGAGCACAACCCGCGGCTCGAGCCGCGCTTTGAAAGATCCCTGAGTGAAGCGCGCTCGGCGCCGCAGGGGCGAGACCTGCGCGCGCGGATCAAACGCAAAGCCCGTTGTCTGCTTTATATTTCGTTTATTGCGCTGGTCGCCAAAAACCAGCGAACGAGAAAGCGCGCGATTACCGCCGCGCGCCATGCATTGGCGGCATTTGCGCGAGCCGAGAGCTGGAAAGAGCGGCCGGTAATCCGGTCCTTTCTCGATTGCGCAGAGATCGCGATCGCCGTTTCGCTGGCATACGACTGGCTTTTTGACCAATTGCCCTTGGAAGAACGGCAAGCCGTCGAGCACGCGATCCTCCGGCATGTGCTTCAGCCAGCGCTCGCGGCATATGAAGACCGGTCGCTGCTGTGGCCGCGTCGGCGCGACAATTGCACCGCGGTGTCCAATGCGGGGATTCTCGTTGCCGCCCTCGCCGTTCTGCAACCCCACCGAGCGATCGCCGGGAGGGTGGTGCAAAGCAGCCTCGCCTCTGCGTGGAAAGTCAGCCAGGCGTTTGCCCCGGACGGCGCATGGCTCGAAGGTCTGAGCTACTGGTCGCTGGCGGTGCGCTATACCGGGCTGATGGTCGCCGCCCTGGAAAGCGCCTTGGGTCAAAGTTTCGGCCTCGCGGACCGGCCGGGGCTCGCACAAACCGGCGATTTTGCCCTGCACGCCGTCGGGACCTCCGGCATGGCTTTTGATTTTGGCGATTCGGAGCGCGCATTCGACGTCTCGCCGCTCGCCTGGCTCGCGCACCGCTTCGCGCGGCCGATCGACGGCTGGCTTCTTGGCGATTATGACGGCTGGCAGCTGCCGTTTTTGACGATTTGGCCCAGTCGACGGAAAGCCTGCCCGGCCACTCTCGGGCTCCCGACCGGGAAAGTCTTTGGCGGCTTTGGCCTCGCGTGTTTTCGCAGCACCTGGCAATCCCACCCGCGAGCGCGCCCGGTCTATCTCGCGGTCAAGGGCGGCAACCGCGCCGGCGAAGGGCGGCGGGCGGGAGCCGGACCCGAGGATGTGACGATGCACACCCAGGCCGATGCCGGCACCTTCGTCGTCGACGGCGCGAGGCACCGCTGGGTCATCGACCTCGGCTCGGACGATTACGATCTGCCGGGCTATTTCGATCATGGTTCGGACGGGCAGGTGGGGTCGCGTTGGCGGTACTACCGAAACCACGCCGCCGGGCACAACACGCTCGTCATCGGCGGGGTAAACCAGGTTCCGGGCGCGCGATCTGAAATCCTCGGCAGCGCTGTCGAGGGGGATTCGAAATGGGTGGTCCTGGATCTTTCAGCAGCGTACGGCAGGCCCTTGGGGACGGTGCGTCGAGGCGCGGCGTTGATCGGCCGCCAGGTAGTGATCCAGGACGAGGTCGCTCCAGGAATATCCGAGGATATCGTCTGGGCGATGCACACCACCACCGAGCCCGTTTCGATCGCAGGTGGCGTCGCGCGGCTGCGCCACGGCGACGACCGTCTGGTGGCGCGCATCCTCGAGCCGGAAGCGGCCCGCTTCGAGCTGACGCTGCCGCCGCCGCCGCGTTCGTTCCCGATCGCCGATGTACGGATGCTGCACAGCCGCCCCGGTTCGCCCGTCGAGGGCGGCGTCGCGGTCTCCGAGTTGCCGCGCTGCGAGGACGACGGCGAGCATCGCGCGGGCGGAGCGCCGATCCGCCGGCTGCAAATCGTTTGGCCTCCGGGGACGCGACGCCTGACGGTTTTGTTGCTACCGGATTGCGATGACGACACGTTGGTGCTGCCGGTAACATCGCTCGACGATTGGCTCGCCCGCCGCCCCGTCAGACTTTCTCGCTACCTTGCGGCAGAAGCCGTCGCGAAATCGGAGCCTCCGGTAAGGTTATCGACATCAAAGACGGCTATGATGCCAGGGTCATGACCCACGACGACTGATGATGGCCGAGCCGCCCGCAGGCGCGCCGCTGGCCGATTGCCGGACGACCGACGGGCGTTCGGTCGTTCTCGCGACCCTGACCGTGACGGCCACCCTCGGAATGCTCGCTTCGACGATCTACGTCCCGTCGATCCCGGCCATCGCGCAGGCACTCGATACCACGGTCGGCCGTGTGCAATTCACCTTTGTCGGCTATTTGCTGGCGTTTGCGACGGGCATGCTGGTGCTCGGGCCGCTTTCCGACCGGTACGGACGCCGCCGAACGATCATCTGCGGGCTCGCGCTGGCCACCCTCGGCAGCATCGCCTGCGCGGCGAGCCCGACGATCGAATTCCTGATCGCCGCCCGCATGATTCAGGGGATCGGCGCTTGTGCCGGCATGGTCGTCGGCCGCGCCACGATCCGCGATCTCTATGGCCGCGAGGGTGCTGCACAGGTCCTCGCCGGTCTGGCGATCGCCATGACTCTCATTCAATCCTTTGCGCCGATCCCGGGCGGATACTTGCAGGAATGGATCGGCTGGCGGGCGAATTTTGCCGCCGTCGTGCTGTTCGCCGCTGCCGGTCTGGCGCTCGCGATCCGCTATGTGCCCGAGACGCGCAATGCGTCTCTGCCAGTGCCCGGCGTGGGGACGATGCTGGCGGGCTATCGCGCCTTGATCGGCATGCGGCGCTTTCTCGCGTATGCGCTCGCCGCGACCGGCGCCCATGCCGGCTTTCACATCTTCTCCGCCGGCGCTCCGGCGGTGCTGATCGGCAGTTTCGGCATTCCCCCTGAAGATTACGGCTTTTATGCCTCCCTGCCGCCGATCGGTTTTCTCGTCGGCAGCTTCATCTCCAACCGGCTGACGGCACGGCTCGGGGTCAACACCCTGATCGGGATCGGCAGTCTGGTTCTGGTTCCGGCCGGCGCGGTGATGGTCGCTTTGGTATTGCTGAAGATCGCCAGCCCTTATGTCATCGTCGGGCCGATGATCCTGATCTGCTGCGGCAGCGGCCTGATCACCCCCAATGCCGTCGCCGCCAGCCTCGGCGTCGATGCTAAGGCCGTCGGCGCCGCCTCGGGCCTGGCGAGCTTTCTGCAAATGACGGGGGCTGCCGGCGCCACCGCCGCTCTGTCCTTTGGCGCGGGCGGCAACTCACTGGTCCTCGCCGTCGTCATTGCCCTGGCCGGCCTGGTCGCGGTGACGGCCTTCGCCTCGCTGACACCGTTCGCCCGCGAGTCCGCGCTGGCACGTGCAAAGGTTTCGGTCTAGCGCTCTCGAGGCCGCGATGATTGAGCTTGCCCCGGCCGGCTGGAGCCCGCAAGGCACGATCGCGGCATATTTCCCTGATATCGCCGAGCTCCATCGGATCGCGCAGCCGCTGATGCGGGGAATCGAAGCGCAGCTCGATCGGCAAGAGGCATGCGGTACCGACACCTCTTGCTTGCGGCTTGCATTGAGCGAGCTGCGCTGGCGTCTCGAATACACCGCCGACGCCGACGCCGCCCGCCGGGCGCTCGACCGGGTCCGCGCTCTGGCCGCCGATCCGGCGCCGCCCAATCCTGCCACCCCGGATGCGGACGGCAGCTGGGGGCCCTGCACCGAGGTCTGGTTCTTGAAGCTCGACGCCTCGGTCGACCACATGCTCGGCACCGGGTACGACGACCGCGGCCGGCCGCCGCGCTTTCTCGACCGCGTCAACGATCCCGACCGGCTCGACGCCTATCTTCGGAGCCTCCTCGTCTCCCCGCTCAAAGATGGTGTCGACCATCGCAAGGAGCTGAACTTCGCCACCGCCGATCTGGTCCGGCTGATATTGCGCCGGCGGCCGCCGGGCTACCCCTGGCACCCCGGGCTCGACGCCGTGATCCGCCGCTTTATCGCCGATTGGCAGGACCCGGCGACCGGCTTCTTCGGTGCCGGCTACGAGGTCGCCGACCGCGTGTTCCGGACCGCCGACCTCAGCCTGACCTTTCATATGGCGCGCTACCTCGAGGGCCGGATCGGCTATTGGCCGCAATTGATCGACACCCTGATCGCGATGCGCGACCGGCGCTATCCGAACGGCTGGCTCGACGAAGCCGGGATGACGAGCCACAACAACTACGACGTGGCCGTCCTGTTTCAGCTCGGCTGGGCTGGGATGCGGGCGGATCAGCGTCCTCGCGCAAGCCGCGAGCTGGATCGCCTGACCGGCTGGTGTTTGGAGACCGCGATCGCCCCGGATGGCCGGGTCGTGGCGCGGGCGGCCGGGGAATCGCTGCCCGAGAGCTATTATTTCACGATCGCCTTTCTCGATACGGTCGGCTGTTTCGACCCGGCGAAACGGTTCTGGACCGACCGCACCTTTCCCGAGGCGGCAACGGTCGCGGCGCGGCTCGAAAGCCGCGTGCGGGAATTGAACCTAGCCGATCCGATGGCGCGCATGGCGCTCGAACGCCTGCACCCGATCGGCTAGAATGCGGGATGAATGGATAAGGAGAGGATCGACATGCCGACGCTCGCAGCCGACACGCGCCACGACATCGTGATCGAGGACGTTGAATACCAGCGTCAGGGTGGCCACGCGCTGCTGGCCCGGCTTTATCGGCCGGGCGGGGCCGGGCCCTTTCCGGCCTTGCTGCAGGTCCATGGCGGCGCCTGGGTCAATAAGGACCGCACCGACAACGACTTCATCGCCAAAGCATTGGCCGAGAGCGGGATCGTCGTCGCCTCGATCGATTTCCGCATGCCGCCCGAGGCCCCTTACCCCGCCTCGCTCGCCGACATCAATCTGGCGACGCGGTGGCTGAAGGCGCGGGCCGGGCAATATGCGAGCCGCGCCGACTGGGTCGGCAGCTTCGGCACCTCCAGCGGCGGGCATCAGGTATTGCTGGCGGCGATGCGGCCGGATGACCCGCGCTATGCGGCGCTGCCGCTCGCCGCAGCACCCGGGATCGACGCGCGGCTCGCCTTCGTGATCTCGGGCTGGGGGGTGCTAGACCCGCTCCTGCGCTACGAATTGGCAAAGAAGGCCGGCAACGCCGAGCTCCTCGAAAACCACCACAATTTCTGGGGCGACGCGGCGACGATGGCGGAAGGCAACCCGCCGCGGATGCTGGAGCGCGGCGAGAAGGTCCATCTGCCGCCGGCCCTTGTCTTTGGCGGCGACCAGGACGAGTGGGTCCCGGTCGCGGTCATGCGCAAATTCGTCGCCGATTACCAAAAGGCCGGCGGCGAGGCCGAACTGCAGCTCTACGAGGGCGCCAATCACGGCTTCATGACGGGTAAGCCCGACGCCCCCTACGCTGCCCCGGCGATCGAGCGGATGAAAGCCTTCATCGGGCGCCACACCACCGGCTGACACGAGAACAACTATCGGGGCCCGGCAAGTTCGCGAGACTCGGCATCGCGGATGGCGGTCGCACCCGAGGCTGCGGGCGTGCACATTCTAATTACACCGATGAAAGCGCTCCGGGTCCTGATCGTCGAGGACGACGCCTTGATTGGCCTGCTGCTTGCCGAATTGCTGGCGGGAATGGGCCATCAGATTTGCGCAACAGCGGGCACCGAGGCCCAAGCCGTGACCGCCGCCCTCCGATACGGGCCGGACCTGATGATCGTCGATGCGGGTCTCGGCCGGGGCAGCGGCGTTTCCGCGGTCGAGGAGATACTCCGCGCGGGGCCGCTCGCGCATGTGTTCCTCAGCGGGGACCCTGAAAGGGTTCAGGCCCGCAGGCCCGGCGCAGTGGTGGTCCGAAAACCATTTCGTCAAGCCGAGCTCGAGAGAGCGATTGAAATCGCGCTTGCGGCAGCGCCGCCGGCCGACAAGTCACGCTGAGTAGGGGACGGTCACCGAAACAGTCGTTCCTGGCGATGCCGCGGATGTTGTGACACGGCCGCCGAGCTGCCGCGTCAGCGCCTCCACAATGCTCGTGCCGAGGCCTATTCTTATGGGCGTCTCAGCCAAATCCCGGGTGATCCCCACCCCATCATCCAGGACGGAAAGACGCCAGGCGCTAGCACTGGATTCAAAGCCAACGATGATCGCGCCCTTGGCGCCGCCTGGGAACGCGTGCTTCAAGGCATTGATCACAAGCTCGGTGGCAATCAGACCCATGGATACGGCCTGCTCGGATGTCGTCGCTCCCTCGCCGGCCTCGACCCTGAGCGAGACCGGCCGGCCTTCTGATATCATCGACTCAGCCAAACTCTCGCAAAGCCTGGTCAAGTACGTCCTCACCTCGATCTGCGCTCCGAACGGCGACGGACGCAACTGCTCTTGGACTGTCGCGACCGCCATGACCCGTTCGTGCGCGTCTCGGAGGTGCTGGCGTGTTTCCTCCGACTGGACCGTCTGCGCCTTTAGCAGCAGGATGCTGGCGATGATATGAAGGCTATTGTTGATCCGATGACTCATTTCTTGGAGCAGAAGCTCCTTTTGGTGCAGCAGCTCGTCCTTCTCGCGCTCTAGCGTACGCCGCTCCGTGACGTCTTCGATCGCCAACAGCAGGCTGGTGCTGTTGTTGCCCTCATAGAATACTCTTCGGGCATTCAGCAGCATGGAGCGCCGACCGATGGCGGGGAAATCGTGCTCGACCTCGTACTTCTCGATTGTCGTGTGGTGCGGGATGATCTCCTCGAGCAGCCTGCGCAGCGACGGGATGTTCCATTGCCCATTGCCGAGCTCATAGAGCGGCCTGCCTTCGGTCTGCCGTCGGGCAACTTGGAACGTCTGATAGAAAGATCGGCTGGCGACGACGACGCGCAACGCCTCGTCGAGCACAATAAGAGGCTCGCGGACGGTGTCCACGATGGCCTCTTCCAGAGTGCGTCGGCCCCCGGCGCTGGTCATAGGCTCCTCGCCCGTCGGCCCGTCCGAGGGTATCGCCGCTCCTGATACGTTTGCAAGGAGGTCCATCGCGCCTCCGAACCGCCTGTCGCACAGCTTGGCCGGCTCGACGAGCCGCGGAGAGACATCGGTGAGATCGAGCGCGTGCTGCGGCAAGGCTGACGGCGAACGGTCTGCGAACCGACCGGCAAAAGATTTATCGGAGCCTGCTCTTTTACGAGGAAAATATGGTTTCAAAGTGTGTTGTAAATCCCAAAAATCGGCCTACGTATGGCAAGCAATAATTTCAGGGAGGATTCATGAAATTACCAAAAATATTGCGTAAAGAATATCGCGCACCCGTCGTGTGGGCGGTAGTTCTTACGTTCGTGGTCTGGAACGCGTTCGGTTTCGGTTGGTTCGGCTTGCCCAGTCTTGGCTTTCTCACGGCAGGCGGCGCCAATCAGCTCGCCGTCGCGAAAATGGAGAATGTTGCAGTCCCGCTTGCTGCCCAACTCTGCGCGATCAAATTCAATGCGCAATCGACTGCGGTCGTCGCCGCGAAACGGGAAAAGCTCGAGGCAGCGCGCAGCCCCTATGCCAAGAGCGAGCAGCTGGACAAAGCGTGGGTGACACTGGGCGACGGTAACAGCGAGAACCAAAGGGTTGTCGAGGCCTGTAGCAATCTGATCCTTGCGGCTGATGCCCGGAAATCAGCTGACCTTCAGAAATAGTCTGCGTCGCCGCGCTGCTTGTGAGGCACGCGTAGAAATGCTCACCGCCGTACAACAGCACGCGATTGATCGATTCTCTAAAAGTCTTCAGGCGCTCACGGATGATTCGCTAATCGATGCCTATCATCAAGCTCGGGAGGATTACAGAGACGCCGATGCCGAGGGCAGCGATAATTTCGGCAAAGCTTGCGCCGAGAGTCTTGCGACCGAAAAGGCGATGCAGGATCGGTTCCCGGATTATCAACGCCGCTACAAGGCGCGTTACCCCTAACCCAGCCGATCCCGATCGCGTCGGCCATGCTGTCCCGCCGACCGCCGCCTTCAGCGAGATTGCGGGCACGCCCTCTACCTCGAATTCTTTGCCGCCGACGCCCGCGCCCACCCAGTCGCCGGCCCGAGCATCGGTCAACGACATCGTCCAATCGTGCTCGCGGTCAAGAGCCCCGACGCTAAGCAGGTGCGGCGAGCGCCTGGTCGAGGTCTCGGATCAGGTCGTCGGCGGATTCGAGGCCGATCGATAGGCGGATCACGTCGGGGCCGGCGCCGGCGGCGAGGCGTTGCTCATCGCTCAATTGGCGGTGGGTGGTCGAGGCCGGGTGCAGGACGAGGCTGCGGGTGTCGCCGATATTGGCGAGGTGCGAAAAGAGCTCGACGCTTTCGACGAGCCGGGTCCCGGCCTCGTAGCCGCCCTTGACGCCGAAAGTGAAGACGGCACCCGCACCTTTGGGCAGGTATTTCCGGGCGAGATCGTAATAGCGGCTGTCCTTTAGCCCGGCATAGGAAACCCAGGCGACGCGCGGGTGGTGGGCCAGGAACTCGGCGACCTTGCCGGCATTCTCGACATGCCGGTCCATGCGCACGTGCAAGGTTTCGATGCCGGTCAGTGTCAAAAACGCGTTCATCGGCGACAGGGTCGGGCCGAAATCGCGTAGCGCCACCGCGCGCGCTTTGGTGGTGAAGGCGAAATCGCCGAAATTCTCGAAGAATTTGAGGCCGTGATAGGCGGGCTCCGGCTCGGTGAGGGAGGGAAAGCGGCCGCCCTGCGACCAGTCGAAGCGGCCGGATTCGACGACGATGCCGCCCAGAGCATGACCGTGGCCGCACAGAAACTTGGTCGTCGAATGGCAGACGATATCGGCACCCCAATCGAACGGCCGGCACAGATAAGGCGTGGCCAGGGTGTTGTCGACGATGAGCGGGATGCCCGCGTCATGCGCGATCGCCGCCACCTTTTCGAGGTCGACGACGATGCCGCCGGGATTGGCCAAATTTTCGAGAAAGATCGCCTTGGTCTGCGGCGTCAATGCTCGGCGAAAATTCTCGGGCTCGGTCGGGTCGACAAAGTGGCATTTCCAGCCGAGCTTTTTGAACGACAGCCCGAACTGGGTCAGCGAGCCGCCATAGAGGTTGCGCGAGGCGAGGAACTCGTCACCCGGCTCCATCATCGTGAAGAAGATCAGGAACTGTGCCGCATGGCCCGAGGCGGCGGCGAGTGCGGCGCGGCCGCCTTCGAGGCTCGCCACCCGCTCCTCAAGCACGGAGACGGTCGGGTTGGTCAGCCGCGAATAGATGTAGCCGAAATTGTGCAGGTTGAAGAGCGAGGCGGCATGGTCGACATCGTCGAAGACATAGGCCGTGGTCTGGTAGATCGGGGTCGAGCGCGCGCCGGTCACCGGGTCAGGGGCGGCGCCGGCGTGAACCGCCCGCGTCTCGAAGCCGTAGGTTGCGTTGTGCAATGCCGGGCCGCCGGCCGTGTCTTAGCGCGCCGGGCGAGCGGCGGCTCGGGCGGCCGATTGCGGATGATGCCGGTGTTGACCCCGCTCCACGACAATTCGCCGCCGAGCCGGCCGAACTCGATTTTCGGGCAGCGGTTCATGACGGTTTCGATGCCGGCCTTCTCGGCCGTCGCCGCCGCCGCGTCGTTGCGGATGCCGAGCTGCATCCACACTACCTTGGCGCCGATCGCGATCGCGTCGTCGACGACCGCCGGCGCGTCTCGGGCCGGGCGGAACATGTCGACCATGTCGACGGGCTCGGGAATGTCGCGCAGGGAGGCGTAGACCTTCTCGCCGAGCAGGGTCTGGCCGGCGTTGCCCGGGTTGACCGGGATCACCCTGTAGCCCTTCCCTTGCAGATACTTCATGACGAAGTAGCTGGGCCGGTTCCAATTGGACGAAGCGCCGACCATGGCAATCGTCTTGACCCGCTGCAGGATCGAGCGCAGCTGTGCGTCAGAATAGGGGATCGGATCGAGGTCGCTCATCTTGTCCCTTGCAACGATCGGCGGGTGCAATCTTGGCCCCGCCCGAGGCCGGCCTGTCAATGAAGGCGTGCGACCCGCATCCCTGCGCCCGGCGCATTCGGCAAGGCCGCACCCCGCCGCTTGTTGACGAGCAAGGCCCGCGGAATTACGGGCCGTCGGAGAGATCGCCCCAGCTCGTTACGCGCGCGATGCGGATGGCGATGACCGGCAGCCCGCCGAGCTGCATCGCCTGGTATTGAGGATAGCGCGACCGCAGCAGTGCTTGCGCATGGTCGTGCTCGGTGCCTGATGCCAGGATCTCGGCCGGGCCGCGCAGCATGACCCAGCCGAGCCGGGTCCAGTCTTCGTCATAGCGATCGGCGACGAAAGCCGCGACCGGGTTTTCAGCGATGTTCCGCAGGCGCTTCAATGCCCTGACATCGCCCTTCGGCTTTTGGTCGATGGTGATGTAGAGCGTCTCCTCCCCCACGACAAAGCAAACCGGAACGAGATGCGGCGTCGCCCGGGTGTCGGCGGTCGCGAGATGACCGACCCGGCGGGCGGCCAGGAAGCGCGCTTGCTGCGGGGACAACATCACGGAATTCTTGCACGAGTTCGGCATCGCTGCCTATCGGGTAGTGCCGCTGCTCGAGGGAGGCGGGCGGGCCGATGACGCAGGCGGAGGTAGGGTGGTATCCCTCAATACTGCCCGCGCGGCTCCAGGCCGAAGGCGTGCTGGCCGTACATGGTGCCAACGGCGTCCCAGTTGAGGCTGACATGGCGGGCGACGGCGTTGACGTCGCGCCAGGCGCGCTGGATCGGGTTGCTGAGCAATAGGCCGGCGCCGCCGGTCGACGCGTTCAGCGCTTCGACAGCTTGCAAGGCGAGCCGGGTGGCGTAAGCCTGGTTGCGGCGGGCGCGGATGCGGTCGGCGATCGTGATCTCCTCGCCGGCATGCAGCTTGGCCATCGCATTACGCATGTCGGTCATCAGGATCAACTCAGCTGCGTCGACCGCGGCCGAAGCTTCGGCGAAACGCAGCTGGATCGTGGCGAACTCGGCCATCGCGAGCCCGCCGCCGGCCAGCGCGCCGCGGGTCGTGCGGCCCGAGGTCATTTCCAGATAGTCGGCGAGGGCACCCTTGGCCGCACCCACCGCGGTCGAGGCCAGCATCGAGGCGCCGAGCACCAACAACGGCAGACGGTAAAGCGGGTTCATGTGATATTGTGCGCCGGAGGTCTGGCCCGAACGGGTCTCGGCGAAGCGCAATACGCGGTGCTCGGGGACAAAAGCGTCGCGGACCACGATGTCCTTGCTGCCGGTGCCCGCGAGGCCATAGACGAACCAATTGTCCTCGACCGCGACATCGCCAGTCGGCAACAGGAAAAAGGCGCCGTCATGGGGCGGGGCCGCGTCCGGCGGGGTAATCCGCGCGCCGAGCCTGATCCAGCTCGAATGGTCGACGCCGCTGGCGAAGGACCATTTGCCGCTCAGCCGATAGCCGCCCGCGGCCGGGACCGCCGCACCGGTCGGGGCAAAGCAGGCGCAGCTGAACGGGTCGGCGCCGCCGCCCCATAATTCGCGCTGCGCTGCGATCGGGTAATGGCCGAAGGAAATGCCGTTGGCGAGCGCGCCGTTGACGGCCCAGCCGGTCGAGGCGCAGGCGGCGGAGATCGTCAATGCGATTTCGAGTGCCACGACTGCGTCGTATTCGAAGCCGCCGAACTCCTTTGGCCTGGTGGTGCGCAGCAATTCCGCGTCGCGGATTTTGGCGATGACCGCGGGCGAGATCGTGCGGTTGCGCTCGGTCTCCTCGGCGAGCGCGCGGATCTCGGGAACCAAGGCGCGGGCGCGAGCGAGCAGCTGCGCCGGGGTCGGCGGGGTATTACTGCGGATCGCGGCGGTGGTCATTGGCGTCTCCGATTTCAGCCGGTCCGGCGCGAGGATGCGGTCGAGCAGTATCGGCTGTCCGCCCGACCTTGCTGCTCGGCATCATATTACGAGCTTGCATCGATGTGCGGGGTGGGCCACCTGGAGCCACAGCCGAGGGGCCGCGCGAGGGTGTGGGCGATGGCGACGCTTGAGGATATCGTTTCGGCGGCGGCGAAGGTGTTCCGCACCAAGGGCTATCACGCCGCGACGGTGCGCGACATCGCCGACGAGGTCGGCATCCTCAAGGGCAGCCTCTACCACCATTTCGCGAGCAAGGAGGAGCTGCTCTACCTTGTCGTCAAGGAGCCGATCGGGCAGATGTGGCGCACGATCGGCGAGATCGCCGCCGCCGACGGGCCGGCCTCACAGAAGCTTCGGCAGGCGATTTCGGCGCATCTCGAAGCCTTCGACCGGCACTACCCGCACCTCTTTGTCTATCTGCGCGAGCGCGAGTCGGTGAAGCGCCGCTTTCGCGAGATGATCGGGTTTTCCCCAAGGGACTACGAACGCTGTTGGCAGCAAATCCTTCGCGAAGGGGTGGAGAACGGCGAATTCCGTCCCGATCTCGACATCCAGGTGGCCTCGTACGGGCTCCTGGGGATGCTGAACTGGTCGTACAAATGGTACAATCCACAGGGCCGCCTGAGCGTGCAGGAAGTCGCGGCAGAGTTTACCGCGCTGGCGCTCGCAGGGATCACGGCGGACCAGCCGCGTGTCGCTCGCACCAATCGCCGCTCTGCGGCGGCGGTTCGCGCCCCGGCAGCCGAGGCGCCGCGGGGTTGACAGCTTTGGTAGGGGTGCGTAACATTGTCGCACCAAACGGTTGGTTGGTTCGCGGAGTTCGAAGCCGGGTTGCCAAGGCCGCAACGAGCATGGAGGACGGGTTATGGTCGCCGCGATTCAGGACGACATGTTCACCCCCGAAATCATCGCCGATCCCTATTCCTATTACGGCCGGCTGCGCGACGAGGATCCGGTCCATTGGAACGACGCTTATGCATTGTGGGTGATCACCCGTCATGACGATCTGGTCTGGCTGACCCGACATCACGAGCTGTTTTCGTCGGCCGTCTTCAAGAACGACCCGAGACCGCCTTATCCCGACATCGACGAATCGGATCTGGGCCTCTACGACTATGTCAGGAACTACCAGGGCGACCAGTTCATCCAGCACGACCGGCCGGAGCACCTGGAGATGCGCCGCGTAGTCCATGGCTATTTCACACCCAAATCGATGGAGGCTTGGCGCCCCTTTGTCCAGAAGGCGGTAAAGGAGCTGCTCGACGCGGCCGAAGAAAGGGGCAGCATGGACGTGATGCGGGATCTGGCGACCCCGCTGCCAGTGCTGGTCATCGCCCAGATGATGGGGGTCCCCGAGCGGGATCGGGGCTATGTCCGCCAGCTCGCCGAAAAGCTCCTCTATATCGGCCGCGGCGAATACGACCGCATGAAGCCGCTGACCGAAGGCATGAAGGGGATGGTCGAGTACGTCTCGCCATTGGTAGACGAGCGAATCGCCAAGCCCGGCGACGATTTCATCTCGGTGCTGGCCGGCGGCGAGAAGCAGGGCGTGTTCACCCGGCACGAGGTGCTGGTCAACACCTCGCTATTGCTATTGGCCGGGCACGAGACGACGATCAACCTGTTGTGCAACGGCACGCTGGCGTTGATGCAGCATCCCGATCAATGGGCCTTGCTCAAGGAGGACCCGGCCGGCCATGCCAAATGGGCGACCGAGGAGTGCCTGCGCTACGATTTGCCGGTCAAGTCGATCCAGCGGATCGCCTCTCAGGACGTCGAGTTGCGGGACAGGGTATTGAGCAAGGACGATCGCATCCGGTGGTTCATCTCGTCGGCCAATCGCGACCCGGAAAAATTCGCCGACCCCGACAAGTTCGACATCACCCGGCAGCCGAACCCGCATGTGGCGTTCGGCTCGGGCGTGCACCACTGTCTGGGGGCGACACTGGCGCGGGTCGAGGGGCAGGAGGTCTTCAAGGCCCTGGCGGAACGGTTTCCCGACCTCCGGGCGGCGGCGGCGGACCTCGAGTATCAGCCCAGCATCACCTTCCGGTCGCTGAAATCACTGCCAGTGGCCTGGCAATAGGAGAACGCCATTGGCCCGCAAGCTGCATGTTCGCGTCGACCACGACGTCTGTGTCGGCAACGCGATGTGCGTGACGATCGCCGCTCGGGCGTTCCGCCTCAACGAGGACCGCCAGTCGGAAGCCGTCGATCCCGCGAGCGACAGTGTCGAGAAGATCCTGGAGGCGGCGGAGAACTGCCCGGTCAGCGCGATCCTCGTCGAGGACGCCGAGACCGGGGAGCAACTGTTTCCGTAGCCCAGCCCGTTCGTCGGCGGTCACCATCGACGGTAGCGGGTGATTGCGCATTGACCGGCTGCCCACCTCCGCTCAAGCTGCCCCAGGCTGCGTCGGGGGCCCCCGACGCAGCCTGAAAACAAAAGGGGTGGTGGATGATCCCGAATTTCGAGCCTGACGACGTCTTTGAGCCGAGCCATTATGCGGGCGTGCGCCGGCGCTGGGACACCGCCGAAACCCTGCCCGGCTGGTGCTACACCTCGCCCCGGTTCTATCAGCGTGAACGCGAGCGGATTCTTCTTCCGTCACTGGAACTGCATTGGCCACCACAGCCGGGTGTCCGAGTCGGGCAGCTACCTCGCCTTCGACTTCATGGGAGTGCCGTTGATCGTCGTGCGCGGCGCGGACCACGAAATCCGTGCCTTTGTCAATTCTTGTCCGCATCGCGGCTCGCAGATCGTCGAGCAAGGTGAGGGCGCCTGCACGCGGCTGCAATGCCCCTACCACAACTGGACCTTCGCGCTCGACGGCAGCCTCTACGCGACGCCGATGTTCGAGGAAAGCGCAGTCTTCAAGAAAGCCGATCACGGGCTGAGGCGGATCAGGCTCGAGCTGTGGGCCGGCCTGATGTGGATCAATTTCAATCCCGACGGCCCGTCATTGCTCGATCATCTCGGTGATCTGCCGGACCGCACCGCGCCGTGGAAGGCTGGGGAGATGGTCTGCGTCGGCCGTAAAACCTATCCGGTCAAGGCCAACTGGAAGCTCTACCTCGAAAATTTCAGCGACGGCTACCATGTGCCGTTCGTGCACAAAACGACTCTGAACCGCAAGCAAGTGTCGCGGCGCGACTTTCACGACCCGGCGGTCAACATCGGCAACTACCTGATGCATTACACGCGCTTCGAGGGGACCCGCGGGGCGATGGACGGCGGGAAAGTGCTGCCGGAGCTGGACCTGCCGCCCGAAGACAAGACCGGGACCTTTTTCCCCAGTGTGCACGCCAATTGCATGATGGGCTTCGCCATCGAACTCGGTGTCGGCCACCGAGGTCTATCCGGAGGGGCCGGAGCACACCACTTTGGTCACCTCGTTCCTGGTCCCGAAAACGACCGCCCAATTGCCGGACTTCGAGGATATCCTGGCGCGATACCAGGGGAGCTCCGAGGTCGTACGGGCCGAGGACGTGCGTGCCGCCGAGCTGCAGCAGCTCGGTTTGCGCTCGGCCATCCACGTCCCCGGCCGCTTCACCCCGCCGGATCGCCTGGTGCATGATTACGATCTGTGGGTTCTCGACCACGTAATCGGCAACGCCGGCCCCTGAGCCGAGGAGCGGGTGCGGCCCGCGCAGCGACCGGGGACGCCGAGATCGGCGGGCAGCTGCTCCCGTAGCCGGGCCACGCCCTGCTCACTCGCCCTCCCCGGGCTATCGGCCCCACAGGCGGCCTGCGGGTCATTGCCGAGGGCTGCTCCCGCGGCGCCGATACCTCGAGCGTAACAACAGTCCGCCGCAGCTTGTCGGCGTAGGTCGTACAGGATATCAAAAATGGGTCCCGCACGATCTTCTCGAGCCCAATCTCGTCGAGTTGCCCATAGCCGCGCAGCGTCACTTCCGCGACCACAACGGGGTCAGCTTCGTCAGTCAGTACAAGTGATTGCTCCGGTCTGGCCCAGCCACAGGTGGATGAGCTCATGGAGCAGCGTGAACGACCAGGCGGTGCGGGGTCGTTTTCGTTGACGACCACAAAAGGCGCAATCGGATCAGCCAGCGCGAAGCCCCGAAACAGGCGGGCATCGATGCCGGTGTGATGGCTTCCGAGATTACCCATTAAGAGCACGAATACGCCATACTGTTCTGCTCGGTCCCGTAAGAGCTTGAACGCGTCGTCGACTGTCCGCTGCCGCCGAAACGCCGGCAGCGATGCCCCCAGTGTCGCGCGCATTGCTGCGACTAGGGTTTCGACCCCATCTGAAATCCTGGGCGATCCCACAAAGGAAAGCGTCTCGTCTTCCTCGGCTTCTTCGAGCGCCGCCCTTACAAGGCCCTGGCGGGCCTGCACGTTCCGCAACAGCGCGGCACGAAGCGCTTCCGCGCCGGGCGGCGGTTCTTCGGGCAGCGTGCGAAAGTCCTCGCCCTTGTCGCTCGCAGCAGGCGGGTCCGCCAAATAAAACGTCAGCAGCGGGCGATGATATTTTTTCGCAATTTCGACAAGCATCCCCCGGGCGGGATCTCGCTCGCCCCGGTCCATGGCGAGGAGGCGTTCCGCCGGAATTCCGAGCTTGCGGACAGCTTCATCGATCGAGAGGCCGGCCGTCTCGCGAACTCATTTGAGAATTGCGGGGTTCACCCTCAGCATAAGGGAGCTTTAGCAGGCCGCGGAAAAAGGTCAAGATTGCGGGCGATATATATTGTGTATAATCAGCAGCGCGTGGCGAGATATGGGGGATATCCGATGCGCGGTGGGGACGCCAACACAGCGGCGCGCCTGTGGCAGGAGCAAAGCGTGGACCTGGGAGTGCGCCGGCTGCGGCAAGCAAACCTCGGTGACCGCCGGGACCATCATGCACCACTCCAAGCTGGCGCTAACCACCTGGTTCTGGGCGGCCTACCTGATGGCCACCCATTCCAACGGCATCTCGGCCCTGCAACTGCAACGCCAGCTCGCTTTGGGCTCCTACCGCAGCGCTTGGCTGTTGTGCGGCAAGCTGCGTCGCAGCATGGTCGCGCCCGGCCGCAGCGCGCTCGCCGGCTTGGTTGAGATCGACGAAACCGAAATTTCCTGCCGCAGTGAGAACGATCCCGTGACCGGCGGCGGCGGCCGCAGCCGCCAGGGCAAGATGCTGATCGTCGGCGCCGTTGAGGTGGCGGACGGCGGGGCCGGTCCCGGCCGCATCCGTTTGGCCGAGGTGAGCGATTATTCGGCCGACAGCCTGCACCCCTTCATCGCCGCTAACCTCGCCCCCGGCGCCACCGCCAAAACCGACGGATGGTCCGCCTATCCCGGCGCTCCCAGCGTCAACCACGACCCCCATGTCATCGGCAAGATGGCCGCCCATGTCGTTGCCCTGGGTGCACCGCATCTTCTCCAACCTCAAGGTCTGGGCCTTGGGCGTCCACCACGGCTTGCGCCGCAAGCATCTGCAGTCCTATCTCGACGAGTTCGTCTTCCGCTTCAACCGCCGCCGCACCCGCCACGCCGCCTTCCGCTCCCTGTTCGGCATCGCCGCCGGCCACCCGCCCCTCACCTACAACATGTTGATCTCACCGGAAACAAAGGCATAAGGCTTTGGCGATAACACACTTCAAGCAAAAAGCCGCCGCTGGTCAAGTGGATAGACCGCACGGATCATATCGTCGGATCGGCGAAGGCCGTCATCTACGGCTGAATGGATCCCGGCTTTCGCCGGAAAAGACGCCAATAGCGTCGAGCGTCTGGTTCGTACCACTGTGGTGAAGATCCGACTGCGGAACGCGAAGGGAGACTACCGAGCCGCATCGGACTTGCGCGATATGCCAGGCCGGTAGGGCCCGGAGGCGCTATGATTGCGGTCTGATCGCTCGGACCGATGAGAGGAGCGGGTATGTCGGCGGCGACGTTTATCGAGGCGCGGGATTTCCTGCTGGCGCATCGTGTGGATTACGAGCGCGCCTATCGCGAATTCCGCTGGCCGGTGCTGGACCGGTTCAACTGGGCGCTCGACTACTTCGACCCGATGGCCCGGGGCAACCAGTGGCCAGGCCTGTGGATCGTCGACGACGGCGGCGGCGAGGCGAAGCTCTCCTTTGCCGAGCTCGCCGAGCGGTCGAGCCGGGCCGCCAACTGGCTGCGCGGGCTCGGCGTGCGCCGCGGCGACCGGCTCCTGCTGATGCTCGGAAACGTGGTCCCGTTGTGGGAATGCATGCTGGCGGCAATGAAATTGGGCGCGGTGATCATTCCGGCGACGACGTTGTTGAGCCGCGACGATCTCTTGGACCGCTTCGCTCGCGGCCGGGTCCGGCACGTCGTTGCCGGCGCCGACAATGCCGGGAAATTCGCCGACCTTCCTGGCGACTACACGCGGATCGCGGTCGGCGGCGCCGCATCCGGCTGGCAGTGCTGGGAGGCGGCCTACGATGCGCCGGCCGAATTCACGCCCGACGGCGAGACCCGGGCCAGCGACCCGCTGCTGCTCTATTTCACCTCGGGCACCACGGCGAAGCCTAAGCTTGTCCTACACAGCCATCAAAGCTACCCGGTCGGGCTTTTGACCGCGATGTACTGGCTCGGCGTCAGGCCGGGCGACATCCATCTCAATATCTCGTCGCCGGGTTGGGCCAAGCACGCCTGGAGCTGCTTTTTCGCGCCGTGGAACGCCGCCGCGACGATATTTATGCTGAACCAGCCGCGGTTCAACGCGAAGCGGCTGCTCGATGTGATCGCCCGCTGCAAGGTCACGACCTTCTGCGCCCCGCCGACGGTGTGGCGCATGCTGATCCAGGAGGACCTCGCCGCCTGGAAGCCGAGCTTGAAGGAGGTCGTCGGCGCCGGCGAGCCGCTCAATCCCGAAATCATCGAGCGGGTCAAAGCGGCCTGGGGTCTGACCGTCCGCGACGGCTACGGCCAGACCGAGACGACGTTGCAGATTGGAAATTTCCCCGGCCAACGGGTCGAGCCAGGGGCGATGGGGCGGCCGGCGCCGGGCTATCGCGTGCGGCTCCTCGATCCCGACGGCGCCGAGCAGGAGGAGGCCGAAATCTGCCTCGAGCTCGATCCGCCGCCGCTCGGGCTGATGCACGGCTATCAGGGCGAGGACGGTGCAATTCTGCCTCTGGCCGGAGAGGCCTATCGCACCGGCGATGTAGCGCTGCGCGACGCGGATGGCTGGTTCACCTATGTCGGCCGCGCCGACGATGTGTTCAAAGCCTCGGACTATCGGATCAGCCCGTTCGAGCTCGAAAGTGCCTTGATCGAGCATCCGGCGGTGGCCGAGGCAGCGGTCGTCCCGTCGCCCGACCCGTTGCGCCTCGGCGTCCCGAAGGCCTTTGTGGCACTCGCCGCCGACCAGCCCGCCGACCGCGACACGGCCCTCTCTATCTTCCGCCACCTGCGCGAGCGCCTTGCACCCTACAAACGCGTGCGCCGGCTCGAATTCGCCGAATTGCCGAAAACCATCTCCGGCAAGATCCGCCGTGTCGAGTTGCGCGCCGCCGAAGCTGCCCGGCCCGCCGCTCCCGGCCGGGCAGCGGGCGAATTCTGGGAGGAGGATTTCCCGGAGCTGCGGTGAGGGGTCCCTTACGTCACCAGCGCGAGGAGGCGCGGGCGCGGGCCGTTGCGGCTGACGATGATCGCATCGAGGCCGAGGGCGCGGCCGTAACGGTGCACGGCAAAAACCAGCATCAGCACCAAAAGAAAGAAATAGGTCCACGGCCATTCGCCGGGGGCACTGTAGAGGCCAAGCCAGAGGTTGAGGATCTGCAAGGCGCCGATGATCGCCCAAAACCGGACGAAAAGCCCCAATATCAGCGACACCGCGGTCAACACTTCGAGCGCATAGACGATCGGCGCAAACAGGTAAAAATGCGGCAGCACCAATTGATTGACGAAATCGGCCTGCAACTGAATCGCGGCGTGCCTGCCCATCTGCCCCATCCAATAGGCGAGCCCGGTATCGCCGAAGGGCTGCTCGGGGTGATCGGTGTAATAAGGCGGCAATTTCCACAAGGTCTGCTGCCACCACATCGCCCCGATCAGAAAGCGAAAGGCCCAACCGCACAAATTCCGGCCGGTTCGCTGCGCGGGTACATTGCGCCACGCATAGAGGGCGATGACGATGCTGGCGACGGTCAGCAGCCAGAAGACCGGGGTCGTCCAGGCCGGCTGGCTCAGAAACTGGGCGACGTCGGAGAGCGGGTTCGGGTTCATCGCGGGCGTCCCTCGGCGGCAACGCGGGCGAGGGTCGATCCGATGCGCAGGCCGGCCCTGAACGTCCCCGAGAGGCTGCCGGAAACCTTGGACGCGCCGCCAGCCCGCCGGCGATGATCGACCGGGATCTCGAGAATGCGCAACCCGGCGCGGGCCGCCCGCATCTGCATCTCCAAATTCCAGCCGAAGGTCATCTCGCGCATGCCGAGCCCGTTAAGCGCCTCGCGCCGGATCGCGCGGAGCGGGCACATATCGGTATAGCGCACGCCGTAAAAGAGACGCAGCAGAAAGCCGACGGCACGCCCGGCGAGGATCTGGTGAGCGCTCATGCTGCCATGCTCGCGCCGGCCGCGGGTGCGCGAGCCGATGACAAAATCGCAGCTTCCGTCGAGGATCGGTGCGAGCAATGTCGGGATCAGCTCCGGCGGGTCGCTGCCGTCACCGTCGAGGAAAACGAGGATGTCGCAGCCTTCTGCCGCCGCCGCACCGGCATTGCAGGCGCGCCCGTAGCCGCGGCGGCTCTCGGTCACGATCCGGGCGCCCGCGGCACGCGCGCGCTCGACGGTGCGGTCGGCGCTGCCGCTGTCGGCGACGACGATCTCGTCCACGGCATCGCGCGGGATCGCCGCGAGCACGCCGCCGATCGCCGCTTCCTCGTCGAGGGTCGGGATCACCACCGCGACGCGGAGCCGCGGCATTGCTTACAGGCTCCAGCGCAGGCCGCAGCCGGCGCAGGCCGGCGCCGGCTCGTCGCTCAGCAGCGCGCGGCGGAAGGCCTGGTAGCGCGCGCCGTTCCAGATCTCGCGCAGGCTCTCCTGGGTCGCGTCGCCGAGCGTGAAGCCGTCGTAGCCGCGCATCGAAAAGGGCGCGATGCAGCACGGGATGGCGCGGCCGTGGGCGGTGAAATACATCAATGTCCAGGGGCGGCGGCACAGCGACCACGGCCGCTTCTCGTTCTGCTGCCGCAGGCTGGAGACGGGGTTGGTCGCCCCCGAGGCGTTGAACGAGACCCCAAGAGCCGCGGCCAGCGCCTCGGCCTCGCGGACGAGCCGGCTCTCTTCTCCGTCCTCGTCCTCGAACAGCGCCGATTGCGGCCGCGCCAGGCCCTGCCCGTCGGCGAAATAGACGAGCCGCTGCAAATAGACCTCCGGGATGCCGAGCCCGTGGGCGAGCCTGACGAAGTCAGACAGCTGGTCCACCGTTTCCTTGAGCCCGGTCAGCCACAGCGACAGCTTCGGCGCCGTCGCGCCGCGCTCCTGTTGCAATGCGCGGAAACGACGGATGTTGCGCAGGATGCGGGCGAACATGTTGCGCCCGCGCACCTCTTCGAATGCCCTGGGCTCGGCGGCGTCGAGCGACAGGCGCAACTCGTCGAGCCCGGCCGCGATCAATTCCCGTCCCTTGCGCTCGGTCAGCAGGGTGCCGTTGGTGTTGAACAGCACATAGCTGCCGCGGTCTTTCAAATAGCGGATCATTCGCGGCAGGGCGGGCACCATCATCGGCTCGCCGACCCCGTGCAATACCACGCGCGTGATCTTCGGAAACTGATCGACGATCGTCGTGAACATTTCCCAGCTCATATCGGTCGGCGGCTCCAGCGCCTCGAAGGTGCGCGGGCAGGTCGTGCACAGCAGGTTGCAGCGGTTTGTCGTCTCCAGATAGAGGCAAACGGGCTCTTCCTCGGCGACCGCCCCCCGCTCGGCGGCGATGTGGTCGAAATAGCGCCTCGAGGCCATTCTCAGCCGCTCCGTATCGTCCGGCGACGGAGGTCGAAGACCGTAAGGACGGCGAACGGCCCAAAGATCGCCGATTCGACCAGCAGCCGATGATTGTCCCGCACCAGTTGCGAGCCCACCGGGACGAGGTAGAGCAGAAAGCTCGCGATCGTCAACCACAGCAGCGACAGGCGAGGCGCAAAACAGGCGAACACGATGAGCCAGACGAAATACCAGGGGTAATGCGGCGACACGAGGACCACGAATGCCGCCGCCAGCGATGCGGCGCCGGTGAAGTCATTATCAAGGCTGTCCCGGAGCAAGCTCCGGATGGCCAGCGCGGCGAGGACCGCGCCCGCAACCGCGATATAGGCAAGCGTCGGCAGCCCGCCGCACCACGGCAGGGTCCGGATCAGGCTCAACAGATAAAAGCCGGCGCCGCCCGCGCCGAAGCCCTCCTCCGCGGCGTATCCCGGCAAAAACCCCAACACCGCCCAGCCGGCGCCGATGAAGGGCAGGTAGCCGAGGACCAGCGCCGCCGCGAACCCAACCGCCGGGCGCCAGTCGCGGCGATGGCACAGCGTCGGCAGCAGCACTGCCGGATAGAGCTTTACCAAGGCTGCGCCGGCGAGTGCCGTCCCGGCGAGCCACGACCGGCCCTCCCACCGCGCCCACAGCGCCAGCACGACGCAGGCGATCAGCGCCGCATCGATGTGCCCGCTGCCGGCAAATTCCCAGAGCGGCAGCGGGTGCCAAGCATAGACCAAGACGCGCGGCTTCGGCATTCCGGCCGAGGCGAGCAGCCGCAGAAGCACGGCGATCACGATCGCCTCGAAGCCGACCATCGCCGCCTTCATCACAATCGTCCGTTCGCCGAAGCGGGTGACGGCGAGAAAAATCCCCTCGGCCAAGGGCGGATAGATCGTCGGCGCGTAGTTGCCGCGGTTGATCTGCGGAAAGATCGCCGCATCGCGCAGCGCTTCGAGATGCGGGTCGACCGGGATATAGCGGTAGGGGTTGATGCCGGCGGCCTCGACCCGACCATCCCAGACGTAGCGGTAGATGTCGGTCGAGAGGTATGGCGGCGCGATCAGGACCGGCAGCCGTAGCAATGCGGCGAATGCGAGGATCATCGCCAGCCCGCGCCTGGAAACGCCGCTATCCCACACCAGCCATGTCGACAGCAGGTAGAAGGCAGCCTGCGCCGCGGCGACGGCGACGAAACGGCCGGGATGATCGCGATGCTGCTCGTGCAGGCCGAGCATGGTCAGGCCAAAAAGGGCGGCGCCGCACAGAAACAGACCTGTAGGCGGTGCCCGCTCACGGTTTCGGCCGGCCGCCGCGCAGCCGGCGCAGGAACGCCGCGGTATATGGCGCGGCATAGCCGCCGCCGGTATTTCCGTCGAGCAATTCGGCCGTCAGCCGGTGCAGCGAGACCGGATCGTCGACATCGTACCAGGCCGGCAACACGACCGTGTCGAGGCCGATCTCGCGCGCCCGGTCGAGGGTCTGGGCGAAGACCCGCTCGGTGCTCCAGTCGATCTCCTCGAAGAGCCGCGGATGGCTCTGCTTCAAACCGATGCAGTAGTAGCCGCCATCCTCGGCCGGGCCGAGGACGATCCGGTCGCCGGGCGCGGCCAGCGCCAGCGCCGCCTCGACCAGCACGGCGGTCGGCAGGGTTGGGCTGTCGGCGTTGAC
>CAWAFE010000057.1:0-61825 GCA_963781215.1 uncultured Alphaproteobacteria bacterium
GGGTGCTGCTTCCGGTGCTGGGGGGACCAATATGGCGTGGTTCTCGAAAACGGCGAAATCTCGCTGAGCTTCGATTCCGCGCAGGGAAGCTTCAGCGCGCGGTATTACGACCACCGCTTTCCGATCTCGCCCCTCAGCTATCCGACGATCCTCAATGCCGGCGGAAGCCCGCTCGCCGCTCTCGCGCGGGATTTCGCCGCGATCGAGGCCCGGCCCGCCGATGTTGCCCGTGAGGAGGCGGGCGCGCTGCGGCGGCGGCTGGCCGCATCGGCGCGCGAGCCGGATGCCGCGAGTGCAATCGCTGCGGCACTGAGACATTTCGCAGGCCGGCCTGGCGAAGCTGAGAGCTTTGGCCGGCTGCACCAGCTGCTGGAAGCTCAGACCTACCGCCTGGCATATTGGCGAGCGGCCGCCGAAGAGATCAACTACCGGCGCTTTTTCAACATCAACGACCTCGCCGGGCTGCGGATCGAGCTGCCGGCTTTGTTCGAGCACGCCCACCGGCTGATCTTCGAACTTGTAGGGCGCGGCGACGTGCAAGGGGTACGGATCGACCATGTTGACGGGCTGTTCGATCCGCGGGCCTATTGCGAAAGGCTGCAGCAGCGATCCGCCGCGCCGCGTTACATCCTCGTCGAAAAGATCCTGGCGCCCTACGAGATATTGCCGAATTGGTCGGTCGCCGGCACGACCGGATACGACTTTGCCAATCAGGTCCTGGCGCTTTTCGTCGATCCCGCCGGCGAAGGGCCGATCAGCCGCGTCTACCGACGGTTCAGCGGCCGTGACGAGACTTTCGACAACGTTCTCTATGACTGCAAAAGGCGGATCATGCAGGTCAACCTCGCCAGCGAGGTGAATGTGCTCGCGCGAGAGTTTCATCAACTGGCGATGCGTGAGTGGCGGACCCGTGACTTTACCTTCAACGGCATGTTGGCGGCGATCGAGGAGGTCATTGCGGGTTTCCCTGTCTATCGCACCTATGTCTCGCCCCAAGGCGCCGGCGAGGACGATCGGCGCTATATCGAATGGGCATTGGCGCAAGCGAGAAAACGCTGGCACGGCATCGATGTCGGCATCTTCGACTTCATCCGCCGGGTCTTGACCGCCGATGCTTGCGGACCGACGTTGCGCGACGATGCCGAGGAAATATTGCGCGTCGCTATGCATTTTCAGCAGGTGACCGGGCCGGTAATGGCCAAGGCCGCCGAGGATACGGCGTTCTATCGTTATGTCCGGCTGCTGGCGCTAAACGAGGTCGGTGGCGATCCGCGGCGCTTTGGCATGTCGGTCGCCGCCTTTCATCGCCTGACGCGGGACCGCGCCCGCCATTGGCCGCGTGCGATGGTGACGACGGCCACGCACGACACCAAGCGCGGCGAGGATGGCCGCGCCCGATTGGCGCTGTTGTCGGAGATGCCGCGCGAATGGGGCCGACGGTTGACCCAGTGGACCCGCCTTAACCGCTCGCGCCGGTCCGAGATCGACGGCGAAATCGTGCCGAGCCGCAACATCGAATATCTCTTTTACCAAGCGCTCCTTGGCGCCTGGCCGCCGGATCTCACGCCCGACGATCTAGAAGGGATGAGCAACCTGCGCGATCGGATCGGAGCGTATATGGTCAAGGCCGTGCGCGAAGCAAAGGAGCAAACAAGCTGGAGCAACCCCAACGCTCCTTACGAAGCAGCACTTCAGCGCTTTGTCCAAAGCGTGCTCGATGCATCACGAGCCAGCCCGTTTCTCGCCCAGTTCCACAATTTCGTCGGATCGCTGGCACGCCTCGGGGCGATCACGTCGCTCTCCCAGCTCGTGCTCAAGCTGACCGTGCCGGGGGTGCCGGATATCTATCAGGGCGATGAATTATGGGATTTCAGCCTCGTCGACCCCGACAACCGACGGCCGGTCGACTGGGGCAAGCGTCAGGCGCTGCTCGACGAGGTGGCCGCCGCCTCGCCGGCCGACCTTGCCCCCCATTGGCAGGATGGGCGAGAGAAGTTGTTTGCGACGCAGCGGCTACTCGCGCTGCGCCGGGCATTTCCGGAGCTGTTTGCCGAGGGCGATTATCAGCCGCTCGAGATAGAGGGTGAAAAAAGCAGCCATCTGTGCGCTTTCGCACGAAGCTGGGAGGATTTATCGCTCGTCGTCATGGTGCCGCGCCTTGTGCAGCGGCTCTACCGCGACGGCATGCCGGTCGATTGGGGATCAACGCGGGTCGTTCTACCCTCGGCGCCCGGTAGTTGGCGCGATGTATTTGCCGACCGCAGCCTGGAGTTGCTGGAACGACCTCATGCGACCGAGATCCTCGCCGATTTTCCGGTAGGGGTTCTCGTCTCGGGAGGCCCTCAACGGCACTAGCCAAACGAGCTATAGTCGCACCGTCACGAGCTTTGGTACGAGGCGCGGGATCCCAGGTTTCCCTGATCGTCGCGAGCATGATGGAGACGGTGATCGCGACGCGATTTGGCGCCTAAGCGGGCGCTGTCCCCTTCATCGCCACGCCGCGGCCGAGCGCTCCGTGCTCACCCCGTCGGCGGCTTGGTCACCTGCATCGAGGGCATGCTCGACCGCCGCGTACCAGGCCGCGAGCTTCGGGTGGCGGGTGCGCCAGCCGTCGTCTGGGAACCGGAAGTCGAGATATCCCGGCATGCAGCCGAAGGGACCGGCGAAATTAGACTTCCTTGTTATAGTTGGGCAACGGTCATCAGGAGCGCGGATCAGGTGAAGCCGGCACCCTTCACATACCACCGTCCGACGACACTGCCCGACGCGTTGCGGCTCCTCGCCGAGCTGGCGCCGCAGGAAGGCCGGGTGCTGGCGGGAGGGCAGAGCCTGGTGCCGATCATGGCCTTTCGGTTAGCGCGGCCGGCGCATCTGATCGACATCAACCAGGTCGCCGGACTGGACGCGATGGTCGAGCAGGACAGCATGCTGCAGATCGGCGCGCGGGTGCGCCACGCTTCGTTCCACCGTCCGACCTGCACCGGTCCGCTCGGCGAGATGCTGGCCGCGATCGTGCGCCATATCGGGCATTACCCGATCCGGCTGCGCGGGACATTCTGCGGCAGCCTGGCGCATGCCGACCCGGCAGCGGAATGGTGTCTCGCGGCGGCGACATTGGACGCCGAGGTGATTGCCGTCAGCCATGACGGCGAACGGGTTCTGAAGGCGAGGGAATTTTTCCGAGGGGCGATGACGACGGCGCTCGCCGCCGACGAGCTACTGGTCGAGACGCGGCTCCCGATCCTGCCGCCGGCCACGTGTTTCGGCTTTGCCGAATTCGCCCGCCGCGCTGGAGACTTTGCGATGGCGATGGCGCTGGCGGTGCTGCGGATCGAGGACGGCGTCATCGCCGCGCCGCGCCTCGGCGTCGGCGGGGCCGAGGCAACGCCGCGCCGGATCGCCGCCGCCGAGGCGGTGCTGTGCGGCCAACGGCCCGGCGAGACGATCTTTCGTGAAGCTGCCGCTGCCGCTGCCGCGGCGCTTGACCCGCTGGAAGACGCCCAGACCGATGCGCAATACCGCTGCGAGCTGATCGGCACCATGGTGCATCGGGCGCTGACGCAGGCTTGCAGGTGAGGATCAGCCTTTGGTCGAGCCGGTCGATATTGCGCTGAGAGTGAACGGCCGGGCTTATGCGCTGCGGCTGGAGCCGCGCTGCACCCTGCTCGATGCGATCCGCGACGAATGCGGGCTGACCGGCACGCATATGGGCTGCGAGCACGGGGTATGCGGCGCCTGCACCGTGCTGGTCGACGGCGAGCCGGTGCGGTCCTGCCTGATGTTCGCGGTGCAGGCCGAAGGCTCTGCCGTCCGCACCGTCGAGGGGCTGGCCGACGGCGACGCGCTGCATCCGCTGCAGCGCGCCTTTATCGCGCATCACGGGGTGCAATGCGGCTTCTGCACGCCGGGCTTCCTGATGCTGACGTTGGGCATTCTGGAGCGCGAGCCCGATATCGGCGACGAGGATTTGCTGGAGGCGCTCTCGGCCAACCTCTGCCGCTGCACCGGCTATCAGGGCATCGTCGCCGCGGTGCGCGCCGCCGCCGCCGAATTGCGCCGGCGATGATCGGCCGCTCGCTGCCGCGGCTTGAAGACCCGCCGCTGGTTGCCGGGCGCGGCCGCTTTGTCGGCGATATTGGCTTTCCGCACCAGCTGCACATGCGCGTCGTGCGCTCGCCTTACGCCCATGCCGTGACCCGCCGGATCGATATCGCGGCAGCACTCGCTACACCCGGCGTCGCGGCGGTGTGGACCGGCGCCGACCTCGCCGATCTGCCGCCGATCGATTTCCGGGACCCGGCGGCCGAAGCGTTGCGCCCCTACCGCCAGCCGATCCTGGCGCGCGACCGGTTGCGCTATGTCGGCGAGCCGGTGGCGGCGGTGTTCGCGACCGATCCCTATCTCGCCGAAGACGCGGCGGACCTCGTGCTGATCGACGCCGAGGAATTGACCCCTCTTCTCGACGCCGACGCCGCACCCGGCAGCTTCGCCCCCGGGCTTTCGACCGAGGCACTGGTCATGCGCGCCGGCTATGGCGAGGTCGAGGCGGCGTTCGCCGCGGCGCACGCAATCGTCGCGCTCGACCTGACGATCGGTCGTCATACCGGGGTGCCGATCGAGACCCGCGGCGCACTCGCCCATTGGGACACCGCGCGCGATGTGCTGGAGCTTTACGGCGCGGCCAAGGTGCCGCACCGCAACCGCGACGCGCTGGCGCGGATGCTCGGCCGCAGCGCCGCGGCGGTGGTGCTGAAAGAAGGGAATACCGGCGGCGGGTTCGGCATCCGCGGCGAGCTCTACCCGGAGGATTTCCTGGTCTGCCTCGCGGCGCTGAGGCTGGGCCGGCCGGTCAAATGGATCGAGGACCGGCGCGAGCATTTGATGGCGGCGAACCATTCGCGCCAGCAGCGGCACCACGCCCGCGCCGCCGTCGACGCGCAAGGGCATGTGCTGGCGCTGGAAGATGAATTCTCTCTCGACCAGGGCGCCTATGTGCGCACCCACGGCGCCCGCGTTCCGGAGCTGACGATCAGCATGCTGCCGGGCCCATACCATATCCCAGCCTACCGCGCCGTCTGCCATTTCCGTCTGACCAACAAGACGCCGGCCGCGACCTATCGGGCGCCGGGACGGTTCGAGGGCACCTTCGTGCGCGAGCGGTTGATCGACGCGATCGCCGACCGGCTCGGCCTCGACCGGGTGGAGGTGCGGCGGCGCAATTTGATCACGCCGGCCGAGATGCCGTTCCGCCGGCCGCTCGCCGCACTCGGCACCGACGTGATCTACGATTTGGGCGACTACCCGCTGCTGCTCGACAAGGCAATGGCACGGATCGGCTGGGACGAGCTTCAGGCGGAGCTGCGGCGTCGGCGCGCCGAGGGCCAATTAGTCGGCGCGGGGATCGGCATCTTCGTCGAAAAAGGCGGGCTTGGCCCGATGGACGGCGCCCGAGTCACAGTCGATACGACGGGTGAGGTCGAGCTGGTCACCGGCGGCTCTTCGGTCGGCCAGGGAATCGCGACCGCGATGGCCCAGATCTGCGCCGATGCTCTGGGCGTCGATTACCGCAGGGTGCGGGTAGTGCTGGGCCAGACCGACCGCATCCAATACGGCATCGGCGCGCACGCCTCGCGCGCGTCGGTGATGACCGGCAACGCGACCCACGCCGCGACTTTGAAGCTGCGCGCAAAGGCGCTGGAGATGGCGGCCGCGCTACTCCAGACCGCACCCGATCGGCTCGACATCGTCGACGGTACCGTGGTTCATCGCGATCAGCCGGGCGGCCCCTCGATCACGCTGGCGGAGCTAGCACGGCATCTCGCACCCGACTCGCCGACGGTCGGCGACCGCGAGCCGGGGCTCTCCGCCGAGGGCTGGTTCCGCACCGCGCACATGACCTATCCCTACGGCGTGCATGCCGGGGTGGTGCGGGTCGACGCCGAGACCGGGCACGTGACCGTCGAGCGCTATCTGGTCGCCTACGACGTCGGGCGGGCGATCAACCCGATGCTGATCGAGGGCCAGCTAGCGGGCGGCTTTCTGCAAGGATTGGGCGGCGCGCTCTACGAGGAATTCTTATATGACGAGCACGGCGAACCGCTGAGCGTCACCCTCGCTGATTACTTGATGCCGACCTTGCGCGAAACCCCACCCATGGATGTGCTGATCACTGAAGACGCGCCGAGCCCCTTGAACCCGCTCGGCATCAAGGGCGCGGGCGAAGGCGGTATCGCTGCGGTCGGTGCGGTGATCGCGGCGGCGATCGACGAAGCGGTCGGCGTTCCGGGTGCAGTAACCCGGCTGCCGGCGACGCCGCAGCGCGTCAAGGCATTTTTGCGCAGGGCGGAACCGGGCCGCCATAGGGATTCGGGAGAGAACACATGGACTGCTGCAGTCACGCGCTGACGCGCCGAAACTGGATGTGGGGCACGGTGCTGGCGTCGGTTGGCGGGATGCTTGCCGGCGGCGCGGCGCCGACGGGCTCGACGGCCGCCGCGCAGACGGCCGAAGCCACCTCTGCCGCGCTCGGCGTTTTGCGCAAATCCATCTCGGTCGATGTCCATACCCATGGCGGGGCGACCGGGATCACCTCGAAGGCGGCCCCCGGGGACGATCTCGCGAATGGCATGCGGGCGGGATCGTTGGCGGTCGCCTGTCTCGCCGACGTGCCGGACGGCCCCGTCCTCGGTCGGAATGCGGCCGGCGTGCTGGGCGCGCTGCACACGCCGGCGCCGGGCCAGCTCTACAGCCACCATCTCGAGCGGCTGGCCTGGATCGACGAGATTGTGGCGTACCACGGGCTGCGCCGCGCCCTCACGGCCGCCGACCTCGAGGCGGCGCATGCCGCCGGGCAGCCGGCCATTGTGGCGGACATCGAAGGGCTCGACTTCCTGGAGATGAAGCTCGAGCGCCTCGAGGAAGCGCACCAGCGCGGCGTCAGGCACGTGCAGCTGGTGCACTACACGCCGAACGACATCGGAGACTTTCAGACCGGCGCGGTGACGCACGATGGGCTCACCCCATTCGGCGCCGAGGCGATCCGCGCCTGTCACCGGCTCGGATTGGTATGCGACGTGGCACACGCGACCGAGGATACGGTCAAGCAGGCGGCCAAAGTGGCCACCAAACCCTTGCTGCTCTCGCACACTGCGTTGTTCGAATCGAAGGCGATGGGCCCGACACCGTTGAAGGGGCGGCAGATCAGCCGAGACCACGCACGGGCGATTGTAGAGACCGGCGGCTCGATCGGCGTCTGGCACTTTTTCCCGAATTTGGACAAGTATGTCGAAGGGTTGAAGGAGATGGCCGATGTCGTCGGCGTCGATCACGTCAGCATCGGCACCGACCAGCAGGTCGCCCCCGGCAGTGTGCAAGACTATACCCAATGGGTGCAGCTCGTCGCAGCGATGCTGAACGGCGGCTTTACCCCGGAGGAGGCCGGCAAGATCGCCGGCGGCAACTACATGCGGATCTTTCGTGTTGCAGTCGGTTGACCCAATGAATACGACGCTGCGCCGGCAAGGGGCGGTGTGCTGATGAGCGAGCTCCCGCGGGGGAGATTGCTGACCCTGGCGAACGCGCCGACCGTCGCCGCTTACACCGCGGCCGGGTTCTGGGGCGGCGAGACGATCTACCGGATCGCCGTCCGCCACGCGCGCGAGACACCGGACGCCTTCGCGGTGCGCGACCGGCACCGCCGGCTGACCTATCGGGCGTTGGTCGAAGCCGCCGACCGGCTGGCGGCGCATCTCGCCGGCCATGGCGTGCGGCCCGGCCAGCGGATCGCGGTGTGGCTGCCGAGCCGGGTCGAGACCGCGGCGGCGCTCCTTGCCTGCTCGCGCAACGGCTATGTCTGCTGCCCGTCATTGCACCGCGACCACCGGGTGGGCGAGGTCATCGCGCTGATCGAGCGGATGCGCGCGGCGGCGGTGATCGCAGATGCCGGCCGCACCGATCTTTTCGATCGGCTGGCCGGGTGCGAGTTCGTCAAGCTCGTCCATTGTGTCGGCCCCGCCGAAGCGGCGCCTTTTGCCGATCTGCCGGGTCCCTCCGTGGATCTGGCGGTCAGCGAAGACCCGAACCAGGTCACCTACCTGCCCTTCACTTCCGGCACCACCGGCGAGCCGAAGGGCGTCATGCACAGCGACAACACCTTGTTCGCCACGGCGCGGATGATGGCCCGCGATTGGGCCTTGGAGCGCACCGTGCTCTACACGCTGAGCCCGCTGAGCCACAATCTCGGGCTCGGCGCGCTGATCACGGCACTGGCGGGCGGCGGTGAGCTCGTCGTGCACGACCTGCCGCGCGGGCAGAGCCTCGTCGACCGGCTGGAGGAGACCGGCGCCGGCTTCCTGTTCGGCGTGCCGACGCATGCGATCGACCTGTTGGCCGAAATGCGGGTTCGCGGTGTCGAGCGGCTCGGAGCGGTGCGCGGCTTCCGCATTTCCGGCGCCGCCGCCCCGGCGGGTTTGGTGGAGGGGCTGCTGCGCTGCGGGGTGGTGCCGCAAAGCGGCTACGGCATGACCGAGACCTGCTCGCACCAATACACGCTGCCCGTCGACCCGCCCGAGCGCATCGTCGAGACCTGCGGCCGCGCCTGCGAGGGCTACGAGATCCGCATCTGGCGCCAGGATGACCCCGATGCCGAGGTGCGGCCCGGCGAGATCGGGGAGATCGGCGGCCGCGGCGCCAGCCTGATGCTCGGCTATTTCGACGACCAGCAGGCGACCGAGGCCGCGTTCAATGCCGAGGGCTGGTTCATGACCGGCGATCTCGGTCGGATCGACGGCGACGGCTATCTGCGCGTCACCGGCCGCAAGAAGGATGTGATCATCCGCGGTGGCCGCAACATCCACCCGGCAAGGATCGAGGCGCTGGCGCTGCGCCATGCCGCGGTGGCGCAGGCGGCGGCCTTTCCGGTCCCCGACCCGCGGCTCGGCGAGCGCGTCTGCCTCGCCGTGGTGGCGCGCCAAGGCATGTGCGCCGAGCCGGGCGCGATCCTCGACCATCTGGATGTGGCCGGCTTGCCGCAATACGACATGCCGGAATTTTTTCTGACATTGGATGAGATGCCGCTGACCGCCAGCGGCAAGGTGCTGAAGCGCGAGCTGGCGCGCCTTGTGGCGGAGGGCTTGGTGCAGCCTTTGCCGATGCGCGGGTGAGGGATGCGCGCGATCGTGGTTGACGAATTCGGGCCTCCGGAGCGGCTGCGCGTCGCCAAGGCACCGATGCCGGTTCCGGGGCCGGGTGAAGTGCTGGTGACGGTGCATGCCGTACCGGTCAATTACGTCGACCTGCTGGTAGTTGGAGGCGCCTACCAGTTCCTGCCGCCGCGCCCGTTCATCCCCGGCAAGGGGCCGGCCGGCATGGTCGCGGCGCTGGGACCAGAGGTGGGCACGCTGCGGGTCGGCGATCGGGTGCTGGCGATGGCCGAAGCGGGCGGCTATGCCGAGGCGGTGGTGCTGCCGGCCGATCAATGCCACCCCTTGCCGCCGCGGATGTCCTTTCCCGAGGCCGCATCGCTGAGCCTTGTTTACGACACTGCCTGGTTCGCGTTGCGCGAGCGCGCGCGGCTAACACCCGGCGAGACGGTGCTGGTCCTCGGCGCCTCGGGCGGGGTCGGGCGGGCGGCGGTGCAGCTGGGCCGCGCGATGGGGGCGCGCGTGCTCGCCGGCATTTCGCGGCCCGAGAGGGAAGCGGTGCTGCGCGAGGCTGGTGCCGATGCAATAATCGACCTGTCCCGCTCGAATTTGCGCGAGGCGTTGCGCGAGCAGGTCCACGCGGAGACCGAGGGGCGGGGCGCCGACATCATTCTCGACCCTCTGGGCGGGGAAATGTTGGCGGCGGCCTTGCGAGCGCTCGCCTGGTGCGGCCGTCTGGTGGTGATCGGCTTTGCCGCCGGCGGCATCCCGACGATCAAAGCCAACTACCTGCTCTTGAAGAACATCGAGGTCAGCGGCTTGCAGGTCAGCGACTACCGCAAGCGCCGCCCGGACCGGATGGCGGCCTGCTATGCCGAGATCTTCGATCTCTATGGCCGAGGCCTGGTGCAGCCGGACCAGGTCGTGCCGTTCCCGCTCGACCAGGCCGGTGACGCGCTGGCGGCGTTGCGCGATCGCCGCCTTACCGGCCGCGCCGTGCTGTACCCGCGCGAAGGTTGAACCGGACTTGACGGATGGCCGCCGTCTCGGCACGGTGGTGGAGAAACTCGATCGGGGGAGGAACTGCCATGGCCGATACATGGGGACCACGCGTCCTGAGTATCCTACGGTTTTTTGCCGGGCTCCTTTTTATGGAGCACGGCCTTGCCAAATTGTTCGGCTTTCCGCATGTAGCCAATTTCGATCAGCTCCACCTCTTCTCGCTCTTGGGGCTGGCGGGGGTGATCGAGGCCGTGGGCGGGGCGCTGGTGTGCGTCGGCCTTTACACGCGGATCGCCGCCTTCATCATGTCGGGGGAGATGGCCGTCGCCTATTTCATGTCGCACGCGCCGCGCAATTTCTTTCCCGTCATCAACGCCGGGGATGCCGCGATCCTCTACTGCTTCATCTTCTTCTATTTCTTCGTCGTCGGTGGCGGGGAGTGGAGCCTCGACCGGTGGTGGCGCAAGGTCTCGGCTCGCGCCTAGTGTCCGTTATCGGTCGAGCCAGACGTCCTCCATCCGCCAGCCGTTGTAGATGCTGTTGACCATGATCGTCAGCCCCTTGACCCAGGGCTGCCGGCAGGTCGCTGCATTGTTGTAGTAGATGATCGGGCGGGCTTCGTCCTGCTGCAGGCGCTGGTCGATCTGCCAAACCAGCTCCTTGCGTTTCTGCTGGTCCGCCTCCATCGACTGGCGATCGAACAGCTGTTCGATCTCGCGGTTGCAGTAGCCGGTAACGTTGAGCTCCGAGCCGCAGGCATAGTTCTGGTAGAATTGCTGGTCCGGGTCGTCGACACCGCTGGCGCCGAGGCCGAGCGCCACCTTGTAGTCGCGGCGCACGAGCCTGGGAAACCAGACCGCGGTCTCGACCAAATCGAGGTCGCCGTCGATATAGATCGACTTCAGCTGGTCGATCAGGATCACCGCCGGGTCGCGGGCGATCGGGATGTTGCGGGCCGAGACCTTGACCGCGAGCCGGTGGTCCGGGCCATAGCCGGATTTCTCCATGATCGCGCGCGCTTCGGCGCGGTTCCTGGCGATATCGGGGCCATAGCCGGGCAGCTTTTGCAGCATTTCCGGCGTCAGTCCCCAGACACCGGCGGGCGGCGGCAGCATCGCGCCGCCGATGCCGCCCTGCCCTTCCCCGAGAATGTCGATGAATGCCTTGCGGTCGAGGGAGAGCGCCATCGCGCGGCGGATCTCGGGATTGTCGAAAGGCGGGGCGGCGCCGTTGATGTCGAGGTTGCGGCTGGCGTTCATCGGCGCCGCCTCGCAGACCGCTGCGGGCTCCTGCGCCTTGACTTCCTTCAACAGCGGTATCGCGACATCGTAGGGCCAGGTCAGGTCGAACTTGCCGGCGGTGAAGGCCAGGATCGCAGTCGAGCGGTTCGGCACGATCGTGTACTCGATGCCGTCGAGATAGGGCCGGCCCGGCTTCCAGTAATCGGGATTTCGGACGAGCTTGATCGCCTCGTTTTGCTTGTATTCGATGAATTTGAACGGGCCCGTGCCGATCGGATGCTGACGCATCTGCGCCGGCGAGACGTGACACGGATAAATAGGCGCATAGCCCGAGGCGAGCAGCGCCAATCAGCGCCGGCTGCGGCCGCTTCAGCACAAAGACCGCCTCGAAATCGCCGTTTGCCACGACCTCCTCGACATTACTGTACCAGGTGCGGCGCGGGTTAATGCGCAGCTTTGCGTCTGCCTTGCCGAGGAGCAGATCCCAAGTGCATTTAACATCGGCGGCGGTGAACGGCCTGCCGTCGTGCCACTTGACGCCCTGGCGCAGCGCGAAGACGAGGCTCTTCCCGTCCTCGCTGGTCGACCAGCTCGCGGCGAGGTCGGGGACGATCGTGGCGAGGCTGTTCTGTGCAACATGCTGGTCGTAGAGGACGAGGTTGTTGAACACCGCCATCATCGGCATTGAGGTCGACAGGCTCGCCTCTTCGAGCACCGACATGGCGGCCGGGCTGTCGCGGTGGTAGACCCGGAGCGTCCCGCCCGATTTCTGCGCCGACGCCGGCACCGCGGCCAGCGCGAACGCGGCGGCGAGGAGGCTCGCGCGGATGCCGCGCATGATCCGCCCTACAACAGGTCAGCGACCGCCTCGCGGTAGCGGGTCACCGCCGCCAGATGCTCGGCGGCTGTGCGGCCGGCGATGCGCTTGTGGTGGCCGCTGACATAGGTCGTGTGCGCGGTCAGGTGGGTGACCCCAGCCGCCTTCCAGAACTCCACCTCGCGCCGCCAATCCTCGGGCGTGCCGGCGCCGGGGGAAACCCAGACCTCGAGGCCCATCTTCGCCGGGTCGCGCCCGGCTTCCCGCGTCAGCGCGCGCAATTTGTCGAATGCCGCGAGCGCCGCATCGTTCGGCGGATAAGCGAGCGGCATAAAGCCATCGCCGTATCGGGCGCAGCGGCGGAAGGTTGCCTCGGCGTGCCCGCCATACCAGATCGGCACGCGGCCCGAGGCCGGGCGCGGATTGATCCCGGCGTCGTCGATCTTGTGAAACTTGCCGGCGAAGTCGACATGCGGCTCGGCCCACAGCGCCTGCATCACCCGCACCTGCTCCGCCGAGCGGGGACCGCGGTTGTGGAAATCCTCATTGAGGCCGGTGAACTCGACCTCGTTCCAGCCGACCCCGATGCCGAGGCGGAACCGGCCGCCGCTGCAGCACGTCGAGCGAGGCCGCCTGCTTTGCCACCAGTACCGCCTGCCGCTGCGCCAGGATCAGGACGCCGACAGCAAAGCCGATCTGCCGCGTGCAGCCGGAGAGGAAGCCGAACAGCACGAACGGGTCGTGATAGGCGTTCTGCGTGGTGCCGACGCGGCGGCCCTGATGATCCGCGGCCGGATTGGCCCCGAGCACATGGTCGGGCGCCACCAGATGCGCCAAGCCCAGCCCCTCCGCCGCTTGCGCATAATCGCGCAATACCGCAGGGCCCGTGCCAATATCGGCCACCGGCAATGAACATCCGAGCTGCATGTGCGGAACTCCCTTCCCTCCGATTTCAGAGACGGTAACCTAAATCGCGGCTAACCACACGGCCGCAGGTTTGGGGACGAGGTCATGACCGAGCCGTTCGTTCTGGAAGAAGCGACGATCGACGAGCTGCACCGGGCGATCCGGGAAGGGCGGACAAATTGCGTCGCGGTTGTCCGGCACTATATCGACCGCGCCCGCGCCTTTAACGGGGTCGCGAGCCTGCTGGTGACCGCGGACGGCGCGCCGATCCCCGAGGCGGCGGGCGTGGTGCGCGCCGGGGCGCCGCTCGCTTTCCCGACCGAGACCGTCACGGCGTCGGCGATCCTGCCCGACCTCGACCGGTACCGAGGCCCGCCGCTCGAATTCGGCCGCATGGAACCGACCGCCTCGGACCCGTCGGTGCATCAGCAATACGGCATGATCGCGGGCAAGCCTGACGCCGGCCAATTGAACGCGCTCGCCACCCTCAACATCCGAGGCGAGCGGTCGGTGACCTGCCGCGGCGAGTTCGACCGTCATCCCTCGGAGGGGCCGCTGCCGCCCGGCGCGCCGCCGGTCTGCGAGCAGTTTCGCCGGCTGCCCGATGCGCTCGAACGCGCCGCCGAGCTCGACGCCCGCTATGGCGCCAACCCGCCGCTCGATGAGATGCCGATGTACGGCGTCGTCTTCTCGTTCAAGGATCCGTTCGACACCAAAGACATGCGCACGACGGCCGGCGGCGACGCGGCTTACGATATCGATTTCCCGGCGCGCGACCATGTGCTCGTCGAGCAGTTGCGCAACAAGGGTGCGATCGTCTTCGCCAAGGCGGTCAACACCGAATATAACGGCCGCGCCGGCAACCCCGGCGGCCGCCACCAGCCCGACAAGATCCTGCCCTCGACCCTCGGCTATCAGCGCTCGAGCTGGGGCGGCAACCCCGCCAACCCCTACGACACGACGCGCGCCGCCTCGCTGGGGTCGAGCTCGGGCTCGGGCGTTTCGGTCAGCGCCAACCTTGTGATGGCGAGCCTCGGCGAGGAGACCCGCGCTTCGACGCGCGGCCCCGCCAACCACAATGCGGTTGCGCTGATCCTGCCGCACAAGGCGATGCTGGGCTTCAACGGCGGGGCGATCGGCGCCGACATCTATTGCGACCGTGCCGGCATCCTCGCCCGCACCATCGGCGACTGCGCCAAGATCCTCGATGCGCTGAAGGACCCGGAAGTCGGCTATTACGACCCGCGCGACCCCTATACGACGGTGCCGCGCTCCTCGGTGCTGACGACGCCCTATGCGAGCCACGCCAACGCGGAGGCGTCGCTCCGCGGCATGCGCATAGGGGTCATCCGCGAGTCGATGCTGCTCCGTCCCGGCGACAAAGCCGCCGAGCCGATCTCGACCGCCGCCGCGGCCGAGATCAAGGCGGTGCTCGGCCGGAAGCTCGGCGCGACCCTGGTCGAATCAGCCGACCCATTGTGGGAGCGCGACCCCGAGATCGAGCAGATGAGCCCTGATTTCCGCGCGGCGCTGGCGCGGCTGGTGCCGGTCTTCATGCCGGACCTGCTGTTCCGCCTCGGCCCCGACGGCCAACCGGTGTTCAAGGAGTTCGCCGCGGCGATCCGGCCGACCGAGTTTCTTCCCGGAACGGTGTTCGGCGGCGGCTCGATGGCGCCGATCGACTATTGCGTCGAGCTGGCCGAAGGCCGCATCGCGCCGCCCGCCAATCTCGACATCGCCACGATCCAGAACCAGGAGCTGGCGATGTCGTTCCGCTTTCACATCCCGCAATACCTGTCGCGCCGCGCCGCGGACTGGCGGGAGCGCGGCTTCACCGAGACCTTGGTCGATTTCCCGAGCCTCAACGCGCGCTCCAAATTCTGGGGCGACGACGGCCGCGCTGCGTTCCGGAACTGGGAAGAGGTCGCCGACCCGCGCAACCCGCTGGGCGGGCGCCAGGGGGTCGATGAGCGCATCATGCTGCGCGAATTGCTGCGCCGGCTCGACATGATGGTGATGCTGGAGAACAGGCTCGACGCGCTGGTGCGCCTGCACACGCCCCTGCCTCCGGCTAAGATCGGCGGCGCCCACGACCCGCTGGGCGGGCCGTCGAATCTGCGGATGGAATCGTTCTACGGCCCAAATGCCGGCCTGACCGAGGCGCTGATCCCGGCCGGTTATGTGACGACGGTGTGGGACCCGGTGTTCGCGCTCTCTCCCGACCGCACCCGCTATGTCCCAACCGCCGCCGATACGCCGACCACCCTGCCCGCGCCCGGCCTCCCCTTCTCTCTCGTCTTCCGCGCCGAGCCCGGCAAGGAAGATGTTCTGCTGAAGATCGCCTCCGCCTACGAAGCCGCCTCCAAGCGCCGCATCCCCCCGCCTGCCTTCGGCCCCCTGCCGGTGCGGGATGGGGAGGTCATGGTCTGATCGTCAGGCATCCAATTCCGGCTCACGTTGCCATTATTTAGAGAATGGTGGAATGCGCTGCTCTGATCCATGGGTCTCGCCATCAGAGTGAATGCGGACCGCGAGCCGGCGCGGCGCGACGTTTTCGCTAATAATCTCGACGAGCGAGGCGGCGTCCAGCCGCTGAACGCGACCGCCCATGGAATCCCCCTTCCGAGGATGCCGATGGCCGTTCCGGGCCAAGCTGATGTCCCCGAAAAAAGGGCCCGCTGGGAATTGCGGTTGCTTACCCTTGCGCCGGGGTCGGAGCACGGGTTCAAATGCGAAGCCAATCAGAAAATCACGGAGGCGTTGCGATGCCCAACAATGATCCCGCGACCCACCCCTCGCCGGCAGCGGGACACACCATGCCGGCCGCGGTTCTTGCGCCCTCGCTGCCCCCGACCTTGTCGGTCGATCTGATGACCGTTGCGGGCTCAGCGGCGTTCGGTGCGCAGTGGAGGACCTTGGAAGCCAAGATCATCGAGGTTCCCCCGATCCCCGATGCGATGCCCGAATTCAAATCGACCTACGACATCGACCCGCATGCCGGCGAAGCGGGTTTCGACAATTCATCCTGGCCGAAAATCGCCGCCACCGACCTCGGTGCCAAGCGGGGTGGTGGCCGGGTGTCCTTCCTCTGGTTCCGCGCGACTTTGACGATCCCAGCCGAGATCGGCGGCTTCGCGACCGCGGGCGCCAAGGCGGTGCTGACGGCGAATGTCGACGATTATGCCGAGATCTGGGTCAACGGGGAGCTGCCGCGCGCGGCCGGCCGGCCGAGCCCGGCGACGATCCAGGGGTTCAACATGCCGAACCGACTCGTGCTCAGCGACGCGGTCTCGCCGGGCGACAAATTCGAGGTCGCGGTTTTCGGCATCAACGGCCCGATCTCGGCTGCGCCGCCGAACACGGTTTGGTTCCGCGAGGCAAAGGTTGATTTCTACCGCTGATCCAGCGATCGCCGTCGCGGACATAATCCTGCCCGGCCTCGACAGTTCGCGCCGAGGAGATACCGACGCACATATAGTGGCACGTGAAGCCTCGACTAACGACATTATGTTGCAACAGGTAAACTGAGGGTGACCATGCAACGAGCCCGACAAACTCCGGCGTACAAGCTTGCCGTCTTCTCGTTCGTCCTGCTCGGTTGGCTGTTCGTCTTGTCCCCGATCGCTGAAGCGGCGGCTGGGCCGACCGAGGTTGTCCGACGTTTCTACGGCGAGTTGCTCGATGCGATGCAGCGCGCGGCTACGCTCGGTGCGAAAGGCCGCTATGAGAAGCTGGAGCCGGTCGTGCTACGGACGTTTGATGTACCGTTCATGGCGCGGCTGTCGATCGGTCCGTTTTGGGCGAAGTTGACGCCTGAGCAAAAGCGGCAAGCCGCGGCAGCCTATGGGCGTTACATCGCCGCCGTCTATGCCACCCGGTTCGACGGGTATTCGGGAGAAAAGTTCGAGGTGCTTGCCGAGCAGCGGATCAAGCATGGCACCATGGTCAAAACGCAAATCATCAAAGCGAACGGCGAACCGGTTTCGATCAACTATTTCCTGCACGACAACGACATCGCTTGGCAGATACGGGACGCGTATCTTTCCGGTGCGATCAGCGAGCTGGCGACGCGCCGATCGGAATTCGCCGGAATCCTGCGCACAAGCGGCATCGACGGGTTGATCGCTTCGCTGAACAAAAAAGCCGAAGACCTGCGGAGCTGACCATCCGCAGGGTTTAGAAAAGAGCGTGCGGTGCGAAGGATGGGTCGAGCGCCGCGAACCCGTCTCGACTGTCCCGGCGTAGACGTCCCCGAGATCGCGACAGCCTTGCGTCGCTGTGGCTCGTCGGTTTCATATTCCGCGCGGACACCGCGAGAAAAGGACACGGAAATGCCTGACCATGTTGCCCGTACGCCGCGAGCCTCGGCACCGCCGGCGAGGCCGCCACTGTTGATGCCGACGCCGCCGGTGGCGCCGTTGATCCCGCCGGCGCACGCGGTCGATCTGATGACCGAGGCAGGCTCGGCAGCGTTCGGCGCGGTGTGGCGCGGGATGGAGGCGAAGATCATCGAGATCCCGGCGCTGACCAATTCGATGCCCGAGTTCAAGACGACCTACGACATCGATCCGCACGCCGAGGAGCGCGGGTTCGACGATTCCGCCTGGCCGGTCATCCCGGCCACCGAGCTTGGCGCCAAGCGCGGCGGCGGCCAGGTGTCATTCTTCTGGTTCCGCACCCGGCTGACGATCCCGGCCAATGCCTTAGGTTTCCCGACCGCGGGTGCCTTCGCGGTGCTCAAGGTCAATGTCGACGACTACGCCGAAATCTGGGTCGACGGCGAGATGCCGCGCGCCGCCGGCCGGCCGACGCCGGGCGGCATCCAGGGCTTCAACATGCCCCACCGCCTGGTGCTCGGCACCCAGGTCGGGCCCGGCGACGCGTTCGAGATCGCCGTGTTCGCGATCAACGGGCCGATCTCGGCAGCACCGCTCAATTTCCTCTGGTTCCGCGAGGCGAAGATCGAATTCTTCCGCTGAGCCGGCGCTGCGGCGCCGGCGGCGTCAGGCGTGGCCGGCGGAAATGTTGTCGCGGCGCTTGGCGGCTGCCGCGGCCTTGGCGAAGTCGTCCTCGCCAAAGCCGTAGAGGCGGGCGCCGCCGCCGAGGATCCTGCCGCCGATCTCGGGGGTGATGCTGGGGTTGGTCAGCACCCGGCTCGACACGTCGGGGAAGCTCGAATCGAAATGCGGGAAGTCGCTCGACACGCAGATGTTGTCCGCACCGCCCAGCAATTCGACCACCGTGCCGACCTCGCGCTCGCCGCTCTCGATCGCCGAGAAGCAGTTGCGCTGCCAGTATTCCTGCGGCGAAAGCTTTAGATAGGGCGCGTCGGAATCGTGGTGCTGGCGCAGATCCCATTCGATGCGGCCGAGGAGACCCGGGACCCACCAGCTCTGCGCCTCGAGGAAGGCAACCTTGAGCCGCGGATAGAATTCGAGGATGCCGCCCAGCATCAGCGCAATCAGCGCCAATTGCATCTCGGTCGAGTGGCTGGCGACATGGCGCATAAAGCGGTTCTCGCCAAAGCGCGGCTCGATCGTCGAGTAGTAGGAGCCGGTGCCTTCGTGGAAGCACAGCGGGACCTGCATCTCCTGCAGCATGCCGTAGAGCGGGTCCCAGTAGTTCGAGTGCCAGTAGCGGCCATTGACGTAATTGGGCCGCACAAAGGCGCCGACGGCTCCGTATTCCTTGACGCAGCGATAGAGCTCGCGGCAGGCGAGGTTGACGTCGTGGATCGGCAGCATCGCTGCCATCTTGAGCTGGTCGGGGCTGTGCTGGACAAAATCGTGCAGCCAGTCGTTGTAGGCGCGGCAGATGGCGTTCGACAATTGCGGGTCCATGTTGTCGCGCGCCAGAAACGAGAGGCCCGCGGTCGGGAACAGCACCGCGATGTCGATCCCCTCCATTTCCATGCCGATGATTTGGGCCTCGGCGTCGTAGCCGCGCTCGACCGCGAACATGACGTTCTTGTTGGCACGCGTGGAAACGAGCGGGCCGCGGATGCGGTTGTATTGCGAGATGTTGCCGTCGTTGCTGGTCGGCGTTCCGTCGAAATACCACAATGGCCGGCCGCGCATGCCGGTGGCGCCGCCGTCAAGCCGCGTCATCGACGAGGTGATCCGCGGCTTGAAAGCCGGGTCGAGATATTTGTCGAACAGATCCATCGGCTCCATGATGTGCATGTCGCAATCGACGAAGCGGTAGCCCTCTTTCATCTGACGCTCCTTTTGATGCCCGGCCGGGCATTCACCGGCGAATTGTGCCTGCAGGAGGCGCATGAGGGCAACCCGATATCAACAGCTGGCCGCCGCTGCGCGCGAGCCCATATAGGAAAGATGCCATGATCGGGGGAGGCCGCGCGATGTTCCCCAATCGCAGAGAAGCCGGCCGGCGGCTCGCCGAGCGCCTGCGGCACTTACGGCCGGAGCAGCCGCTGGTCCTCGCGTTGCCGCGGGGCGGGGTGCCGGTCGGGTTCGAGATCGCCGCCGCACTCGATGCGCCGCTTGACATCGTGCTGGTGCGCAAGATCGGGGTGCCGTGGCAGCCGGAGCTGGCTTTGGGCGCGGTCGTCGACGGGGCGAGCCCGCAGGTGCTGATCAACGACAAGCTCGCCGCCGAGCTCGGGATCGAGCGTGCATATATCGAGGGCGAGACCGCGCGCCAGCTCGAGGAGATCGAGCGGCGCCGCAAGCTCTATCTCGACGGCCGGCCCCAGACGCCGATTGCCGGAAAGACTGTCGTCGTCGTCGATGACGGGATCGCTACCGGCGCCACGATGCACATTGCGCTGCGTGCCGTCAGAAAGGCGGGTGCGGGACGGATCGTCCTCGCTGTCCCGGTAGCGCCCGCGGACACGCTCGCCGAGTTCCGCGCAGAGGCCGACGAGATCGTCTGCCTAAGCGAGCCCAGTCCGTTCATCGCCGTCGGCGCCCATTACGCACGGTTCCCGCAGCTCGAAGACGAGGATGTCGTCTCCTTGCTGGAGGCGGCCCACGCACGGCGCCAGAGCTGAGCGCTATTCGGTATCCGGCTGCTTTGACGGATGCGCGTCGGCAAAGGCCGGGATCGCCATGCAGGATTCATAGACCCGCACGACCCGCGGATAGGCCTCGAGCGGCAAATTGAAGGTCCTGGCCGGCGTCACCTGGGTGACGAGGCAGATGTCGGCGATGGTCGGGCTGTCGCCGTGACAGAAGCGGCCACTCTCCTTGTGCTCGCCGAGCAAGGATTCGATCGCCTCCAGCCCGGCCATCAGCCAGTGCTGGATCCAAGCCTGCCGCTGCTCGTCACTGATCTCGAGCACATCCGACAGGTAGTGGCGAACCCGCGGCACGATCAGCGGGTGCGAATCCGCGACATTGATCAGGGCGAGCCCGCGCACCCAGGCCCGCGCCGCCGGGTCGGAGGGGAGCAATGGCGGCTGCGGGTATTTCTCCTCGAGATATTCAAGGATGGCCAGCGACTGGAACAATTTCGTATCGCCGTCGAGCAGGGTCGGGACCACCATCTGCGGGTTGAGAGCGCGGTATTCGGCGGCGAACTGATCGCCCCGCTCGAGGTGCAGAAAACTGTCCTCGCGCGCCAGCCCCTTGAGGTTGAGGGCGATGCGGACCCGGAAACTCGCCTGCGAGCGGTAATAAGTGTAGAGCTTCATCCGTGGTCTCCTTTGTGCAGATTTTTGCCGCGATCGTCGCCGCGCTGGCGGCCGTGAGTGGATGCTCGACCCAGGATTGTGCCTATTACGGCAGTGCCGACAGCAGCGTGCGTTGTGTCGTCGTCGGACCGAGCCCAATCGGCGCCGGCCCCTAAGCAAGATACAAGGAGGGATCGATGGACCCTATCGACCTTCGTTCCGACACTGTGACCCGGCCCTCGGCCGGAATGCGGCAGGCGATGGCTGCGGCACCGGTCGGCGACGACCAGTATGGCGAGGACCCCTCGGTCAATCAGTTGCAGGAGCGCATCGCCGAATTGCTCGGCAAGGAAGCCGCACTCTTTGTGCCGAGCGGCACAATGGCGAACCAGATCGGGTTGAAGATCCTGACGCGGCCCGGCGACGAGGTCGTCCTCGGCGACGAGGCGCACATCGTCTGGCACGAATCGGGTGCGGGTGCGGCCAATTCCGGGGTGCAGTTCCTGCCGGTCGGCAAGGGCGGGCTCTTCACCGCCGCCGATCTGCGCGCGGCGTACAAGCCGCCGGGGCACATCGTCTACCCGCCGACCGGCCTCGTCGCGGTCGAGAACACCCACAACCGCGGCGGCGGCGTCGTTTTTCCGCAGCGCGAGGCGGAGGCGATCGGCGCCGCGGCGAAGGAGCTCGGCATCAAGAGCTATCTCGACGGCGCGCGCCTTTTCAACGCCGCCGCGTCCTCCGGGCACACCCTCGCCGAGCTGGCCGCACCCTTCGATCTCGTCTCGGTGGCCTTGTCCAAGGGGCTCGGCTGCCCGGTCGGCAGCGTGCTCGCCGGCCGCCGCGACGACCTTGCGCGCGCGGCGCGGGCACGGCGCATGTTCGGCGGTGCGATGCGCCAGTCCGGCATCCTCGCCGCCGCCGGCCTCTATGCCCTCGACCACAATCTCGGCCGGCTCGCCGAGGACCACGCCAACGCCCGGCTCTTGGCCGAGCGACTCGCCGGGTTGCGCGGCGTCGTGCTCGACCTGGCGACGGTGCAGACCAACATCGTGATCTTCCACATGGGCGACGGTGCCCCCGACGCCGCGGCGATCGTCGCCCGCGCCCAGGAAGCGGGCGTGCTGGTATCGGCCTTTGGCCCCCGCACGGTGCGCGCCGTAACCCACCTCGATGTCGGCCGCGAGCAATGCCGAGCACGCCGCCGACCTCCTCGCCGCAATCATCGAGCGCGGGTAGCTGTGATCGCTTACCCAGGCTTAGGCCAACTCGTCGAGCAGTGCCTTTGCTTCTTTTAGATCGGGGGTGTCGAAGCCTTCGGTGAACCAGCCGTAAACGGGCGCGAGGAGGTCGCGGGCTTCGGCGCGGCGGCCCTGGTCGCGGCGGAGCCGGGCGAGGCTCATGGCGGCGCGAAGCTCAAGGGCGCGAGCGCCTTGTTGGCGCGCCGTAGACAGAGCCTCGCCGAGCAGGTTTTGCGCCTCCGTGTCCGCTTCTGCAGTGCCACGCGCGAGCAGCGCGAGCGCCTTGAGCCGGTATAATTCTGCATGGAGGAATCGCTCATCGGTGCGACCGACAGTCGCGAGCCCCTGGGCGACGACCTCGATCATCGGCTCAGACAGATGCTGTAGCGCCAGGGCCTCGCAGACTACGACATGCAGCGCAGTGATGCCCATCTGGTATCCGGTGCGGCGAAGATCATTCAGCTCGCCCTGCGCGTCCTCGATCGCGCAGGACGAAGGATCGAGCAGGCTCGCACAGGTTTCCAGGACGATGCGGGATGGGCGGCTCCAATGCCCAAACCCATGTTCCTGAGACAACGTAAAGCAGCGTTCGGCCTGTCGGTTTGCGAGCATTGCCGCCCCACGCAGAGCATAAAGGATCGATGCGTAATAGCAGACGTAAGCCTGGGTGTGCGGATGAGCGATCGCGTCGGCGCGCTCGAGAGCGGCGGTCATTCGCGCAATGGCCGTGTCGGCATAGCCAAGTGCCCACAATGCCCATGACATAACCGCGAGACTCGCCGCTTTCGCATCTTGGCCGGACGCGCCAGCCGAACGTCGCTCGGCCTCGTCGCTGGCGTCGAACGCCGCGACCGAGCGTTCGGTCAAATCCCGGCCTGCGGTGAGGCGTCCCATCAGCGTTAGCCCCAAGCCCGCGCCCCGCAGAAAATTCACCAACGCTGGCCGATCGCCGCGCGCTTCAGCAAGAACGATCCCGGCTTGGGTTGCCTCGGCAGCTTTGGACAGGTCGCCCCTAACCCCGTGGGCGACCGCAAGCCAATAGAGGACGGTTAAATGTTGCGGTGGGTTGTCAAGCCGCTCGCAAAGTTCGTGTGCGCGCGCGAAGGTCGCACGAGCTTGGTCGGAAATCGGCCCCTGAGTGGCGATCACACAGGGTCCCAGCGCGCACTGCAGATCAAGCTCCATCCTATCCCGGTCGGCGGCGTTGCCGAACCCGGCCGTGGCCTCGATGCCGCGCCGGAGATATGCGATCGCCTCGAGATTGGCGGAGCGCGCAGAAGAACTCCGACCGGCCTTGAGCCAGTATGAGACGGATTTTTCAACGAGCCCGGCTTCGGCGTAATGCTGCGCGAAAAGTTCGGGCTGGCTGTCCATCATTTCCGGGGAATGGGCTTCGAGCGCTTCGGCGATCTGCGCGTGCAACTGTTGCCGAGTGCCGCGCAGCAGGCTGCCGTGGGCTGCGTCCTGCACCAGCGCGTGCTTGAAGCTATAAACTGCGTCGGGCGGCGCACCGCGCTGGAAGACCAGCTCGGAAGCGACGAGGCGGGCGAGAGCGGCCCGCAATTCGTCCTCGGGAAGACGGGAGACGGCGCGCAGCAGCGCGTAGGAAAACTCGCGTCCGATCGCGGCGCCGGTCTGCGCCACCAGCCGCACCGACGCCAGGCGGTCGAGCCGCGCCATCAGCGAGTCGTGCAAGGTGGTTGGGATTGCGAATGGCGCCAGCACCCCATCGAGCACGTAGCGATCCCCTTCCTCGCGCAGCAGACCGCTCTCCAGCACGCTCTTGGTCAATTCCTCGATAAAAAGCGGCACGCCGTCGGCGCGATCGGCGATCTGGTCGACGACCTCATCGGGCAATGCCTTGCCGCCAGCGATCTGCTCGACCAAAACGGTCCGGTCATGCCGGTCCAGTCGATTGAGCGTCAACATGCTGACCTGCGGCTGGCCCGTCCAGGGCGGCTGGAACTCGGGGCGGAACGTCACGATCAGCAGCACCGGCAGGCCGCGGACACGCTCGACGGTGAGGTCGAGCAGCTCGCGAGAGGTCGGGTCGCTCCAATGCGCGTCCTCGAAGACCATGATCACCGGCTGCCGACGCGCCAGACCATCGAGCTGGCGGATCAGCGCCTCCAATGTCCGCTCCTTCTTGTGCTGCGGAGTAAGGTTCGGCAGCGGATGGCGCTCCGAGGCCGGCAATGACATGAGATCGGCGAGGAATGCCACATCCTCCGTCCGGCGGGGCGGCGAGGGCGAGCAATGCTTCGAGCTTTTCCAGCTTGGCCGCGGGCGGGTCGTCGCCGGCGAACCCGGCTGCCCGGCCGAGCTGGTCGATGAACGGATAAAGCGCGCTGTCCTGGTGATAGGGCGAGCAGAAATACCGCAAGCGGAGATGCGGCTCGGCGTGGAGGCGCTCCGCCAATGCCGCGGTGATGACGCGACTTGCCGAGGCCGGGTTCGCCGGAGATCAGTACGACCTGACCGTCGCCGGCCTTGGCGCGCGCCCAGCGGCGCAACAGCAGCTCGATCTCCTCGTCGCGGCCGACCAGCCGGGTCAGGGCCGATCCGCGCAACGCCTCGAACCGGCTCGCGACGACACTTGGGCGCAATACCTGCCAGGCCGGCATCGGGCCGGCAATGCCTTTGACCTCGACGGCGCCGAGATCGCGGTACTCGAAGAGATCGCCGACCAGCCGGCGGGTGCTCGCGGCGATGACGACCGTGTCCGGCTCGGCCAAGGTTTGGAGGCGGGCGGCGAGGTTGGGCGTCTCGCCGACGACCGATTGTTCCTGCGCCGAGCCTTCGCCGATCAGATCGCCGACCACCACCAGCCCGGTGGCGATCCCGACGCGCGCCTGGAGCTTGACGGATTTGACCTCGAGGCGACCGACCGCGTCGATCACCCCCAGCCCGGACCGCACCGCCCGCTCGGCGTCGTCCTCATGCGCCCGCGGGTAGCCGAAATAGGCGAGCACACCGTCGCCCATATACCTGGCGACAAAGCCGTCGAACCCGGCGACAACTTCGGCGACGGCGCGGTGATAGGCGGCGATGACCTCGCGCAAATCCTCGGGATCGAGCCGCGACGACAGCGCCGTCGAGCCGACGAGATCGCAGAACATGACCGTAAGCTGCCGGCGTTCGGCACCGGCCGGCACCGGCGCATCGGCCCGTGGCGCTATCACCGCGTCATTGGGCGCCTCGGTACCGAGAGCGGCAATGGCTTCGAGCAATCGCCGGCGATGGCCGACCGAGGTCACCCCGATGCTGATCAGGTCGTCGGCGGTCAGCTTCGCCAGCACATCGCTGTCGATATCGTTGTCGCGGAACGCGAGGACATAGCGCTCAAGGCCTAAGCTTCGCAGCCAGACCGCGACGTCCATCAGGCGCCCCCGAGCTCGTCGAGCAGCGCCTTTGCCTCCTTAAGATCGGGCGTGTCGAAGCCTTCGGTAAACCAGCCGTAGACCGGCGCGAGGAGGTCGCGGGCTTCGGCGCGGCGGCCCTGGTCGCGGCGGAGCCGGGCGAGGCTCGCAGCGGCGCGCAATTCCCAGAGCTTGGCCTCCTGCTCTCGGGCGATGCTCAGGGCTTTGCGATACAGTTCCTCGGCGGCCTCGGAATGCCCTTGCCGCAGCAGCAGCTGGCCTTTGTGCCGGTTCAGCTCCGCCTCATACCAACGCTCCCCAGTCCTTTCAACGGTCTGTAACGCATCGTCCAAAAGGGTCAACGCCTCTTCAACTTGCCCCGCGATCTCACATGCGCTGGCCAGGAGGGGAGTATATATGCGACATCCACTGCTCCGCTCCCGTGGCGCGGTAAGCGGCCAAACCGCTACGCAGAAGCGATATGCCCTCCGTCACATCACCATTTTTGATCTTGGCCCACCCGCGACAGATCGTTCCCTGCGCACGCCAGTGGGGGAAACCCAGCTCGATCGCGACCGCGATCAGCTGGTCTCCCAGCTCACCCGCGGCCGCGTTGTCTCCGATGTAGCGAAAGCAGACGGGCACCGAACGCCAAGCTCGCAGCCAAAGACGGCGGATGCGCCAGCCTCCGCGCCTCAGCGATCGCTGCGTTGGTCTGTGCCAATGCTTGGTCCAGGAAAGCCGAGACAAAAAAGGACGTTTCCCAAAAACCCCTGTGATCCGACACAAGGGCTGAGTCCGACCTGCTGGGCAAGCGAGCGGTGGGAGATCGGATCATAAAGCGCAAGCCCTGCTTCCAGATGCGATCGGGATGACGAAAACCTGCCCGCTACATAAGGTTTCGACCGGAGGAGATGTGACCGAGAACAAGCCCGGCGGAATCGTTGCGCTGACGGCTCAGACGCAGCAAATCCTCGTCCAAGCGCTGCGCCAAATCGAGTTCGCCGCGGAACACGTGATAGCGAGACTGCCCATAGGGAACGCTGAAGGAACTCCGAGGGAGAATCCAGCTGCTCCCATAGCTCTCGCGCGCGGGCATAGGCATGGCCCGTTTCCGGCGCCGCGAACCCTTTGACGGCTTGCAGGACCGCGCCCAAGGCGCTGCAAAATTCGAGCTCCTGGCGCTGGCGTTCGGGGTTGTCCGGCAGCAGCGCCAGCTGGTCCAGCCCCTTTTGCAATTGCGCGGCCGCTTCCGCCATCGCCGAGCGGGCGGCGGACCTGCTGACCGGCCTTGCCCCACCAGGCGACGGATTTTTCAACGAGCCCGGCCTCGGCGTAATGCTGCGCGAAGAGCTCGGGCTGGCTGTCCATCAGCTCGGGGAAATGGATTTCGAGCGCTTCGGCGATCTGCGCGTGCAATTGCTGCCGAGAGCTGCGCAGCAGGCTGCCGTGAGCCGCGTCCTGCACCAGCGCGTGCTTGAAGCTATAAACGGCGTCGGGCGGCGCGCCGCGCTGGAACACCAGCTCGGAGGCGACAAGGAGAGCGAGCGCGGTTTGCAGCTCGTCCTCGGAAAGGCGGGAGACGGCCCGCAGCAGCGTGTAAGGAAACTCGCGTCCGATCGCGGCGCCGATCTGCGCCACCAGTCGCACCGACGCCAGGCGGTCGAGCCGCGCCATCAGCGAGTCGTGCAACGTCGTCGGGATCGCAAATGGCGACAACGCGCCGTCGAGCACATAGCGGTCCGCCTCCTCGCGGAGCACACCGCTTTCCAAGATGCTCTTGGTCAATTCCTCGACAAATAGCGGTACACCGTCGGCGCGCTCGACGATCTGGGCGACGACCTCATCGGGCAATGCCTTCCCGCCGGCGATCTGCTCGACCAAGACGGTGCGGTCGCGCCGGTCCAGGCGGTTGAGCGCCAGCATCGTCACCTGTGGCTGGCCGGTCCAGGGCGGCTGGAACTCGGGGCGGAACGTCACGATCAGCAGCACCGGCAGGCTGCGGACACGCTCGACGGTGAGGTCGAGCAGCTCGCGCGAGGTCGGGTCGATCCAATGCGCGTCCTCGAAGACCATCACCACCGGCTGCCGGCTCGCCAGACCTTCAAGCTGACGGATCAGCCCCTCCAGTGTTCGCTCCTTCTTGCGCTGGGGACTGAGGTTCGGCAGCGGGTGGCGCTCCGAAGCGGGCAGTGACAGCAGATCGACGAGGAATGCCACATCCTCGTCCGGCGGTGCCGCGCGGGCCAGCAATGCTTCGAGCTTCTCCAGCCTGGCCTCGGGCGAGTCGTCGCGCGCAATTCCCGCTGCCCGGCCGAGCTGGTCGATGAACGGATAGAGCGCGCTGTCCTGGTGATAGGGCGAGCAGAAATACCGCAATCGGATATGCGGCTCGGCGTGGAGGCGCTCCGCCAATGCCGCAGTGAGACGCGACTTGCCGAGGCCGGGTTCGCCGGAGATCAGTGCGACTTGACCGTCGCCCGCCTTGGCACGCTCCCAGCGGCGCAGCAGCAGGTCGATCTCCTCGTCGCGGCCGATCAGCGGGCTCAGCGCCGATCCGCGCAGTGCCTCGAACCGGCTCGCCACCGCACCTGGACGCAGCACCTGCCAGGCCAGCGCGGGTTCAGCGATGCCCTTGATTTCGACGGAACCGAGATCGCGGACCTCGAAGAGATCGCCGACCAGCCGGCGCGTGCTCGCGGCAATGATGACGGCGCCCGGCTCGGCCAGGGCTTGCAGGCGGGCGGCGAGGTTCGGCGTTTCGCCGACGACCGATTGTTCCTGCGCCGAGCCTTCGCCGATCAGATCGCCGACGACCACCAAGCCGGTGGCGATCCCGACCCGCGCCTGCAGCTCGACGGATTTGACATCGAGGCGGCCGACCGCGTCGATGACACCCAGCCCCGCCCGGACCGCCCGCTCGGCATCGTCCTCATGCGCCCGCGGGTAGCCGAAATAAACGAGCACGCCGTCGCCCATGTATTTGGCGACAAAGCCGTCGAAGCTCCCGATAACATCGGTGACCGCGCGGTGATACATGCTGATGACCTCGCGCAAATCCTCGGGGTCGAGCCGCGACGACAGCGCCGTCGAGCCGACCAGGTCGCAAAACATCACCGTAAGCTGACGACGCTCCGCCTCGGCCGGCGCCGGAGCATCGCCCCGTGGCGCTATCACCGCGGTATTGGGGGCCTCGGTGCCGAGAGCCGCAATGGCCTCGAGCAATCGCCGACGATGGCCGACCGAGGTCACGCCGATGCTGATCAGGTCTTCGGCGGTCAGCTTCGGCAGCACATCGCTGTCGATATCGTTGTCGTGGAACGCAGGGACATAGCGCTCGAGGCCTAAGCTTCGCAGCCATATCGCGACGTCCATCAGGCGCTCCCGAGCTCGTCGAGCAGCGCCTTTGCCTCTTTAAGATCGGGCGTGTCGAAGCCCTCGGTAAACCAGCCATAGACCGGCGCTAGCAGGTCGCGGGCCTCGGCGCGGCGGTCCTGGTCGCGGCGGAGCCGGGCGAGGCTCGCGGCGGCGCGCAATTCCCAGAGCCGCGCTCCCTGTTCGCGGGCCAACGCTATAGCGTGATACAACGCTCTCTCACCGTCGCCCTCGTTCCCGATCTCCAACAATGCCTCGCCGCGCAGCCGGCGTAACTCCGCCGCAAAGAACTGCTCCTCCGTTTCCTGTGCGGTTCCAATCGCCTCATCCAAGAGGCCGAGAGCAACGTCCGGCTGGTCGATGCTCATGTGGGCGATGGCAAGATGACCGAGATGCAGCGGCCGCAAAAAGAGGGCATGGATATTCTCCGCTGCCCGCATCGCATCACGCATTTTCTCGATCGCGTTGCGCGGATCATCGCTCCGCCTAGAGGCGATGGCCTGACAAAAGCGGGCCCATTGCTCGTACGCCGTGACGCGATGCTCGACACAGTAGGCGACGGCGTCGTCGCCACTGGTTGTCGCCGGGCCGCCCTCGGCACCGAAAGCAGTCCCGAGAAATGCCTCGACGAAGAGGACGTAGGCTGTCAGCGGCACGTGACCGGTGCGGCGCGCGCGAAGGATGGCCTCCCTTGCCGCGGCAGCAGCCTGTTCCGGGTAGCCGAGTGGCCACAGTGTCCACGACAGATAGGATAGGGAGGCCACACCATTGTTTTGTGAAAATCGCGAAAGAACCGTGTCGCCCCCCTCGGTCGCGCAGAGCTTTCGCGTCAGCTCCAGATGGCGTCTGCTTTCCACAAACGCACCCATCGCCCAGAATGAGCAACCCATCAGCAAATTGGCCAGGCCGGGCGCATCGGTGTCCCGATGCTGTTTTGCCAATTGGAGACAGTGCAGCGATACCTCGCGTGCCGCGACGTGCTCGGCCCGCACGTAGTGAACGCTCCAAAGGCCGTAGAGAACCGTGTTTTGTTCGTTGTCCGTAGCCCGTTCATCGAGAAGATCCCGGGCGCGCGAGAAGGTCCGCAAGGTTTCCGGCCCTGCGTAGCCTTCCGTGGCTCGCATCATTTGTCCAAGGGCCAGGTGCAATTCCAGTTCTCGTCGATTGCGCTCGCGGGTTGCGGGCAATGCTTCGATAAGCTTTATGGCGTGCGTCAGATGGGCGACGCCCTCAACATTGGCCGAGCGCCGCAGCGCGCGCTCGCCGGCTTTGCGCCAATAGTCGATGGCGATATCGGCGAGGCCAGCCTCCGTATAGTGATGAGCCATGATCTCGGGCTGGCTCACAACGATCTCGGGGAACTGCGCCTCGAGCACCGCGCCTATACGCGCGTGCAGGTCCTGGCGCTGCCGCCGCAGGAGGCTGTCGTAGGCCGCATCCTGCACCAAGACGTGCTTGAAGATATAGGATTCATGCGGGGGAATGCCGCGACGAAATATGAGCCCGGAAGTGACAAGTTGATGAAGTGCGTCCCCGAGCTGCTCATTCGAGCGGCGGGCGAGTGCAGCGATCAACTCGTAGGAGAATTCTCGGCCGATCGCCGCGCCGATCTGCGCCACCTCCTTGACCGGCGAGAGCCGGTCGAGGCGCGCCATTAAAGAAGCATAAAGGCTCGACGGTATCGCGACCGGCGGCAAGGGGCCTTCCAGAACATAACGGCCGTTCTGCTCCATGAGCAGTCCGCCCTCCAAAAGCGCCTTTGTGAGTTCTTCAACGAATAGAGGAATACCGTCGGCGCGCCTGACGATCTGATCAATAAAATCGGTCGGCAACAACTTGCCTCCGGCGACACGCAGCACAAGACTGGCCGCCTCGCGTTCACCAAGCCGGCTCAAAACGAGAGTCGTGACCCCCGCTAGGCCCGTCCACGGCGGCTCGAATTCCGGGCGAAACGTGACGCAGAACAACACTGGCAAATTCGGGACGCGCCCCGCGATGACGTCGAGGAGCTCGAGCGATGTCGAATCCATCCAGTGCACATCATCGAAAATCAAGAAGACCGGCTGGTGTCGCGCGCGCGCTTCGAGTTGGCGGACAAACGCCTCCAAGGTCAGCTCACGCTTTCGCTGGGCATCGACGGTAAGCGTCGGATACCGATCCGCAGTCGGCAGACCCATCAGTTCGGCGAACAGCGCTCGCTCTTCTGGCGAGCTTTCGCCGGACTGCAGCAAGAGGAGCTCCAGCTTGTCGAGCTTGGCTTCCGGTTTGTCTTCGCGAGCGAAGCGGGCCGCGCGCTCGATCTGTGCGATGAACGGATAAAGTGTGACGTCCTGGTGATGAGGTGAACAAAAGAACCGCAGGCGGCTGTGCGGCTCTCCCTGCAGCCTCTGCTCGAATGCGGCGAGAATGCGCGATTTGCCGATCCCGGCCTCGCCGGACAAGAGCACGATCTGGCCGTCTCCCGCCCTTGCTCGGCGCCAGCGACCCAGCAACAGCTCGAGTTCGTCCTCGCGACCCACGAGCGGCGTCAGAGACGATGTCCGCAGCGCCTCAAAGCGGTTGTCGACGCTGCTCGTGCCGAGCGCTTGCCAGGCCGGCACCGGCGCGGCGATGCCCTTCAACTCGACGGCGCCGAGATCGCGGTACTCGAACAGATCGCCAATCAGCCGGCGCGTGCCCTCGGCGATGACGACAGCACCCGGCTCGGCCAACGCCTGCAGCCGGGCCGCGAGGTTCGGGGTTTCGCCAACGACCGATCGTTCCTGCGCCGATCCTTCGCCGATCAGATCGCCGACCACCACCAGCCCGGTGGCGATCCCGACGCGCGCTTGCAGCTTGACGGATTTGACATCGAGGCGTCCGACCGCGTCGATAACGCCAAGCCCCGCCCGGACCGCCCGTTCGGCGTCGTCCTCATGCGCTCGCGGGTAGCCAAAGTAGACCAAGACACCATCGCCCATGTACTTGGCGACAAAGCCGTCGAACCCGGCGACAACCTCGGCGACGGCGCGGTGATAGGCGGCGATGACTTCGCGCAAATCCTCGGGGTCGAGCCGCGACGAGAGCTCGGTCGAGCCGACCAGATCGCAGAACATCACCGTCAGCTGCCGGCGTTCGGCATTGTCGCGGACCACCGCCGAGACAGGCTCGGTGTCCGCTTGCGCGGCGTCGCTGCGCCGAGCGGCGATCGCTGCCAACAACCTGCGGCGGTGGCCGATCGACGTGACGCCGAGCCCAATCAGATCATCGGCCGTCAACTCAGGCAGGATCTCGCCATCGATGTCGTTGGCGGCGAAGGCGGACGCGTATTGCTCAAGCCCGAGCCGGCGCAGCCAATCGGCGACATCCATCGCCATCGCCCGCCTCCTCTGTCATGGCCGACGGCCTGAGCCAGCATAGCCGGCGGCATCCAGGCGCGGAAGTGTCGCGTGCCCGCATCGCCGGGCTGTTTCATCCCGTTTGGGGCTCGCGCTTGCGCAGCAGGTACTTCTGTTCGCCCGACAACACCAATTCGCCCTTCTGGTTGTGCACGGTGACCGCGACGGCGACGATTCCGGTCGTGCGCTGCGGCGTCAACGCCGACACTTCGAGCATCGGGTAGAGCGTGTCGCCGGCATAAACCGGCTTCAGGAATTTCGAGGATTGCTCCAGGAAGGCAATCAGCGAGTTGCCGATCGTATGAGCGAAGCTGCCGGCGCCGGCGGCGGTGAAGCACAGAATCTGAAAGCCGTGCGCCAGCGGTGCGGGAAGGCCGCGCTCGCGACAATACTCGACATCGTAGTGGATCGGATGATTGTCGGCCGAGATCGCCTGAAACGCCGAGAAATGCGCCTCGGTCATGGTGCGGCTCGGGATCGGGAAGCGTTCTCCGAGCCTCAGATCCTCGAACCAGCGGTCTTCGCCGAGGCGGTGGCGGCGGCGATCGAAACCCTCGCTCATGACCCCTCCGGCAGAAAGAGGATCCCTTCGGCAGCAAGCCGAGCAATCGTCGCCTGATCCACGCCGATTTCCGTGAGGATGGCGCGGCCGTGCTCGCCGATCCGCGGGGCCGGGCCGAGCGCGGCATCGGCGGCGGGCGGAATGCCGGGCGTGCGCGGGGTGCGGAAGCGGCCCATGCCGGGCTGGTCGACTGCAACGGCACCGCCGGTCGCGACGACATGCGGGTCGGCCAGCCAGTCGTCGAAGCCATTGACCCGGTCGGCGAGGATGTCGGCGGCGCGCAGCCGCGCGAGCCAGGCCGCGGTCGTGTCGCTCGGAAAGATCGACGCGACGGTGGCGCACAAGGTCTCGGCGTGCGCTGCCCGCGTGGCGAAGTCGGCAAAGCGCGGATCGGCGGCGAGGTCGGGCCGGCTGAGCGCCTCGGCCAGCCGCGGAAAATCCGCCTCGCGGATCAAGGCCACGATGACCCAGCCGTCGCGGGTGCGATAGGCGCCGGTCGGCACGTTGAGGGCCCGCGGCGCGCCACCTTCGAGGACGTGCTCGGCGAGCTTGTGGCCGAGCATCGCCGCCGCACATTGCGCAAGGCCGACCTCGAGCCGCCGGCCGCGGCCGCTGCGCTCGCGCGCATAGAGTGCCGCACCCAGCGCCTGGGCCGCGTAGAGCCCGGTCATCGTGTCGACGACGATCGCGCCGATCCGGTGCGGCGCCCCGTCATTGCCGAGATTGACCGACATCATCCCGGAAAAGGCCTGTGCTACGGAATTGGTGCAAGGGAGCGCCGCGTAAGGCCCCTCCTGACCGAAGCCGCTGACCGAGACGTAGAGGAGGCGCGGGTTGCGCGCTTCGAGCTCGGGCCAGCCGAAGCCGAGCCGGGCGGCGACGCCAGGGCGGAACCCCTCGATCACGACATCGGCGCGGGCCGCGAGCGTCGCCGCGATGCCGCGCGCCGCCGCCGATTTGAGGTCGATCGCCAGGCTCTCCTTGCCGCGGTTGTAATGGGCTGACATCGCGGTGTGGTCGCCGTAGCGGGTGCCGAGCCCGCGCGACCAGTCGCCCGCTACGGGCTCGAGCTTAATGACCTCGGCGCCCTGTATCGCCAAGAGCATCGCACAATAGGGTGCCGCCACCCCCTGCCCCAGATCCAGCACTCGCAGCCCGCTATAGGCGCCTTCCAAAGTCATCCGATTGCTCCGCTCTCCGCCGCCGCGGCGGGCCGGGGGCTGCCAACGCAAAGCCGTCGATGGCGGCTATCGTTCGCCATTGTAGACGATCGGAAAGGGGAAACCCGATAGCCTCGCGAAGCCGCGAATAGGTTTCATCCGGTCGGCAAACGAGTGGTCTGGCGGCCGATCGGAGGCGGAGAATGAAGCAGGGCTTCCGCGCTTACGACACCGACACGCATATCAACCCGGCGCCGATGCCGGATGCGTCGCTCGAAACCGGCCTGATCCGTGCCTACCACCGCTACATGGCCGAGTTCTGCGGGCCGTTCCCCGACCGGCTCAAGGGCCCGATCGTCGCCTCGACCCGCGATGTCGCCGATGCCGTGCGCGAACCACGCCTGGGACAATGTCTATCTGGCGCGGCTGTGCTCGCATCCCTGGGGTGCGATGCGGTTGATGGCGGGTTTTCTCGCCGGCGGCATCCTCGACCGCCATCCGGGCCTGAGGCTCTGCGTGCTCGAATGCGGTTTCGGCTGGCTCCGGTTCTGGGTTCGGCGCATGGACGAGCAGGTCAGCTATGTCGACCGCACCGCCCCGCTGAAGCATCTGCCGAGCGAGCATTTCGCCGCCGGCCGCGTCTTCTGCAACATCAAGGCGCACGAGAACGAGCCGATGTTCAACATGGTGACGACAGCATTGGGCGACGGCGTCCTGATGTCCGGCTCGGACTACCGGCACTACGAATCCTGGTTCCCACACTCGATCGACAAGATCCTGGAATGGCCGAGCCTCGACCCGGACATCCGGCAAAAGCTCTTCTGGGAGAACGCCAACCGCTGCTTCAAGCAAACCTGAGCCGGGGCCGGACGCGGCCATGGCCAGACCAAACCGCCCGCCTTCATCACCCCGCGGCGGGCTCTCAATGAATAGCGATGTCCACGCAGTATAGCTCGCCGTCCTCCCCCGTCTATTCGGCGTGGCCCGACTGGAGCTGGATGTAGTTCTCGATGCCAACCTTTTGCATCAGGTCGAGCTGGGTTTCGATAAAGTCGACGTGGTCCTCTTCGGCTTCGAGGATGTCGCTGAAGAGATCGCGAGTGACAAAGTCGCGCACGCTCTCGGCGTGGGCGATCCCTTCGCGCAGCGCCGGCAAAGCCTGCTGCTCGAGCTGCAGATCGCATTCGAGCATCTCGCGAACATTCTCGCCGATCAAGAGCTTGCTGAGTTCCTGCAGATTGGGCAGGCCGTCGAGAAACAAGATGCGCTCGATCAGCTTGTCGGCATGCTTCATCTCGTCCATCGATTCGGAATATTCATAGGCGCCAAGTTTGGTGACACCCCAGTGGCGCAAGGTGCGCGCATGCAGGAAATACTGATTGATCGCGGTCAGCTCGTTTTTCAGCACCGCGTTCAAATGCTGCAGCACAGTCGCGTCGCCGCGCATGGTCGCCTCCTGCGGAATTCACCGAGGCGTATGCTATGGGGAGTCGCGTCCGGCCGCAAGGCGGGCGCGAATTTCAGTCGGCCTCGGACCGCCCGAACTCGACGGCCTGTCGCAGCATTTGAAGCATCAGTGGCGCGCACTTCCCACAACTCGGCGTCTTGCCGAGCCCGCGGTAGATCGACGCCACGGTGCTGCCCTCTTGTTCGGCCTGAGCACGCACCTCGCGATCGGTGATCGCGTTGCAGACGCAGACGTACATGCGCGCCCCTTGCTGCGAATTGGTTTGGCAGAGATAGCACCCTTGCGAGCGCCTCGCAATATCATTCGCGCATGGCTGATCTGCGCCCCCTTCCCTTCCCGCACGGCGGCGCGCCTGGCGCAATACAGCATCGCGCCGATTGAAGGGCATCGACCGGTTTCTTTGCTCGACCGAATGCCGCTTTTTATAGCAGCATAGAGTGATGACGAACCGGTTTGCCTTCGGCCGCGACGGACGGGTCAATGCGCTGCTGGGCGCAGGCCATTTCCTGTCGCATTTCTACCAGCTCTGCCTGCCGCCGCTGTTCATCGCCTGGCAGCAGGCGTTCGACGTGTCCTTCGCCGAATTGGGCCTGGCGATGGCCGTGATGTCGGGAGCCGCGGCGTTGATGCAGACGCCGATGGGGTTCTTTGTCGACCGCTGGGGCGCGCGCCCGTTTCTGGTCGGCGGCACCCTGCTGATGACCTTGTCGATCGCCGCGATGGGGCTCGCCACCGCCTATTGGCAGATCGTCGCGCTGGCCCTGCTGTCGGGGGTCGGCAACTCGGTCATCCACCCGGCCGACTACGCGATTTTGAGCGGTTCGGTCGACCGGGCGAAGCTCGGCCGCTCTTTCGCCTTCCACACCTTTGTCGGGCATATCGGCTTTGCCACGGCACCGCCGGCGACGGCGGCGTTGGCGCTGCTCTTCGGCTGGCGCGGGGCGCTGCTCTTTGTCGGGCTCGTGGGCCTGCCGGTGGTGGCGACGATCCTGTGGCAGAGCCGCATCCTGGTCGATCAGCGGCGCCAGAAGCGAAGCCGGGCAGAGACGGCGTTCTCCGGCGCCGGGCTGCTGTTGAGCCGCTCGGTGCTGATGTTCTTCGCCTTCTTCATGGTCTCCTCAATGGCCGGGGCCGGCATCCAGTCCTGGCTGATCACGATCCTGCACCAGGCGCACGGGCTGGCGGTGCCGGCCGCCTCCTCGGCCCTGACCGGGTACATGGTGGGCATGATCGCGGGCGTGCTGGTCGGCGGCTGGGTTGCCGACCGCACCGAGCGCCACCTGCCGTTCGTCGTCATGCTGACGGTGGGCGCCGCTGCGGTGATGCTGCTGGTCGGCATCCTCTCGATGTCCGAATTGCCGACGATCGCCATCCTGTTCGCCGGCGGCGTCATGACCGGGGCCAGCCGCACGCCACGCGACGTGATGGTTAAGGACGCCGCACCGCCGGGGCAGATCGGCAAGGTGTTCGGCTTTGTCAGCTCGGGCATGTCATTGGGGGGTGCGATCATGCCGGTGCCCTACGGGCTGATCATCGACGCCGGCCGGCCCGACCTGGTGCTCGTCGTCGTCGCGGCATTGCTGCTGGCGAGCCTGCTGTGCGCCGGTGGCGCCCGCGTCGGCTTGCGCCGCGCGCCCGTCCCCGTCCCGGCCGAATAGGGCGCGCTGATGCTTCAGGAACGGCTCGGCTGAACGACGACGCAGGGAAGCTGGCGCTGGTTGAGGTGCCGGCAGGCGTTCGATGCGGCACTGGCCGACAGGTTGAGAAGGCGCGCGCGATACAGCACCGATACCCCGTTGGGTGTCGTCGGCAAGGCGACGACGGCGGCGCGAAGCTGGTCCGGCGCCTGGGCGCGTGCTCCTTCCGCGACGGCGCGGGCAAGCCCGGGATTGGCAAAGGCGCCGACCTGGATGCCCCAATCGTGGGCGGGGATCGCCAGCAGATGCTGACCCGCACCCTTGGGCTCGGCGGCGGCGACGACGGGGCGGACGGCCGGCGGCGGTGCTGCCTGCGGATGGCCCGCAGCCGGTGTCGCCGGAGGAGCGGCCGTTGCGGCGGGCGTCGACGGTAAGGCGCTGCCCGCCGGCATATCGGCGGCGAACGCGCGCGGCGGCGGTGCCGCCATCGCGACCCGGACCGAGGCCGGCGCGGCGGCCGCCTGCCCGGCCGTCGTGCAGGGGTGGCCGGGATCGTAAGCGGCGCTCAGATCGCAGGCGTTCGGCCCGGTCTGCTGCGCGGCGGCCTCTTGGAGCGGGGTCGGCGCGGTTGCCGCCCGCATCAGCGAGCTGCAAGGACGGCTCGGATTATAGGCGGCGTTGAGGTCACATCCCGCCGCCAGGCTGGCGACGCTCGGACCGCGCTCGGCCCCGCGGCCGCGGCGGACAGAGGCATACCTGGCCAGCGGCCCCGACGCCGGCACGGCGGCGCCGAGCCTCGGCGTGACCGCAGCAAGGTAGTTCAGCGTCTCGTCCGGCAAGCCGGAAGCGCCGGCTAGATAGAGGTTGACGCGATCCGGACCGGCGTTGTAGGCGGCCAGGAAGCCCGGCGAGCCGAATCGGTCGTACATCTCGCGGATATAAGCGGTCCCCGCCAGAACATTGTTGTGCGGATCGAATGGATCGTCGCCGAGCCCATAGCGCTGACGCAATCCCTCGTAGGTCGCGGGCATGACCTGCATCAGGCCGATCGCCCCGACCGGCGACACGGCCTGCTGCCGGCCGCCTGATTCCTGCTGCATCACCGCCCGGACCCACGGCTCGGGCACCTGGTAGCGCGACGCTGCCTCGCGAACATAGGGACCCCAAGGATCCTCCGGCGGGCCGGGCGGCGGGTAGTAGCGATGCGGCGCCCAACGGCCGTTCTCGCCGTGGAGATGGTAATTCTCGGCGCCATATTCGGTGTAGCCGCCCTGCCCGACGCATGCGGCGAGAAGCACGACCGGCAACAGCCTCAGCACCGACCGTAGCCGCTGCCCGGCAATCGGAGCGAAGCGGCGCAGTCCGCCCAATCTCCTGGAGGGAGACATTCGGCACATTGCTGTGGTTATGTCGGGCGCTGTCAAAGCGAGCGCGGATACCACGGTTGATCACGAGGGACAAATATCAAGACCGCGCCGAGCTAGCGCAATGCTTTCGGATTCAGGGTGGCCGGTGCCGGCAGCGAATCGGCAGCTTCTGCACAGATCGCGAACGCGCGGCGTCTTGTCGGCCGCGGGGATCGGGAACAATCAGCCCTGGTTCGCCATAGAGGGGCGAAATCGCCCGACCGCATCTCGAGCCAGCATCGAAAAACCGCTGCTGCACCCCACCCACAGGACGGCGGAGGTGGCGGTCAGCCGCCGGGTCGGCATTGCCGCTGTCGGATTTATTTACAGACAATTCGCTGCGTCCTGAGTCGCCTGGAACTGATCCGGACCCGTCAGTGTGTCGTAAGAACGGTGACACGTATTTCTTCTAATTGAGTATTCATTATTAACGGCTCGCGGGAGCAAGTGGGACAACCATGGTTCCACCTCGGTCGGGCCAACGACGGTCCGGCGGATATTTTTACACTTTTGCGGAGGTCCGGCCGATCATCCGAATAATCTCACGTTGAATCAATCATATACAGGGTTGGCACGCCGATTGCTCTGCATCCGCGATCTCGCTTAGCCGGGCCGTTTGGTTGCGGGCTTGCGGGAACGAGGCGAATCGTTGATCTAGAGGAAGTGTCCCATGTCGTTGCGTAAATCAGCCACAATCGGCGTCTCCGCCATCGCCCTGACGCTGGGCTTGGCCTATTCCGCTCACGCGAACCCGGCGCTGCCGGTCACGAACATCGATTTCAATGTGTTCAGCGGCACGTTCACCACGCCGAAGGACTTTTTCACACACGCACAGCCGACTGGCTGGTCAGTTGGTACGGCTGGTGCGTCCGGCACCCTTACCTATGTCGGTCAGCAAGGCTCCGAAGGCTTTACCGGCCCTGGCCCTGGCAATATTTACGGGGTCTATGATAGCAACCCCGGATTCTCAAATACCGTTCCGGCCGGCACCAATTTCTTTCAGGCGGACGGCAATCCGGATTTCGAGAGCACGATCTTTCAGACCGTTTCAGGGCTAACGTCTGGGCAGGCGTACGACCTTTCCTTCCAGCAGGCATCCGGTCAGCAAAAGGGATTTTCCGGCGCCACGACCGAGAAGTGGAAGGTGTTCCTGGGCCAGGGTGATATCGGCGTAAATTGCTCGGCGAATCCCTGCACGGTGACCAATCCGCACGGTGATCAGGAGGTAGATTCGACGCTGATGAATACCCCGTCTACGGGGAACATTGATTGGAACTTTCAGACGCTGACGTTTACCGCCAATGCTACGAGCGAGGTTTTGACGTTCCTCGCATGGGGCAACAACGGCAGCACCACCAATCTTCCGCCGACGGTGTTCCTCGAAGGCGTGAATACACAGCCGGTGCCGGAGCCGGCGACCCTGTCGCTGCTGGGTGTGGGCCTTCTGGGCCTCGGCGCACTTAGTCTGCGTCGGCGCGCCAAGGGCAACGCTGCGGCTTGATCAGCCGATCGGTTGACGCGCCCGGACGAGACCACGTCTCGCCCGGGCGCGGACAACTGTCCCGCTTGAGAATTGGCAAATCCGGATAGCGTCGTTGCCTGCATTTTTCGACCACGGGTTCCTACTCAGCACGATCAGACTTGGGGCGTGGCTGCTGCTGCTGGCGGTGGTCTTTATGCCGCTCGAGCGACTGTTCGCGCTGCATCGACGAAAAGTCGTTTGCAAGAGCCTTGTCAGCGATATCGGCTTTTATTTCATCAGCGGCCTGGTACCGAGCTTGCTGCTCACCCCGCCGCTGGCATTGGTGGCTCTGGGCGCACACGCCGTTGTGCCGTGGCACGTTCAGGCGATGGTCGCGGACTTGCCGATCTGGGCGCGCGCGCTAGGAGCCCTGGTGGTGGGCGAGATCGGCTTCTACTGGGGCCATCGCTGGACGCACGAAATTCCGTTTCTCTGGCGTTTCCATTCGATCCACCACAACCCGACGCAGGTGTATTTCCTGATCAGCGCCCGCGCTCACCCGATCGACAATGTGTTCACCCGGTTGTGCGGTCTGATCCCGGTCTACGTTCTCGGGCTGGCCACTCCGCTCACCCCCGCGGGCGGCATGGTGTCGGCGCTGCTGGTGTTGGTCCTCACCATCTGGGGCTTCCTGATCCACGCCAATGTGCGCTGGCGGCTGGGTCCGCTGGAATGGGTGATTTCCACGCCTGCCTTCCACCACTGGCACCACACCCTGGCCGAGCCGCGCGACCGCAACTACGCGTCGATGCTGCCCTGTATGGACTGGATTTTCGGGACCTACTACCTGCCCCGCAAAGAGTGGCCGTCGGCATATGGTATCGAGGGCAAGATGCCCGGCTCGCTGGGTGGACAACTGGCTTATCCGTTTCGCCCGCAGCCGACGCGAGCCGCCGCGCCGGAGTCAGTCGCCTCGGACCGGCGACAGGCGGCGGAATGGGGACCGGAAGGGCTCATGCGGTGAGAGGCCGTCCCGGCTGCTGAAGAGGGCTCCAGCCGACCCTTGTGCGGCCTGATCGGATCGGGGACAATAGCCGCCATCCGCGATCGGGGAGGACAGCGATGCGCAGGGTCGGACCGAACAGCTGGACCGAAATCTACTTTGCCGGCTGCAATCCGAGCTTTGTCGAGACCAGCGACGGCTATGTCATGATCGACTCGCCGCAGCAGCCGATCGACGCGGTGCGCTGGCGCGAGCGGATGGAGGACAAGGCGCCGATCCGTTATCTGATCAACACCGAGCCGCATGGCGACCACATCTCCGGCAACGCCTATTTTACCAACAACACCAAGATCGTCGGCCAGGTCCAGCTGCAGGAATGCTTCGAGCGCTATCTTTACGCTTTCGGCTCGTTGGACGAAAAGCGCGAGCGCTTCAAGGAAACGGACCCCGATAGCGTGTGGCTGGTCGGCCACCCCGATTTTCCCGCGGCGAACCCGCCGACCATGACCTTCACCGACAATTTGACCCTCAACCTCGGCAACCACACCTTCAACATCATCCACATGCCGGGCCATACCGCGCCCCAGACCTCGGTGCACGTGCCGCAGGAGGGGGTGGTCTTTACCGGCGACAACGTCTTCTACAAATGCCGGTCGTGGCTGCAGGAATGCGATCCCTGGGAGTGGCTGGCGGCGCTGAAGAGCATCGAGGCGCTCGATGTCGAGGTGATCGTGCCGGGGCACGGCGACCCCTGCACCAAAGCGTATCTGAAGGAGCAGGGTCAGATCGTCGAGAACTGGGTCGGCTATATCGAGCGCTTTGTCGACCGCGGCCTCGATCCCGACGACATATTGAAAGAGCCGGTCGAGGTCACCCGGCAGGATCCCTACCCGATCGGCCAGCGCCTCTTTATGCACAACGAGCGGCTGACCGACATGATCGTGCGCAACCTGCACCGCCGCATCCTCGACAAGAAGGAGCAGGCGGGCGCCGCGTAGCGGTCGGAGGAAATCATGCCCGAACAAAATTGGACGATGCGCGGCGAGTACATGGAAAGCTGCAATTGCGATTATCTCTGCCCGTGCATCTATACGAACCCGCAAGGCCCGGTGACCTATGACCACTGCACCGCGGTGCTGGTGTTCCGGATCGACGAGGGGAAGAGCGGCGACACCAGGCTCGACGGCCTCAAATTCGCGCTGGTGATCCGCTCGGGCAAGGTCATGGCCGATGGCGACTGGGTTTTTGCCGGGGTGGTCGACGAGGCGGCGGACGCGGCCCAGCGGCAGGCGCTGGCCGCGATCGTCGGCGGCGACGCCGGCGGCCCGCCGGGCTTCATCCGGCAGAACCTGACCGGCGATTTCCGCGGCGTCGCGTTCAAGCCGATCGAGTTCGCGATGAGCGGCTACACCCGCCGCGACCATGATCCCCGACATCGCCAGCTTTGAGATCGAGGGTGTCTTGTCGCGCAACCGCAGTGGCGAGCCCTTCTATATCGACAACACCGGCCATCCGGCGAGCCGCCGCCTGGCGCTGGCGCGTTCCAAGGAGACCCATGTCCACGGCTTCGGCCTCGACCTAGACCTTGCCGGCAAGGGCAACAACGGCCATTTCGCGCCGTTCAGCTGGGCTGCATAACTGCCGATCCGCGACCGCATCATCATTTTGGCGGCCCTCGCCGCCGTCACGGCGGTGTCGTGGCTCTACCTCTATTTGCAGATGGGCCCGATGGCGGCAATGGCGGATGTCGCCATGCCAGCCGCGTTCGGCCCCTGGAGTGCAAGCGATTTCGCGCTCAACCTCGCGATCTGGTGGGCGATGATGCCGGGCATGATGTTGCCTTCGGCGGCGCCGATGATCCTGACCTTCGCCACCATCAACCGCAACAAACGCACGCGCGGTCGCCCCTTTGTGCCGACGGCGGTGTTTACCACCGGCTATCTGCTCGCCTGGGGCCTCTTCGGCGTCTTTGCCACGCTGGCCGATTGGGGGCTCGAACGCGCTGCCCTGATTTCCCCGATAACGGGACGGCTCGGCCCGATTCTGGGCGCTGTCGTCATCATCGCCGCGGGCGTCTATCAGCTCACGCCGCTCAAATCCATGTGTCTGACGCATTGCCGCTCGCCCTTCGACTTCGTGCTGAACCACTGGCGTGAGGGCGGCGCGGGCGCGTTGCGGATGGGCTTCGAGCATGGCCTCTATTGTCTCGGCTGCTGCTGGTTCCTGATGGCCCTGCTTGTTCGCCGCCGGGATGATGAGCCTCCTCTGGATGGCGGCGATCACCGTCTTCGTCCTGATCGAAAAATTGTTTCCGGCCGGGCAGTTGATCGCCCGCGGTAGCGGCGTCGCCATGCTGGGCTTCGGGATCTACCTGCTCGCTCAATCCTGATCCCGCAGGTGCGCCCCGATTCAGGTTTACACGGCCGATCCGAGGGCTTATTGCTATCTTAATCTAAGGCTCTGCAAGGGAGAGAAGCATGGCCGGGGAGATCCGCTGGCAACTTTCGGGCGATTACTTCGAGAACTGCAACTGCAATGTCGTCTGTCCCTGCCTGATTTCACCGGCGGCGCCATTGACCGCGCGGCCGACCCAGGGCGCTTGCGATGTGGCACTGGCCTTTCACATCGATCGGGGCAGCTACGGCGAAGTCGCGCTCGACGGGCTCAACCTGGCGCTGATCGCGCACACTCCCGGGGCGATGGCCGACGGCAACTGGTCCGCCGCGGTCTATGTCGACGAGCGCGCCAGCGACCAGCAAACTCAAGCGCTGGGCGCGATCTTCGGCGGTGCGGAGGGCGGCCCGATGGCGGCCTTCGCGCCGCTGATCGCCACCCATCTCGGGATGAAGAAGGCGCCGATCGCCTACCGGGTGAACGGCAAGACCCGCTCGGCCGAAATCCCTGGAATTATGAGCATGTCGGTCGACCCGCTGCCGACCCTGCGACCGGACGGCGAAATCTGGGTCGCGGCCGGCCACCCGGTGGCGCCCGACCGGATGGCGCTCGCGGTCGGCGGCGCTGGGAGCACCTTTGCCGATTACGGCATGCGCTGGGACAATTCCGGCAAGAACGGCCATTACGCGCCGATCAGCTGGTCCAACCAATAGGTGCGGCCGGCGGTTCAGTCGACGACGAAGGGCTTCACTTCGCGCAGGCGGGGGAGGACTTCCTTCGAGAACAGGGTGATGTTCTTGACCGCTTCTTCGTGAGTGATGAAGCCGGTCTTGCCGACCACGATCAGATGACCGAAGCCGCCGACCTTGTCGTAGAAATCCATAATCTGCCGGTAGACCGTGTCGGGGTTGCCGGCATACATGCGGCCGCCGGCCATCGCCATCTCGGCGGTCACCCCCGGCCGGTTCAGCGCCGAATCGCGGCCCGGCCGGCCGACCCCGCCATAGCTGCCGGGGCTGCGGTAGAGCTGCGGCGCGAATTCTGCGGGCGTCTGCCCCGGCAGCAATTTCGCGTATTGCGGCGCCGATTTCATGCTGGTGTTGACGAACCATAAGAGCTTCGAGCCGACCCGCACGCCCTCCTCGTCGGTGTCGCCGACATAGACAAAGGCGGAATAGCCGAAACGGTCGGTCATGGGCTTGGGAAGGCCGGCCTCGGCCCGCGCCTCTCGGTAGGCAGCCCAGGCGCGGCGGGTCACGTCGACGCCGCGCATGACCATGATATTGACCATGCCGCGGCGGCCGAGCTCGGCGGTGTCGAGGGGGTCCGAGGTCGCAGCCCACATCGGCGGATGCGGCTGCTGCCACGGCCGCGGCCAGATGTTGACGTGGCGATGGGTGAAGTGCTTGCCCTCCCAGCTGAACGGGCCGTCCTGATGGGTCAGGGTCTTGCCGATCAGGTCGATCGCCTCCCAAAAGCGCTCGCGCACGCCGATCGGGTTGGCATTGCCCGAGGCCATCTCGGTGCCCCCCGATTTGACAAAGCCGATCTCCAGCCGGCCGCGCGAGATCACGTCGGCCGTGGCATATTCCTCGGCTACCCGCACCGGGTCCTGCCGCACCGTGACCAATGTACCCATGCTGAGGAGGCGGATGTTCTTCGTCTGCCGGGCGACAATGCCGAGGATGACCGGGCTGGCGCCATAGAGGCAGTTGATCCCGGCATGGTGCTCGCTCGAGGTGATGTTGAGCCCGAGCTCGTCGCACAGCAGGTATTCGTCGAGCGTCTCCTCGAAGAGCCGGGCGGCGACCTCGGGGTCGCAATACCTGTTCGGCAGGCTGGCGCGCACCGAATCCGCGGCGTCGAGCACCTCCGGCGGGACGAACGGATAAGGGTTCTCGCAGTGAAACCAGGCGTCCAAGATTTGACCCTTTCTCAGCAACTGGTTAGCGCCTAACAGCCTTAGAAATGCTGGGGATACAGGTTTTGTGCCGGCCGTATCTATGCGGTAACCCCTCCGGACCGCTTTTCTGTGGCCGGTCACAGGAGAGGTCCCACATCGCGATCACGAACCTCGAACTCGACTGGCCGACGATACGATGCCCGGCCGGTAAGGGCGAAGAGACATTTGGCACGCAGCAGGGGCCGGTCGGCGTGAGCAGTTCTCCGCTCTCGGGCTGAAGGTCCGCGCCACCGGCTCTCGCATGTGGGTTTGGGATTATCGCGACGCCAGCGGAACTAAGCGCCGCCAGTCCTATGGTTCACCGGATGATGGGTCAGCTTCGACGATGCGCAGCGCGCCATCCAGATCGACCGGGTAGCGATCGGCGAGGGTGTTGATCCTGCCGCCAGGGAACGAGAGGCAGTCACCAGCCGGTCACAGAACATGAGCGCGCTGATCGATGCCTACCTCGTCGAGTTGGATCATGGCGTCCTGCTCCGCTCTGGCGGCCCCGGCGGCCGGAGTTCACGCGCGAAGTCGAGCTCGGCTTGAAATCATCCGCGCTCGATGGGGCAGCCGGCCGGCCGAGAGCATCAAGCGCAGCGACATATCGGCCTTGCTCGACGAGTTCAATGATCGGCCGCCGACGCAGCGGGTCATGCAGGGAACCATCAACGCGCTCTTTGCCTTCCTCGCCGATCGACACGAATTGGCGCACCGCTGGCCGCGGCATGAAACAACGGGGCGGATCGCGCGAGGGGCAACGCTATCTCGACGAGGCCGAGCTGCGGCTTGCCATCCCGGCGATGCGGGCACTCGCCTATCCGCGGGGCTCGGTCATGCTGCTGGCCTTCTACACCGGCCGTCGAGTGAACGAGAACACCGGCATGGAATGGTCGGAGATCGACCTGGATAGCGCGCTGCACCACCTGCCGGCGGCTTGGTCGAAGAACCACCGGGCGCACGTCCTCCCGCTCTCTGAGGGCGCCCGCTCCTAATGCATGCCGCTGCGGTCTTCTTGGGAGGGGGGCGGGCTTGGTACGGATGCCGGCCGGGCAGGTGCGCATCCAACCAACGCCACCAGGATCAGAAGGGCGAAGCGCCAACTATCGAATGCGACCAAGCGGTCGTGCTCCCATATTGACGCCATTATGACGCTCGAATTATCCGACGTTCAGCCGAGGATGAGGGCAACACTGGCGGTGGTGGTTGCCCTATTCTCCGGTTGTGCGGAGAGCACGGGTATTCGCCCCGCCGGCCTAGACATCTACACCGCGTCAGAACACTTCGCGGCGGGGCGCCGCGGCTCCCTTACCGCCGAGCAAACTGTTCTCAATGAGGCAAGTGCCTTTTGCATCCAACAAGGACGAGCGTTCCTTCCGCTCGATATGTTGACGCCGGCCCGCGCCAACCCGCCTGACCAGACGGGTTACTCCGTCACTTTCCGGTGCGTGCCACCGGCCGATCTGGCACTGCCTCGGGCCAGCGGTAGTAGACCCGATGCGATCATCGACACGCTCCGAGAATTATGTGCTGCCCCTACTGTGACATCGGAGAACCTGCCCAACTCAAGTCCGTGAAACGCTCTAAGACGGGTGCGACCAATCTCGATTACCTCGTCATCAGGAATCGTCAATTCCACGTCAAAATTCTGTCCGCGCGCGGCTTGTGACCGTCAGTCATGATCGCCAAATGTACCAAACATGTCGTCGGGAGAGAGAATGGTGTCGGCGAGCCCGGGGGGAAACGGTGGCGAAACAAGATATCCGGTGGTGGCGAACAACCCCGTGTCGATAGGATTTTCCGGGGCGCTTCAGGCCGGCGCGCCGAGCCCGACGGAACATCTTACAACAATCCACACAGACATATCGACCCAAATCGGATGGCTCACAATAATAGAGGAGGCTTTGCACGAACTTCCGCATAATGATGCGGTCCTAGCTGAAGCAATGCCAGTTATAAGACGGTTGCACGAGGCATTGCGTTCGTCAAACCCACTCGGCCAAGAAAATAAGCTCCTCTGGATCTCAATATATATAATAGTCGCTAAACCATTTATAGACCATTTTGGCGCAGCCGTGGGTGATGTTTTCGGTCATACGATGGCCAATAAAATCATTGAAGCATTGTCAAATCTCTCCCACTTTCTAAATTTGTAAAATACCACCTAATTCCTGCTAAAACTGGCGAATATGACTCCTTAGCCGAGAGCTGACCATAGCATCTCGGCGCACGAGGGGCGATCGCCGCCAGCTCTGCTGCCCCTTCCTCCCTGCGGATCGAAATTGATGCGGGCGATTTCGCGGGCGTCCGGGCGATCAAGCGAATTCCAACCGACAGCGGGGGCCCCACTGACCTCGTCGTGATGGTTTTTGTAGTGATCTACGACACCGAGGCGTCGAGACCGGTAGAGGCCGTTGCAGCCGATCTTGTTCCCATTGACTTGCCGATCCTGCATGCCAATCCTGGTGCAGGTTCGCTGTAAGAGGCGAGGGAAGGCCTCATGAACATCGAGATACGCCCGGTTTACCCGCAATTTGCCGCAGAGGTCGTCGGGACCGACCTCGCCCAGCCGCTCGACGCGGTGGCGGTCGACGCTATCTGGCGGGCGATCGACCATTATGCGGTGCTGGTGTTTCGCCACCAGCGCCTCGACGACACGCAATTGCGCGATTTTGCCGCGCGGTTCGGCCCGCTCGAAATCGGCCGTGCCGCGGCGGGCGGCGGCAAGCGGCGTCTCAAACACCCGGAGATCGGCGACATCTCGAACCTCGACGAGGAAGGGCGGCTGCGCCGACGCGACGACCAGCGCCGGCTCGACAGCCTCGGCAACCGGCTGTGGCACACCGATGCCTCCTATATGCCGGTGCCGGTGGTGCTGGGGATGCTGCATGCGGTGGCGGTGCCGCCGGCGAGCCCCTTGGGTGGCGGCGAGACCGAGTTCGCCGATATGCGCGGCGCCTGGGACGCTCTGCCGGAGGCGATGCAGCGCGAGATCGACGGCCTCGTCGCCCTGCACGACATCTTCTGGTCACGCGGCCAGATCGGCTTTACCGAATTCGCCCCGGGCGACCGGGAGAAATACCCGCCCTCGCGGCAGCGGCTGGTGCGCCGCCATCCGGGCTCTGGGCGCAAGACGCTATACCTCTCGGCGCACGCCTCGCACATCGTCGGCTGGCCGGTTGCCGAAGGCCGGCTGTTGCTGTTGGACCTCAACACCCACGCGACCCGCCCCGACTTCGTCTACAGCCACAAATGGCGGGTCGGCGACCTCGTGATCTGGGACAACCGCTGCACGATGCACCGCGGCCGCCCGCACGACGACACAATGCCGCGCGACCTCCGCCGCGCCACCACTCTCGATACCGGCTCGACCCTCGACGAGGCCGCCTGAGCCTGAGACGCATTGGGCGGTTTTCCATACCGCGAGCGAGCTTGCGGAAAGAACCCGAGACAATGAATGGCGGACGGCTTATACTGAGGTTTGGTTAAGATGCCCCACCGGGTGCCGATGCGAGGGATAGGCAGGGTCGCCGGCGTGGGGTAGACGGCGTGACGGCGCTGCATCCGCCGGGCGTTGCCGAATCTTGCAGGGGACGGTCATGACCAGTCCGACGCACGAGGAAAAGCGAGAGATCTTCGAGCGCCATTTCCTGCTCGGAGAATTGAGCCGCAACGAAATCGATGCGCTTTTGACCTACGCGCGCGTGGAGCGGTACCCGGCCGGCAGGGAGATCTTCCCCAAGGGTTCGCCGGGGAACAGCATGATGGCGGTGCTGCGCGGCACCGTGCGGATCGGCTCGGTCTCGCCGGAAGGAAAAGAAATCGTTCTCAATATTATCAATGCCGGTGAAGTCTTCGGCGAGATCGCCTTGCTCGACGAACGGCACGAGCGGACCGCCGACGCTGTCGCGACGACGGATTGCGAGCTCCTGGTCCTGAACCGCCGCGACTTCATGCCGTTCATCGAAGGCCACGCCGACATCTGCCTGAAGCTGCTCAAGATCGTGTGCCAGCGTTTGCGTCAGACCACCGAACAGGTGGAGGACATGCTGTTTCGCGATCTCCCTTCGCGCATCGCCAAGGCGCTGTTGCAACTTGCCCACAGCACGGGGCGCGAGGAGGGCCAGGGGTTGTCCGTCGACCTGCATCTCTCGCAGCGCGAGCTCGGGAACATCGCCGGCGGCACGCGCGAAAGCGTCAACAAGCACCTGCAGATCTGGCAGAAGGCGGGGCTGATCGATCTTGGCAAGGGTTCGATCGTGATCCGCGACATGGGCGCCATCGAACGCATGGTGTAACGGCCCGAAATTCCCGCCTATATCGGGGGGATGGCTGCAGCCGGTCTCGAGAGCTGGATCAGAACCACCCCCGCCGGGCTCTACTGCGCGCCGGGCGATTTTCATATCGATCCGCGATATCCGGTGGCGCGCGCGGTCGTCACCCATGCGCACGGCGATCACGCCCGCCCGGGGAACGACAAGGTGCTGGCGACTTTCGAGACGATCGAGATCATGCGCACGCGATACGGCGACGCGGCCGGCACTTCGCTGCAGCCGCTGGGCTACGGCGAGACGTTGCAGATCGGCGGCGTGGCGGTCCGCCTGGCGCCGGCCGGGCATGTGCTGGGCAGCGCCCAGATCGTCCTCGAGCACGGCGGCAGCCGCGTCGTCTTCTCGGGCGATTACAAGCGGCGGCCGGACCCGACCTGCGCCCCCTTCGAGCCGCAGCATTGCGACGTCTTCGTCACCGAGGCGACTTTCGGTCTGCCGGTGTTCCGTCATCCGCCGGACCATCAGGAGATCGCGAGGCTCCTCCATTCTCTCGCCCTCTTTCCCGACCGTTGTCATCTCGTCGGCGTCTATGCGCTGGGCAAATGCCAGCGTGTCCTCGCGCTTCTGCGACAGGCGGGCTACCACCAGCCCGTGTATCTGCACGGCGCGCTCTTCGCGCTGTGCGAGCTCTATGAGAGCCTCGGCGTGCCGCTAGGGCCGCTGCTGCCGCTCTCCGGGGTCGCCCGCGACGCGCTGAAAGGCCGGGTCGTGCTGGCGCCGCCTGCCGCTGGCGCCGACCGGTGGTCGCGGCGGCTGCCGGACCCGGTCGTAGCCCTCGCCTCGGGCTGGATGCGGGTGCGCCAGCGCGCCAAGGCGCGCGGCGTCGAATTGCCGCTGGTCATCTCCGACCATGCCGATTGGGACGAGCTGACCGCGACGATTGGCGAAGTCGGCGCCGAGGAGATCTGGGTCACGCACGGGCGCGAGGAGGCGCTCGTCCATTACGCGCGGAAGAGCGGCCTGCGCGCCCGCGCTCTGGCGCTGAGCGGCTTCGAGGAAGACGAGTGAACCGGTTCGCCGCCCTCCTCGACGCGCTCCTCTTTACGCCGTCGCGGAACGGTAAGTTGCGGCTGATGCGGGAGTATTTCGCCGCGGTGCCCGACCCCGAGCGAGGCTGGGCGCTGGCGGCCTTGACCGGCGAGCTGGTCTTCGCGGCGGCGAAGCCGAGCCAGGTGCGGCTGCTTGCCGCGGCACGGGTCGACCCCGAGCTCCTGGGCTGGTCCTATGATTTCGTGGGCGATCTGGCTGAAACCGTCGCGCTGATCTGGCCCGAGGCGCCGACGAGCGCCAGCCATGTCCCGAGCCTCGCCGAAGTCGTGGAGCGGCTCCGGCGGGCGAGCCGCGACGAGGCCGCGAGCCTGCTCACGCCCTGGCTCGACGCGCTCGACGCCAGCGCGCGCTGGGCGCTGTTGAAGCTGGTAACCGGCAGCCTGCGGATTGGCGTGTCGGCGCGCCTCGCCAAAGTGGCGCTCGCCGAGTGGAGCGGTGTCGGCATCGACCAGATCGAAGAGGTTTGGCACGGGCTCGCCCCTCCTTACGAGCCGCTGTTCGACTGGCTCGAAGGCCGCGGACCGCCGCCGCAAACGGGGGAGCTGCCGACCTTCTGCCCGTTGATGCTGGCGCAGCCGCTCGAAGACGGCGACCTCTCCGCACTCGACCCACGCGATTTTCTCGCCGAATGGAAATGGGACGGGATCCGAGTGCAGCTCGCCGCCCGCGCCGGCGAGAAGCGGCTCTATTCGCGCTCGGGCGACGAGATCGGCGCGGCCTTCCCGGATGTCTGCGCGGCGATACCGGACGAGGTCACGCTCGACGGTGAGCTGCTGGTGGTGCGCGACGGCGCCGTCGCGTCCTTCAACGATCTCCAGCAGCGCCTCAACCGCAAGACGCCCGGACCAAAGCTGTTGCGGGAGCATCCGGCGGCGGTGCGCCTCTACGACATGCTGCGCGAGGCGGGCGAGGATCTGCGCGGCCTCCCCTTCGCCGAGCGCCGCTTCAGGCTCGAATCATGGCATGCCCGGGCGTCGCGGCCGGGTCTCGACCTGTCGCCGTTGGTGCCGTTTTCGAGCTGGGACGAGTTGCAGCAATTGCGCGACGGCGCCCGCGAGCGCGGCATCGAGGGGCTGATGCTGAAGCGCGCCGATTCGCCCTACCTCGCCGGCCGGCCGAAGGGCCCGTGGTTCAAATGGAAGCGCGGGGCGCTGACCCTCGACACGGTGCTGATGTACGCCCAGCGCGGCCACGGCAAGCGCTCGTCGTTTTATTCCGACTATACTTTCGGCGCCTGGCGCGGCAACGAGCTGGTGCCGGTCGGCAAGGCCTATTCGGGCTTTACCGACGAGGAGTTGCAGCGGCTCGACCGCTGGGTGCGTAACAACACGGCGCAGCGTTACGGCCCGGTCCGGGAAGTGATCCCGGCAATCGTGCTCGAAATCGCGTTCGACAGCGTGCACCGCTCGACCCGCCACAAATCGGGGGTGGCGATGCGCTTCCCGCGGATTCACCGCATTCGCTGGGACAAGCCCGCCGGCGAGGCTGATTCCCTGGACGCGCTGGAGCGTCTGTTGACCTGAGCTGTGAAGGGTTCGCTTTCGGCCTCTACGTCGCAACTCTTTCGCTTCAATTGCGGAATTGAGCAGATACACGCCGGCGAGCAGGATGCCCCCGCGACACACGAAGGGAGGAACCACCACGAAGACACCATGACGGCCTCTCGGCAGATGTCCAACATATGCCAGATGGGCTGGCCTGTGCCTGCGGGCGACTGGTCCGATGTATTAGCGGCTGCGGAGCCCGGAGTTACCCCCCCGACGCCGCGGCGGCGCTCGGGCCGGGCGCATTGCGGCGGTATTCGGGGACCAGCCGTTCGAGGAGCTGAAGCACCCGCTCCTCGCGGCGGGCGCGGGCATTTTCCTCGATCTCGTCGATCGAGCGGGCGAGGAGGGCGTAATCGGCGGTGCGCGGGGCGGCGAGCCGGATCGCCGGGTTCGCCGTCGGCATCAGCGGCTCGGCGGCGTGAAACAGCTCCTCGTGCAGCTTTTCGCCCGGCCGCAGCCCGATGAACTCGATGGCGATGTCGCTATCCGGGCGCAGCCCGGCGAGCCGGATCATCTGCCGCGCCAAATCGACGATCCGGATCGGCGCGCCCATGTCGAGCACGAAGATCTTGCCGCGCGCCTCCGCCTCGTCCGGGGCCGGCGACAGGGCGGAGGCCTGCAGCACCAGCTCGACCGCCTCGCGCACGGTCATGAAAAACCGCGTGACTTCGGGATCGGTGACGGTCAGCGGCCCGCCCTCGGCGAGCTGGCGGGCAAAGAGCGGCACCACCGACCCGGTCGAGCCCAGGACGTTGCCGAATTGCACGGTCGCGTATCGCGTGCCATGGCGGCGCGCCTCATGGAGGTCGAGAGACTGGCATAAGCCCTCGGCGACGCGCTTGGTGGCGCCCATCACGCTGCTCGGATTGACCGCCTTGTCGGTCGAGATCATCACGAACAGCGACACGCCGAAGGCGCGCGCCGCCTCGGCGACGTTGCGGGTGCCGACGACGTTGGTCACCACCCCCTCGATCGGGTTGGCCTCGACCATCGGCAGGTGCTTTAGCGCCGCCGCATGAAACACGATCTCCGGCCTTTCCGCGGCGACGACCTCGTCGATCTCGGCCCGCTCGCGCACATCGCGCAGGAAGGTCAGCCGCCGCACCCCGGGGAAGTGCTCGCGCAATTCCGCGTCGATCGCGTAAAGCGCGAACTCGCCATTGTCGAGCAGCGCCAGCCGGGCGGGGGAGAAGGCGGCGATCTGACGGGCGAGCTCGGCGCCGATTGTCCCGCCGGCGCCGGTGACGAGCACCCGGCGCCCGGAGATCAGCCGCGCCATGCCGTCGCGGTCGAGCACCGCTTGCGGGCGCCCAAGCAGGTCCTCAAGGGCTACCGGCTCGACTGCCCGCTCGGGATGGTCGAGGTTGCGGCGGAAATCGGTGAGCTTGGGCAGGCGCGCCAGCGGGATGGCGAGCGCGTCAGCGCGGTCGAGCAGCTGCCGCACCTGCTCGCCGGGCAGGTTCTGCGCGGTGATCAGCAGCTTTTCCGGGCGCTTGCCGCGCCGGTCGAGGCGTTCGACCACTTCCTCAAGCGCGTCGATCGTGCCCAGCACCGGGACGCGGTAGATCTCGCGGCCGACTCGCGAGGGCGTATCGGCGAGGACCCCGACCACGCGATAGACCGCTCGCGGGTCGCGCATCATCTCGCGGATGAAGGTGTCCGCCCCCTCCTTGGTGCTGATCAACAGCACCGGCACGCTGCGGTGCCTCGCCCGCTCGAGGATGTGGTCGAGGCCGCGGTCCTTGAACAGCCGATAGGCGAGCCGCGGCGCGCCCAACAGCGCGATCAGCACGAACCAGTCGATCAGCAAGGTCGAGCGCGGCAGCAATTCGAGCCGGGTCAGCACAAACATGACCGGCAGAAAGACGAGGCACGTCAGGCTGACCGCGCGGGCGATATTGAACAGGTCGGGCAGCGAAGCGTAGCGCCAGATGCCGCGATAGAGACCGGTCAACAGGAACACACAGGCCGCAATCAGCGTGAAGCTGACAACGTAAAGCGCCGTCAAATGCGGCTCGTAGCCGAGGACGCCGGCGCCGAGCCGCAAATATAGCGAAGCGACGAACGAAAGCGCCGCCATCGCGACATCGTGGGCGAAGGCGAAGAACGCTCGCCGGTTGTTCGGAAAGATCGCCACGGCGCCCCTATAGCAGGAATTTCCATCGGCGCGAAATGCCGGCTGCGTCGATTGGAACCCGACGCTCGCCCCACTTGTGGCCGCCGCGCGAACCTGGCCTCGACCCAGATCGGCCATCGGCACCAGAAGGAGCTCGTCCTCGGGCAGGCCAAGGGCCGGACCCATAGGCCGGCGTGACCGGCAAATTGGGTGCGATCTCTCGGGTGCGATCCATTAAAATGGCGCATGAGCTTTGAGCGGCTCTATCTGACCCTGCAGCCGGAGAGCCCCGGCACCGCCGCCCGAGTGTTTCGCCTCGCGCACCATGCGATGGTGGCGGCCGGCATCGGGATCATGCTTGCCGACACGGTCGCCCCCTGGCGCGCGGCCTACAGCGATGCGCTCGACGCCGGCTTCCAGCTCGTCTGCGCCTTTTTTTTCGCCGAATACGTGCTGCGCCTGATCGCCGCGCCGGAGGCGCCCGGCGCCGAGCACCGCGGCCGGTGGCGGTCGCGGCTCGCCTGGGCCGCCTCGGTCGGCGGCGTGTTCGATCTGGTCGGAGCGCTGCCGGGGGTTCTGGACATCGTCTTCAACCCCGGCTATGCGAGCCTCTTCGGCTTTGTCTGGGTTTTCAAGCTCGTCCGCTTCACGCCGGGCCTATCGAGCCTGCAGCGCGTGATCAGCCGAGCGCGGCACGCGCTGCTCTCGGTTCTGCTCGCTTTCGGCATCATTCTGCTGCTGGCGGCAAGCCTCGCATATCTGCTGGAGCGCGAGGTTCAGCCGGCGGTCTTCGGCTCGATCCCGGCGGCGCTGTGGTGGGCGATCGTAACCTTGACGACCACCGGCTATGGCGACGTCACGCCGATGACCCTGGGCGGCAAGATGCTAGCCGGCGTCGTCATGGTCAGCGGCATCCTGGTCTTCGCCCTGTGGGCCGGCATCCTCGCGACCGGTTTTGCCGAGGAGACGCGGCGGCGCGAGCTGCTGCGCACCTGGGACCTCGTCGCCAAGGTCCCTTTCTTCCACGATGTCGGCGCGGCCGTCATCGCCGATGTCGCACGGCTGTTGCGGCCGCGGGACTATCCGGCGGGTGCGGTCGTCGTCCGCCGCGGCGAGGCCGGCGACTGCATGTATTTCGTCGCATCGGGCGAGGTCGAGATCCGGCTGGCACCGGAGCGCATCCAGCTCGGCGCCGGCGAGTTCTTTGGCGAGGTCGCCCTCTTGACCGGCGCGCCGCGCAACGCCACCGTCGTCGCCTCGCGCCACTGCACGCTGTTGAGCCTCGACATCGTCGATTTCCGCCAGCTGCTGGCGCGGCAGCCCGACCTCGCCCAGATCATCCGCGAAGAGGCGGAACGACGCCCCGGCGTCCAGGCGGGTTAGAGGGCGGCCGCCACGATCACCTCATCGGCGCGGCGGTCCCTCGGATATAGCCGGAAGCACCAATGGGCAACATGATTCGGTGAGGACGCCGAGCCGACCTACAAGATCAGAGCGAAGGCGTTATTGCGGTCGTAAGCCATTGCCCCTCCTGCGGCGCTCGAGGGGCGATAACATCACTGCGGGCGACGCTGTCACGAGGAACGGCGAGATCATGGTCGGCAAGCCGGAACCCGCCGTACTCGTCTCTGGCCTCGTCGGAATCGTGGTTGAACGACAGCTCCGCCAGCCGCCTGCCTTGCCTGATGTTCCAGCCGTCGTAGCCGAGCACCCCGGCCCACGCGATGGAGTTCGACAACCAGCTGTACTGCGCCAGCCCTGCTCTTTTCACCGCGTCGCAAACAGCGCCGGAACCGTAGACGCCGACCTTGTACTCCGCCTTTCCCCCGCTCGCCGTGGCGAAGCCCGCCGCAATCCCGCGAAAGTATTGGTCGACAACGGCAAGCGCCTGGCTCCGCGCATCGAAGTCGATAGCGAAATAGATCGCGCTGCCGGCCGGCTGAGCAACCGCTCTGGCCTGCCTATAGGCCGTCATCGCATCGTTGTAGCCGGAAGAATAAGAAAAATACCCCGGATCTCGGGAATGCGATTCCCAGACAGCGACAATCTTCAGGCCCAGCGACGACAGCCGCTGGGCCTCGCTCGGCGAAAGCGCCGGCCAGCGGGATGTCGGGTCGCGATAATAGCGGGCGACAAAATCGACCCGGCTGTCCTTGAGCTCGTTCAGCACGTCGCTGGCATCGGTGGGCAGGTCGATTCCACGGGCCGGTCCGACGCTGCCCGGCCGCTCGATCGCCACAGTCGGGCTCGGCTGGCTCTGGCATGCCGCCAGGATCAGCGCCGAAAGGATCGGTGCCAAATTTCCAATCTTCAACGTCCTTGCTCCCCAAACAGATCGTTAGCAGGGCTAGGTGAATGGCCGGGTGACTTTTGGAGGGCCGCGTTGACGCACGCTTGAGCCGACATTCCCCCGATTGCCGGCCCGCGGGATGTGATTTTCCCTCGTATCGAGCCATCGCCGCAACAAAATTCGCCGACACTGTCCGTAGCAGATGAGCTGTCCGGGTTTGGTAGCAGACGATCTGTCCGGTTTTTGGAGAGGTTCCAAGCCGGGGATCGGGATGCGACCCGAGGTACGGATGGCGAGGTATTTGGATGCGCTGGAGCGCTATCGGGGCGGGCGGCTGAGTTGCGTCGAGGCGGCCGAGTTGCTGGGGATCAGCGAGCGGCATTTTCGGCGGCTTCGCGAGCGCTACGAGGCGGAAGGGGCCGAAGGGCTGATCGACCGGCGGCGCGGCCGCATCGGGCCGGCGGGCGGCGGTGGACCGGATCGAGTTTGTCGTCGAGCAGTACCGGACGCGCTACTGGGACTTCACGGTGAAGCATTTTCACGAGGCGCTGGTGGCCGAGCACGGCTTCACGCTGAGCTACAGCTGGACCAAGGCGGTGTTGCAAAGCCGCGGGCTGGCGGCGAAGGCGCCGCGGCGCTCGGCGCATCGCAAGAAGCGCCCGCGCCGGCCATTGCCGGGGATGATGCTGTTCCAGGACGGTTCGACCCATGCCTGGCTGGCCGACCAGCCGCCGCTGGATCTGATCGTCACTCTGGACGATGCCACCAGCGCGATCTACTCGGCCTTTCTAGTCGAGGAAGAAGGCACCGCCTCGAGCTTTCGCGGGCTGGCCGAGGTGATCGCGGCGCAGGGGCTGTTCTGCTCGTTCTACACCGATCGCGGCAGCCATTATTTCCACACGCCGAAAGCCGCAGGCAAGGTCGACCGGTCACAGCCGACCCAGGTCGGCCGGGCGCTGGCCGAGCTGGGGATCGAGCACATCGCCTCCTACAGCCCGCAGGGACGCGGGCGGATGGAGCGGGTGTTCGGCACCCTGCAGCAGCGCCTGCCGCCGTTGTTGCGGCTGGCCGGTATCACCACGCCGGCGGCGGCCAACGAGTATCTGCGCGAGCGCTATGTGCCCGAGCACAACGCCCGCTTCGCGATCGCGCCGGCCGAGCCGGGCAGCGCCTTCGTGCCGTTTGTCGGGGCGCTGCGCGAGATCCTGTGCGTCAAGGCCGAGCGCGTCGTCGGCAACGACAATTGCGTGCGCTACGAGGGCCGCATCTTGCAGATCCCCGAGCAGCGCCACCGCCGCCACCTGGTCCGCGCCACGGTGCGGGTGCACGAATATCCAGACGGCCGCCTCGCCCTCTTTCACGGACCCGGCGGCTCGCCGACTATGCCGCCGACGGCTCTCTCATCAAGGCAAACAATGAAGCCCAGTCAGCCGCTTAACTCCGCTCGGCGGCCGCGCGGTGGATTTGTGGACAACGCTACGCGTTCCCCACAACCCCACCGCGCCATCAGCGACAACAGAAGCGGACATATGATGTGCTACAAAAACCGGACATCTTCACGTGCTACCGACGAGCCATCGTCGCAACAAAATTCGCCGGCAAGTCCTTTCCCGTCTGGGCTCGAAACGTGGGGTTGCCCGACTCTCGGGCGGCCAGTGCAAGACCTTTGGGCATACTCCCTGCCCCTCCCTGGTTAACTGTCTTGCCCGCTCCCCGACCCGGCGGCAAACTGCCCGCGGGGCACGGGGACGTGCCGCGAGCCAACCACGCATTCGCATCGAGGAGAGATCTGATGGACCTCAACGGCGCGGTGGCGCTGGTGACCGGCGGCAATGGCGGGCTCGGGCAGCGCATCTGCCATGCGCTGGCGAAGGAGGGCGCGCATGTCGCGGTCATGTACGCCCAGAGCCGCGACCAGGCGGAGGGTGTGGCCCGCGACCTGACCTCGCGATACCAGGTCAACGCCGCCGCATTCGCCTGCGACATCACCGATGGCGCCGCCGTGGAACGCCTGGTCGACGAGGTGACCGGGCGCTTTGGCCGAAATCGACATCCTCGTCAACGACGCCGCCTACAACAAGGCGATCCCCTTCGCCGACCTCGACAATCTGACGATGGAGGTGTGGGACAAGATCATCGCCGTCAACCTGACCGGGCCGATGCGCCTGACGAAGGCGGTGGCGCCGGTCATGAAGGCGCAGGGCCGCGGCCGCATCGTCAACATCGCGTCCGTCGCCGGGGTCGGGCCGACCGGCTCGTCGATCGCCTATGCGGTGTCGAAGGCGGGCCTCATTCATCTGACGCGCTGCATGGCGGTGGCCCTGGCACCCGAAACATTGGTCAATTGCGTCGCACCCGGCCTCTTGGAGGGCACGCGGGCGACGGCCAATCTGCGGCCCGAATTCATCGCGAACTCGGCGGCTACATCGCTGCTGAAAAAGCCCGCGGACAAAGACGACTGCGCTGACATGGTGGTCACGATGTGCCGCACCGAGACGATGACCGGCCAGACGATGGTCATCGACTCCGGCCGCTATTTTCATTGATTTGGGCGCCGCCGCCCGGCCGCTCGGCGCGGCGGATCACCCGCCCTTCAGCGTGATGTCCTCATAGGGCGAGGTCCACGGATAGCCGTCCATCGAGCCGAGCGTCGATTGGGCGACCCGCGGCCCGACGCCGCTCAGCGCACCCAGTTGCCAAAGCGGCGCGGCGATGACCTTTTCGTGCACGAGCTTCTGCATCTGATGCAGCACCGCCTCGCGCTTGGCATGGTCGAGCTCGGCGGCCTGAGCTATCGTGATCGCCGAACTCATCCGAAAGGCCCTTCGCGAATGGACATCTCGGGCAAGACCGCCATCGTCACCGGCGCTGCATCCGGCATCGGTCTGGGCATCGCGACGGCACTCGCCGAGGCCGGCGCCAACGTGGTCATGGCCGACATCCAGAAGGATGCGGTCGAAGAGGCGGCCCATGGCCTCTCGGGCACCAACAAGCGGGTCATGCCGGTGCGGATCGATGTGACGCAGGAGCAATCGGTGCTCGATGCGCTGGCCGCAGCCGAACGCAATTTCGGCAAGCTCCACATCGCCTGCAACAATGCCGGCGTGCCGATGCACGGCACCAAGCTGGTCGACGTGCCGCTCGGCGATTGGGAATTCGCAATCGGCGTCAACATCTGGGGGGTCATCCACGGCATCCGCCACTTCGTTCCCGCCATCCTCAAGCACGGGGAGGAAGGGCATGTCGTCAACACCGCCTCGGTCGCCGGCTTTCAGAACCGCCGCGGCACCAACCAGGGGCCGTACTCGATGAGCAAATACGCTGTCCTTTCCCTGTCCGAAGCGCTGGAACAGGAACTCGAGGGCACCAATGTCGGCGTCTCGGTGCTGTGCCCGGGTCCGGTCGACACGAATATCGCGCGCGGCGCCCGCAACCGCCCCGACCACATGGGCGGGCCGCAGATCCGTCCCACCGACGAAGCGGTGCTGGCCGAGCGCCTCGCCACCCGGGGTCTCGATCCGAAGAAGGTCGGCGAGCGCGTCGTCGACGCGATCCGCACCAAGACGTTCTACGCCTTTGTCAGCGCCGTTCCCGCCGATGTCATCAAGGCCCGCCACCGCCGCATCGAGGAGGCGCTGAACAGCCCGTGGGTTACCCATTACTGACCCTTTATTGCGCAAATGGGCGTTCGAAGGATGACCAAAGCCAAGCTCGCGCCAAATTCCCGCAACACCCGGGTTGGCACCGCAACACCCTCGCCGACCCGGGGTCGAAGTGCAGGTCGGGACCGCGAGTAGGAAGGCGCAGGAATGGCGCAGGGGAAAAGAGATCAGGGTCAACCTACTGAAACTCCTTGAGTCCGGTTTCGAAAAACAGGTGAATAACAGGACGAAACAGGTGGGCCGGCGGTGATTTGCGGCATCGGCGAGATTTCCCGGCGGCAAGAGGTCGGATCGAGACCACTCGATATGTGTTCCTCTTTCGTTCCTGTCAAGGACCCTGTCGGGCTGCGGGCAATGCCATGCCAATTGGCGCCGGTTCATCGTATGCTCTGATATCGCCGCGGTTCGCGGTGACCTGAATCTGATAGGGAGGAGATAGAAGTGCCCGAAACCACCGACCTGAGGCCCCCGGTCGCCGTCGGCCATGTGCGCCTCAATGTCACCGATGTCGGCGCCGCGGCGCGCTGGCTCGAAACGGTCGGTCTGCGCCCGATCGTGACGATGGAGGAGCTGGCGGTGCTCGAACTGCGCGGCGGCACGCATGTCGTCGTCCGGCAAGCCGAGCAGCCGCCGGCACCGGGGACGGGAGCGCCCTTCGACCTGATGGTCGACGACGTCGACGCGACGCACCGCGACTACGCCGAGAAGGGGTTGTCGCCGTCGCCGATCCGCCGCGGCCGCATCCACGACGCGTTCGATGTCGCCGGACCCGACGGCTGGGCGTTCACGGTCAACTCCTCGCACGCCGGCGGCCGGCCGATCTGACAGAGGTGGGAGGCCGCCTGGCCCATCCCACCCGCCGCAACATGTTGCCGCGCCGGGACCATCATTGACGCCGCCGGCCGGCCTTTTGAGCCAAAGTGTGACGCAGGTCACACTCCTCGACCGACGCCGGAGCTATTTTCCTAAATGTGGGCGGATCGTCCCGTAAAACTGAAAGGAAGCGAGATATGGCTTGGTCAGGCTCGTGGAACAACGATCGGACCGTTTTCACCGGATCATTTACGGCTCCGGATGGCAGCGTCTTCACTGGTACCTGGACGCCACCGCAAGGCGCGGCTTCATCGGGCCCATCGGATCCACCGACGCCGTCACCTCTGTCATACTATGACCCGTACGCTGGGCCTGGACGTATAGGGCCTCGCGTTGACGACGGCGACTCGACGCGGCGCTCCGGCTAAGCCGAAGTTGCGGGCCCGGACCGCCACCGGCGAGGAGCGGGCGCCGATCTCTCAAAAGGCGCTGGAGTTCCGCCCAACACCGTCGGATTTGGCCCAAAGCGGACATCGGCCGCGCGCGGCGGAGCCGCTCGGCATTCGGCCGACAATCCGGTTTATGACCCGTAGCGCGGGGGTTGTCTGGCGCGACGGCGCGCCACGGATGGTTCAGCCGGATGGCGGCGTCCAGCTGGTATGGCGGTTGCCCCAATCCAACAAGGCCCGCAACACCGGGCGCAATTCGCCGCCCTTTTCGGTCAGGACATATTCGGCGCGCGGCGGATGCTGCTCGTAGAAGCGGCGCTCGACGACGCCGTGCTCCTCAAGGCGCTTTAGCCGGGCCGACAGCGTATTCGGGCTGATCCCGGCAAGGGAGCGCTCGAAATCCTGGAACCGGCGCGCCCCCGAGATGACGAGGTCGCGCAGT
>CAWAFE010000058.1:0-67286 GCA_963781215.1 uncultured Alphaproteobacteria bacterium
CGCCGAAGGTCTGGCGCGGCGCTGGGATGGCGCCCGACACAGCTGGTGTGGATGACATTGCGCCCGGCTGGCCAAATTGGCCGGCGCCCCGGTCGAAACCCCGGCAGAATGTCACTGGGCGCCAGCTGTCGGGCTCGACAACCTCAAATGATCTTTCTTTCTCTGAAATCCTCGATCTGCGCGCTCGTAAAGCCGAGCCCGGCGAGAACATCCTCATTGTCCGCGCCAAGCTCGGGGGCGACTCCGATACGGGCCGGCGTTTCGGAAAAATGCCACGGCGAGCCGTGCACCTTGAGCCGCTTGCCGTGCTTCGGGTAATCGATTTCGGCCACGTAGCCGTTGGCCACAACGTCGGGATCGTTCGAGGCTTCGAGCAAGGTGTTGATCGGTGCCGCGACGATGTCGGCGGCGCGCAGCCGCTCGACCCAATCCTCGCGCGGCCCGGTCGCGAACAGCTCGTCGAGCAGCCGCAGCAGCGCGGCGCGCTTTTCGTCCGACCCTACGATCACGCCGAGATCGCCGAAGCCCGCCCGTTCGATTGCCTCGTGGAAGCCGAGTGCGGTCATCGCGTCGCGCCATTTCCGGCCGCCGCCGAGCTGCAGCACCAAGGGCTTGCCGTCGCGGTCGTCGAAGCTGGCGCTGAGGCCGGGGCGCTCGGGGGTGCCGGTGACTCGCGCCTGCCCGGTAACGGGATCGCGGTTGCGCCACATCGCCGTCGTCAGGGTCCAGCCCATCAGGCGGATCTGGCCGCCGAGCAATGAGCAATCGACCTTCTGGCCGATGCCGGTGGCCCGCGCGTGGGTGAGCGCCGCGAGCGCGCCGCCAAAGGCCAGGATCGCACAGGTCTCGTCGGCGACCGAGACGATGCCGGTCTTTAATGGCTGCCCCGGCGTCGAATAGGCCTCCGCGATGCCGCCCAATGCCTGGGCCATCGAGTCGGTGCCCGGCAGGTCGGCATGCGGACCCTTCGGCCCATAGCCCGAGACCGACACGTAGACGAGCCTCGGGTTCACCTGCCGCAATTCTTCGTAGCCGAAGCCGTTCTTCTCCGCCGCGCCGGGACGGAAATTCTGCCCGAAGATATCGGCATGGGCGACCAGCCGCCGCAGGATCTCGCGGCCCTCCGCGGTCTTCAGGTTCAAGGTGACGCTTTTCACGCCGCGGTTGTTGGTCTCGAAATAGGTGCTGGGCATTCCCGGCAGCACGGTCGAGCCGCGCGAATTGTCGCCGACCCCCGGCACCTCGATCTTGACCACCTCGGCGCCGAGATCGGCCATCAGCATGTAGGGCACCGTGCCGGCTTGCGCGGTGGAGCAGGCGACGACCTTCACGCCCTGGAGCGGTCCATGCGGCTCAGCCATCTCGAACGACCTCCTGTCTTGCGCCGGGTCGAGTTGACAACAAAGGTGCGTCGACCACAATCGGCCTGACGCTGAAAGGGAGAAAGCGCCGTGTCTGATCTGGGCGCGACCGGGCGTGGACCGGGCGAGATGATGGGCAGTGCCGGGCCGGGCATGCTGGCAGGGCTGCGGGTGATCGAGGTGGCCGACGAGCGCGCGGAATATGCCGGACTGCTGCTCGCCGGGCTCGGCGCCGAAGTCATCAAGATCGAGCCGCCGGAGGGCAACGCGACGCGGCGGATCGGCCCGTTCCTCGCGGACCAGCCGGGCCTGGAGCGCTCGCTGTTTTTCTGGAACTACAACCGCAACAAGAAGTCGGTCGTGCTGGATTTGCGGGAGGCTGCCGGGCGGGAGCACCTGCTGCGCCTGCTCGGCGGCGCCGATGTCCTGCTCGATGCCAGCTGCGGCGCGCTGAATACGGCGCTGGGACTCGACCGCGCGGCACTCGGCGCGCGGTTCCCGCAGCTGGTGACGGCGCGGATGACGCCGTTCGGCGACGACGGGCCGTGGCGCGATTTCAAGGGCTCGGACCTCGTTCATCTCGCACTCGGCGGCGTTATGATGAATTGCGGCTACGACCCCGACCCGAACCTCGAATACGACACGCCGCCGATCGCCCCGCAAATCTGGCACGCCTACCACATCGCCGGCGAGCAACTGGCGACCGGGATCATCGCCGCGCTGATCCATCGCGAGCGCAGCGGCGAGGGGCAGGACGTTACGGTCGCGATCCACGAGGCGGTGTCGAAGAACCCCGAGCAGGACATCATGCATTGGGTCATGCGGCGCGTGCCCATCTGGCGGATGACCAACCGGCATGCCGGCGAATTCCCGAACCATTCGCCCGGCATCTGCCACACCAAGGACGGGCGCTGGTACATCACGCACGGGATGGGCGCCCGCGATCTGAAGAACCTGGTGCCGCTGCTGAGCAAATATGGTGCGCAGGCCGATCTGCAGCCGCCCCCGCCGGATGCCGATTTGAAGGCGCGTCAGGTGCCCGGCACTGCGGCCGGTGACGAGGCGCGGGCGCACATGCTCGACGTGGTGCAGCGCTTTGTCCGCGCCTGGACCTATGCCGACATGCCGTGGCGCGAGGCGCAGGACACGGGCCTCTTGTGGGCGCCGCTGCGCAAGCCGCACGAGAACGCGCTCGACGAGCATTGGCTGGCGCGCCGGACTTTCGCCGATGTCGACCACCCCGAGCACGGCCGCAGCTTTCGCTATCCGACCAGCAAATGGCTCAGCAGCAAGACCAGCTGGCAGGTCGGACGGCGCGCCCCGCTCCTGGGCGAGGACACTGCGTCGGTGCTCGGCGAAAGGGCTCGTCCCCCAAGCGTCCCAGCCGAGCCACGCGGCGTCGCCAACCCCAGGCTCTCGGCGTTGCATAACAAGCCGTTCCCGTTGCAGGGTGTCAAAATCCTCGATTTCGCCTGGTTTCTCGCTTCTGCCGGCGGCACACGGTTTCTGGCCGCGATGGGTGCGGAAAGCTTCAAGGTCGAGTGGAAGGACAACCCCGACACGAGGCTCGCCGCGATGGCGCCGGTCGGCGGCCGCGCCGCACGCGATGTGGCGACCGGCCCGCTGCCCCCGGTGCGCGATCCCGACATGGGCGGGCAGTTCAACAACAAGAACGCCGGCAAGCGCGGCATCTCGCTGAACATCCGCCACCCGAAGGGACTGCAGATCGCCAAGGATCTGGTGCGGGTCTGCGATGTCGTGGCCGAAGGGTTTTCGCCCGGTGTCCTGCAGCGCCTCGGTCTCGGCTATGACGTGATGAAGGGCATCCGCCCCGACGTCATCTACATCCAGCAATCGGGCATGGGTGCCAACGGCACCTATGGCCGGATGCGCACGGTCGGGCCGGTCGCCGCCGCGTTCGGCGGCCAGGGCGAGATGTCGGGTCTTCCCGAGCCGGCAATGCCGGTCGGCTGGGGCTATTCCTATCTCGACTGGATGGGCGCCTACGGCTATGCGCTGGCCTTGCTCGGCGCGCTCTATCACCGCGAGCGTACCGGCGAAGGGCAATGGATCGACGCCTCGCAATGCGAGTCAGGCATCTTCCTGACCGGTGCGACGATCCTCGACTGGTCAGCGAACGAGCGCGAATGGCGGCGGTTCGGCAACCGCTCGCCCTATAAGCCGGCCGCCCCGCACGGCGCCTACCCTTGCGCCGGCAAGGACCGCTGGATCGCCATCGCCTGCTTCACCGAGGCCGAATGGCAGGCGCTGGCGCAGGTGGCCGAGCAAGGCGCCTGGCTCGACGACCCGCGCTTCGATACGCTCGAGCACCGCCTCTTACATCAGGGTTCGCTCGATGCCGCGGTCCAATCCTGGACCCGCACCCAGGACCGCCACGACTGCATGATGAAACTGCAGCGCGCCGGCGTGCCCGCCGGGGTGTGCCAGAACGCCGAGGACCGCGTCGACGCCGACCCGCAGCTGCGGCATCTGAAGTGGCTGACCGAGGTCACCGGCACCAAGATCGGCACCTGGCCGATCTACGAATTGCCGATGAAACTCAGCGCCACGCCCGCCTATATCGGCGGCCCGACCAACCGCGGCGCGCCATGCTATGGCGAAGACAATTTCTGGGTGCTGACCGAGCTGCTCGGCCGGAGCCCGAGCGACGTCGAGCGGCTTGCCGAGGAAGGCGTCATTTGATGCACGACTTGGCCGAGTCGAAAAATAACATCGCGACACCGCCGGCCACGTCGACCATGCCGCGCTGATCTACGCGAATATCGGCGTGTGGCGCCGGGTCAATGACGGTGGCGACGGGAACCCCGCTCGGCGCGGCGGAAACTCCCGTCTCGATCCCGCCGGCCGATCGTCAGTAGTACGCGGCGCCACCGTTGACGTGGAGGGTCTGACCGGTGATGAAGCCGCCGTCGTCGCTGACCAGAAACAGGCAGGCGGCGGCGATCTCGTCGACATGGCCCTGACGGCCGAGCGGAATGCCGGAGGCGCTCGGCGGCCGCCCCTGATACCACTCGGGATTGTCGCGCCTGGTATCGATGCTGCCGGGGGAAACGACGTTGACCCGGATGTTCTGCGGCGCGAACTCGGAGGCGAGCGCGCGCGCCATGCCGACCAGGCCCATCTTCGCCGCCGAGACATGGGCGCGCCCGCGGCCGCCGGTAAAGGCGCCGTCGCCGGTAAAGAACAGGATGCGGCCGTATTGGTTCTTCACCATCGAATCGATAACCGCCCGCGTGCAATACATCGCCCCGTCGAGCACAACCCCCCTGACCGCCTCCCAATCCTCCATCGTCAATTCGGTGAAGGGCTTGTGCGGCCGGATCGCGGCATTGTTGATCAGGATGTCGACACGGCCGAACTCGGACAGCGCCTTTGCCACCATCGTGTCGACCTGCTCCTTGCTGGCGACGTCGGCGAGGACGGCGAGCGCCTTCACCCCCCGCTCGCGCACTTCGCGCGCGACCGTGTCGGCCTCGGCCTGGTTCGAGCGGGCGTTGACGACGACGTGCGCGCCCTCCGCGGCCAGCTTCAACGCCGTGGCACGTCCGATATTGCGGCCGGAGCCGGTCACCAGGGCGACTTTCCCGTCGAGCTTTCCCATCAGCGCACCTCCATGACGATGTTCGAAGACGTGAAAGGAACGGGCACTCTATCACATGCCGAGCACGTCGGCCTGCCGCGCCACTTGAGTTGTGCAGCGGCAAAAAACGGCTCAATACCGCCTTGTCTGGACATCCGGGCCGCTCGTCGCAATGGGAGGGCGCCTATCAACGGGGCCGACCGCGTCGGGGAATGTCGGGCATAGAGTTTGACGAGACTGCGGTCAGCGGCCGTCTGCGATCCTGAAGATCGTCGCGAGCAGGCGCCGGACCGGAGCCGACGCCTGGCGGGTATTGTCTCGGTTTGAATGTAACATCCCTTGACGCTGGTGTCGCGGCGCCGGCCGCGATCCCATATGCTTAGCGGAAAGCAGCGGAGCGAGCGGACAGATCATGGCGATTCAGATAGAGATTGTAGTGATTGCCGGGGTGGTCGCCATCGGCTTGATCGTTTTAGGAAGGACCATCGTTGCCGGGCTGGCCATGTCTCGCCGTCCATCCCACCACCTGGCGCAACAAACCGGCACGTCGCCGGTGCCGCCAGCGGCCCAAATCCCGCCCCCAAATCACGGTTAGACTCAATGCCCCGAGGCCCCCGTGGCGAGAGCCCCCGCCGACGTGATCGGCGCCGCCGTCAAGGTCATGCCGATAGCGACCAGCGAGGAAATCGAGGAATTGGAAACCGAACGCGCTAAGAGCGCGGCGGCCGAGTTGGGGCGCCGTGGCGGCAAGGAGCGTGCCTCAAGATTGTCTCCGGAGCGTCGAGCGGAAATTACGTGCAGAGCGTCTTGTGGATTCGGACGAAGTTGTACCAGAGGGCGTAGAGCGCAACCACGCACCCCGGCTCGGCGATACGTAGTCGGGTAACATTCAAACTCAGACACCACCGCTTGGCGACCCGCGAGGCCGGCCGCGGTTTGACTCGGCCGGGCGCCGGCTCTACGGTTCGTTTCGGGACGAATCCGCAGCGGCAACGGCCGCTTCTCGGGAGGACAAGAATGAGCGCGCATGCCAGCCCTGAACAGATCCGCTCGCAGCTGAGCCACCCGGTCATCGACGGCGACGGGCATTGGATCGAATACGCACCGGTCTTCGCCGAGCGGATGCGCAAGGTCGCCGGCGACAAATCGGCGGACGGCTTTCTCGCCGCCACGCGGCGCATCCCGGATTCGCTGCGCCTGTCGATCGCCGAGCGGCAGCGCCGCGGCATCGCGATGGAAGGTTACTGGGGGCGGCAGTCGACCAACACCCGCGACCGCGCCACGGCGATGATGCCGCGCATGCTCTACGATCGGCTCGACGAGCTCGGCATCGATTTCGGCATCATCTACCCGACCGCGGGGCTCGGCATCCCGCGCATTGCCGACGATGCGACGAGGCGCGCGGTGATCCACGGCTTCAACATCGTCACCGCGGAATATTTCGAAAAGCTGGCCGACCGGTTGACCCCGGCGGCAGTGATCCCGATGCATACCCCCGAGGAGGCGATCGCCGAGCTCGAATTCGCGTCGAAACAGCTCGGCGCCAAGGTCTTCATGTTCGGTAGCGGCGTCCGCCGCCCCTTGCCGGCGGCCGCCGGGGTCGACCCCGAAATCGCCCGTTTCACCGCGGCCTTCGACCAGCTCGGTATCGACAGCGAGCACGATTACGACCCGGTCTGGCAGAAATGCCGCGAGCTCGGCGTCGCGCCCACCTTCCATACCGGCGGCCGCAGCTATGGCGAGCGCAATTCGCCGTCGAACTTCACCTTCAACCATATCGGCCATTTCGCGGCGGCCGGCCACGCGGTGGCGAAGGCGCTGTTCCTCGGCGGCGTCACCCGGCGCTTTCCCGATCTGCGCTTCGGCTTTCTCGAAGGCGGCGTCGGCTGGGGCTGCCAGCTCTTCGCCGATCTGATCGAGCATTGGGAGCGGCGGGGCGCCAAGGGGCTCGCCTATATGGACCCGAAGAAGCTCGACCGGCCATTGCTGCGCCGGTATGTCGACCAGTACGGCTATGCCGACATCGCCGCCGAGCTCGACAAGCGCGACGGCTGGCCCGCGCGCGAGGAGGATGAGCTGACCGGCGGCGTTCCGGTCCTCGACGACTACGCGGCCTGCGAGATCGCCAGGAAAGAGGACTGGGTCGACCTCTATGTGAGGCCCTTCTATTTCGGCTGCGAAGCGGACGACCGGATGAACGCGACTGCGTTCGGACGCGCCAACCCGTTCCGGGCGCGGATCAACGCGATCTTCAGCTCCGATGTCGGCCATTTCGACGTGCCCGACATGCGCCAGGTCCTGCCCGAGGCGCACGAGCTGGTCGAGGACGAGCTGATCACCGCGGAGGATTTCCGCGACTTCACCTTCGCCAACGCGGTGCGGCTCTGGGGCACGCAGAACCCCCGCTTCTTCGAGGGCACCCGCGTCGCCAAGGAAGCCGCCGCGATCCTCGCCCAGCCGCAGCTGCAAGCCGCCGCAGAATAGCGCACTGCCCCCGCCCGCAGCGCCGCTGTCGCGAGCGCTGCGGGCAGGGCTGAACAAGCTATTTGTCGAGCCAGGCGTTGTCGAAGCGCCAGCCGTTGAAGATGCTGTTGACCATGATCGTGATCCCGTGCACCCGTGGGTACCAGCAGGTGGCGAGCCGGTAGTTGTAGATCATCGGACGGGCGGCATCCTCCTGCAGCCGGCGGTCGATCTCCCAGACGAGCTTTCGGCGCTTTTCCTGGTCGGGCTCGACCGACTGCTGCTGGTACATCTTTTCCAGCTCAGGGTTGCAATAGTTGGTGTAGTTGCGCTCCGAACCGCAGGCATAGTGCTCGAAGAAATAGGCGTCCGGATCGTCGACCCCTGATCCCGACAGATTGGCGCCGACCTGGAAGTCCTTGCGGGCGATCTTGGGAAACCAGTTCGCGGTCTCGACGGTGTCGAGCTCGCCGTCGATGTAGATCTCCTTCATCTGATCGATCAGGATCACGGCCGGGTCGCGGTATTGCGCGATGTTGCGGGTCGCGACCTTGACCGGCAGCCGGTGCTGCGGGCCCCAACCGTGCTTTTCCATCAGCTTTCGAGCCTCGGCGCGATTGGCGGCAACGTCGGGGCCGTAGCCCGGCAAGGCCTTCAGGATCTCGGGCGGCAGGCCCCACAGCCCGGCCGGCGCCGGCTGCATCGCGCCGCCGATGTCGCCCTGCCCTTCCGCCAGAATGTCGACAAAGCTCTTGCGGTCGATCGTCAATTGCATCGCCCGACGGATCTCCGGGTCGTCGAAGGGCGGCGTCTCGCGGTTGACCAACAAGTTGATCGCCACCGGCGTCGGGGTCAGCTCGCAGATCGCGTCCGGCGCCTGGCTCTTGATGTCGCGCATCAGCTGCACCGTGACCTCGTAGGGAAAGGTCATGTCGAACTTGCCGGCGATGAAGGCCAAGGTCTGGGTCGAGCGGTTCGGGATGATCGTCCACTCGATGCTGTCGAGATAGGGCCGGCCCGGCTTCCAGTAATCCGGGTTTTTGGCGAGCTTGATGAATTCGTTGCGCTTGAATTCGACGAATTTGAACGGTCCCGTGCCGATCGGATGGGTGCGCATGTCGCGGGCCGCGACATGGCAGGGATAGACCGGCGACATGCCGGTCGCGAGCAGCATCAGGAACGCCGGCTGCGGCCGCTTCAGCACAAAGGTGACGCCGTAGTCGCCGTCGGTCGCGATCTCGTCGAGGTTGCGGTACCAGGCCTTGCGCGGGTTGAGGCGCAGCGCGTCAGAGGATTTGCCGATCAACAGATCCCAGGTGCATTTGACGTCGCCAGCGGTGAACGGCTTGCCGTCGTGCCATTTGACGCCTTGGCGCAGCTTGAAGGTCAGCCGGGTCCCGTCCTCGCTCCACGACCAGCTCTCGGCCAGTTCGGGCTCGATCAGATCGAGGCGGTTCTGCTTCTCGTCCTGCTTGAACAGCACCAAATTGTTGAAGACGCCCATGAACGGGGCGACCGAGGAGATCGTCGCCTCCTCGTGGATCGAGGCGCTCGCCGGGCTGTCGCGGTGAAAGAACCGGAGCACCCCGCCGCTCTGTTGCGCCAGCGCCGGCCCGGCCAGCAGGCCCGAGAGAATGCCGCTCGCCAGCGCGAGCGACCGGATTGACTTCGGCATTCCTTGTCCTTTTTTGTTGGCACGGGAAGGTATCACGCCCGGCGACGAACCTTAACGAAGAGGCTTGACCCGGGTCATGTTGCGATGGTGGGCGGCTCGATTGCCGAGCGGGCATATCGTCTCCGTCGTCGTTCCGCACCAAAAAATCGTCCCCGGACAGCCACTCGTGCGCCAGGTAGAACATCCCGGTCGTTGCGGCGCAAGGCGGAGGGCAGACGCTCCGCCATCAATAGACCCGAGTGGTTTGACGGATTTTTGACGCTCGCGCACCCGGCGGTCGGTTGACGGGTCCCTCGCCGATGGTTAACCTTAACCCGTCGGGACCACGACTGCCGAGGATATGACATGAGCAGGCATCTTCTGCCGACCGCGGCATTGCTCGGCCTCGTTTCTGCAAACGCAAACGCCACGACGATCCCGACGAATCCCACATATACCGCATCGACAAACATTCCCGCTCCAGTGGGAAGCACTGGCCTCGGCACGTTTAATCCAATCGGCTCGCCAACCGGGGTCGGCGGCATCGGCGATCCGACGACCGGGGTCGGCGGCCCGGTCTCTTTTAACGCGCCGTTCGCCGGAACCTTGACGATGACGGTGACGGACGGCGAATTCGCCTTGGCTGGCAGTCAGTACCAGGCTTTTGTCAACGGGGTCTCGCTCGGCTTCACGCCGGTGGTGCCGTTGGAGGGGAGTACACACACCTTCGGGCAGTTCACGGTCGCGATACCGGCCGGCCCCAACAACTTCGACATCAACGACGTGCTTGCTTCCTATGTTGGCCAGGACTGGCCCCCTCCCCCAAGCAGTCCAACCGGGACCGTAGGGGCGAGCTTCTTCCCCACCGGGGTGGCCGTCACATTGGACGAAGAGCTGCCCTCGGCCGTGCCCGAGCCCGCCTCGCTCGGGCTCATCGGCACTTGGTTGCTGGGGCTACAACTGTTTTGGCGGCGCCGTCAAACCGGGTGACGAGCCGGTTCGCGAGTTACGCCCCGCCCGGCAACTCTCGAAGAACGTCAACCTGCTCGCTTCCCAACGTCGCAAGCAGCGGCCGTAGCATTCCCGCATAAGGGCGGGAGCGCCCGACCGAGCTTTGATAGATCGCCCGGCGCACCTGGGCCGAGCTTGCCGTCCGCACCGGCCTTGCTGCCGTGTGAAAGTCGAGGCAGGAATCGTCCCAGTCGAGACCGCAATGGGCCACGATCCGCCGCGCTTGCGGCTCAAAATCGGCGACCAGCGCCTCGTATCGCACCTCGAGCATGAACCCTTTGGGCAATACCGCGCGCCAATGCGCCATCAACGATGCATAGGCTCGGTAATAACGTCCGAGTTCGCCCAGATCGTAACTGTAGGGCTGGTCGCCGCCGAACAGGATCGAAAAGCATGAAAGGCAGGTGTCGACCGGATCACGGCTCGTATGAATGATGCGAGCGTTCGGCAAGGCCAGGTGAATGAGGCCGGCAAAGCGGAAATTGCCCGGCATCTTGTCGGTAATCCGCCGCGCCGCCGGCGCCAAGGCGCGGACCCGCTCGACATAGCGGGCGCCGATCGCGCGCAATTCCTCGCCGCCGACATCGGGCGGCGTACCGTCCGCATCGCCGAGCGAGGCGACCGCGATCTCGAAGTCGCCGAGCTCCCCCGCACCGTGGACCTCTGGGTGGCTGGCCAGGATCTGCTCGACGAGGGTGGTGCCCGAGCGCGGCATGCCAAGGATGAACACCGGCGCATCCGAGGGATCGCCGAGCCCGGCCCGCTCCTCCATCACCTCGGCGCTGAACAAGCTGCGGGTCACATCGAACCGGGCCAAAACCGCTGCCTCGTCGTAGGCGAGCTGCTTGCGCTTCAGCGCATTGCCCTCGACGAGGTGGCGAAAGGACCGCTGGTACTGTCCCAGGTCGCCATAGATCCTGCCGAGGGCGAAATGAAGATGGGTTTGGTCCTCGTCGGGCAGCGAGGCCATGTCGCGCGCCAGTGCCTCGGCCAGGGCGACGTGCCGGTCGCCCTCGGCGAAATGCTTGACGTCGGTCAATGAGCGGTAGAACTCGGCTTTGCGCGGCGCCAGCTCGATCGCCTTTTCGATTGCCCGCCGCCCTTCCGCGACCCGGCCGAATATCGTCAGCAGATTGCCGTAGCCGTGCTGCGCCTCGGCGAGGTCGGGCTTCAGCGCCAGCGCGCTCCGGTAATGCCCGGCCGCCTCGTCGAAGCGGTTGAGAGCCACTAGTGTCGCCGCGAAATTGTTGTGCACCTCTGCCAGATCGGGATTGATGGCCAGCGCCTTTACGAACTGCTCGATCGCTTCGTCATGGCGTCCGAGCGTCCGTAGCGCGACCGCCAGAGCGTTGTGCGCCTCGGCGAAATTGGGCCTGGCGTAGAGCGCCTTGCGCATCAGGCGCGCGGCTTCCTCGCAGTCGCCGCCGAGAAGCCGGACGAGGCCGAGGTTGTAGATCGCCCCGAGGTGATTGCCGTCGTGTCGGATAACGGCTCGATAAAATTGCTCCGCTTCGGCCGTCCGGCCTTGCTGGTGGTGCTGCAAGCCCGCTTGGTAGGTCTGCTCAGGTCGGCTTGGTCCGCCCTGCATTACCCGATCTCATCCCTCCCGAGCGCCGCAAGCAGCGGCCCCAGCATTCCCTGATAAGGCCGGGAGCGACCAACCGAGCTGTCGTAGATCGGCCGCCGCACCTGTATGGCACTTGCCGTCCACACCGGCCGTTGCGTCCGGTGAAAGTCGAGGCAGGCATCGTCCCAGTCGAGGCCGCAATGGCCGACGATGCGGCGCGCCTGCGGCTCGAAATCGGCGACGAGGGCCTCGTATTCGACCTCGAGCATGACCCCTTCCGGAAGCACCGCGCGCCAATGCGCCATCAGGGACGCGTAGGCGCGGTAGTAGCGGCCGAGCTCGCCGAGGTCGTAGGCGTACGGCAGATCGCCGCCGAACAGAATCGAAAAGCACGAAAGACAGGTGTCGACCGGATCGCGGCGGACATGGATGATGCGGGCATTGGGCAGGGCCAGATGGATCAGGCCGGCGAAGCGAAAATTGCCCGGCATCTTGTCGGTGATGCGCGCCGCTCCTGGCTTCAAGGCCCGAACCCGCTCGACATAGCGCGCGCCGACCCGGCGCAAGTCCTCGCCATCGGCAGCGGGATGATCGAGCCCGGCGATCGCAACCTCGAAGTCGCGGCGTTCGCCGCCGCCATGGACCTGCGGGTGGCTCGCCAGGATCTGCTCGACCAGGGTGGTGCCGGAGCGCGGCATGCCGACGATGAACACCGGCACCGGCGAGGGATCGCCGAGCCCGGTCCCGCGCCGGATCGGCTCGGCGCCGAACGACGCACGGATCCGCTCGATCTCGCCGAGTGCGGCGGCCTCGTCATAGGCGACCCGCCGGCGCTTCAGCGCGTTGCCGTCGACGAGATGGCGGAACGACCGCTCGTATTGGCCGAGATCGGCATAGACCCGGCCCAGCGCGAAGTGCAGGTGGATCTGCTCCACTTCAGGCAGCGACACCATATCGCGCGCCAGCGCCTCGATCGCGACACGATGCGGGTCGCCGTCGACCAGTAGTTTCGATTGCACCAGCGAGCCGAAAAACTCGGCCTTGCGCGGCGCGAGATCCACCGCGGTTTCGACGGCGCGCCGGCCCTCTTCGAGGCGTCCCAACGTCTTCAACGCGATGCCGCGGCCGTAATACGCTTCGGCCAGATCGGGCTTCAGCGCCAGCGCCTTGTCGAACTGCGCAAGCGCGTCGTCATGGCGGTCGAGCGGTTGCAGGGCGATGCCGAGATTGCTGTACGCCTCGGCGAAGTCGGGTCTCAGCGACACCGCCTTGCGGTAATGCGCCGCCGCCTCCTCGTAACGGCCGAGCGCCGCCAGCGCCGCGCCGAGATTGTTCTCGGCCTCGGGGTAATCGGGCTTCAACGCCAGCGCCTTGCGATGATGCGCCGCAGCCTCCTCGTAGTGCTCGAGCTCCCGCAAGGCCAGGCCGAGATTATTCTCGGCCTCGGCATAGCCGGGCTTGATGGCGAGCGACTTCTGGTAATGGGCGATTGCTTCCCGGTAGCGGCCTGACATCCGCAACGCGATCCCGGCGGCATTGTGCGCCTCGGCAAAATCCGGGTTTTGCTCGATCGCCTTGGAAAAATGCCCCAAGGCTTCGTCGAGCCGGCCGCTCCGCATCCGGACGAGCCCGAAATTGTAGAGCGCCCGGTCATGGCCCGGGTCGAGCCGGAGTGCTGTTTGGTAAAGCTCTCCTGCCTCGGCCAACCGGCCTTGTTCGTAAAGCGAATGCGCCTTGCGAAGGGTCGGGCCGAGGTTGCGGGCGTGGCGCAGACGGGCGAACACTAACGGGGCCGAACGGGGTGCGTCACATCGACAATCCAGCGCCGGACAGGGCCCTCCGACTTTATCCTCAGGGGCCAGGCCGCCTTCTCTAGAGCCGTCATCGCGCTCGCCTTTTCTCCTCCGGGCGCGGCGATGGGACGAGATCCGCCAGCCCCGGCTACCGCCGCGATTAAACCTCGATTCGTGCACCGCAACATGCATATTATCGCGTCTGCGCCTCCTTTTGGAGAGCACCGGTGCAACCCGCGACGCGGCGGCAGCTGAGCATTCGTTATGGCATTGCCAGAAAGACAAGGCCTCTACGACCCCCGCAACGAGCATGATTCCTGCGGCGTCGGTTTCGTCGTCAACATCAAGGGACTGAAATCGCACGACATCATCGCTCGCGGGCTGCAGATCCTGGTCAATCTCGACCACCGCGGCGCGGTCGGGGCTGACCCCCTGGTCGGCGATGGCGCCGGCTGCCTGATCCAGATGCCGGACGCGCTGCTGCGCGATTGGGCGGGCGGACAGGGTCTCGTCCTGCCGCCGCCGGGAAGCTATGCGGTCGCCATGTGCTTTCTGCCGCACGACGACGAGGCGCGCGAGATCGCGATGGCCCACGTCGAGCATTTCATCCGTGCCGAGGGGCAGAGCCTCGTCGGCTGGCGCGACGTGCCGACCGACACCACCGGGCTCGGCGCCAGGGTCGTCGAGACGATGCCTTGGATCGCCCAGGCGATCGTCGCCAGCGCCCCGGAGATCGCCGACCAGGACGCCTTCGAGCGCAAGATCCTGACGATCCGCAAGCAGGCGCTGAACAGCGTGATCGCGCTCTCGGAGCGGCATGGGATGCCGTCGTTGCGCGACCTCTACATGCCGTCCTTCTCGACCCGCACCGTCGTCTACAAGGGTCTGCTGCTGGCGCCGCAGGTCGGCAGCTTCTACCAGGATTTGCGCAACCCGCTGACGGTCTCCGCTCTGGCCCTCGTCCATCAGCGCTTCTCGACCAACACCTTCCCGTCCTGGCGCCTCGCCCATCCGTACCGGTTCTTGTGCCACAACGGCGAGATCAACACGGTGCGCGGCAACGTCAACTGGATGGCGGCCCGCCGGCAGGCGATGACGTCGGAACTGCTGGGTCCCGACCTCGCCAAGATGGTGCCGCTGATCGGGCCCGGGCAATCCGACACCGCCTGCATCGACAACGCGCTCGAATTGCTGGTGATCGGCGGCGGCTACTCGCTCGCCCATGCGATGATGATGCTGATCCCCGAGGCGTGGGCCGGCAACCCACTGATGGACCCGCAGCGCCGCGCCTTCTACGAATACCACGCCGCATTGATGGAGCCGTGGGACGGCCCGGCCGCGATCGCCTTTACCGACGGCCGCCAGATCGGCGCCACCCTCGATAGGAATGGGCTCAGGCCGGCGCGCTACATCGTGACCGACGACGACCATGTGATCATGGCCTCGGAGGCCGGCGTGCTGCCCGTCCCGGAAGAGAACATCGCCAGCAAATGGCGCCTCCAGCCCGGCAAGATGCTGCTGATCGACCTCGAAGAGGGCCGGATCGTCGACGACGACGAGATCAAGCAGAAGCTCGCCGCCGAGCATCCCTACGAAGCCTGGCTCGAAGCGACCCAGTTCAAACTGTCCGAATTGCCCGATCTGGCCGACGAGCACCGGGAGGCGTTCTCGCGGCCGGGCGTATCGGCGCGGCCCAACGACCCGGCCGCACACCTCGAGCTGCAGCAGGGCTTCGGCTACACCCAGGAGGACCTCCAGTTCTTCCTCGAGCCGATGGCGCGCGACGGCGACGACCCGGTCGGATCGATGGGCACCGATACGCCGATCGCCGCGCTGTCGAACAAGCCCAAGCTCCTCTACAACTATTTCAAGCAGAATTTCGCGCAGGTCACCAACCCGCCGATCGATCCGATCCGCGAGGAATTGGTGATGTCGCTGGTGTCGATGATCGGGCCGCGGCCGAACCTGTTGGGCCACGAGGCCGGCTCGCATTACCGGCTCGAAGTGGCGCAGCCGATCCTGACCGATGGCGATTTGAAGAAGATCCACGCGATCGAGACCCTGGTCAGCGCGTTCCGCACCGACACGCTCGATGCGACCTGGCCGGCCGCGGAAGGGGCAGACGGCATGGCGCCGGCGCTCGACCGCCTCTGCGAGGAGGCGACCCGCGCGGTGCAGGCGGGCCACAACATCCTGATCCTCTCCGACCGCGCGATCTCGTCCGAGCGGGTGCCGATCCCGGCCCTGCTCGCGACCTCGGCGGTGCATCACCACCTGATCCGCCAGGGCCTGCGGACCTCGACCGGCATCGTCGTCGAGACCGGCGAGGCACGCGAGGTGCACCACTTCTGCGCATTGGCGGGCTACGGCGCCGAGGCGATCAACCCCTATCTCGCCTTTGCCACCTTGGAGCAGATTCGGGTCGAGAACGGCCTCAAGCTCGCCGCCGCCGAGGTGCAAAAGAATTACATCAAGGCAGTCGGCAAGGGCATCCTCAAAGTCATCTCCAAGATGGGGATCTCGACCTACCAGTCCTATTGTGGCGCGCAGATCTTCGACGCGGTCGGCCTCGCCAGCGATTTTGTCGAGCAATACTTCACCGGGACGGCGACGACGATCGAGGGCGTTGGGCTGCGAGAGATCGCGCGGGAGGCGGTCGAGCGGCACCGGCACGCTTACGGCGACAACCCGATCTATCACGAGATGCTCGATGTCGGCGGCGACTATGCCTTTCGTCTGCGCGGCGAGGACCACGCCTGGACGCCGCAATCGGTCGCCAGATTGCAGCACGCGGTGCGCGGCAACTCGCTCGACGACTATCGGGCCTTTGCCGCGACGATCAACGACCAGAGCGAGCGGCTCCTGACGATCCGCGGCCTGATGACCCTCGATTTTGCGCCGGAGCCTGTGCCGCTCGAAGAGGTCGAGCCGGCGAGCGCGATCGTCAGGCGGTTCGCCACCGGGGCGATGAGCTTCGGCTCGATCAGCCGCGAGGCGCACACGACCTTGGCGATCGCGATGAACCGGATCGGCGGCAAGTCGAATACCGGCGAGGGCGGCGAGGAGGCGACGCGGTTCGCGCCGCTGCCCAACGGCGACTCGATGCGCTCGGCAATCAAGCAGGTGGCCTCGGGCCGGTTCGGCGTCACCGCCGAATATCTGGTCAACGCCGACGTGCTGCAGATCAAGATGGCGCAGGGCGCAAAGCCTGGGGAGGGCGGGCAATTGCCCGGCCGCAAGGTCGATAAAATCATCGCCCGGGTGCGTTATTCGACCCCCGGGGTCGGACTGATTTCGCCGCCGCCACATCACGATATCTATTCGATCGAGGATCTGGCGCAGCTAATCCACGATCTGAAGAACGCCAATCCGAAAGCGGCGATTTCGGTCAAGCTCGTCTCCGAGGTCGGCGTCGGCACGGTCGCGGCGGGTGTCAGCAAGGCGCGCGCCGATCATGTGACGATCGCCGGGTTTGAAGGCGGCACCGGCGCCAGCCCCCTGACCTCGCTGACCCATGCCGGTTCGCCCTGGGAGATCGGGCTCGCCGAAACGCAGCAGACGCTGGTCCTGAACGGCTTGCGCGGGCGCATCGCGGTGCAGGTCGACGGCGGGCTGCGGACCGGCCGCGACGTGGTGGTGGCGGCATTGCTCGGCGCCGACGAGTTCGGTTTTGCCACGGCACCGCTGATCGCCGCCGGCTGCATCATGATGCGCAAGTGTCATCTGAACACCTGCCCGGTCGGCATCGCGACGCAAGACCCGGTGTTGCGCCAGCGCTTCACCGGCCAGCCCGAGCATGTGATCAACTATTTCTTCTTTGTCGCCGAGGAAGTGCGCGAGCTGATGGCGAAGCTCGGCTTCCGCACTTTCAACGAGATGATCGGCCGGGTCGACAAGCTCGACATGGTCCGCGCTGTCGAGCATTGGAAGGCGAAGGGCGTCGACCTCTCGCGGCTGCTCTACTCGCCGCCGGCAAAGCCCGGTGTCGCGATCTACAATTGCGAGCGGCAGAACCATCACCTCGACAAGGCGCTCGACCACGAGCTGATCGCGGCGGCGCAGCCGGCGCTCGACGAGAGCCGTCCAGTGCGCATCGAATTGCCGATCCGCAACGTCCACCGCACCGTCGGCGCGATGCTGTCGGGCGAGCTGGCGCGGCGCTACGGGCACGCCGGCTTGCCGCAGGACACGATCTGGGCGAGCTTCCGCGGCACTGCCGGTGGCAGCTTCGGCGCGTTCCTGGCGCGCGGCGTCACCCTCGAGCTCCGTGGCGACGCCAACGACTATGTCGGCAAGGGCTTGTCGGGCGGCCGGCTGATCGTGCGCCAGCCGCTAGAGGCGCGGCGCGAGCCGACGGAGAACATCATCATCGGCAACACCGTGCTCTATGGCGCCATCGCCGGCGAAGCCTATTTCGAGGGGGTCGCCGGCGAACGCTTTGCGGTGCGAAATTCGGGCGCCGTGGCCGTCGTCGAGGGCACCGGCGACCATGGCTGCGAATACATGACCGGCGGGGTCGTTGTCGTGATCGGCGACACCGGGCGCAATTTCGCCGCCGGCATGTCGGGCGGGACCGCATATGTGTGGGACCCGAAGCGCCGGTTCGCGAGCCTCTGCAACCCCGCGACCGTCGATCTGGAGCCGATCGGGCCTGCCGAACCGGCCGAGGAAGACGATCCCGACCGGCCGCACCAGCGCTCTGCCAATGTGGAGGACGCCGGCATGGGCGACCTGCTGCGCTTCGACGCCGCCAGGCTGCGCATCCTGCTCGAACGCCACCACCTTTTTACCGGCAGCGAAAGGGCGCGCGCCTTGCTCGAAGACTGGGATAACGCGCTCGCCTGTTTTGTGAAGATCATGCCGAAGGACTACAAGCGCGCCCTCCTCGAGCTGAAGAGCGAGCAGGAAACTGCGCGCATGGCCGCTGCCGAATGATTTGAGGCTGCGCGACCTCTTTGGCCGCGTCGCCGGCGCGGAGGCCCTCGGGCCGGTCGCGAGCCAGCCGCAGCAACCGAAGGTACTGACGATCGGCGTCTCCGTGGTTCTCCAAACGCCGGCTCCTCACCGCTGGGCGGATCGAAGGTTATGCTCGAACTCGAGCTCGGCCCGCAGGCTGTCGCCGTCTCGTCCGATCGTGGCGACGGCGAGCACCCGGCCGTCGCGGCGATAGGTGGCCCGGCAGTCCCGGTTTTCGAGCCTGCCGTCGATCTCGATTGTGTCCCAGCTTTCCGCGTGGCCGACATAAAGGATCGAGACGTCGTAATGCATGCTCCAGAAGAACGGCACCGCGTCGAACGGCTCCATTCGCCCGATCATGTTGCGCGCCGCGGTCTGCCCCTGCCGTTGGGCGACCGCCCAATGCTCGACGCGAATATTTTCACCGCTGTGCGGATCAGGCCATCGCGCGATGTCGCCAGCGGCAAAGATATGGGGATCGCTGGTCCGCAGATGCCGGTCGACGACGACACCGCGGTCGATCGCAAGCCCGGCCTTCGCGGCTAGATCTAGGGCCGGCCGTACGCCGACGCCGACCACCACTAGATCGGCATCGAGCCTCTGCCCTGTTTGCAATGTGACCTGCCCGCGCTCGATCGCGCTGACCGTCGTGCCGAGGTGAAACCGCACCCCGTGCTCCTCGTGGAGAGACCGCACGAAGCCGCCGATCTCGGGTCCCAAGATCCGCGCCATTGGGATTTCCTCGGGCGCCACCACATGAACGTCAAGGTTGCGGGCGCGCAACGAGGCCGCGGCTTCGAGCCCGATGAAGCTCGCGCCGATGACGACGGCGGTTTTGGCGCCCGCCGTGCTCTCGATGATGGCGCGGCTGTCGGCGAGCGAGCGCAGGCAGCGCACATGCGGGAGATCGCTGCCGGGAATGCCGAGGCGGACCGGGTCGGCGCCGGTCACGATCAGCAGCGCGTCGTAGGAATGCTCGCCGCCGCCATCGAGGAGAAGCCGGCGGCCCTCCCGGTCAATCCCCGCGGCGCGCGCATTCAGATGCAGCTCGATGCCCTTTTCCCGGTAGAACTCGGGGGAGCGCAGCGGGATCCACTCCTCCGGCGCGTTGCCTGCCAAGTAGTCTTTCGACAGGTTTGGCCGGTCATAAGGGACCGAGGGATCGGCGCTGACCATCGCGATCCGGCCAGCATAACCCTCGCGCCGCAGCGTCTCGGCGGCGACGTTGCCGGCCGCACCCCCGCCCAGAATGACGATCGAGCGCGGCTCGCCGGCAACCGCTGGAGCCGCAATTGGCGCCGGCTTGCGCTTTTCGCGCACAAGGATCATCCCGTCCCGGCGCTCGACCCGCCAGCAATCGACGGGGTTGAGCGCCGGCGGGCGCAGCGGCTCGCCGGTGCGCAGGCTGAAGCAGGCGTGATGCCACGGGCAGCGCACGGTGTCGCCGACGCGAAGGCCTTCGCCGAGCGGCCCGCCGTAATGGGTGCAGGTGGCGCCGATCGCGAAGATCTCGTCGCCGCGCCGCGCCAGCAGCACCGCCTCGTCGCCGACATGCCCGACCAGCATGGCGCCATCGGCGAGCTGCGCCGGATCGATCCCGGCGGCCAGATCGGGGCCGCTCGGCGGGGTTGCTTCGGTCATGGCTCGCTCCTCTCAACATAGAGACGCGATAGCGGCGGAAACGTTCCGCCTGGCGGTTGTGTATCGATCCGGGCGAGCTGAGCGAGGGGCTGTCGCCGCCGCCCGCGGCCTCCCCTTTGCGCCGGCCATCTCCGCCGGCACCGGATTTTTCGCCCTATCGACCGCAGCGCCCCGCCGCAGTAGGCTTCTCGCCCGAAGGGATGTGACACGAGGAGGGGCAGATGCAGGTCGCGCGGATCGGCGATTTCGAGGTGCACCGGATCACCGAGTTCGAGGGGCCGTTTTTTGCGCCCCAGGATTTCTTTCCCGACTACGATCCCGAGGTGGTGCGGGCGAACCCCGAGATGGCGGGGCCGCGGCTGATCGACCCTGAGAGCGGCAAGCTCGTCTTCAGCTTTCACAGCTTCGTCGTCAAAACCGGGCATCACACGATCCTCGTCGATTCCTGCCTCGGCAACGACAAGGAGCGCCCCTCCCGACCGCAATTCCACCGCATGCGCAGCCCGTACCTCGCCGACCTCGCGCAGGCCGGGGTTCGGCCCGAGCAGGTCGACTATGTCATGTGCACGCATCTGCACTGGGACCATGTCGGCTGGAACACGCGGCTCGACAACGGGCGCTGGGTCCCGACCTTTCCCAACGCGCGCTACATCATGGCCCGGCGCGAGTTCGATCATTGGCAGGCGGTGCAGCAGCGCGGCGAGGAGACGCCGCACCGCCTCGCCTTCGAGGACAGCGTATTGCCGGTGGTCCAGAGCGGGCAGTCGGTGCTGGTCGACGACGATTACGCGATGGAAGACGGGTTGTGGTTCGAGAGCGCACCGGGGCACACGCCGGGGAACGTCGTCATCCACGCCCGCTCGGGCGACGACCGCGCCGTCTTCATGGGCGATGTGATCCACCACCAGCTCCAGCTGGCAAAGCCGGAATGGTCCACACTTGCGTGCACCGATCGCGAATTGTCGCGCCGGACGCGCACCCGTCTGATCGAAGAGCACGCTGAGCGCGGCACCCGCCTGCTGCCGGCGCACTTCCCGGCGCCGACGGTCGGCCGCATCCGGCGCCACGGCAGCGCCTACCGCTACCAATTCGAATAGGATCGCATGCGCGCAAATCGGGAAGCGGAGGGAGGGAAACGATGACCAGGATGACGGGCGGCGGGGCGCTGGTCGAGATGCTGCGCCGGCACCAGGTGGACACCGTTTTCGCCCTTCCCGGGGTGCAGAACGATGCGCTCTTCGCCGCCTTCTACGATGCCGGCGAGGCGCTGCGGGTCATCCACACGAGGCACGAGCAGGGGGCGGCCTACATGGCCTTTGGCTATGCCCGCGCCAGCGGCAAGGTCGGCGCCTACGCGGTCGTGCCCGGTCCGGGCCTCTTGAACACCACCGCCGCCCTCGCCACCGCCTATGCGACCAACGCACCGGTCCTGTGCATCAGCGGCCAGATCCCCTCCGACCTGATCGGCCGCGGCTTCGGCCTATCTGCACGAGATCCCGGACCAGCTCGGCATCCTGCGCACCTTGACCAAATGGGCGGGCCGCATCGAGCACCCGACGCAGACGGGCCCGCTCGTCAACGAGGCGTTCCGCCAGCTGCGCGAAGGCCGGCCGCGCCCGGTCGGCCTCGAGATCCCGCCCGATGTGCTGTCACTCGAAACCGAGGTGGCATTGCCGGCGCCCGACATGCCCCAGCCCGCGGCGGCGCCGGACCCGGAGCTGATCGACAAGGCGGCAGCCCTCCTCGCCGCGGCGAAAAAGCCGCTGATTTTCGTCGGCGGTGGTGCGGTCGACGCGGCGGCGGAAGTGCTGGCGGTCGCCGAGATGTTGCAGGCGCCGGTCGTCAGCTTTTCGGGCGGCAAGGGCATCGTCAGCGACCGGCATTATCTCGCCCAATCGGGGCTCGTTGGGCACGAGCTATGGCGCGAGGCCGATGTCGTGCTCGCAATCGGCACCCGCCTGCACCAGCCGCAACTGCGCTGGGGCGTCGACCGGGACCTCAAGCTGATCCGCATCGACATCGATCCGGTCGAGATCACCCGCTTCTTCAGGCCGGCGCTTGGCATCGTCGCCGACGCGAAATCGGCGCTAGCGGCACTCCACCGCGCCCTCGACCAGCAGGCGCCGAAACGCGCATCGCGAAAGGACGAGCTCGAGACGCTCAAATCCAGCACCCTGGCCTCGCTCGACGAGCGACTCGGCCCGCAATGCGAGTACCTGCGGGCAATCCGCGCCGAACTACCCGATGACGGCATCTATGTCGAAGATTTGACGCAGGTCGGCTATGTCGGGCGGATGGCCTTCCCGGTCTACCATCCGCGCACTTACATCCACAGCGGCTATCAGGGCACACTGGGCTCCGGCTTTGCCACGGCACTCGGCGCCAAGGTCGCCCGGCCCGACCTGCCGGTCGTGTCCGTCTCGGGCGATGGCGGCTTCATGTACAACGTGCAGGAATTGTCGACCGCGGCTCGCCACGGCATCGACATCGTCGCGATCGTCTTCGCCGACGGCGCCTACGGCAATGTCCGGCGTATCCAGAAGGAGGATTACGGCAACCGGCTGATCGGCGTCGATCTCCTCAACCCGCAATTCCCCAAGATGGCGGAAAGCTTTGGCGTCGCCGGCGTGCGCACGACCACCGCCGACGGGCTGCGCCGCGAGCTGGCCGCCGCGTTGAAACGGCGCGGCACCACCCTGATCGAGGTCGCCGTCGGCGAGATGCCCGACCCGTGGAAGATCCTGGTGCCGCCGCGGGTCCGCGGCATCCGGTAGCCCGCCATGTTCGACAAGGAGAAGCTCGACGCGCTGCGCGCGAAATACGAGGACAAGAGGGAAACCGAGGTCGCGCCCGAGGCGTTCAAGAAGCCCTTATCGCTGGTCTTCGACCGCCGCTACCGGCGGGCGATGCCCTATGCCGGGATCTCGACCCTGCTCGACCAGCCCTACCGGCCGGAGGCGCCCGACCTGCCGGGTTTCGGCGGGCTCGACGTGGTCCTCGTCGGCGTGCCGATGGATCTCGGCGTGACCAACCGCGCCGGCGCGCGCTTGGGCCCGCGCGCGGTGCGCGAGGTCGAGCGCATCGGCCCCTATAACCACGCGCTCCAGGTGGCGCCGCAGGGCGAATGCAACGCGGCCGATATCGGCGACGTGCCGATGCGCTCGCGCTACAGCCTCGACAGCTCGATCGAGGACATCGCGGCCTTCTACGCGCGCATCCGGGCGGCGGGGGTGCGGCCGCTCTCGGTCGGCGGCGACCACTCGGTCACCTATCCGATCCTGAAGGCGCTCGGCGCCGAGCGGCCCTTGGGCCTCGTCCATATCGACGCCCATTGCGACACGATGGGCGAGATCGACGGCTCGAAATTCCATCACGGCGGCCCGTTCCGCCAGGCGGTGCTGGCTGGCGCGCTCGACCCGGAGCGCACGATCCAGATCGGCATCCGCGGACCGGCCGAGGTCTTTTGGGGGTTTTCGTACGATTCGGGCATGACCGTGCTGCATATCGAGGATGTCGACCGGCTGGGCGTCGCCGGGGTGGTCGAAAAGGCGCGCGCCGTTGTCGGCAACGGCCCGACCTACATCTCCTTCGACGTCGACGGCCTCGACCCGGCTTACGCCCCCGGCACCGGCACACCCGAAGCCGGGGGCCTGACCCCGCGCGAGGCGCAGGCGATCCTGCACGGCCTCAGAGGCCTCGACATCGTCGGCGGCGACGTCGTCGAAGTCGCCCCGCAATACGACCCCACCACCAACACCGCGATGGTTGGCGCGCAAATGCTGTTCGAGTTGTTCTCGCTGACCGTCCTCGGCGCAAATTTCAAACGCCGCGGCTGATGAAAAATCGGCTCGTCAACGAAGCCAGTTTCAACGTTGTGGCGAGCGCGCGATGGCGCGAGCGCGACGGCCGAGGCTTTGCCACGGCCCACGTCGGGCGTCGCAAATGCGGCCATCGCCCAGGCGCTCGGCTTGGGGCATCCGCACGATCGATCCGAGCAAAGACTGTGGCGGCCTGGGGCAGGGATGCGATGAGTACCGGGCAAATCTGCAAGGCCGCCTGTGCCGCAAGTCAGCTCGGATTTCCGGTGGCGCTCAAGAGATTGCCGGATACCCGCACAAGACAGAGGCGCGTTGTTCGGCTGAACCGGTGCTGCTGTTCGGCAGCGGCGGCGTGATGGTCGAGGTCTACAACGATGTGGCCCTGCGACGCTGCCCGATCACGCGCTCGGAAGCACAGGCGATGATCGCCGAGGTCAAAGGAGCCCGGTTGCTCCAGGGCTTTCGCGGACGGCCGGCGGCGGACCTCGCGGCGCTCGCGGATACCCTGGTGCGCGTGTCGCACCTCGCCATGCACCTTGAAGGACACTTGGCAGAGTTGGACATCAATCCGCTGATGGTGCTGCCGTCAGGTCAGGGAGTGAAGGCGGTAGACGCCCTCGTCGTCTTTCGCGGCACATAGCACTGCACGCGGCTAACAACATGTCAAATCTGCGCCGACCTGTCTCCGGAATTCATCGGGCAGGACTCGCTTTTTGCCGGTTTTGAGACCTAATAACTGGCTGCCGCTTTGCGCTGCTGAGGCGAAGCGGCCGGTCTTGATGCATCCTCGCCGCCGCCGCGCGCTCCGGCGAAGGTCTGCTCAAAACAGATTTGCCGATCTAAGCCCTCTTCGCAAGCCATTTTTGGGTCAGGGCTGAGAGTGGTCGCCGCGAGCCGGTGATCTCCGGTGTCACGGGCCGTCAGCTCGGGGATTTGCCGAACATGATCCAGCCGCCACTGCTTGGCGTGGTGAATGCCGCCAGCGCAGTCTCTGCCCGAACCCTGACCTGGCGTGCGCCAGCCGTGCCGCGGAGCTGCTCTATGCTGTCGGTGTACATGGCCGTACGGGTGCGCCCGTTCCCCAGATTGCCGCCGCTCGAAGAGAACGGGTGCGGTCCCTCGACCCTGATATCGCCCGCGTAGAACGCGAAGGCATCGCCGCGTTTGACGCCGCAGCAGCGTTCGAGCGTCTCAAGGCGACGACCTTCTACTACCGGCAGGGACTGCTCGAGGCGTTGCTGGCGCGGCACGCCACCAGGGGCGGCGGAGAGCGATCATGAGACATGCGGATTTCAGGATCGGGGCGGAATTCCGCTGCGGCGGCCGGCTGTGGCGCTGCACCGATATCGGCACGCGCACAATTGTCGCCATCCGCATCGATCGGGTCGAGGTTGGCGGTTCGCCAGCGCTGCGCCGTACCCTGAGCGCAGCCGAAGCGGCGGCCGAGGCCTGCAGAGCCGCCTAGCGTATTCTCCGCCAGCGTTATGGGGGATCGGGCGGATAGGCGTGCCGAACCCCGGCACCGTCTTCGAGGATCCAGCTGTTGGAAGGTCCGGCCGGGCTGATCGCGCAGCTCGCGATCGGCACTTTGCCGTACCCGCCCGGGATGTCGAGCACATAGGTCGGCTGGCAGAGGCCCGAGAGGCGGCCGCGCAGCGACCGCACCAGCCGCTGCCCGCCCGCGATCCCGGTGCGGAAATGCGCGGTGCCGCGGGCGAGATCGGCGTGGTGCAGGTAATAGGGCTTGACCCGCATCGCGACGAGGCCGCGGAACAAGGCTTCGAGCACCGCCGCGTCGTCGTTGACGCCGCGCAACAGCACGCTCTGCGACAACACCGGGATGCCGGCGCGGACGAGGCGCGTCACCGCCTCGCGCATCGGCGGGGTCAGCTCGCGCGGGTGGTTGGCGTGGATGACGACGTAGACCGCCTTTTCGGCCGTCAACGCCTCGACCAGCAGGCGGGTGACACGGGCGGGGTCGACCACCGGCACGCGGGTGTGAAAGCGGATGACGCCGAGATGCGCAATCTGGTCGAGGGCGCGGACGATCCCGGCGAGGCGGCGCGGCGAAAGCACAAACGGGTCACCGCCGGTGACGATCACCTCCCAAATCTCGGAGCGCTCTCGGATATAGCCGAACGCCCGTTCGAGCGCGGCCTTGCCGAGCATTCCCGGTTTCTTGCCGACGACCTCCCGGCGAAAGCAAAAGCGGCAATAGACCGGGCACAACAGCGTCGGTTTCAGCAACAGCCGGTCCGGGTAGCGGTGCACGATGCCGGGCATCGGCGACCAGCGCTCGTCGCCGATCGGGTCGGCGCGCTCCTCGTCGGCGGTCTCGAGCTCGGCAGCACTCGGCACGAACTGTGCCGCGATCGGGTCGTGCCGGTCGCCCGGGTCGATCAGCGCCGCGATTTCCGGGGTCAGGGCGACGGAGAACTGTTCTGCGATCCGCCGGATCTCGGCGCGGCGCCCGGGTTCGACGAGCCCGGCGGATATGATATTTTCGGCGCGCAGAGTCACGAGGAGGTTCCCATCCGAAAATATTCTGGTGTCCGACTCAGAATCGGTACGGTTGTATTGTACCCGAGCTAACCTTCTCAAGAAGATTTGGGCTGGAGAGCGGAGAGCCTCGAAGCCTCGAGTCACTGGCGAGCGGCGGTTGCGGTTGAGCCAAGCGACGGTGCGCCGGACCACCGGGTGCCGAGGAGGGGTTCCTAAAGCCGTGGCCTGCGCGGTGCGCCGGCGTCACGATTTTCGCAGATTTTCAGCTGCTCCGCTCCGCTCAGTTTGGCCGGGAGGCGACCCATTGCCGTCGTAAAGTGAATCGAGGGCCGATCCGTGGGATGCGCGGATGACGTGGCGCTTGATCTTCAAGGTCGGCGTCATTTGGCCGTTGGCGATGGAGAAGGCTTCCGTCGCGATGACGAAACGGCGCACCCGCTCGACCGGCGACAGCACGCCGTTGACCCGCGCCACGGCGGCGCCGACCGCCTGGGCGATGTCGGCCTCGGCGCCGGCGAGTTCGGGGTCGGGAACGATGACGGCGACCAGATAGGGCCGCTGGTCACCGGCCACCATCGCCTGGGCGATTTCGGGCTCGAGCGTCAAATAGCCCTCGACGCGCGCCGGCGAGATCATGTCGCCCCCGGAATTCTTGATGAAATCGCGCTTGCGGTCGGTGATCTGGATATACCCGTCGCCGTCGACGAGGCCGACATCACCGGTGCGCAGCCAGCCGTCCTCCAGCGCCCTCCCGGTCGCCACCGGGTCGTTCCAATAACCCTTCATGACATTGTCGCCGGCGACCAGGATCTCACCGTCGTCGGCCAGCCGCACCCGAACCCCGTCGAGCGGCGGCCCGACGGTGTCGATCTTGATCCGGGCCGGGGAGTTGCAGGCGATGACCGGGCCGGCCTCGGTCTGGCCGTAGCCTTGCAGCAGGTTGACGCCGAGCGCCAGAAAGAAGCTGCCGATCTCGGGGTTGAGCGGCGCCCCGCCGGAAACCATCGCCTTGAGCCGTCCGCCAAACCGCCGCCGCAGTCCCGGCCCGCACCAGGCGGTCGAGCACGGGGTCGAGCAGACGGTCCGCGAGGCTCAGCCGTGCGAACGCCGCCCGCTTGCGCCCGATCGCCACCGCCCGGCCGAAGAGCTTTTGCGCGAAGCCGCCCTTGCGCTCGACTCCGATCAAGATGCGCCGATGCAGGGTCTCGTAGAGCCGCGGCACCGCGGTCATGATCGTCGGCCGGGCTTCAAGCAGATTGGTGGCGAGGGTCTCCGCACTCTCGGCAAAATAGATCTGCGCCCCGATCGAGATCGGAAACATCATCCCGGCGGTGTGCTCGTAGGAATGCGACAGCGGCAGAAAGCTTAAGAACACGTCGTCGCCGAGCCCGAGGATCTCCAACAAGCGATGGGCGCCGCGGCAATTCGCCAGGATGTTGCGATGGGTGGTCATGACCCCCTTGGGGGTGCCGCCGGTCCCCGAGGTGTAGATCAGGCAGGCGATGTCGTCGGGCATCAGCGCGGCGACGCGCTTGCCGGTGTCGTCCGCCGCCGCCTCGCCGCGCGCCAGCACCTCGTCCCAGGAGAGGACGTCGACCGTGCTCGCCTGGCCCGCGGCGGGCTCGATCGTGATCACGGTCTCCACCGTCTCGACCTGGTTCGCGGCGGCCAGAACCCGCACCGACAGGGCGGGCTTCGAGACGATCACGGCAGAGACGCCGCTGTCGGCGAAGACGTGGCGATGGTCCTCGACGCTGTTGGTCACATAGGCCGGGACCGTGACCGCGCCGGCGGTCATGATCGCCAGATCGGCGACGACCCATTCCGGCCGGTTCTCGCTGACCAACCCGACCCGCTCGCCGGCCTCGATCCCCAACGAGCGCAGGCCGAGCGCCAGGCGACGAACATCGTGCGCCGCCTCGGCCCAGGAGATCGCTTCGTAACGGCCGCTTCGCTTGGCCCACAGAAACGGCTCGTCGCCGAGCCGGCCCGCTTCCTCGAAGAACATCGCCGGCAGGCTGCGGCAGCTGTCGTAATCCATCCTGTCTCGAACCTCCCGCCGGCAAAGGATGTCCCTCTGCCCACCAAATGGCTATTCGTCAGTCGCGCGAAAGCGGCAATCCAATGGACCGCCGACTCGAATGGCGGCCCTGGACCCCAGCTTTTCCGCGGGGGTGACGGAGATCGTTTTGAAATTGATTGCTCCATCGCTGGCTCTGCTGCCCGCTGTTATCCCGCGGCGGCGAGCCCATATCCTCGCCGAGGCCAACGGATCGAGGATGTGATGACGCAAGTGCAAGCGGCGGTGGCGGAAAGAAAGGCGGCGCTCGGGGCGCTGCCGGAATGGGACCTTTCCGACCTCTATCCCGGTCCCGAGAGCGAGGCGCTGGCACGCGACCTCGTCAGGCTCGCCGAGGAAGCCGAAGCCTTTCGCACGCGGTATCAGGGGCGTCTGGCCGAGCTGTCGGGTGCAGCCTTCGGGGGCGCCGTCGCGGAATACGAGCGGCTGCAGGAAGAGAGCGGCCGGGTCATGAGCTACGCCTCGCTCGTCCATGCAGGCAACATTGCCGACCCTGAAATCGGCCGCTTCTTCCAGACGATGCAGGAGAAGATCAACGCGGTCTCGACGACGCTCCTGTTCTTCGCCCTCGAAATCAACCGCCTCGAAGACGCCGAGATCGAAGCGAAGGCCGCCGATCCGGCGCTTGCCCATTATCGGCCGTGGCTGCGCGACATCCGCGCCTTCCGCCCGCACCAGCTGTCGGACGACATCGAGAAGCTATTACACGAGAAATACGTCGCCGGCCGCGCCGCCTGGACGCGGCTCTTCGACGAGACCATCGCCGATCTGCGATTCCCGTTCCGCGGCCGGGAACTGACCGAGCCCGAGGCGCTCGACCTGTTGTCCGAGCGCGACCCCGCGGTCCGGCGCGAGGCCGCCCTCGGCATCGGCGAGGTGCTGGGCAAAAACGCGCGCACCTTTGCCTTGATCACCAACACGCTCGCCAAGGACAAGGAGATCGAGGACCGCTGGCGTCGGTTTGCGCGGCCGATCTCGTCGCGCAATCTGGGAAATTTTGTCGAGGACGAGGTGGTCGACGCGCTGATCGGGGCGGTGCGAACGAGCTACCCCTCGCTCTCGCACCGCTATTACCGGCTCAAGGCGCGCTGGTTTGGGGTCGAGGCGCTCGACTTCTGGGACCGCAATGCCCCCTTGCCCGAAGACGACGACCGCACGATCCCGTGGTCCGAGGCGCGGGAGACCGTGCTCGCGGCCTACCGCACCTTCTCGCCCGACCTTGCCGCGGTCGGCGGGCGTTTCTTCGCCGGACGCTGGATCGACGCGCCGGTGCGCCCCGGTAAAGCGACCGGCGCCTTCGCGCATCCGACGGTGCCGAGCGCGCATCCCTATCTGTTGCTCAATTACCAGGGCCGGGTGCGCGACGTGATGACCCTGGCGCACGAGCTGGGCCATGGCGTCCACCAGGTGCTCGCCGGGCAGCAGGGCTATCTGATGGCCGACACGCCGTTGACCCTGGCCGAAACCGCCTCGGTCTTTGGCGAGATGCTGACCTTCCGCGCCATCCTCGCACGCGAGACCGACCCGCGCCGGCGCAGAGTCATGCTCGCCGGCAAGGTCGAAGACATGCTGAACACGGTGGTCCGCCAGATCGCCTTCGTCACCTTCGAGGAGAAGGTCCATAACGAGCGGCGCGAGGCCGAATTGACGCCCGACCGGCTTGGCGAGATCTGGCTCCAGGTGCAGCGCGAGAGCCTGGGGCCGGCACTGCGCCTCGACGGCCCCTATCGTCATTACTGGTCCTATATCCCGCATTTCATCCACACCCCGTTCTACGTCTATGCTTATGCGTTCGGGGATTGCCTGGTGAATTCGCTCTACGCAGTCTACGAGGACGCGCATCAGGGCTTTGCCGAGCGCTATCTCAACCTCTTGCGGGCCGGCGGCACCTTGCGGCACCGCGAGCTTTTGGCGCCGTTCGGCCTCGACGCCGCCGACCCTCCTTCTGGTCGAAGGGGCTCTCGGTCGTCGCCGGCTTTATCGACGAGCTCGAAGAGATCGAGTGATCCGAGCATCGTGACTGACGACAATTCCTTTACCGGGCGGGTGCGGCGCTACGCCCAGGTGTCGACCGCAATGGGCGGGCTTGCGGCGCGGCTGGCTGGCGAGCGCTATTTCGGCCTGAGCCTCGACCGCGGCCGGCACGCCGCAGAGCTCAAGGCGGTGCTCGGCGGCATCAAGGGGCCGCTGATGAAGGTGGCGCAATTGCTCGCCACGATCCCCGAGGCCCTGCCGCGCGAATATGTCGAGGAGCTGGTGCAGCTGCAGGCGAATGCGCCGGCGATGGGCTGGCCGTTCGTGCGCCGCCGCATGGCGGGCGAATTGGGCGCCCAATGGCAGAGCCGGTTTCGCGAGTTTGACAAGAATGCGGCGCGCGCCGCCTCGCTCGGCCAGGTGCACCGGGCGACCGCCCTCGACGGCACAAGCCTCGCCTGCAAATTGCAGTACCCGGACATGGCCTCGGCGGTGGAGGCCGACCTGCGCCAGCTCCGGCTGGCGATGGGGCTCTACGAGCGCTACGACCGGGCGGTCACGACCGCCGAGATCCACGCCGAAATCGCCGAGCGGCTGCGCGAGGAGCTCGATTACGAGCGCGAGGCCGCGCATATGCGGCTCTACGGCGCGATCCTGCGCGACGAGCCCGGCGCCGCGGTGCCGGCGCCGTTTCCCGAGCTGTCGACCCGGCGCCTTTTGACGATGACCTGGCTCGACGGCGCGCCGATCCTCGATACCGCCGAGGCACCGCTCGCCCGGCGCAACCTGGTCGCCCGCCACATGTTCCGCACTTGGTACCTGCCGTTCTACCATTACGGCGTGATCCACGGCGATCCGCATCTCGGCAACTACACGGTGAACCCGGAGGGCACCGTCAACCTCCTCGATTACGGCTGTGTGCGCATTTTCGCCGCCCCGTTCGTGAGCGGCGTCATCGACCTCTACCACGCCTTGCAGCGCAGCGACCGCGACCTCGCGGTCCACGCCTACCAGAGCTGGGGCTTCGGCAACCTCTCGCGCGAGATGATCGAGGTGCTGAACCGCTGGGCGCTCTTTGTCTACGGCCCATTGCTCGACGACCGCGAGCGGCCGATCCAGGACAAGGAGAGCGGCGCCTACGGTCGCGAGGCAGCCGAGACCGTGCATCGCGACATCCGCCGGCTCGGCGGCATTCGGCCGCCGGGCGAATTCGTCTTCATGGACCGGGCCGCGATCGGGCTCGGCTCGGTGTTCCTGCACCTGAAGGCGCGGCTCAACTGGCACCGGCTGTTCCACGAGCTGATCGACGATTTCGACGAGGCGGCACTCGCCGCCCGCCAGTCCGCAGCACTCGCCGCAGCCGGGGTGCCAGCGCCCACGTGACCCCTGCTCTCGTCATCTTCGATTGCGACGGGGTGCTGGTCGACAGCGAGCCGATCATCAACCGCGCCCATGCGATGGTGTTGACCGCCTGCGGCTATGCGGTCGGGCCGGAAGAGCTCGCGGCGCGTTTTCTCGGCATGTCGGACTCGGACATGCTGGCGGTCATCGAGCGTGAATGGGGCCGCCCATTACCGCCCTCCTATGGCAATCGCGTCGGCGCCGTCATCGAAGAGGGACATCGTCTCGCGGTGCCGGCGATCGAGGGGGTTGCCGAGGCGCTCGATTCGCTCGCTGCGCCATACTGCGTCGCGTCGAGCAGCAGCCCCGACCAAATCAGACGCAAGCTCGACCTGACCGGGCTTCTGCCGCGGTTCGGCGACAATCTGTTCAGCGCGACGATGGTCGCGCGCGGCAAGCCGGCGCCCGATCTGTTCCTCTTCGCGGCCAGGGAGATGGGTGCGGCACCGGAGCGGTGCCTGGTCGTCGAGGACAGCCCCGCCGGTATCGCCGCCGCTCTCGCCGCCGGAATGACCGCGATCGGCTTTTGCGGCGGCAGCCATTGCGGACCCGATCATGGCGTACGGCTCGAGGCCTGTGGCGCCGCGGCGGTCATCGCCGACATGCGCGGCCTCGCCGATGCCGCGGCGCGGCTCTGAGGGCGGTTGCGCTGGCGGCTGTCCGTCGGCACACTCCACAGCACCAACCAGCGGCGGACCCCGCATGCGCGTTATGCTCGCCCTTGCCTTATTCCCGGCGCTTCTCGGGGCCTGCACCCCCGAGATCCCAGTCAAGCCCGATTTCGGCACCAGCGCGCTGAAGCCCACCGGCGACATCCCGCCCGAATTCGTCGAGTTCAACAATTACGACCCCGGCGTCAACCCGCTGCTGGCCGACCAGATGTGCGCGACACCCTACATCCTCGACAGCGAAAGGACGCGCGCTGCGGTGCCCGGCGAGACCGTCGCCGCCCAGGGCAGCTGTCAGACGCACATCCCGTTCGTCGGGAACTGAACACCGTGACTGCGGCGATCCTGGATTACCTCTTCCGGTCGCGCGACACGATCCAGGCGGCGATCGAAGACCCCAGCTTTGTTCGGACGCTTCGCGAGATCGCCGACCTCGCCACCGCGGCGCTCGCCGGTGGATATAAGCTGCTTCTCGCCGGCAACGGCGGCAGCGCCGCCGACGCGCAGCATATCGCCGGGGAATTTTTGTCGCGGCTCAACTACGACCGCGCGCCCGCCGCGGCACTGGCGCTGACGACCGACACATCGGTCCTGACCGCGATCGGCAATGATTACGGCTACGACCGGGTGTTCGAGCGGCAGATCCTGGGCCTCGGCCGCAAGGGCGACGTGCTCGTCGCGCTTTCGACATCCGGCCGCTCGCCGAACATCCTGCGGGCGGTCGACGCGGCGCGACAAAACGGGCTTGGCGTCATCGGCTTCACCGGCAGGACCGGCGGTGACCTGGCCTCACGCTGCGATGTGTGCCTGCACGCACCTTCGGATTTGACGCCGCTCGTGCAGCAGATCCACATCGTCGCCGGCCATATCGTCTGCGGCCTCGTTGAGGAGCGCCTGTTTCCGCAGGCCGGCTGACCGCGGCCCGGCGTTGCACCCGGGGCGTCGCTGCAGCGCATCGATGTGTCGCCCCACGGTCGGGGCCGCCTTGACCGGAGCCGTCCCGTGGGCAATAAGGTGCCCCGTCAGCGTGATGCGGGCAATTCGCAACAAGGCCGGCCGATGACGGCTGGCGGCCGGCGACGATCGTCCCGATCGAACAGGGAGGCATCATGAGCTCATTCCCCATGGTCAAGCCGACCCGGCGTGCGATGCTCGGGGCCGGCAGCGCCCTTCTTGCCGGCGCGGCGTTGCCACGCCTTGCTTTCGCCGAAGATCGTCCGCCAATCGGCACCTGGCCGGCAGGCTCGTCCGGCCCATCGGTCTTTATCGGCATCACCGTGCCGCGCACCGGAACCTATGCCGTCCAGGGCGAGGACGAGTTGAAGGGCATGCAGCTCGCGGTCGAGCACATCAACAGCGGCGACCCGGTGATCAAGGCGATCTCGCCGAAGACGACAAAGGGCGTGCTCGGCAAGGAGGTCAAGTACGGCGTCGCCGATTCCGAAGCCAAGCCCAATACCGCAATACAGGCGCAGTCGCGCTTCATCACCGAGAACAAGGCGATCCTGATGACCGGCTCGACCTCGAGCGCGGTCGCGGTCGCGCTGAACAAACTCGCTCAGCGCGAAAAGGTTCTTTATGTCGTCGCCATCTCCGGCTCCAACGACACCACGGGGAAGGATTGCGTCCGCTACAGCTTCCGCCAGTGCTTTTACGGCCAGACCGCCGCCGCCGCGATTGGCCCGGTCATGCTCAAGAATTTCGGCAAGAACAAAAAGGCGGCGTACCTGACGCCGGACTATACTTATGGGCACACGGTACAAAAGTCGATGGAGGAGTACCTTGCCAAGAACGGCGGCTGGACTACCGCGACCAATCAGGTGGCGCCGCTAGGGGCGCCCGATTACAGCTCGTATCTGCTCAACGTTTCCAACTCCGGGGCCGACTACCTGCTCAACGTCAACTGGGGCCACGACGCGGTGCTGTCGATCCAGCAGGCCAAGCAGTTCGGCATCTTCGACAAGATGAAGCTGGTGATCCCCTACCAGACGCCGTTCCTCGCCAAGGAGGTGGGCGCTGAGATCATGCAGGGGGTTCTTGCCGCCACCGATTTCTGGTGGACGCTCGAAGACAAGTATCCGGTGGCCAAGATGTTCGTCGAGGCATTCGACAAAAAATATGGCTACAAGCCCGAATGGGGCGCTAACAACGCCTACATGCAGTTCGCGATGTGGGCCGATGCGTGCGAGCGCGCCGGCACGTTCTACCCGCCGGACGTGATCAAGGCCTACGAAGCCGGCCAGCACATCAACTCGACAGTCGGCGAGGTGTATTTCCGCGCCGCCGACCACCAACTGGTGCGGCCCGTCGTCATCGTTCAGGGCAAGGCGCCCGCCGCGATGAAGAACAAGGAGGATTTCTGGGAGGTGACGGAGGTTGTGCCCGGCGAAGGCCTGATGCAGGCGCCGGACGCGTTCGGCTGCCACCTCGGCGAATACACCTGAGACGCGCGGCCCGGCGGTGGCGGTTGCCGCCGCCGCGACGCTGCCGATTTTTGGCTTGGTGCCCACCCCGCCTGCCCGAAGCACATGATCACCTGGCCAAACTTTCTCTCGCAATTGTTCAATGGGCTGGCGTCGGGCGCGCTGTTGGCGCTGATCGCTTCGGGGTTGACCATCATCTACGGCACCCTCGGCGTCCTGAACCTGGCGCATGGCGCGATGTTCATGCTCGGCGGCTATGCCGGCTACCTGGCCTTCGACGCCACCGGGTCGTTCGCCGCCGCGGTGGCCGCGGGTGCGCTCTTTCTGCTGGTGGTCGGCGGCATCATCGAACTGGTGCTTATCCGGCATTTCTACGGCCGCCCGCCGGAAGACCAGCTGCTGGTCACCTTCGGCATCGGCATCGTCATGGTCGAGCTGGTGCGGTTCGGCTTCGGCAGCCTGACCCGGACCGTGCATGCGCCGGCCTGGGCCGCCGGCGTCACGCCGATGGGCGTCATGATCTACCCGACCTACCGCATCGTCGTGCTGGCGATCGCGGCGCTGGCGCTGGCGGCGCTCTATATCATCCTCTACCGCACCCGGATCGGGATCATCGTGCGCGCCGGCATCGAGGATTCGGACATGGTCGGCATGCTCGGAATCAACGTCTACCGAGTCTTCATGCTGGTCTTCGGCATCGGCGCGATGGCGGCCGGGTTTGCCGGGATCGTCAACGCGCCGGTGGTGTCGTTGACCCCCGACATGGGCGAGTCGATTCTGGTGCAGTGCTTTGTCGTCGTCGTCATCGGCGGGGTCGGCTCGTTTCCCGGCGCGATCCTCGGCGGGCTGATCGCGGGGGAGATCCTCAGCCTGACCTCGATGGTCGACCCGGCCTATTCGGGGGTCATGCTGTTCGCGGTGATGACCCTGGTGCTGTTGCTGCGCCCGCAAGGCCTGCTCGGCATGCAGAGCCGCGATTGAGCCCATCCGCCTGATGCTGCGCAGCCGCCCCTTTCTGGTCGAGGCCTTGACCGCACTCGGCCTGATTGCCGGCGGCTTCGTGCTCCCATGGCTCGGCATAGCACCCAACACGGTCAACCAGATCCTGGTCTGGGGCCTATTCGGCATCGGCTTCGACATCCTGTTCGGCTACACAGGATTGTTGTCGTTCGGCCAGGCGGCGTTTTACGGCACCGGCGGCTTCATCGCCGCGTACCTGTTGACCAACAACCTGATGTCGAGCGTGCTCGGGGCGCTGGTGATCGGCACTCTGGGCGCGACCCTGGCGGGGGTCGCGGTCGGCGCGGTCGCCCTGCGGCGCACCGGCATCTACTTCGCGATGATCACGGTCGCGATCGCCGAGATGTTCTACTTTATCGAGTTCTCGCCGCTCTCGGCCTGGACCGGCGGCGAGAACGGGCTCCCCGGCGTGCCGACGCCGAAATTCGCCTTTGGCGCGTTGTCCTACCAGGTGGATACCGGCTGGCCGATGTACGGTTTCCTGGCCGCGTGCTACTTCGTCGGCATCGTCGTGGCGCTGCGCATCGTGCGCTCGCCGGTCGGGGCGATCCTGACCGCGATCCGCGACAATCCGTTGCGGGCGCGCGCGGTCGGGCACAAGGTCGGCCTCTACAAGCTCGCAGCGTTCGTCATTGCCGCCGCCTATGCCGGCTTTGCCGGCGGCCTCCTCGGCGTGCTGCAAGGCTTCATGCCGCCCGACGCGTTTACCTTCGATACCTCCGGGCAACTGGTCATGCAGACCGCGATCGGCGGTGTGGGCACCCTGTTCGGCCCGCTCCTCGGGGCCGCGGTGTGGCTCTTTCTGCGCGACTTCCTGCAGGCTTCGCTAGGGCTCGGGGCCGCCTGGAAGCTGGTGCTGGGCGTGATCTTCGTGCTGCTGGTGTGTTTTCTGCGCCGCGGCCTGATCGGCGGATTTCGGGATCTGGCCGGGCGGTTCGCCGCGCGGCCCCGCTCCGCCGCACCCGAGGCCGCCGTCGCCGCGCCGCTGGCCAGCATCGGGCCGTCGCGGCGCCGCCAGGAAGCCGCGTTCTCGGGGCCGGTGCTGGAGGCGCGCGGCCTCAGCAAGTCGTTCGGCGGGCTCGCCGCCAATCGCGACATCGATCTCGCAGTGGAGCAAGGCGAGCTGCGCGGCATCATCGGCCCCAACGGCGCCGGCAAGAGCACGCTCTTCAAGATGCTGACCTGCGAATTGCCGCCGACTTCAGGGCATGTCATCTTCCATGGCCGCGACATCACCGGCATGGATGTCGCCCGCGTGTGCCAGCTCGGGCTGACCAAGAGCTACCAGGTCAATCAGCTCTTCGCGCGCCTCACCCTGCGCGAGAATATCGTGATCGCGGCACTCGCTGAGCGCCGCGGCGCCTTCTCGCTCGATCTCTTCCGCCACATCGACCGCGTCTCCGGCCTCGACATGCAGGTGCAGAGCACCTTGGCGCTCGTCGGCCTCACCGCGCGCGCCGAGGTGCCGGTGGCCGAGCTCGCCTATGGCGAAAAGCGCCGGCTGGAGATCGGCCTGGCGCTGGCTGCCTCGCCCTCGCTGCTGCTGCTCGACGAGCCGCTCGCCGGCATGAGCCCGCGCGAGCGGGCGGAGACCGTGCAATTACTGAAAAATATCCGCCGCGGCCGCACCCTGGTGGTGGTGGACCACGACATGGATGCGGTCTTCGAGCTGGCCGAGCGCATCACCGTGCTGCACGAGGGCGCGCTCCTCGCCGAGGGCACGCCCACCGAAATCCAGCGCAACAGCCTGGTGCAGGAGGCCTATCTCGGCGGGGTCGCAGCGGCGTGACGGCACTCCTCGAAGTCGAGCGCATCAACAGCTATTACGGCGACAGCCACATCCTGTTCGACGTGTCGCTGCAGGTCGAGCGGAACGAAGTCGTGGCGCTGCTCGGCCGCAACGGCGCCGGCAAGAGCACGACCCTGAAGAGCCTGATCGGCGCGGTCCGCCCGCGCTCCGGCCGGATCGTCCTAGAGGGCACGTCGATACAGGGGCTGCCGCCGCATGCGATCGCCGGCCTCGGCTTGCAATTGGTGCCGGAGGAGCGGCGCATCTTCGGCAGCCTTTCGGTCGAGGAAAATCTGGTGCTGGCCGGGCTCACCGCGAAATCGCGCTGGCCGCTCGACCGCGTCTGGGCGACCTTCCCGCGCCTCGAAGAGCGGCGGCGCAGCCGCGGCACCGACCTCTCGGGCGGCGAGCAGCAGATGCTAGCGATCGCCCGCGCGCTCTTCCGCGACCCCAAGATCCTGCTGCTCGACGAGCCGTTTGAGGGGCTGGCTCCGATAATCGTGCGCGATCTTCTCGCAACGTGCCGCGGCCTCGCCGCGGCCGGGCAAACGATCGTCCTGGTGGAGCAGAACATCTCGGCCGCGATGAGCCTCGCGGACCGCGTCTACATCATCAACAACGGCCACATCGTCGAGGCGATGAGCGCGCAGGCGGTGCGCGACCAGCCCGAGATCCTGCACCGTCATCTCGGCGTTTGAGGCGCCTCATCGCCGCTCGCCGCGAGGCGGCGGATGCGCTCAGCCGAGCGCGATCAGGGTGCCGATCAGGTCGGCCGGCCAGATCAGGCTGACCGGCGCGTTCGTCAACGCGGCGCCGAACGAGGCGATACCGTTGCCCGACAGCTCCGCCGCGCTCGCCATGTGATGGCTGAAATGCGCCAGCACCCCCGCCAGATAGAGGCCGGTGACCCATTTCCAGCCATGCCGATGCTGGTACGATCGGGCGGGCTTTGGCACCGCAAACGAAAAAACCCTGCGTCCGAATTTGGGCAATCCCGGCGGGCCGATCATGATCTCACCCACGCATTCGCGACATTGCGGTCGAAGACGCAAGACGATCCACCCGACCGCGGTGCCTCGATTGTACCCGGTTTTGTCGCGATCGTCACGGCCCCCGCGTCGATTGTGCCTACCGATCATTGCCGGCCGCCGGCGAGCCCGGCCGCCGCGGCGAGGGTGTAGAGCCCCGCTGCCCCGAGGAGCCCGATCGCGAGTGCCGTAAACGCCTCGGCCCCGAGCCTGTCGCCGAGCGACCGGCCGGCAAATCCGCCGAGCAGGGCGAACGGGATCAGGACGCCGGCGCCGAGCCAGGTCGCGGCAGGAATACCGATGGTCGCGGCATGGGACGCGAGCGTCGCCCCGTAGGCGAGCGCGAAGAACGACAGCAATGTCGCGCGCGCCGTCCGCGGCGGCGTGCCGACGAGCAGCAGATACATCAGCACGGGCGGCCCCGACATTCCGATAAGTGCCGTGGCCGCACCCGATACGGCTCCCGCCGCGAGATCTAGGACGGGCCGCGCGCCGAACGGCGGCTGCCGCCGCAGGCGGTGCCGCGACAGCGCGAGCAATGCCGCAAAGGCGACAATCACCGCCCCGACGACCGCCCGCACCAGGCGCGGATCCGCATAGCGGAAGGCGATCAGCCCGAGCGGCAGACCGGCAAGGCTTCCCAAGGTCAACCGCAGCAGCAGCCGCGGCGCGACCGCCCGGTGCAGCCCGGGCAGCACGACGATCGACAGCGCCGCGGTGACGATAATGACCAGCTGGATCGCCCTTGCCGGCTCGACGAACAGCAGAAAGAGTGGCGTCGCCAACACCGCAAAGCCGAAGCCGCCCGCCGCCTGGAGCAAAGCCGCGGCAAAGGTCGTCGCCGCCAGCCCGGTCCAGTCGAGCAGGTTCACCCGATGGTCCCAAAAATCTCGTCAGGGCGTCTTGTGGGCGGCGGCGGCGCGGCGCGCCTGCGGCCCGGCGTCGCGGACGACAAAGGCGCCGGCGATCGTCTCGACCCGATAACCGCAGCAGAAGCGCGCGACGAAGGCATGGGCGAAGGCGGCGTCCGCGAAGAAGAAGGCGACTGCGTCGTTGCGCACGCCGTCGAGCCCCGCCGGCGCCGTCACCCAGCCATCGGTGCCGCAGGTCTCGTCGAGCCAAGCATACATGATCTCCAGCTGCCGGCCGAGGCCTTCGGGCGGTACCGCGATCCGCACCCGCACCGGATATTGCCGCTCCGCCTCGCGCCGGGCCCGCATCGATGCTCGGGTCACGCCTCTCTCCGTTCATGTTACGTTCGGAAATTAGCGTTGTCGGCGCGGCGGTGTCCAGGGCGAAATCGCAGGAGTGCCGTCAGGGGCGCAGCAAGGCCGGACGCAGCGCCCAGGCGAGTGGCAGGGTCATGAGGACTAGGGCGGCGACCAGCACCATCATCGCCGGCACGCCGGCAGCGTCGCTCGCCAGGCCGTAGAGGACGGGAGCGACGGCCCCGGCGCCGATCGTCCCGGTGTAGAAGATGCTGAAGGCGCGGTGCCGCCGCTCGGGCGGCACCAGCTCGGGCACGGTCCCGTAGAGCACCGAAGAGGTCCCGTTGAGGGCGATGCCGATCAGCGGCAGGACCGCCAGCGCCGCCATCAGCGGCAGCGGCAGCAGCGCCAGGATGCCGAGTGCCGTCAGGCCTTCGGTCAAGAACACGGCCGGGATCACGCCGATCCGCGCCCCGAGATAGCCGCAGACGAGCTTGCCCGCCGCCCCGCCCGCAAAAACCAGCGTCAGGGCGACGCCGATCATCGGCAGATCGGCGCCCTTCGTCCGCAGCAGAAACGGCAGAAAGGTTAGAAATCCCATGCGCGTCGCGCTGTCGATGACGCCGATCGACAGCAGCAAAGGAAAGCCGCGGCCACTGCCGGCGATCGCGACCGCCGGCTTGGCGTGGTCGGGAGCGGCTTCCGCCTTGCTGTCGGGCAGGCGCCGCAGCAGCAGCACCCCCGCCGCCGCGGCGATGGCGAGGATGCCCAGCACCAGGGTCGCCGACCGCCACGCCATCAAGGTGACGAGCCAGGCGGTGGCGGCCGGCACCGCCATCTTCCCGACGTCGCCCGAAAAATTGTAGTTGGCGAGCGCGCCGCGCGAGCGCTGCCCCTCGAAGGCGCGGGCGACGAGGCTCGAGGCGATCGGGTGCTGCACGCTCGACCCGATCCCGCTGACGACGAGGGCCACCATCAACAACAGCGGGCCGGCGCTGACCCCGGCGACAAGATAGCCGATGCCGGCGAGCGCAGTGCCGAGCGCCAACAGCAGCGGGCCGCCTATGCGGTCGGCGAGCATTCCCGCCGGCACCTGAAACCCGGCCATCGACCCGGCGTAAAGCGCCCGCAGCAGCCCCACCTCGGCGTATCCCAGCCCGAACTCGGTCTGCCACAGCGGCAGCAGCACGTAGAGCAGGTCGGTGTAGCCGTCGTGCAACGCATGCGCCCCGCAGGCCACCGCCATGGTCCGCCGCTCGGCATTTCCGGAAAACACCGCCGCCGAGACCGTGATTTGGGACAACGCACTACTCCTCTGCCGCCGGTCGATCTGAGATCGTTGGGGCGCGGCAATCAAGACAATTGTTACCGGTCCGTGACAGTAGCCGGCGCCGATCCTCACGCCTGACCGGGTTTATGGTGGCGGCTGGACTCGTATGTCGCCCTGCTCCAAGCTTGCGCCAGCACACATCTTGCTCGGAGACGGCGATGGCGCAGAGCACCAGGCGTTACTTGAAGCGAGAGGCGGCGCAGGCACGGGCCTATTCGCAGGCCGTCGCCACCGAAGGCGGCACGACGGTCTGGCTCGCCGGTCAGGTCGGGGCCACCGACGCTTCCGGCCGGTCGCTCACCGGCGATTTCGACGGCCAGGTCCGCGAGGTGTTCGCCCGGCTCGGCCAGACCCTCGCCGAGGCCGGCGGCACGCTCGCCGACATGGTGACGATGACCGTCTTTATCACCGATGCGCGTTACGGCGACCGCTTTACCCAGCTGCGCAAGGAAATCTTCGGCGACAATTTCCCGGCGAGCGCCCTGATCACCGTCGCCGGCCTGGCACGCCCGGAATTGCTGGTCGAGGTCCAGGGTGTGGCGGTAATCGGCTAGAGTTGTCATTTCGAGCGAAGCGAAGCAATCTCGGGACGACAGCCATTCGTTCCACCGAGATTGCTTGGTCGCGCCAGTCGCTCCTCGTAATGACATCCATTTTTGGTCCAAAGAAAGCGGCGCCAATCGCGCCAATCCAAGCGAAGTTTGGTTCAACACCGGCAACATTCACGCGGTGACGATGTCGCCCAGAGCGCTGCTCTTCTGCGCCCTCGCCTTCTTCGTGGTGGCGCAGGACGCCGCCGCGCAGGATTGCCGGCCGAGGCGCCGGGCTGAGCTCACTGTGATGCTGGCTGGGAACGTCCCGCTCGCCACGGTCGGCATCAACGGCGGCCCCGCGACGTTCCTGATCGACACCGGCGCGGAGCGGACGATATTGACCGCCGCCGCGGCAAAGCGGCTCCGGGTCGAGCCGCATTTCGAATATCCGCGGCAGATGCGCAGCCTGCAGGGTGCCCTCTCCAGCGGCGACGCGCGGCTGCGCACCGTCGAGCTCGGCGGCATGACGCTGGACGATTTTCGCATCCTGGTCGCCTCCGTGACGTTGCCGACCCTCGCGGGCAAGACGCTCGACGGCCTGCTCGGCGCCGACTTTCTGACCGGCTTCGAGGTCGATCTCGACCTGCCGCACAATCGCCTCACACTTTACGACAAGGCGCCCTGCGCGATGACGGCGCCGCCGTGGAGCCAGTCTTTCAGCAGGATCGCGGTCAACCGATCGCTGCACGACCGCCTGTTCTTCCCGGTGAGCCTCGATGGACACAGGCTCGCCGCGCTGATTGATACCGGCGCGCAGCTGAGCGCGCTCGATGCCGAATCCGCGGCAAAGCTAGGCCTTCGCGCGGCGGATTTGACCCGCGATCCGGTCGCCACGCTTCGGGGCGTGGCGTCGGAAGTGGTGAATTCGCGCGCCCACCGCTTCAGCCGGCTCGATGTCGGTGGCGAGACGGTCCGCGACCCGATCATCGTCATCACGCGCCTGGGGTTGCAGGATGCCGATCTGGTGCTGGGCGCCGACTTTCTGCGCACCCGGCGGATCTGGCTGTCCTACGGATCGCACCAGATCTTTCTCGGGCATCCGTCGTGACGGCGTCTACCGAGGCAGCGACCGGGCCATCGCCACGTAGGCCTCTTCGTCGGTGCGGTCGTAGCGCAGCGGGGTCACAACGATATGGCCGGCGTGGAGCGCTTCGATGTCGCTCTCGGGCCCCTGCTCACGCGGGCCGCGGCAAAAGCTGACCCAATAATAGGTCAGCCCGCGCGGATCGGTCCGCGCCTCGACGGCCATCCCCTGGATCAGCCCGATGCCCTGGCGCGCCAGGGTCAGCGGGCCGGCCTCCGCGGCCGGCAGATCGGGGAAGTTGACGTTGAGGCAGGTGTCGCCGCCCCAGCCGATGGCCAGCAATTCCCGCACGACGCCGGCGCCGAGCGCGCCCGCCGTATCCCACCGCACATGGGCCCGGTCGGTCCAGGCCTGGCTCAACGCGATCGCGGGGATACCCAGCATCATCGCCGTCATCGCGCCGCCGACGGTTCCCGAAAAGACCGTCTCGATGCCGAGATTGGCGCCGCGGTTGACCCCACTCAGCAACAGCTGCGGCGGCGCCCCCGCCATCAGATGGCAAGCGCCCATGATCGCGCAGTCGCCGGGCGTGCCGGTGACGCCGAAACGGCGCGGGCCGCGCTCGCTCAACCGGATCGGATGATGCAGGCTGACGGCGTGCGAGACGCCGCTCTGATCGTGCTCGGGCGCCACGACCCAGATCTCGCGGGCAAGCTCGGCGGCGATCCCTTCGAGCACCGCGAGCCCCGGCGCATCGATGCCGTCGTCGTTGGTCAGGAGGATGCGGTCCAGCACGCTGCGGCTCCACGTTGCGATCCACCGGGTTGCGATCCACCGGGTTGCGGTCCACCGGGTTGCGATCGGGACGAGACAAAATCGAATTGCAGATGCCGGCCTCGCGCCATAGCTATTAGCCGGATCCAGCAGCCGAGGGCCAGCCTGATGCATGCCATGCCCCGCGCATCGGCCACCATACCGAGCTATGACGGCCCGCTCGGACGGCGCATCATCGACCTGCACATATGGGCGGTCGGTGCGGGGCTGCGCGGCGTCGCCGCCGATCTTCTGCTCGACGGCTTGTGCCGCCGACTGGCCGAAGCCGGCGTGCCGTTGTGGCGCGCCCACGCCGGCATGCGCACATTGCATCCGCAATGGGCCGGCTACGGCTTCACCTGGCAGCGCGGTCACGACACGGTGCAGCCCGCGCAATTCGAGCGCGGCAGCGAGTACGAAAATCTCGTGCTGACCAGCCCCTACGGCTCCCTCATCGCCCAGGCAGAAACCTCCGGCGAAAGCACACAGCCTTGGTGGTACCTGCGGCGCCGCCTGGCCGGCCCGGAGGCGGCTCTGGATTTCCCTGCTCTAAGGGAGCTGGCCGCGGGCGGGGGCACCGATTATCTGGCCGGGCTCGCCGCCTTTGGCGCAGAGGGCGACCCGTCGCGCGGCACCGGCGTCGGCCTGTCCTTCGCGACTGACCGGCCCGGAGGCTTTCGCGACGACGACCTGGCGCTGCTGCGCGCCGTGTTGCCGGCGGCGGCCCTGGCGATGATGGCGGATGCCGGCCACACCATCGCCGCGGGCCTGCTCGCCGCCTATCTCGGCTCGGACGCCGGGCGGCGCGTTCATCGCGGCGCTGTGGCGCGCGGCTCGGTCGAGAGCATCCGCGCGGTCTTGTGGTACGCCGACATCCGCGGCTTTACCGCAATCGCCGACAGCACCCCGGGCCGCGCCGTCGTGGCGCTGCTCGACGAGGTGTTCGAGACCTTGACCTCGGCACTGCGCCCGCGCGGCGGGCAGGTGCTCAAATTCCTCGGCGACGGAATGCTGGCGATCTTTCCGCTCGAACCCGCAAGCGAGCCGCAGACCTGCCGCGCTGCTCTCGACGCCGCGCGCGAAGCGATGCGGGCGATCGACCGGCTGAACGCCGCCCGGCGCACCGCTGGCGAGCCGATCGCCGAGGTCGATCTGGCGCTGCATCTGGGCGAGGTGCTCTACGGCAATGTCGGCGCCGCCGACCGCCTCGACTTCACCGTGATCGGGCCGGCGGTCAACGAGGCGGCGCGCATCGAGGCGCTGTGCGAGCCGCTGGGCTGCAAGGTGCTGGTCTCGGCCGAGCTGGCCGCGGCGTCGTCCGGCGATCGGCTGCGGCCCCTAGGCCGACATCGATTGCGCGGCGTGCGCGAGGCGAGGGAGATCTACGGATTGGAGCTGGGCTCTCGGAAGCAAGGAGTGCGGCGATGACGATGCCCGCAAATGCCCCGGCGTATGAGAACGATTTCGTCGCCTGGCTCGAGGATCAGGCGGCGCGCGCCCGGCGCGGCGAGGTCGATGCCCTCGATCTCGAAAACATCGCCGAGGAGCTCGAAGGCATGGCGCGCAGCGACCGTCGCGAAATACGCAACCGCCTGACGGTGCTGCTGGCCTATTTGCTGAAGTGCTCGGTGCAACCCAAGCGACGCTCTTCGAGCTGGCTGGGGACGATTGCGGAGCAGCGCGACGGCATCACCCAGCTTCTCGAGGACAGTCCGAGCTTGCGCGACTTTCCAGCCGAGGCTCTTGAGCGCTGCTTTCCGGCGGCCCGTCGGAACGCGGCCCGTCAAATGCGCCTCTCGCCGAGCGCCTTTCCCGAGCGCTGCCCGTTCCTAATCGAGGAGGTGCTCGAACCGTGCTGGCTGCCGGGAGGATCGGACGAGACGAGAGGGCCGTGATGTATGGGCTGAACGGGCGGGTAGGGCTGGTCACGGGCGCCGGCGGCGGCATCGGCCGCGAGATCGCGCGGCGCCTGGCGCGCGAGGGGATGGTGGTGGCCGTGCTCGACCGCGACGGCGCCGCCGCGCAGGCGGTCGCCGGCGAATTCGGCGGTCTCGCGCTCGCGGCCGATGTCGCCTCGCCCGACGAAGTCGGGCGCGCCGTCGATACCGTCCTCGACCGCTTCGGGCAGATCGACCTGCTGGTCAACAATGCCGGCGTCGCCTGGATGGGGCCGGCGCTCGACACGCCGCTCGAGGCGTTTCAGACGATGCTGCGGGTCAATGTCGAGGGTGTGTTCATCGTCAGCCGCGCTGTGCTGCGGCACATGATCGAGCGGCGCTCGGGCTCGGTGGTCAATCTCGCCTCCTGGGCCGGCAAGACCGGCAACGCTTTTTTCGCCGGCTACAGCGCCAGCAAGTTTGCAGTGATCGGGCTGACCCAGGCCCTGGCGCGCGAAATGGCGCCGCACGGCATCAGGGTCAACGCGATCTGCCCGGGCATCGTCGTCGACACCGCGATGCGCGGCTCGATCGAAGCGCAGCAGAGGCAATACGGGCTCCCCGAAACCGCCGAGCGGGCGAAGTCGATCCCGATCGGGCGCCTTTCGGTGCCCGACGACGTGGCGCGGATCGCGGCCTTCCTCGCCTCGGACGAAGCAGCCTACCTCACCGGCGAGTCGATCAACCTCTCCGGCGGCCTGCTGATGGATTGACCGGCCAGCGTTGTTAGGTGGCATCCCGGAGTCGAATCGGCATCGAAGGCGGCGAAGACCTTCTTGCGGACGATGGCAGGAGCGCCGCGGCGCGCGCGGTGTACTTTCCCGCAGGGCTAAAGCTAAAGGTGGTTCTTGAGCGCCCCGAGCGCGCTCATCACATGGATCGAATCGGTAAGCGTGCCATTTCCTTGCGGCCGCCGGTCGCGAACCGCGGTGACAAAGGCTGCCATCTGCGCGTCGAAGAAATTGACCTCACCGCAGGAGAGCTCGGTGCGCCCCGCCCGATAGCCGCCCGCGGGTCGGAGGGCAAATACGAATTGCGGCATTTCCGGCTGGATCGAGGCCATCAAGGTGCCATTGTCGCCCTGCACCTCAATCATTTGGGTGAATGAGGGTGTCAGAAGATCGGCTTAAATCAGCACCGGAATACCCGTTCGAGTACAAAAGCGGGCAAGGACAAAGTCTTCCGCGTCTACGTTCTCCATCTTGCCGGAGATGACGCGCTGTGGCCGGAATATGTTCTCCATCATCAATTCGGCGCGCTCGATCGGCCCGAAATACCACACCGCTAAATCGAGCATGTGCACCATCATCTCGTTGATGGCGCCCCCGCCCTCGGCGCGGCGGTGCTTCCAGAGTGCGGCCGAGCCGCGGCCACCAATCCGCATCAAGACCATCGAGATTTTGCCAATCACCGGGCTCGTCCCGTCTGCGTCGGCGCCAGCCAAGATGGATCGAGCCTTTTGGAACACGGGGGCATAGCGGTAGACGTAGCCGACGATCCCGATGCGCTGCGCCTGCTCGGCAAGCGCATTGAGCTCGCGCGCCTCTGAAACCGTCTCGCATAGCGGCTTCTCGCAAAAGAAGTCCTTGCCCGTCCTCAGGGCTTGGCGAATAAGAGGCGCGTGAACCGGCGTCGGAACGCAAAGGTCGACGACGCTAACTTCCCGATCTTCGAATACTTGATCCAGGGTCTCTACCCACGCGAGTCCTTCCTGCTCGCCGAGAGAACGCGCGAGGGCCGGCTCCTTATCGACCAGAACGATCTCGACCCCCGGGCATTTTCGGAGGCCGCCGATATGCTTGACGGCTTGTTTGCCGCAGCCGATGAGAGCAATTTTCACTGGACGAACCCCATGTCCTATTCCCGTAAAAAAGCTTTCCACGACAGCGCCGTATTGGGTTCGTTCAGTCCTTCGGGCAACGGCCGGATGACGCCCGGAACGCCGACGACCAGCTTCCCCGGAGGCACGTTCTTGGTCACCACCGCACCGGCCGCGATGAACGATCCCGCGCCGACGCGGACCCCCGGCAGCAGCACCACGCCGCCGCCGATCGTCGCGTTGTCCTCGAGGACGCATCCCTGCGCCCGGTACTCTTTGCGCATTCGCAATGGATAGCGGTCATTGAGGATGGTGACGCCCGGCCCCAGAAAGACCCGATCGCCGAACGTGCAATGGGTCGGAATGAAGCAATTGGCTTCGATCTTGACAAAGCTGCCGATCCGGACTTGCCCCTCGATAACCACATTGGTGCCGACCACGACGTGGTCGCCGATAATGGTATCGGCACGGATCAAGGCGTGATGCCCGGTCTGGAAATAGTCGCCGGTCGTAACATCACCGTAGATTACCGTGCCCGAGCGGACCCGGGCATGAGCTCCGAATACCGCAGGACCGCACCCCTCCTTGTATTTGAGGCCGACTTGCGCCCCAGGCTGCAGTTCGCAATCCGGCCCCGCCTGATAGAACTGTTCGAACACCGAACTGTCCCGCCTGTTACATCGATAGGGAGGGGCGCCGACTAGGCGGGCGGCAAATGACCGAATGCGGCGGTCCGCCGCCGGCGGCGCGCGATCGGTTCTCGCCCAAGCTTCCCGCCCTTCTATCCACCCGGCACAGATTCGAGCCGAGCCTGCTGCACGTCCGTTCCGACGGGCGCTCCCTTGGCCACGCGCTCGACGAACCGCACATATGGCGCGCTTTCCCGCTCCCAGATGAGCGAGCGGGCGGCGCTGTCGACGGCATCCTGAAACCGTGCCAGGGTCGCCGGCTCGATCATTTTCAGAATTGCCGCCGCCATGCCGATCGGATCGAATTCCTCGAACAGCAGGCCGACCTGACTCTTTTGGACGACCCGCGCAATCTCCGGCAGCGGGGTGACGACGACCGGCAGGCGCGCAGCGATCATTTGGAATAGCCGGTTCGGCAGGCTGAACCGCATATTCTCCAGCGTGCCTTCGCGCGCGATGATGCCGATATCCGCACCCGCGATATAGGCGGGAACCGCATGCGGAGGCTGCATCGGCGCGATATGGAACCGATCTACCACTCCACGCTCAGCCGCCCGGTGCCGTATTGCCTTCAGATAGCTTTGCTGGGGCACCGGACCGAGCCCGACGAGATGAAACTCGGCGGGCAGCCGGGCGAGCGCATCGATCGCCGTCTCCAGTCCCTCGCCGCGGCGCATCGTATTGAGATGAAGGAGAACGCGCTCCTTGTGCGTCAGGCCGAGATCGCGCCTGAGGCGGCCGTCAGGCGGCCAGTGTCCTGCATTGTGGTAGTTGCGCAAGACCAGCGGCCGCGCCACTCCAAAGCGCTCGACCGCGATATCGGCAAGTAAATCATTGACCGTGATCCAGCCGTCAGCGAGCCGCGCGATCTCGATCTCACGTTGAATTTCAGCGAGGCGCACCATCCGGGTGGTCGGGTCGACGGGGAGCAACTCATGGTCGAACGGCATCTCGACCGCATCGAAGACGAGCTTGGCGCCGCAACGTCCGGCCAACATGGACGCCGCAATCAACGCCTTTTCGAAATGCGCCTGGACCACATCGAACGAACAATCCGTCACGAGATCGACCACCCGACGGGCGAACAGCCCGTTGCGGCTGCGACCTGCCGCGACGCCGACCTCGGCCGCCCGGCGCTGCGCCGCGTCGCCCCGGAGCAAACGTCCCCTCAGCCACAACCGATTCATCAACCGGGTCGGAAAGGGCGGAGCACCAGTAGATACCAGGGTCGCGGTCTGGCTGTCGCCCGCGAGCCGGGTGTCGGGCGCGCGGAACCCGACGATCGTCACATGATGGCCAGCCTGGGTCAGCGACCTGGCTTGGCGAATCGCCCTCATATTCAAGGATAGATCCTTGTAGGCCACAATGCATACCGATAGCCCGGTGCGTCGCGGATCCGCGCCGGCGCAATGGTCGGGCATGTCAGCTGAGGGTTGCGCGCACGGCACTGCAGATATAATCGGACTGCTTTGGCGTCAGGTACGGATGCATCGGCAGGCTCAGCACCTCGTCCATCAGCCGCGCCGTCGCCGGAAGACCGTCGGGAGCTGCCGGATAGTCGCGATATGGCGACTGCATGTGCAAAGGCCGCGGATAATAAATCTCGGTTCGAATGCCGCGTTCGGCCAAGCTGCGCTGCAGCTCGGCGCGGCGGGTCGTCCGGATTGTATATTGCGACCATGACGACGTGCGCCCCGGCGGAACCAGCGGCGCCGTCACGGATCCGCCGAGCCCCTCCGCGTATCGATCGGCTACCTGTTGCCGGGCGGCGAGCTCGTCTTCGAAGATGGCTAGCTTTTCGATCAGCACGACAGCTTGCAAGGTGTCGAGCCGGGCATTGGCGCCGACCCGGACGTTGTCGTATTTGCCATGTGCGCCGCGCCCGTGAACGCGGATCGAGCGCAACGTTTCGGCCAGCTCTGGATTGTCGGTGAAGATCGCGCCGCCATCGCCCCAGCAGCCGAGCGGCTTAGCGGGGAAAAAGCTGGTGGCGGTCACGTCGGCCAGCGCGCCGACCCGGCGGTTGCCCTGTGTGCCGCCAAAGGACTGGGCGGCATCCGCCAGAACGGTCAGCCCCTCGTTTCCGGCAATCGCGTTGATCGCGTCATAATCGGCGGGGAGGCCAAACAGGTCGACCGGCAGGATCACCTTAGGGGTAAGCTTGCCCTCGCTGCGGACGAGTTGTATTGCGCTTTCGAGGCTGCGTGGCGCCATATTCATCGTCGCGATGTCGACATCGACGAAGACCGGGCTCGCGCCGACCAGGCAGACCACTTCCGCGGTGGCGGTGAACGTCCAGCTGGGTAGGAAAACGGCGTCGCCAGGACCGACGCCCAGGGCCAGCAATGGCAGCCAGAGGGCATCGGTGCCGCTAGAGCACGAAACGACCTCCGCGGCACCGGCGAATTTCGCCAGCTGGCCCTCGAGCTCGCGCACCTCGGGCCCCATGATGTATTGGCCGTGATCGACGACCCGTCGCCAGCCCTCCTCGATGCGGTCGCGCACACGGTCGCGCTGCGCCTTCAGGTCGATGAATTCGATCGGAAGAACGTCGGTTTGATTGTCCACGCTGTGGAACCTCCGGCATGCACGTGACACGAGCGGTTGCGAATAATCCGCGGCTGCCATGACTCCTGCGCCGCAGCCGTATCAGGCGAATTTTGGCAGAACAGCTGCCGGCTCGTGCAAGGTGGCGTGCACGGGTTCCATAGCCAGAGGAACCATGGCCAAGTCATAGCTGCCGGCTGTCGGCCTTTCGCGAAGCAAGTCAAGCACCTGGCCGGGTAGCACGCCGGGCTGAAGCAGAAAATCGTGGATGTAGGTGCGGCCGACCGGGGTTTCCGTGGCGGAGTTATGGGGCCTTTTTGCGGGTTGTGCATTCGGATAGCTGTAGTCGATCCCGTTATAGATGTTGCGGAACGCGGGAAGCACCGCATATAGCTCGTCGAGTTCCAGGGTCCGCCGAAGTTCTTCGTCGGTTGTCAGCTCTTCGTACAATTTCTCACCCGGGCGTGGGCCGATGCAGCGGATCTCTATCTTAGCCGGGTCCCGGCGATAGAGCGGCGCCACGAGGTCGATCAGCTCGTGGACCAGATCGACAATTCGGATGACCGGCATCCGCGTCACAAAGACTTCGCCGCCATGCGCCACGAGGAGCGATTTCAGCACCAGCCGCACCGCTTCCTGCAAGGTCATGACAAATCGCGTCATCTGCGGGTCGGTCAGCGTGACGGGACCGCCTTGCGCAATCTGCTCGCAAAATAACGGCACCACCGATCCCGCCGATCCCGCCACATTGCCGAAGCGGACGCTCGCAAATACCGCCTTCAATTCGAGGCCGAGCATGGCATTGGCGGCGGTTATCAGGCGCTCGCCCATAAGCTTTGTCGTTCCCATCACATTCGTGGGGTTGACCGCCTTGTCCGAGCTCGTCAGCAGCACACGTTCCAAATCATTGTCTAGCGCCGCCTGAATGATATTTTGGACACCAATAATGTTTGTTTGCACCGTTTCAAAAGGAGACCGCTCCGACGAGCCAACATGTTTCAATGCCGCGGTGTGAATGCAATAATCCATATTTTTGAACATTTGACTTAATTTATGGGCATTACGCACATCGCAAATGAACGGATGAAAGCGCGGTTCGTCTCGCAGCGCCTCCGCCAGAACAAATAATCCGTTCTCATGGCTGTCGATCCCGCGCACTTCAGCGACCGGGGTTCCGAGGAGCCAATGCACCAACTCGGTGCCGATCGTTCCGGCGACCCCGGTGATTATGACCCTTTTGCCGCCAAAAAAGGCTTTTGCATCATCGCGCCGTTGATCAGGAGTTCTGAGCACTTTTCCCCCTTCCTCCCCCCGCCGAAGCCAAGGCGCGGGGATCATCCATGGCTCGCCCCGGAGCCGGAGACTGCCCTACCTTGGCGAAGAACCCCGCGGTTGACAAGCCCCCGGCAAGATATGCCATCATCACCAGGGTAGAGATCGGCCGCGGGGACTTGGTATTTCGATCTTCATTCAGATCGCTGGCGTCTCTAATTGAGAAGGCCGCGCGAATACGGCCGATCAGCGGTAGAGTTAAAAGGAAGAGTGGAGGCACAATGCGTGTAATGATCCTCGGTGGAGATGGCTATCTTGGTTGGCCGACGGCAATGCATTTTGCCGCAGCCGGACATGAGGTGATGGTTGTCGACAATTACTTGCGCCGGTTGGTCGCCCGTAGCACCCAGTCCGAGCCGCTGTTCGAGGCGCCAAACCTGGAGGCGCGGGCGGATGCCTTCGGGTCGACCCGCGGCTGTCAGATCGAAGTTGCGATCGGGGATTGCTCGGACATGATGTTCCTCAACTCGCTATTCGCCCGTTTCCTGCCTGATACCGTGGTTCATTATGCGGAGCAGCCGTCCGCACCTTATTCTATGCGTGGCTTTCACGAGGCTCAACTCACCTTGCGCAATAATCTCGGCGTTACCTTTAATCTCATTTGGGTAATTCTCCGCCACAAGCTCGAATGTCACATCGTCAAGCTCGGGACCATGGGGGAATACGGCACGCCTAATATCGATATCGAGGAAGGATGGATCGACATCGAGCATAAGGGTCGAAAGGACAAGTTTCTGTTTCCGCGGCAGGCTGGCAGTCTTTATCATACGACAAAGGTGCTCGACACCGATCTGTTGTGGTTCTACGTGCGTACTTACGGGCTGAAAGTCACCGACCTCATGCAGGGTCCGGTTTATGGATTGTCGACCTGGGAATCGGAAGGAAATGTTCGTTTGCTGCCGAACTTTCATTACGACGACATCTTCGGGACAGTCGTGAACCGTTTCCTGGTGCAGGCCGTGGCGGGCGTGCCGCTCACGGTCTATGGCAAGGGGGGCCAGATTCGGGGCTATCTCAATCTCAAGGATACGCTGCAATGCGTGCGCCTCGCCGCGGAGAAACCGGCCGGTACGGGCGAATTGCGGGTGTTCAACCAATTCACGGAGCAATTTTCTGTCAACGAGCTGGCCGACCGCGTCAAACGCGCAGGGACGGGAATGGGCCTGCCGGTAGAGATCGCATCGATACCCAATCCGCGAAAGGAACGGGAGGAACACTACTACAATGCCCAGCACTCCGGGCTTCTGGAATTGGGACTGCAGCCGCACTTCATGACGGACGACGTGCTCGCGGCGATGCTCGAGACGATCATTTCGCACAAGGCGAACATCGACCCCGGCAAGATCATGCCGCGGGTTCGCTGGTCGTAGGCGGGAGCGGACGCCCGCCGGGGCACGGACCGAGCGGGGCGGGTCACTCTGGCGGCCTCCCTTCGTCGGACTGTCATTGGACCGATCACCAAAAGTTTCGAGGAACTGACGCCCGCCATGCACGCTTCGTCTAGCTGAAGCGACGGCGAAACTGCGGCCTATCGGGTTCGACGAGCGTGGTCATCGACGGCGAATGAAGGTTTCGTATAGCCGAGCGATCTGGTCCGCCGGCAGTGCCCTTGAGTAGAAGCGGACCTCATCGATCTCCCCGTCGAGACCACCCTCCTGCGCGGAAGCGGGATCGCCGAGATTGCCTATCGTGACGTTGTATTTGACCAACGTGTCGGGCAGCGCCGACGAGGCGGCCCACTCAGCCTGCCCCGCCCCAATCCTCCGCCCGTTGAGATAGATCATGAGCCGGCCCGCAGCGCGGTCCCACGTCGCCGCCACTTGGTTCCAAGCGTCCGTGTGCCATACTCCCGTCAGCGGGACGGCCACCGAGACCTGCCCGCCGCGGCCATCCCACAGGCTGAGATCGAGGGCGCCGTCCGCGGCGATGCGCAGCTGCAGACAGGATCGGCCGAGGTCGAGGCATGGCGCCTGCAACAGGCCGTGCGGCTCGCCCGAGGCGGCCGGCCATTCTGCCTTCACCCAGGCCAAGAAGGTGCCGGCCTCCTGCGAGATCAGCGGACTTCCGCCTTGCGTATCGATTGCCAGCGGCACCCGGAGCCCGCCGTCTCGCGCAACCCAGGCGTCGCCGCCATCGACGCCGTGGCCAAGAACGGCGTCGGCCCCGTTGTGCAGATACCGGACGTCAACGGGTTCCACATGCATCACGGATGACGAGAAAGCCAACTCCAGTGGGTCGTAAAATACCAAAGAGGCGTCATCCAGCCGCGCCATCAGGCTCATCAGCCAGCCGCGCGGCGTGTAATACTGAAGCGGGCCATCGTGAGCGGCGATCACCTTCTGATAATCGAACACGGTCACGTTGCGCGGACGCACGCCGACAAACGCGTCGTACTGCAATTGATGCCATTTCGCGGTACCCAAAGGACCTGAAGGGTAGCCGTACTCCGGCAGCGTCTGGCTGTGCCAGAAGTTGATCTCCGCGCCGTCGAAGCGGGCCGCGTCCGTATCGACTTCAGCGAACATTTTGGCGGGGCTCGAATAGAGCTTGGGGTTCATCTGCGGCGTCATCAGGCTGAACACGCCGCGGGCCCGCTCCTGCCTGCCCGCCGCGGGAACGTCAAAGAAAATCTTGCCCTTCGATCGGATGTATTCGGTCAGGGCATGCATGCTCGCCAGCACCTCCGACGTGACGTTCGGCCGACCAAAATTCTCATAGCCGCAATCGAAACCGATCAGTGAGGGTTCGCCGACGAAGCGGTCGACGAATGCTCGCTGATCCGGGCCGTCCGTGCAGGACGTCATCGTAGCGGCGTCCAGTTCGTCGCGACTATTCATGCAATGAGGGGAGGACGCCGGACAGTTCTGCGGCATCCCAAGCAGGACCCCGAGGCCGCCGCGCGCCGCCTGTTCGAGGATAATCCTGGCGTATTCGTCATAGCCCAGGTACCGGCCCGCAAAAAACCCGGCATCGACGATGATTGTATTGAACCCCAGCCGTTTGATGTCGGCCGCCGAAATCGCCATCGCGGTTTCGAGGTTCTGCCTCGTCTCCAGGACCAGCTGTACGCCCGGCCCATCCCTCCAGCCGCGGATGAACGCGCCGGAAACGATATACATCCCGCGTAACGGCGCCGTCTCTGCCGCTGCTGGGGATAGGGCGGAGCAGCACAGCAGCAGCGCCGCGATCCGATGCAGCCAGGCGGAAGCGTCGCGAAATCGAAGCAGCTTCATGGCGGCGGTCGACACCTGCGGGCGACGCCGCGGCCGTGACCGCCGGCCTCACCAGGACGTTCAAAAGCCGCTGCCGACCGGCAGGCCGTCTCACGATTGGGCGCCTGCATTTGATCAAATCGCTGCATGGGAAACCGCGCCGCCGCTTCCGCTCAGGTCACCTCGAGCTGCCGCATTCGGCCGCGCCCCGGGCAGCGCACGCCCGGGCTCAGGCTTCGCCGTGCGGGAGCGGCTGGTGCAAAAGCTCCCTGATCCGGGCTTTCATCGCGTTCTGGTCGTAGCTGCGCAACAGGTTGACGCGGTTGCGGTTGGGGTCGCCGGCGTGCCAGTACTCGTAGATCTCCTGGCGCAGCCCGAAGGACGAGGCGGCGAGCTCGTGCGCCAGCCGGAAAAGCCGCGATTTGTATTCGACATCGACATCCCGGCCGCGCATGTAGCGGTCGAGATAGCAGCGGATCTCGGGGTGCGCGAGATCCTTCTCGCTCGGCTGCATAATGATGCCAGAGGCGCAAATCTCGCGCAGCAGCTCGACCATGCGCCCCGACACCTGGGTGAACCAGATGTGCAGGTCGCGGGACGGCCCCAAGGTCCATTGCCCGCTCGGCGTCGGACCAGCCTCGTGCTCGACCCCGTCCATCGCGTGCCGCCAGACCTCGCAATAGGTCACCATCTCGCCGAGCTTGGCGGCGACCTCGCGATAATCGATGACGCCGATCGCCTCGGCCACCATCGTCGCGACTGCGGTCATCAGCCGCATGCGAACCTCGACGCGGCACAGATTGGCCCAGCCGAGGAAATTGAAGTCGACCCCCTGGCCGTCGGCCCCGAGCATCCGGACCATCGGCGTCGGGTCGTAGAGCATGAAGAGGCGGTCCCACGGAACCAGGACACGATCAAAAAACAGCATGCAATCCTGCTCGTCGAGCATCCTAAAGGGATGCCCCCAGGAACCCAGCCAACGCGACACCGGCTCGCGCGCCAGGATCTTGAGACCGGGCGCGTTGGTCGGAATGGCGAAGGCCAGCACGCATTTGGGATTGCTGCGCCGAGCGAAGGTCGCCGACAGCGAGACGTAGCATTCGTGGCTGTGGGGTGCCGCGGTCGAGAGCTGCTTGCCGCCGGTGACGACGACCCCCTCGCGGGTCTCCTCGACGACGTGCAGCGCCACCTCCTCGTCCTCGGCCACGCTGCGCTGCTCATTTTGCGGCTGGGTGCTGCGGTCGACCTGCGGGTCGCCCAGCGCGTGGGTCAGGAACAGGTCACGGCCTTTGCAGTATTCATAGTAATTCTGCAAATTCTCGCCGAAATCGCATTTTGGGTGCTTGACGGCGCTGAACAGATCCTTGAGGTGGAGGGCCGAGATGATGTAGGGCGCCAGTATGTCGGGGCTGCGGCCGAGCTGGCCCCAGGTCAGCTCGTTCCACAGCTCGCTGTTGCGCCGCTTGCGCTTCAGATCCTCGGCCGAGCGCGGCAACAGCCAACTTGTGCTGATGCGCTGCCTGCTCGCCGGGTCGATGCAGGTCATCGCGTCGCGGTAGCGCGGGCTGTTTTGCAGATCGTAGACGCGCGCCAATTCGGCGACCATGTCCTTGAAGGCCGGGTGGGTTGTCACATCCTCGACCCGCTCGCCGTCGATCCAGACCTCGCGGCCGTCCCTGAGGCTGTCGAGGTAGCGCCGCCCGGTCATCGGGCCCAGCGCCTCGGTATCGATCGCGATCGCCTCGGCCATCTCCGGCCTCCCCGCGTCAACCCTGGATCAAGAGCGGCGCCAAGACGTCGGGGTCTGACAGCATCGGGTAGTGGCCGGCGTCGATTTCGAGGTATTTGCCGCCGAGCTTTTCGGCGGTGCGGCGCTGGTGTGCCTCCCCTGGGTTGGCGGCGCGGCGGCAGCGGATCACCGTCGTCGGCCAGGACTGGCTCCAAAAGCTCTTCAGAGACACCGCTTCTTCCATCGCCGCGACCGGGTGCGGCGTGTAGCGGGCCAGCGCAAAGGCGCGCGCCGCGGGATCGAGATCAGCAAAACTGCGGTTCTCGGCATCCTCGCGCGAGGGCGCGACGGCGAGTGCCGTGGTGACGCGTGGGGTCGGACGGTTGACGATTTGGCTCACCCGCTCGCCGTCGAGCAATGCCAGTGCATCGACGAAGACCAAGCGGCCAATCCGCTCGCGCGCCATCTCCGCCGCGCGGCACAGCACCATCCCGCCGGAGCTGGTGCCGGTGAATACGACATCGTGCAGATCCTCGTAGAACATCAGCTCGGCGATCTCCTGGGCCTGGGTCTCGACGGTGATGCCGGGGCGCAGCTGGTGCCGGCGCTCGCCGCAGCCGTCGAGCGACGGGGCATAGACGCTGTGTCCCGCAGCCCGCAGCCGGGCCGCCGTCGGCCCCCAGATCCAGCCGCCCTGATACGCCCCGTGGATCATCACATATGTCGCCATTTCATTCTCCGCTTCCGATTTTGACACCGGCGAGGTTTTCGAACAGCTTGATGATGGCCGAGCCGTCTTCCTTGTTGAGCCCGGCCGCGCGGGCCATCTGGTAGACCTGCTGCGTCAGATTGGCGAGCAGCAATGGCACGCCGAGCCGCTTTGCGTACGAGGTTTCCAGATCCTGGTCCTTGTACGAGATGTCGATCGTGCCGCCGGGCGCGAAATCGCGCCGCAGCATGCGCGGCACCCGGTTCTCGAACTGCACGCTGTTGCCGGTGCTGGCCCGGATCACCTCATAGATCTTCCGCGGATCGAGCCCGGCCTTGACGCCGAAGACGAGCGCCTCGGCGATCGCCACGGTGGCGACCTGGCCCAGCATGTTGTTGACGAGCTTCATCGCCAGCCCATGCCCCAGTTCGCCGACATGGAACAAATTCTTGCCCATGGCGCGGAACAGATCCTCGCAGGCGGCATAGGTCCGGGCCTCGCCGCCGACGATGACCGACAATTCGCCCGATATCGCCCGCACCGTACCGCCGCTGACCGGTGCATCGAGCATCGCGATGCCGCGCTCGGCGAGGCGATCGGCAAAGCGGCGCGCCGCGAACGGGTCGATCGTGCTCATCGACAGCACGATATGGCCGGGGCGCGCGGTCTTGATGATGCCGTGCTCGCCGATGATCACGGCTTCGGCTTGGTCGGTGGTCTCGACCATCGAGATCGTGCGCTCGACCTGGGAAGCGACGGCCTCGGGCGATGATGCCGCGACGGCCCCTTGCGCCAATGCAGGCTCGAGCTTCCCCGCGTCGATGTCGTGCACCACCAGCGAAAATCCGTGCTTCAACAGATTGAGCGCCATCGGCCCGCCCATGGCGCCGAGCCCGATAAACCCGACCTTCCCGGCCATCGTTCATTTCCTCCGTGGCTAGGCCGCGGCCGGACCGTCCCGGCCGAGCTTTGCCGCTTGCGCGGCGATGTCGATCCCATAGAGGCGGGCGGCGTTCTCGCCGAGGATCTTGCGCTTGATCTCAAGCGTCAGGTCCACGTGGTACTCCTGCTTCAAATCCTCCGGCAGCTCGTACGCCATGAACTTCTCGATCAGCCATTTGGGCGACCAGATCGCATAGTCGCTGCCGAAGAGGAGCTTGTCAGGGCCGAGCCAGAACAACAGATTGGACATGATCTCGCCGAAGTATCTGGGGCGCAGATGGACGAAAGCCATCGCCACCGACAGCCCGGCGTAGACGTTCAATTCCTGCGCGGCGATCCAGCAGAAATCGTCGAGCCGCGGCAGACCGACATGCTCGACAATAAAATTGAGCTCGGGAAAATCGGTGGCGGCGTAATCGACGTCATGGACATCGAACGCGTCGGCGCTCAACGGGTAAACGGTCGGCCCCTTGTGCACGTGGATGTTTTTGACGCCCAATTCCTGAGCCAGGGCGAGATACTTGTAGGCCCACGGGTCGTTGAGGCGCCAGCCGCGCGAGCCGTCGCGCCACTCGGCGGTGTAGAGCTTGAGCCCCGAGATCGGGTACTCCGCCATCATCCGGCGAAACGTATCGAGGCCCGCCGCTTCGTCGCGCGGGTCAAAGGAGCCGCACAGCAGGAAGCGCTCCGGGTATTTGGATTTGATCACATTGTTCTGAACGTGAGAGTTGAACCCGTTTTTGTAGAATTCATAGAGATACGTCGAGTTGAGGATGGCCATGTCGACGTGACCGGTGCGGAACAGGTCATCGACGAGGACCTCTTCGCCATATCGACAAAATTTCTCGAATGGCCACGCCGCCTCCGCCGGGCTGAGGGCGCTGTGATAGGCGTAAAAGCATTTGATCCAGCTCTCTCCGTACTGGTTCCGCCAATTCTCAGGGTTGGCGTCCCAGAAATGCATGTGGCCGTCGATCACAAAGAGATCGTGCCCTTCATGTTTGTACATGTCTTCCTCCCGTGTTGGGGTTTCCGGACGGTGCGGCATCGGGGCGATGCAAGCCCAATAAGGCGCGACAGAACGAGCCATTGGCTTCGAGCGCGACGCGCATGGTGCGGGCGGCCTCGTAATGGGCCTGCAGCCGCTCAGCCGAAAACGGCTTGCCTTCGAGGTCTACGATCAGGGGCGAGGCGAGGCCGCAGTCGAGGGCGAGCTCGGCCCGCCGCTCCAAATAGCGCCGCAAGATCGCGGCCGAACCGCCCTCGACCCGCGCCTCGCCGGGCCGCCGGATTACGATCGTGTCGTCCGTCATCGACAGCTCGCCGAGCCGCAGAGCGCAGATCGTCGCCGGCGAGCAGCCCGCGCCGCGCAACTCCCGCAGCAGGCGCTCCTGGCGGCTGAAAAACCCTTTGCGCAGAAAAGTAAGACGCAACGCCGTCAGGCTCCCAGCGCCCTCGCCGGGAAAGGCCTCGGCAAAAGGCCGCCCCTCGTTCACCGCCGCCTCGATCTCCGCCGCCGCGCAATGGTCGCCGAGACGCACGGTCGCCTGACGCACGCCCTCGACCGCCAGCAGCGCCCGCCGAACGTCCTCCGCCATCAGATAGGCAAAGTTGACCGCGCACCAGCTCGTCGGCAACCGTAGGTCGACGCTGGCATGGCCAGATCGCAACCGCAGAAAGCGCACAAAACCCAGATCGAGGATCGGCTCGTCCAATTCCGGGTCGAGCACCTGGGCCAGCCGGTCCAGAATGGCGGCGCCGTCACAGCCGGCCGGAAGCTCGCACGGCACATTATCAGGCATGGTCGAGGCACCTCCGGGCTGCGTCGCCAGTTCAGTTGCCGCCGGTCACGTCAATCGTCACGCCGGTGACGAAGTCGGCGTCGCCCGAGGCGAGAAAGCAGATCACCCGCGCCTGGTCCGGCGCCTCGGCGAGGCGGCGCAGCGGGGTGCGCGCGATCTCCGCCGCCTGGTCCTCCGGGCTCTGCTGCTCCCAGCGCGGCCGAATGCGCTCGGTCAGGGTACGACTCGGGGCGATCGCGTTGACGTTGATCCCGTAGGGGCCGAGCTCGTGGGCGATCTTGCGGGTGAAAGCGATGATCCCGCCTTTGGCGGCGGCATAGGCGGCACTACTGGATTCGCTGAGGCCGCGGCCGGCGATCGAGGAGATGTTGACAATCTTTCCGCGGCGCTGGCGCTTCATGATCGGCGCGACCGCATGGCAAAAGAGGAACGTCGCGTCGAGGTTGAAGGCAATGAGCCGCTGCCAGTCGCTGAGGGTCAGCTGGTCGATGGTCGCGCCCGGATGCGGGATGATCGTGCTGCCGCCGACGGCGTTGACCAGGATGTCGATCGCGCCGAATTCCTGCGCCACCGCCGGGACGAGCACCTCGACCTGGGCTCGGTCGAGGGCGTCGGCGCGGCGGGCATGGGCCCGGCCGCCCGCCGACCGCAACGCTGCGACGGTCTCGTCGAGCCGGCGCTCGTCGTTGTCGACGCCGATCACGATCGCCCCTTCGCCGGCCATGATGTCGGCGGTGGCGCGCCCGATGCCGCTGGCGACGGCGGTGATGAGCGCGACTCGGTCGGTAAACCGCATGTTTCCTCCTCTGTCTTTCTGCCGATCCCCGTACCCGTCGTTCCCGCGAAAGCGAGTATCCAGGGATCACTTCCGGAGCAATTTGACCAGGCTCTGCTCGCGCATCAGACGGCGGGCCAATGCCCCGCCCTTATTGCCCAATCCGATCTAGTCGAGCTGCATCGCATCTCTCCGACTGTCCCCGATAGCCGAAGGAAGCTTCGCATCATCGGCGCCCCCGGCAAAGGCCGGAGTAAGGTTCGCCGCTCGCTGTGCCCGGACGCCGTTTGAAGGCTGGACGCTCGGCGGAGACCTCCTATGATGGCGCGTCGCCTGCCGTCAAAGAGGAGCGCTGCATGGACCCATACAACCCCGCCGGCGTCAGCTCGCCGGTACGGTAGGCCGGAGCGGATCTTGGCGCGGGGGCGATCGGACAGGAGCCTGGCCCGTTTCCAGCGGATCGCCCTGGTGCTGTCGGGGGGCGGGGCCCTCGGCGCTTATCAGGCGGGCGCGTGCGCGGCGCTCGAAAAATGCGGGGTCCGGCCGAACTGGATCGCCGGCACGGCGATCGGGGCCGTCAACGCCGCCATCATCGCCGGCAACCTGCCGCACGACCGCGCTTCGAAGCTGCGCCAATTCTGGCGCGAGCTGAGCCGGCGCGCGGGGCAGCGACGCTCGTCATGGTCGGTGCGGTGCCTCAAGGCGGCGATCGCGCGCCGTCTCTTGCCCAGTCAGCCCGGCGCAGCGCAGCAACAGCCGGTTTCCGCCGCCGAGCTGCGCGAACTCCTCGGCGAGGTCGTCGATTTCGACCGGATGAATTCGGGTGCGGTTCGAGTCGTCCTCGGCACGGTGAATTTGGCGACCGGAGCCGAGACCTTCTTCGACAATGACCGGCACGTGCTGGGGCCCGACCATGTGCTGGCCGGAATGCCGCTGCCGGGCCTGCCGCCGATCTTGATTGAGCGGCAATTGTTCGCCGGCAGCGCAGTGTCGGTCTCGGCCCTGGACGATGCGCGCCCGGCCGACACGCTGTGCCTTGCCGTCGACGGGTTCGACCCGGTCCCCGGCGGCAATGGCGGGATCAGCCGGACCGGACGGGAGATCGCCGCGATGCGCCGCACGCACGATCTGCGCCGCCGGATCGCGCTCTTGGGCCAGCGTCTGCCGCCAGCCCTGCGCGGCGACGTCGACATTCGCCGCTGTCTGGCCGAGGCCAGCACCGCGACGATGACGATCCTGCACCTGGTGCACGAAGGCAACGCCGCCGACCTCGTGGCCAAGATGGACGATTTTTCGTCCGCCACGGTGACGCGGCGGTGGACGGCGGGAGAGAGCGACGTCGCGACGAGCCTGGCGCACCCGCGCTGGCTGGCGCCGCCGTCACGGCTCTCCGGGGTCGTCGTGCACGAGGTCCGCGGCGGCGTCGCGGCCCCGCCGCATTGATCCACAACCTGCTTCCCTAAAGCTCTGTCAAGACAAATATATGCTTGAGAACACAAGGCGTTTGCGATGAGATGGTTTCGCGTGAAAATGGATCGAGGCGGCAGGCCATTTCGATTTGCAATGCCCTCTCGATCGAGAGAATGGCGCGCACATACGAGGGTTCATGCTGTACGACGCGTACCAGGCGCACAACGACATTTTCGGCCCGATTCGCCTGATGGCCGAGACTTTTCGGGGTTGGCTCGACCATCCCTGGCCGGTGATCGGGGGTTTGCCGCTCGTTCGCGGCGCCGCGGCAGCGATGGAGCTGCTGTCGCACGCTGGCATGTCGCACGAGCGGCCGGATTTCGGCATCCGCAAGGTCACGATCGACGGTAGGGAGGTCGCGGTCAGCGAGGAGATCGTCGCCTCGCATCCATTCTGCGACCTCTTGCATTTCCGCAAGGACACAACCCGCGACGAGCCGACGCTCCTCGTTGTCGCACCGCTTTCCGGCCATTTCCCGACCTTGCTGCGCGGCACCGTCGAAACCCTGCTGCCCGATCACAACGTCTACCTTACCGACTGGGCCAACGCGCGCAACGTGCCCCTGATCCACGGCCGGTTCGATCTCGATGACTTCGTCGATGTGGTGATCCGCTTTGTCCGCCTCCTGGGGCCGCGGATCCATGTCTTAGCGGTATGCCAGCCATCGGTTCCGGTGCTGGCGGCGGCGGCACTGCTGGCGGCGTCGGGCGACCCGTGCCAGCCGGCCTCGATGGTGTTGATGGGCGGCCCGATCGACACCCGGGTCAACCCGACCGCGGTCAACCGTCTCGCCACGGCGCATTCGCTGGACTGGTTCGAGCGCACGGTCATCACCACGGTGCCGATGCGTTATCCCGGGGCGTTCCGGCGGGTCTATCCAGGTTTCCTGCAGCTCGCCGGTTTTCTGAGCATGAATTTCGACCGCCACGTCTCGGCACATTGGACGATGTTCCGCAACCTGGTGCGGGGCGATGGCGACGGTGCGGCGGCGACCCGAGCCTTTTACAACGAGTACAGCACCGTCATGGATCTGCCGGCGGATTTCTACCTCGACACGGTCCGGCGCGTGTTCCACGAGCACGACCTGCCGCAGGGCCGGCTGCGGGTCCGCGGCGTGCCGGTCGAGCCCGCTGCCATCACACGCACCGCGCTGATGACGGTCGAGGGCGAGCGCGATGATGTCTGCGCGGTCGGTCAGACGGCCGCTGCGCACCGTCTCTGCACCGGTCTCCCGGCGGCGAAAAAGACGCACCACCTCCAGCTCAAAGTCGGCCATTATGGGGTCTTCCACGGCCGCCGCTGGCAAAGCGAGACCTATCCCAAGGTCAGGGCGTTCATCCGGGCGCAGGGCTAGAAGGCGGGAGAGGAGGGGAGGAAAGAGATGGCGCTAACCGGCAAGGTCGTCATTACCTGCGCCGTCACCGGCTCGATCCACACCCCGACGATGAGCCCCTACCTGCCGCTGACCCCGGACGAGATCGCCCGCGACGCGATCGCGGCGGCCGAGGCCGGGGCGGCGATCCTGCATCTCCACGCCCGCGACCCGAAGGACGGCCGGCCGACCCCCGATCCCGGCGTCTTCATGCAGTTCCTGCCGCGGATCAAGCAGGCGTCGAACGCGGTCGTCAACATCACCACCGGCGGCGGCCACGGGATGACCCTCGAAGAGCGGCTCGCGGCCCCGCTGCGCGCCAAGCCCGAGATGTGCTCGATGAATATGGGCTCGATGAATTTCGGGCTCTACCCGATGCTCTCCCGCTACAAGGAGTGGAAGTACGAGTGGGAGCCGCGGGCGCTCGAAATGACCCGCGACTTCATCTTCCGCAACACCTTCGCCGACATCGAGCGAATTTTGAAAGACCTCGGCGAGGGCTGCGGCACCCGCTTCGAGTTCGAGTGCTACGATGTCGGCCACCTTTATAATCTCGCGCACTTCCTCGATCGCGGCATGGTCAAGCCGCCGCTCTTCGTGCAGACGATCTTCGGCATCCTGGGCGGCATCGGCGCCGACCCCGAGAACCTCGTCCATATGAAGCGCATCGCCGACAAGCTCTTCGGCGATGCCTACGCCTGGTCGATCCTGGCGGCCGGCCGGCACCAGCTACCGCTCGTGTCGATGGGGGCGATCATGGGCGGCAACGTTCGGGTGGGGCTCGAGGATTCGCTGTGGCTCGGTCGCGGCCAGCTCGCCCGAAGCAACGCCGACCAGGTGAGCCGCATCCGCGCCATCCTCGAAAACCTGTCGCTCGAAATCGCCACGCCGGACGAGGCGCGCGCGATGCTGGCGCTGAAGGGCGGCGACGCGGTGGCGTTCTGATCGGGCCTGGGACCATGATCGACAAACGCGTGCGCGAGCCTCACCGAGGCGGTGGCCGGGATCAAGGACGGCTCGGTGATCCTGTGCGCCGGGTTCGGCGGCGCCGGGATTGCCCGACGCGTTGTGCGAGGCGGTCATCGAGCAGGGGGCGCGCGAACTCACCGTCGTCGCCAACAACGCCGGGACCGGGCGGACCGGGCTCGCGGCGCTGATGGCCGCCGGGCGGGTGCGCAAGATCATGTGCTCGTTCCCGCGCAGCAGCGGCTCGGTCGTGTTCGAGGAGCTCTATGCCGCCGGCAGGATCGAGCTCGAGCTGTTGCCGCAGGGCACGTTAAGCGAGCGGATGCGCTGTGCGGCCGCCGGCCTCGGCGGCTATTATTCGCCGGTATCGGTCGGGACCCGCCTCGCCGAGGGCAAGGAGCACCGCGAGATCGATGGGCGGATGCATGTCCTCGAAAAGCCGCTGAAGGGCGACGTGGCCCTGCTCGTCGCCGATCGCGCCGACCGCTGGGGCAACCTCACCTATCGAAAATCCGCGCGCAACTTCAACCCGACCATGGCGATGGCGGCTGATTTGTCGATCGTCCAGGCGCGCCACATCGTCGAGCTCGGCGACATCGATCCCGAGCACGTCGTCACCCCCGGCATCTTCGTCGACCGCGTCGTGCAGGTGCCCGGCTGATTGACCCGAATTCGCCGGCCTATTTCGTGGCTGCCGGCCGGGGCCGCGCCGCACCGCCCGCCGCGAGCGGCCACAGATAGCGATCAAACGTGAGACCGACCACTTCCATCTGGCCGGCGGCTCGCACGCCGAACCGTTCGGCGACGCGCCGCGAGCGGGTGTTCTGCGGAAGAATGGCCGAGATCGCGTACGACAGCCGCAGCACGTCGCGCGCGTAGTCGCGAACGCAACGCACCGCTTCGGTCGCGAAACCCCGGCCCCAGACGGCAGGGTCGAACGTGTAGCCGAGCTCGCACTCGAAGGTCAGCGCGACGCCGGCGGGCGCCTGTGCGTCTCCGAACCATCCCCTGCGAACCCCGTGCTCGGGTGCGGCGGCTTCGACAACGAGCTCCATCAAGCCGCAGCGCCCGATCAGCGCTCCGTCTTCCTTGCGCAGGACCGCGAGATAGCCGAGCGCCAGCCGCTCATAGCTCGCGAGAGTGGACCGCAACCATGCGGCCAACTCCTCGGGCGAGCGCGGCCGGCCTCCGGGATAAAGATACCGCGCCACTTCGGGGAGCGCGTGGATGCGAGCGAAGAACGGCAGATCGTCCGGCGCGACCCGCCGCAGCACGAGGCGAGCCAACTCCAGCCGGTCGGTGCCGTGCGCCAGGGTCATTTTGAAGACTCCTTCCTGTCGCTCGGATTGTAGAGCCGTTCGCGGAGTCGGCATCAGTAGCAGCCGCTACAATCCGCCAACGTCCAGCCGCCAAGAATTTCGGCAAAATAGGAAGCGGCTCGGCGGCGCGGCACAAGAATGTAGAAATCTCCCTCTCCTCGGACATCGAAAGGACACGTCACGCTTCGCGGCCGCCCTTGCTTTCTTCGTGCATACCGCGTAGCCGTGGCGCGGGCCGCTGTGAAAGCAGCGTGCAGACAGCAAATCTTAGGGAGGAGGCTTCCATGAAATTTCGATGCAACTGGAGCATTCCGCACGACAATTGGCTGCCAGTACTCAAGAAGTTTACCTCTATGTCACCGCAGGAGCAGACGAACGCTGGCGACGGCGTGAAGATCGTTGGCCGCTGGCATGATGTGGCAGCACGCACCGGAGTCGTAATATTTGAATCAACCGACCCTGCCGCCGTGCAACGGTATCTCGGCCTATGGAATCCCCACATGGAAATCGATCTAGCGCCGGTTCTCGATGATGAGGAAGCCACCGCTGTTTATCGACAAATCATCGCCGTTAACAACGCCTGACCGATTGCCCCTTCACTCAGGTGCGGTGTGGGGCCTGCCAGCCCTACATCGCGCTCAGCCAATTTCCGTAGAGCGTCTGATTTCGTACACGGGTCGGGACGCTCCGCGCCCGCGTTCGGGATAAAAAAAATGGCAGGATGTGAAGCGGTTCACACGTCTTCAGCTCCCCCACATCTGCAAGCTCGGTCGACCTAGCCAAGAACTCGGCTACAGTACCGGCTGCACTTTCTTGTAGATGGAGGGCGCATATGGGCTCCGTCTGGGCTTTCGTTCGAAAGCCGAGCAACCAGCGGCTGCTGTCTTGGCTGGGTGGCGGCGGAGCGGTCGCCGCCGCCGGAATTTGGGCCATGGTGACCTATCTCTG
>CAWAFE010000059.1:0-137747 GCA_963781215.1 uncultured Alphaproteobacteria bacterium
GACTACCCCTTCCCGCCGGTGGGCGGGGTGGTGGTGCGGCGGGCGGCGATCGGGGCGGTGCGGATATTGTCGAGGTCGATTTCCGGCATCGGCGTGGCGAGGACGGCGAGGACCGCATTCGCCAGCGCGTTGTAGTCGCGGAAGCTGCGGCGCAGCCAGCCGCGCCAATTCGGCATGCCGCCGCTGGCATGCGCTTCGAACGCGGATTCGCGGCCGTCGAGCGCCGAGGAGACGTGGTCCCAGGCCATCTGCAAGAGGGCGGCGCGCTGCAACGCGGTGTAACCGCCGCCGCCGAACGATTCTTCGAGCCCTCGGGCAATTTCGGGTGCGGCGAGATCGCGGTCTGAGGGCGCGACGACCAGCGAGGAGCCTGGGACGATGCGCAGGATCTCGGACATGCGCGCGCGGGCCCGCATCAGCGCGATGCCGCCCGCCGCGAGATGGGCGTGGCCGGGGAAACAATAGCCCGCCGGGGTGAATTCGGGGTCGCGTTCGGCCGCGGTCAGCGAGCTGCGCACGGTCTGCACCGTGATGACCAGGTCGATCAGATAGTCGACCGTCTGCTCGTGTTCCTTGAGGCCCATCGCATGGGTCAGCGCGAGCGCCAGACCCAGGGTGAACTCGGCCTTCGCCAGCCAGCCGTAGAGGTGATGCCAGCGCAGCCAGCGCGCGATCGCCTCGGGCGACGGGTCGACAAAAAACACCCGCTCCCACGGGATCAGCACCTGGTCGAGCCACATCTGGCCGTCGAGCTCGTCGAAGCGGCTGGAGAGCGGGGCGACGAACGGGTTCTCGTCGCGGGTGGCACGCTTGCGGCACAAGACCGTGACCCCGGGAGCGTTGACCGGCACGATAAAGCTCGCGGGACGGCCTGCGACCTCCATCCGCGAGAGCGCGCCGACATAGACAGCCTCGGCATAAGCCGGGCTCGTATGCATGCCGAGCTGGCCCGAAATCACGATACCGGCATCGGTCTCGCGCACGCAGCTTCAGCGCCACCCGCTCGGCCGGGTCCGGGCGCAGGCGCTGGCCGATGATCGGGGCGCCGCCGCAATAGGTCAAAAACCGTCCGGTGCTGGCGATCATGTCGCGATAGGCGATCGCCGCGGCGATCTGCTCGGGCGGCGCGCCGCCGGCTTGCGCCGCGGTCAAAACGCCGAGCGCGATCAAATTGCCGTAGGCCGGGGTGTGGGTGATATTGCCGGCGCTGAGGAAAATCGTCTTGGCAAAAGACCGGCCCATGCCGACCAGATCCTCGGCGTTTTTCGGTGCGACATAGCCCCAAGGCACCCGCTCGCCGTCGGCCTCGTGCGGCGACATTAGGATGTCGCGCCACGCGGGGTCGAGGTGGCGGTCGTACCAGAGGGCATACTCCTCGACCATTGGCCGGGTCGCCGGGTGCGTCGTCACATCGGCGACCCGGCCCTCGCCCATCACCCAGACCCGGCGCCCGTCGCGCAGCGCCTCGCGGTAGTCCGCACCCGTTCTCATCGGCAAGCAGCCTGCGGCAGAATTTGCTTTGCGAGGCTTGCGCAGCCGCACCGAAAATGCAACACGGCTGGGTAGCGAGAAAAAGTCGGGAGGCGGGAATGGCAGAGGCGTCCTTTTCGACCGTCGAGTCGGCGCTGGAGAACCAGCCGATCGGCGCGCTGCAGATCCGCGTTGCGGCATTGTGCGCCCTGGTCCAGGTCTGCGACGGCTATGACATAAATTCGATCGGCGTTTCGGTGCCGTCCTTGACCCATGCCTGGAGCCTGCCGGGTCCGGCTTTTACAGTCGCCTTCCTGTGGTCGAGCATCGGGATCCTGGTCGGCGCCCTCTCGGCGGGGCCGATCGGCGACCGCGTCGGGCGCAGGCCCTTGCTGATCGCCAGCCTGACAATTTTCGGCGTGGCCTCGTTGTTCAGCGCGTTCGCCGGCTCGCTGCTGATGCTGAGCATATTGCGGTTTTTCACCGGGCTCGGGATTGGCGGCGGGTTCGCGGGAGCCGCATCGCTGACCGGCGATTATGCGCCGCACCGGCGGCGCGCGCTGATGATCATGGCCAGCTTCACCGGGGCGCCGGTCGGCGGCTTTGTGTGCGGCCAGCTGGCCGGGGTATTGCTGCCTACACTCGGATGGCCGAGCATCTTCTTAATCGGCGGCATCGTGCCGCTGTTGATCGTGGTCGGGCTGGCGTTGTGGCTGCCCGAATCGCCGCGCTTCCTGGCCGCGAAAGCCAACCCGTCACCGCGCGAGACGTCGGTTTTGCAACGCTTTGCCATCACGCCGGGGCAGGGCGCCGCCGAGCGTCTCGACGTTGCCGAGGGCAACCCCGTCAAGATGCTGTTCGGCCCGGGCTACGCCCTGCAAACCGTGCTGATGTGGATCATCTTCTTCTGCAGCCTGATGAACCTGTTTTTGTTCATCTATTGGATGCCCGAGGTATTGCACCTGACCGGCATGACCCCGTCCGCGGCGGCCCGCGCCACCAGCTTCCGCGAATTGGGCGCCATTTTGGCGGTGGTTTATCTCGGCGTTCTGATCGACCGCTTCGGTCCCGAGCGGGCGCTGGCATGGCATTACGCCGCCGGCGTCGTGTTCATCGCGCTGATCGCGCTTGTCGCGATGCCCTATCTGGTGCTGGTGATCGTGATCTTCCTTTCCGGCATGACGATCATCGGCAGCCAGACCGGCGCCAATGCAGCCTGCGGCAAGCTCTATCCGGCGCGCATGCGCACCAGCGGGCTCGGCTGGGCGCTCGGCATCGGACGGCTCGGCGGCATCGCCGCGCCAATCTTGGGCGGATATCTGTTGCGGACCGGCATGGCGCCGACCCACATCTTCCTGAGCGCCTGCTTCTTCGCGCTGGTGGCCGCCGCGGCGACGGCATTGCTGGCATTGCGCGGGACGCGCACCGCACCCCTGTCGGGCCAGTCCGCCTCGGCCTGATCGAGAACCGCGTCAGCCCGCGCGCGGCAGCCAATCCTTCAGCCGCCGCGCCGCCTCGGCGATATCCTCGGTCGAGCCGGCATAGGAGAGGCGGACCCAGCCGCCGCCACGGATTGGGTCGAAGTCGAGGCCCGGGGTGATCGCGACGCTGGTCTCGGCGAGCAGGCGGCGGCAGAATTCCTCGCTGTCGCGGGTCAGGCTCGAGATGTCGGCGTAGAGGTAGAAGGCACCCTCCGCCGGAGCGAAACGGCCGAGGCCAGCGGCCGAGAGGGTGTGGACCAGCTGGTCGCGGTTGGCGCGGTAGCGCGCGACATGGCCGTCGAGCTCGGCGCGGCAGCCGAACACCGGGAGCGCGGCGCTCTGCGACAATGCCGGCGGCGAGATGTAGAAGTTCTGCGCCAGGCACTCGATCGAGCGCGCCAGATCGGGCGGCGCCAGCATCCAGCCGAGACGCCAGCCGGTCATGCTGTAGTATTTCGAGAACGAGTTGATCACGACCGCCTCGCGGCTAAAGGCCCGCGCCGTCGCCGCCGGGGTCTCGTAGGTGATCCCGTGGTAGATCTCGTCGGAGATCAGGCGGATCTCATGGTCGCGGCAATAGCCGGCGAGCCGGGCCAAATCACCGGCATGGATCATCGTGCCGGTCGGGTTGGCCGGGCTCGCGATGATGAGCCCGTCGAGCGCCCCGGCCTCGGCGAGCAGCTCCGGGGTCGGCTGATAGTGGCAGTTCTCGCCGACCTCGATCGGCACCGGCTCGATCTCGATGGCCGAGAGGATGTTGCGGTAGGCCGGGTAGCCGGGCACCGCCAGCGCCACCCGCGCGCCGGGCTCGAAGGCGGCGAGAAAAGCCAGCAGAAAGGCGGCCGAGGAGCCGGTCGTGACGACGATCTCCGCCGGGTCGACCGCCAACCGGTATTGCGCCCGGTAGTGCTCGGCGATCGCGTGGCGCAACGGTGCTGTGCCGAGCGCGTCGGTATAACCGATCGGCTCGCTGTCGAGGGCGCGGCGCGCGGCCTCGCGCACGGCGGCCGGAGCCTGGGTTCCGGGCTGGCCGACTTCGAGATGGATGACCCCGGCGCCGGCCGCCTGGCGCTCGTTGGCGGCGCGCAGCACGTCCATCGCGATAAAGGGCGGGACAATCCCGCGCCGGGACGGCCGCAAGGTCATGGCGCCGTACACCCCGCGGGCTTCAAGACCCGCCGCGACGAAGCGGGATGCCGCAGCAGCCGGTCCGGCGGGCGGATCGGCCGGCGCACCAGCTCGCCGCCGCAATTCGGACAGCGCCCGCCGAGCACCCCCTCGGCGCAGTCGCTGCAGAAGGTGCATTCGTAGGAGCAGATGCGGGCGTCCGGCGAATCCGGCGGCAGATCGCGGTCGCAGCACTCGCAGCTGGGCCTCAATTCGAGCATCTCGCCCTCTCTCGCCGACACCCTTCATCCTGCGCGAGAACGGTTGCCATTGGCGAGCGGCTTTCGCTATGAGGTGCCGCCCCGGCCGCGCAAAGGAACCCGCCACGATGTCCGACACGACGCCGGCCCGCCTCATCGCCATGTCCGGCAGCCTGCGCAACGGCTCTTATTCGAACGCGGTGCTGGAGACGATGCGCGACAAGTTCGCCGGCCGCGCCGACATTGCGGTCTGGGACCTTCGGCCGATCCCCCTCTACGACCAGGATTTCGAGGGGGAAAAGCGGCCGGCGCCGGTCAAGGAGCTATTGGCGGCGATCGCGGCGAGCGACGGCGTCCTGCTGTGCGCACCCGAATTCAACCACAGCATCCCCGGCGTCCTGAAGAATGCGCTCGACTGGGCCTCGCGCCCGGCCTTTGAGTCGGTCATGGCGTATAAGCCGGTGGCGATCATGGCAACCTCGCGCGGGCCCCTCGGCGGTGCCCGCTGTTTGGAGCACCTGCGGGTTGCACTCGATTCGATGCTGTCCCGCGTCGCCTTGGCGCGCGAGGTGATTATCACCGCGTGCGCCGACAAGGTCCGGGACGGGCGACTCGTCGACGAGGCCTCGCTCGGCTTCGCCTTTGCCGCCGTCGAGGCATTGCTGCAAGAGATCCCGATGTGGCGGGACCACGACGCGAAGAAAGCTATCGCAGGAACAGCTTGAGCAGGACGCCCAGCAGCAGCGCGGTGATCAGGCCGAGCTGGCATTGCAGAAACGTGAGCCGCGCGCTGAGCCTGTGGACGGCGCTTTCGAGGTCGCGCTTCGCCGTCGCTGCGACCGCCTCGGTCTCATGCCTGAGCGAGGTTCCCAGCGCCTCGATCTCATGCCGGAGCGCCTCGATGTCCCGCTTCTCGGCGAGCTCGCCGGTAAAGGCCTCGGCCAGCGCCCCAGCCGTCGCCTCGGCTTGCGCCCCCGGCATCCCGGCTTCGCGCAGCGATCGTGCCAGCTTTAGGGTGTCGAACACCGCTATGCGATAATCACTCGGCGACCCCCGCGAGCGCTGTTGGTTGCGGCGATCAGCCGGGGTTCGAAGCCGGCTTTTCGTTGACGCAGCGCAACAATTTCCAATAGCCGAAGAGATTGCTCGGCCGCACCTCGCGGATCGACAGCGCGCTCTCCCGTCGGAAGGTGTCGAACGGGAAATCGGCGTCGAAGCCGACATGGCGGGCGAGCCGCTCCAGACGCTTTTCCAGCAGCCGCATCAGAAAATTCTCGCTGGTGAAGTGGTTGACCACGACGATCGTCCCGCCGGGGATGCAAACCCGGCGCATTTCCGCCGCGAACCGCGCCGGATGCGGCACCACCGAGGCGACATAGAGCGCCAGCACTGCATCGAAGGAATTGTCCGGAAAGCTCAGATCTTCCGCGTCCATGATTTGCAGGCCCTCGACATGCGAAAGCCCGAGGCGCGCGGTCCGGCGCTTTGCCTTCTCCAGCATCTCGGCCGACACGTCGATGCCGGTTACCCGTGAGTCGGCCCGGAAATGCGGCAGCGACAGGCCGGTGCCGACGCCGACCTCGAGAATCCGCTGTCCCGGCCGATCGTTGGCGATGCGCACGGCCGCCTTGCGCCCGGGGTGAAACACCGGGCCGAAGACAATGTCGTAAGAGCCGGAGAACAGGCGATAGGTGCGGATCGTGTCCTGCAAGTCCATCGGGTCGCTTTCGTCATTGTCAACGGGCCGGCGCGGCCGACGCCGCGCCGAGTGCGTTAATCAATCTACGCCCCGAAGGTCGTGCGCGCTACGCCCTCCTCGCGCAAGCGGCTAAACCCTCGCCGCGCAACAATACTCCCGGCAGAACCGGCCGGCCGGCGCCGCCGCTTGCTCGGTTGCGGCCGGCAGCCTCAGATCAGTTCGATTCGGTCGGCTTCGAGGCCCTTCTTGCCGTCGACCACCTCGACCCTCACCCGCTGGCCGGGATCGAGGGCGTTGACGCCGCTGCGGCGCAGCGCGGTGATGTGGATGAACACATCCTTGCCGCCGCCGTCCGGAGAAATGAACCCATAACCCTTCTCGGGCTCGAACCATTTCACGGCACCCTCCATCGTCGTCGAGGGCCGCGGTCCGCGGTCGAAACCGCCAGCCCCGCTCTGCGGCGTCACCGCCGTGCTGTTGTCGACATTCAAGACATTGGTCACCAGCGGCCCTTTTGCGCCGGCGCTGACCTCGCAGACGATCGAGGCGCCTTCGCGGACGTCCTCGTAACCGGCGCGGCGCAGGATTGCCATCGGCAGAAACGCATCCTGCGAGCCGTCCGTCGGCGAGACGAACCCAAACCCCTTGCTGGCATTGAACCACTTGACTTTGGCCTCGACACGCTGACCAGGGGGTGTGTCTTCGCGGAAGAAGCCGGGGCGGCGATCGTACATGGGTCCTCAAAACGTCGAATTGAGTGCGGCGAGCGCATCGAACGCCGAATCATAGCGTAAAAATGTCGCACTACGCCAGCGCTCACATCATGCCTGCGGGAGGTCTCCCAACACCCGTGCGCGACCCCTCCCGCGACCGCCGGCGGTCACCCGGCGTAGGGCACCAGCCGCTGGTTCTGCTCGCCCAACCCCTCGACCGAGAGCCGCATCCTGTCGCCGGGCTTCAGAAATTTCGGCGGCTTAAAGCCCATCCCCACGCCCGATGGCGTCCCGGTCGGGATCACGTCGCCCGGCAGAAGGGTCATGAACTGGCTGACATAGCTGACGATCTCGTCGATCCCAAAGATCAGGTCGGCGGTGTTGCTGCTCTGGCGGCGCTCACCGTTGACCTCGGTCCACAGCGCCAGCTTGCCCGGGTCGGGCACCTCGTCGGCGGTGACCAGCCACGGGCCGATCGGACAGAAGGTGTCGGCGCTCTTGCCCTTGGTCCATTGCCCGCCGCGCTCCATCTGAAATTCGCGTTCGGAGACGTCGTTGACGACGCAATAACCGGCGATGTGCTTGCGCGCATCGGCGAGCGGGACATGACGGGCGAGGCTGCCGACCACGATGCCGAGCTCGACCTCGTAATCGGCCTTCTGCGAGCCCTTTGGGATGACGACGTCGTCGTCGGGTCCGCAAATCGACGAGATCGACTTCATAAAGAAGATCGGCTCGGAGGGGATCGCCGCACCCGCCTCCTGCGCATGCAGGCGGTAATTGAGGCCGATCGCGACGATTTTGGAGATATTGCCGACGCAGGGGCCGAGCCGCGGGGTGCCGGGTACGAGCGGCAGGCTCGCGGGATCGACGCGCCGCAGCCGGTCGAGCGAGGCCGGCGCCAGCGCCTCGCCATCGAGGTCGCGAACCGTGCCCGAGAGGTCGCGGATCTTGCCGTCGCGATCGACGAGGCCCGGTTTTTCCTGCCCCGGCATGCCATAGCGAACCAGTTTCATCGGATCCCTCCTGTCGTCTCTCAGAGCGTGAAGCCGCCGTCGATCACATGGATCGCGCCGGTGGTGAACGAGGATTCGTCCGAGGCGAGATAGACCGCCAGCGCCGCCACTTCCTCGGCCGTACCGAGTCGGCCCAAGGGCTGCCGGTCGACAAAGGCGCGGCGGGCGGCATCGGTGCCGCCGACAATCCGCACGCCTTGCGCCGCGATGCGGTCCTCGAGCGACGGCGTCTCGATCGTGCCGGGGCAGATCGCGTTGCAGCGGATGCCGGATTTGACAAAGTCGGCAGCGACCGACTTGGTTAGCCCGATCACCGCCGCCTTGGTCGCGCCATAGACGCAGCGGTCGGGAGCACCTTTGACCGAGGAGACGGTGGACGCCATGTTGATGATCGAGGCGCCGCTGCCGCGCTCCAGCATCTTTGGCAGAAAGGCGCGGATCATCAGAAACATCGAGCGCACGTTGATCGCGAAGGACGCGTCCCAGTCGATCGGCGCCGCGTCGAGGATCGTGCCGTGGTGGACAAAACCGGCGCAGTTGAAGAGCACGTCGAGCGGGCCGAGCTCGTCGGCGAGTGCGGCGATTGCGGCCTCGTCGGTCACATCGAGCCCCCGCGTCGCGATCAACGCGTCGGCGAGCGGCGCCAGCTTGTCCTCGGCGATGTCGGTGGCGAGCACGCTCGCACCCTCGGCGGCAAAGGCGAGTGCGGTCGCCCGGCCGATCCCCTGCCCGGCCGCCGTCAACAGAGCCCGTTTTCCCGCGAGCCGCCCCGCCATCGGGTCAAATTGCCATGCCCGGCGCGCCATTGCAAATCGGCAGGGCCTGGCGCTCCCGCTGCTACCGAGTCCGCAATCCCCCGCGAATGCGCCACATGCGGCGCGCGACGTCGATATCGGCGAGCCTCCTGAAGAAAATCGTCGGGACCCAAGGCGGCGGGTGACCCTTGCGCCGTTCCTCGAACCGCCGCTCGTGGTCGTTGGGTGGGGTCTCGGCGCGGCGCGTCGGGCTTTCCGCCGCCGGAGGCCTCGCGGCCTCACGGCGCAACTCCTTGATCCGGGCGCGGATTGTCGCGAAATCGTCGGCGGCGCGGGGTCGGGTCACATTTCCTCCTGGAGATCTTGGGCCTAGCGTTGAAGACCGGCTGGCAGATTAGTGCAATGAGCACGCAGAAACGGCAAGAATTCCGCGAATTTCTCGCGTCCGGAGAGGAATGACAGATGTCCGATGCGGCGATGCTGACGCGCCCGATCCCGTCGACCGGCGAAACGATGCCGGTGATCGGCCTCGGCACCTGGCCGGTGTTCGATGTCGGCAGCGGCGCGGCGGCGCGGCAGCCGTTGCGCGAGGTGGCGCGGCTTTTGCTCGACAGCGGCGGGCGAATGATCGACAGCTCGCCGATGTACGGTCGCGCCGAGGCGGTCGCGGGCGACCTCCTCGCCGATCTCGCAGCCCGGCCGCGCGCCTTTCTCGCAACCAAGGTGTGGACCTCGGGCCGCGAGCGCGGGATCGAGCAGATGCGGCGCTCGGCGGTGCTGTTGCACAGTGACGTGATTGACTTGATGCAAATCCACAACCTCGTCGATTGGCGCACCCATCTCGCGACCCTGCGGCAGATGAAGGCGGACGGGCATATCCGCTATATCGGGATCACCCATTACACGGATGCGGCACTGCCCGAGCTGGCGCATATCCTCGCCGCCGAGCGCGGCATCGATTTCGTTCAGTGCGGCTATTCGCTGGCGATGCGCACGGCCGAGACGGCGCTGTTCCCGGTCGCCGCCTCGCGCGGGGTCGCGGTCATCGTCAACCAGCCCTTCGAGCAGGGCGCCCTCTTTCGCCATATGCGCGGCCGGGCACTGCCCGCATGGGCCGCGGAATTCGACTGCGCGAGTTGGGCCGGGCTCTTTCTCAAATACCTGCTGGCAGAGCCCGCCGTCACCTGCGTAATCCCAGCGACCCGCGACCCCGAGCACCTGAAAGAGAACCTCGCCGCCGGCCGCGGCCGCCTCCCCGACGCGCGCCAGCGCCAGCAGATCCGCGATCTCTGGGACGGCAGCTGACCAGGCGCGCTTTACCTCCGTCGCCCCGCGTGCCTTATCTCCCTTGCCCCGCCTGTGGGAGTGCGCGCGGCCGATGTCGACGCCGGGCCGGGTGCGGAGAAACTCCAGGCGCTGAAGGCGCGGATCGGACCGCCTTTTTTAAATCACCGGAAGACCTGCGTTCGCATGTCGGCGAGGCATTGCGTACCTTGGTCGGGGAACTCGACAAGGCTGACGCCCGTGCGCTCGCGGACCCGGCCGAGCAGACACCGCCGCCCGCCGCCGCGTCGTAGCCGCGCCCGTTTCCAAGATCTGGGCTTCGCCGCCGGCTGGCTGCAGATCCTACTATTGCCGTTCGACGAGCCGCCCTCGTTGCAGCAATTGGCGGTCGAACCCGGTCCCGACACTCGACGCGGCGCGGCGGCTGCAAATTCCCGAAGCACGGCACATCCAGGTGTTCATCGAAAGCGCGGGACTTTCCTGAACAATTTGCATCGCTCATTCGTAGTTCCCGCGAACGCGGGAACCCAGGACGGCGAGGCGCGGACGCTCTTCCTGGTCCTGGCTCGCCAGTGCATGTCGCCGCGGGGCACGAATAGTGTAGGAACTTCGAGGTGCTAGTAGGCACTGTATCGAACAGCCATTTAGTAAATCGCCGACATCCGAGAGGCCCGCGGCGAATTCGACGAAGCCTTGCGCATCCGCCGGGAGGAGGAACTGCCGGTCTACAAGCGGCTGGGTGATGAACGCTCGCACGCGGTGACCATGGGCAGGATCGCCGATATCCTCATGGCCCGCGGCGACCTCGACGCGGCCTTGCGCATCCGCACCGAGGAAGAGCTGCCGGTCTACGAGCGGCTGGGCGATGAGCGCGAGCGCGCGGTGACCCAGGGCAAGATCGCAGACGTCCTGATGGCCCGAGGCGACCTCGACGCGGCCTTACGCATCCGCACCGAGGAAGAGCTGCCAGTCTTCGAGCGGCTGGGCGATGTGCGCTCGCGCGCGGTGACGCTGGGCAAGATCGCAGACATCCTACAGATGCGCGGCGATTTCGACGCGGCCTTGCACATCCGCAGAGAGGAACAGCTGCCGGTCTACGAGCGGCTCGGTGATGTGCGCGAGCGCGCGGTCACGCTGGGTCAGATCGCCGACATCCTACAGGTGCGCGGCGATTTCGACGCGGCCTTGCGCATCCGCAGAGACGAAGAACTACCGGTCTACGAGCGGCTGGGCGATGTGCGCTCGCGCGCGATCACACAGGGCAAGATCGCCGACATCCTGCAGATGTGCGGCGATTTCGACACGGCCTTGCGCATCCGCACCGAGGAACAGCTGCCGGTCTACGAGCGGTTGGGCGATGTGCGCTCGCGCGCGGTGGCGCAGGGCAAGATCGCCGACATCCTGCAGGCCCGCGGCGAACTCGACGAAGCCTTGCGCATCCGCAGAGAGGAAGAGCTGCCGGTCTACGAGCGGCTGGGCGATGTGCGCTCGCTGCTCATTGCCCGCGCACAAATTGGCATGGCCGTCCTGCAGCGGTCGGGCAAAGGCGATCGCGAGGAGGCCGGCCGGCTATTGCATCTGGCGCTCGACGCGGCGCGGCAGATGAAGATTCCCGAGGCGCGGCAAATCGAAGAGATCATCGAACAGGCGGGGCTCGGCGGCGGTGAGATTGCTTCGCTGCGCTCGCAATGACAGCGCACCCCGTCATTGCGAGGCGCCCTTCGGCGCCGCGGCAATCCCGACCAGGCAAGCTGCGGCGGCGCCGGCCGGAGAAACGCGACACCGCCGCTAAAATTGCCATAATCGCATAGCATGGTACGAGGTCGGCAATCAGGATCGGCGCGGGTCGGGGAGAGGCGATTTGCTGTAGATTTATTGCAAATAACAGCAAAAACAGCAAAACCCGCGCCGCTGCGCCTAGCGCGCCGCAGCCCTAATCGCGCTCGACGCTGTCGGCCAGTGCGCGTAAGAGCGCCGCCCCGTCGCCCCGCCAGGCGCTGCCGTGCATGCAGGCGAGGGTCGAGGGCGTCAATGACGCCAGCCGCTCCAGCATCGCCCGCGTGTTGCGGGCATGGGCGAAATAGTCGAGCTGCCGGCGGAAGGCTTCGCTCGGCCCCAGAATGTCGCCGGTCACGAGCGGCGGATGGTCCGAGCCGCCCTGCGTGAAGAGGTCGCCGCACAGCAGCGTGCCGGTCGCCTCTTCGATCATGATGCCGCATTCCCAGGCATGCGGCAGGTGCGGCGTGTCGAGCCACTGCAGACGATGGCGGCCGAGCGCGATCGTCTCGCCGTCGCCAAGCGCGCGCGGCGGCCGGTCGGCGAAATCGCCGATCGAGACCATCGCCGCCACCCGGCCGCACAGCGGCTCCGCCCGGGGCGCGGCCGCGAGGAATTGATTGAGGGCGCCGCACTCGTCGGCCTCGAAATGCGAGAGCGCGAGCCAGCGCAGGCGCTCGACCGGGATCACCCGCGCGACCGCCTCGCTGACCTGCGGGAACAGCCGGCGCATCCCGATATGAAACAGCAACGGCTCGTCGTCGACGATCAGGTACTGGTTGAACGAGAAGCCGCCGGCGCCCGGGATGTCGACCGGGGTGAAGATGCGGTAGATGCCGTCGGTAATTTCGTCGATCGTCGTCATGTCGCTGTCCCTCCTGCCCGCAATACGCGTCGCGCGATCGACCAGCGGTGCACCTCGGAGGGGCCGTCATAGATCCGGAACGGGCGGACCTCGCGGAAGAGGCGTGCCACGATCGTGTCGTCGGTGATGCCGAGGCCGCCCAGGATTTGCATGCTGCGGTCGACGATCCGCCAGATCGCCTCCGAGCAAACAACCTTGGCCATGCTCGATTCATGGCCACCGCGCCGGCCCTGGTCGAGCACCCAGGCGGTGTGCCAAATGACAAGACGGCTCGTGTGGATATCGATCTCGTTGTCGGCGAGCATAAAGCCGACCCCCTCATGCTCGCCGATCGGCTTGCCGAAGGCGGTGCGGCGGCGGGCGTAGTCGGCGGCGATGTCGTGGGCGCGCCGCGCCGCACCCAGCCAGCGCATGCAATGCGTCAGCCGCGCCGGTGCCAGGCGCACCTGAGCATAGCGAAAGCCCTCGCCGACGCGGCCCAGCACGTCCTTTTCGTGCACCCGCAGCCCGTCGAGGCGAACCACTGCGTGGCCGCCCGTCATGTATTGGTCGAGCGTGTCGAGCACCCGCTCGATGTGAATGCCGGGTGCGTCCATCGGCGCCAGAAACATCGTGGCGCCCGCCGGGCCGCCGGCATCGCTGTCGTTCCTCGCCATGACGATGCCGAGGCCGGCGCCGACCGCGCCGGTGATCAGCCATTTCTGCCCGTCGATGACGAAATGATCGCCGTCGCGGCGTGCCGTGGTCTTCAGCATCGACGGGTCGGCGCCGGCGCCGGGGGCGGGCTCGGTCATCATGAAGCACGACCGCATCCGGCCATCGGCGAGCGGCCGCAGCCACTGTTCCTTCTGGCGCTCCTCGGCAACCGCTTCGAGGAGGTGCATGTTGCCTTCGTCGGGGGCGAAGCAGTTGAGCGCGACCGGCCCCAGCGGCGAATAGCCGGCCGCCTCGAAAACCACGGCCTTGCCCCGGTGGTCGAGCCCGAGCCCGCCCCATTCGCCGCTGACATGCGGCGAAAGAAGCCCCGCCGCACGCCCGAGCTCGACGAGCTCGTGCCGCAATTCCTCGGTTGGTCCGTGCGGCGTCTGCCGGGGATCGTGCTCGTAGGGCAGGATTTTTTCGCGAACGAAACGCTCGGTGCGCTCCTGCAGCTCGACCAGGTCGCCGGACAGCGAAAAATCCATCGGCACACTCCGCGGCAGTCCGGGCATCGTCGCGGATCGCGGCAAGCGCCGTCAAGGTCATGCGAAAACGTGTTTTATGATATTGACAATAGTGCGATTATATGCAATCGTCGGGCGATGTCGGGCTACCGATCGAAATCGGCGCGATTGGCGGCGGCGCTCGGGGCGCGGCTGTTCACCGCGGGGCCAGAGGAGAGAAAGATGCGGCGTGGCGACGATCCGCAAATCTGCATCCGTTCCGCGCTGCGGCGGCGGCGGCGCACTCTCGGGCTGACCCAGGAAGACGCGGCGCGCCTTCTCGGGATGCCCCGGCTGACCTACCACCGCATCGAAACGGGCGCTCGCCGCATCCATTTTGAGGAGCTGGCGGCGATTTGCGCCTCCTTTCGCTGCCACATCGGCGAACTCGTGCAAGACGGTGCGCTCGCCGACGCCTTCACTCAGGCCGCCATCACGATCCTCGGCGAGGCGTCGCTGTCGGCATCGCAAAATTGAGACGAGGGGCCCGCCCGGCACACCATGCGGCGACGCACTCAGCGGCAGTCGCGCAACACCTTTGCCCGCTCGGCCGCGGCGGCCATCATAAAGCCGAGGTCGCCACCGCCGAGGACGAGCCGAACCCCCATTCCGACGTAGCGGCGCAGCAACCCTTCTTCATAGATCCCGCCGATCCCGGCAAACTTGCCGTGGGCACGGCAGGCCTCGGTCACCGTGCGGTAGGCCTCGACCACCCGGTCGTCGGCGAATTGGCCGGAGATACCCATCTCGATCGTCAGGTCGCTGGTGCCGATCAACAGCGAGTCGATACCGGGCACGGCGGCGATCGCGCCGGCGTTGGCGATCGCCTGCGGGGTTTCGAGCATGACGACGACGAGGGTCGCGATATTGAGCGCGGCGCAGGCGGCGGCGGTGCCGACCGCGGCATAACCGAAATGCGGTAATCCGCCGGCGATCGAGCGGTGCCCTTGCGGTGGGTAGCGCAGCCGGTCGGCGATCTCACGCGCCTCCTCGGCGGTGTCGACATGCGGCATGACGATGCCGAGCGCGCCGCCGTCCAGCACGCGGGTGGCGAGCCAGAACTGGCCCGCCGGCACCCGCACGATCGGTGCGATGCCGGCGCCGAGTGCCGCCACCGAGATCTGCACCGCGGTGTCGAGATCCATCGAGTTGTGCTCGAGATCGAGGAACAGCCAGTCGTAGCCGCAGGCCTTCATGATCGCGGCGATGTCGACGGTGCGGCTCTGGCGGATGCCGACGCCGAGGGCCAGTTCGCCGGCGTCGAGCCGGTCGCGGGCGGGGTTGCGAAGGATAGGGTCCACTTCTGGTCTCCTTAGCGGTCGGTGCGGCGCGCGATCCTACGCGGCCCGGCATCGAACGTCACCCCGCCGATGGCAGTTCGGATCGGCGGTGCGATCGGTCATTCCCGGATTTTCCGGGCGCCCCACCGGGTTGCGCCGTTTCGACGATACATCGCTCTGCGATCACCTCCGATGCCGGATTGCTGGCCTATCGCGCGTTGGACAATCCGAGGCATGGCTTTGTTTCCTCTCGCGGAAGAATTTTTCCAAGTGTTAACCATGTCACACATCTCGAGGGCCCCGATGAGCTATGCTCCGGAGCTCGATCGGATGCGCAGACGATTTGGGAAAATGTCAGTTGATGCCAACTGTCGATTAACATCTCCAAGGGAGGAACGATGATGAGTGACAAAAGAGAGACAGAGAATCCAAAAGCTGGGACGACGGCGACGGAGTCCGCGGATTTTCAGTTCGCTCTACGGGCACTACTAGCTGCGTTTCAACCTGTCTTGGAGCAGCAGCTTAACCTCATCGCGAACCCGCAAGAACTTCAGAGGCAGGTACAAGCCGGTCAACAAACCTGCGCTGAAGAATTTGCCGAGGCTTACGCTCTTTTTGAGAAGTTCCTTACAGAGGATGTTGCTCAGAGACTGCTGCCCGCCCAAGCGCGAGAGCTGCTCGGACCGATCGAACAATGGCGTTGGTGCTTTTTGCACATTCGCTGCTGCCTTGCATTCGGATGGCTCGTCTGCCGTTGGCCGCGCACGTTCAGAGGCTTTGCCTACTACCTCTACGAATACTGGAAGTGCGTGCGTCAGGTCATCGGTAACCCTGTCAGCGATCCTCCGACAGCCGAACAGCGTCGTGACTTCCAAACACTGGTCAACATTTTGGCCGAGGCATTCAAACCTTACCTCTCCGACCAGCTGGCAAGCGTCGAGTTCCCAGCGGGAGTTCCGGACGAGGTCATCTCCGGCGCCATTGACTGCTTCACCGATGACGAGAACGCATGCGCCATATTCGAGCGATTGCTGACCACCGAAGCCGCTCGTGCTCTGTTCGGAGAGGCAGCATTTAAAGAGCAAAGCGAACAGCGGTTCTCGTGGTTTTGCCGATGCTGGTGCCTGTGCTCGCTGTGCTTCGGCTGTTGCCTGGGTCGTTCCCGCAACGTTCGGCAGATTGTATACTGCCTCGAAGCCTACTCGCGCTGCCTAGGTGACTGCTTCAGGCCGCTGACCTGCGACCTCGCGGATCCTCAAGGATGCGTTGCTGAGCAGGGAAATGTTGCCCTCGGCAAGATAGGCGTAAATATAGATGGTACGGCCGCAGGACTCGGCTTCAACCACTATATTCTGGAATGGTCGCAAAATCTGGTCACCTGGAACGCCACCAACTTTAACTATCCACCAATCCCACCGGGCGGAGGTGCGCAAGGGAACATACCGGTGGTCGGCGGGCTGTTGGCTTTCCTGGACACGACAACTTTGAATGAGGGGCTTACTTTCATTCGGATGACAGTGTTTGCTGTCGACGGCACAACGAAACCCTGTGGCCCCATCAACTTCGAATTATTCAGGCAGGACGTGAGGATCACTGGAATTGACAACGACTTCAACCTGGATACGAATCCGTATGATCCGGCCGCCGAATTCATCCAAACAGTGCCCGCGTTGTGTACCCGGCCGTCAGGAGTTTTTGAAGTCTCCTTTGGCGAAGCGATTACCGTCCAGGGAAGCGCTTTCGTGGGCGGTTGCGCGGCCAAACAGATCAGGCGCTACAGCCTGGATTACCAGCCTGGGTTTGTGACCGATCCGATGGTTGGCGGCTGGACCAATTTCTGGAACGTCATCTACAACCCTCTTGATCCGAACCAATTCCTGGTCATGAACGAGCGAAGGGACAATTCGGATCTGATCGCCATTTGGGGACCATATACACCCTGTGTGCCCAATCCCTTTCCTCCACCTCTCTTTATTTGTGGTGCTACGGATCCGCAGGGTGAGCTGTATCCTACGAGCTGGCCGACCACGTTCAATCCGCCTTGCGGTTTGAGTGGCTTGATCACTCTGCGCCTCACCGTCGAAGACGCGGCCACCAACCTTTACTACGATACGCAGCGGCTCTGGCTCGACAACAAATGGCCTTGCGCGGCAATTCAGATCACGGCAGTGCCGCCATGCGCGGTTGTTAACCTCAGCCAATTTGCCAACCCTCCTGACTGCAGTGTTCCGTGGCAACTGCCTCTTGTCGGTATCGCTTACGACGAGTACATCGATTACTCACTCCCCTTCACTCCACCAAACGACAACTTCGACTTTTACTGGGTCAAAGTTGCCAAGCAGGGCGGCTCGTGGGTTCAGATCCCGATCCAGATCCCGCCGCCGCCCGGTAGCCCGTGCTTCTTCGGCACTTCCAGAGTTGGTGATCCGGTCGCGCGGTGTATTTCCGGTCCGTGTGATCCGGCCCATCTCGATCCTTCGGCTGTGCTCGGGCTTCTCGCAAACTTCGACTTGCGAGCGGTCGATCCGATTTGCAGTTCACAGGTACCCTATTCGGTGCCCCCTGACTTTCTATTGCCACGTGGAGAGTGTTGCGATTACATGTTTTGGTTGTGGGTGCAAGATAGAACTATTTTCTCGGGCGGCCCTCACTGGGCGGAGGCGTTTTGGCCCGTCCGCATATGCAACGATCTCAAAGGCTAACGTTCTGAACGAATTTGACTTCTGGGTGCGATTTGTTCTGGCCGTTCTCGCGACTTGGCGGGTGACGCACCTGCTAGCAAGCGAGGACGGCCCGGCAGACCTGATCGTGCGGTTTCGCGCCCGCCTAGCCCAAATTTGGGCGGGCAAGCTTATGGACTGCTTCAACTGTCTCAGTTTTTGGGTGGCTGCGCCGCTAGCTCTTCTGGTCACGCAGAAGCCCCTGGATCTACTACTAGTGTGGCTGGCGCTCTCCGGCGCAGCCTGCCTCCTGGAGCGGATAGGCTACGATCCGGTGATCATTCATCAAGCTCAGCAAGAGACGGAAGGAGACATAAGCGATGGGATGTTGCGGTCAGCAGAGAGCGTTGCTCAAGAGTCCTCCAACGCCAACCAGAACAGCGGCGACGGCGGCCGTACCTAGCCAACCCCCGCTTACTCGCCCTGTAACACCTGCCCTTGCGCGTCCCGCGATGCCCGCGGCGGCGAGGGTCCCCCTGTCGGCGTCGCCGCAGCAAAGGGTAAATCTCCGCTACCTCGAGCGCTCGCCGATATTGGTCGAGGGTCCCGCCACCGGCAGGCAATACAGCTTTTCAGCCGGCAACCCGTTGCAATCTGTAGACAGGCGTGACGCCGCCACGCTGTTGCGAACGCGGTTCTTTCGCCTCGATTGAGTATCGCGCCGCTCAGTCGCGCACCCGCCCGCCAATGCGGCGCGGATTGGGATTCCCTGTAGTTACGGAAAACTGCGCTCGGCCACGTAGAGGATGGGGTAGATTCTAGCGATCGCCCCGGTGGGAAGGCAAACACATGGAGAACAGAAACCGGCAGGTGCGGCTGAAACGACGGCCGACCGGCATGCCGCAAATTGCGGATTTCGAAATCACCGATGCGCCGTTGCCGGATCCGGGCGAGGGCGAGGTGCTGGTGCGCGGCATTTATCTCTCGCTCGACCCCTATATGCGCGGCCGGATCAGCGGCGCCCGCTCCTATGCCAAGCCGGTCGAAATCGGCGCGGTCATGGAGGGGCGCGTCGTCGGCGAGGTGGCCCGCTCGCGCGACCCCGCGTTTCGCGAGGGCGACTGCGTCTTCGGCGGCTTTGGCTGGCAGCTCTACAGCGCCGTCCCCGGCAGCGGGCTCATAAAGCTCGACCCGGCCGAGGCGCCGTTGTCGACCGCCTTGGGCGTGCTCGGGATGCCGGGGCTCACCGCCTATGTCGGATTGACCGGGATCGGCCGCCCGCAATCGGGCGAGACCGTCGTCGTCGCAGCCGCCTCGGGGGCGGTCGGCGCCGTCGTCGGCCAGCTCGCCAAACGCGCCGGCGCACGAGCCGTCGGCATCGCCGGCGGCGCCGACAAGTGCCGCTACCTCGAGGCCGAGCTCGGCTTCGACGCGGCGATCGACCATCGCTCGGCCGATCTCGACACCGCCCTCGACCGCACCTGCCCCAAGGGCATCGACGTCTATTTCGAGAATGTCGGCGGCGTGGTGCAGCAGGCGGTGTTCGCGCGGCTCAACGATTTCGGCCGCATGGTCATGTGCGGCATGGTTTCGGAGTACAACGACATCGAGCCCCGCCCCGGCCCCAATCTGATGCCGGCGGTGCGCAAGCGGCTGCGCATCGAGGGCTTCATCGTCGGCGACCATTGGCAGCGGCTCGGCGAATACCGGGCGATGGCGGCACCCCTCGTCAAGAGTGGCGCGCTCAAATACCGCGAGGACATCGTCGACGGCCTCGACCGCGCACCCCAAGCCTTTATCGGCCTCTTGCAAGGCCGCAATTTCGGCAAGCTCCTGATCCGGCTCGGTCCTGATCCGAGCCTCACGAAAATGTGCTGAGCCGGCTCTTCGCAACCTCGGCCGCCGCTTCCCATATCCTGGGGCGGAGGCATTCATGCGCCCGATCACAGCCTTGGCCGTGGTCCTGACCTGCGCCGCCTGTCAGCCCTATGCGGGCCCGGCCGTCTCCGCGGCCGCGCCGCCCGCCTGCACCAGCCATACCGTCACGGTGGCGGTCGGCGGCGAGCCGCGGCAGGCCGTCGTCGAGGCGTGCCCGCAGCCCGATGGCAGCTGGCGGATCACCCAGACCACGCCCGGCCTGCCGGAGCAGGTCTATGTCGTGCCTGCCCCGGAACCTTCCGCCTATCCGTATTTCTATCCGTCGCCGGCCGACTACGCCGATCCAGGGTTTTTCCCGTACTGGGACGGCTCTCCCTGGTTTTTCGGGATCGCCCCGGCGGTCGTGGTGGTGCAAAGGTTCCACCATTTCCACCATGGTTTCGGCTTCAACCACCATGCCGCCGCCGCCCGTCGGGCGGGCGGCCATCGCTAATGCTCAGACCCATTCATAGATTTATTAAAAGGCCGGGATGAAAGAAGGCCGGCATGAAAGGTCCTGTCACACCGGCGAAGGCCGGTGCCCATGGCGGAAATGGATCCCGGCCTTCGCCGGGAAGACAAAGGAGGGCGGTGCGGCATTAAATCATCCGAAAGCACCGGAACACTAGCCGCAGCCCCTTACAGATAGCAGGTGCCGTCGACGCAGATCGGGGCCCGGCCGGCCGCCGCACCGGTTTCGACGCTGCGTAGCACTGGAGACGACATGTGGCCCCAGCCGGGGATGAAGGCGGAGAACCGGCCGGCTTCGCCGCCGACGACGAAGAGGTGGATGTGGTCGGCGGCCGGGCACCACCGGGATGCGCGAGCCTTGCTCACGCTTATACCAGCGCGGCAGGTTGCGGTTGTAGATCCTGCCGTAGCGCTCGCCGAAGGTCAGCTCGGAGAACAGGTTATAGGCGTTCATCGCCAGATAGCTCCTCACGTCGTGGCGGGTCCAGCCCTTGGCGGCGATCGTGCGCGCGTGCTCCGGCCCGATGACCACCGCACAATGGCCGGACGATACCGCATTGTTGTTGGCGATCGTGCTCATCGCGGAAGCGATGCTGTCGAGGATGCCCTCGGGGTCGTTGGCGACATGGTTGGTGACGCTGTGCGGCGGCTCGGCGGCCAAGACGAAGACGCTCGAAATCCTCCGGGGCAAACCCCTTTTCGACGTGGTAGGGCGCCCACGGGCTCGCGGCTTCGTTCTCGGCGACGCAATAGGTGTATTTGCCGGGGTGGCCCAAGGTGCTCTTGTCGAGATCGCCCGGCCGGCCGCCGCCGACATTGAGCAATACCAGGCGCAAGGCCCGCCCGATCGTCGCATTGGCGCGGTTGCCCGAGCCGAAAGCGTTGCAGCTGCCGTTCATGCCGATCGCGCCGGCGATCGGGCCGTTGACGACGAGCAGCGGTGCCGCCATGTGCGTCGTCGCCTGCACGCCGTTCAGGTTGAACGCCTTTTCCGTCAAGGCCAGGATCGCCGCGCGCACCACCGGCGCGTATTCGGGCTTGCAGCCGGCCATGACCATGTTGATCGCCAGCACCTCGCGCGACAGGCTGCCATGGCGCGGCGGCACCTTGCATTCGACAAGATCGGGGTCGCCGCCGAGCGCGGCGACAAAGCGGTCGACCAGCCCGCGGGTCGGCGGCACCACCGGCAGCCCGTCGGTCCAGCCCTGCTCGAAATACCACTCGACCAGATTTGCGCCGGCGGGCAGGGAAAGGATGTTATCTGTTTTAGGCTCGATCGCTTGCGCCTGCCGCGCCATGCCCGTCTCCCCGCCCGCGCCCAAAACCAACGCCTCGACGATAGCAGCTTTTCGGGCGGACGGCGTGCGGCGTCGCCTCGGGTCCACGGCAGCCGCGCGAATCCGGAATATTGTCGTGGTAGGGCTTTAGGCACCCTTTATGCCACCTCGGCTGCCCGGCATTGCTCGGCGTCAATAAGCTGTGGCCCGGGCTATCTCTGCCGGCAGATCAGCGGCAGCGCGGCCAGGATATGGGCGCCGGGATGCTTCGGTACGACGGCCGTAGAACCCCGCCGCGCCCGCCCCGGTCAGTTGCCCGCGGATTGCGCCGCCGGTCTCGCCGAGGCGGGCGATCCGTCTAGCGCGCTGTCCATTTCCTCAAACGTGCGGCCCTTGGTTTCGGGGCCGAATACCCAGAAGCCGACGATGCCGAGAATGTACCAGCAGGCGAAATAGACGAAGGCCGGGCCCAGCATGACGAGGTTTGGCGCTGCCGGCTTGATGATGTCGCCGGCACCCATGATCACCGCCAAACCGGCCGGCCCCAGGACCTTGCCGCCGAGGTTGCCGATGCCATAGCTCATGCCCATACCGCTGCTGCGCAGCCGGGTCGGCCAGATCTCCGACATATAGGGCCCGACGACTGTGTAGATCGCGCTGCTGAAAAAGCCTCCCGCGACCAACAGCATATAGAATACCGACCAGCCGCCGATAAAGGCGTCATGAAAATAGCCGGCGGATATCAGCAACAGCGCTGCCATTCCGCAGGCCAAGGTTCCGGCGCCGCGGCGTCCGAGCGGCTCGATCAGGGCGGTAATGAAAAACCGACCGACGATCCCCGAAAGGCTGACAAATGCCATCAGAAACGCCGCATGCGCCGGGGTCGTGTTGAGGACGATCACGAGCAGCGTCGCCCCCCACAGACCCAGCGAGGCCCCGCCGGTCTGCGTCAGGCCGGTCAAGCAACCGGCGGCAACCAGGCGGGGATATTTGAACAATTCGAGCCAGCGCGTCCGCTCGAGGGCGGGCAGAGCCGGCGGCAGAGTGATTTCCTTGGGATCGATCATTAGTGCCCAGGCGAGCGAGCGGCGCGCTTCCTCCTGCCGCCCCATCCGGATCAGCCAGCGGGGCGATTCCGGTACCCAGTAGCGGATCATGAACACCAGCACGAGCGGCGCTAGGCCGACCAGGAAGAGGTAGCGCCAGCCGATTATCGGCAACAGCCACGCAGCCACAAAGCCGGCCAGCATGCCGCCCGCCGGCAGCAGCGTCGTGACCAGCGCGCTGACCCAGCCGCGCTTGTAGGCAGGGATAAATTCCTGCACCAACGGCAGATCGATCGTGAAGATGCCGGCATTGCCGATGCCGACAAAGACCCGAAAGAACACCAGAAACAGCCAGCCCGGGATCACGGCACTCGGTCCCGGCGTGAGGACCATGATGCCGGTGGCGAGCGAAATCGTGACCGCGGACCACATAAACACCGTGCGACGGCCGATCCGATCGCCGAGCCAACCCCAAATGAAGGCACCCGGGACCGCGCCCAGACCGGAGGCCAACAGGATCGCTCCACCCTGCCAGTAAGGCAGCGACCACTCCTTGGTCAGCGCCGCGGTGACGTAGCCGATCAGAAAGAAATCGAAGAAATCGAGCAGATCGGCGACGTTCGCCGTGCAGATCAGCTTCCATTGATTGCTGGTCAGCTTTTTCTGCCGCTCCAAAAGCTCGATCATGCGTCTCCTCCTCGATCGCACCGAATAAGGCCGGGTGCCGACGCCGGCGAACGGTTTGTCGTGGTAACGCTATCTTAAGATTCGCTGAACTGCAACCGGCCGATAGCCTATTCCGCCGCTGTCATCTGTGGTGGCGATCGTCGGCTTGCCGAACAGCGTCACCAAAGCTGCTGTCCGCGCGGCGGAGGGTAAGGCTATCTAGTTCCCGGCCGCGCGCTCAGCGGCCGCCCTAGGGACGGCCCGTGCCGCGTCGAGCGTGCTGTTGATCTCGTCGATGGTGCGGCCGCGCGTCTCGAAGCCGATAAGCCAGAAGGCGACCGCGCCCAGCACGTACCAGAACGCAAAATAAAGGAACCCAGGAATCAGCGCATCGAGGGTCACCTCCGGCTTCACGTAATTGGACGAACCGGCGATCAACGCCAGCCCAAGCGGGCCAATGAACTTGCCGAGATTGCCGACACCATAAACAAATCCCATCCCGCTGCCGCGCAGACGCGATGGCCACATCTCGCCCATATAAGGCCCGACGATCGAGTAGTTGCCGCTGCCGAAGAAGTTTTGCAGCAGGATCATCAAAAAGAACATCGACACCCCGCCGATGAACACATTGTGCAGATAACCGGCCATCGCCATGAAGAACGCCGCAATCAGGCAGGCGAAAATCCCCGAGGCCCGGCGTCCCCACGCATCCGAGATCCACGAGCAGAAGAACCGGCCGGCAATCGCCGACAGGCTGAGCCAGATCACCAATTTGGAGGCCTCGGGCGGGGTGATCTTGAGCACCATAACGAACAGCGTCACCTGCCATAGGGCGAGTCCGACGCCGCCGGTCTGGGTCAGCCCGGTCAGGCAGCCGGCAACGATGCTGCGAGGATATTTGAAAATCTCGAGCCAACGCGTGTGCTCGACCACGGGCAGCGTCGCCGGCAGCGTGATCGTCGCGGGATCGATTTTCAGCGCCCAGGCGAGCGCCTGCCGCGCTTCTTCCATCCGCCCCCGGCGCAGCAGCCAATGCGGCGACTCGGGAACAAAAGCGCGGATGTACAAGCACAGAAAGGCGGGCAGGAGCCCGACAGCCACCATCCCGCGCCAGCCGATATAGGGCGCGGCAAACGCCCCAAGCAATCCGGCGAGCAATGAGCCGGCCGGCAGCATCGTCGTGGTGATCCCGGTGAACCAGCCGCGCTTGCTGGCGGGTGAAAACTCCTGCATCAGGGTGATGTCGACCGAATACAGGCCGGTCACGCCGAAGCCGACGAAAAAGCGGCAGACGACCAGATAGAGCCACCCCCCTTCCGGCGTCAGCGCCATGGCACCTGTAGCGATCGAGACATTCAGCACGGCGGAAATCAGCGCCGGGCGCCGGCCGATCTTGTCGGCCATCCAGCCGTAAAGCAGCGAGCCGAACGGCGCGCTGACCCCAGAGGCAAGCAGGATCGCACCCGATTGCCCATAGGTCAGATGCCAGTCCTTGACGACAAAGGCCAACACAAAGCCGATCAGGAAAAAGTCAAAGAAATCGAGCATGTCGCCGAGCGTCGCGGCGCCCGCGATCTTCCACTGGTTCGCGGTCAGCTTCTGCTGCCGCTCCAACAAGTCCAACATATCGCCCTCCCCCTTGTCATGTTGCCGCAGGCGGTGTCGCAGATCAGTTTATTCAGTTAATTGTAATATTACCGAATGCTCGATCTTGACCCAACACGCCACTAAAAGATTATCGGCGACCTGTCCACCCTGCAATCGCTGGGATGCAGGCCGAGGCTCCGGCAGACGTTGATCGCGTTCCCGAGGCTTAATCAGAAGACGCCTGCGCTGCAGAACCGCCAGCTCGCGCCGTCGAGCGCATAGAGCAGCCCCAGCCGGTCCTTGCCGGCATGGGCGACGACAAGCTTGAAGCCTTGACCGGTGCAAGGCGAGGCGGCGGCGCCGGGCGCCGGCAATTTTTTGGCGGCGGCGCAGCCAAGGGCGGCCTCGGGCAGGGTCGCCGGCGCGGCGGCGAGGCGCTTGCCGCCGGCGACCACGAAATAATCGACCGGCTCGCCCTGCTTGACCTCGGCGTGCAGCTCGATCTTGCCAAAGCGCGATTTGTAGAGGCCGGCCGTCTGCTCGCCGTCGGCCATCCCCGAGGGCACCGGCCGAAACGCGATCGCCGCACAGGTGGGCGGCCCCTTCGCCACGGGCGTCTTGCCCGCCGCATCGGCCCCGAACGCCGCCAAGCCCACCGCAACGCCGATCCCGACCGCGATCCCGCTCTTCATCATCGCCTCCGCTGGCCGCCTACCCACCGGCTTATAGCGCCGGAAATTCCTCGGCAGTAGATTACCGTGGCATGCGGCTGTCTCTCGTCGGCGTCGGGGCGTTCGCGGCTGTGGCGATCGCCGTGTTTCGAGCGCAGGCGGCGGCGCTGGCTCTGGTGCTTGCGATCGACGTGTCGGCCAGCGTATCGCCCAATTCCTATGTGCTGCAGCACGACGGTATCGCCCGCGCTTTCGAGAACCCGCGTCTGGTCGACGCGATTTCGGCGGCATCCGGCGGCATCGAGGCGCTGGTCCTCGAATGGTCGGACCCCGACAAGATCGTGGTCAGCGTCGACTGGACCCCGATCACCGACGCCGCGAGCGCCCGTAGCTTTGCGGCGGCGGTGCGCGCCACCCGGCGAAGCTCGAACGGGATCACCGCGATCGGTCCCGCGCTGATCGCGGCCGCGGCCCAATTCGGCCGGCTGCCGCAGCCGGCCCTGCGGCGGGTCATCGACATCTCCGGCGACGGGATGGCCAATTTCGGCACACCGCCGGCAACCGCTCGTGACCATATCGTCGCCGAGGGGATCGCGATCAACGGCCTCGCCATCCTGACCGAGGAGCCGTGGCTCGAAGGCTATTACCGCCGCTACGTGGTCGGCGGCCCGTCGGCGTTTGTCATCGCCGCGCATACCTTCGACGATTTCGCCGAGGCGATGCTGCGAAAGCTGGTGCAGGAGGTGGCCGGCGCGCCTCGCCCGCACCCGCCGACGGCGAGATTGCTCAGAGCCGCGGGCGCTCGTTGAGGGCCGAGACACGAATCCCGGCATTGTCGATGTGGATCGTGCTGAGCGAGGCGACCGCGACCTCGATGCGGGAGTAGAGGTCGAGCGGCATGCCGAGCGCGAAGAGCAATGCCGCGCGGATCACGTCACCGTGGCTGACGACCACCAATTTCTCGTGCGGATGCGCCCGGTGCAGATCAAACAGCGCATTGACCGCCCGATCCTGCACCTGGCGCATACTTTCGCCGCCCGGCACCGAGGCGATGCTGCGGCAGGACCGCCACAATTCCCAGCGCTCATGCGCCCTGACCTGGTCGAAGGTCAGCCCGGTCCATTCGCCGAAATCGAGCTCGAGCACATCCTCGCGATAAAGGATCGGCAATTCGAGCCGGGCCGACAGGATCTCGGCCGTTTCCCGGGTTCGCTGCAACGGGCTGGCATAGAGTGCCGCGATCCCCCCGCCGGCCAGCCGCTCCGCGACCGCGGCGATTTCGGCGCGGCCCTGATCGGAAAGGCCGACCCCGGGCGTGCGCCCGGCGAGCACCCGGCCGGCCAGAACATGCTCCCCATGCCGCAGCAGATGAAAGACCGTCACCGCGATGAACCCCGATCCATGACCGACCGCCGCCGACTGTAGCATTGCTCAGGACGGGCGAGGACCGCCTTATCCGAACCGCCATCGGCTGCAAACACGGGATCAACGCTAGAATGCGCCGCACGAGTCGCGGGTAATGATGCCGACCGATTGCTGGCGGAATTTCGTCTTGTAGGCGTCGGTCACCGCCGATAGCCGTCGCGCCAGATCGGGTGCTCGCTTGGCCGCGACCAGCAGGATCTTGGTCCGATCACGGGCGATGTGCCCGGTCTGCGGGTTGCGCCATTGGCCCACGCCGTCGAGAACGGTGAAGCCGTCGGGAAAGTTGGGCGCGATGGTCTGCGCCGCAAATTCGGCCCACTCGGCATCAGTCAGCGGCTCACGCCCCTCGATGCCGCGCCCGAAGAACAGCTCGGCGACGAGCATCCGCTGCTCTCCCGGCAGCAGGCAGGAATACGCCGCGGGCTCCGACGACGCGGCACAGGCCGACAGGAGCATCAAAGCCAGCGCGGCTATCGAACGATAATGCGCGGCTTGTGAGGAGGCCGCGAACGCGGCCGTCTCGAAGAGCCTGCCCCCGCGAAGGCGTGGGGCGCACGACGCCGATCCAGCCAATCTGGGATTTCCCGCGTCGCAGCGAAGGGGAACCCGCCGAAGATGGTGGGAGATGGCGGGTTGCACCCGTCCTAAATTCTCTACTCCGCAGCCGCCCTGACATCGGCGGGCTCGACCTTGGCGGCGCAGAATTTGAATTCGGGGATCTTGCCGAACGGGTCGAGCTGGGGGTTGGTCAGGACGTTGGCGGCGGCCTCGGCATAGCAGAACGGGATGAACACCATGCCCGGCGCCACCGCGCTGTCGGCGCGCGCCTTCAATTCGATCTGGCCGCGGCGGGTGGTGACGCGGACCGGCTCGCCGGCAGAGATGCCGAGCCGGCGCAATTCGGCCGGGGCGAGGCTCGCGACCGCCTCGGGCTCGATCTCGTCGAGGACGCTCGCCCGCCTCGTCATCGCGCCCGTGTGCCAATGTTCGAGCTGGCGGCCGGTGGTCAACACCATCGGATATTCGGCATCCGGCTCCTCGGCCGGCGGGATGATTTCCGCCGGCACCAGCTTGGCGCGCCCCGATGCAGTGGGAAAACCCTCGCCGAAGACAATCTCGTTGCCGGGCTTGTCCTCGGCGTCGCACGGATAGGTCACCGACGATTCGCGTTCGAGCCGCTCCCAGGTGATGTTGTCGAGCGACGGCATCGCCTGCTTCATCTCCGCGAACACGTCGCGCGGATGCTCGTAGGACCAGTCGAGACCGATCCGCCGGGCGATCTCCTGGATGATCCACAAATCCTCGCGCACGTTGCCGGGCAGCGGCAATGCCCTGCGGCCGAGCTGCACCTGGCGGTTGGTGTTGGAGACGGTGCCGTCCTTCTCTGGCCAGGCCGAGGCCGGCAACACGACATCGGCGTATTTCGCGGTCTCGGTCAAAAAGATGTCCTGCACCACGAGGTGCTCGAGATGGGCGAGCGCCTCGCGCGCATGCGTTACATCGGGGTCCGACATCGCCGGATTCTCGCCCATGATGTACATGCCCTTGATCTCGTCGCGATGCACCGCATCCATGATCTCGACCACAGTCAGCCCGGCTTTGTCGTCGAGCGGGGTGTGCCACAGCGCCTCGAACTTGGCGCGGACGTCCGGGTTCACGACGGATTGGTAGTCGGGATAGACCATCGGGATCAGCCCGGCATCCGAGGCGCCCTGGACATTGTTCTGGCCGCGCAACGGATGGAGCCCGGTACCCGGCCGCCCGACCTGCCCAGTCACCAGCGCCAGCGCTATCAGGCAGCGCGCATTGTCCGTGCCGTGGACGTGCTGCGAGATGCCCATGCCCCAGAAGATGATCGCGCGCTCGGCGCGGGCGTAGGTGCGCGCGACATAACGAAGGGTCGCGGCGTCGATGCCGCAGATGGGCGCCATCTTCTCCGGACTGTAGTCGCGGATGTGCTCGCGCAATGCCTCGAAATCCTGAGTGTGCGCCTGGATGTATTGGCGGTCGGTCAGGCCCTCCTCGATGATCGTGTGCAACAGCGCGTTCAGCATCGCCACGTCGCGGCCGGGAGCGAACCGCAAGGTTGCCGTCGCGTGCCGCACCAGGCTGTGGCCGCGCGGGTCCATCACGAACACCTTGGCGCCGCGTTTCGCCGCCTGCTTGAAGAAGGTGGCGGCGACCGGGTGGTTCTCGGTCGGCCGCGCGCCGATGACGATGATCACGTCGGCGTCCTTGGCCGCCGTGAAGGGTGCCGTCACCGCACCCGAGCCGATCCCCTCCATCAATGCGGCGACCGACGAGGCGTGGCACAGCCGCGTGCAGTGGTCGACATTGTTGCTGCCAAACCCGGTGCGCACCAGCTTCTGGAAGAGATAGGCCTCCTCGTTCGAGCCCTTGGCCGAGCCGAAGCCGGCGAGGGCGCGCTTCCCGTCCCGGTCGCGGATATGCGCCAGGCCCGAGGCGGCACGGTCGAGCGCCTCTTCCCAGCTCGCCTTGCGGAAATGGGTGTAGGGGTTCGCGGGGTCGATATCGACATCGTGTTTCGAGATGCCGTCCTTGCGGATCAGCGGCTCAGTCAGCCGGTCGGGGTGGTGCGCATAGTCAAAGCCGAACCGGCCTTTGACGCAGAGCCGGTTGAGGTTCGAGGGGCCCTCCCGGCCGTCGACCGCAACTATCCGGTCGTCGCGGATCCGGTAGGTAATCTGGCAGCCGACACCACAATAGGGGCACACGCTGTCGACTTCGCGGTCGGGCGCGTTCGTGTAGACCCCGTTGGCATCGACGAGGCTCGCCTCCATCAGCGCACCGGTGGGGCAGGCCTGCACGCATTCGCCGCAGCCCACACAGGTGCTGCTGCCCATCGGATCGTCGAAGTCGAAGACGATCTTTTCCTGCCAGTTGCGCGCCGCCATGCCGATCACGTCGTTGACCTGCACCTCGCGGCAGGCGCGCACGCACAAATTGCACTGGATGCAGGCGTCGAGCTGCACCGCCATCGCCGGATGGCTGCGGTCGGGGGCGGCCGGCGCGCGCCGCGGAAAGCGGCTGTCGCTAACCTCGACCCGGTCGGCCCATTGCCAAAAGCGCGACTGCGGATCGTGCGCCGCGGCGCGCGAAGGCTGATCGCCGACCAGCAATTCGAAGACCATCTTGCGCGAAAAGCGGGCGCGCTCGCTCGCGGTCTGCACCTTCATGCCGGGGGTCGGCTGGCGCACGCAGGAGGCGGCAAGCACCCGCTCGCCCTCGATCTCGACCATGCAGGCGCGGCAATTGCCGTCGGCGCGATAGCCGGGCTGCGGCAGCCAGCACAGATGCGGGATCTCGATGCCCTGGCGGTTGGCGACCTGCCAGATCGTCTCGCCCGCTAGGGCCTCGACCTCGGCGTCGTCGAGCAGGAACTTGATCGGATCGCTCATCTCAGACCCTCGTTCAAACGCGCCGCAGCATCCGGATGAAGTCGTTGACTTCCGGCTGCGCCCAGGTGTCGCCATGATGCCAGAAATCGAGAAGCGCACCCCGGTTCTGCGACACCCGAATCGATCACCTGCGGTGCCATGCTGGCGCACGACCCGAGCCGAAGCAGGCTGTTGGCGACGACCGCGAGGTGGGGTCGTGAGGAAATGGAGCGTCATATCAAATCCTCGCGGAAGTGCTTCAGCACCTGCTTGACCGGGTTCATCGCGGCCTGACCCAGGCCGCAGATCGAGGCGTCGCCCATGACTCGCGTCAATTCCTGGAGTAAATCTTCGTCCCAATGCGGCGCGGTCATCAGCTTGACCGCCTTTTCGGTGCCGACGCGGCAGGGTGTGCACTGGCCGCAGCTCTCATCCTCGAAAAAGCGCAACAGGTTCAGCGCCACCGCCCTCATGTCATCCCGGTCGGACAACACGACGACCGCACCCGAGCCGGTGAAGCAGCCATGCGCTTCGAGCGTGCCGAAATCGAGCGGCAGGTCGGCCATCGCCGCCGGCAACATGCCGCCCGAGGCGCCGCCCGGCAGATAGCCCTTGAAGCGGTGGCCCTCGGCCATGCCGCCGCAAAATTCGTCGATGAGCTCGCGCGCGGTGATCCCGGCCGGGGCGAGCTTGACGCCAGGGTCCTTCACCCGCCCCGACACCGAAAACGTGCGCAGCCCCTTGCGCCCGTTGCGGCCCTGGCCGGTGAACCAGTCGGCACCTCTCTCGACGATGTCGCGCACCCAATAGAGGGTCTCGATGTTGTTGCACAGGGTCGGCCGGCCGAAGAGTCCGACCTGCGCCGGGAAGGGCGGGCGCTGCCGCGGCAGCCCGCGCTTGCCTTCGATGCTTTCGAGCATCGCCGATTCCTCGCCGCAGATATAGGCGCCCGCACCCCGGCGCAGGTGGATATGCGCATGCGGCGCGAGTCCGGCCTCGGTGATCGCGGCGATCTCGCTCTCCAAAATGGCACGGCATTGCGGGTATTCGTCGCGCAGGTAGACATAGATGTCAGCGGCCTCGACGACCCAGGCGGCGATCAGCATCCCTTCCAAGAAGCGGTGCGGGTCGGTTTCGAGGAACCAGCGGTCCTTGAAGGTGCCGGGCTCGCCCTCGTCGCCGTTGACCGCGAGCAGTCGCGGTGCGGGCTCCTGCCGCACCAGCCGCCATTTGCGCCCGGTCGGGAAGCCGGCGCCGCCGAGACCGCGCAAGCCGGAATGCTCGAGGGCCTCGATGATCTCATCCCGCTTGTACGCGCCGGCGAGACAGGCTCGCAGCAGCCGGTAGCCGCCCGCGCCGCGATAGGCGTGGAGGCCGATGAATTCCGGCGCCGAGGGATGCACGTGCCCGGCGTCGACCGCCGCCGCGACATCGGCGGCCGTCGCATGCTCGAGCAGCGCGTGGCCGATCGCCGCGACCGGCGCCTTGTCGCAGCCGCCCATGCACGGCGCGCGGACGACGCGCACCCGCTCGCCGAAATGTCGGCGCAACTCGTCGAGCAATGGCAACGCGCCGGCGAGCTCGCAGCTGAGGCTGTCACACACCCGCACCGTCAGCGCGGGCGGCGGCGCCTCGTCGTCCATGACGATGTCGAAATGGGCGTAGAACGAGGCGACCTCATAAACCTCGACCAGCGCGAGGCGCATCTCCTCGGCGAGCGCCGCCAGGTGCCGCGCGTGCAGACAGCCGAAATGGTCCTGCAAGCAGATGCAAATGCTCGATCAGCAGGTCGCGCCGCCGCTCGCGCTCGCCGAGCAATGCTCGCACCTCGTCGAGCGCCGCCGGATCGACCTGCCGGCCCTTCGGGTGATCGGCCCCGCGCCGCCTCCCCGAGCCCGGGTGGATGCGCCGGTCGTGCCTTAGGGATTGAGGCATGAGCCGACTCCAAACCCCTTATTCGGTCCCGACCGATCGTGCCGGCCCCCACCCCAGCCCTCCGCCGTGGCCCAAGTCTCAACGCCGATTGGGGAGGGAGGGACCCGCGCAGCGGGAGGGTGGGGGCGGGCAGGGACCGCAAAGACCTTCATCAAACTAGACCGCCCCTTCCTTGTGCAACGCCGCGATCTCGTCGCCGCCGTAGCCGAGCCAGCCAAGCACCTCGTCGGTGTGCTCGCCGAGCAATGGTGAGCGTTTCACCTCGGCCGGCGAATCCGACAGGTTGATCGGCATCCCGAGCTGGACATAGCGGCCCCGCGTCGGGTGGTCGAGCTCGACCAGATAGCCGCGCTCGTAGAGCGACTTATCCTCATAGATGTCCTTCATCGATAGGATCGGACCGCACGGCACGTCGACGTCGTTCAGCGCCGCCATGACCTCGAACTTGGTCTTGGTCATTGTCCATTTCTCGATGATCGAGAAGCATTCCGGGATGTGCGACAGACGCGCCTGAGGGGTCGCGTAATGCGGATCGTCGATCAACTCCGGCCGGCCGCAGAGCTTCATGAGCGGCTCCCAGCAGGGCGGCTGAATGATGACGTACACATAATCGTTCTGGCCGCCCGGCGCGCAGCGCAAGGCCGAGCCCGGCTGGCCACCGCCCGAGGCATTGCCGGCTCGCGGCACCGCGTCGCCGAATTCCTTGTTCGGATATTCGGCGAGCGGGCCTTTCATGATGCGCTGCTGGTCGCGCATCTTGACCCGGCACAAATTCAAGACCGCGTCGGTCATCGCCACCTCGACGCGCTGGCCCCGGCCGGTGCGCTCACGCTGGAAGAGGGCGGCGAGGATGCCGGCGACGGCATGCACGCCGGTTCCGCTGTCGCCGATCTGCGCCCCGGTGACGGTCGGCGGGCCGTCGTCCCAGCCGGTCGTGCTCGCCGCTCCACCCATGCATTGGGCAACGTTCTCATAGGCCTTGCAGTCGACATAGGGGCCGGGGCCGAAGCCCTTGATCGAGGCGTAGATCACGCGCGGGTTCAATTCCTGGAAATGCTCCCAGGTAAAGCCCTGGCGGTCGAGCACGCCCGGGCCGAAATTTTCCAGGATCACGTCGCAGCGCTTGACCAGATCCTCGATGATCCGCCGGCCGCCCGACGACTTCAGGTTAACCGTGATACTGCGCTTGTTCGAGTTCAGCATCGTGAAGTAGAGGCTGTCGGCGCCCTTCACGTCCTGCAATTGGCCGCGGGTGATATCGCCGCGCCCCGGCATCTCGATCTTGATCACGTCGGCACCCATCCACGCCAACAGCTGCGTCGCCGTCGGCCCGGCCTGCACATGGCCAAAATCGAGGATGCGTACACCTTCCAGCGCCTTGCTCATTCCGATCGTCTCCATTCGTCTTCCCGGCGGAGGCCGGACCCATCCATTAACCCGCTCGTCGCCAGAGGAGGGACCTCGGCCCGCGCCGCACTGACGCTTCGCGTCACATCGACCGGTTTATTGTGCCCGGCGCGCAGGCGTCGTCGAGGTGCGGCTCGTCCGGGTCGACGGCGTCGCCGCTGCCGCATCCGAGATTATCATTTACCCGCCGGCAGAAACTCAAAAATCGTTGTTCCCACCTTCCTTCCCCGCATCAGCGAGAGGGGCGGGAAGGGGCCCGGCAGCCTGGCTTTCGATCCGGCGGCTAACTCTTGATACCGGCGGCTAACTCCTGATGAACGCCAACAGATCGGAGTTGATTGTGTCCGCTTCCGTGGTCGGCATCCCGTGCGGGAAGCTCTTGTAGGTTTTCATGGTTCCGTTCTTCAGCAGCCCGTGCGACAGCGGCCCAGCAGCGACATAGGGCACGATCTGATCGTCTTCGCTGTGCATGACCAAGACCGGGACGGTGATCTTCTTGAGGTCTTCGGTGAAATCGGTTTGGGAAAAGGCGACGATGCCGTCGTAATGCGCCTTCGCGCCGCCCATCATGCCCTGACGCCACCAGTTCTGAATGACTGCCTCCGAGGCTTTGGCGCCCGGCCGGTTGTAGCCGTAGAAAGGCCCGGCCGCCACGTCGTGATAGAATTGCGAACGGTTGGCCGCAAGCTGCGCCTGGAAGCCGTCAAACACTTCCTTGGGAAGGCCCTGCGGGTTGGCCGCCGTCTTGACCATCAGCGGCGGGACCGCGCTGATCAGCGCTGCCTTCGCCACCCGGCTTTCGCCGTGCCGAGCCAGATAGCGCGTCACCTCGCCGCCACCGGTGGAGTGGCCGACATGGATCGCGTTTTTCAGGTCGAGATGCGCCGTCAGAGCCGCCAAATCGTCGGCATAGTGGTCCATATCGTGGCCGGCGCCGGTCTGGGCCGAGCGCCCGTGACCGCGGCGGTCATGGGCGATAACGCGATAGCCATGATTGAGAAAAAACAGCAGCTGGGCGTCCCAGTCATCGGCCGACAGCGGCCAGCCGTGGCTGAACACGATCGGCCGACCCGAACCCCAATCCTTGTAGAAGATCTCCGTGCCGTCCCCGGTGGTAATGCTGGGCATGTGAACTCCTGTGAAACGGTTGGCCGCCGTTCCGGTTAGAGCACATCCAAGCTGTTGCCGTAAGCGAACGAATTCCGCGTGCAGGCTTATCGCGGGTCCGTTCGAGACCCACCGCTCACCGGGCCGAATTTCCTCCGGATGGGGGCACCTTTGGCCCTTTGCCGTAAACGGCAAAGGGCCCTCTGGCGCAGAGCCGGGCGCTCTGCGTTAGTCGGCGGCGGCTGCGAGGTTCGGGGTCGGCTCCAGCGGCAGGCCGGGATGGCCGGTCAGCTCTTCGCCGAGCTTCCACATCTCGAGCGCCCGCTTTTTCATCTTCGGAAGCACCTCGGCGATCTTGCCGGTGTCGAGATCGGCGGCAACGCCCGGATAGCCGGCCCGTGCGATCATCGCCGGCAGTTTTCCGGTCTCGAACTGCTCCAACGTCCAAGCGAGCGGATCTTCGACCAGGGTCCGGTCCCAATAGATCCGGTGGTTCTTGTTGCGCGGGCCGTAGTGGTAATGCGCGCCGTTCCAGAAATGATCAAAGGCCAAGAGCTCGGTTTCTTCGGTGTAGTGCTTGCCCGGCGTCCCGCCGATATCGCTCAGCACGTGGATCGCGAGACCGCCATCGCCCATCGGCAGCCGCCGCATCTCGAGCCCGAAGCGGATGTTGCCGGCCTCGAAGATGTCCGTGCCGCGGTTGTGCTTCACGGTGTTGCGCTTCGTCGCGTAGGTCTCGCGGGCGCTGGCTTCCAAATCGGGCAGGATATCCCGCACCTCCGACATTTCGACCGCGGCGGCGATCTGCTTGTAGCCGGCGCGGTCGAGCATCTTGGTCAGCTTCGATCCGAGGGTCTTGATCGTCCAGCCGATCGGGTTGCCGCAGGCGATCGGGTCCATTTGGTAGTGATTGGTCAGCGCCACGTCGCCGAGCATCTCCGGGCCGGCGACCGCCAGCTCCTTGTTCTCGGGCCCGTAGTCATAGCTCTTCTCGACGTCGAAGCAGTTGAAGCGCAGCAGGGTTGTCTCCTTGCCGGCAACGGCAGCCCTCACGTCGATCGAAACGCCCTGGTCGGCGTGATCCTGGATATTCTCGTCCCACAATTCGTGCTTGACGGTGAACGTCAAGGGCCCCGCCGTGAACGCTTGCATCATGTTCGGACACTCCTGTCTGAGAGGTTGGTGCGAGTTTATCAAACCCGTAGGATCATTGCACGATTTCGTACCGCGTTAAAAGGCGAACATTGCCGTGTCCGGCGCGAGGCCGAAGAGGACCCTGCCGATTGTCTCGTAATGCGCCTGCCGCCCCTGGGCCTGTTGCGAGGCGGTATGCATGTCGCGGAAGCGGCGCTCGAACGGGCGGTCGTCAAAGATCGCCGTGGCACCAGCGCTGTGATAGAGGGTGTTGACGACCTCGCGAGCCTGGTCGATGGCCCAGGTCGAGGCGAGGCGGATCATCGTATTTTGCTCGAGGCTCAGTTCGCCGGTCTCGCCGACCGCTTCCCAGATTTCGGCAAGATCGCTCAAGAGGAAGGCGCGCGCCGAGCGCAGCCGCGCCTCGGCCTGCGCCAGCTGCGACTGGATCACCTGGTTCTCGCACAGCCGCTGGCGAGCGCCGCGCGGCACCTTCTCGGTCGCAAGTTCGCTGAAATCGGTCACCATGCCGCGCGCGATCCCGAGCGCCACCGCGGCGACGCCGGCGGCATAGAGACTGCTGCTGCTGAAGCAGTAGAGCGGGCCCGGCTGGCGCGGCGCAATCTTGGGGTCACGCAGCACGGTATAGCGCTCGGGGATGAAAAGATCGGTCACCGAATAGCGGTCACTGCCGGTGCCGCGCAGGCCGACGACGTGCCAGATATCGGTCATCGTGGCGCGGCTCTTTGGAAACAGCAGCGTGCGCAGGATTTCGCCGCCATCGGCGCGGGTGAGCGGCGCGCCGTTGGGGCCGAGCGTCACGACATGGGCGCCGAGCCAGCTTGCGTGATGGCTGCCGCTGGCGAAATTCCAGGCGCCGGTCAGGCGGAATCCGCCGGGGACAGCGCGCAGCTCGGCCGGCCCGACCGGGCCCCAGGCGACGATGCCGTCTGGCGGTCTGAAGATCTCTTGCGCGACTTCGGGGTCGAGAAAGGCGGCAACCATCGAGCAGCCATTCGCCTGTTCGACGCACCAGCCGGTGCTGGCGTCATGGCTGGCGATTTGCTCAACCACCCGAATGTAGGTCATCGGGTCGAGTTCGGCGCCGCCGAGAGAACGCGGCTGCAACAAGCGGAACAGCCCGTTGTCTATCAGCGCCGACAGGATCGATGCCGGCAACTCGCGGTTTCGCTCGATCTCGTCCGCCGCCGCGGCGAGAGCAGGCCCGAGCGAGCGGACGCGCGCGACGTAATCCCCACTGTCGTGCAAGATCTCGCTCATGTCTCGTCCTCCTGTCTGCGCGGGGTGCGCAAGCAGGGATTCAACCAGTCATCCGCGGTCCACCCTTGATCTGGATCAAAGATGCGTCGGCCCGCCGCTCGCCGGGAGGCCACGGATTTTGACGAACCGCGAGGGCGGGATCGGGCAAGGATTTCAGACGGCCGCGGTTTCTGTGGCACGGAGTTGAATAGCCTCCCGTTCGGTTGGCCCGCACTCAACCGAGCCTCTCAGCAATCGTGGGCGAGCGCTATGCAAAAAGTCTCGGGTTGCTTGGGAGCCTTGGGCTCCGCGCCGGGGGTGGCGTCAAGTCCCGCCGTGACAACCGCCCTCAATTCGCGGCGGCGGCGAGCTTGTCCGCGGTCTTCGTCTCGAAGTCGCTGGCGTCGTGGCGCTCGTGCAATTGGCTCGAGGGCTCGCCGGAGAGGCGGTTGACCATGCGCCCGCGCCTCACCGCCGGCCGTTCGAGGAGGGTGTCGGCCCAGCGCTGGACATTCTTGTACTCGTGGACCGCGAGGAATTCGGCCGCCCCGTATTGGCCGAACTTCGCCAGCCCGCCGTACCAGGGAAAGATCGCGATGTCGGCGATCGTGTAGTCAGGGCCCGCGACATACTCGCTCTCCGCCAGCCGGCGATCGAGCACATCGAGCAGGCGCTTCGTCTCCATCGCAAACCGATCGATCGCATACTCGATCTTGGTCGGCGCATAGGCGTAGAAATGGCCAAAGCCGCCGCCGACGTAGGGCGTGCTGCCCATCTGCCAGAACAGCCATGAGAGGCATTCCGCGCGCGCGGCAGCCTCGGTCGGCAGGAACTCGCCGAACTTCTCGGCCAGGTGCATCAGGATGGCACCGGTTTCGAACACCCGGATCGGCTTGGGACCGCTGCGGTCGAGCAATGCCGGGATCTTCGAGTTCGGGTTGATCGCGACAAAGCCGCTGCCGAACTGGTCGCCGTCGCCGATCTTGATCAGCCAGGCATCGTACTCGGCACCCTTATGGCCGCGGGCCAGCAGCTCTTCGAGCATGATCGTGACCTTGACCCCGTTCGGCGTGCCGAGCGAATAGAGCTGCATCGGGTGCTTGCCGACCGGCAATTCCTTTTCGTGTGTGGCGCCCGCGGTCGGGCGGTTGATGTTCTCGAACCTGCCGCCGCTCGGCTTGTTCCAAACCCAGACCTTGGGCGGCGCGTATTCGGGCGTGTCGGTCATCGGGAAGCTCCAGGTTTCTTACCGGCGCACGCGGACGCAGTGCGCATCGGCTCATCTTACACGAGGTCGGCCGTCGAGCACGCGTTCGTCGAGCCGCACCGCGTCGGTCGTAGATGTCCATCGCAGTGATCGCCCGCTTTAGCGCCCCGTAGATTTCCTTGCGGGAAGCCGGTATCGGCGTCCAGCCGCGGCACATCAAGGGCAGGGCCGCGGGCCGGCTTCGGGCATGGCCGAGGAATATGGCGTGCTATACCATGCTGCGACCCGCTTTCGTGACCGGGAGGCGGGATCGGACTCCGACAGATCGCAGGTCGCAAACGATCCGTATTCCGCCCACAGCCGCTCGGTGGTCTCGCTCACCGCCATGCAACTCATAGGCGGAGCCGTGGTCAGCACTAAGCCCGCTGCAGCAATGCGCGCACGTACGGGACAGGGTCGGGATCGCCTTCCAAGCTGTCCGCATCCTGTTTGGTCTTCAGCTCAATCTGCAACCGGATACCGTTCGGATCGTAGAAGTAGAAAGTCTTACCATACCCCCGTTCGATAATTTCAGTCACGGCGACCCCATGGTCCTTGAGCCGTTGGTAGGCGGCGTCAAATTCCTCAAGCGTGTCCACCGGTAGAGCCAGGTGATTCACATGTTGGCGCTCGCCCGCCGTCGGGAGCTCGGCACCATCGAACACCGCGAAGGCATTGCCGCCACCGATCTCGACGTTATAATGCCGGCGCCCATCTGGTGTACGCGTGGTGCGGACTAACCGCATGCCCAGTATACCGCAGTAAAACTGCAGCGTGGCTTCCATATCATTCGTGTTGATGCCGACGTGATCGATATACATGGCTGTTCCTCCTTCGCAGGTTTAGTCTAAGTCAAAGCCGTAGATGTGGGCAACGGATCGGAAGCGCAGGACCGACCTCCCCCGGTCGAGGGGGAGGGCCCGTCGCTTCGAAAGTGGTTGCGGAACGAAGCCAACGTCGCGACGCGGTATCCTCACGTCTGGCGGTAGAAGCGGTTGGCGTTGTCCCAGAAGAGTTTCTGCTGCGTTTGCGGCTTGAGGCTCTGCCAGGCGAGGATGTTGTCGATCGAATTTGGGAACTGGCATTCCGAATGCGGGTAGTCAGAGGCGTACATCAGCACGTCCTCGCCGAGAAAGCTGCTCACCATCCGGTACATTTCCTCCCCTTCCTGCCGCTCGATGCTGCAGAAATAGCGCCCGCTCTTCAAATATTCACTTGGCTTCATCTTCAATTCGGCGGTCGAGCCGACATAGGCGTATTGCTCGTCCATGCGCTTGCCCCAAAACGGTAGCCAGCCGAAGCCGCATTCGAGCGTGCCGAAGCGCAGTGCCGGATGACGGTCCAAAATGCCGCCGCCGATGAACGCCGCGACAAACCGCATTGCGCCCCACGGGTGCGACGCCAGCCGTCCCAGGAAGATGTTGTCCCACATATCGTCGTGACCCGGGTAATAGGGCGGGTTCCACGTCGAGCTGTGGTGCACGATCGGCAGGGCGTATTCGGCGGCGGTGCGCCAGATCGGGTCGAGGCTCGGGTGATCGACCGGGATTTTGTGGACCTGCGGCTTGACCGCGGCGGCCCACTTCGATTTCCCCCATTTCCTGATTTCCTCGACCGCGCTGTCGACATCGCGCGTCGAGGCGACGATCGGTCCCTTCAGCCGGTCCGGATACTGTCCGCAGAAATCCGCCATGTGGCGATGGAAGGCGCGGATCATGCCGGTTTCGAGCGAGACGTCGTCGACGCCGATCAGGCTCGACCAGCCGCCGGGCACGAGGAAATGCACGTCGGTCCCCTCGTCGTCCATGTCGGCGACGCGGTTGGCGGCGTTGTCGTCCTGCACGCCGGGACGCGGCACCTTCGCGCCCATCCACACCGTGTCGCGGCCGCTGTGGTCGGGCCGCGGCGCCGCCTCGCCGAGCACCCGGCGATAGAATTGCGGCTGGATGCGATAGCCGTGCAATGCGCCTTGATATTCGGCCGATTGCCGTATCGGCGTGCGGTAGGGCTCCAGTTCCTTGAGGCGCGGGCGGAAGTCGGGATCGACATAGCGCTCGATGACTTCCGCCGCCGGCATCACATGCGTATCGGTGTCGAATACCTTGAAGCCGTTTTTCATTCTCTGTCTCCCTTGCGCTTTTCAGCGCGGTAGTCCTCCAGCAGGCTCTGGGCGATTATAGCGCAGAACCCGAAGCGCATGCCTCTCTCCCGCAGCGTGCCCCAAGAGAAGCGATTGACGCCGAGCGCTCCTCCCGCGTCGAGCACCAAACCCGAGTGGCAGGCGCGTGGCAGCAGATTCCGATGCGGAATCTATCCGAATGCGCTGGATCTTTGAGAGCGATGGCCGCTGTCGGCGCAAGCGTGCTGCTCGTCGCACAGACGGCGAATGACGCCTTGGCCACCCACACCGGTCGTCAGCAAGAGCGCCCAACCAACTGATTGTGGATCTGCCCTAAGGTGAACATAAAGAGAATCCATACTAGGCGTTCACGCGCCTCGAGGTGCTCCCGGAACCCCGCCGATGCCGGAAATCGTTGCCGCTTCGCCTGATCCGTCCTGTTATCTCCTGTTGTCCGGACCAGGAATCCGGGAATCTCAACCGGTTGGTCCTGATCCATTTTTGCTCGCGCGCGTGATGCGCGCGGGCGCTTCGCCACCGGAAACTCCGGCAATCCGCGCGGTCGGCCGCGCGGCATCCCCAATCCCAGGCGACGCCTGCCCGATCTCGTGGCCCGGCCACTGAGCGTGCAGGCATTGTCGGGTCTGATCGACCGCAAGCCTTATCTGTTGCGGCCTCTGGCCGCGCAACCCCTTGCCGCCGCCGCTCGCTTCGATCGAAATCGGCGGCGCGACGGTTTGACATCATGATGTCTTTATCATAGCATCAGCGCATGCGGACGACGCTAACTCTCGATGACGACGTAGCGCTCAAGCTCAAGACTGAATCGCAACGTGCTGGCCGGCCCTTCCGCGAGATCGTTAACGATACACTGCGCCGGGGGCTGGATAGCCGGCGCGCCACCGGCCAGCAGCGGGCCTTTGAAGTGACCGCGCGCGATCTCGGTGATCTCAAACCGGGTCTCTCCCTCGATAATATTGCGGAGCTCATCGAGCAGGCAGAGGGCTCGCTTCACCGATGATCCTCGTCGACGCAAACCTGCTGCTCTATGCCTATCATCCGAGGGCAGAGCAGCACGTGGCAAGCCGAGCCTGGCTAGAGACCGTGCTCTCGGGGCCCGATCTCGTTCGCTTCGCTTGGCTTACTCTGTGGGCCTTCCTCAGGATTGCAACAAATCCCCGCGTGTTCGAACGTCCGCTGTCCACGGCCGAGGCCACCGCGGCGATTTCCTCCTGGCTCGGCCAGCCGGTCGCAGGGATTCTCGATCCGGGCGAACGGCACTGGGACATTCTGTGTGGTCTGGTGCGCGATGGTCAGGCTGTCGGTCCGCTAGTCATGGACGCCGTCCTCGCCGCGATCGCGCTCGAACACGGCGCTACGGTCTGCACGACGGATCGCGACTTCTCGCGATTTGCTGGGCTCAAATGGACGAACCCTCTCGCGGAAATCCGTTGAACGAACCCGCAAACGGCCCCGTTTCGAATTCGGAGGCCAATGACGGCCCAGGCGCGGAAGGGGTAACTGTGGAATCTAGACACTTAGGCAAGCTCTGATTAGACCCTGCCGCAACGGGCCAAGAATGGTGGACGATATGAGCGCAGAGGAAATGCCAGGCGACATGACGGACGGCTTTCACTTGGTGGTGGAGGCTCTGAAGCTGAACGGGGTCGACACGATCTTCGGGGTCGCCGGCATCCCGATCACCGACCTCTTGCGCCTGGCGCAGAACGAGGGAATCCGCTACCTCGGCTTCCGCCACGAGCAATCGGCCGCTAACGCCGCGGCGATCGCCGGTTACCTGACCGCGAAGCCGGGCATCTGCATGACCGTCTCCGCGCCCGGTTTCCTCAACGGCCTGGTCGGCCTCGCCAACGCCACGACCAACTGCTTCCCGATGATCCTGATCAGCGGATCGAGCGACCGGTCGATCGTCGATCTCGAACAGGGCGATTACGAAGAGATGGACCAGTTGAGCGCCGCCCGGCCCTATGCCAAAGCGGCCTACCGCGTCAACCGCCCGCAGGACATCGGGATCGGCATCGCGCGGGCGATCCGCGCCGCCTCCTCGGGGCGGCCGGGCGGCGTCTATCTCGACCTGACGGCCGAGGTGCTGGGCGCGTCCCTCGACATGGAGACGGCGAAGAGGTCGCTAATAAAGGTCGTCGATCCAGCGCCGCCGTCTCCCCCGGCGCCGGCATCGGTCGCTCGCGCCATCGAATTGTTGGCGAACGCCCAGCGCCCCCTCGTAATCCTCGGCAAGGGTGCGGCCTATGCGCGGGCGGACGACGAGATCCGCTCATTCATCGAGATGACCGGCATGCCGTTCCTGCCGATGTCGATGGCCAAAGGCCTGTTGCCCGACGACCATCCGCAATCGGCCGCCGCCGCCCGCTCCTATGCGATCGGCAACGCCGATGTCGTGGTGCTGGCCGGGGCACGCCTCAACTGGCTCTTGTCGCACGGCCGGCCGCCGCTGTGGTCCCCGGCCACGCGGTTTGTCCAGGTCGACATCTCGCCGACCGAGTTCGACAGCAACCGGGCGATCGCCGCACCGGTCGTCGGCGACATCAAATCGGTGTTCGCGGCGCTGAACGCGGCGATGAAGCCCGGACAGGTCAGGCGCCAGGCGGCCTGGATGGACGAAATGGCCAAACGCAAGCAGCAAAACGTCGAACGCATGGCCGCGCGCCTCAACGCCGATCCGAGCCCGATGAATTTCTCGAGCGCCTTGCGCGCGGTGCGCAACGCGCTCGCCACCCAGCCGGACGTCTATATCGTCAACGAGGGCGCCAACACGCTCGATTTCGGCCGCAACATCATCGATATGGATAAGCCCCGCCACCGGCTCGACAGCGGCACCTGGGGGGTGATGGGGATCGGCATGGGCTATGCGATCGGCGCCGCGGCGGTGACCGGCAAGCCTGTGGTCGCGATCGAGGGCGACAGCGCCTTCGGCTTCAGCGCCATGGAGATCGAGACGATCTGCCGCTACGAACTGTCGGTGACGACGGTCGTCTTCAACAACAACGGCGTCTACCGGGGCGACCCGGCCGACAAGCCGTATTCGCCGACCGGCCTCCTGCGCGACGCGCATTACGAGAAGATCATCGAGGCCTTCGGCGGCGCCGGCCACCACGTGACCGATACGCCGAGCCTTACCAAGGCGCTGACCGAGGCGCTCGCATCCGGCAAGCCGGCGCTGATCAACGCCGTCATCGACCCGACCGCCGGCACCGAGAGCGGGCACATCCAGAGCCTCAATCCGCGGAGTGCCGTCGCCCAGAACCGATGAAATCGGATGTCCACGGTTGCGACAGGAGCAGGTGCGCAGCAGCGCGGCTCGGCCTTTGAGGTGTTACGCGTCTTCTTGCGCCTGGGCTTGACCTCGTTCGGCGGCCCGGTCGCGCATTTGGGCTATTTCCGGACTGAATTCGTCGCGCGGCGGCGCTGGCTCGACGAGGCGCATTTCGCCGACATCGTGGCGCTCTGCCAGTTCCTGCCTGGGCCGGCAAGCAGCCAGACCGGCATCACGATCGGCATCCTGCGCGCCGGGCTGCCGGGTGCCTTCGCCGCCTGGCTCGGCTTTACGATGCCGTCGGCGGTGGCGTTGATCGTCTTCGGCTATGGGGTCACCGCTTTCGACCTGACGCATGCGGCGTGGCTGCACGGGCTCAAGATCGTCGCCGTCGCGGTCGTTGCCAATGCGGTCTGGGGCATGGCGCGTAATCTGTGCCCCGACCGCGAGCGCGCGACGATCGCGGTTGCAGCCACGATCGTGGCGCTGGCGGTGCCATCCGCGATGGGACAGGTCGGCGCCATCGTCGCCGGCGGGCTGATCGGCTGGGGCCTGTTGCGCGCCGCCGCCCCGCAAGCCGGGTTGCCGCTCGCCGTGCATCTGCCGCGGGCGCTGTCGGCGGCTTCGGCGGCCGCCTTTTTTGCGCTGCTGTTCGGGCTGCCGGTGCTGGCCGCGCTGGTGCCATGGCACGGGATCGCGCTGATCAATTCGTTCTACCGCTCGGGCGCTCTGGTCTTCGGCGGCGGCCATGTCGTGCTGCCGTTGCTGCAATCTTCGGTGGTGCCGCCCGGGTGGGTCGGGAACGACGCCTTTCTCGCCGGTTATGGCGCGGCACAGGCGGTGCCCGGTCCGCTCTTCACCTTCAGCGCGTATCTCGGCACGGTGATGGGGCCGCAGCCGAACGGTTGGGTTGGTGGGCTCATTTGCCTCGCCGCGATCTTCCTGCCGTCCTTCCTGCTGCTGATCGGCGTATTGCCGTTCTGGGACAAGGTGAGAGGGCGCCCGGCGGTGCAGTCGGCCTTGCGCGGCGTCAATGCCGCGGTCGTCGGCCTGCTGCTGGCCGCGCTCTACAGCCCGGTGTGGACGAGTGCGATCCACGCACCGGCGGATTTCGCGATCGGGATCGTGGCCTTTCTGCTGTTGGCGCTGTGGGCCGTGCCGCCGTGGCTGGTCGTGATCTTCGGCGCCGCCGCAGCGGAGATCGCCGGCTTTATCGGAGCGGGGTGAGAGATGGCTGGAGCGTTGCTGGCGCTGTGCTTGCTGCTGATCGGGGTCGATGGCGCCCGTGCCGAGCCGCCGGCGACGGTATTCCTCGAAGAGCTGACTTGGACCGAGTTGCGCGATCTGATCCACGCCGGCAAGACTACGATCATCGTCCCGATCGGCGGGACCGAGCAGAACGGCCCGCATATGGCGCTCGGCAAGCACAACCGGCGGGTCGAGGTGTTGTCCGAGAAGATCGCCCGCGCGCTCGGCAATGCCCTGGTGGCGCCGGTCGTCGCCTATGTGCCCGAAGGCGATCCCGCCGCACCCTCGGGGCATCTCAAATTTCCCGGCACGATCACCGTTTCGCCCGCGGCATTCGAGCAGGTCCTCGAAGGGGCCGCGCGCAGCTTCAAGCTCGCGGGCTTTCGCGACATCGTCCTGCTCGGCGACCATGGCGGCTATCAGCGCGACGATCAGGCGGTCGCCGACAGATTGGATCGGGAATGGGCGGCGACCCCGGTGCGGGTGCATGCGATCGCCGAATATTACCGGGCGAGCGAAACCGAATTCGGCCAATTGCTGAAGAGCCGCGGCTACGGCGAGGCGGAGATCGGCAAGCATGCGGGGCTTCTCGACACCTCGCTGATGCTGGCGACCGATCCGCGCCTCGTCCGCCAGGATGGTCTACATTCCGGGCCCGGCGAAGGCGTCAACGGCGATCCGCGCCGCGCCAGCGCCGCTCTCGGGCAGCTCGGCGTCGAGCTGATCGTGGCGCGGACGGTCGATGCCATCAGGAAGGCGGCCGCGCCCCGGTGAAAACGGTGTTGACGCGTGCCCGAAGGCGTCGTCTTTAACGGCGGGGGTTGGGGGAGTTTGCCGTGCACCAGGAGGTCGGTCGCTGGTTTCGCGTGGCCGTATGGCTCGGCCCGGTTTTGGGGCTGTGCGCCTGGGCCGCGGGCTCCGCCCTGCCGTCGCCCGATTCTAGGGAATTCGGCGAGGCGCTGTGCTCGGCCGGGGCGCCGCGGGTGCCCCCGGCGCAGGCGAGTGCCGTTCCACCACGCGCGCTCGTGGCGGCGGCGGTCGCCACCGTGCCGGGCATGCCGCCGGTCCTCGACCCCGAGAACCTCTACAGCGCCACCGGCGCGCCCGAGTTCGGCCCGGCCACCGCCGCGGCGCTGCGGCGCGTCTATGTGCCGAATCGGCGCTCCGACGACGTTTCGGTGATCGATCCGAAGACGCTCGCGGTGGTCGACCGCTTCAAGGTCGGCTTCAGCCCGCAGCATGTCGTCCCGTCATGGGATCTGAAGACCCTGTGGGTGGCCAACAACGGCTCCCGCCGCCGATTTGGCAGCCTGACGCCGATCGACCCTAAGACCGGGAAGCCCGGCAGCCCGATCCCGGTCGACGACCCGTACAACCTCTATTTCTCACCCGACGGCCGCGCCGCGATCGTCGTCGCCGAACGGCGCAAACGATTGGACTTCCGCGACCCGCAGACCATGGCGCTGCAGCAGTCGGTCGCCGCACCCGGCTGCTCCGGCATCAATCACGCCGATTTCTCGATCGACGGCCGCTACGCGATCTTCACCTGCGAGTTCCGCGGCGGCGGCCTCGTCAAGGTCGACATGGTCGATCGCAAGGTGCTGGGCTACCTCAAGCTGTCGCGGGGCGGCATGCCCCAGGACATCCGGATCGCGCCGGACGGCAGGCTCTTTTACGTCGCCGACATGCACGCCGACGGCGTCTTCCTGGTTGACGGCGACAGCTTCAAGGAGGTCGGCTTTATCCCGACCGGGATCGGCACCCACGGCCTCTACCCGAGCCGCGACGGTCGCAAGCTCTATGTCGCCAACCGCGGCTCGCACAGCACCCGCGGCGGGCCGCACGGCCGGGGCAGCATCGCCGTCATCGACTTCGCCACCCGCACGGTCGAGAGCACCTGGCCGATACCGGGCGGCGGCAGCCCGGACATGGGCAATGTCAGCGCCGACGGCAGCCGGCTGTGGCTGTCCGGGCGCTTCGACAACGTCGTCTACGTCATCGACACGGCGAGCGGTGCGGTCAGGAGCATCCCGGTCGGCCAGGAGCCGCATGGCCTCACGGTCTGGCCGCAGCCCGGCCGCTATTCGCTCGGCCACACCGGGAATATGCGGTAGGTGATCCCCGCCCTATGATTTGAGCCGACCGCAGCAGCCTCCGGAGGACATCCAATGCCGATGCAAGTCGTCAACGGCGCCCAGCTGATGTGCTCGTTCGGTGCCGCGCCGTCGAGCCTGGTGGTGCTGCCGGTCAACCGCGTCGTAACCGAGAACCAGAACGCGGCCAACATCATGGACTACGTCCCGATGGTCAACATCATGCCCTTCGGGATGTGCATGAGCATCGCCAACCCGCAAGTCGCCGCCGCAACCTCGGCGGCGCTCGGGGTCCTGACGCCGCAGCCTTGCATCCCGGCCACCGCCTCGCCATGGACGCCGGGTGCCGTCACGGTGCTGATTGCCAATCAGCCGGCGCTCGACAATATTTCGACCTGCATGTGCAATTGGGCCGGGGTGATCACCGTCGCCAATCCGGGCCAGACGAGCACCCAAATTCCTTAGGCCAGAGCGGTCAGCCGCGGAAATTCATCGGTGCGCCTGAACACTTGCAGCCCGGTCGTCGGAAAGCGTTGCGAGACCCTCAGCGCGCTGCGCAGCGTGTTGCGGGTGACGACGACGAACAACTCCGGCGCATAATCGGCCGGCGCCGCCACCAGCCCGTCGACGCCGGCCACCCAATAGCCGAGCGTGAACGCAACTGCTTTGATATCGACGACCTCGTATTGCCGCAAGGTCAGGTCCGCGAAATAAGGGCTGGTCTCGGCCAGCGGGAGCGCGATCTCCAACCGTGCTTCGAGGCTCGCTCCGGCCGGCAGGTGGCGGGCCAAATGCAATACCGGGACGGCGATCCGCCGGGCGGTCGGCAGGGGTGCGGCGAATTTGCCGACAATCGCCTCGCCGTCATCGCCCAGGATCACCACGGCGGCCTGGTCGTTCGCTGCCGGCTCGCCGCTCTGCCGATCGACGGTCGGCAAGGCATGCATCGCGTAGATGTCGGCCGGGCCGGTATTTTGCACGGTGTAGGGAAAGGTCAGGATATTGCCAGCCTTGCCCGGCCGGCAGGTCAGCTGTAAAGCGGCCGGCGGGGCGCCTCCCTGCGTCGAACTCAGCCATCCTTGCGCTCGTGCCGATATTGCCCGACGCCGGCGGTCGTGGCCGCATCGGTTTCGCCGGCGCCATACCGCGCCGGGTCCGCCGTGCCGCGCAGCTGGTCCAGCGCCTGGACGAGGAGGCCGAACAACATGACGTCGGAGGGCGGGGAGGCCGGATCGAGCGGGTTCGGCCAATCGAGCGGGTCGAAAGCGATGATACTGTCCGCGCCCTCCCCGGTACCGAGCACCGGCCGACCGTCCGTATCGGTTGCTCCGGTCGGCGCGCCGAAGGCGGTCGCCGCACGCAAATCCTGCGGCCTGACATCGGCGTTCGGCGTGCCGGTCGGCGCCGGCTTCTCGATCAGAATGCCATGCCCGCTGGCCCGGACCTGCTCGAGCAGCACGCGGCCCGAAGCCGTGCCGACGATGCGCGTCACATCGGCTACGACGCGCTCGGCATAGCCCGGCTGCGGTGTGTCGACCCGAAGCCAGGCTTGCGCGGCCGGCGGAGCCTGTTCGCTCATCACGGCGTTTCCTACCCGCTATTTATTCTGCATGCGCTGTCTTGCGTTCATCAGCGCGTCCCGCCTTCGGATCAAATCCCGCTGTGCTTTCAGCGCCGCCGGATCAACATCCGGATTCTTGATCGCGGATATCTGGTCCTGGAGGTCCTCGATCTGCTTCTGCATCTCGTCGAGCTTGCTTTTGCTGATCGTCGAGCGGGTCGACGTTCATCTTGCCGTCGGGGCCGAGGCTGCAGGCAGGCGCGGGCTGGATCGTGTAGCTGTGCGATCCTCTCGTTCCGCCGCCGCGCGGATGGGGATTGCAGTCTGTGGTCCGCGTGTTCGGCTGGTCGCCCGGCTCGGCTGCGGCGGCGTCGGCCACATCCACGATCGTCACCGGCAACGAGGGATCGGGTGAGCCGCCCGAATTCTTGTAGAGGAGCGGGCCGCTCGCATAGACCCCGCACGGGGTGACGAGGACGAAGCTGCTGCCGACCTTCAGGGTGATCTTGTTGGTCGCTTCCAGAATTATCGTATCGGCGGCAATGCTGGCCTTCTTGCCGACCACCGCCGCCAATTGTCCCTCCAGATGCACCGACGTGTCGCCCTTGACCGTGAGCTGGAAATCCTTGTCGCTGGCCTCATAGCGGTTGCCGCCGACATGCAAATCGTATTCGCCGCCGACCGTGGTAAAGGCGCCGCCGCCGAAGGTGTTGCCGTCCTTGTCCTTGCCCTGAACCACCTTGACGTGCCGATTGCCGTAAGTGGTCTCGAAGGAATGGGCAAAGGCGGTGACGTCGAGGCGGCCCTGCGAGCGGATCAAATACTGCTCGCAATTGTAGGTGTCGTCGAAGCGCTGCAGGTGATAGCGCTCCTTGGCGCTCGACGACGGCTTGGGCGTGCTGCTGGTCTTGAGCCCGGTAAACCGGTAGTCGGTAAAGGCGGTCGGGTTCGCCAGGTCGTCTTGCGTGACCGCCTCGGCATCGACCTGGCCTTCGGGGAACGGGATGTTGGCGGTGCCGGTGTCGGCGTTATAGAGGCGGCCGACGATGATCGGCCGTTCGGGATCGCCGTCGAGGAAGTCGACCAGCACCTCCTGCCCGATCCGCGGCAGGAACTGGGTGCCCCAGCCGCGCCCGGCCCAGCCTTCGGAGACCCGCAGCCAGGCGCTGTTGGCGCCCGATTGAAACGGCGGCTTGGCCAACGGATCGCCGCTCTCGTCGGGCGGCTCCCACGGAAAGCGGACGCGCACGCGGCCGAGTCCATCGGCGAACACCTCGCTGCCGCCGTTCGATTTTGCGCCGTCGCGGCCGATCACCACCGCCGAGTGCGGGCCGCGGGCGACCGGCTTCATCGCCAGCGGCAGCGGCAGCAGCACGGTGTCGTCGGTGATGATGTCCTCGCTGACGCCGACAAAGTTGTTGCCGAAATCGACCCCGCCATGCGAGCCGCCGAGGACCTTGTTGGCGGTATCGGCCCCCGACGACGCGCCCGAAACCACCGAGGTGACGACATCGGGCAGCTTGTAGAGGAAATTCACGACCGGAACGACCGACCCCACGGTGGTCGCCGCGCCAGCCAATGTCGAAGCTCCCTTCAACAAATACTCGCCCGTCTCGTTCTGCGCGATCGTGGCCGATATGGTGGTGATCTTGTCGCTGCCGAACGGGTTCAGCCCCTTGAACAGCACCTTCAGGAATTCCCCGAAGTTGGCGACGCCGAGGCCGACATTGAGATCGACCCCGTGGATCGACAGCGTGGTGACCACCAATTTGTGGCGGTTGACGTCCTTGCTTTTCTCCGTCTCTACGACCACTCCTCCTCCCGCCCGCAATCGCCGGTTTTTGCTCTGCCCGGTGGCGGTGAACACCGCCGCCTCGCCCAATTCCATCCGCTGCTTGGCTTCGCCGCGCACCCCCTCGTTGCTGAGGAAGCTCCCGGGAAAAATGCGATGCTGGAAGCGGCCCGGGGTGTGGACGTTGTTCTTGACCGCGATGTCGTAGCGATCGGCGATCTTCTCGCTGCCTTGGAAGGGATCGGTCGGGTCGAGCGGATTGAATTCCCCGACATTCACCCGCTTGGGCGCGGGCGAGAAGATGCGCCGGTAGCCTGACACCTGCCCTTGCTCGGGCGCGTCCGAGCGGGACAGCGTCGCCGTCTCGCCGCGCGGGCGGGCGCGGCCGCGGCCGAGGATCATCTGCTCCGTGTCGCGCTCGTGGTCGTGAAAGAAAAAGTACCAGAGACCGAATTGCGCCATAAGCCGCGACACGAAGGTCAGGCTGTCCTCGCCGAATTGCACGCAATAGGGCATCGGCGGGAACTTGCTGTCCTCCATTTGCAGGATCAGGTAGTCGGCCGGGATCTCGCCCTGCGCCTGGAACACCGCGCGGATCACCGAGAGCACGTCCATGTTCTCGAAGACTCGGAACGTGCGCTCGCGCTCGAGCAGGCGAAACCTGGGCACCACGCGCATCACATAGCAGCGGAAGCCGATGCCCCTGGCGTCGCCCGGACTGTCGGCCAGCTCTTCGAAGTGGTCGATCGTGCCGTGCCGCTCGATCCATTCGAAAAATTGTCCGTCGTTTTCTATGGAAGAGATGCCGAACGTCACATCGGTGTTGAGCAGGTCACGCGGGTCGATCGCGGGCCTGTCGGCGTCGTCGTCCGTCTTCTTGCGCTGCACGACCGTGAGCTCGAACGCATAGGGCGCGGAAACCGCTTCGCTGCCGTTGATCTGCGCCAGAAGCAGCGGGTCCTTCTCGTCGGCGCCGATGCCGACGCCGAGCGCGGTGGTGATGCGAAACGCTTTCGGCTTTTGATCGGTCTGCAGTGGGGCCGCGGCAACGCGGGTAACGTCATCCGGCATGATCCCGCTCATCCTTCAAGGGAGAAATGATTTATCGCGGCCTCGCCGGGCCGCGCAACCGCGATCCTCCCGAGCGGTTTCGGCGCCGGGCTGAGATCGAGCGCTCTCCAAAGAGCCTGCCGCCGCCCGCCGTCGTGGTCGACGAGCCGGCGACACTATATCGAGATATCCACGCACCCGCGTGTTATACTCCCAACCGCTCGTTGGTTGGAGAATGCGCTGATGTCCCTGGCCGAACCCGAGAGCTGCGGCGGATGAGCCTCACGCTCAGCATTCTGCGCTGTCCCGATCGGGTGCCGCCGGAAACGCGCGAGCTGCAAGGTGGCGAGTATTCGATCGGCCGCGGGCCGGAAAACGACTGGATGCTGCCCGATCCGGAGCGGTTTCTGTCGAAGCGGCATTGCGTGCTGGCCTACCGTTCTGGCAGCTGGCAGGTCGCTGATTTATCGACCAACGGCACGTTTTTGAACCGCGAGGCCGACCCGATCGGCCGCGGGCAGGCACGCGACCTGCGCGATGGCGATCGCTTGCGCTTCGGGTCCTACGAGATCGAAATCCGCGTCGCTGGGGAGGAGATGGCGCGGGGCGCCCCCGGCGTGGCAGACGATCCCTTCACGCTCGACCCGTTCCGAGCCGCGCGCGGCTCAGGCGCGGGACCGCTCGACCAGGACCCGTTGCTGCGGCGCGAAGCGGAGCATGACCCGTTTTCCGCCGGCCTCGCCTCACCCTCGATCAATCTGCCGGCCGACTACGACCCGCTGGCGCCTGACCCCGCCGATACCCCGTTCGCCGGCCCGGCACAGGCCGACCACACACCGCATCTCGACGATGCATTTCGTCCGGGGGTCGCCCACGCCGTCATTCCGGAGGATTGGGATCGCGATCTGGCTGCCTCGCGCTCTCCACGCGAGGCTGAAGCGCCGCCGCCCCACGTCGCCCCCGAACCGGTCCCCGAGCCAACGACAGCACCCCCCTCTAGGGTGGCGCCACTCACTGCGGCGCCACTCAGTGCGGCGCCACTCACTGCGGCTCCGCCCGCGCCGGCTCCTCCCGCGCCGGCTCCTCCCGCGCCGGCTCCTCCCGCAATGGATGGAGAGGACCTGCTCGCCGCCTTTCTTCGCGGCGCTGCCGTCGAAGGCGTGCGCCCCGCCGATCCGGCCGCCGCAATGGAAGCGCTGGGGGCGGTGTTCCGCGCATTCGTCGGCGGCCTGCGCCAGGCGCTGGTCGCCCGCGCCGCGATCAAGGGTGAGTTCCGCATCGAGCAGACGATGCTGCAGGCGCAGCGCAACAACCCGCTCAAATTCTCCGCCGACGACGGCGATGCGCTCGCGGCGCTGCTCGGCGCCGGCCGGCGCACGGAGATGGGGGCTGTGGAAGCGGTGACCGAGGCCTTGCGCGACATCCGCCTGCACGAGCTGGCGACGATCGCCGCGATGCAGTCGGCGGTGCACACCTTGCTGTCAGAGTTGGAGCCGGCGAAGCTGCGCCAATCGGCCGAACGCGGCGGGCTCGACTTCGTCCCGGCGCAGCGCAAGGCGCACGCCTGGGATGCGTTCGAAACTGCGCATGCCCGCATCGCCCGGGCACTCGAGGACGATTTCGACAGCGTCTTCGGCAAGGCCTTCGCGCGCGCCTACGAGCGGGCGCTCGACGAAATATCGGCGCGGGTCGAACCGTGATCAGCCGCCGCTTGCTTCTGGCCGGGTGCGCCTTTCTGGCCGCCCGTTGCTCCTCGGCGCCGCCGCCGCCCGCGGTGCTGACCCTGACGATCATCGGCGGCGCCGACCAGAACCCCAATCCCGAGGGCCACCCGGTGCCGGTCGCCGTCCACCTCTTCGATCTCGGCGCCACGGCGAAATTCGAGCGGGCCGACGTCTTCGCGCTGACCGAGCGCGAGCAGCAGACCCTCGGCGAGGAGAGCTTGGGCTCGGAGGAATTCGTCGTGGCTCCCGGCGAGACCCGCACCGTCACCCGCGAGCTCAAGAAGGGCGTGCAGTTCATCGGCATCGCCGTGTTGTTCCGCGACATCGACCACTCGCAATGGCGCGCCGTCGCCTCGGTGGCGGCGAGCGGCCCGTCGCGGCTCACGCTGCGGATTAGCGGCCTCAACGCCGTGCTCGCCTGATCCCGAGGCGGATGCTGCTTATTACAATGCTCCGCGCAGAGAAAAGCCGACCGCCATGACGTGGACCAACCGGGTCGTCTGGCAGGAGGGCATGTTCCTCCGGGCCCAGCATTTCCAACAGCAGGACCGCTGGCTCGAATCGGTGATGCGCGCCCGGACGGCGGCGCTGCGCCCCCATCCCTGGGGGGTGGTCGAGATGGCGATCGATCGGGACCTCTTATCGACCGGCCGCTTTGCACTGAGCTCGGCAATCGGCGTCTTCGAGGACGGCACGCCGTTCGCGATCCCCGGCGAGACCGATCACCCGCCGCCGCTCGATCTGCCCGACAGCACGCGCAATGCGGTCGTCTATCTGGCCGCCCCGGTGCGCCAACCGGGCGCGGTCGAGATCGGCGCCGGTGACGCCGCCGAGGGCCGCTATCAGCTGCGCGAGTTCGAGGCCTACGACACCCACTCCGCCTCACCGCAGCCCGCACCTTTGCAGGTCGGGCGTCTGCGGGTGCGCTACCTGCTCGAGACCGACGAGCGCGCCGGCTATCTGTGCATCGGCCTCGCTCGCATTACCGAGGTCGCGGCCGACCGGCGCGTCGCGGTCGACGAGCGCTGGATCCCGCCCTCCTTGATCTGCTCCGCCGCCGCACCGCTCGCCGGGCTGATCACCGAGTTCTCCGGCCTTTTGAACCAGCGCGGCGAGGCGCTCGCGGCTCGAGTCACCGCGCCAGGCTCGCGTGGCGTCGCCGATTTTGCCGATTTTCTGCTGCTGCAATCGGTCAACCGCTGGCAGAAGCTGCTCGCTCATTGGGCCGATGCCGGCAATGTCCATCCGGAGGATCTCTACACCGTCTTTGTGCAAATGGCGGGCGAGTTCGCCACCTTTACCGAGACGACGCGGCGGCCTAACGCCTACCCCGCCTATCGCCACGAGGATCTGCAGCGCAGCTTCGCACCGGTGGTCGCCGATCTGCGCCGCTCGCTGTCGGCGGTAATCGAGCAGACGGCGATCGCGATCCCGCTGCAGGAGCGCCGCTATGGCGTCCATGTCGGCCCGATCACCGACCGCACGATCCTGCGCGGGGCAAGCTTTGTGCTGGTGGTTCAGGCCGATCTGCCGACCGACCGGCTGCTCCGGCTGTTCCCGAGCCAAGTCAAGATCGGCGCAGTCGAGCATATCCGCGAGCTGGTCAACGTCGCGATGCCCGGCATCTCGGTGCGCCCGCTGCCGGTGGCGCCCCGGCAGCTTCCGTTCTACGCCGGCGCCTCCTATTTCGAGCTCGACCGCAACAGTCCGCACTGGCAGCAGATGCAGGCGTCGGGCGGCTTCGCGATCCACGTTTCCGGGGATTTCCCGGGCCTGCGCCTCGAATTGTGGGCGATCCGCGGCTAGGCCACGCAGCACCTCCGAATGAGCGACAACCCGTTTTCCGAGCCCGACGACGCCGATCGGACGGTGATCCGCCCGAGCCCGGGTCGCCGGCCGGCGGCTGCGCCGCCGGCGGCTGCCCCGGACGAACCCCCGCCGCCCCGGATCGCCTTTCCGGCGCCGGCTGACGGGGTCGAAGCCGTGGCGATGGCGGTCAACCCGCTGGTGGCCGCGGCGGCGCCGCTGCTGCAGCTGCTTGCCCGCGTTCGCAACACCCTCAACCAGCCCGACCCGGGCGACCTGCGCGAGCGGGCGGTGCGCGCGATGCGCGGCTTCGAGCAGCAGGCCCGCGACGGCGGTGTGCCGCTGGAGCAGCTGCGCCCGGCGCATTACGCGCTCTGCGCCAGCCTCGACGACGTGGTCCTGAACACGCCCTGGGGCAGCACCGGGGTTTGGGACGCCCGCTCGCTGGTCTCGACCTTCCATCAGGAGGTGCGTGCCGGCGACCGGTTCTTCGACCTGCTTGCACAGATGCGGCAGAACCCCGGCGGGTTTCTGCCGGTCATCGAGCTGATGTATCTCTGCCTGTCGCTCGGGTTCCAGGGGCGCTATCGGCTGTCCCCGCGCGGCCCGGCGGAGCTGGACCGGCTGCGCGAGGAAACCTACGCGCTGATCGTGCGCCAGCGGCGGCCGGCCGAGCCCGATCTGTCGCCGCATTGGAAGGGGATCGCAGCCCCCTATCGCGCGTCGCGCGCCGTGGTGCCGCTCTGGGTTGCCGCCAGCGCTGCGCTCGCCGTGCTCGCCCTCTTGTTCATATGGTTTTCGGCCAGCCTCAACGCGGCGTCCGACGATCTGTTCGCCCGCCTGCTGCAGGCGCCGCCCACGCACATGCCGAAGATCGCGCGCGCGGCCCCGATCCTGCCGCCCCCGCCGCCGGTCCTGCCCGAACCCGACGACCGGTTGTGCACGATCCTCCAGCCCGAGGTCGACCGCGGCCTGATCACCGTCCAGTGCACTCCCTCGACCGCGATCGTCCGCGTCCGCAACCGACACATGTTCGCCTCGGGCAGCGCCACCGTCGAGCCCGAATTCACGGCGGTGCTCGACCGCATCGGCGCCGCGCTCAAAGACGAGCGGGGCTCGGTGCAGGTGATCGGCTATACCGACAACCAGCCGATCCACACCGTCCAGTTCCCGTCCAATTTTCAGCTTTCCGCGGCGCGCGCCGACGCCGCAAAGGCGATCCTCGCCAATTCGATCGGCGAGCCGTCGCGGCTGACCGCCCAGGGCCGCGGCGAATCCGATCCGGTCGCCTCGAACGCCACGCCGGAGGGCCGCGACGAGAACCGGCGGATCGAAATCGTGCTGCGCCGATCGAGCTGAACCGCGGGCTCGGGCCTATGACAGCAAAAGCGGTGCTCGCCTTCTTCGGCTCGCGGTGGTTTCTCAGCTTTGTCGGCACCGCGCTCTTGGCCGTGCTGCTGTGGCTGTTCGGTCCGCTGTGGTCGGCGCTGGAGGGCTGGGGCATCCGGCTCGCGCTGGTCGTCCTGATGCTATCGATCTGGGCCGGCGTCAATCTGCTGCTCGACATGCGCCGCCGGCGCCGCGAAGCCGCGCTCACCGCCGGGGTGGCGCACGCCCCGCCCGACCCCGGCGCTGCCGCCGCGGCTGAAGAAGCGGCGGCGTTGCACGAGAAGCTCGCTACGGCGCTCTCGCTGCTGAAGAAGGCGCGTGGCACCAAGGGCTATCTCTACGAGCAGCCCTGGTACACGATCATCGGCCCGCCGGGTGCGGGCAAGACCACGGCTCTGCTCAACGCCGGGCTGCGCTTCCCGCTCGCCGCGGAGATGGGCCAGGGTGCGGTCTCCGGCGTCGGCGGCACCCGCCTGTGCGACTGGTGGTTCACCGAAGACGCGGTGCTGATCGACACCGCCGGGCGCTACACGACGCAGGATTCCGACGCGGCGGTCGACCGCGCCGGCTGGGATGCCTTTCTCGATCTCTTGAAGCGCACGCGCGAGCGCCAGCCGCTCAATGGGGTCATCGTCGCGATCGCCATCGCCGACATCGCCGGCGCCCCCCGCGAGGAGCGCTTGGCGCATGCCCATGCCGTGCGGCGCCGGATCAAGGAGCTCGACGAACGGCTCGGCGTACGGCTCCCGGTCTACGCGGTCTTTACCAAGGCCGACTTGATCGCCGGCTTTACCGAGTTCTTCGACGATCTTGATCGCGACCGGCGGGCGCAGGTCTGGGGCGCGACGTTCGCCCTGGCCCAGGCGGAGGGCGGACCGGCCGCGGGCTTCGCCGCCGAGTTCCAGTCCCTGATCGAGCATCTGAACAGCCGACTTTTTGATCGATTGCAGGCCGAGCGCAGCCCCGACCGCCGCGTGTTGATCGCCGGCTTCCCGGCCCAGGTCGCCAGCCTGGAGCAGCCGCTCGCCGAGTTCCTCCAGGAAGCCTTCGGCGGCTCGCGCCTCGACCCAGCACCAATGCTGCGCGGCTTTTATCTGACCTCGGGCACCCAGGAGGGCACCCCGATCGACCGCCTGACCGGATTGCTGGTGCGTTCCTTCGGCATCGATCAGCGTCGCGCCGTGAGCTTGCGCCCGGAGCAGGGCCGCAGCTACTTCCTCTCCCGCCTCGTCAAGGAGGTGATCTTCGGCGAGGCGATGCTGGTCGCGGAAAAGCCCGGCGCCGCCCGGCGCCGCCTGTTGCTGCGCGCCGGCGCCTTCGCTCTCGTCGGGCTCGCTGTGGTCGCCGGCGGCGGGTTGCTGTGGCACGCCCGCAGCGCCAATCAGCAGCAGGTCGACGACATGCGGACAGCACTCGCCGGGTACGAGAAGGCCGCTGCCGCGGTGCCGCTCGACCCGGTGGCGGACGCCGACCTGCCGCGCATCCTGCCGATGCTCGACCTGGCGCGCGCCCTGCCGCACGGGTACGACAACCGGAAATCCGACCCGCCGTCCTGGCTGCAATTCGGCCTGTCGCAGGATGCCAAGCTCGCCGCCGGCGCGCTGGGCATCTATCGCCATGCGCTGGAGTGGGTGCTGCTGCCGCGGCTGATATGGCGGCTCGAATCGCAGATGCAGGGCTATGTCAACAATCAACCGGACATTCTGTATGAGGCCACCCGCGTCTATCTGATGCTCGGCAATCTTGGGCCGCTCGATCGCGACCTGGTTCGCGCCTGGATGTACGCCGATTGGGAAAACACCTATCCGGGCCCCGCCAAGGCGCCGGTGCGCAACGGCCTTGCCGGGCATCTTTTTGCGCTGCTCGCCGACCCCCTGCCAAAGATCGAGCTCGACGGCGCCCTGATCGCAACGGCGCGCGCCACCTTCAGCCGCGTGCCGCTGGCTAACCGCGTCTACTCGCGGATCATCCCCTCCGCCGACGCCCAAGGGATAGCACCCTGGCAGCCGGCTGATGCGCTGGGCGCGGCCGGGGTCCGCGTCTTCCTGCGCTCGTCGGGCAAGCCGCTCACCGACGGGATTCCGGGCTTTTACACGGTCGATGGGTTCTACAAGGTGCTGCTGCCGGCGCTTGCCGGCGCCACCAAGCAGGTCGCGAGCGAGAGCTGGGTGCTGGGCAAGCGCTCCGAGCTTTCACCGGACAGCCCCGAGGCGCAGCATCTCGAGCACGACGTGATCGCCCTATACGAGGCCGATTACGAGAAGCACTGGGACGCGATGCTGGCCGATCTCAACATCGTGCCGCTGCGTACCGCGGAGCAGGCGGCACAGGATCTCTACGTGCTGGCATCGCCGCAATCGCCGATGCGCGATCTGCTCGCCTCGGTCGCCCGTCAGCTGACCTTGTCGCAGCCGCCGCCGGCACCCCCCGGCGCCGCGGCGGGGGCATCGGCGGCCGAGGCGGCGGCCGCGAAGGCCGCACCCGCCACCGCGGCGCGCCTCCAGAGCCTGCTGGCGGGGCAGGGCGCCAAGATCCCTGTCGAGCCGCCGGGCAAGGCCGTCGACGACCGCTACCGTGCGCTGCGGGAATTCGTCGGCAGCGGCCCCGGTGCGCCGATCGACCAGGCGCTGAAGGCGATCGACGGGCTGCAGCGCCAAATCGCCAAGATCGCCGCCGCCACGCCCGGCGTCGCGGCCGTCGCGCCGAGCGGGGACGACCCGACCTTGACTTTGCGCGCCGAGGCCTCGCGCGATCCACAGCCGGTCGCCCGCTGGTTGTCGGCGATGGCCGGCAGCGGCAACGCGATCCGCAGCGGCGGTGCGGTGGAACAGGCGAAGACAATGTTCAACGCCAGCGGCGGTCCGGCCACCCTGTGCCGCCAGGCCGTCGCCGGTCGCTATCCGTTTTCCCCGGGTTCGGCGAACGACATCCCGCTCGACGACTTTGCCAAGCTGTTGGCGCCGGGCGGTCAGCTCGACGGGTTCTTCAACACCCAATTGCGGCCCTATGTCGACATGAGCGGACCGGTCTGGCACGGCCAATCGGTCGATGGCGTGCCGCCGCCGGTGTCGCCCGCCGACCTCGCACAATTCCAGCGCGCCGCGGTGATCCGCGACCTGTTCTTCGGCGTCGGCGGCGCCACGCCGAGCGTACGCTTCGATTTGACGCCGCTCTCGCTCGACGAGGGGGCAAAGCAGGTCACCCTCGATCTCGGCGGCACCGTCATTAGCTATGCGCACGGGCCGCCGCGAACCACCCAGATCACCTGGCCGGGAACCGGCGGCATGAGCACCGCCCGGCTGGTCTTCGACCCGCCGCCCGCGGCCGGGACCGGCGTGCTCCAGGCCTCCGGCCCGTGGGCATTGTTCCGCCTGTTCGACCAGGGCAGCCTGCAACGCGCCGGCTCGGCCGAACGCTACACGCTGACCTTTCACCTCGGCGAGCGGCAGGCGAGCTTCGAGATCCGCGCGGGCTCGGTGCTGAACCCGTTCGCCCCGGGCATCCTGCGAGACTTTCGGTGCCCGAGCTTGTGACCGTCTCGCCTCGTGGTAGGATCTTGGCCGATGCGGCGATCGGCTTTCACGGCAAGATCCCGGCGCGCGGCGACTTTGTTCGCGCGGGCCTGCCGCGGGGGTTTGCCGATGCCTGGGATGGGTGGATGCAGCGCATGCTCGCCGCCAGCCGCTCCGGGCTCGGCGAAAATTGGCTGCCGGCCTGGCTCGAGGGACCGGTCTGGCGGTTTGCGCTGTCGCCCGGCACTTGCGGCCCCGACGCCGCGCTGGGCCTGTGGATGCCGAGCGTCGATCGCGTCGGCCGCTATTTTCCCCTCACCCTCGCCGCGGTCGCCGCCGACGCCGAGGCGTGCGAAATGATCCGCGAAGGGGGTGGCTTTCTCGCCACCGCCGAAGCCGCCGGCCTCGATGCGGTCGAGCGGGACTGCGCGCCCGATCGGCTCGCTGCGTTGGCAAGCGCGGCTGCTCTCGCTGCGCCCGCCGATCCGGGCGTCGACCCGGCGCTCTGCCCGCCTTCGGGCGCCTTATGGTGGACCGAAGGTGCGGCGCGCGTGCCGGCTGGCGCCTTCGCCAGCCCGGCGCTGCCCGGCGAAGCCGAGTTTGCTGCGATGCTCGATGCGCGCGGAGGCGGCGGGCCATGACCCTCGCTCCGGTTGTCGGCGACGTCGTCTCCGCCGGGCGTTTCCGGTCCTCGGCCGCGACCCACGAAGGCGCGGTGCGCAGCCGCAACGAGGACAATTACGTCAACCGCCCGGATCTCGGGCTCTGGGCAGTGACCGACGGCGCCGGCGGCCACCAGGCGGGCGATGTCGCCGCCCGCATCGTCGTCGATTCGCTGAAGGCGCTGCCGAAGGGGCTCGGTGCTGCCGAGAAGTTGGCCGAAGTGAGGCTGCGCGTCGACCATGCCGATGGGCTGCTGCGCGCCGAGGCGGCCCGGCGCGGCGGCGATGCCGTGCTCGCCTCGACTGTCGTCGTGCTGCTCGCCCATGACGACTATTTCGCCTGCTTATGGGCCGGCGACTCGCGCGCTTACCACTTGCGGGCGGGACAGTTCGTCCAGGTCACCCACGACCACAGCCTCGTTCAGGAGCTGGTCGACGCCGGCACGATCAGCGCCGCGGAGGCCCAAACCCATCCTTGCGCCAACATCATCACCCGCGCCGTCGGGGCCGGCGATGAGGCGCTTGTGCTCGACAAGGTCACCGGGCGATTGCAGAGCGGCGACCGTTTCCTGTTGTGCAGCGACGGCCTGTTCAAGACATTGCCCAACCGCGACCTCGCCGGGCTCCTGGCCGCCGATTCGGATGCCGCCGAGCGCTGTCTCGCCGCCGCTCTCGCGCGCCAGGCCGACGACAACGTCACCGCCGTGGCGGTCGAGGTCCTCAGCGGTGCAACGCGCCCGTAATAGTCCGCACAGCCGATTGCGCGGACCGTGTCAAAGAGGGCCAAGCCATGCCGAACATGGAGTTGATCAATCGGGGCAAGCGTATCAAAACTCTCGTCCGCGATTTTTTCGACAAGGGCCATAAATCCGGCAACAAGCTCTACGAAGATTTGGGGACCCCGGACGTTGATTATACGAGCCCGAACTTCGCGATCAACGCGGCCGACTCGTTATATCGGCTCAGCGAGTGTGCAGAATCGCAGCAGCATCGGCTCAATGCAACAGGCAAGACAAATTATGATATGGCCTTGCTGCTGCTCAAAATGCCGGTTACCGACCGTTCCGGCAATTGCTACGAAATGGCGATCCTGAGCGCCTATTACGCGATGAAGATCGAATGCTTAAACCGAAGTCTGCTCTATATCGGTTCGATCAAAGACCCCGGCGATCATGTGTTCTGTCTTGTTGCCACGGATAAGATCGCAGCGTCCAGGCTCAGCTACGCCTCTGTGAATAGTTTCACCAGCGACAACATGGCGCGTGCGTGGCTCGTCATCGATCCCTGGCTCAACACGACCTGTGGCGCCGACGATTACCTGAACCAAAGCGGGGCCAAGCTCGACAAATGGACCGCCGACGGCAAGCGAGTCTCGTGGACGGGCAGCCAGGGCAGCGGTTGGTATCCTCCCGGCGGCGAGTACAAGAGGGTGTTCGCCACCGCGCCGGTGACGCTCGAACCGTTCTAGCGAGCTAGTGTTCCGACGCAATCACATAATTCACATAGCTACTTGCAGGATAGGCTAAGCGTACCGAGACACGCATCGCAACCGCCTCAGCAGAGGGGTTGCGCTGCGCTCAACCCGTCCTACAGGGCGATGGCGTTGAATGTTTCACCAGCCGGACGCTGGCCGACCACCGAGCTAGCGCACCGCGCCGCTCCGGTGCTTGCGATCCGCCGGACGCACTCCACCGACCGGGGCCGGTCAGACGTCAAATGAGATCAGGTCGTCTTCATCTGGGTCAGGTCGTAGCCGACCGCTTCAGGGCTGCCGCTGACGCCGGGATCCTCGCCAGTGAAGGTCTTGGTGATCTTGGTAAAGTTCAGCGACAGTGTCTCGTTTGGCATATCCCCGCCGCTGCTCAGCGAATAGCCGCTGATCCCGGTGTTCTCCAAATCGTAAGTCAGAAATGTGGTGACGGCACCCTTCGAGGTGGTGGTGAACTTGATCTGGACCTTGTTATCGAGCTTGCCGCCGACCGCATCGAGAAACAATTTGGGCGATGAGACGTCGGTGGGCTTGGTGACGACTATCTCGCTGAGGCTCGGCTCGCTGTGCTCGCGCGAGGTCGATCCGCGCGCCGCCGTGCCGATCGCCCGGCCGACGCCCCACTGGAACGAATTGCACTCGATCCAGTCCTTGAAACCGTCCGTCGTGACCGGACCCTTGATACTGCCGTATTTCATGTAGAGCGCCATCCACTTTCTCCCGTGCTTGGCCAGTCACTCGGCAAAATCGTCAATTTATAGTATAGCAGAATGATCCGGCGCTGTCCATTCCCACGCGCACGCCGGCAATCGGGCGACCCTCGGCCATGCGGGCCAGCACCTCGGCCGACAGCTCCGGCAAGAGCGTGCTCGACAGGATCTTCTCGATGTTGCGGGCGCCCGAGGCGGTCTCGGTGCAGCGCGAGGTGATCGCCTGCACCAGCGCCGGCTCGTATTCGAAGCCCGCGCGATAGCTGTCGAAGACGCGTCGGCGGATGCGCTCGAGCTGCAGCCCGACGATCTGGCCGATCACCGCCTCGGAAAGTGGCAGATAGGGAACCAACATGACCCGGCCGAGAAAGGCCGGCTTGAAGAATTTCGCCAACTCCGGCTGCAGCGCCTCGCCCAGCGCCGGCGCGTCCGGCGCGGTCTCGGGATCGGCGAAGAGCTTGTCGATCAGGTCGCTGCCAGCGTTCGAGGTCATGATCAGGACGCTGTTCTTGAAATCGATGTCGCGCCCTTCGCCGTCCTTCATCATGCCCTTGTCGAAGACCTGAAAGAACACGTCCTGCACCCCGGGATGCGCCTTCTCCATCTCGTCCAGCAGGATCACCGAATAGGGCCGGCGGCGCACCGCCTCGGTCAGGATGCCGCCCTCGCCATAGCCGACATAGCCGGGCGGGCTGCCCATCAGGAGGCTGACTTTGTGCTCCTCCTTGAACTCGCTCATATTAATGACGGTCAGGTTCTGCTCGCCGCCGTAGAGCAGATCAGCCAGGGTCAGCGCGGTTTCCGTCTTGCCGGTGCCCGACGGGCCGACCATCAGAAAAACGCCGATCGGCTTGCGCGGGTCGGTCAGCCCGGCCCGCGAGGTTCTGATCGCCTGCGCTACTGCCTCGAGCGCGTGCGGCTGGCCGACCACGCGCTCCGCCATCGCCTCCTTCAGGTGCAATACCGTGCGGATTTCGTCGGACTGCATGCGCCCGGCCGGGATCCCGGTCCAGCCCTCGACGATTTCGGCCGTCGCCTGCGCGTCGACCACCGGAAAAATCAGCGGGCGCTCGCCCTGGACGGCGCGCAGCTCGGCCCAAAGCTCGGCCAGCTCCTTGCGTGCGGCATCCTTGTCCTCGCCATTCGCGGGGTCCTCGATCACCGATCGCTTAGCGACGATCTTCTCGGCCAGCGCCTTCTCTTCCGCCCATTGCCCTTCGAGCTCCTTCAGCTCGTCGGCGGCCTTTTCCCGCTCGCCCTGGAGCTCGGCCTTGCGCGCGCCGTGGTCGGCGCCGGTCGCCGCCTCGCGGTCGAGGATCGCCGCCTCGGTGTCGATCATCGCGATGCGCCGCTGCCGGTCCTCGATCGCCGCCGGGATCGCCGCCTGGCTCATCGCCACCCGCGCGCAAGCCGTGTCGATCAGCGATACCGCCTTGTCCGGCAGCTGGCGGCTCGGGATATAGCGCGCCGAGAGCCTCACCGCCTCGCTGACCGCCTCGTCGAGGATGCGCACGTGATGGTGCTTTTCGAGGGTGTCGACGAGGCCGCGGATCATCGCGATCGCCGTCGCCTCGCTCGGCTCCTCGACCTTGACCACCTGGAAGCGGCGGGTGAGAGCTGCGTCTTTCTCGAAATATTTCTTGTATTCGGCCCAGGTGGTGGCGGCGATCGTGCGCAATTCGCCGCGCGCCAGCGCCGGCTTCAACAGGTTGGCGGCATCGTTCTGGCCCGCCGCTGCACCGGCGCCGACCACGGTGTGCGCCTCGTCGATAAAGAGGATGATCGGGCGCGGGCTCGCCTTGACCTCCTCGATCACCGATTTCAGCCGGTTCTCGAACTCGCCGCGCACCCCGGCGCCGGCCTGCAAGAGCCCGATATCGAGCGTGCGTATGACAACCTCGCGCAATGCCGGCGGCACGTCGCCCTCGGCGATCCGCAATGCGAAGCCCTCGACAACCGCAGTCTTGCCGACCCCCGCCTCGCCGGTCAGGATCGGGTTGTTCTGGCGCCGGCGCGTCAGGATGTCGACGACCTGGCGGATCTCGCTGTCGCGGCCGAGGATTGGGTCGATCTTGCCGGCCCGCGCGCTGGCGGTCAGGTCGATCGTGAATTGCGCCAGCGCCCCCGATGCCGAGCCGGCCGGCGCGTTGGCGCCGTCTGCGGCGGCCGGAGGCCCCTCCGTCGTGGTCGTGGCGCCGGCCGCCTCGCTGCTGGCAGCGGTCACCGCGGCAAAGTCGCGCTTTAGCGCATCGGCCGGGATCCGCAGCAGCTGGCCCGAGGCGTCGCGGGCGCGCCGCGCCAGCGTCTCGTCGGCGACGAGCGCCCACAACAGATGGCCTGAGCGCAGGCGGGTCAGGCCGTGCTCGACCGAGGCCAGCAGCCAGGCTTCCTTGGCCAGCTCGACGATTTCCGGCGACAGGCTCGGCGCCCGCGAATTGCCCGTGCGCATGCGGTCGAGCGCCCGGTTGAGATCGGCGCGCAGCCGCCCCTCGTCGACCTCGTAGTGGCGCATGATCTGAGCGACGTCGCCGTCCGCCGCGTCGAGGAGCTTCAAGAGCCAATGCTCGATCTCGACGTTGTAATGGGTCCGCGACAAGGTCAGCCCGGCGGCGGCTTCGAGCGCCCGCCGACAATCGCCGTTGAGCCTGCCGACCAGCGACTTCAGGTCGATCGTCGCCATGTTCCGCTTCTCCGGTCAGGCCCGGCATGCCCGGCGTCGGGCCGCCCGCCAAATTGTTGCGTTCAGTCGATGTTAAGTGTGCGATGGCGGCTTTGTCGAGCCTGGCTTCCCGACGCCTGCCAATACCGCCGGCGGCCGCGATGTTCCAGGCAAACCTGCGATATGCTCTGCGGAGGAAATCGGCGGGCAGGAGCGGATGGATGGCGGAATTTCCCGAGGGGTTCGATCTGGCGCCGCTGCTGGCACCGATCCCGGGCGAGGCGCCGGCGGGCGAAGACCTGCGCGCCGATTCGACGCCCGAATCGCTCTATTACCGCCTGCGCGACGCCCGGGCGGAAGCGCGGGCCGCCGAGCGCGCGATGGACGCCCCCGATTCGGAGACCGGCTCCATCGCCGCCGCCGGCGCCACGCCGCCGCAATGGCGCACGATCCGCGACCTGGCGACCGAGGCGATCGCCGGGCGGAGCAAGGATCTCGAGATTGCCGCCTGGCTCACCGAGGCGTTGCTGCGCAGCGACGGCCTCAACGGTCTCGACGCCGGCTGCCGGCTGATGACGGGCCTCGTCGAAACCTTCTGGGACGACCTGTTTCCGCAGCCCGACGAAGACGGCATCGCCACCCGCGTCGCGCCGGTCGGCGGGCTCAACGGCCAGGGCAGCGAAGGCACTCTAACCCAGCCGATCCGCAAGCTCGCGCTGTTCGACCGTCCAAGCGGCGAGCCGTTTCGGTTCTGGCAATACGAGCAATCGGCCGAGCTGGCCGCGACCGCCGATGCGACGCGGCGGCAGCAGCGGCTCGATGCCGGCGTGCTGCCGCTCGAAACCGTGCAAAACGAGGCGGCGGCAGCGGAAAAGCTGGCCCGTGAGACCGGCCGCGACGGGTTCGCCGCGCTCCGCCGGCACGCCGCCGACGCGGCGGCGGCGTGGCAGGCGCTCGGCCAGGCGCTCGACAGCCGCGCCGGCGCCGATGCCCCGGCGACGAGCCGGGTGCGCGACCTGCTCGAGCAGTTCCGTGCGGTCGCGGAACGTTTCGCGCCGAGCGAGGACGAAGCGGCGGTCCCGGCCGGCGCCGGCGAGCCGGCTGCGGCCGGCAGCCCGGCGTCGACGCCGTCGGCGCCGGTGGCGGGGAGCGTGGCTTCGCGGGAAGATGCGCTGCGCACCCTCACCCAGCTCGCCGATTTCTTCAGGCGCACCGAGCCGCATTCGCCGCTCGCCTATACCTTGCAGGAGGCGGTGCGGCGCGCGCGCATGACCTGGCCGGAGCTGCTCGAGGAAATCGTCCCCGACGCCAGCGCGCGCTCGGCTATCCTGTCGAGCCTCGGCATCCGCCCGCCTCCAGCCGGATAGCCCCTTGATGCCGCAAGGAAGCATCGACAGATTCGCTTCAGCTATGTAGTATGAGACAAACTCGCGCGTCGGACGGGCCGCGCTCGTCACCCAGGGAAAGGGAGCAGTTCCCATGGAGAGCATTCACGAAAAGCTGAAACGCGTGCGCAAGCCGCGGGTGCACATCACCTACGACGTTGAAACCGAGGGCGCGGAGATCGTCCGCGAACTGCCGTTTGTCATGGGCATCTTGGGCGACTTCTCGGGCGACCCGACGCAGCCGCTGCGCTCCTTGAGCGAGCGCAAGTTCATCCAGATCGACCGCGACAACTTCAACGACGTGATGGCGCGGATGACCCCCGGCCTGAACATCCGGGTGGAGAACAAGCTCGCCGGCGACGGCAGCGAGATGGCGGTCGGACTCAAGTTCAATTCGATCGAGGATTTCGAGCCGGCCCGCGTCGCCGAGCAGGTGCCGGCGCTCAAAGCGTTGCTGGAAACGCGCAACAAGCTGCGCGATCTGATGAGCAAGGTCGACCGCTCCGAGGAGCTGGAAAACCTGCTCGAACAGGTGTTGAAAAACGAAACCGAGCTGAAATCCCTGTCGAGCCAGCTCGGGCTCGAAAAGCAGGAGGGCTGAGCCATTTCCGAGACCAAGGTAGCCCCCGAAGCCGGCGCTGCCGCCGGCGAGGCCGCCCCGACCGAAACCGTCAACCTGCTCGAGCAGGTCGTCGCCGCCACCAAGCAGACCGAGCCCGACCGCGCCCAAGAGCTGGTCAAGACTCTGGTCGAGCAGGCGCTCACCGGCACCGTCACCTTCGACCGCAACCTGGCGCGCACCTTCGACAGCGCCATCGCGGCGATCGACCGCGAGGTCTCGGCACAGCTCAACCAGATCATTCACCACCCACGCTTCCTGCAGCTCGAGGGCTCCTGGCGCGGGCTCAATTATCTGGTCATGAACAGCGAGACCGGCACCAGCCTGAAGCTGCGCGTGCTGAACGTCGCCAAGCGCGAGCTGACGCGCGACCTGACGCGGGCGGTGGAGTTCGACCAGAGCCAGCTCTTCAAGCAGATCTACGAGAACGAGTTCGGCACCCCCGGCGGCGAGCCCTACGGCGCGCTGATCGGCGATTACGAGTGGACCAATCATCCCGACGACATCGAGACGTTGCGGCTGATCTCTAACGTCGCCGCCGGCGCCTTTGCACCGTTCATCTCGGGCGTCGGCGCGTCGATGTTCGGCTTCAAGGACTGGACCGAGCTGTCAAGGCCGCGCGATCTGGCCAAGATCTTCGACACGATCGAATACACCAAGTGGCGCAGCTTTCGCGACAGCGAGGATTCGCGCTTTGTCAATCTCGTGATGCCGCGGGTGGTCGCCCGCCTGCCCTACGGCGAGGCGACCAAGCCGATCGACGAGTTCGATTACGAGGAAGCGCCGTTCGACGAGGCGGGTGCGGCCCGGCCGATGGAGCACGGCCAATATTGCTGGATGAACGCCGCCTATGTGCTCGGCTCCCGGCTCACCGACGCCTTCGCGCAGACCGGCTTCTGCGTCGCGATCCGCGGCGCCGAGGGCGGCGGCCGGGTCGAGAACCTGCCGTTTCACGTCTTCACCTCCGACGACGGCGACCTCGACAACAAATGCCCGACCGAGATCGGCATCACCGACCGGCGCGAGTTCGAGCTGTCCAATCTCGGGTTCCAGCCGCTGTCTCACTACAAGAACACCGACTATGCGGTGTTCTTCGGCGCCCAGAGCACGCAGAAGCCGAAGAAATACGACCGGCCCGAAGCGACCGCCAACGCGGCGATTTCCGCCCGTCTGCCCTATCTGATGGCAACGAGCCGCTTTGCTCATTACCTCAAGGTCATGGCTCGTGACTGGGTCGGCAGCTTCATGGAGGCGAGCGACGTCGAGCGCCGGCTCAACCGCTGGATCAACAACTACGTCAACTCGAACGAGAGTGCGGGTCAGGAAATGAAGGCGCGCTTCCCGCTGCGCGAGGCGCGTGTCGAGGTCAGGGAAATACCCGGCCGACCCGGCTCCTACAACGCCATCGCCTACTTGCGGCCGTGGCTGCAATTGGAGGAGCTGACCACCAGCATGCGGATGGTGGCGCGCATCCCGCAGAAGGCATAGCGCTGGCGTGTCGTCGTCGCCCCAAATGCGACGGCGCTCTTCCAGGATAACCCGTCACCCCCGCGAAAGCGGGGGTCCACGGCCGTTCGAGCCCCGCGGCCGTGGCTTCCCGCATTCGCGGGAATGACGATGCGGGGTGCGGTGTAACGGAAGCTCCTCTGGGTCGAGCACCAAGTGGACGAAGTTGCGCAGATCGAGCGGGATCCGCCGGCGGCCGTGCACGCCGAAGCGGCACCTCTGCGCGAGACGATACTCGCCGGCGCGTTTTTCGGCGCGCGCCACACCACCGCCGCCGAAGCGGTTGCCGCCTTTCCGCATCTCCCCGCCGCTGCTGCGCTCGCCGCCTGGTTCGGCCCCGGCGCCGCACTGCGCCTGGCGGGCGATGCCGAAGCCGGCCGCGCCGCGCTCGACCGCGATATCGCCGCGCTCGACACGCTGATCGGCGAGCAGCTCGACGCGATCCTGCATCATCCCCGGCTGCGCCGGTTCGAGGGCGGTTGGCGCGGGCTTGCCTGGCTCGTCGGCGGGCTCGGCGGCACCGACCGGGTCAAGATCAAGGTGCTCAACCTGTCCTGGCGCGAGATCTGCCGCGATCTCGAACGCGCGGTCGAGTTCGACCAGAGCCAGCTCTTCCGCAAGGTCTACGAGGAGGAGTTCGGATCGCCCGGCGGCGAGCCTTACGGGCTCTTGGTCATCGACCACGAAGTGCGCCACCGCCCCGCGGCCGGCGCGCCGGCCGACGACGTGACCGCTCTGGCTCAGCTCTCCGGGGTGGCCGCCGCCGCCTTTGTCCCGACCGTGCTCGCCGCCTCGCCGGCGTTGCTCCAGGTCGACAGCTTTGCCGATTTGGCGATGGCCACCGATCTCGCCGATCCGTTCCGCGGACCGGAATACGCCCGCTGGCGCGGCCTCTCCTTGCGCGAGGACATGCGGTTCATCGGCATCACGCTCCCTCGTCTGCTCGCCCGCCCGCCCTGGGAGGACGACCCTGCCCGCGCCGACGGTTTTCGCTATGCGGAATTTGCTCCGGATCTGGACAGCCGGGTTTGGATGACGGCCGGGTACGCCTTTGCCGCGGTTGTCGCGCGCGCCTTCGCCGGCCACGGCTGGCCCGCCGATGTCCGCGGCAGCGAAACCGATTATGTCGGCGGCGGCCTCGTCACCGAGCTGCCGATCGAGCCGTTCCGCACCGACCCCGATCATGTCTGGGTGCGCCCGCCGCTCGATATCGTCTTTTCCGACCGTTTGGAGGCGACGCTGGTCGAGACCGGGCTGATGCCGCTCTCGGCACTGCCATACGGCGAGGAAGCGGTTTTTTCCGCGGTTCGCAGCATGCAGGCGCCGGCCTCGTTCATGGGTCCGACCGCCCCTGCCGCCAACGCCAATGCACGGCTTTCGACGCAGATCAACTCGATGCTCTGCGTCTCGCGGTTCGCGCACTACGTCAAGATCATCGGCCGCGACATGGTCGGATCGTTCAAGACCGCCGACGAGATCGAACGTCGGCTGCAGACCTGGGTGACGGGCTACGTCAACAGCAATCTGGCGGGCGGTCCCGAAAGCCGGGCGCGCTTTCCGCTGGTGGCCGCCCGCGTCACCGTGCGCGAGCAGCTGGGGCGGCCCGGCGTATTCGGCTGCACGGTTCTGCTGCAACCGCATTTTCAGCTCGATGACGTGTCGGCGACCTTCCGTCTGGTGACCGACATCGCCGCCCCGGGTACGCGTGGATAAGGGAATTCAACCGATGTCGGAGAGAGAGGATACCGCCGGCGCGCTGTTCCGAGCGGGCAAGCTCGCCCCGGCGATCGAGGCGGCGAACGCCGCTCTGCGCAAAAGCCCGGCTGATCTGGGCGCGCGTGTCCTGCTGGCCGAGCTTCTCGTCTTCGCCGGCAATCTCGAACGCGCCGACACCATCCTCAATGCCGCCGCACAGGTGGACCCGACGGCGATGGTCGTGATCGCCGAATTTCGCCAGCTGCTGCGGGCAGATATCGCCCGCCGCCAGCTCAGCCGCGAAGGCCGTGTGCCGGAGTTTCTCGGCGAGGCGACCCCGGCGCTGCGCGCGAGCCTCGCGGCAGCGGTCGCATCGCGCGCCGGCGATGCCAAGGAGGCGGCCCGGCAGGTCGAAGAGGCCGAGACCCTGCGCCCGCGTGTTGCCGGTCTCGCCGGCGACGTGCCGTTCGACGATTTTCGCGATGTCGACGATTTCCGCGCCGGCTTCTTCGAGATCCTGACCACCACCGGGAAGTATTTCTGGATCCCGACCGAGCGGGTCGCCAGCATCGATTTCCACCCGCCGCGCCGCCCACGCGACCTCGCCTGGCGGCGCGCCACCGTTTCGGTCAATGACGGTCCGGACGGCGAGGTCTATCTGCCGGCCGTCTACGACAGCGACCAGCCCGATCTCGCCGACGAATTCCGCCTGGGCCGCGCGACCGACTGGCAGGGCGAGGAGGACGGCCCGGTACGCGGCGTCGGCCAGCGGATTTTTTTGGTCGGCGACGACGCCCGCGGCATCATGGATCTCGCAGCACTCCGCTTTGGCACATGAGCGGGCGCGCGGGCCGCGGCGGCAGGATTGGCGACAGCGGAGGGTCGATCGAGCTGCCGCTCCTGGACCGGCTGATCGACGACGCGCCCGATACCCTGCGCGATCGGCCCTTGCCCGCGTCCGAAGCGATGGTGGTCCTGCGCCGCAGCGTACGCCGCGACCTCGAAGCGCTGCTCAACGCCCGCCGGCGCTGGCGCTCGTGGCCGAGCGCGCTTTCCGAGCTCGACGTGTCGCCGATCGGCTACGGCATCTCGGATTTTTCCGCCGGCGCGTTCAATGATCCCAATCGGCGCGACGAGCTGCGTCTCGAAGTCGAGGAGACGATCCGCCGCTTCGAGCCCCGCCTGACCAATGTGCGCGTCGCCGCGGTCGACCCGGGCGATACCCTGGAAGCGACATTGCGCCTGCGCATCGAGGCAATGCTGCGGGCCGAGCCCGCGCCGGAGCCGATCGCCTTCGACACATTGGTGGACGCCACCACCGCCGATGTTCAGGTGCGGGCGGCCGCCAGCGATATGCCGCGGGCCTCCGGCGATGTCTGACGCGTTGTTGCCCTACTACGATCGCGAGCTCAACGCGATCCGCCGCCTCGCCGCGGACTTTGCCGCGGCCTATCCGAAGATCGCCGGGCGGCTCCGGCTCGCCGCCGACACGGTGGACGATCCGCATGTGGCGCGGCTGCTCGAAGGCGTGGCGTTCGTCGCCGCCCGCGTCCACCACCGGCTCGACGACGAATTCCCCGAGCTCACCGACGCCCTGCTCGGGGTCTTATACCCGCATTATCTGGCGCCGGTTCCGTCCGCCGCCATCGTGCAGTTCCGGCCGCAGCCCGATATGGCGCTGCCACTGCGCATGGCCGCGGGTGTCGGGCTGGAAACCGAGCCCGTGCACGGCGAGCCCTGCCGCTACCGCACCGCGTGGCCGTTGACCCTGTGGCCGATCGAGATCGAGAGCGTTCGGCTGAGCGGCCTGCCGCTCGCCGCACCCGCCAATCCGCTCGCCGAGGGTGCGGTGGCGGTGCTGCGCGTCGCGCTCAAATGCAGCTCGGCCGATTTGAGCTTTTCCCAGCTCGGCGTCGAGCGCCTGCGCTTCTTCCTGCGCGGCGCCGCCAACATCGCGCTGCCGCTCTACGAGCTGCTCTGCAACCATACCCTTTCGGTCGCCTTTGCCGACGGCCCGAGCGACCCGTCCCCGGCGATCGTCCCGGCATCGGCGATCGAGCCCGTGGGCTTCGAACCGGAGGAGGCGCTGCTGCCCTGGCCGGCCCGCAGCTTCTCGGGCTTTCGCCTGCTGACCGAATACTTTGCCTTCCCCGAGAAATTCCTGTTCGTCGACTTCGCGCGGATGGAAGCGAAGACGCTGCTCTCGGGCGGTGGCCGCATTGAGATCTTCGTCTATCTGGATCGCGCCGTGGCCGAGCTCGAACGGACCCTCGGCGCCGACGCGCTGGCCCTCGGCTGCGTCCCGATAGTCAATCTTTTCCCGCAGCGTTGCGAGCCGATCCGGCTCACCCACACCGAGGCGGAATACCGGGTGGTGCCCGACGCGCGCCGTCCGGCGGCCCTCGAAGTGTGGCGGATCGACGGCGTGCGCGAGGCCTTGGCGGACGGCACCACGCGCCCGTGGCGGCCGTTCTACCGCCTGACTCAGGCCGACCCGGAGGCCGACACGCCGGGCGCCTTCTATCATGCGCCGCGGCGGGACACCGTCGCACCACTTTCGGGGAGCGAGGTCTACCTCGCCCCTGACGACCCGGCCTTCGATCCGGAGGCGCCCGCAGAATCTGTGCTGTCGATCGACGCGCTGTGCCTGAACCGCGACCTGCCGGCGCATCTTCCTTTCGGCGGCGGCCATCCCGAATTGCGGCTGGTCGAAAGCCAAGCCGCCATCGCCCATATCGGCTGCCTCACCGCGCCCACCTCGACCTTGCGTCCGCCCTTGCGAGAAAAGCGGTTTTGGCACCTCGTGTCGCATCTCTCGCTCGGCCATCTTTCGGTTGTCGGCGGGGAAGAAGGGGCTGCGGCGCTGCGCGAAGTCCTGCGGCTCTACGATCTCAGGGACACCACGGAAACCCGTGCCGCCATCGCAGCGCTCGTCGGTGTCTCGGCCAGGCCCGGCACGGCGCGGGTACCGGGGGCACGGGCCGGCGCTTTCTGCCGCGGGCTCGATGTGACACTCGAATTCGATCGAAACGGCTGGGCGAGCGGCGGCCTTTTTCTCCTCGCTTCGGTGGTCGACCGGTTCCTCGCCTTGCATGCGACGGTGAATTCCTTTGTCCGCACCTCTGTGGTGCTGCGCGGCAGAAGCGACCGCGCCGCAGCCTGGCCGGCGCGGGCCGGGATGCGGGTGCTGGTGTGAGGCCGCCCGCGCGAAGCTCGGCCTATGCCCGCCTGCTCGCCGCACCCCGCCGGTTCGGTTTCGACGCCGCAGTGCGGGTTCTGTCGCGGCGGGCAAAGACCGTGGACGCGACACAGGCGGCCCGCTTCCGCACCCCTCCCGGCCTCGCCTACGCCCCCTCTGAGATTTCCTCGATCGAGCAGACGGAGGAAAACCGCCCGCCAGAGCTCGTCGTCGCGATGATCGGCCTGACCGGCCCGTCCGGCGTGCTGCCGCGCCTCTATACCGAGCTGGTCACGACCACCTTGCGCAACCGCTCGGGCGCGCTGCACGGCTTTCTCGACATGTTGGGGCATCGCCTGACTGCGTTCTTTGCCCGAGCCGGCGTGAAATACCGCCTCGACCGCTCCGCTGAAACGGCCACCGCCGCCAATCCACCCGAGTCGGACCCGATCGCCGAGGCGCTCCTCGCCTATACCGGCTTTGCCACGCCGCATCTCGCCTCGCGCCTCAGGATCGGCGTCGAGCCGCTGCTGCACTATGCCGGCCTCTTTGCCGGCCGTCCGCGCTCCGCCGAAAAGCTGGGTGCCCTGGTCTCGGACTGGCTGAACCGCAAGGTCGAGGTCGAGCAGTTCGCCGGCGCCTGGCTGTCGCTGCCGCCCGATCAGCGCACCGCCCTCGCCAAGGGTATCAAGCCCGGCGTCTGGAACCGGCTCGGCGGGGAAGCGGCGATCGGTGTCCGCGCCTGGGACCCGCAGGCCCGCATCGTCCTTCGCCTCGGCCCGCTCGATCGCGCCACCTTCGAAACGCTGCTGCCGGACCGGGCCGGCTTGCAGCGCCTCGTTTCGATGGTGCGCGCCTTTCTCGGCTTCGAGACCGGGTTTGCCGTCAACCCGGTGCTGGCGCGCGCCGAGGTGCCGCCGCTGCGCCTCGAAGCGCAGGCCGATCCGGCGCCGCGCCTCGGCTGGAACACCTGGATCCCGGCGCCGGAGGGCCCGACCCCCGGCCTGCCGCGCGGCGATGCCGCCGATGCACTGTTCGAGGCGGAGCTGGTCGAGACCGAAGAGCTCGCCGCGAAAGACCGGCGATGACCACGCAGCGCGGCCGCTGGGGCGGCGGCTACGTCACCGATATCGCCTATATGCCGGGATATTACCGGCAGCAATCGCCGCTCCATCTCAACCTCGCCTGCCTGCTCGGCGGCGTCTCCGGGATCGAGATCGCTCCCGATACACCGATCGCGTATCTGGAGCTGGCCTGCGGCCACGGCTTCGGCGCGCTCGCATTGGCCGCTTCGAACCCGTCGTGGCAGATCACCGGGGTCGATTTCAATCCGGCGCACATCGCCACCGCGCGCGCGCTGGCGGCCGAAGCGGGCATCGCCAACGTCCGGTTTATCGAAGCCGACCTCGCCACCCTCACCGACGACCGGCTCGCCGACGAGATCCCGCAAGCCGATGTCGCGACGATGCATGGGCTGTGGAGCTGGGTCGCCGATCCGGTGCGCGCCGGCATCGTCCGTCTGCTCGGTGCGAAGGTCAGGCCGGGCGGCGTCGTGCACATCAGTTATAATGCGCTGCCGTCGTGGCAGGGTGCTCTCGGCATGCAGCGCTTGCTGCGCGAGGTCGGAGAGCGCGCCCCCGGCCCTAGCGACCGGCAGGCTGCGGCGGGGCTCGAGGTGGTGCGGGCGCTGACCGAGGCAAAGGCGCATCACCTTTGCGAGCCCGGCTTCGTCCGATTGCTGCTGCAGCACACGCAAAGCTCCCAGCCCGCATACCTCGCCCACGAATACATGAATGCGGCCTGGCGCCCCTGCTTCCACGCCGATGTCGTCGCCGCACTCGGCGACGCCAAGCTCGATTGGGTGGCGCCCGCCCAGCTGCTGGAAAGCTTCTCGGCGCTGACGCTCGGCGACGAGGCGCGCTCGGTCCTGGCGCGTTGCGAGGACCCGATCGTGCGCGAGCTGGTCAAGGATATGTGCCTGACGCGCGGATTGCGTCAGGACGTGTTCGTCCGCGGGGCGCGGCGTCTGACGCCGGCCGAGCGCGACAGGGCACTCGGGGACGTGATGCTGGCGCTGCTTTGTCCCGACACCGAGTTCGTCTGGGAGGTCGAGGTGCCGTCGGGGCAGGCAGCGCTCGAGCGCGGCTTTTTTGGGCCGATCGTCGCGGCACTCGCCGAGGGGCCGCGACGGGTTCGCGATCTGCTTGATTTGCCGGGTCTGCCGCGCCGCGACAACCCGGCCGAGGTGGTCGGCATGCTGGTCGGCACCGATCAGGCGCTGCCGGTGCTGGCGCTTCCGGCCGATCCCGACCGCCGCGCCACCCTTTTCAACCGGGCCGCGGCGAGACGCTTTGTGCGGCCTGAAAACATCAGCACGAGCATGGCCTTGGCCACATCGGGAACGGGCAGCCCGCTGCCCTGCCCGATGCTCGACCTCTTCGTCGCCGCGCAATTGGCGCAGAACCCGACCCCGGACCCGCACACCTGGGCCGCGGCCTTCGCGGACGGTCGACCGGAAACGGAAAAGGAGCGGTTGCGCGAATTCATCGAACGCATCCTCGCCCATCGCGAGCCGGTCTGGCGCGGTCTCGGCGCCCTTTCGCGGTCGCCTTGATTCCGATCGGCCCGTTGCCGCTTCGTGCTATAGTGCCGCGAGCCGGTCGTTCGGTGGAGTTCGATGCCCGAGAACCTCTCGCTGCCGAGAAGCATTGAGCGGTCGCGAATACGCGTAGACCGCATGGCTGGAGCGGCCGATACAGCCGAGCGGGGCGACCTCGTCCGCGATGAGTGAGCGGACCCCGCCCGTTGGCACCGCCAGCGGCGGCGAGCCCACGATTATCAGGCCACGGGCGCGTTCGACCGTTCTGGAGCCGGGCGAGCTGCTCGGCCACACCTATGTCATCGTTTCCCTGCTCGCCAAGGGCGGGATGGGCGAGGTCTACCGGGCGCGGCACCGGGAGCTCGGGACCGAGCACGCGATCAAGGTCATCCGGCCCGAGCTCGCCAACGACCCGAAGATGGTGCAGCTCCTGATCGAGGAGGCGCGCAAGCTAGGCCGGGTGCGCGACGACGCCATCGTCGATTACGAGGGGTTCTTTCGCGACGAGCAGGATCTGCCCTACCTCGTCATGGAATTTGTCGAGGGCGACTCGCTGTCGACGATCCTCGCCGGCCGCCGGCTGGAGCCGGCCGAGGTGCTGCGGCTGAGGGATCGCCTAGCCCAGGGCCTCGCCTCGGCGCACGACAAGGGCATTGTCCATCGCGATCTTTCGCCGGAAAACATCATCCTGCCGGGCGGCGATGTCGACCGGGCAAAGCTGATCGATTTCGGCATCGCCAAATTGGGGGAGGCCGGAGAAGGCACGCTGATCGGCGGCGCCTTCGCCGGCAAATACTCCTACGTCTCGCCCGAGCAGGCCGGGCTCTTTGGCAGCCGGGTCGATTTCCGGTCGGACATCTACAGCCTTGGCCTGGTTCTCGCCACCGCCGCGATCGGGTTCGGCAAGAAGCTCGACATGGGCTCGTCGCCGTCCTCGGTCATCGCCGCGCGGCAGCGGGTTCCCGATTTATCGGCGCTGCCAGCGGCGCTGCGGCCGGTCATCGCGCCGATGCTGGAGCCGCGGCCGGAGAACCGGCCGGCCTCGATGCGGGCGTTGATCGGCAGCGGCCGACCGCCCGCGGCGGCAGCCGACGAGCCCGGGAAAGGGCGAAAGCCGTCGCGAGCGCTTCGCTTCTCGCTGATCGGGGCGGCCGTCGTCGCGGCCGTGGGTTTGGGTGCTGCGGCGGTTTATTTTCATCCCTGGAACCCGCCGGTCTCGCGCCAGGAGCTGCAAGCCGAAATCGCCAATGTCGTCTCCGGCTACCAGTGCGCGGCACTCGACTACACGGTCGGGCCCGATCATGCCGTCAATCTGTCCGGCCACGCGGCGACCCTGGGCGATCTCGACAAGCTGCGCCGCGAGATCGCCGGGCTGCGCGGGGTGGGGCGGCTGAATTTCGACGTGGCCTTGCGGGTCTGGCCCTATTGCGAAGTCGCCGCCCTGCTCGATCCGATCGTTCGAGGGGATACGGGTTCTCCCCCCGGCCTTGCGTTGGCCTCCGGCGGCAGCGAGGCCTTTATCGGCGAGCGGCTCGCCCTCGACGCCCGGATGCCCGACTTCGACGGATACGTCTATCTCGATTACTTCGACGCCGAGGGCGAAGTCCTGCACTTGTTGCCGAACGAGCGCGAGCGCCTCAATTTCAAGCCGAAGCGAAACCCGCTGATCTTTGTGCCGAGGAACTGCTGGACGCTGGGCGGCGCCACCGGCGAGCAGCTCGTTACGCTGATCGCTTCGACAAAACAGCTTTTTGCGCAAGACCGCCCGGAAATAGAAAAGGCAAGCGAGTATCTTGCCACCCTTTCCACGGCGCTGAGCAAAGCCCCCGGCTCGCGCGCCGCGGCGATGCTGTTCTTCAATCTTCGCGACGCGCAGCCCGGCAGCCGCGTCAACGGCTGCCCGCCTTCCTAGAGGGCGGCGACACGCCGTCCACGCCGATCGTCATTGCGAGGCGGGCCGGGCCGCGGCAATCCCGAACGCGCCCGGCGCGGCCCGACGAGATTGCTTCGCTGCGCTCGCAATGACAATTTCATCGGCGAAATTCGGCCACGGGAAAGGGTAGCCGTCATGACGTTGCTTCGAGGCCCGCTGTCTCGCCGGGCTTTTATCGGCTCGCTTGCGGCGACGCGCGCTTTTCTCGGTGCGGCTGGGTCGATGGCCGCCGAGCCCTCCGGACGGGTCGTCATCGCCTGGCACGTGACAATCTCCCCGGCCTGGTTCGATCCGTCGACCGCACCGCCGCAGATCACGCCCTTCGGCATGCTCTACGCGATCCACGATGCGCTGGTCCGCCCTTATCCCGGACAGAAGATGGGGCCGAGCCTCGCGGAGTCGTGGGAGGAGAGCGAGGATGGGCTGACCTACGAGTTCAGGCTGCGGCCGGGGCTGACCTTTCACAACGGCGACCCGGTCACGACGGACGACGTGAAATTCAGCTTCGACCGGTATCAGGGCGCCGCGGCGAAGACCCTGAAAGATCAGGTCCGCGAGGTCGAAATCGTCGATCCACGGGTGGTGCGCTTTCACCTGAAGGCGCCTTGGCCCGACTTCATGACCTTTTTCGGCACCACCGCCAGCGCCGCCGGCGTCGTCGTGCCGAAGAAATACCTGACCGAGGTGGGCGACGACGGTTTCAAGAAGCACCCGATCGGCGCCGGCCCCTACAAATTCGTCAGCAGCAAGCCGGGCATCGAGGTCGTGCTCGAGGCCTTTACCGGCTATTGGCGCCGCGTTCCCAATGTCAAGACGTTGGTGATGAAAAGCGTTCCCGACGCCACGACGCGGGCGCTGATGGTAAAGACCGGCGAGGCCGACATGGCCTTTGCGCTCGACGGGGTCGATGCCGAAGGCCTCAAGAACACCCCGGGGGTCCAAGTCGTGGCGACCAAGCACGCCTCGATCTTCTGGATCGAGTTCACCGAGCAATGGGACCCGAATTCGCCGTGGCACGACAAGCGGCTGCGGCTCGCGGTCAACTACGCGCTCGACCGCCAACGGATCAACGAGGCGGCGTGCCTCGGCTTCTGTCCGCCGGCGGGGGTCATCGTGCCGCGGGTCATGGACTTCGCGCTGCAGGTCGAGCCCACGCCCTACGACCCGGCAAAGGCGCAGCAGCTGTTGGCTGAAGCCGGCTATCCGAACGGCATCGACGCCGGGCTGTTCGCCGCAATACCGGGCTTCCCGACCGTGGCCGACGCAGTGGTGAACGATTTGAACGCGGCCGGCATCCGTGTGCGGCTGCGCGGGATGGAGCGCGCCGCCTTCTACGCCGACTGGCAAGCCCATAAGCTGCGAGGACTGTTCATGACCGCCTCCGGCAATTCCGGCAACGCCGCGAGCCGGGTCGAGGCGTTCATCCAGTCCAAGGGCGCCTACGCCTATGGCGGCTACCCCGATATCGACGCGCTGTTCCAGGAGCAGGCGGGCGAGCGCGACCGCAACAAGCGCGAGGCGATCCTCGACAAGATCCAGCAGCTGACGATCGATCGGGTGATGTACGCGCCGATCATGGATTTGCGCGCCCTGATGGGGGTCGGCCCGCGCATCACCAAGCACACGATCACGGATGTGTGGATGAGCCCGTTTCCGTCCTACGAGGACATGGAGATCAAGGGGTAGGGATCAGCCGTCAAAGCCGTCATTGCGAGGCGCGCAGCGCCTTGGCAATCTGGTTTGCGACGCGAGAACGACACGAGATCCGCTGCGCTCGCAACGAAATTCAACATAGGAGGGGAGGTGTGATGACCTGGTTTCAAGGCCCGCTGTCGCGGCGGGCGTTCATCGGCTCGCTCATGGCCGCCCCTGGGGTCCTCGGCGCGACCGCGGCGTTCGCCGCCGACCCGGCGGGACGGGTCGGTCATCGCCTGGCACGTGACGATCCCGCCCGCTTGGTTCGACCCGTCCACGGCACCGCCGCAGATCACGCCCTTCGGCATGCTCTTTGCGATCCACGACGCGCTGGTCCGCCCTTATCCCGGGCAGAAGATGGGACCGAGCCTCGCCGAATCCTGGGAAGAAAGCGAGGACGGGCTGACCTACGAATTCAGGCTGCGTCCGGGGCTGACCTTTCACAACGGCGACCCGGTGACCACCGACGACGTGAAATTCAGCTTCGAGCGCTACCAGGGCGCCGGGGCGGCGGCGTTCAAGGAGCACGTCAACGAGGTAGAGATCGTCGATCCGCGGGTGGTGCGGTTTCATCTGAAAGCGCCGTGGCCCGACTTCATGACGTTCTACGGCACCACGGCCACCGCCGCCGGAATCGTCGTGCCCAAGAAATACTTCACCCAGGTCGGCGACGACGGTTTCAAGAAGCAGCCGATCGGCGCCGGCCCCTACAAATTCGTCAGCAGCACGCCCGGCGTCGAGGTCGTGCTGGAGGCCTTCACCGGCTACTGGCGGCATGTACCGCACATCAAGACCCTGGTCATGCGCAGCGTTCCGGACGCCACCGCGCGGGCGCTGATGCTGAAGAGCGGCGAGGCCGACATGGCCTATGCGCTCGATGGGGTCGATGCCGAGGGGATGAAGGACACGCCCGGCCTCAGGGTGGTTGCGACCAAGCACGCTTCGATCACCTGGATCGAATTCCCACAGCAATGGGACCCGAAATCGCCGTGGCACGACAAGCGGCTGCGGCTCGCGGTCAACTACGCCATCGACCGCAAGGGGATCAGCGAGGCGGCATGCCTCGGCTTCTGCCCGCCGACGGGAGTGATCATTCCACGGGTCATGGATTTCGCGCTGCCGGTCGAGCCGCTTCCCTACGATCCGCAAAAGGCAAAGCAGCTGCTCGCCGAGGCCGGTTTTCCGAACGGCATCGATGCTGGCGAGTTTGCCGCGATCCCGGGCTTCCCGACCGCCGCCGAGGCGCTGGTCAATGATCTGAACGCCGTCGGCATTCGCGTGCGGCAGCGCCAGATGGAGCGCGCCGCCTTCTATGCCGACTGGCGCGACCACAAATTCCACAGCCTGTTCCAGACCGGGTCCGGCAATGCCGGCAACGCGGCGAGCCGGGTCGAGGCGTTCATCCAGTCGAAGGGCGCCTACGCTTATGGCGGCTACCCCGACATCGACGCGCTGTTCCAGGAGCAGGCCGGGGAGCGCGATCACGCCAAGCGCCAGGAAATCCTCTACAAGATCCAGCAGCTGACGGTGGATCGGGTCATGTACGCGCCGGTCTACGATTTCCGCGCGCTGATGGGGGTCGGCCCGCGCATCGCCAAGGACACGATCGGCGAGGTCTGGATGAGCGCCTTCCCGTCCTACGAGGACATGGAGCTCAAGGGGTAGCGCCGGCGGCCGCGGCCGTCATTTGCGAGGCGCGCAGCGACGAAGCAGTTCAGATCGGGCGGGATGCGGCCGGCCGCGATGCGCTCGCAATGACAAAAAAAGATGCGCGGCATCACAGCAGGTCGCGCAGCATGGCGATGAGCGGCTTGTCGGCGGGCGGCATCGGGTAGTCGGCGAGGCGGGCCGGGCGCACCCAGGTGAGAAGTTGCCCTTCGCGCGCCACCGGAATCCCCGACCATTTGCGGCAGACATAGAGCGGCATCAGCAGATGGAAATCGGGATAGGAATGGGACGCGAAGGTGAAGGGGGCGAGGCAGCTCGCCGCGACGTCGATCCCGAGCTCCTCGCCAAGCTCGCGGATCAGCGCCGCCTCGGGCGTCTCGCCGGGGTCGACCTTGCCGCCCGGAAACTCCCACAGCCCGGCCATCGCTTTCCCGTCCGGGCGCCGGGCCAGCAACACGCGGCCGTCGGCATCGACCAGCGCCACCGCCGCCACCAGAACGATACGCGGAGGCTCAGCTGCGGTAGCTGGCATTGATGTCGATGTAGCCGTGTGTCAGGTCGCAGGTCCACACCGTCGCCTTGCCGCGGCCGACCCCGACATCGACCCCGATCGTGACCTCGCGGCCGCTCATATGGCGGGCGACCGGCGCCTCGTCGTAGCCCGGCACCGGCCCGCCCTTGGCGGCGATCTCGATGCCGCCGACCGAGATCGACAGGCGGTCGCGATCGGCCCTTTCGCCGGCCTTGCCGACCGCCATGACGATGCGGCCCCAATTGGCGTCGCCCGCCGAGAGTGCCGTCTTGACCAACGGCGAGTTGCCGATCGCGAGACCGATGCGCCGCGCCGCGCCGCCGCTCGCGGCACCCGTGACCACGATCGTGACGAATTTCTGCGCACCCTCGCCATCGCGCACGATCTGCTGCGCCAGATCGATCATCACCCGGTCGAGGGCGCGGCGGAACTCCCCGAGCCGCCGGTCGCGCGGGCTCGTCACCGGGCCGTGCCGGGCATGCCCGGTGGCGCACAACAGGACGGTGTCGCTGGTCGAGGTGTCGCCGTCGACGGTGATCGAATTGAACGACCGCTGGGCCGCGGCCGAGAGCAGCGGCTGCAATACGGCCGCCGGCAAGGCCGCGTCGGTGAAGAGGTAGGCGAGCATCGTCGCCATGTCCGGGGCGATCATCCCCGAGCCTTTGGCAAAGCCGTTGAGCCGCACCTCCACACCGTCGATATGCGCTGCCGCGGCGGCACCCTTGGGGAAGGTGTCGGTGGTGGTGATCGCCCGCGCCGCCGCCTCCCAGCCGTCCTGCGACAGCAGCGGCACCATCCGGGGCAGCGCTTGCGTGATCTTGTCGGGCGGCGGCGGCTCGCCGATCACCCCGGTCGAGGAGATGAAAACCTCTTTCGGCTCGCAGCCGAATAGTTGCGCCGCTGTCGCCGCCGTCCTCTCGACGACCTCCCGCCCGGCGCGGCCGGTGAAGGTGTTGGAGTTGCCGGAATTGACGACGATGACGCGCGCACGGCCGCCGGCGAGGCATTCGCGGCACCAGGAGACCGGCGCCCCGGCGGTCAGCGAGCGCGTCAGAACGCCGGCGACGGCACTGCCCGGCGCGAGCTCGGCCAGCATCAGATCGTCGCGCCCAGCGTAGCGCACGCCGCAGGCGAAGGCGGCGAGCCGCACACCGGCGATCGGCGCCATTTGAGGAAAACGCGCCGGGGCGAGCGGAGAAATTGCGGGCATCTCTCTCCTGGTTATTTCTTTGGGGGTTATTTCTTTGGCGCAGGCTGCTTCTCGAGCGCCATCGGCTTGCCGTCGAGGCCAAAGGTCTCGATCTTGGCCGCACCGCGCAGCTCGTTCAGCTTGACCTCGAGGACATCGTGCGCAATCAGGCGGTTGAGCTCGTCGCGCGCCTCGTCGAAAGTCGGCGGCTTACCGGCGCGGCGGTCCTCGACCTTGATCACGTGCCAGCCGAATTGGGTTTTGACCGGGGTCTTGGTATATTTGCCGACCGGCAGGGCAAAGGCGGCGGCGGCGAACTCCGGCACCATGTCGTCGCGGCCGAAATAGCCGAGGTCGCCGCCCGACGCGCCGCCGGGATCGGTCGAGTATTTCTTGGCGAGGGCGGCGAAATCGGCCCCCTTGTCGAGCTCGGCGATGACCGACTTAGCCTCATCCTCGGTTTTGACCAAGATGTGGCTCGCATGCACCTCCTCGCGCGCCGGCTTCTCCTTCAGCAGGGTCTGGTACCGGGCCTTCAGCCGATCCTCGGTTTCCGCCGCCTTGATCGCCCGCTCTACATAGGCCTGCTGGATCAAGCGATCCTGATAGGCCTCGAGGCGGCGTTGCACCTCCGGATCCTGGTCGAGATGGTCCTTGCGGCCGGCCTCGGCGATCAGCCTGGCGTCGACCAGGCGGTCGACAAGGATCGGGTAGATCGAATTCGAGCGGCAGCTTTTGCGCCTGTGGTGGCAGGCTCTGCTGCGCCGCCTCGACGTCGGAAAAATGCAGCTCGACCCCGTCCACCCGCGCCACGACCTGGTCGGCCGGAGGCATCGGGCTCGGCGCCGGGGCGCTCGCGGCGGGCGCCGCCGGCGCCGGGATCGGCGGCCGACGCCGGATGGCCGGTGGCGACACCGCCGACAAGCGCCAGACCGAGCGCCGCAACAAGCAGGAGACGAGGATGCATGGCCGTGCCTATGACCGGAGGACATCCGCCGCCTCGCGGCGGTGATGCCGCCGCCATCAATGCATATCGACGGCGCTCGCGAACAAGCCGAGTGATCGACGGGTCGCGGCTCCCGAAATCGCGGCGATCGGCTCACCCGCGCTCTGTCATCCGGGGATAAGCGTGCTGTAAGATTAGGCGCGGAGAGGGAGTTTCCGTGATGAGCTCCGGGCGGCAAGAGCGGGTCGAGCGCCGGCTGGCGGCCGTAATGGCGGTCGATGTCGCCGGCTATTCGCGGCTGATGGGCGAGGACGAAGAAGGAACGCACGCGGCCTTCAAGGCGGTGCGGCGCGAGCTGGCCGACCCAAAGATCAGACGAGCATCGCGGCCGCATCGTCAAATCCACCGGTGACGGCGTGCTCGTCGAGTTCGCCAGCGTCGTCGAGGCGGTGCGCTGCGCCGTCGAAGTGCAGCGCGAGATGGCGGCTGCGCAATGCCGGAACACCGGAGGCGCGGCGCATCGAGTTCCGCGTCGGGATCAACCTCGGCGACATCATCGTCGAGGAGCACGACATCTACGGCGACGGCGTCAACATCGCCGCACGGCTCGAAGGCCTGGCCGACCCCGGCGGCATTTGCGTCAGCCGGATGGTGCACGACCAGGTGCGCGACAAGCTCGAATTCGGTTCGAGGATTTGGGCGCGCGGCAGGTCAAGAACATCGAAAGGCCGGTGCATGTCTATCGCATCGCGATCGCCGGCAACGATCCCGATCGACGGCGCCGTCTGCCGCTTGCCGGAAAAGCCGTCGCTGGCGGTGCTGCCGTTCCAGAACATGACCGGCGACGCGGAGCAGGATTATTTCGTCGATGGCGTCGTCGAAGAGATCACGACCGCGATCTCGCGGCTGCCGTGGCTTTTCGTTATCGCCGCGCAATTCGAGCTTCACTTACAAGGAAAAGACCGTCGATGTGCGGCGGGTGGCGCATGAGCTGGGGGTACGCTATGTGCTCGAAGGCAGCGTCCGCAGGGCCGCCAGACCCGCGTGCGCATCACCGGGCAACTGATCGACACGGCGAGCGGCGCGCATATCTGGGCCGACCGGTTCGACGGCGTGCTCGGCGACATCTTCGAATTGCAGGATCAGGTGGCCGAGCGGCATCGTCGGCGCGATCGAGCCGCGGCTGCGCCATTCCGAGATCGGCCGCGCGGCCCGCAAACCGACCGACAACCTCGACGCTTATGATCTTTACCTGCACGCACTCGGCCCGGTTTCACAGCCACACCGCGGAGGGCATGCGCGAGGCCGTTATCCTGCTCGAGCGGGCGCTAGCGATTGACCCGTCCTCTGCGCTGGCCGCAGCGATGATCGGCTTTTGCCGCATAAATCAGATGCCATCGGGGTTGGCGCCGATCTCGGAGGCGGAGATCGCGAAGACCTTGCGCCTCGCGCAGGTGGGCGATCGAAGCCGGTGGCGATGACCCCGACGCTACTTTGGATGGCCGGGGACACTCTCTTGGTCTTTGCTGGCGAGCACGCCGCTGCCGCCAACGCCATCGACCGGGCGCTGAAGCTGAACCCCAATTCCGCCCATGCGCGGATGGCGAGCGGCTGGGTATCGGCCTATCAAAACCAGCCGGACAAGGCAATCGAGGCCCTCCACCGGGCGCGGCGACTTGAGCCCGCTCGATCCGCTCGGCTACATGTTCTCGGGCGGACTCGCCCTCGCCCATCTTGTCGCAGGGCAATACGAGCAGGCGGCGGAATGGGCGCAGCGGTCATTGAGCGAATATCCGCGATTTTTGGCTGTTATGCGGATACTGGCGATATCCCTCGCCCATCTCGGCCGCATCGACCAGGCGCGCGAATGCCTCGGGCGGCTCCTCGAGCTCGGGATCGAGGCTGACGACAATCGCCGTTTTCGAGGCGCATGCAGCGAGAAAGTTCTGCCGCCCGAAATCCTGGCTATATATCGCAGATGGTTTGCGCAAGGCAGGATTGCCGGAGCGGTGAGGGCCGGGGCTGGCCGGCCGGCAACTCGACATCGGCGGTTGCACGGCATAAGCTTGCTGCATGGGTGCGGTTCCGTTCGACACGCTGAAGCTGGCTCGCCGGCTGGAAAGCGCCGGCTTCCCGCCGAAGCAGGCAGGGGATACCGCCGAGGCATTGGCCGACGCCATGTCCGGCGCCGACCTCGCGACGGCGCCGACATCGGTGCGGTGCGGATGGAGATCGCCGGGGTGCGGACGGAGCTGAAGGCGGAGATCGCAGCGCTGAGGAACGAGCTGAAGGCGGAGATGGCGGCTCTGAGGGCCGAGCTGAAGGCCGAGATCGAGCTGTTGCGGCGGGATCTGACGATCCGTCTCGGCAGCATGCTCGTCGTCGCCGTCGGCATTCTGTTGGCCGCGATGCGATATCTGCCGCCGCACCCGTAACCACTATTTGCACAAGGAGGCTCGCATGTTGTTCGAAGGCGGCTTCAGCTTCAGCAATTTTCTGGTCGATGTCTTCGCCATCTTCATCTTCGTGCTGTGGTTCTGGCTGCTGATCAGCGTGATCGGCGATCTGTTCCGCCGCCACGACGTGTCGGGCTGGGCCAAGGCGATCTGGGTGATCGTGCTGGTCGTGTTCCCCTATATCGGGGTCTTCGTCTACCTGATCTCGCAAGGCCGCGGCATGGCCGAGCGCCAGGGCGAGCGGGCCCGGCAGGCGCGCGAGGAGCTGCGCCATATGGTCGGCTACAGCGTCGCCGACGAGTTGGAAAAGCTAGAGCGGCTGAAAAGCTCGGGCTCGATCTCCAACGAGGAGTACACGCGCCTGCGGGCACGGGCGGTGCAATAGCCTCCGCCAGAGCCCTGCCGGCCGACCATTTGGAACGAGCCGCGCGGTGACCACGGCGACGGCGGATTGCCGGGGAAGCCGGGAGGCGCCCTCCTGGCGGTAACCTGGCTCCACGAGCCTCTTGCGGCATCCGATTGGGCGTCGGCGTAATCGCCTCGGAAGGTGGTCGTCAACTCTGCTTTTCCCGATGGGAAGGCAAGGCGGCTTCCCGCCGGCGGCGCGCCCCGTTAAGATGGCCACGGCGTCAACGTCACCAAACGCGAGGAGGAGTTCCATGGCGGTTTCGATGTACAGCGCCTCGGTGCCAGTGTTCCTGCAGCTGCTCGGCGGCCTCAAAACCGTGCTGAAAAAGGCCGAAGAGCACGCGGCCGCGCAGAAATGGGATACCGGCGTAGTCCTCAATCTGCGGTTCTATCCGGACATGTTCACGCTGGAGCGCCAGGTGCGGCAGGTTTGCAACCATTCGCTCAGCGCCGGACGGGTCGCCGGGGTGGACCTGCCGAGCTTGCCGGACCAGGACAACAGCTTTGCCGAGATGCAGTCGCGCATCGACAAGACCGTCGATTTCCTGAAGGGGCTGCGTCCCAACCAGCTCGACGGCAAGGACGATAGCGACGTCACGGTCCCCATGGGTGGCCAGCCGCGCACGATGAAGGCGCAGAACTACCTGCTCCACTTCGCGATGCTGCAGGTCGGTTTCCACTCGACGACGGCGTACGACATCCTGCGCGGCGTCGGCATCAAGATCGGCAAGCCCGACTATCTCGGCCAGATGCCGTCGTAGGACGGCCGCTGATCAGGCCCCGGCGCCGGCCACCCGCCGCGCCGGGGTTTTTTGCCGATGAGGACGGTTGAGGAGACGCAGATGAGCGATGGAGAAATCGGCGCGTTGCGGGCAAAGCTCGCGAGCCGGCCGCGGTCCGATGACTACCGGCAGCGCCGCCGCGACATCGACGCGCGCGGCCGCGAATACGGGGTCGCCGCCGATGTCGGGGTCGAGCCGGCGACCGCGAACGGCGTGCGCGCCGAATGGACCTTTACGCCGGGCGACGAGCGCGACGCGGCGCTCCTCTATCTGCACGGCGGCGGCTATGTGATCGGCTCGCTCGACAGCCACCGCCATCTGGTGGCCGAGGCGGGCCGCGCCGCCAAGGTCTCGGCGCTGGCGCTCGACTACCGGCTGGCGCCCGAGCACCCGTTCCCGGCAGCGGTCGACGACGCACTTGCCGGCTACCGCTTTCTGTTGGCGCGCGGCATCAAGCCCGGCCGCGTAGCGATCGGTGGCGACAGCGCCGGCGGCGGCCTGGTGGTCGCGGCGATGGTGGCGATCCGCGAGGCGGGGCTGCCGCAACCGGGCTGCGGCTGGTGTATCTCGCCCTGGGTCGACATGGAGGCGTCCGGCGAGACGATGTCGAGCAAGGCCGCCTCGGACCCGACCGTCCAGCGAGCCGGCATCCTCGACATGGCCCGGATCTACCTGAACGGTGCCGACCCGCGCTCGCCGCTGGCTTCGCCGCTCTACGCCGACCTCAAGGGGCTGGCGCCATTGCTGATCCAGGTCGGGGCGGCGGAAACGTTGCTCGACGACGCGGTCCGCCTCGCCAAGGTCGCGGGTGCTGCCGATGTCCGGGTCGACCTCCAGATCTGGCCGGAGATGGTCCATGTCTGGCACCTGTTCCATCCGGAGCTGACCGCCGGCAGGCAAGCGCTCGCCGCCGGCGGCGCCTTCATCCGCGCCTGCCTCGGCTAGCCAAATTCATCGTCCCCCCGAAAGCGGGGGCCCAGGGCCACTGTCAGTCGGACGTCCCTACCGGCAATGCGGCATCACCTCCTCGGCGAACCGGGTCATCGTTTGCCGCACCATGGCGTGCTCCATGACCCCGCCCTGGTTGAAATAGCAGATGAACTCGTCGATGCCGTATTCATGCTGCAATGCACGGATGCGGTCGATGCAATAGGCTGGCTCGCCAAAGACGCCCATCTCGCGGTCCATGTCGTCATAAGTGACCCGCTCGATGCGCGCCAGCACCTGGCGAAATGCCTCGAAGCTCTTGATGTCGCCGTCGCCGAGCGGCCGTAGCCGTTCCGCCGCCTCGCGCAAAAAGCGCAGCAGGCCGCGCTCGCAATCCTGGCGCGCCAGCGCCCGGCTCGCCGCGACATGCACTGGAAAGGCGAGCGCGGTGTCGCCCCGGATCCCGGCGGGCAGGGTGCCGCGATAGACGGCCAGCCCCTCCTTCAGCTTGTCGGGCGGGTTGATCAGCGGTGTCGCGAAGATTGGGAAGTTGCGCCGCCCGGCCATCGGAAACGTATCCGGGCTGTTGGCGGCGATCCGCACCGGCGGGTGCGGCCTTTGCACTGGCTTCGGCACCACGGTCAAATCCTTTGCCCGGAAATGTTTTCCGTCGAACGAAAACCGCTCCTGGGTCCAGGCCCCGAGGATGAACTCGAGCGCCTCGTCGAACCGCTCCCGGCTCTCCTCCTGCGGGATGTCGTAGCCCGAATAGTGCAAGGGTGCCGTGCCCCGCCCGCAGCCGAGCTCCAGCCGTCCGTCGCTCAGGATGTCGACGATCGCCGCTTCCTCGGCGATCTTGACCGGGTTGTGCAACGGCAAGAGGGTCACCGCGGTCCCCAGCCGAATCCGACTCGTCCGCTGCGCCGCCGCGGCCAGCACCATCAGGGGGTCGGCGAGGATCGAGAACGACCGGCTGAAATGCAATTCGCCGAGCCAGACCGCGTCGAACCCGAGGGTATCGCCCAGCTCGATCTGGGCGATGATGTCGCGAAACCGCTGCTGTTCGGAAAATCCCTCCGCGCACGGCAATTGGTCGAAGAAGCCAAACCGCATCCCGCATTCCTCCCGGACTTTGGCGCGGATCGAATAGCAGAGGCGCGGTCGAAGCAGCAAGCGACGGCATCGGTCCCTTGCCGCGAGCACCGGTCTCGCGCCAGGATCGCTGAGGCGCCGCCACCCGCTAAACGGATCATTCTTTATCTAATTCGTTGATTTCAGGCGCAATCCGCTGCAGTCGTCCTCGCACGACGGACAACGAGTTGTTCACCATCTTCTATGTATTTGAGCTCGTCGCTGTAATCGCGGTGAATTAGCCATCGATCCGATACCGAACCATTTTGCAGCCGTTCACATACCAGCACGTGGCCAGAATGCGGGATTACCCGCACCCGAATAGGAAAAGCGCCGCCGAGCGCGCCTGTGGGGCAGGACCGGCGGCCGCATCGGCGGAGCTGCTTTGGCGTTGAGCGGCCCTAGCGCGCCGATAGCGGCCATTTGCGTGCCGGGGATCGGTCGGCTCAAACCGACCCAAAGCGGTCAAACAGCGCCCCTCACTCGATCACCTCGTCGGGCGCGGGCGAGTGCGGCCTGGGCACCGCCCGTCTTGGTCAGCAGGTCGAGCGTTCCGTCATCATCCTCCCCAACCGGGCTCAGGGCCTGATCCATATAAGTAAGCGCCTCGGGGTCGCGTTCGATCGCTCGTCTCAGCCGTGCGAGGCGCCAGACGGTCAGTGCCAGAGCCGCATGCTTGCGCAGGGTTTCCCAGGCAAAGCCCAGCCAAAAGCCCCACGGGTTGACGCGAGGAAAGCCGGGGCGCCGCTCCGAGGGACGCTTTAGACGCAGCAACCCGCTTTGCAGCGGGTGTACCTTTTCGAGCCGAACGGTCGTCGAAAATGTCAGCAATATGGTTGCGAGGCTACGCATCGAGACGCCGGTCGCCGCCGCGCGGCGCATCAGTGCCTCGATATGCTGCGGGGTATAGTAGAGCGACCACGCCTCTTGGTAGATCGCTTCCCACTCTCCTTTGCTCATCCGCGGATGAGCGGTGCAGACGTGCTCGACGTCATAGGTGTTGAGGTCTGCTTCCATCGCGACACCACGCTTCCATAGGTCCTGGTGATCTTCGGAGCCGGGGAGCGGGGTCAGGCAGAAGAACTCCAGCGCGTCGACCGCAAGTTCGTTCTTGATGATTTCGATATCGCGCCGGATCGTCTGCGGCGTGTCGGCCGGGAAGCCGAGGATGTATCCTGCAAGCGTCATGATGCCCTGCGCTTTCCAGGCGAGCAGCATCGTCCGATATTCGGTAATCTTGTTCTGGCCCTTCTTCGCCGCGAGCAGATTATCCGGATTGATGTTCTCCAATCCGATGAAGACCCGCGTGACTCCGGCGCGTTTCGCCTTCTCGACAAAACGCGGGATCTTGTGACAGAGGGTGTCTACCTGGATCATCAGACCGAGCGGGATGCGGCTTTCTTCGCGCAACTCAATCAGGCGATCGAAAATCGCCTCCCACCCCTTGTTGCGGGCGAAATTGTCGTCTGTGATGAAGAATTTGTGGATGCCGTCGCGCCAGTTGCGGCGCACCAGATTCTCGATGTCGTCCGCCGACCGGAAGCGGGACTGGCGACCCTGCACGTTGATGATTGTGCAGAACGAACACTGGTATGGACAGCCGCGGCCCGCGTCGAATGTGGTGCTGACACCGATTGTCCGCCTGACATGTTGCCTCGGCAGGATCGGCACCGGCATGCCTTCCAGCCCTGGCAGGTCCTTGAGGAAATTATAGATCGGCGCAAGCCGGCCCGCGGCAGCGTCCTGAAGCAATCGGCTGAGGCGTCCCTCGGCCTCGCCCGCGAACAGGACAATGCCGAGCTTGCGGCAGGCGTCCAGCTCGACCGCGTCGCCATCCAGCATGGAAAGGCATCCGGAGACATGGAACCCGCCCATAGCAACCGGGATACCGACGTCCCGGAAGGGCTTTGCGATGTCGAGGGCGCGGGGATACTGGTTGGATTGGACGCCGACCAGTAGGACAAGCCCGAAATTGCTGTGGCGCCGGAACCTGGCAATCAGATTTCGCGCGACAACGCGGGTATTCGTCTCGTCGATTGCCTCGATATCGATGGCAACATCGGTCCCCAGAACGCTGCGTTCGGCACAGTCGGCGGCGATGCTGTATACGGCGGCGAGAGAGTTGGAGGGGATCATCGCGCGCCACCATCGAATCACATAGCCGTCGTCGTCGTAGTGGGATGGCTTGATCAGAATCAGTTGGAAGCGCCGTTCTGTTGACTTGAGGAAGTGCCGCAGGTTCCGTCTCCGGTTGATCGCGCGCGGCCTGGATCATAAGTCACGCCGGGTTCGTTGCATAGCCAGGCAGTTATTGACGCACCTCGATGCACGAATCCATAGTGGTGCCTGCCGTCTTGGACAACAGCGTAAGTTCGTGCCTTCAAGAAGCCGGAGACTGACGACCAACAGATTTAGCAGTCGTCCAACATTTTGGCGGTCAGTCAGCACAAAATCCTGCCACGGCCAAGCCGCTGATCTTCGTCACCCACCGGCACCTATTTCGTCAGCGTGCCCGGTCCGGATCAATTCCACCGCCCCGTCAGCAGCGCCAGTGCCTTAACCCTGTCGCCGTCGCCGACAGGGGCGCCGCGCCATTGCTAATGCCCTCGACCGCTGACCGCTTCGGGGGTCTGGAGCCGCTCCGCGACGGCGACAGATGACGGTCCGCTTGCCACCCGACCTTGCCGTTGCTCCATCGCGCCGGCAACGGCTGTTAAGGATGGCAATTCCTGCCGCTCGGAACGCGGCGGCTGATGAGGAAGGCTCAGGCCCGGGTCAAACCCGAAATCACCGTGCTAGAGAACGAAAAGAGAGATTGACTGCAGCCGTCCGATTTACGGAACGCGATCGTCACCGCCGCGCTGGCGGCGAGGAGCAGTGCCGAGACGCCGAAGAAGGCTTGCTGGGCAGGTCGGTCGGAAACCATGCGTCGTCAGACGAGCTCACGCATCCGGCAGGGTGAAGACGGTGCAGGGTGCGGCGATGCCGCGCAACACGTGTTCGCCGAGCGGCACCAGCGGCGCGGCGGTCTCGGCGGCGACCGCGCCCGAGATTAATACCGACCGGCCGAGCGGCCGGCACAGCCCCTCCAGCCGGCTGACCAGGTTGACCGCGGGGCCAATTGCGGTGAAGTCCAGCCGGTCGGCGGCACCAATATTGCCCCACAGGATCTCGCCCAAATGCAGCGCCGCACCGAAAGGCAGCGGCGGCAGCCCCTGCGCCTGCCGCACCGCATCGAGATGGGCCATGCCGGCGCGGGCGGCGACGACCGCGCGCAGCGCCGCCTCGCAGGCCTCGGACTGCGCGCCGGTGACCGGGAAGATCGCCAGCACGCCGTCGCCGATGAACTTCAGCACCTCGCCCCCGAAGGCGTGCACCGCCCCGGCGACGCGGTCGAACCAGGCGTCGAGGGCGGCGATCACCGCCACGGGCTCGGTCGCCTCGGAGAGCGCGGTGAAGTCGCGCAGATCGGCACAGAGCAGCGCGGCGCGGATGGTCTCGCCAGCGCCGCGGCGCAGCGCGCCGGCCTGCACCCGGGCGGCGCTGCGCCGGCCGAGATAGGCTTCGAGCAGTGCGGCCAGCGCCGCCCGCGCGGCGAGGGCGGCCAAGGGTGCGGCGGCGAAGCGCGCGGCCTGACGCAGCCCGCCGGCCTCGGCGGGGGCGAACGGCCGAGTCCCGGCCCAGCCCAGCACCGGACTGTCCGGCTCTGGACCCTCCAGCCTCGGGCCGATCGTGTCCTCGTGCACCGGGCCGAGCCCGGCGAGCCAGTCGCGCCCGGCATGGCTCGGCGGGCCGCCGGCAAAGCCCAGCGCCTCGATCACCACCCCGGTCTCCGCCCGCCACAGCCAGGTGCGGCGGGCGACGATCGGATGCGGCACCGCCAAGGTCAGGGCGCCGCCGGCCAGCGGCAGACCTTCGGCCAGCAGCCGGCCGCCGAGCTCGGCCAGGAACCGGTCAGGGCCGGGCGAGGCGCCGGCTTCGTCCACCAGCCAAGCGAAGGGCGCAGGAAGCTCCATACCGCAATCATGCCGCCACGGCCCTGGTCTGTCGAAAGTCACGAGGGCCCGGTGCCAGCGCCGATGCGCGGGCACAAAATTTTGGTTGACAGGCAACCGATCGGTTCCCAGTTTGTCAGGCAACTAAACGGTTCCATATTATCGGCATGAATGAGGACGCGGTGTTTCGCGCATTGGCCGATGCAAACCGCCGCCAGTTGCTGGATCGGCTGCACCAGAGAAGTGGTCAGACGCTTGGCGAACTATGCCAAGGGTTGGACATGACCCGCCAAGCGGTAGCGAAGCATCTGGCGGTTCTTGAGGAGGGCAATCTCGTGTCCTGGAGGCGGCAGGGCCGGGAAAAGCTGCACTTCATTAATCCTGTTCCGATCAATGAGATCGCCGAGCGTTGGATCAGCAAATTCGAGCTCCCCCGCCTGGGCGCACTTTCAGAGCTCAAGAAAAGCCTTGAAGGAGAACGCGATGACTGAAGAAACCAACAGCAGCTTCGTCTACGTCACATACATCAAAACCACGCAGGAGGAGTTATGGGCTGCCCTTACCACCCCGGAGTTCATGAAGCGGTACTGGTTTGGCATGAACTTCGAGACGGAATGGAAAGCGAGATCGCCGTGGAGGCTGGTCTTTCCCGATGGCCGGGTCGCCGACAGCGGTGAAATTGTCGATATCGAGAAGCCGAAGCGGCTGGTCCTCAAATGGCGCAACCAATTCAGGCCCGAGCTGCACGAAGAGGGCTACGCGCGCTGCGTCATGGAGATCGAGCAAGCCGGCGAGGTCGTGAAGCTGACGATCACCCACGAAATCGACAGGCCAGGTTCTAAGTTGATCGGTGCGGTATCCGTCGGCTGGCCAAAAATCCTGTCGAGCCTCAAGACTTTGCTCGAAACCGGCACGGCGCTGCCCGCAATCGGCGAACTGCCGCGAAGCTGAGAACAATCCGACCAGCCATAGGAGGCAGATATGGCGGCGCATGAAATCGGAACGCGAGAGCAATGGCTCAACGCACGGCTTCAACTGCTGGAGGCAGAGAAGGAGCTGACCCGCCGCAGCGACGAGCTGGCGCGACGGCGGCAGGAGCTGCCGTGGGTCCGGGTCGACAAGGCGTACCGGTTCGAGACCGATGAGGGGAGCGCCTCGCTGGCAGACCTCTTCAGAGGGCGCTCGCAGCTCCTCGTCTATCACTTCATGTTCGGGCCCGACTACACGGCGGGGTGTCCGTCCTGCTCGGCGATCGCAGACGGCTTCAACGGCGTCGCCGTCCACCTGGCGAACCACGATGTGATGCTCTGGGCGGTTTCGCGGGCGCCCCTCGCGAAGCTGCAGGCGTATAAGCAGCGGATGGGGTGGAGCTTTCCGTGGGCTTCGTCGTTCGGCAGCGATTTTAACGCCGACTTCAACGTCTCGATCACCGAGCAGCAACAGCGCGCGGGAGGCTCCGAATACAACTACCGGCGCGTGGCGGCGCGGCCGGTTGCCGAGATACCCTCGCGGGCGAAACCCGAAGGCGCTGCCAAGGGCGCGGCCATGACCGGCACCGACGTGGCCACTTACGCGCGCGAGAGGCCGGGCATGAGCGCGTTCGCGCTCGAAGACGGCATCGTCTACCACACCTATTCGACCTACGCGCGCGGACTGGACGGCCTCTGGGGCGCATATCAGTGGCTCGACCGCGCCCCCAAGGGGCGCAACGAGACAGGCTACTGGTGGCGCCGCCACGACGAGTACGACAGGCGCTGAGCCAAGTCGCCAAGTAGCCAAGTCGGGGGTGTCGTTGGCGCAACCGGTGCCGCGATCATGCCCCCGTCCCCCGGCCCATCATCGGCGCCGCGGCGATGGCGCAGCCGGGCCCGCCGGTCTATCCTCGGGGCAAGGCCCCGACCCCGGCGCCCATCCATCCTCCGCCGCCGGCGGGGCAAGCATCGCAACCATGGAGGAGACCGATGCAAGAGGCCCTCGTCGTCCGCCGCGAGACACACATCCCGGCGCCGCCCGCCGCGGTGTTCGCCCTCCTGACCGATCCCGAGAAGATCCTGCGCTGGATGGGAACGGAGGCGCAGGTCGAGCCGCAGCCCGGCGGGCTCTATCTCGTCAATGTCACCGGGGCTCGCTGCGCCCGCGGCTCCTTCCGCGAGGTGGTCCCGGTGCACCGCCTGGCCTACAGCTTCGGCTGGGACGGCAGCGAGGAGGTGCCGCCGGGGTCGAGCCTGATCGAGATCGACCTGCTCGAGCAGCCGCCGGACGGAACCCTGCTGCGCCTGACCCACACCGGCTTGCCCAACGCCGAACAATGCGCCGGCCATGCGGATGGGTGGGCCCATTACCTCGGCCGGCTGGCCGAGGTTGCCGCCGGACGCGACCCGGGCCCGGACCCTCGGCACGGCCGCACCGGCCGGGAGTGACTGCTTTCCGTTCTCGATATCGCCGCACTTGAGCCTCTCGCACTTTCATGGCGGACGCCGGACCAGGACCGGCAGGTACCGCTTCGGCGCGTGGAGATCAGCTTCGGTCAAGGCGCTGAACGGCAGGCGCTCATCAGCACTCATCGGTGACGTATCTTGTGTGGGCGAGCAGAGCAGATCCGGCGGGCCGCCACCAGGAACGCCCGTAAGTGGCGCCATGATTGCGAAGGTCGGCGCGGCCGCGAGGCCTACCCGATCGGTTGCGCCGAGGCCGGCCGCATTCGCCGCTTCCGGGGGCCGCCCGCAGTTCCGCGCCTGGATAACGCAATCTGCGGCGCGGCGCGGTGAGCCGGCAAATAGGGTCTGGCCCGCAGGGACACTCGCCTTCTCATGATCTAAGGACCGGGCAGCGGCCAGGCGTCTGCCGCGGCGGGCTGGAATGCTGGAGCGCGGCGTGATTCAGCGGGGCCCGCTCGCACCCGCTGCCGGAATTTGCGGTATCAAACCAAGGAATTGCCATAGTCGTATTGTATCCTTGCGGGCATCGGGCGCCCGTGGGGGTGCGGCATTTCATTGAAGGAGTTGGCGATACCTGATCTCGACCAGATAAAGCAGGTGAAACAGGAGCCGCGGGACCGCCGCGGGCGGTTCGCCAGGGGCCGCTCCGGAAGCCCACCGACCGGCCGCAGGGAGACGGTACGCGGCCACCCATGGCTTTAGCTGCTGATTTGCTGCAGCAGCAGCAAAAGTTTTTTCTCCCCAATTAGGGGCCGGCGCAAAAAACAGCCGGAACGGCGGTGCGGGCGGGCGTCCGGCGCGTGCGCCGGGCCGGTTTTGTGGGGGTCATGCATGCGCTCGGTGCAACCCTCCGCGACTGTTCATGGTTGGCGGTGATCGGCGGCGGGCTCAGGATGAACGGTGTTTAGCAACCATCAGGCCGGAGCCACCGATGAGTGCCCACTTGACGCCAGAGCAGGTTCATTCCCGCATCGACCATCCGATCGTCGACGGCGACGGGCACTGGGTCGAATACGACCCGGTGTTTAGCGACAAGATGCGCAAGGTCGGCGGCGACTTGGCCGCTGACGGCTTTTTGAAGGCGATGGGGACGACCCGCGAGTCGCTGTCGATGTCGGCCGCCGAGCGGCGTCACAAGCGCACTGCGCAGCAGGCCTTCTGGTCCCGCCAGGCGGAAAACACGCTCGATCGCGCAACCGCGATGATGCCGAAATTGCTCTATGACCGCCTTGACGAGCTGGGCCTCGATTTTGTCGTGGTCTACCCGACCGCCGGGCTGCGCTTTCCGCGCATCCAGGACGACGCTACCCGCCGCGCCGTGATCCGCGCCTACAACATCGTCTCAGCCGATTATTTCAGCGGCCTCGGCGACCGGCTGACCCCGGCTGCGATCATCCCGATGCACACCCCCGACGAGGCGATCGCCGAATTGGAGTTCGCGACCAGGCAGCTGGGTTCCAAGGTCGGCATGTTCGGCAGCAACATGGCGCGCAAGGTGCCGGCCGCCGCCGCCAACGACCCCGACACCGCGCGCTTTGCGGTGTGGTACGACGTCCTCGGCCTCGACAGCGAGTACGACTACGACCCGGTCTGGAAGAAATGCGTCGAATTGGGCATCGCACCAACCTTTCACAGCGCCTCGAGCAGCCAGGGCCTGCGCCTGTCGCCGACGAATTTCTGCTACAACCACATCGGCCATTTCGCCGCGGCCGGGCATGCGACCGCCAAGGCGATCTTTCTGGGCGGCGTCACCCGGCGCTTTCCGGAGCTGCGCTTTGCGTTTCTCGAAGGCGGCGTCGGCTGGGCGTCACAGCTGTTTGGCGATCTGATCGAGCATTGGGAGCGGCGCAGCGCCAAGGCGTTGGAGCGCATGCACCCGGACAAGCTCGACCGCGCCAAACTGATGAGCTTGGTCGAGAAATACGGCTACGGCGACATTGCCGCGGCATTGCGCGAGCGCGGCGGTCTACCCGACCCCGAGCAGGCCTTTCTGACCGGCGGGGTCGAGAACATCGACGATTTCTCGGCCTGCAAAATCACCCGCAAGGAGGACTGGGTCGATCTCTACGCCAAGCCCTATTATTTCGGCTGCGAGGCCGACGACCGGATGAACGCGACCGCATTCGGCCGCAACAACCCGTTCGGGTCAAAGCTCAACGCGATCTTCAGCTCGGATATCGGGCATTTCGACGTGATCGACATGCGCCACCCGCTGCCGGAAGCCTACGAGCTGGTCGAGGATGGCCACATCACGACCGAGGATTTCCGTGCCTTCACCTTCACCAACGCGGTCAAGCTGTGGGGCACGCAGAACCCGCGCTTCTTCGAGGGCACCCGCGTCGCCAAAGAAGCCGCCGCCGTTCTCGCCGCGGCGCAAACCCCAACCCCAACCCGCGCCGCCGCCGAATAACCCCGGCACCGCAGCGCCGCCCTGTGGCGGCGCTGCCTGCCCGGAATGCGGCCTTATTCGAACGGCCGGCTATATCTCAACTTCTGTCCGGTCATGATGGCGATCCCGCGGTCGGGCGCGAGGGAATCGGCGCCGAGACCCATGAATGGCTCGCCGCAATCAAGGCGAAATACGATCCGACGAATTTCTTCAGGTTGAACCATAATATACTTCCCGGGTGATCGGGCGGATTGACAGTCACCGGAGCCGCTCCGCCGGCGCTCACACGCCAGGATGCTCTTGCCGTCGCGCTGGTGGGTGACGGGGAATCACGCGCCCCACTCTCCACGGGGACGTTCAAGATGCTTGGGGGTCGGATTTCGTCCCTCCTTCACAGGGAAGCTGCTATCGTGAACGAAAGTTAGGGCATCGTCGGCAGGAGAGCTTGAATATGGCTTCGAACGGGAAAGTCGCGCTGGTCACCGGCGGGGGCAGCGGCATCGGCAAGGCATCGGCGCTGGCACTGGCCAGGGAAGGGTTTGCGGTCGTCGTCGCCGGCCGCCGGCCCGAGCCCTTGCAGACGGTGGTCGGCGAGATCGAGGGCTTGCAGGGCCGGGCGCTCGGCGTGCCCACCGATGTCGGCGACCCCGACTCGGTCCGCGCACTGTTCGCTAGGACCAAGGCGACCTACGGCCGTCTCGACGTGCTCTTCAACAACGCCGGGTTCGGCGCCGCTTCGCCGATCGAGGAATTGCCCTACGAGCGCTGGAAGGGGGTCATCGATTCGATCCTGAACGGCTCGTTCCTGTGCACGCAGGAAGCCTTCAAGATCATGAAGGACCAAAGCCCGATGGGCGGCCGGATCATCAACAACGGCTCGATCTCGGCACATGTGCCGCGGCCCAACTCGGCCGCCTACACCTCGGCCAAGCACGCGATCACCGGCCTGACCAAATCGACCTCGCTCGATGGCCGCAAATACGACATCGCCTGCGGCCAGATCGATGTCGGCAACGCGTTGACCGAGATGACGGCGCGCATGCAGCGGGGCGTGCCGCAAGCCAACGGCACGGTCATGGAAGAACCGGTGATGGACGTGCAGAACGTCGCCCGTGCGGTCGTCTTCATGGCGACCGTAACCCCCGAGGCCAATGTCCAGTTCCTGACCGTGATGGCGACAAAGATGCCGTTCGTCGGCCGCGGCTAAAGTGTCAGATCGGGGGAGGTGGTGCGGCGTTCGCCGACACGCCAGCCTTTGTCTCGCGCCAAACCCTAAGGTTTGGGCCGCCGCGCCCTGAGCTGCCGCAACCGATACCAAAAGGCGACGACCAGCAGCACCGCGAGCGTGCCGATGATCAGAAGGGGCGAAACCCAGCCCTGCGATTGCGATCCGCCGCCGACCCGGATCATGACCCGCGCCACCTCGTCGGCGGTGCGTGCCTCGGCGCTCCACATCCCGTCCCGGTCGGCGCCGAAGACGAACTTGCCCTCGGCATCGGTGCGGCCGGTCGCGACGGCCTTGCTCGGGTCGCCGGGTGCGAACACGCGCACCTCGGCATTCGCCATCGGCTTGCCGTCGGGGGTCGCGAACTGGGCCGTGACCTCATGCGTCGCAAAGAGATCGACGGCGTGTGCCGGCGGCGTAAAGTGCAGCGACGTAACGACCGCTGCAGCGAAAGCACAAGCCATCGCGCGCCGCCGCGCCGAGCCGATTCGCGAGTGTGAGTACGAAGGCATCCGGCTAGGATAGCGCTGTCTCGTGCATCCGGCACCCCGCTTGCCGGTCAATCCGCCGGTGTGCCACAAGCAGCACCTGGAGGGGCGATGCCGGATTTCGCGATCGAGCGGCGCTGCAAGGGGATCGTCTGCGGCATCGACGAGGCTGGGCGAGGGCCGCTCGCCGGGCCGGTTGTCGCCGCGGCGGTGATCCTGGAGCCCCGGCGCCTGCCGAAAGCGCTGCGCGACGGGCTCGACGATTCGAAGGTGCTGTCGGGCGAACAGCGCGAAGCGTGCTGGCGGGTGCTGCGGCGCTGCCTCGACCATGGCAGCGCATATATCGGCGTCGGTGCCGCAAGCGTGCGCGAGATCGACCAGATCAACATCCTGCGCGCTGCCTTGCTGGCGATGGCGCGGGCGGTCGCGGCACTCGGCGTCCGCCCCGATCGGGCGCTGGTCGACGGCTCCGTCGCACCGCCAATCGCCTGCGCCGTGCAGACCGTCGTCAAGGGCGACGCGCTGAGCTTCTCGATCGCCGCCGCTTCGATCGTCGCCAAGGTCACCCGCGACCGGATCATGCGCGATCTGGCGCCGCGCTATCCGGGCTATGGCTGGGAGACCAACGTCGGCTACGCGACGCGCGAGCACGGCCAGGCAATCGGCCGGCTCGGGGTGACCCCCCATCACCGCCGCTCCTTCGCCCCGGTCAGGTTGGCCATCGAAGGTGAATTGCCGTTGCTCGCGGCGCTCGCAGCGAGCCCATCGTAGGGGCTTGCGGCGGTCGCCGAGACGGCGTGCCGGGCGACCTTCTTCATCAAGGTGGGCAAGGCGTGCTCGCCGAACCGATCGATCGGGCACCAGATGCCGTCAGCCGTGCCATGCGCCGCGACGATGGCCAGCTCCAGTCGGAAATGGGTGAAGCCGTGGCGCACCGTGCCCGCCAACTCCGTCCATTCGGCGTCGGCGGGAGCGGCCCGGAGAGCCTCGGCGAGCGTCCACGGCTCGGCGCGCCATGGGGTCGACGGGATTTCGACCATGCCGCCGAGCAGGCCCTGCTCCGCGCGGCGGCGCAGCAGCACCGCGCCGTCCGGCCGGGTCAGCCAGAACGCGACCCCCCAGCGCTGGGGCCGTTCCGGCTTCTCGGCCCGCGCCGGCAGCGATTCGGTGAGCCCGGCGGCCCGGGCAGCGCAACACTCGCGCCACGGGCACAGCACGCAGCGCGGCCGGCGCGGCGTGCAGATCGTGGCGCCGAGATCCATCATCGCCTGCGCGAAGTCACCGGGCCGCTGCTGCGAGACCAGCGCCGTGGCGAGTGCCTGGAGACGCGGCTTGGCGAGCGGCAAGGGCTCGCGTATGGCGTGAAGGCGGGCGACGACGCGCTCGACATTGCCGTCGACCGCTGCCTCGCGCCGGTCGAAAGCGATCGCCGCGATTGCCGCCGCGGTGTAGCCGCCGATCCCGGGGAGTGCGCGCAGGGCGCCGATGTCGTCCGGAAAGACGCCACTATGGCGCTCGACCACGGCGCGCGCGCAGGCATGCAGGTTGCGGGCACGGGCGTAGTAGCCGAGCCCCTGCCAGAGCCGCAGAATGTCGTCGAGAGACGCTGCGGCTAGTGCCGAAATCTCGGGCCAGCGCGCCACGAAACGGTCAAAATACGAGCGGACCGTCGCCACCGTGGTCTGCTGCAGCATGATCTCGCTGAGCCACACGCGGTAGGGATCGGGACGCGAGCCAGGCGGCGCGCGCCAAGGGAGATCGCGCCGATGGCGATCGTACCATGCGAGCAGAGCCGCCGGGTCGGGTGACTGAGGTGGGGAGTTGGTTTCGGACCGGATCGATGCCATGGTGGCGAGTCGGCAGCGCGAGGGCTCGCAGGAAACCCCGATTCTAGCTGGCGCGGCGCCGGCGGGCGAGCGGCGGCCGGGATTCCGCGCCATCGGGGTCGCCGTTTCTCGGATCGCCGCACCGGTTGTCGCCAGGCGCGGCGGCGGCATGCTCGTACGCCTCAAGGCGGAATGGGCGGCAATCGTCGGCAACGATTGGGCCGCGTCGACCTGGCCCGCTGCGCTCGGCCGAGACGGGGTCTTGAAGCTGCGCACCGCGCCGGCGGCCGCGCTCGAAGTGCAGCACCGCGCGCCGCTGTTGATCGAGCGCATCAACCTCTATTTCGGCCGGCCCGTGGTGACCCGCCTGACCCAGGTGCAGGGGCCGCTGCCGCTCGCCGCCGCCCCAGCCATTCCGCCGCCGCCGACGCTCACCGCCGGCGAGGCGGCAGCGCTCGACGAGCGGCTCTCTTGTATTGCCGAACCCGAGTTGCGGGCGGCTCTCGCCCGGCTCGGACGAGCGGTCATCGGCACCCGCCGCTGAGGGCCGCCGCCGAGCCTTGCACCCTTCCTCCGAACCGGCTAACTTCAATATATTGTATTAAGGAACCTCGAGATGCGGAAAATCTGGTTCGCACTCCTTGCGGTCTACGGCATCATCCTTGCGATCCCGGCAGCGCTCGCCGCGCCTGCACAGCTTGCCGATTCGCACACCCTGCTGGAGCTCGGCACGGACGACCGCATCCTGGGCAACCCCGACGCCCCGATCACGATCGTCGAATACGCCTCGCTGACCTGCCCGCATTGCGCCCATTTCGCGAACGAGGTCCTGCCCGATCTGAAGAAGAAATGGATCGACACCGGCAAGGTCAGGCTGGTGCTGCGCGACTACCCGCTGGACGAGCCGGCATTGCGGGCGGCGATGATCGCGCGCTGCGCCCCGCCCGACCGGTTCTATGCCTATATCGACACGTTTTTCGCCTCTCAGGACAAATGGGTGATGTCCCGCGATTACCTGGAGTCGCTGGCGCGCATCGCCAAGCTGGGCGGCATGAGCAGGGAGGATTTCGATGCCTGCTTGAAGAACACCGCGCTCGAAAACAAGATCGTCGAAGGCCGGCTTCTTGCTTCGAAGGAGCTCGACGTCAACTCCACCCCAACCTTCTTTATCAACGATGCCAAGTTCACCGGCGCCCCGACGGTCGAGGAGTTCGACAAGCAGCTGGCGAGCCTCGCGCCGAAATCCTGACACCCGACCTGCGATGAAACGCGGTACTTCAGCAGACCGTCGTCGACCCCGCGCAAAGCGGGGGTCCAGAGCAGCCGTGCGAACGTCGCCGCCCTGGATCCTCGCTTTCGCGAGAATGACGATCAGGCCGCTGAATTCAGCGGCTTATTGGTAAGGCTGGGGCAGGCGCTCGGGGAGGGCGATGCAGGTCGAGCGGCTTCGCCTTCTCGGGTTCAAATCTTTCGTTGACGGCGCCGAGCTGCCGATAGAGCCCGGCCTGACCGGGATCGTCGGCCCGAACGGTTGCGGCAAATCGAACCTGGCCGAAGCGCTGCGCTGGGTTATGGGCGAGACCTCGGCGAGGCGCCTGCGCGGCGGCGCCATGGACGATGTGATCTTCGCCGGCGCCACCGGGCGGCCGGCGCGCAACATCGCCGAGGTCGCGCTGGGCCTCGACAACAGCGCCCGCGACGCGCCCCTTGCGTTCAACGACCGAGACCAGATTGAAATCTTGCGCCGCATCGAGCGCGGCGGCGGCTCGACCTATCGGATCAACGGGCGCGAGGTGCGGGCGCGCGATGTGCAGCTGCTGTTCGCCGATGCCGCTTCCGGCGCCGGGTCCGGGGCGCTGATCAGCCAGGGGCGAATCGGCACGCTGATCGAGGCCAAGCCGGCCGAGCGCCGCCTCCTCCTCGAAGACGCCGCCGGTACCGCCGGCTTGCAGGCACGCCGCCGCGAAACCGAGCAGCGGCTCGAGGCGGCCGCGGCCAACCTGCTGCGGCTCGACGACGTGATCGCGACGATCGAGGCGCAGTTCGAGACGTTGAAGAAGCAGGCGCGCCAGGCGCAGCGTTACCGCCGTCTCGGCGAGCACATCCGGTGGACCGAGGCGCTGCTGTTCGATGCGCGCCGGCTCGCGGCCGAGGCCGAGGCCGAGCGCTGCGCCGCCGATCTGGGCATGGCGGAGCGGGCCGTCGCCGAGCTCAGCGAGCGCGCGCTCTCCGAGCGGCGGCGGCGCGAAACGACCGAAGAGGCGCTGCCGTCGCTGCGGCTCGCCGAAACCGGGGCCGCGGCCGAGTTGCAACGGCTGACCCAGACCCGCGACGGCCTTGAGCAGGAATTGCGGCACGTGCTCGTGGCCCGCGCCGAAGCCGAGCGCCGTCTGGTCCAGCTGGCCGCCGATCTCGGGCGCGAGGATGAGCTCCTTGCCGACGCCGCTGCGGCGCTCACCACCCTTTCGCAGGAACGGCGGGCGCTCGACCAAGCCGAAGCCAGGGATGGCCTGGCACCGGACACCGCCGGACCGGCACGGCAAGCGGCGGCCACCGGCCTCGCCGCGGCCGAGGCCGCGTTGCAGCGCGCGACCGAGGCCGCCGCCGCCCTTGACGCCCGCCGAACCTCATTGGCCCAGCAGCGCCGAGATCTCGACCAGCGCCGCGCCCGGCTGCGGGCGCGCCAGGCCGAAGTCGAACGGGAACGCACGATGCTGGGCGCCGCCTTCGTTCCAGCCGAAGCGACGGCCGCCGTTGTCGAGGCCCTGGCCACGGCGGAACTGCGGGTCGAGCAATGCCGCACCGAGGTCGAGGGTGGCGAGCCGCAGATCGCAACGCGCCGGGCCGAAGAGGCTGCCGCCCTCGATGATCTGCGCCGGGTCGAATCGGAACTCGTCCGCCTCGGCGCGGAGGCCGATGCGCTGCAAGCGCTGCTGCTGCCCCCTGATGCCGATGGTGGGGAATCGGTGTTGTCGGCGATGCGGGTTGCGGATGGTTTCGAGGCCGCGATCGGCGCCCTCTTCGAAGACGAGCTTTTGGCGCCGCTGGCCGAGCACGCGGGGTCTGCCGCGACCAGCTTCTGGGTCGATCTCCTGGCGATCGGCAGGCCCGCGCCCCTGCCCACCGGCGCCCGTCCGTTTGCCGAGGCGGTGACGGCGCCATCCGCCCTCAACCGAAGCCTCGCGTTCACCGGCTGGGTCGACGGCGCCGAGGCTGGGCGCGAATTGCAGCCGCATCTGATGCCCGGGCAAAGGCTCGTCGATCGCGACGGGCGGTTGTGGCGCTGGGACGGGTTTACGCGAATGGCTCCGGCGCCATCGCCGGCAGCGCAGCAGCTGCGGCACAAGAACCGCCTCGCCGAGATCGACCCCGAAATCGTGCGGCTCGAAATGGAAGGCCGGGCCCGCGAGGCGAAGGTCGCCGGCGCGCGCGCCCTGCGTGAGGAAGCCGCGGAGGCCGACCGCCTCGCGCGGCTGCGGCTGCGCGAGGCGGAGAAGGCTTTGGCCTGCGCGCGCGAAGAGGAGGCAGCCCTTGCGCGCCGAAGGCTGACGACGGAAACCCGGTTCGCCGCAATCGCCGACGCCCTCGAGAGGTTGATGGCCGAACTTAGCCGAGCTCGACGAGCGCGCCGACCGGATGGAACGGATTCTCGCAGCACTGCCCGAGACGGCGGTAGTGCAGGCGGCGCTGGAAGAGGCGCGGAGTTCGGCCGGCGCCGCCCGGCGGCGCGAAGCGGAGGCGCTTGCGGCTTCCGAGCGGCGCGGCCGCGCCGCCGCCGAGCGCCGGCAGCGCCTGATGGCGATCGATGTCGACGAACGCGCCTGGCGCCAACGCAGTGAGCGGGCGACCGCGCAGCGCAAGACGCTCATCGAGCGGGGCGGTGCTGTTGCGCAGGAAATCGCCGACCTCGCCGCCCGCCCGACGGCGATCGCCGCGCAGAGCGAAACGCTCGCCACCGATATCGCGCAGGCCGCCGCGAACAGCAGCCGGGCGGCCGATGCGCTGGCGCAGGAGGAAGTGCGGCTGCGGGAGGCAACCGGCAACGCCCGCACCGCCGAAGAGGCGCTGGCCGTGGCCCGCGAACGGCGCGCCCGGCTCGAAGTGCTGCGCGACGGCGCGGCGGAGGCGCTGGCGCGGCTTGGCCGGGAGATCCGCGAGCAACTCGATGTGTCGCCCGAGGCGCTGGGCGAGCTGGCGGGGCTGGCCGCCGGCGAAACGCCGCCCGATCCTGCCGGAACGGCGGCGCGGCTCGACCGATTGCTGCGTGAGCGCGACGGCATCGGGCCAGTCAATCTCGTCGCCGAGCGCGAGGCCGCCGAAACTGAAGCGCGGCTTTCCGGCCTGCGGCACGAGCGCGCCGAATTGACCGAGGCAATCACGAGGCTGCGCCGCGGCGTCGCCGCATTGAACGAGGAGGGGCGGCAGCGCCTCGGCGCCGCGTTCGAGCGTGTCAACGGCCATTTCGCTCGGCTGTTTGCGCGCCTCTTTGGCGGCGGCAAGGCGCAGCTGGCGCTGGTCGACGACCCGGACCCGCTCGCCGCCGGGCTCGAAATCATGGCGAGCCCGCCCGGCAAGCGCCTCCAGGCATTGTCGCTGTTGTCCGGCGGCGAGCAGGCGCTGACCGCGCTCGCCCTGGTCTTTGCGGTATTTTTGACCAACCCGGCGCCGGTCTGCGTCCTCGACGAGGTCGACGCCCCGCTCGACGACGCCAATGTCGACCGCTTTTGCCGACTCGTCGCCGAGATCGCCGACACCGCCGGCACCCGGTTCCTGGTGGTCACGCACCACCGCATCACGATGGCGCGGGTCGATCGCCTGTTCGGGGTGACGATGGCCGAGCGCGGCGTCTCGCAGCTCGTATCGGTCGATTTCGCGCGCGCCGCGGCACTGCGCCGAACCGCCTGACCCACGTTGACAGCCCAGTGACGCATCACTATGGTCCGCCGCGTTTTGGCCGCAATACGGCTGGGACGGGTGTCGGATGCCTGCGCTTCCCTGATGAGTGAGGAACGGCCGCCGGACCCCCTGGCACGACTTGGCGACAGGATCGACAAGGCGCGACGGGCGCGGCTCCAGGAGGATCAAGATGGGCGCGGCGGGCCTCCGCGAGGGGCGTTGGGTCTCGGGTTCCGGATGGCGATCGAGCTGGCGGCCGCACTCTGCGTCGGGCTCGCGCTGGGCTGGGTGTTCGACCGCCTGCTCGGAACCCGGCCTTGGGGGCTGATCGTCTTCTTCTTTCTGGGGATCGCGGCGGGAATGGTCAACGTCTTCCGCGCGGCCAAAGGCGTGGGCTACGGCAACCCGCCGGCCGTCGGCGGCGATCGGTCGAAACGGGATTAGACGGCGGCACGGCTCGGGCCAGGGATTGCGGGGACGACAGTGGCGGCTGAACATTCACCTCTCGAACAGTTCAGGATCGAGCGGATCATTCCGATCCATATCGGCTCGGTCGACATCTCCTATACGAACTCGGCCCTGATGATGACGATCGCAGTCGTGCTGGCGACGGTGCTCCTGGTCGGCGCCACGGCGCGCGCCGCACTCGTCCCCGGCCGAGTGCAATCGGTCGCCGAGCTCCTTTACGAGTTTGTGGCCGGCATGGTGCGCGAGAACGTCGGCGACGAGGGGCGCAAATACTTTCCGCTGGTCTTTTCGATCTTCATGTTCATCCTGTTCGGCAATCTGCTCGGGTTGATCCCGTACAGCTTCAACTTCACCGGCCAGATCGTCGTCACCTTTGCCCTGGCGCTGTTCGTGTTCGCGATGGTGACGATCATCGCCTTCATCCGCCACGGCATCCGTTTCTTCACGTTTTTCTTCCCACCGGGCGCGCCGGTGGTGATGGCGCCGCTCCTGGTCCCGATCGAGATCATCTCTTACCTGACGCGGCCGGTGAGCCTCAGCCTGCGGCTATTCGCCAATATGCTGGCCGGGCACACGATGATCGCCGTCTTCGCCGGGTTCACCGTGGCGCTGGGCCTGTTCGGCTTTCTGCCGCTGACCTTCAACGTCGCGCTGATCGCCCTCGAAGTCGTGATCAACATCCTGCAGGCCTATGTGTTCGCGATCCTGACCTGCCTCTATCTGAGCGACGCCATCCACTTGCACTGACCGGCCGGCTGCCGCAGGCCACATTCCACTGACCCTACTCTTTCGGAAAGGACGGATACGATGGACCCAACCTCCGCCAAGATGATCGGCGCCGGCCTAGCGGCAATCGCGCTGGCCGGCGTCGGCGTCGGCATCGGCAATGTGTTCAGCGCCCTGGTGACCTCGATCGCACGCAACCCCGCCGCCCGCGACCAGGTCTTCGGCATCGGCATGCTGGGCTTTGCGCTGACCGAGGCGGTGGCGTTTTACGCGCTGATCATCTCGCTGTTGCTGCTGTTCGTGCTCTGACCCCGGCACGCCGCCGCGATGCCGCAACTCGAAGTCGCCACCTTCGTGCCGCAGCTGTTCTGGCTGGCGGTCACTTTCATCGTCATGCTGATCCTGATGAAGACGGTGGCATTGCCACGCGTCGGTGCGGCAATCGAGGCGCGGCGCCATCGCCTCGACGACGATCTCGCCAACGCGGCCCGGATCAAGTCGGAGGCCGACGCGGCGCTGGCCACCTATGAGAAGTCGCTGGCGGACGCACGCGCCAAGGCGCAGGCGACGATGAAGGAAACCTCCGACCGGCTCGCCGCCGAGGCGGCCGAGCGGCAGCGCCAGCTCAGCCTGTCGCTCGCCGAGCACACCGCGGCGGCCGAGCGGCAGATCGTCGCGGCCAAGGAGCGCGCGGTCGCCGACATCCGCGGCATCGCCGCCGAGGCCGCCGCCTCGGTTGCGGCCAAGCTCATCGGCGCGGCGGTCGATCCGGGCCGCATCGAGGCGGCGGTCGAGGCCGTGATGGTGGCGCGGCGGGCGTGATGGCGCATCTCTTCGCCGACCCGGAATTCTGGGTGTTTGTTGCCTTTGTCGTGTTTGTTGGCCTGATTTGGATCCCAGCTCGGAAAATGGTGGCGGGCGGGCTCGACAACCGCGCTGCGCGTATCCGGGAAGAGCTCGAAACCGCGCGCGACCTGCGCGAGGAGGCGCAGCGGACGCTCGCCATGTATCAGGCAAAGGAGCGCGAGGCCGCGGCCGAGGCCCGGCAGATCATCGCCCACGCCACGGCGGAGGCCGAGCGCATCGCCGCCCAGTCGGCGCGCGACCTCGAAGAATCCCTGGAGCGGCGCCGACAGCTGGCCGAGGAGCGAATCGCGCAGGAGGAGGCCAAGGCGCTCTTGGAGATCCGTCGGGCCGCCGTTGATATCGCGATCGCCGCCGCCCGCCGGGTCATCCAATCCGAGCTCGACGAAGAGCGCGGTGCCGCACTGATCGATCAGGCCATCGCCGCCCTGCCGCAGCAGCTGCAATAGCCGCCCCGGGGCCGCGACTGACCGAGGCCGGCCGCTCGCCCTCGCTTCATCGAGATTGCGTCGTCGCTCCGCGCCTCGCAACGCCGGGCCGACCATCCCAGTCGGCCCACCGCCCGGCGTATGGGGGATAAAGCCGAGCGGATTATCCTGCCCCGGTCGCGCCGCCGAATGCGAGCAGCAGGCGGGTCACGTCGTCATCGTGCTCGGCCGGCGGTGCGGCGCGGCCGGTGATCCAATCCCATAAATCGGCGTCGGCGCATTCGAGCAAGGCCTCGTAGCGATCGAGCTGATCGGCGTCGAACCCGGCGAGGTGAGCTTCGGCAAAGCGGCCGAGGATCAAATCGCTTTCCCGCGTCCCGCGATGCCAGGACCGGAACAATAGCCGCTTGCGGCGAATGTCAGGGGGTGGGGCCACTCGGTGCTCTTGGCGGTAGGCGGGGCGAGATATAGACATCTTTCGTGCGCCCCGCCATCCTCGACAGGCTCTTCGCGCCGGTGACGGCGCTCTCCGGCATCGGGCCGCAGCTGGCGAAACTGTTCGAGCGCCTGGCCGGCCCGCTGGTCGTCGACCTTGTCTGGCATCTGCCGAGCGGTATTGTCGACCGCCGCGCATCGCCGCCTATCCGCGAAATCGAGCACGAGCAGACCGTCACAATCCGGGTGCGGGTCGAGGCGCACGAGCCCGGCGGCGGGCGGCGGCCCTACCGGATATTCTGCACCGACGGCACCGGGACGCTGACCCTCGTCTATTTCAACGTCAAGAGCGACTATCTCGTGCGCCTATTGCCGATCGGGGCCGAGCGCATCGTCAGCGGCCGGGTCGAGTACTACGGCCATGCGCCGCAGATGGCACATCCGGATCTGGTATTGCGTCCCGACGAGCTCGACCGCTTGAAGCCGATCGAGCCGGTCTACCCGCTGACCCAGGGGCTCGCTCCGCGCATCGTGCAAAAGACGGTGGAGGCCGCCCTCGACCGGGCGCCGACGCTGCCCGAGTGGATCGACCCGAGCCTGTGCCGGCAGCGCCAATGGCCGGCATGGGGCGCGGCGGTGCGGCTCGTCCATGCCCCGGCCGCGCCGACCGATCTGTTGCCTAGCCATCCGGCGCGCGAACGGCTCGCCTATGACGAGGTCTTCGCCAGCCAGCTGGCGGTGGCGCTGGTCCGCGCGCGGCGCCATCGGCTGAAGGGAAGGGCGCTCGCCGGGACGGGTGCCTTGACCGGGCCCGCCGAGGCGGGGTTCGGCTTTGCGCTGACCGGGGCCCAGCGTCTCGCCATCGCCGAGATCGCCGCCGAGATGGCGCAGCCCCGGCGGATGATGCGGCTGTTGCAGGGCGATGTTGGCAGCGGCAAGACCGTGGTCGCGTTGACCGCGATGCTGATTGCGGTCGAGAGCGGCGGCCAGGCGGCGCTGATGGCGCCGACCGAGCTGCTGGCGCGCCAGCACCATGCGACGTTGCAGCGCCACGCCGCTCATGCCGGGGTCGAGATCGGCCTCCTCACCGGGCGCGAGAAGGGCCGCGCGCGCGCCTCGATGCTGGCGAGCCTCGCCTCCGGCCTGACCCCGATCGTGGTCGGGACCCACGCGCTGATCCAGCCCGATGTCGCGTTCCGCGACCTCGCCCTCGTCGTCATCGACGAGCAGCACCGCTTCGGGGTCGAGCAGCGCTTGGCATTGACCGCCAAAGGCCGCGACGCCGACACCTTGCTGATGAGTGCGACGCCGATCCCGCGCACATTGATGATGACCGCCTATGGCGACCTCGACGTGTCGCGGCTGACCGAGAAGCCGCCGGGCCGGCGCCCGGTCGACACCCGAACGGTAGCGATCGAGCGGTTCGACGAAGTCGTGGCGGCTGTCGGCCGCGCCTTGGCGCAGGGGGCCAAGGCCTACTGGATCTGTCCGATGGTCGAGGAATCCGAGGCGGCCGACCTCGCCGCCGCGCGCGAGCGCTACGAAGCCTTGGCGCCGCTGTTGCCGGGCCGCGTCGGCCTCGTCCACGGCCGCATGAAAGCCGAGGAGAAGGACCGGGCGATGGCCGGTTTCGCCGATGGCGGCGACCGATCTCTTGGTGGCGACGACGGTCGTTGAGGTCGGGGTCGACGTGCCCTCGAGCGACGGTCATGGTCATCGAGCACGCCGAGCGCTTTGGCCTCGCCCAATTGCACCAGTTGCGCGGCCGCATCGGCCGCGGCGACCAGGCCTCGACCTGCCTGCTCTTGTACCAGTCACCCCTCAACGAGGTGGCCCGTCGGCGCTTGCAAATCCTGCGCGAGACCGAGGACGGCTTCCGCATCGCCGAGGAGGATCTGCGGCTGCGCGGCGCCGGCGAGGTGCTCGGCACCCGCCAGAGCGGCTTGCCCACCCTTCGCCTCGCCGACCTCGCCACCCACGCCGACCTGATCGCGACCGCCCACGACGACGCCCGCCTGGTATTGGAGCGCGACCCGCATCTCGAAACCGAGCGTGGCCAGGCCCTGCGTACCCTCCTCTACCTCTTCCGCCGCGACGAAGCGGTGCAGTACCTGCGCGCGGGTTGACCCCGCCGGTTGCGATCCGCGGTGTTGCGCCGCATGCTGCAGATCAACCAGAGAATATTGCCGCCAAGGCGCGGAGGCCCAATGCTCAGCGCGCGGATCGAGTTGCGGGGAGAAGAGCTGTTCTGCGCCGATGCCGCCGAGGGCGGCGCGTCGTCGGTGAAGCCGCTGTCACCCGAGGCGCTCGCACGCCTGCGCGGCTGGGCCGAGCGCTACGACAGGGCGGTGCGCATCGGCGCGCCGGAGCCATTGGTCGAGATCGGCCGCGACATCGCGGCTTTTCTCGACGATGGCGACCGCTGGCTCGACCGGGTTCTCGGCGGGACCGGCGAGATTGCGCTCGAGATCGCGGTGCCGGGCAGGCCGGAAGAGCGGGAGCGGCTCCTTCTCGACGTGCCGTGGGAATTGCTGGCGCCGAACGGCATCTTTCTCGCCGCCGACAATGAGCGGCTGTTCCGGGTCGCCCGCCGCCTTGGCGGAACCAGCGAGCGAGGGACGCCGGCCTACCGCGATCTGGCGCTGCTGTTCATGGCGGCCGAAGTCGAGGGGCAGGGCACCTTGAATTACGAGCAGGAGGAGGCAGCGATCCTGCAGGCGACCCGGTCTCTGGCGCTTAATCTGAGCGTCGAGGAGAGCGGCGCTGTCGAATTCCTCGGGGAGCGGATCGCCGGGCACGGGCCGTTCGAGGCGCTTCACCTCTCCTGTCATGGGGATATCGTCAAGGGCGATCCTGTCCTGCTCCTCGAAAAGCCGGAAGGAGGCGGGGATCTGGCGGGCATCGCAGCACTCTCCAGGGCTCTCGGCGAGGAGGGCAGGAAACCGGATCTGGTCTTCCTGTCGGCGTGTCGGACCGGGGAGCACGGCGCCGCGGCCTCCTCGTTTGTCCAGTCGCTGGTCCGCTCCGGCGTGCATAACGCGATCGGCTGGGACGGATCGGTCAACGACTCGGATGCCATCGCCTTTGCCCAAATCTTCTACGAGGAATTGGCACGGGGAAATTCGGTCGACTATGCCGCGGCCCGCGCGCGGGGAGCGCTGTTGCGCGTGCATCTCGCCGAGCCGCCGCGCGGACGCCATTGGCATCTGGCGCGGGTCTATGCCGGCGCGCGGGGCGGCGGCCCGCTCTGCGATATGCGCAAGCCGCGTCGCGCTTTCAGCAGAGACGCCGGATACAAGGAATTTCTCGATATCAAGCAGCGGCGCGTGCCGGTGGCGACGGCGGCGGAGTTTGTCGGCCGCCGCCGGCAGGCCCAGCGCATCCTGCGCGCTTTCCGCGATCGCGAGCACGCCGGCGTTTTGATCCATGGCATCGGGAGCCAAGGCAAGTCGAGCCTCGCCGCCCGTATCGCCAACCGCATGCCTGGCCACGATACCGTCGTCGTCTTTGGACGCTACGACGCGCTCGCGGTGTTCGAGGCTTTGCGCGGCGCGTTGCCGCCACGGCTGCAAGGCGATTTTGACAGGAATTGGCGCCAGCAGGTAACGAATGACGCCTCGGCGCTGCAAACAGCATTGCTGGACATGCTGGAAGGACCCTTCCGCGCCGCCGATCCGGCGACCAGGGCAAAGCCGATCCTTTTGATCGTCGACGATCTGGAGCAGATTCTGGAGACGCCGAAACCGGGCGAGACGGCGACGCCGGTCAAGACCGCGTACAGCGTCGCCCTCGCTTCGATCATTGCCGCCTTCCGCGACGCCGACACCGAATCGCGGCTGCTGGTGACCAGCCGTTACACCTTCGCGCTGACCGACGCGCAGGGCGACGACCTCGCCGCGCGTCTGGTCGGCCGTGCAACTGCCGCCGATGGACGAGACCCAGCGCGACAAGCAGATGCGCGCCGCGGCATGGCTGGCGGGAGCCGAAGCGTCATCGAGTGCCGGCGCGAGCGAGACCCGCGCCGCGCTGGAAAGCCGCATCAAGGAGGCGGCGGGCGGCAACCCCGGCCTTCAGGCGATCCTGTCCCGGCCGTTGCTGGCGGGCGAGATCGAGGCGGCGACGCGCGCCGTCGCGGCGGTCGAGGCGTATCGCCAATCGGGCAAGGTGCCGGAGGAGGCGAGCGCCGCCGCCGAATTCTTCGAGCACGTCTCGCTGACTGCGTTCAAGGACATGCTGACCCCGCAGGAGACAACGCAGCTTCGCGCCGCGAGTTTGTTCTCGCTCCCGGTGCCGCGCGCGGTCCTGGTGGCCGCGGGCAGAGCGGCTTCGGTCCCCGAACCGGGGCGGGCGATCGACCGGTTGCAAGGCCTCGGGCTGATCGACCATTACTTCTCGCCGGGAAACGCCGACGAGGCCGCGATCAACCCGCTGGCGCGCCCGCTCGTTCCGGCATTGACCGAGGCCGAGACGGCGCAGTTCGCGGAGGCGGCCGATTACGCCTCTTTACGCCGCTTGGAAAGATGCGGATGGCGCGTTGCCGGTCGGACCGTCGGGGGCTGGAAGCGGCGCGGCTCGCTTTGCTCGGGAACGCGCCGCCCGAGATCGTCAATGCTGCCGCCCTGGCAGGGGCATGCTTCCTGTTCAATCGTCGCAGTTCGATGCGCCGAGGGGCGCTGGACCTCGTCACTGTCGGCCTTGACCGCGCTGGATCACGCCGGCGCTGATCCGGATCTACATCTCTTGCGGCATGGCGCGGATTGTGCCGAACGCTTGGGGCAGACGGAGCAGCAGGATATGCTGCTCGAGCGCGGCCTGCGGATCGAAGACGCCGATCCTCGGGCCCGCGCGATGCTGCTTTCGCCAGTGCTTCGCGGCATATCCAAACCGGCGCAATCGACGCTGCGGAAAAGCTCCTGAAGGAAGCCGCAGAGGTCTTCAATTCACTCGGCGACGTGCGCTCGCGCGCCGTGACGATGGGCAAGATCGCCGACATCCTGCAGGCCCGCGGCCAACTCGACGAGGCGCTGAAGATCCGCACCGAGGAGGAGCTGCCGGTCTATGAGCGGCTCGGCGACGTGCGCTAGCGCGCCGTGACGATGGGCAAGATCGCCGACATCCTGCAGGCCCGCGGCCAACTCGACGAGGCGCTGAAGATCCGCACCGAGGAGGAGCTGCCGGTCTATGAGCGGCTCGGCGACGTGCGCTCGCGCGCCGTGACGATGGGCAAGATCGCCGACATCCTGCAGGCCCGCGGCCAACTCGACGAGGCGCTGAAGATCCGCAACGAGGAGGAGCTGCCGGTCTATGAGCGGCTCGGCGACGTGCGCTCGCGCGCCGTGACGATGGGCAAGATCGCCGACATCCTGCAGGCCCGCGGCCAACTCGACGAGGCGCTGAAGATCCGCAAGGAGGAGGAGCTGCCGGTCTATGAGCGGCTCGGCGACGTGCGCGAGCGCGCCGTGACGATGGGCAAGATCGCCGACATCCTGCAGGCCCGCGGCCAACTCGACGAGGCGCTGAAGATCCGCACCGAGGAGGAGCTGCCGGTCTATGAGCGGCTCGGCGACGTGCGCTCGCGCGCCGTGACGATGGGCAAGATCGCCGACATCCTGCAGGCCCGCGGCCAACTCGACGAGGCGCTGAAGATCCGCAAGGAGGAGGAGCTGCCGGTCTATGAGCGGCTCGGCGACGTGCGCTCGCGCGCCGTGACGATGGGCAAGATCGCCGACATCCTGCAGGCCCGCGGCCAACTCGACGAGGCGCTGAGGATCCGCAAAGAGGAGGAGCTGCCGGTCTATGAGCGGCTCGGCGACGTGCGCTCGCGCGCCGTGACGATGGGCAAGATCGCCGACATCCTGCAGGCCCGCGGCCAACTCGACGAGGCGCTGAAGATCCGCACCGAGGAGGAGCTGCCGGTCTATGAGCGGCTCGGCGACGTGCGCGGACTGCTCGTCGGCCGCGCGAACCTCGCCGTAGGTCTCCTCCAACGAAGAGGCGACGGCGACCGCGACGAGGCGCGCCGGCTGCTGGGGCTGGCGCTCGACGAGGCGCGGCGGCTGAAATTGCCCGAGGCGGGGCAGATCGAGCGGATTATCGAGCAGACCGAACTCGGCGCGGCGCCGTCGGGAGAGACCGAAGCGGCGATTGATGGTTCCGAGCCGATTGCGGAGCCCGAGCGGGCCGTGCCGGCGCCCCGAGAGGGGGAGGAACCGGCGACCCGCGGCATCTCCGGCACGCCCGCAACTTCCCCGAGCCCGCCGACGGAAGCAGACCGGGCCGAATATCTCGTCTGGTACGGAACCAACCGGCGGCCGAACGATCCCGCCGATGCCGGCAACGGCTATTCGGGGGCGCGCGACAATGCCGGTGTCGTGCATTACGGCTCGTGCCGGGTGTTCATTCCGGAATCGCACAAGATCGGCTCGACCGGCTCGCCGTGGTGGAAGCGGCTGCTGACCCTGACCGACGACCGGCTGCGGCTGCTCGGGGTCAGCGAGTTGGCGCGGGACGCGTATTGGGGCGGCGTCGCGGCGCATCTCGCCGCGGTCGCGGCCGAGGAGCGCAACGCGGTGGTGTTTGTCCACGGCTACAATGTCTCGTTCGAGGACGCGGCGTTGCGCGCGGCGCAGATCGGCTTCGACCTGTCGATCAAGGGGGCGATGGCGTTCTTCAGCTGGCCGTCGCAAGGGTCGACGAGCGCCTATCCCGCCGACGAGGCGACGATCGAGGCGAGCGAGGGTGCAATCGCCGATTTCATGACCGACTTCGCCGACCGGAGCGGCGCCGGCGCAGTGCATATCATCGCCCACAGCATGGGCAACCGCGGCGTGCTGCGCGCGGTCAACCGGATCGCGGCGGCAGCACAGCAGCGCACCGGCAAGCCGTTCGGCCAGATCATCCTGGCGGCGGCCGATGTCGACGCCGACGTTTTCCGCCAGCTGAGCGCGGCCTATGCCGAGGTCGCCAGCCGCACGACGCTCTATGTGTCAAAGCGCGATCTCGCGGTCGAGGCGTCGCGCTGGCTGCACGCGTTCCCCCGCGCCGGCCTGATGCCGCCGGCCCTGGTCGTGCCGGGGATCGACACCGTCAACGTGACGGATGTCGACCTGACCCTACTCGGGCATGGCTATGTCGCCGAAGCCCGCGCCGTATTGACCGACATGCACGCGCTGATCATGGAGGGCGCGCCGCCCGACCGCCGCTTCGGCCTGCGCCCGACCACGAACGAAATGGGCGAGCGCTTCTGGCTGATCGGCGGTTAGGGCCGGCGCGATCGCGCGTCGGCGACGGTAAAATTGCCATGATCGCATGATAGTTCGATCCGATATGGCGCCTCGATGCGGGCGGCCGGGTCGGGGAGGCGAGATGCGGGTACCTGTAGATTCCCTGCAAAAAACAGGAAGAACAGGCCAGCCGGGTCGGCAGGGCGCGCCCCGGCCAGACCAGGGCGTCGTCGCTGCCGCGGCGGCGTCGGGGACGCAGAAGGCAGCCCTCGGCGAAACCTCGGCGCCCTTTCAACCCAACTGGCGCGGCGCAGTCACACCTCGGGGAAGCCGGCCCCGCTCAGACCGACGTTTAGCGTCTTCTCGCACAATTCCCGGTATTCCGGATTGATGGTCCAGGGCTGGCAGGTACGCCATCGCGCCAGAGAATTGACCTCCGGTTTGAGCCTCCTCGCTTCGCCGAGTTCGGCCTTTGCCCCATCGAGATCGCCCTTGAGGCCGAGCGCCCCGGCGAGCCACATGTGAACGTCCCAGAACCGAGGACTGGCCGCGCGCACCCGATCGAACAGCTCTATTGCCTGATCGAAATGGCCGAGCAACAGATGGCAGCTCCCCAACCCGTACTGCATGGCCGAGACTCGCGGATCGCGAGGGCTGAGCCGGATCGCCTTCTCGACATGGGGAATCCCTGCTTCCGGTTGGCCGAGATACATATGGGCGAGGCCGAGTTGGTAGAGTGCCGCCGAGTTGTTGTGGTCGAGGGCGACCGCTCTCTCCGCCTCGATCCGCGCTTCGGTCAAACGGTTCTGGCTGCGGCGCAGCATGGCCATGGCATGGTGCGCCATGGAATCGTTCGCGCCGCGCGCGAAGATTTCGCCGAGCAATTCTTCGACCCGTGCCTGGTCATTCGGCAGAGAGTTGCTCCACCCTTCGAGCATCGTCGCGGCAAGAACTGTCGCGAGGCCAATCCTCGCTTCGACCGATTGAGCATCGAGTTCGTACGCCTGTTCGAAGGCCCGCCGCGCATCCTGCAAGGTCGCCGCCGACCGCGGCCGGTAAAACAACGCCCAGCCGCGCATTACCAGATCGCGGGCATCGGGAGCGTCCGCCCCTTCCTGCTCGATCCGGCGGCCTACCGCCTCGACGAGCTCGAGGTTCAGAGTCCGGGCCAGACGCCCGATGATCTCGTCCTCGGCTTCGGCAAGATTTCCCCGGTCGGTCTCGAAGCGCTCCGCCCAAACATGCCCGCCGGTTTCGGCGTCGATCAGCTGCACGTTCATCCGAACCCGGCTGCCCGACCGCCACACGCTGCCTTCGAGCACATAGCGGACACCGAGCTCGCGGCTGACCTGCTTCACATCGACCGATTTGCCCTTGTAGGTGAAGGCGGTGCTGCAGGCGATTACAAAGCTCCCGGCAATCCGCGAGAGATCGGTGGTCAGATCGTCGGTGATCCTGTCGGCGAAGTACCCCTGCTCAGGATCGCTGGAGAGGTTGGTGAAGGGCAGCACCACGATCGAGAGGCGCGGCAGCGGGCCCGTGCCGCCCGCGGACATCACCGCGGTCCCCTGGCTCGCCGCCGCCTCGACCCGCGTCACCGCCGCCGCGAAACGATAACCGCGTCGCGCCACCGTCTGAATGCAGCTGCTCCCTGACCGTCCGCGGTCGAGGATGCGGCGAAGCGCCGATATCTGAAGCGTGAGGTTGCCGTCCTCGACCACCCTATTGGGCCAGACGGCGGCCATGATCTCCGCCTTCGAAAGGACCTCGCCATGCCGCTCGACCAGGACGCCGAGCAAATCGAGAGCGCGCCCGCCAACCGCCAAGGACGTCAACGCGCCATGCTCGTCTCGCCGGAACAGCCCATGGCGGTCGAGGTGGAACCCCTCGAACAGGAAAATGCTGCGCTGGCCCAGCGCCCCCATGCTCCCGCCTACGCATCTGAGGACGGTACGCAACCAAACGGAGCCCCGCCTGAAAGCCTGATGTTAACCAAGTTCGAAAATTAACCAAACCCGAATTTAGTAACATTTTGCAACAACTTCGAAGATTTAATCGCCGGCGCATTGCGCACCTTGCCGCGATCGCGGCCCGATATCGTGATCAGCATATTTTGAGCGACGCCAGCGGGGAGCCTGGTCGAGCCCACTAGCGGTTCCCCCAGTGGCGCCCGCCGGAGCAATAGCCTGGGCCACGCCCAACTCTGAAAATTTAGGAGTATCCCATGCCCAACTGGAAGTCTGTATTTTCGGACAACTTTCCCGCGGGTCCTGACGTGGATCGCAACAAATGGGAGTCACCCGTATGGTCGGCCGAACACAATAAAGCCTATATTGGTCGCACTGGGATTCGTAATCGGGTCGATTTTGAGGGTCAGATCGGTCTCATTCCGTGTACCGCGGAAAACGGCGCGGATTTCCGACTGTCGACATATAACCCTCTGGCGCAGCCTGCCAACAGCGCGTTTCTGGGTTCCGAAATTTACACCTCCAATCCGGACAAATCGGAAAGGAGATTTGGAGGAGGGGGACAAGCGGTCAAGTTCGAGGCGGTCGTCAAGTGCCCCGCCATGCCAGGCGGCGCGGTGACGTCGGTGTTCGCCTATGCTCTGACCGGGTTCCAGGAAAACAAGAACGAAATCGACTTCGAATTCGTATCCAACCACTGGAATGCCCCCGGCCAACAGCTCTTTACCAACGTCTTTGTCAACTCGGGCGGCGGCGGCTACGGACCTGGAATCAAGTCGACCACGATAAATTTCCAGAACTGGAACACATTCAGCTTGATTTATATGCCGTCTCAATCGGTCGAATGGCAGATCAACGGGATTTCCTTTCTGAAGGAAACCCAGCATATCCCCGACGCCAAGCTTAGTAACGGACTGCGCCTCGACCTGAATTTCTGGGCGCCCGACAGCGGTTGGGACTGGGCCTTCAACAACGCTCTCCAACCATCGGGCGCACCCGGTCAGGAATGGCATTACTATGTAAAAAGCGCCACGGTGTACTACGGAACGTGATGCGGATCACCGCCGATGGCGGCGGGTGCTCTTCAAGAACCATTTTGACCGAGGTCGCCTGGTTTCCAGGTTGACCTGCGATTGTCCAGTCAGTCGACCGGCTTTGTATAGGTTGTAGGCGACACGTCCGCGTCGCCCAGGAACGCGGGAGTGAACACCATGGACTTCAAGACTGCGGCGGAACTTGGGTTCACCCGATTGTCCGCGCTATACAGGGATACAGACTTTGCGGGAAATAACGCGTTCTGGTTCGCCGGGAACAGTCTGCAGACATGTCTGGGCTACCTGAACGCCTCCGGTCAACTAGATCAGCCCGGCGGTGGCCTGCTGCCTCTAGCCCACGAGTACTTCACAAACTACACCGACGGCCACTGGGCGGACGATTACGGATGGTGGGGGATCGCCCTGCTGACGGCACTGAATAGCCGGACCAATTTGGGCTATGGTGACGCCTCCTGGAATCAGCTCTTCGCAGATATAGAACGTAGTGTTTCGTTTTGCTGGGACCAGCTGGCGGCGAATTGGGACGATTCGCCATATGCTCCCGATGCCCAGATCAAGGGCGGTGTCTGGAACATTCGAAACGACGACAAGCTGGCGGGCAGGAACTCCGTGACCAACGAGCTGTTCTGGATCCTGTCCGGCCGCCTGAGCGGCAAATCGAACAATGCCAGGGCGGAAGCCAACTGGTTTCAGCAGTGGGTGAACCGCACCGGCCTTGCGCCCGGCGTGAAGGGCATCCTGAACGACAAAGGACTGGTGCTGGAACGGCCGACAGGCAACCACGATTATCCAGACTGGTATTGGACGGGCGACCAAGGGCTCTTCCTCAGCGGACTGCGCCGCTTCGGCTTCGACAATCCCCCCAATATCGCGCAGTCGGTCCTCGAAAACCTTGTCGATCCGGATGGCGTCGTCCATGAGAAATCTCCGGGTGACCCCGCCCACAAGCTCGATTATGCGACCGGGAAAGGCGTTCTTCTCCGGTATATGGGCGACGTCAACGCGGCGACACCGGGCCAGCCATATTCCAATTTCATCAAGACGAATGCTCAATCGGTCTGGCGCCATCGGGTAGACGCCAGAACTAACCAGTTTGGCTATAACTGGAATCCACCGTATCCGCCCGAACAAGAGCCATGACATGACAGGCATCTGGCCGCTCGTGCTGCAGACGGCGGGGCAGGACGCGCTCAATGCGGCGATGCTTGTCGCGCCGTCAGAATCCTTCTCCTGCTGAGAACCTCTTGTGGCGTCGGCGCGGGCGGCTCTGATTATCCGCAGGCTGCAGAGCGTCTATGCGACAGGTGCGCAGTTCGAGGAATTTCTGACAGCTTGCACGCTCGCAGCCGTCAACACGGATTTAGGAGGATCCTAACATGCCAATCAACCAGGTAAACGCGTGGATATTGCTGGCCGAGGACGAGCCCGCGGGTACGGGCTACTCGGACCCGACCAGTTGTTTTCAGACCGCGATCCGCAACAACGTCTACCAGTCGGTGGACCTGCTGTTCATCGCCTTCACCGACATTGTGCCGACCACGGCGCCTGGGGCAATCCACGTTGTTGACGGCTTTACATTGCAGAACAATACCCAAAACAAGCATCCGGGAGGGCTCAGCGACGCGGATTATATGCGTAAGGTGATCGCGGACGCCAAGCAGAACAATCCGAAGATCCGCTTCCTCACCACCCTCGATCCGGCGGACAAGACCGACCAGATTTCGCAGATATTCGTTGGATGTGCGTCCAAGAAGGAGATGGAGGCCCGCGCTACGTCGTTCGCCAAGAACGTGGTTGCCTTCTTCCAGGAATTCGGTCTCGTCGGCTTTGAGATCGACTGGGAAAGCCCGATCTCCGATCCCGGCAATACCACGCAAGAGCAGTTCGAAGCCTTGGCGAGGGGTCTGAAAGGGCAGTTCGGGAACGACTACATGTTTGTGATGAACACGGCCGCGACGGACTCCCTGACTGGCGAGGTCGTCAACGCCACGCTCGATTTCCTCACCCTCCAACTCTACGCCGACTGGGTCAACGAGAGCGACTACCTGGCACTTGGGATCCTCAAGTCAAAGCTGGCCTACGGGGCCACCTTCGAGGCGTTCCCAGGCCGCCAGCAGACCCCCGAGGATGCCTACGAGAAAGCGAAGGCTGGAGATTACACGATCGTCACCCAGTGGCGGTTGAACTCCGGCAACTTCCAGCAAGAACAGGATGGTCAGGTAAAGCTCTACGCCCTCTGCCAGGGCAAATAGAAGTGGGGCGACGCCCCATCTGTTGGCAGGAATACCACTGACAGGATGACAAGGATATCCCAATGCAATATCCGATCGACAAATACGAGGCCCAAGCAAAGAAGACTTTCCAGACCAGTCCTCTTATCGGGAATTTCTCGACGTGGACAAATGCCTGGCAGATCGGCAACGTCTTCGACACGCTGACGGATTACCTCGTTCGCTTTCCCGAGGCGGAAAAGACCCCTGGCACGGTGGCCAAGATAGCGTTGGACCAATGGACGAAGGCGGCCGGCAGCATGTGCTGGTACGACGACTACGGCTGGTGGGGGATCGCCAGCGAAAAGGCTTTCCACAGCGAATATGCGAACATCTTCACCGACAATGCATCGACGTTCCAGGGCATCGCCAAGAAATGCTGGGACGTTATGAGCAACGGCAAGCCCGGCCAGGCCTACAACTACCGAGGCGGGCCGAGCGTCTGGGACAACCGCGAGAATGGATCGCCGACGGGCTACTTCACCTCGCCCGACACCTGGGCTGTCCCCCGGTTCGCGGGCGGCGTCTGGCAATACGACATGTGGAAAGGGGGCAGGCCCAAGGAAAAGGAATGTACGCCGGATAAGGACGAGAATTGTAACCGCATTTCGGATCCGAATAAAATAGAATTAGGCCCTTTCCAGCTCACCGTCATGAACGGCCTGTACCTCCTGCTGGCGCTCCGGCTGGGGCAGAATGGCAATGGGACCGCCGAAGCGGTCAAGAACGAGATCGGATTTTTGAAAACTTGGTTTAACCTTAATCAAGAACATCCAGTGGAAGAAGGCCTGCTGATGCAATTCTCGCCGTTCGACCCCTGGCAGGAAACGCTGGTGCGCGAGCGAGTTGGGACTTACGCATACTGCGATGCGAAGGGGAGCTATCCGTCAGTCAACGGCTATTCTCCCGGATCGGCTTGGTGCGGGGACCAGGGTTTGATCCTCGGAGGCTTGCTCGATTACTTTCTTGTCGACTCCTCGGATCCGTTCCCGCAAATCTACGCCATTTCCATCGCTGCCGGCGTGGTCCGGCAAATGGTCATAGACCAGGTGGTTCAGCCGACGTTGAATCTCTTCAACGACCCTGATGATTACGGATGTGGGTCGGGCGTCTTCTGGCGCTATCTGCTGCGGGGTTTCGGCGAGAACGATGCGTTCCGCCAAGAGGTGCTGGCGTGGGTCAAAGGCGACCCGAACAACGCGATCTACCGATCTGCCGAGTACGCATGTGCGCACGGAAGCCCAGGTCACCCTAACGCCCTCTTCGCGGATTTCAACGTTCTCGCGACCCTGACCGCAGCCATCGAGATTCTTCAGGCAGCGGAAGGGTAAGGATCACCGCGGGAGACCCGCGAGTACGAAGATTCGCGGGTTGGGTGTGATTGCTTGGGCTTGCGATCGGCTCGGGGGCCACGCTCCCAGCACTTCCCATGTCTCAAGCACTTCTCCACCTCACATGCCCGGGCATCGGCGCGCCATAGTTTGCGGCGCGCTTGCCCGCAGCGGGCGAAAGCGCGATGCTGCCGGCCGGTCCGGAGTAGAAGCACCACCAGGGGAGGGGTCGGATGATTGCGATCAAATCCGTTGCCCATTTCAGCATTCCGGTCAGCGACACCGCCCGGAGCACCCGATTTTACACCGACATCGTCGGCTGCCGGCATCTGGCGACGGTGCCGCGCGGCGACATGGTCTTCCTCGACGCCGCCGGCACCTGCCTGATCCTGGTAAAGCGCGACCCGCCGATCAACCCGGTGCCCGACAGCCATGGCGGCGTGCATCACTCCTTTGCCGTGGCCCACGAGGACTACCCCGCTGCACTCGACCATCTGCGCGCGCACGGCATCGAGATCACCTACGAGGAGGACCGGCAGGGCGGCGTCGTCAACGGCCCGCGCGCCTATTTCCGCGATCCCGACGGCACCGTCCTCGAATTCATCGACCTCACCAGCTATGCCGGCAATCGGCCCTGACCGCTCGCGATACCGTTCCGTGCCGCGGCATCGCGGGCATCCGCCGCAAAAGGCACGACATCCGACAAGGAGACGCAAGATGGCATTCGGCATCCAGCACGTGCATCTGAAGACACGCGAGCCCAAGCAAACCGCGCAGTTCTACATCGATAATTTCGGCGCAACGATGAAGGCCGAGATCCCCGGCCGCGGCTTCCGCCTCGATCTGCACGGGCTGCAGCTCAACATCACCAGCATCATCGCCAGCCAGAATCACGAGCAGCATTACGGGATCGAGCACATCGCGGTCGACACCGACGACTATACTGGAACCTTGGCCAAGATGAAGGCAAACGGGGTGCGCATACTTGAGGAGATGGCGCCCAACAACGGCCGCCGCGTCTGCTTTCTCGAAGCCCCGGACGGTGCGCAGATGGAGCTGATCGAGAAGGTGTGACCCTTTCGTCGGCAATCGCCAGCGCGGGCGGAGACATAAGAGGGAAGAGGCCCACAACATGGCGTTGAAAGACAAAATCCGTCTCGGCATGTCTCTGCCCCACCGGTCACCCGACCCGCTCGGCATGCGGGTCGTGCGCCAGGTCGCCCAGCGCGCCGAGGCGCTGGGGTTTTGCGATTTGTGGGTGACCGAAAACACCCTGGACCATGTCTTCTGCTTCGATCCCGTCGTGGTGCTGACCTATGCGGCGGCGGTCACGACCAAAATCCGCCTCGGCGCCTCGGTCGTCGTGCTGCCGGTCCACAACCCGATCCATGTCGCGCACCAGTGGGCGAACCTCGATTATGTTAGCAACGGCCGCGCCATTCTCGGCGTCGGTATCGGGCGCGATCACCACTATGCCCAGTTCCAGATGACGCCCGAGCGCCGCGTCCGGCGCTTTCGCGAAGGGGTCGAGCTGATCAGGAAATTGTGGACCGAGCCCGCGGTCAACTTCCGCGGCCAGATCTTCCGGCTCGAGGACGGCACGATGGCGCCAAAACCGGTGCAACAGCCGCATCTGCCGATCTGGATGGGGGTCGGCCACCCGGACGCGGTACGCCGCGCCGCGACGGTCGCCGACGGCTGGATGGGCTCGGGCGGGTCGAGCATCGCCGCCTTCGGGAAATCCGTCCCGATCCTGCGGTCGGCGCTGGAAAAGGCCGGGCGCGATCCGGCGGCCTACCCGATCTCGAAGCGGGTGTTCATGGCGGTGGACGAGCGCCCCGAGGTGGCGCGGGCCGAGCTCAACCGCTGGTTCACCACGGTCTATCACAACCCCGAGGGCACCGACGCCTCGGGCATCCACGGCACGCCCGAGCTGGTGCGGGAGCGGCTCGAAGAGCTGGTGGCGATGGGCGCCAACCACCTCCTCCTCAACCCCGTCTCCCGCCACGCCGAGCAGGTCGAAGCATTGGCAACAGTGGCAGGACTCGCATGACCTCGATAGAAGCCGATCCGGTCAAGCAGCAGGTGGCCGCGCATTGGGACCGGCGCGCGGCCCATTTCGACCAGGATTTCGGCCACAGCATCCGCACCCCGGCCGAGCGCGCCGCCTGGGATCGCATCTTCGGTCTGATCCTGGCCGGCAAGAGCGGTCTCGACGCGCTCGACGCCGGCTGTGGTACCGGGTTTTTGAGCTTCGAGCTCGCCGCGCGCGGCCACCGGGTCGTGGGCATCGACTTCGCCCCGGCGATGCTCGCCGAGGCGCGGCGCAAGGCGGCCGGGCGGGGCGGGTCCGTCCGCTTCGAGGAGGGCGACGCCGAGCGGCTGCCGTTCGCTGCTGGCAGCTTTGATCTCGTCATCAGCCGCCACGTGCTATGGACATTGCCGCACCCCGAGGCCGCGATTAGCGAATGGGTCCGGGTGCTGCGGCCGGGCGGCCGGCTCGTGGTCATCGATGGGCAGTCGGACACGGTAGCCGCGGCCGAGCCGCCGGATAGCGCGCGGCGCAGCGCCGAATACGCGCCGATCATGGACCGGCTGCCGTTTCTCGGCGGGCGGCCGCCGCAGGAGATCGAGGCGCTGCTGCGGGCGCATGGGCTCGCCGATGTCGGCAGCGACCCCCTCCTCGACCTCGTTGCCGCGCAGGAAGAGCGCATGGTCGAGGAAGGGCTGGAGCCGCGCCGGCGCCGCCGCCACGTCGTGTGGGGTGGTCTTAACCCCTGAGCCCTCGCGCCGGCGGGCGCAGCGAACAATCGCTATAGGAGAGGATTTGCCATGGCGCAATCGTCGAAGCGGATCGAGCAGCTGGCCCCGGAATTGGAGAAGATCGTCGCTTCCTCGGAGCCGATCCACGATTTGGCCGACGGGTTCGGCGGGGCGCACGGCCCGGCCGAGGGGCCGCTTTGGTGGAAGGAGGGCGGCTACCTCCTGTTCAGCGACATCCACAACAACCGGCGGATGAAATACGAGCCCGGCAAGGGCGCATCGCTGCACCAGGAGCCGACCAACCGGGCGAACGGGCTGACCCGCGACCTGCAAGGTCGGCTGATCGCCTGCGAGCACGACAGCCGGCGGGTCACCCGGCAGGAGCCCGACGGCAGCGTCACCGTCGTCGCCAACAGCTTTCAGGGGCGCCAGCTGAACCGGCCCAATGATGTCGTCGTCAAATCCGACGGCTCGATCTACTTCACCGACCCCTGGACCCATCCCACCGCACCGCAGCAATGGGATCTGACCTTCTCCGGCGTCTATCGGGTGACCCCCGACCTCGGCACCCTGACGCTCCTGGTCGACGATTTCGTATTGCCCAACGGGCTCGCCTTCTCGCCCGACGAATCGGTCCTCTACATCAACGATACGCGGCGCGGGCACATTCGTGCCTTCGACCTCTTGCCGAGCGGCGCGCTCGCCCGGCACACCGACAGGGTTTTCGTCGATCTGCGCGGCGAGGAGCCGGGCGTCCCCGACGGCATGAAGGTCGATGTCGAGGGCAACGTCTATTGCGGCGGCGCCGGCGGGCTGTGGGTCGTCGATCCGAAGGGCAAGAAGCTTGGTCGCATCGTCCACGGCGCCCCGGCCACCACCAACCTCGCCTTCGGCGGCGCCGACTGGAAGACCTTATACTTTACCAGCCGCAACCATCTCGGCGCGGTCGCTGTCAAAATCGCCGGAATTCCGGTCCCGGTCGCGGCGAAATAGCCGCGCCTCGCCGGCGATGTCTGCACCTGCTCGGTTATCAATGAAGAGTATTCATGATAAAAATGAATGCGCTTCATTCAAAAGTAAATTCCGCGGGTAATTGCCACCGTAAGCGGCGAGAAAATGTTGCCGCCGCTTCCGTCGCGGCGTAGCCTCTATTCGCATCATGCGAATAGGTGCCGGCGGGCGCCGTGCTTCGACGGAAACGGCCCGCTTGGACGGCCTTTGCGCTCGGTCGGAGCGGGGGGCAATGAGGAGAAGAAATCATGGCATATGATCTGCTCATCAGGAACGGGCGCGTGGTCGACGGCTCGGGCGAGCCGGCATTCGCCGCGGATGTCGCGGTGCAGGACGGCAGGATCGTCGGGGTCGGCAAATATGCGGGCGCCGCCGCCAAGCGAACTATCGACGCGGAGGGGCGCGTCGTCGCCCCCGGGTTCATCGATCACCACACGCATTTTGACCCGCAAGCCGTGTGGGACCCCTATTGCGGCTCGTGGGTGCACAACGGCCACACCACGGTCGTCGTCGGCCAGTGCGGCCAGGTCATCGCCCCGGTCCGGCCGGGCGATAGCGACTGGTATCTCGAATTCTTCTCCGACGCGGAACAGATCCCGCTCCCGGTCCTGAAGGCCGGGGTCGACGTGACCTGGGAATTGGTCGGCGACTATCTGAATGCCCTCGGCAAGAAGCGCGGCATCAACGTCGGCACTTTGGTCGGCCATTCGGGCATCCGCCGCTATGTGATGGGCCAGGCGGCGGATGAGCGGCAGGCGACGCCGGAAGAGATGGCGGCGATGCAGAAGCTGATCCGCGAGGCGATGTATGACGGCGCGCTCGGCTTCTCGACGGCGCCGAAGGATCGCGGCGACCCGGCCGGCGTCGGCGATGACGCCGAGCGCTGGGCGCTTGCCAGCGTGCTGGGTGAACTCGGGACCGGCGTCTTCCAGGTGGCTGGCGGGGCACCCGGCGGCACCAAGCAGACGCGCGCCGTCGCCCGCGAGTTGGCGGCGCGCACCGGGCGGCCGTCGATCTACAACTTGATGTCGGATCCGATCGGCAACCCCGACGAATGGGTCGAGCACTTGAAGTGGCTCGAGGACGGGTTCAAGAGCGGCGCCCGCTGCTACGGCTCGTGCCTCTCGACCGTTGCCGGCGCTATCTTCGACCTGCAGCGCGGGCTCAATGTGCCGCAGGACGAGGATATCACGCATCCCGAAGGCTTCTTCCGCGGCATGCCGACCTGGGACAAGGTCATGGCATTGCCCTATCAGGAGCGGATGCGCGCCTTCCGCGACCCGGAAATCCGCAAGGCGATGTCGGCCGAGGCGGTCGAAGGCACGACCGCACAGGAAGGCGGGATGACCGACCGGCGCGGCCGCGCGCGCGGCATGTTCAATCGCCGCTGGGACCTCGTCGAGGTGTTCATGACCGCAAAGGGACAGAACCGCCACCTCGAGGGCAAAAGCGTCGAGCAGATCGCGAAGGAGCAGAACAAGGGCATCATGGACGCCTTTCTCGACCTGTCGCTCGATGAGGATTTGCAGACCTGCTTCCAGGCGATCGACCGTAACCACGATCCGAAAGTGCAAAAGCACATCCTCGGCTCGCAATACACCGTCATCGGCACCAGCGACGGCGGCGGCCGGCCGCACACTGCCGACCGGCACGAGACCAGCACCAATCTGCTGGGCCACTGGGTGCGCGAGCAGCAGGCGCTGACGCTCGAAGAGGCGGTCTACCGGCTGACCGGCAAGACCGCGCTGATGCACGACATTACCGATCGCGGCTTTATCGCCGCGGGCAAGGTCGCCGACATCACGATCTTCGATCCCGATACGATCGCATCGAAGCCGCGCGAGCCGGTGGCGACGCTGCCGGCAGGCGGCGTGCAGGTCAAGCGCGACGCGGTCGGCATCGACTATGTCGTGGTCAACGGCAGCGTGCTGCTCGACAAGGGCGAACTGACCGACGCGCTGCCCGGCCAGATCATCCGCGGCCCGCTCTACCAGGAGAGCCGCGCCTAACGGCGAGGACTTTCCGTGCCCACCCCTCCCGGCGGTCCGAGTTCCGCCGGGAGGGCGCCGACATCGTGGGCCGGCTCTGTATTCAGTTCGGCAATCCCTTTCCCGATCCCTTAGTCGGCAGCGTGTTGCCGCCCGAGGGCGATGGACAAGGTGTCGGTATTGTGCTTGGTTTGGTCATCGGTTGTCTGGAGGTTCCGATGAACTACGCACGACGCTGGGGAGCGGTGGGGCTGTTGATCGCGACGATGATGCTGGGGGCGGCAGGGTCGATGCTGTCCGCCTGCAACACGGTGGCCGGGGCCGGTCAGGACGTCTCCGCGGTCGGCAACACGGTCACTACTGGAGCGACGCAGACCAAACGTGCGCTACCCTAACAGCGCCTGCGCGGCCGGGCGGAGTTGCGGTGGCGGGAACTGATCCCGCACCGCCCATAACCCATCTTGCGCCGCGCGTCCTGAACCTATATCCGCCGTTGCGGCTAGGCCATCGAGCACCCGTAGCTCAGCTGGATAGAGCGCTGCCCTCCGAAGGCAGAGGTCGTGAGTTCGAATCTCGCCGGGTGCGCCAATTTTTTCAAAGAGTTATGACACAATTCCCGGCCTAACGAGCGGAGTTGACCTGACGATTGCCACTCTCCGCAGCGGCAGGTGTAGCGCTGAAGACCGCGTTCGACGTGAACGGACAGGTCAAACTCCGCTATTATTGGCGACGATGGCTAGCCTGAACGAGATCAAAGAGAGAATTTCACGGCTTTTGGAGAGCGGGCTACCGGCGCCTGCGGGAGTTGATGCGGAACGGCACCGGCAAGCCGTCTCCTATGTGCGGGATCGATGCGCCCACAACCGCTTTGGCGACTTTGTCAGGTCGCTCCGATACCTGGGGTTTGCCGATTGTGCTCTGGGGCTCGACCTGGGATCAGGCGGGGGTCAGTGGTGCCTCGCCTTTGCCTATCTCGGTGGCCACGCCACCGGAGTGGAGATGCGGTCGGAATTTGTCGAGATCGCCGAGCGCCTCGCCCAAGCAATCGGTTTTGATGATCGTGTTCGCTTCCTGACCGAACGAATTGAAACAGTCGATCTACCGGTCGCGAGCTTCGACGCCGTCTGGTCGCACGGGGTTTTGATGTACACGGATGCCGAGCCGGCGATCGAGAAGGTGGCGTCATGCCTAACCGCCGGCGGCCGCTTTTATCTCGCCTACACGACGGAGGGAAGGCGCCTCAACACCATCGAGGCTGGCCTATTGCAAGGGGATGAGCCGCATGCCGTGGGACCGCAGATCGCGATCATGCTCAACGGCTTTCTGCACAGGGCTGGGCTTTACCACACGGTTCCCGGCCGGGTGCGTATGCTTGGGCTCGGCGACCTCTGCCGCATCTGCGAGGCGTTTGGCCTGTCCTATGTCGATGAGCCCGGTGTTCAGGAGCTTCCGGGCCGCTACCGCGGCATACCCGCCACGGTCGATCTTTTGACCAGAAAAACAGCCGCGGTCGATGCTGTCAGACAGGAACTGAAGCACCGCCGTCCTGTAAAGCGAGAGTGGCTATCGGACCTCGAAGAGTTGCTGCAATCCGATTGCCCGCGCCTAGTTTGCGATGTGATTACGGCTGTCGATCCGGACCTTGCCGAGGCGCCCCACCATGATCTCTACGCTCGAGCGCTGATCCGCGTCGGCCACGCCCGCGGTGCAAAAGCGCAACGTGTCTTTGAACGCAGTCCGCCTCTCCCGGATCTAACGATGGGGTTGTATTGGCAGGACCGCGGCCAGTTTGACGTGGCGCTTCGGTGGTATGACAACCTGGGCAGCGACCATCCGGACAAATCGTTTCTTATGGGATGCTGTCTTCTGCAGCTCGGTGACTGGGAGGCAGCGCGTCAGGAGTTTCGCGCGGACGTCGATTGCGGTAGGGCCGAGTTGCGGGAATGGATCGGTCTCGTCGCGGCGCACCACCGTGCAGGGGATCTTGACGGCGCGCGCGAAGCCTATCGCTCGTTCCTGAAGACTCGCGATTGAGGGCGCTTCTGCATGCGCCCGTTTTATCCGAATGACCGAGCCGGTGACGTATGTGGCCGGCCGACGGCGCCAAAGCGTTGCACGGTGCTTGCGAGCTCGGCGAGGAGCACTTGGCTGCGATCTTGCTCAACCGCTCCATCGCGGACCGGCTGATCTACTCGCCGATCAAGGTCAGCAGCAGCGAGCGGCGGTGCGGCGAGGCGCGGTGCTCCAAAAGAAAGATCCCTTGCCAGGTGCCGATCTGCATCCGCCCTTCCGCCACCGGGATCGTCAGCTGGGTCTGGGTCAGCATGCTCTTGATATGGGCGGGCATGTCATCGGGCCCTTCGTCGTTGTGCCAGTAGAGGCTGATGTCTTCCGGCACCAGCCGGCGCAGGAATGCGTCGAGGTCGCGCCGCACATCGGGCGACGCGTTCTCCTGGACCAACAGCGAGGCCGAGGTGTGCTGGATAAAGAGGCTCAGGAGGCCGATCTCAATTTGCTGTTGCTCCACCCAATTCGCGATCTCAGCGGTGATCTCCTTGATTTCGCGAGGCTCGGTATCGATGGAGAGGCGGGTCTGGGCGATGCGCATGGCGGTTGCTCCTTCCGCCGAAATATGGCGACGCGCCGCCTGCCTCGCGATGCGCTTTCATGCGGCGCGCCGGTCGCCTAATTTTGGGGCGACCGGATGGGGCGACCGATGAGATCTCTTTTCGCGGCGGCGATGTCTCTGGCCCTGCTGGCCGGCGCCGGCACCGCCCGCGCCCAGAATACCGACCTGCTGCTCGTCCTCGCCGCCGACGTGTCGCGCAGCATCGACCAGGACGAGTTCGACCTGCAGCGCAAGGGCTATGCCTCGGCGTTGACCGACCCACGCGTGCTGGCGGCGATCCGCGGCGGCGGCAACGGCACGATCGCGGTCTCTTTTATCGAGTGGTCGGGTTCGGGCCAGCAGTACCTCGTCGTCGATTGGACGGTGATCCACGATGAAGAGGATGCCGGCGGGGTCGCCGCGGCGATCCTTAGCGCCCCGCGCTCCTTTGTCGGGCGTACCTCGATCAGCGGTGGCATCGACTTTGCGATGGAGCGGTTCACCGCTGCCGGCCCGAAAAGCGACCGGCATATCATCGACGTCTCCGGCGACGGCACCAACAATTCCGGCCGGCCGGTGACCGCGGCGCGTGACGAGGCGGTGGCGAAGGGGGTCACGATCAACGGGCTCGCCATCGTCAACGACAAACCGACCCCCGGCTATGCGGCGCACACTCAGCCGCCGGGCGGACTTGCCGAATGGTACCGGGAGAATGTGATCGGCGGGCCCGGAGCGTTTCTGCGCGTCGTCGAGGATTTCCACTCCTTCGCCGACGCCATGACCAACAAGCTCGTCACCGAGATCGCGCTGCGTTGACCGGCAGGACTACCGGTGCCGCGGCAGCGAGGCAGCCATCGCCGGGCGCTGGCGGTAGAACCCGGCCGCCTGCTCGAAGGCGTGGCCGATCCGCATGACCCCGGCCTCGTCGAACGGCTTGCCGGCGATCTGGAAAGCCAGTGGCAATCCGTCCTCGAAGCCGATCGGCACCGACAGCGCCGGGCTGCCGGTCAGATTGTAGGGGCCGGTGTAGGACGCCCGCTCGAAGGTCGAATAGGTCGAGACCGCGTCGATCCTGGGCGCCGGCCCAGTCGCGTTGGCCGAGACCGCGGCATCGACCCCGTCGAGCGCGCGGGCGAATTCGACGGCGAGCTCGCGGCGCTGGCGCATCGCCTCGACATAGTCGGCGGCGCTCAGAAACCCGCCGAGCGCGATGCGCGCGAACATGTGGTGGCCGAAATCCTGCGGCCGCTCGCGGAAATCCTGCCTCGTGCAGCGCATAGGCCTCCGCCAGCATGATCAGCCGGTTCGTGTCGAGGTAGTCGATCAGCGGCGACAATTGCAAATCGACGAGCCGGGCGCCGAGGCCTTCCAGGGTTCGGCAGGCGGCGTCGAAGGCGGCGACATAAGCGGGGTTGGGCGCGCTGTCGGCGCCAAAGCCGGCGACCGCGTCGCGCTCGTGGAAATGGCGGATGACCCCGATCCGCACCCCGTCGAGGCGGGGTGTGAGCGCCGCCCGGTAATCCGGGACCGGCAGATCGGCCGAGGCCGGATCCTGCGGATCATAGCCAGCCAAGGCCTGCATCATGATCGCGCAATCCTCGACCGTCCGGGTCAGGGGCCCGCAATGGTCGAGCGTGTAGGACAATGGGAAGACGCCGCGCCGGCTGACCCTGCCGTAGGTCGGCTTGAGCCCGACGATGCCGCAATAGGCGGCGGGGCCGCGGATCGAACCGCCGGTGTCCGACCCCATCGCGCCGGCGCACAAGCCGGCGGCGACCGCCGCGGCCGAGCCGCTCGACGAGCCGGCCGGATAGTGCGCGGTGTTCCACGGATTGCGCGCCGGCTCGAAGGGGAGCGTGAAATCCGGCCCGCCGATCGCGAATTCATGCGTCTCCTGCTTGCCGAGCAAAATCGCACCGGCCCCGCGCAGCCGCGCCCAGGTCTCGGCATCCTCGTCCGGCACATGGTCGAGATAGCGCCGCGAGCCTGCCGTGGTGCGGATGCCGCGGGTCTTGTAGATGTCCTTGAGGCCGATCGGAATGCCGTGCAGAGGGCCGCGCGAGGGCCCGGCGGCGAGCCCGCTTGCGGCGGCGAGGGCCTGCTCGCGCAGCACCAGCACATAGCTGTGCAGTTCGACGTCGAGGGCCGCAATCCGATCGAGATAAGCCTCGGTCAGCGTAACCGGCGACAGCTCGCCCGCGGCGATCGCGCGGCCGGCTTCCGCGATGGTGAGCTGGGTCGGGTCCGTGGCCATGCTCATGCCCTCGGATGAACAAAGATGTGGGCCGGCTCCGCGGCCCGGTCGCGCGGCCGCCGCACCGAGCGTTTCATCCGCTCGACAAACCGGTATGCCTGCCGCAGCTCCTCGAACTGCTCCGGCGTCAGCCGCAACCCCGCCTGCTCCACCAGCAAAGTGAAACGCTCCGCTGAAATCGGCTGTTCAGGCATCAGTCGCTCCTACTCCGCCGCCTGCGCCACGGGGGCGGCGTGGAAATTCTTCGGCAGGCCGGCCTTGGCGATGGCGCCGTGCTGGACGACATTCGGCAGAAAGCGGTGAACCAGCTCGCGCACCGCGATCAGCCGGTCGAGGTCGATGCCGGTGTCGAAGCCCATCGCCTCGAGCATGAAGGCGAGGTCCTCGGCGACGATATTGCCGGTGGCGCCTGGCGCGTAGGGGCAGCCGCCGAGGCCGCCCAAGGAGGCGTCGAACGAGCGCGCCCCGACATCGAGCGCCGCCAAGACATTGGCGAGGCCGAGCCCGCGGGTGTCGTGGAAATGTCCGGAGACCGGCAAGGGTGCCACATCGGCCATGACCTGGCGGAACACCCGCCCGACCGCCGCCGGCTGGCCGTAGCCGACCGTGTCGGCAAGGAGGATCGCGTCGGCGCCGGCCTCGGCGACCTCGCCCGCGATGCGGCGCACCCGGCCCTCGTCGACCGCGCCCTCGATCGTGCACCCGAAGGCGGTGGCGAGGCCGCAGGCGACGCGGGGCCGCCGGCCCTCGGGCGCGGTATGGCACAGCGCCACGACGCGGCGGAAATCCTCGATCGATTCCTCGGTCGAGCGCCGGACATTGGCGCGGTTGTGACCCTCGCTGACCGACAGCACGAAATTCATCTCGTGCACGCCGAGCGCCAGGCCGCGCTCAGCGCCCTTGAGGTTCGGGATCAGCGCCGACACGGTGAGCCCCGGCAGGCCAAGGGCATGCCGCACCACCGCTTCGGCGTCGGCGAGCTGCGGCAGCAATTTCGGTGGGACGAACGAGCTGACCTCGATCTCGCGCAAGCCGGCGGCGTGCTCGGCGTCGAGCCAGGCGAGTTTCTCCTCGGTCGGCATCACCTCGGCGAGGCTCTGCAAACCGTCGCGCAGGCCCACCTCGCGGATATAGGCTCGCTCGCTCATCTTTCCCCCCGCCTCACTCCGCAACGCCTTCGCCGCAGGCTATGCTGATAAGATACGTCAGACAACGACTGATACCGGCAGCGAAAGCGTGTGGATCGTCGGCCAAATGACGTTGAGGATATCGTTCCCATACCAAGCATCGACAAGAAAGCCTCTCCATTGTACGAGAACCCCCAAACCCTTCGTCCGGACCAAATCTGCCGAAACGATCCCGGCCAAGCTCGACCGCCGCCTGGTTCAATCTGTATGAGCCAATGCGCTAGTGTCTGGGGCGCGGGCGGCGCAATCGCTGCGCCCTCAGAACGAACCGAGCACGGTACCAAGCGCGATGACGACCGCGAGCGCGATGATCGGGCCGACAATTACGGCCATTACGATGTCGAAATAGCTCTCGCGGTGGGTCGAGCCGCAAACCGCGAGCAGGGTGACGACGGCGCCGTTCTGCGGCAGGCTGTCGAGGGTGCCAGCGCTGATCACGGCAATGCGATGCAATAGCGCCGGATCGATGCCGTGCTCGACGGCGAGGCGCAGATAGGTCTGCCCCAGCGCCTCGAGCGCGATTGTGAGGCCGCCCGAGGCGGAGCCGGTCAGGGCGGAGAGCACGTTGGTCGCAACCGCGAGCGAGACCAGCGGCCCGCCCTCGATCGACAGCAGCCAGTCGCGTACCATTGCGAAGGCGGGTACCGCGGCGACCACCGCGCCAAAGCCGACGAGGCTGGCGACGCTGAGCACCGGCAGGGCCGATGCGTTGCCGCCCGCGTCCATGGTCTGGCGCAGGGACGGCAGGCGCCGCCAATTCACCGCCACCACGGCGGCGATCGCCGCGGTGAGTGCCGTCACCACCGCCCATACGCCACTGACGGCGGAAAGCGACGTCGCCCCCCATTGCTCCTCGGCGAGGTAGCTAAAGTCGCGACGTGGCAGAAAAAACAGCGACATCAGCACGTTGACGCCAACCACCACGAGAAGCGGCATCGCCGCCAGCACGATCGAAGGCGGCTCGTCGCCGCGGCGGCCGCGGCCGATCTCGGCGGGGTCGAACTCGCGCGCGGTCGTGGCCCGCTCGCGCACGGTTTCGTCGCTCGCCGCCGCATCGGGCGCCGCCCGGGCCTCCGCGCCATAGCCTTCGCCGTTACGGTGGGCGGCGGCCTCGGCGCGGCCCAGCCACCACAGGCCAAAGCCGAGCATGATGGCGGCGGCAATGACGCCGAGGCCCGGCGCGGCGAGAGGCGTTGTCCCGAAAAACGGGATCGGGATGGCGTTTTGGATCGCCGGGGTCCCCGGCAATGCCGACATCGTGAAGGTCGAGGTGCCCAAGGCGATCGCCGCGGGCATCAGTCGGCGCGGGATCTGCGCCGCGCGAAACGCGGCCCGCGCCATCGGCACCAGGACAAAGAAGGCGACGAACAGGCTGACCCCGCCATAGGTGACAAAGGCACCGGCGAGCACGACGGTCAGCATGGCGCGGCGCGGTCCCAGCCGATCGTTCATGAACGCCGCAATGGCAGCAACCGAGCCGCTGTCCTCCATCAGCTTGCCGAACACCGCGCCGAGCAGGAAGAGCGGGAAGAACTGCGCCACAAAGGCGGCGGCGCTGCCCATGAAGGTCTGCGTCCAATGGGCGAGGAGCGGCCCTCCCGAAAAAGCGGCGGCGATCAGTGCCGCCGCTGGGGCGAGCAGCAGGATGCTCCATCCCCGGTACGCCAGCCAGACGATCAGCGCGAGGCCGAGGAGGATACCGAGCAGCCCCATCGCCTTAGACGCTGTTCATCAGCGCATCGAGGTCGAAGGACGAGCGCCGCCCCAAATCCGCGGCGTGTTCGCGAAGAAACAAATCGGCTGCGCGGCGCCCCGCATCGCGCAGCATGCACAGGAAATCCCACTCGGCGTTGAGCTTTGAGGAATAGCCGAGATCGACCATGATCTCGCTGGCGATGCGATGGATGCGCATGCCCGCCCATTGTGCGCCCTCGGTGTCGCCGGGGTCAGCGATTTGCCGCAAGAGGGCGATCATGCGCAGCTCCTTCAGCAGCACGGCGTTGAAAGAGACCTCGTTGATGCGGTTGAGAATATCGCGG
>CAWAFE010000060.1:0-34248 GCA_963781215.1 uncultured Alphaproteobacteria bacterium
GGCGCTTGGCGCTTCGCTGGAACATCTGGCGCAGACAAGTGGGAATAAGGACGTGCAGGTTCTGGCCGAGACGCTCGATGAGGCCAACGGCAAGATCCTTGAGTACAACCGCTCGCCTGCGCGGAAGGTTGGCGAACTGGATAATCGTGGCAGCCATTTCTACCTGGCGTTGTATTGGGCACAGGCGCTGGCCCGGCAGAATAACAGCTCGGCACTGGCAGCCCGCTTCAAACCGCTGGCGGAGGCGCTGGCGGCCAACGAGGCCAAGATTAATGCTGAGCTGATCGCCGCGCAGGGTAAGCCGGTGGATACCGGCGGTTATTATCTGCCCGATCAGGCTAAGACATCGGCGGCGATGCGGCCGAGTGCGACGCTGAACGCCGCGCTCGCCGCTCTCTGACGCGGCGTCAGGTGGAGTTCGACACGAACTTGCAGAAGGCAATCGGCTAGGCCGGCCTGACCAACCAGGGAGGAGGAAGCGACGATGCGGGTCAGCATTCTCGACGACTACCAGGGTGTGGCGCTCGACATGGCGGATTGGTCGCCGATCAGGGGCCGTGGCGTGGAGATCGCCGTCGAGCGCCACGCCTTCGCCGATGAGGACGCGGTGGTGCGCGCGCTCGCCGATTCAGAGCTTGTCGCGGCGATGCGCGAGCGCACGCCGTTTCCGAAATCGGTCGTCGATCGCCTGCCCAAGCTGAAATTGCTGATTACCACTGGCATGCGCAACGCGTCCTTCGACATGGCGGCGCTGAAGGACCGCGGCGTCACCGTGTGCGGTACCGGCGGTCCCGGCGGCGGCAACGAGGATACCGCCGAGCTCGCCTGGGGGCTGATCCTGGGTGCTGCCCGGCGCATCGCCGAGGATCATCAGCTGATGCGGCAAGGCGGATGGCAGACCCGGATCGGCCACCGCATCGCCGGCAAGACCTTGGGCGTGCTCGGCCTCGGCCGGCTCGGCAGTGCCGTCGCCCGGGTCGGCCTCGCCTTCGACATGAAGGTGATCGCGTGGAGCCAAAACCTGACCGCCGAGCGCGCCGCCGCGGCCGGGGTCGAGCATGTCGACAAGGAGGCGCTCTTCCGCCGCTCCGACGTGCTCTCGGTGCATCTGGTGCTGAGCCCGCGCAGCCGCGGCCTCGTCGGCCGCGACGACATCGCGCGGATGAAGCCCGGAGCGATCCTCGTCAACACCTCGCGCGGCCCGATCGTCGACACCGCTGCGGTGATCGAGGCGCTGCACGCGGGTCGGCTCGGCTATGCCGGGTTCGATGTCTACGACAAGGAGCCGCTGCCGATCGACCACCCGCTGCGCCGCGCGCCGAACGTAATTCTGACCCCGCATATCGGCTACGTCACGCAAGAGAACTACCGCAGCTCCTACCCGCAGATCGTCGAGAACATCGCCGCTTTTCTCGACGGCAAGCCGATCCGCGTCATCTGAGGATGAGCGGCGACGATTTTACAATCCGGGTCTCGGCCGACCGCGACCTCGCGCAGGTCTGGGCGATCTATCGCCATCACGTCCTGCACGGGGTCGCATCATTCGAAGAAGCCCCGCCCGACCCCGATGAGCTGGCGCGCCGCCGCCGCGACATCCTGGCGCGCGGCCTGCCCTATCTGGTGGCCGAGCGGGCGGGGCGGGTTCTCGGCTATTGCTATGCCGGCCCCTACCGGACGCGCTCGGCTTATCGCTTCTCTCTTGAAGATTCGATCTATATCGATCCGGAAGAAGTCGGGCGCGGCATCGGAAGGGCCTTGCTGGCGAGCCTGATCGAGCGCTGCACGGCACTTGGCTACCGGCAGCTGGTCGCCGTCATCGGCGGCAGCGACCAGTGGCCGTCGATCCGCTTGCACGAGGCGCTGGGCTTCGCCCGGACCGGTCTGCTGCCCGCGGTCGGCTACAAATTCGGCGGCTGGGTGGACGGCGTTTTGATGCAGCGCGCGCTCGGTCCGGGTGCTGCGACGGCGCCGGAGGAGATTATTTCTGGAGGTGGAAATGGCTGAAGCATTTGCCGATACTGCCCGGATCGAGGGCTACCACGCCCACATTTACTACGATCCCGCGACGCGGCACGTTGCCGAGCGGCTGCGCGCCGGCATCGGCGAACGCTTTCAGGGCCGGATCGGCAGCTGGCACGACGACCCGGTCGGGCCGCACCCGGTCGCGATGTATCAGGTGGCCTTTGCGGTCGAGGAGTTCCCGCGGATCGTGCCCTGGCTGATGCTCAACCGCGACGGGCTCGACATCCTCGTGCACCCGACGACCACAGACAGCGTCGCCGACCATACAAGGAACGCCTTGTGGCTCGGGACGCCGCTGCCGCTGCGGCTCGACACCCTGCGCCGCGTGGCCGCTGCCGGCTGATCGCCGAGCTCAGATGCGGCCGATCAGCAACAGGATGATGACGACGACCAGCAACAGGCCGGCCCCGCCGCTCGGGTAATAGCCCCATCCGCCGCTGTAGCCCCATCTCGGCAATGCCCCGATCAGCAGCAGGATCAGAATGACCAGAAGAATTGTGCCCAGCATCACAGCACGCGCGCGTTGTTGTCCACTGATGCTGTGAACCTCCGGCGCACCCGACGAGTTCCACGTCAGGTTTCACAAGCGACGCGGAATTCGTCGACCAAGACGCGCCGGCCGACGGCCCAAATCGGGGGCCGGGCGAGGCGCTACCAGCGGCGGACCGGGCCGCAATCGACGTGGACGAAATCCGAGCGCGGGTAATAGCCGACACCGCCGCACCGGAGGCTCAGCGCCGCGTCGCGGACCTGGTTGAGGCTGCGCCGCTCGGCCCGCAGGTCGACGGCCATCCCCTTGATGTGATAGCTGTGCTTGGCGACGCCCACACCCTGGAGATAAAGCCTCCGGTTGGTCGTCGGCGAGCGGTAGCCGCACACCACCAGAAATGGGTCGTGCGTGTCGAGGCACTCGCGCAGCCGGCCCAGCACGTCGAGGACGCCGGCATCCATCGGCCGCAGCTCGTCGGTGTCGTGGTCCCGCAGGATCCAGTTGATGTCCCTGACCGCCTCGCGGATGTAGTGGCCGTCGGCCCAATAGACGGTCCGCAGCCACTCGCCGGTATGGACGTTGTAGAGCGAGACTGACCGCGGAGCAAAGGACACCGCCGGAACCGGCTTGACCAGACCAACGACAGCGGCTGCCGCCGCCGCGCCGAGAAGACGGCGGCGGCTCAACAATGATGACCCGTTCAATGGCTACTCCCCCCAGTTCCCCGGAGGGGCCATAGCATCGGAAATCTCGCTGAATCAACCCCGATCGACCGCAATTCGTGGGGCCGCCGGCGATTTGTTGCTCTCTTTTAACCTATAGTTGCGTAGCTGTGGAAAATATCACCCCTTCCGTTGGCCAGCCGCCCCATCCTGAGCCATCGGGGCCGGCTGCGCGCGCGTCAGGCGGCGCCAGACCTCGTCGTCGCGCCCATAGGGGTCGGAACGAAAGGCGATCGAGCCGTCCGATTCGACATAGGCCGTCTGATAGACGATGAAAATCGGGAGCGCCGCCGGCAAGGCCCGCCGATTGCTGTAGCCGAGGGCGATCGCCTTGCCGATCGCCTCCGGGCTCATGCTGAGGACCAGTGCGGCAAAGGCTTGCGGATTTTCGACGCGGACGCAGCCATGGCTCACCAGCCGGTCGGCGGCGCGAAACCGCCACCGCTCCGGCGTGTCGTGGAGATAGACGTCGTAACGGTCGGGCATCTCGAATTTGATCCGCCCGAGCGCGCTGTACGGCCCCGCCTCCTGCTGCACCGAATTCGGGCCGCGATACCGCATGTGATGGCGCGAGAGATAGTTGGGATCGCCCCTGAGTTTCGGCAGGATCTCTTCCTCGAAGATCGAGCGCGGCACGTTCCACGGCGGATTGAAGAGGACAGTGCTGATCGTCGACTCTAGCTCGGGCGTCTGCTTGTCCGTCTGGCCGACGATGACGCGCGTCGTGAAGACCGGCCGGTTGTCCCGGTAGAGGCGAAGCTCGGCGATCGCCGTGTTGACGACGACCCGGTCCGGTGGCATCTGCCGCGGCAGCCAGCGCAGCCGCTCCAGATTGATCTGCAGGAGCCTCGCCCGCTTCTCCGCGGCGGCCCGGTTGCCGTCGGCCGCGCGGACGGTCTTCTTGCGGGCATCGGCGGCGGTCGCCTGGCCGCCGCCCTCCGCGGCCGCCCGGTACTGCGCATAGGCCCGGAGCATCGCCCGGTACTCGGGCGAGGAGGGGGCCAGCGCCTCGATCGCCTTGGCGGGGTCCGGGCTCTCGATCGCCGCATCGAGCACCGCGGCGACATCGACCGGCTCGGGCCGCAAATCCTCGTCGTCGAAGCGCTGCTCGATCGGCACCGCGCCGCGGCTGAGCGCATCGGCATAAGAAAGAGTGGCGTCGGACAGCAATAGATCGCGGTCCACCGGCGACAGCGCGTCGGCGCGTTCGGTCAGCAGGGTACGGTGGAACAGGCCGGGGTCGAGGCCTTGCCGGTCGGCTCGCAGAACCGCCTTCCACAGCGCGTCGGCCTGGCGCGGGTGCGCGTCCCACACGGTCTTGTAGCCGCGTGCGGCGTAGAAGCGGCGTAAGAGGTCGCCGCGCAGCCGCTCGCCGGCGACCGTCAGCCGGCCTGGCGCGTCGAGCCGGGCCTTGAGCTCGGCATTGCCGTCGAAGGGCGGCGCCTCGGGCGCTGCCGCGCTGGTGTCGGGGGCCGCGGTCTGGGGGGCCGAGATCTCAGGCGCCGCCGCGGCAGGCGCGGTGGCCCCGGCCTCTTCCGCCGGTGCGTCGCCGGGGGATATCGCAATGCACAGCAGGCCGACCGCCAGCGCCGCCGCGGCGCGCGTCAGCGGCGATGCAGCAGTTCGCCACTCCGTACGGGATAGGGGCACGCCGCCTCGCTCGTCAAAATGCCGCCAACCTCGTCGGCGGCGTGAAATTCCGCATTTCGGTGTCGTCGGGCATCCCGCACGGCGAGCAAATCCTCAGCTCTTAAGTCGACCAGATTTCAACAGCATTTGCAAGGGAAAGGTGGTCATCGCCCGGTCGAGCGAGAGGCCGCCCGCCGCAAGGCGGCTCTGCGCCGGGCGCATATGGCGCGCGCCAGCTTGCCCGGCGGCGCGGCAGCGGCGATGATCGGGCGAGCCGGGCGCCGGGCCTTGGGAGGGGAAGTAGTTGCCGGTATCGAATGTCGACGGCTCCGGGCAGGGCGGGCGGACGCCGCGGGGCATACTGCGCACGGTCTTCGGCTTCGATAGCTTTCGCGGCCGGCAGCAGGCGGTGATTGAGCACGTCGCGGCCGGCGGCGACGCGGTCGTGCTGATGCCGACGGGCGGCGGCAAATCGCTGTGCTACCAGGTGCCGGCCCTGCTGCGCCCGGGCCTCGGCGTCGTCGTCTCGCCGCTGATCGCGCTAATGAAGGACCAGGTAGACGCGCTGCGTCAGGCCGGGGTGCGCGCCGCGGCGCTGAACTCGCGCCTCAAGCCGGCCGAGGCGGCGGCGGTCGAGCGCGCGGTCGCCGCCGGCGGGCTCGACCTGCTCTACGTCTCGCCCGAGCGGCTGATGACGTCGCGCTGCTTGGAGCTGCTCGGCAATTGCCACCTCGCCCTCTTCGCCGTCGACGAGGCCCATTGCATCTCGCAATGGGGCCATGATTTCCGCCCCGAATACCAGCAGCTGTCGATCCTCAAGGAGCGCTTTCCGCAGGTTCCGCTGCTGGCGCTGACCGCGACCGCCGACGAGCCGACGCGGCGCGACATCATCGCCCAGCTCGGCCTCGCAGAAGCGCCGGTATTCGCCGCCGGCTACGACCGCCCGAACCTCTTCTACCGGATCGTCCCCAAGCGCAGCCCGCTCGACCAGCTATGGCGTTTCCTCGCCGCCGAGCATCCGGGCGACGCCGGTATCGTCTATTGCTTCACCCGCCGGGCCACCGAGGAGACCGCGCAGTGGCTCACGGACCGCGGGCGCGAGGCGCTGCCCTACCATGCCGGCCTCGAAGCTGCGGCGCGCGAGCGGCATCAGGAGCGTTTTCTACGCGAGGAGGGGGTGGTGATCGCCGCCACCATCGCCTTCGGCATGGGGATCGACAAGCCCAACGTCCGTTTCGTCGCCCATCTCGACCCACCCCGGAACCTCGAAGCCTATTACCAGGAGACCGGCCGCGCCGGGCGCGACGGCCTGCCGGCCGATGCGTGGATGACCTACGGCTTCGCCGATGTGATGAACCTGATCCGGCTGATTGACGGCGGCGAGGCGGACGAGCGCCAGCGCCGCATCGAACGGCAGAAGATCGAGGCGCTGATCGGCTATTGCGAGACGGCGGCGTGCCGGCGGCAGGTCCTGCTCGGCTATTTCGGCGAACGCGACCATCCGCCCTGCGGCAAGTGCGACAATTGCCGCACCCCGGCGCCGAGCTGGGACGGCACCGTCGCCGCGCAAAAGGCGCTATCCGCGGTCTACCGCACCGGCCAGCGCTTCGGCGCGCATCACCTCGTCGATCTCTTGCTCGGCGCCGGTACCGAACGGATCAAGCGGCTCGGCCATGATCGGCTAAAGACCTTCGGCGTCGGCGCCGAGCTCGACCGCCGCGGCTGGCTGTCGGTCTTCCGTCAGCTGGTGGCGCAAGGGCTGGTGCGGCCAGATGTCGCAGGTCATGGCGGCCTGTCTTTGGCGCCGGAGGCGGCGGCGATCCTGCGCGGTGAGCGAAACGTGAATTTTCGCCTCGACCGGCAGGAGCGCGAGCGGCAGCGCCGGCGCGAGGACCGCGGCGCCGCGGCGGCGACGTCCGATCTCGACCCGGCCGGCCAGGCGTTATGGGAAGCGCTGCGCGCCTGGCGCCTGGACGAGGCGCGCCGCCAGGAATTGCCGCCTTATTTGATCTTCCACGACGCGACCCTCTTGGAAATCGCCCGCCGCCGCCCGGCCGCGCTCGCTGCCCTCGCCGCGGTCCCCGGCATCGGCCGCAGCAAGCTCGACCGCTACGGCGCCGCCGTCCTCGCCGTGGTCGCGGCTGGGACAAAAGGTAAATAGCTGTTGTCTCAAATTCAAATATTTCTCCGGAGAGCCGAAGGCTTATTAGTATTTAATTAGGCTTTTCACGGCAGCCTGCGCGCGGTCAAATCTAGGAGAACCCCAATGCGTGCAGTCATGGCAAAGCTCATCCGCGACGAGTCCGGCGTCACCGCTATTGAATATGGAATGATCGCAGCGCTGATCGCGGTTGTCATCATCGGTATCGTCACGCTCCTCGGCACCTCGCTCAGCACCACCTTCAACAGCATCAATACGGCAATTTAACGGCTTCGGTCAGGACAGATCCTCGCCAAGTGCTCGATGGCCGCCGCTGCGCCGTCGAGCGCTGACGAGCCGAAAATCCTTCCGAAAACCGAATTGTCTACTCATCCGACCGGGCGTTTGTGGGGAAGGACTGATGCTAGCGGTTCTTGGCGCGTTGATCAAAGACAAGTCGGCTGTGACGGCCATAGAGTATGCACTGATCGCCGGGTTTGTCGGGATCGCGGCGGTGGTTGCGATCGGATCGATCGGCAGCACACTCAGCACCATCTTTTACTCCGTCTCGACCGGCATTTGAGATCTACGCAGACCCTTCCTGGCGTTCAGAAGCATTCAGATGCTTCAATGCGGCACCGCCCTCCCTTGTCTTCCCGGCGAAGGCCGGGAGCGGTCGGTGGACGGGACTTTTGGCGCCGGCCTTCTTTCTCCTGGCCTCTTAGTAAATCTTTGAAGGGGTCGGAGCACTAGCGCCTGCCTGTTGCAGGACCCTTCCCCCGCCTTGCCGATCTCCGCAGGGTAAACCAGAAAATCTAACCGTCATCGCCGATGCCGCGGGATCGCTGCATCCCGATCTCCGCAGTGGACACCATGGCGATAACCAAGTCGTTCCTGACCCGATTTCCAGGCCGGCTGGGCAACCGGCAATTCATCTTCCACGCCAGCGCGGCTCTTTTGATTATTGAGATCGCGCTTTTTCTGTTTGTGGTCGCCGGCACGCATGGTCTGATTGTCCCGCTGGCAAAGCCGAACAGCACGGATTTCGCGAGTTTTTACGCCGCCGGCAGCCTGGCGGACGCAGGCACACCCGCGCTCGCCTACAATCAGGCCGAGCATTATGCCGCCGAACAACGTGCCACGGAGCACGGCATCGATTACGTGTTATATTATTATCCGCCGGTATTCGAGATACTTTGTGGCGCTGTCGCCTGGTTGCCTTATTATCTGGCCTTCGTGCTGTTTGAGGTGGCGACCATTGCACTCTATCTGCCCGTCGCTATGCGTATCCTCGATCAGCGCGGCTGGGCCGTATTGCTGCCACTGTTCGCCTTTCCGCCGGTTCTCTGGACCATCGGTCTGGGACAGAACGCCTTTCTGACCGCGGGGCTGTTCGGCGCGGCGACTTTGCTCGTCGACCGCCGGCCGGTTACCGCAGGCCTGCTGTTCGGAGCGCTCTGCTACAAGCCGCATCTCGGCCTACTGGTGCCGGTGGCGTTGATCGCCGGCGCGAATTGGCGTGCGCTAGCGGCCGCCGCCGCTTCGGTGGCGGCCCTGACGCTGCTGTCGCTGATCGTGTTCGGCTGGCAGACCTGGCACGATTTCCTGACGGCCGCGGCCGCGTCCCAGGGCGTCTACGCATCGGGTCGGATTGCCTTCGCCGGGTTTGTCACCCCTTTCGGGGGGGTGAGCTTGCTCGGGGGTCCTCCCGGCCTCGCCTATGCCGCGCAAGCGATTGCGACATCGGCAGCAGCGGTTCTGGTCGCAATCGTCTGGCGCCGCGCCCTGCCGCTGCCGATCCGGGCGGCGACGCTCGTCTCGGCGACGCTCGTCGCCGTCCCGGTCGCTCTGTTCTACGATCTGATGCTGGCGTCGATCGCTGGCCTCTGGCTGATCCGCGCGGACGGGCCATACCGTCTTCCCGATTGGGGGAAAATCGCCCTCGCCGCGCTGGCTGTGTTAGCGCTCAACCCCCGCGGCGCGGCCGAAGTCTGGCACGTGCCGATCGGGTCGCTCATCTCGCTTTCGCTGTTGGCTCTGGTTGCCGGGACGGCCCTGCGCAGGGAAAAGCCCGCGTCCGACGATACCGTCGCGGGACGGGCATGATCACACCCTGCACCCTCGGAGCATGCCGGGGAAGCGCGGTGGAACCCGGCGCCTCTGCGCTCGGCACTGATCCGGACAATGATCACGGCGAGGAAACCGGCAAGCGCAAGCGGCGTCAGGAGCAGGTGGGTTGCCGCGGCCACCGGCCGGGAGAGCAGCGGCGCCAGCACCGCTGCAGCCATCGCGGCTCCTTCCCAAGGCATTGCCCCGTCCCGCATCTGCTTGCGAGCCAGCCATGCGATCGCCGGGGCGAGGATCGTCAGGTCGTAATCAAAGATGAAAGGCGTCACCAGCGGCGTGGCGGCCAGCAGCGCCGCGTTACGCATGCCGCAATCGGTCGAGTGTCGCCACGCCCAGGCGAGGACGGCCGTCGTCAGCACGGCGACGAACCCCTGGAGCCCATAACCGAGCGCCAGCGAGCCGCCGAGCAGGCGCACCCCGGCAAAGACGGATTGCATCTTGTAATAGTCGACAAGCCCCTGCTCCAGCATCCTGCGGGCGAATGCTGTGCTCGTTATGAAATCGGCCCAGATTTCGATCCCCCACATCATCGCCGCGACCCCCGCGAAAACGATGCCGGTCAGCGCCGCCATGCCCAGCGCGCGCCAATGCCTCCCGACCGCGAGCACCACCGGGATCAGCACAAAGAGCTGGGGCTTGAATACCAGAAGGCCGAGCATGATCCCCGACGCGATCGGCCGCTGCCCCAGCACCACCAGCCCCCAGCTCAATAGCGCTGTGGTCAACAATGCATTCTGGCCGTGGGTGATCGTGACGAACACTGCCGGGAACGCCAGTCCCGCCAACAAGGTCAGCGGCTGCGGCAAAAGGCGCCACAATACCGAGAGGTAGCCCGCGAGACCGGTGACGAGCCATGCGGCGAGCGACCACAGATACGGGAACAGCGCCAAGGGATAGACGATCAGCAAGGCGACGGGCGGGTATTGCCATGCGTAGAAAGCGCTGCTCCCGCCGGCCCGTGCCGTCAGCTCCAGTGCCGCCAGCGCCTCTGGAGTGTAGATCGCCTTCTCCTGGCCGTGCAAAAGCGCCCAAGAAACCGTCCAAAAGGAAACAAAATCGGTGCCGATCGGGCGCCCGAGCGGATCGTTTGCCCCGTGGCCCAGCAAGAGCCAGGCGATCGTCACGGACCAGGCCGCGACCAGCAGCGTCGAGTAGCCCCGCACACGAGCACGTGTCAGCCACGCCGCCTTCCGCAAGAATTCAAAAACCAAATCGGAGCCCCTGGTTCGCCGCGGGCGACAACCAATAGGGGCTGAAAATCCCTTAAGAAAAATCTAAAAGCGGACTCGATATCACCGGCGCATTCAGCAGCCCGGGTTCCTACGATCGGCCGCGCTCGGGTTGCGGTATTGCTGAAGCCGGGTGGAGCGCAGGCCAGGCATTCCGTAGGCCTCAAAGGCGCGCTGCCACGAACGAAGCTCTTCCTCGGTCAATTGGTAACGGCGGCAGGCGTCCTCGCGTTTGATGAGGCCGGTGTCGATCGCCGTTATCACAGCGGCCTTGCGGCGGATCGTCCACCTTTTGACGTTGGGGGGTGGGAGTTCGGACATCGAACGCGCCAGGATCAGGCAAGGTCGAAAGGTCGGCCGATCCACTCATGGCTCGCCGAAATCTGGTTCGCGCTTCGACATAGAATGTGCATGGTCCAGCTGTTCGCCTCCGATCGCAGCGGAAGGAGCAGCTCACAAAACCGAACACGAATTGCTGTTCGAGTTGCAACGGTCACCCGCCGCTTCGGCCCCGTTCACCGGCTTTTCCGACGCACCGGGAATAGACCCAAAAGGATCAAATCTGCCATAAGATTGATCGTTAATTTCGTCGTATTCGTAGTTAAGCCTAGAGCGAGCCGCCATGAGCTCGGCAGACCCACCGTCATTTCCGGCCCTCCCGTCGGGGCCTTGTTCGCCAAGCGTCAGGCGCGCGCGCCTCGCACTCCGGCGGCGAGCGCGCGCACATCGGCGAGGACGGCGTCGATGAGGCCGGGTTCGGCGCCGCCTTCGGCGTCGAGATTGAGGGCAAGGCGCTGTACCAGCGACGAGCCGACGACGACGGCGTCCGCCGCGCGCGCGACCACGCCGGCCTGCTCCGGCGTCCGAATGCCAAAGCCCACCGCCACCGGCAAATCCGTGAGCCGGCGCAGCCTCGCGACAGCGGTGGCGACCTCGGCGGCATCGGCCGAGCGGGTGCCGGTGATCCCGGCGATCGCGACGTAATAAATAAAGCCGCCGGCCTGCCTGATGATGCTTGGCAACCGGCGGTCGTCGCTGGTCGGCGTGGCGAGGCGCACGAAGTCGAGGCCCGCCGCGCGCATCGGGACCGTCAGTTCGGCATCCTCCTCGGGCGGCAGGTCGACGACGATGACGCCGTCGACCCCGGCGGCGGCCGCATCGCGCGCGAAAGCCTCGGCGCCATAGCGGTAGATCGGGTTGTAATAGCCCATCAGCACGATCGGGGTTGCCTCGTCGGCGCGCCGCAATTCACGCACCAAGGCCAGGGTGCGGCGCAGGGTCATGCCTTGCTTTAATGCCCGCTGGCCCGCGGCCTGGATCGCGGGCCCGTCGGCCATCGGGTCGGAGAACGGCATGCCGATCTCAATCAGATCGGCGCCCGCCGCGGCGAGGCCGGAAAACAGCCGGGCCGAGGTCTGCAGGTCGGGGTCGCCCGCGGTCAGGTAGGTGACGAGCCCGGCCCGTCCCTGCCGCCGCAAATCCGCGAACCGCTTCTCGATCCGGCTCACAGCCGCACCCCGAGATGGTCCGCGACCGCGAAGATGTCCTTGTCGCCGCGGCCGCACATGTTCATTACGATCAGGTGCTCGCGCGGCAATGTCGGCGCGAGCTTGGCGATATGGGCCAGCGCGTGGGCCGGCTCCAGCGCCGGGATGATGCCTTCGAGCCGGCTCGCCAGCTGAAACGCCTCGAGCGCCTCCTGGTCGGTGATCGAGACGTATTCGACGCGGCCCAGATCGTGCAGCCAGGCGTGCTCGGGGCCGATGCCGGGGTAGTCGAGCCCGGCCGAGATCGAATGCGCGTCGCGGATCTGCCCGTCCGCGTCCTGCAGCAGATAGGTGCGGTTGCCGTGCAATACGCCGGGCTCGCCGCCATTCAGCGAGGCCGCGTGCAAGCCGGTCTCGATGCCGTGGCCGCCGGCCTCGACGCCGATCATGCGAACCCCCGGCTCGTCGAGAAACGGGTGGAACAGCCCCATCGCGTTCGAGCCGCCGCCGATGCAGGCCACAAGCGTGTCGGGCAGCCGGCCTTCGGCTTTCTCCAGCTGCGCCCGCGTCTCATTTCCGATGACCGACTGGAAGTCGCGCACCATCGCCGGGTAGGGGTGCGGGCCCGCGACCGTCCCGATCACGTAGAAGGTGTCGTCGACATGAGCGACCCAGTCGCGCAGCGCCTCGTTCATCGCGTCCTTCAGGGTTGCCGTCCCCGAATGCACCGGCACGACTTCGGCGCCCAAGAGCTTCATGCGGAAGAGGTTGGGCTTTTGCCGCTCGATGTCGGTCGCGCCCATATAGACGACGCAAGGGAGGTCGAAGAGGGCGCAAGCGGTCGCGGTGGCGACACCATGTTGGCCGGCGCCGGTCTCGGCGATGATGCGGCGCTTGCTTCATCCGCCGCGCCAGCAAGGTTTGGCCCAGCACGTTGTTGATCTTATGCGCGCCGGTATGGTTGAGCTCGTCGCGCTTCAGATAGAGCTTCGCGCCGCCGAAATGACGGGTCAGCCGCTCGGCGAAATAGAGGGGGCTCGGCCGCCCGACATAATGCTCAAGGTAATAGTCGAGCTCGGCCTGAAACGCCGGGTCTGCGCATGCAGCGGCATAGGCCGCCTCGACCGCGAGCACCAGCGGCATCAGGGTTTCGGCGACATAGCGCCCGCCATAGATGCCGAAATGGCCGCGCTCGTCGGGTCCGCCGCGAAACGTGTTCGGGGTCTGCATCTCGTCATCCTTCCGCGGCGTGAAGAGCACCGCACGATCGCGGTCACGGAGAAAAACATCTAATGGCGCTCGACGTCCTCTGCGTCCGTGCGACAAGCGCGGATGAAATCAGATGTTTTGGTCGCCGTCAGGCGGCACGTCGCCCAGATACGAGGTCCGCTCCGACCCTTAGCAGACACCCGTTCGATATCAGGCGCGCAGAAACGTCGCGATCTCTGCGTCAGTTCCTGCGGCATCGCACCCGAAGTCTTGATCTGCTCGGTCTTGAACCGTTCGAAAAGTTCGCTGCGCTGCGCGTCAGGTTGGGCCATGGCAACTTCCGATCGAGATGATTTCCGAAAGATTTGCCAGCGCCGGCGCTGGCGCCTGCAGCCCGGGAGATCGATTGGGCAAGCCTTGACGGCCAGTTTAACGGCAGCCTTGCAAAGAGGACGTTGATCTAGGCGTGTAATCGCGGATTGTGGTCCTTTCAGAGGAAACCTTTAGGCGGCCACTTTTGAGCCAGTGACCTCCGGGGTGGCCCGGAACGCAATTGCCGCGCGGTTCCATCCGTTGATCGCGACGACCGCGGCGGTGAGGTCGACAAGATCCTTTTCCGAGAACTCTCGCCGCGCTTCATCATAGACCTCATCGGGAACATGTTTCGTGTTGATGAGCGTAACCGCCTCCGTCCAGGCGAGCGCGGCGCGTTCGCGTGCGCTGTATCGGGCGCTTCGCGCCAAGCGTTGAGCAGATGCATGCGTTCGTCGCGCTCGCCGAGCTTGCGCGCGTCCTTGGTGTGCATGGCGATACAGAATGCACACCCGTTGATTTGTGAGGTGCGGATTTCGACGAGTTTGAGCAGGGAACGTTCCAATCCGCTGCCTTCGACGTAAGCCTGAAGCGCCGACATCGCATTAAACGCGCCCGGGCTCGTCCTCATGGCGTCAATTCTCGGTTGCATGAATTTCTTCGGCATGGTGGCCTCCTTACCGCTTTCGTACACGCAAACAGGGTCATGAAGGTACAGCCTGGGCATTTCTGTGACGGTTTGATGGCGGGTAGGGCGAGAAACGATCGCAGCGAATGCGGATTGCCGGCCGGCCCGAATATTTCGGGAACTCCGTGCGAGTTGCCCCGTTTGGCTATGTGATTACGAAATGCCGCGGCAGGGGGGAGCAAGCCGTGGGCCAATGGCTTATGTATCGCACGAAGCTTGAGCCAGCACGGAGTACAAGGCGGAGCTCTGACATGCCCGTTTTGAAGACTGACACAGACGTCTTGATCATCGGAGCCGGTCCTGCGGGCCTTGCGCTGGCGGCCGGATTGAGGCGGCGACAGGCGGATCCGCTGATCATCGATCGCCAGACGGCGGGTGCGAACACCTCACGTGCCTGCGTCGTGCACGCCCGGACGCTTGAAGTGTTGGAGCCACTCGGGGTTACCGCCGATTTGCTCGCGCAAGGCGTGAAGGTCCCGATCGTCCGCGTTCGAGAGCGCGACCACGTGCTGATCACCGTCGATTTCTCGGAAGATTCCGAGCGCTTATCCGTTCACGCTGATGATCCCGCAGAACCGGGTCGAGGCGTGTTTGCTGGGTCATCTTGAGGAACTCGGCGGCGCCGTTATCCGGCCTTGCGAGCTCGTCCGCGGCGAGGCGCTAGACTCCCATGTAGAAGCGCAGGTCCGGATTGACGGGGCGATGAAGAGAGGTCAAGGCGCAATGGCTGATCGGCTGCGACGGCATGCACAGCCCGGTTCGCGAACAAGCAGGGGTAGCCTTTGCCGGCGTGGCATACGAACAGGAATTCGTCCTCGCGGACGTTCATATGGATTGGCCGCTGGATCGCGAGGAGGTCACTCTATTCTACTCGCCCAAGGGGCTGGTTGTCGTCGCGCCGTTACCCGACGAGCACTTTCGCATCGTCGCCTCGGTGGACGATGCCCCGGAATCACCGTCGGTGACTTACATGCAATCTCTGCTGGATACGCGGGGGCCGTTGGTGAACCCGGGACGCATTCGCAATGTGGTGTGGAGTTCGCGGTTTCGCATCCATCACCGCGTGGCGGAAAGCCCGCGCAAGGGCCGGATTCTCCTCTGCGGCGATGCCGCGCATGTCCACAGCCCGGCCGGAGGCCAGGGCATGAACACCGGCATCCAGGATGGCGTATCTCTGGCTAAGTGTCTGTCGGAGACCCTCATTGACGGTGACGATGCCCGGCTTGACGTCTGGGCGAGCGAGCGTCACCAAGTTGCCGGCGACATCGTTACGCTCACAGACCGAATGACTAGGCTGGCGACCATGAAGTCGGCAACCGGTCAGACGTTGCGAAATGTCGCGATTGCGTTTGCCGGCCATTTGCCGCCCGTCCGCGCGGCCCTGGCGAGGACCTTGGCGGAACTCGACACCCGATAGTTCATCCCGGTCATCGAGAGGGGCCCTTCCTTGGGTACCTTCCGCTTGAATGGGTGATGGTGCAAAAATATGGGAGTAAGAGAGAGCCCAAGAAGCCCAATTCGGTCCAGCGGTGACCAGGATCATGTCCCTCTGCGCGCCGCAACCGAGGGGTTGAATGATCACGGCTACATCGTTTCGAGCCTCAATTCATTGATCAATTGGGCGCGCAGCGGCTCGCTATGGCCAATGACGTTTGGTCTGGCGTGCTGTGCCGTCGAGATGATGCACACTTTTGCCGGCCGCTACGACCTCGACCGCTTCGGTGTGGTGCCGCGCGCCTCGCCACGGCAGTCGGACGTGATGATCGTGTCTGGAACGTTGTGCAACAAAATGGCTCCGGCCTTGCGCAAGGTCTACGACCAGATGGCCGAGCCGCGCTGGGTAATCTCGATGGGCTCGTGCGCTAACGGCGGCGGCTATTATCATTATTCCTATTCGGTGGTGCGCGGCTGCGACCGCATCGTCCCGGTCGACATCTATGTGCCGGGCTGTCCGCCGACCGCTGAGGCGTTGCTCTACGGCATCCTGCTGCTGCAGAAGAAGATCAAGCGTACGCGCAACTTTGCCCGTTGACCCCTGCGAAGATCGGGTTCGGGCCGCTGTGTATCAACCGCCCTCCTAGCAAGACCGCGGCGAGGGAGTGGTGCCCGCAAATGACCGCCTGCCACCAGACCGGTCTTATCGTCCGGGCGAATGTCTTAGCTGAAGCGCGCGGGCGGCGGCAAGGAAAGCGCGGATCTTGTCCGGGTCCTTCTCCCCCGGGCGGCGTTCGACGCCGGAGGAAACATCGACCGCCGCCGCACCGGAAATCCGCACCGCCTCCGGCAACAGCTCGGCGGTCAGCCCTCCCGACAGCATCCACGGGCATGCCCACGAGCGGCCGGCGATCAGCCGCCAGTCGAAGGCGAGCCCGTTGCCGCCGGGCAGGGCATCGGGGCGGCGCGGCGGCTTGGCGTCGAACAGCAGCAGGTCCGCGACCACCTCATAGCGCGCGGCGTCGAGCACATCATCCAGCCCGGCGATCGCGACCGCCTTCATGACCTTGCATCCGAACCGGACCTTGGCCGCAGCAACCCGCTCCGGGCTCTCGCCGCCATGGAATTGCAGGATGTCGATGGGTGCGGCTGCGAGCACCGTCTCGATCAGTGCGTCGTCGGCGTCGACAAAGAGCCCGACGCGCTCGATTCCCGATGGCGCCAGGGCACAGAGCCGCGCCGCCTCTTCAGGGGCGACCGCGCGCGGGCTCGGCGGGTAAAAGACGAAACCGACATAGGCCGCACCGCCCGCGGCAGCGGCTCTGACCGCGTCTTCGGTCGACAGCCCGCAAATCTTCGCTCTTACACTCATCTCTCTGCGATAGGGGGCTCAGCGCAGCTTCTCGATATAGGCGACTAGATCATCGATCTCGGAACGGGAGAGCGCCAAATCCGGCATCGCACCATGCGGCTTCGTCAGGAATGTCCGCAGCTGGTCGGACGACTTGCCGCCTTGGGCGACCGAGCGGAAGCTCGGGGGGCCCTGCTGGACGGTCCCGGGCGAGCCCGTGCCGACGATATGGCAGGCAGCGCACCAGCGTTCCGCTAGCTTTTCGCCATTGGCCGCATCGGCCCGAGTGGGGGCCGGCGCCGCCACTATGAGGGAAGAGGCGACGCAGGATAGAAACAGGGTTCTCGCAATCATCTCAAGATCCTTGGTGCGGGTGTCGCCACGACCGACCGGCGAGCGTCCGAGGAACGTTGGCGCGCATAGACCGCGCGGCGATTGATCCCGATCAATGCCGTCGCCGGATTACCCGCCCCGGTGATCGCGGCCGAGCGCCTCGAGCTGGCGCGTCAGAGCGTCGATCTGGGCTTCGAGCCGCTTCAGCCGCGGATCCTCGGCTCCCGCCGGCGGCGGCGCGGCATCGGTGGGCGCCGGCTTCTCGTCGCGGCCAAAGGGCGACAGCATCTTCAAGGCGCGCTCGAAGAGGGCGATGTTCTGCTTGCCCATCTCCTCGAACTGGCCGAACGGGAAAATGCCGAATGTGGCCTGCAAATTCTTGCGCATCTGTTCCTGGTTGCCGGCGAAGGTGGCCATCGCTTGTTCGAGGTAGCCCGGCACTAGAAATTGCATGCTGTCGCCGTAAAAGCTGATCAGCTGGCGCAGAAAGCTGATCGGCAGCAGGTTTTGCCCGCCCTTCTGCTCCTGCTCGACGATGATCTGAGTCAGCACCGAACGGGTGATGTCCTCGCCGGTCTTGGCGTCATGGGCGACAAAGTCGCCTCCTTCCTTGATCAGCCGGGCGAGATCGTCGAGGGTGACGTAGCTGCTCGTCGCCGTGTTGTAGAGCCGCCGGTTGGCGTATTTCTTGACAATCACCGGCTTGCCGCCGTGGGGCTTATCGCTGTTCGGGGTATTCATGAGCGCGCCGTCTCCCCTCGGGGAAAGTCTCCCGCCGCCACAATACAGGTATTCGGCGCGACCGCCTTGCCAAACACTCTGCGGCGGCACGAAAGCGGCCTGGAGGTGGTACCATGAACAAATCCTCCGCGACGAGCGATGCAGACGAGCTGGCCCGACGGTTTCTGGCGCTATGGGAGGAATATCTCGCGGCCCTTCTGTCGGATGCGTCGAGCGGCGAGCTCCTGGGTCGGTTGGCCGCTTTCTGGCCAGCTCCGGCGCGCGATCCCCGGCCGGGTGACGATGCCGCGGGCGAGCCGGAGCCCGAACCCGGCCCGGACCGGCGGCTGGCGCCGTGCCCGCTGCCCCTGCACCTGGCGAGCACGATGACGTTGTGGCTGAGCTCGCGCGCCGCGTTGCTGCACTCGAAGAGCGTCTCGCCGCGGTCGAGCGCCGGCGGCCATCTGAGCGCGCTCGCAGCCGAGATCGAGGCCTGCGGGGTTGACGCGGTCGGGGAAGCGCTCGACGCCGAGATCCGCCGCCGCGCCGCTCGCTGCCTCCAAGGACTGGAGGCCTACCGCCGCCATCCCTTCCGCCGCCAGCCTCAGACGCTGCCGGTGCTGTGGCGCGAGGGGACGACGCGGCTCATCGATTTTGGCGCCGGCGGCGCCGACCCGGCGGTGCTGGTCGTGCCGTCGCTGATCAACCGCTGGCACGTCCTCGACCTGCTGCCGGAGCGCAGCTTTCTACGGCACCTCGCCGAACACGGCCTGCGCCCGCTGGTCGTCGATTGGGGCGCGCCTGGCCCCGACGAGTGCCGATTCGACCTCGCCGACTACGTCGCCGGCCGGCTCGACCGCGCATTCGTCGCGGCGGCTCGGGTCGCCGGCGCGCCGCTCGCGGTGCTCGGCTATTGCATGGGCGGGCTCTTGGCGCTGGCCCTGGCGCTGCGCCGCCGGCGCCAGGTCGCCTGCCTCGCTCTGCTCGCGACCCCGTGGGATTTCCATGCCGAGCGCGAGGGCCAGGCGCGGCTGCTGGCGCTCCTCGCCGATTGGCTGCCCTATCTCTGCGGCGCTGGCGGACCCGTGCCGGTCGACGTGATCCAGAGCTTGTTCCTGCTCCTCGATCCGTTCATCGCGCCGCGAAAATTCGACCGATTTGCCTCGCTGGACCATGAGAGCCAGGAGGCGCGCGGCTTTGTTGCGCTCGAGGATTGGATCAACGACGGGGTGCCGATGCCGCTGCCGACGATGCAAACCTGCCTGCGCTCCTGGTACGGCGGCAACGAGCCCGCCCGCGGGTTGTGGCGGGTCGCCGGCCGGCCGGTCCGCCCGCAATTGCTGCGCCGGCCCGGCCTGGTCGTCATTCCCCGCGGCGATCGGATCGTCCCGCCGCGCTCGGCCGAGCCGCTCGCCGTGGCCCTCGGCACCGCCGCCGTGCTGCGCCCGCCGCTCGGCCATGTCGGCATGATGGCCGCCGCCCGCGCTCCGGATTTGTTATGGTCCCCGATCGCCGAATGGCTGCGCCACAGCCTGAGCCGGAGAGAAAAAGCCGGTCGCCCCTCAAATTGAAGTCTCGACCGAATCAGGCGGAATGCCAGGTTCCGATGGTATTCGGCGCTGCCGGCGCTCCGCCCCCCCGATCAAAGCCATCCAAGCCGCGCCGCACGCAAACTCTTAACTTCGTGAAGAAAACGGATATTGTCTCATATTGCGTGGAGAGAAACATTCGGGCACCGCACTTGGAGAATACGGTTGATCGACTGTTCGACCCCGATTTCCTACACGCGCAAAACCGGAGGACCAGAGGTGGATGCATCGGACCGACCGCTTGGCTGCCCGCGTCCACGGGCATGACGAGGGGTGCATGAGTACGAGGCGTCGGAAACGGACGACCCGATGGCTCAATGGCGGTCGGCGGTCAAGACGGTGCGGGGGCTCTTGACCAGGGGCATCAGCAAGAGGGCGACGGCGAAGGTGGCGCCGAGTAGCATTAGCGCGTCGTTATAGGTCATCACCAGGGCCTCGCGCTGCACCAGCTTGCCGAGAAGCAGGAGCGCGGCATGGGCGGGGTCGCCGGGGACGAGCGGGTCGAGCCGGTTCGCCTGCATGTCGAGGAAATGCTGCACCGCCGGGCGCGCCGGGTTGATGTCCTCGATCAACCGGCTCCAGTGGAAGTTCAGGCGGCTGTTCATGATGGTCCCCAGCACCGCCAGCCCGATAGCACCACCGAGGTCGCGGGTCAGGTTGTAGAGGCCGGCGGCGTTCCTCAGCTGGTCTGGTCGGGTCGTGCCGAGCGCCAGCAGATTGGCGGGCAGATAGCAGAACATCAGCGCGAAACCGCGCAGCGCCTGCGGCACCAGCAATTCGGCAAAGCTCGCTTGATTGGTCAGGCCGGCCGTCAGGTACATCGCGACGGCAAACGCTCCCATGCCGATCGCCAGCATAATCCGCAGGTCGAGGTTGCGCGCCACATAAGCGGAAAACGGCGACAGCAGCATCTGCGCGAGCCCGGTGACGACTACCGTCTGGCCGATTTGCAAGGCATTGAAGCCGCGCACCTGGGCGAGAAACAGCGGGATCAGATAGGTGGCGCCGTAGAGGCCGGTGCCGATCACGAAGGTGTAGAACGAGCCGACCGCGAAATTTCGGTTGAGAAAGACGCGCAGATCGACGATCGGCTGACGGTAGGTCAGCACGCGAAGAAAGAAAAAGGCGCCGGCGGTACCCGAGACGACGAGCGCGATACGAATCGTGCCGTCGTCGAGCCAATCCCAGCGCGGCCCCTCTTCTAGCGCATATTGGAAGCAGCCTAGGAACAGCGCCATCAGCACCAGCCCGACGACATCGAAATAGCGCAGCAGCGACAAATCAGGCCGGTCGATATCGATGGTCAGCCAGACGACGATCGCGACACCGATGCCGGGCAAGATGTTGACCAGGAACAGCCAGTGCCACGAGATGGCATCGGTCAGAAAGCCGCCGATCGTCGGCCCCAGGGTCGAGGACAGGTTGAGGATCAGCGAGATCAGCACCATGACCGTCGCCAGCTGCGAGCCGCGGAATTTGGTATAGACGACCGGGAACACGGTCGGGGTGATGGCGCCGCCACTGAACCCCTGCCAGGCGCGAAAGAAGATCATCTGGCCGAGGGTAGTCGCGGTGGCGCACATCCCACTCGCCGCGGTGAAGCTGAGTGCCGCGGTCACGAACACGATTCGCGTCGAAAACAGCCGCGAAAGCATGCCCGACAGCGGCATCATGACCACATCGGCGATCAGGTACGCCGTCTGCACCCAGGCGATCTCGTCGGGGCTGGCCGACAGCCCACCCTGGATCTGGGTCAGCGAGCTGGTCACGATCTGAACGTCCATGATCGCCATGAACTGGCCGAAAACCATGGCGAGGACACCGATCCAGTCGCGCAGGCTCGGCGCCGGCGCTCCGAGCGGAGCAGAAGCGACGGCGGCAGGTGGCGGCTGCGGCGCGATCGCAACCGCAGGGGCGTGGCGACCGGCATCGCGCACCCGTCGCAGAGGCGCGGCCAGGGTCCAGGTCATCGCGCCGGCGGCAATGTCGCGGCTTCGGTCGATTTCGCCTGCGCGGCGCCGAGGATGCCGTCCCCGGCTTCGGCCGTGCCCTCGCCGCGGGTGTCGACGGACACCGTCACCGACAGGCCCGGCCGCAGCAGCCGGGCGAGCGGGCTGTCGCTCGGCAGCGCGATCCGCACCGGCACCCGCTGCACGATCTTGGTGAAGTTGCCGGTCGCGTTGTCCGGCGGCAGCAGGCTGAACTGCGCCCCGCTGCCCGGCGCGAAGCTCTCGATCCGGCCGTCGAGCGGGTGGTCCGGGTAGGCGTCGACCGATACCGTGACGTGCTGACCGGGCCGCATCCGGGTCAGCTGCGTCTCCTTGAAATTGGCCGTGACGTAGACCTGCGGCAACGGCACCAGGGACAACAGCTGGGTTCCGGGCTTGACGTATTGGCCGACCTGGCCGGCGCGGTTGCCCGCCACCCCGGAAACGGGCGCGCGGATCACGGTGTGGTCGAGGTCGTTCTGCGCCAGCTGAAGATTGGCGCGGGCCTGCTCCAGCCGCGCCTCCTGCTCGTGGCGCTGTGCCCGCAGGACGGCGAGGTTGCTCCGCTCGGCGGCGAGCCCGGCGCGCGCCTTTAACAGCGACGCGTCGGCCTTGCGCGCGTCCGCCTGGGCCTGCTCAAAGCGCTGGCGGCTCGCGAAGTCGCTGGTCATCAACGCGCTGTATCGCTTGAAATCCTGCTGCGCCCGCGACTGGTCGGCCTCGGCGGATTTGACCGTCGCATCGGCCTGCTCGATCATCGCCTGCTGCAATGTTAGCCGACTCTCATAGGTCGCGATCGTCGCCGCCTCGGTCTCGACGGCCGCCTGTGCCTGCGCGACCTTGGCCGCGAAGTCGCGGTCGCCGATCACGAACAGCACCGCGCCGGCAGCGACCTCCTCGTTGTCGCCGACCCGCACCTCCTTGATATAGCCTTCAATCTTCGGGCTGATGATCGACACGTCGCTCTCGACATAGGCGTCGTCGGTCGACTGCAGAAAGCGCAGCTCGGTCCACCAATACCAGCCGCCGAGGCCGGCGAGGGCCAAGACCACGACCGCCAGCCCGGAGAGGAGCTTGTTGCGCATGTTCTCTGAACTGAACCGTTCAGTTTAATCTTGTGCCAACATGAAAGCTCGGCTACATGGTGTCAAGCCCTCGCGTCGACAACTGAGGGAGCGCGATGGAACGGGCGCATAGGCGCGGCACGAAATCCCCGATCGGCTGGATCGGCGCCGTGCGTCCTTCGAGACGGCCGCTTGCGCGGCTTCCTCGGGATGAGGAATGTTTCTGATGCCGACGAAGGCCTACCCTCATCGTGAGGAGCGCCCGGAGGGCGCGTCTCGAAGGACGCGACACCGGGATGCAGCCCTCGGTCTCAATTCTCTCGCAGCCTCGCAACACGTCGAGGCGGCGGCGGTTGGCGGCAAGGCCGAAAGCATCCTTACCGCGGCGAGCCGGACCTTTCTCGCCAAGGGCTTCGGCGCGGTCAGCATGGACACGATCGCCCGCGAGGCCAGCGTGTCGAAGGCGACGGTCTATGCCCATTTCGCCGGCAAGGAAGAGCTGTTCGGCGCCATGGTCGGCCGGGTCTGCGAGCGCCATTTCGAGACCTTTACGGCCGGCGAGCTCGACCCCCGCGACGTCCGCGCTTCGCTGACGACGCTCGGCCGCCGCTTTCTCGAACTGGTGCTGTCGCCCGACGCAATCGCAGTGCACCGCATCATCGTCGCCGAGGTGACCCGCTCTCCGGAACTGGGTGAAGTGTTCTGGCGCGCCGGGCCGGAGCGGACACTCGGCCAGATCGAGGCATTCATGCGCGCTGCCGGCGCGGCCGGGACGATCGAGGTCCGCGATGCCAGGCTCGCCGCCGAGCAATTCATCGGGCTGATGCGCGGCGAAAACCACCTGCGTCACCTGTTCCGCCTCGAGCCCGAGGCCAGCGGTCGCAAAATTCGCGACGCGGCGGCGGCGGCGGTCGACACCTTTATCCGGGCGTTCGCCGCGCCGGCACTGGCGCCCTCATCATGCCGGCGGCGGTCATCGGAGCGCCATGCTGGCGTCGCGCCAGCGTTTGACGTTGCCGCAGACGCGCCGAATGGTGCCGTTCATGTTCTCGATGATGTTGGTGCAGGCGAGCGAGCGCCTGAGCTCCATGGGCAGGCCGAGGCGGAGGACGGTGAGGATCGTCGAGCCCCTCGAGGATACTCGCGGCGACGCCGGGCGCGTCGCGCTCGAGCCGCCGGGCCAAGTTCTCGATCAGGCGCTTGGACTTGTCGGCATCATCCAGTTCCCAGGCCTGGCGCAGCGCCTTCCTGACCGAGACATGGAGATGCTTGGGCAGGCGCTCGGTGATATTTCGAGCCTTGTGCACCTGACAGCGCTGGATCGGCGTGTGCCGACCGAAGGTGCTCCGGATGGCCTTGCTGAGCGCCTTGGCGCCATCGACGATGAAGAGCCGGCAGACACCAGGGTCGAGCCGCGTCTGACCAGATTGTCGAGCAACGCCTGGACCGTGGCCGCGTTCTCCGTGGCGCCCTCGACCACGCCGAGCGGGTGCTTGGCGCCTTCGGCATCGATCCCGACCGCGGCCACCAGGATGAACTCCTCCTCGACATGCAGTCCGTCGATCTGGATCGCCAGCAGGTCGAGATTCGAGAGGTCCGATGCCATCCATTCCGCTATGCGCTCGGCCGAGAGCTCGACGAAGCGCCGCGATACCGCCGATTTCGATCGGCTGTCGCCGTTGAAGGCCGGAACGTCCCCTTGGGGCAAGCGCACGGCGCGGCCGAACTTCCGGGTCGACACGTTGATCAGCATCAGGTTCATCGCCCATCGGCCCAGCCAGTCATCGGCCTGAGCCGAGGTCCAGCTCGACAGCGGAACCTCACCGCCGGCCCTGGCCCGGACGCGCGGCCGGGACACCGCAACCGTGCCACCGTGGAAGCCGATCTTGCCCTGCGTCCGGCCCCAGCGATGGCCTGCCCGCTCCGGATCGCGCGCGTGACGCGCACCACACAGCCGCGCCGCGTCATCTTCCAGCATGCTCTGCAGCGTCGCGATGCCGGCCGTCAGGCAGAACCGCTCGAAGCTCGCTCCGACGTCCTGCCAAGCCCCTTCAACCAACGCCGCCCGATCGACGGTCGCCGGAACTGTGATACCCTTCTTCATGGCGTTGCCTTCCTGCGTGGATTAGCACCCCGAGCGTACTGGCTCAAGGCGGGCAACGCCTCCCATCTTATTTCAACATAAGGGCTGCCCTGCCCTAGGGCCGGGAGACCGGGCCGCGGGGGTCGGGAACGCTCGCCGCCTTCTCCTTCCAATCCTTCGACCACGGGGTCACGGGACGCGGCACCGGTACTCCGTCGACCCGGATCTCATCGACATGCTCGTTGTAGAAAGAGAGATGCCCCTTGATCTTTGGGCATTCCGGGATCGGGTCGGGGTAGCTCCAGACGAGGTCCTCGAACACTTTGCCGCCAATCTTGATCGAGTAATACCGCGCCTTGCCTTTGTACGGGCAACGGGTGACCTTGTCGCTCGGCACGAGGAGGTCCATGCGCACATCCTCGGGCGGGATGTAATAGCGGGTCGGCAGCCGGGTTTCGAACAGAAAGCGCGCCCGTCGCGTCTCGGCGACGACTTCGCCGCCGACGATGATCTGCACCGGCCGCGAGGATTGGATCACGTCGACCCGTTTATAGGGGTCGCGCGGGTGGACGAATATCTCCTCATCTTCCTCGTACCAGGCATCGACCCGATCCCAGTAGAAGGCCACGAAATCCTTGATCGACGCCACCTCGTCGAAAGGCTCCGGGTAGCCCCAGACCGCGTTCTCCACGACCTTGCCGCCGGCCGCGATGGTCCAATAGGACGCCGTCCCCTTGTACGGACAAAAGGTGTGGTGGTCGGTCGCGGTCATCAGGTCGAGCCGGACGTCGGCGCGTGGAAAATAGTAGACCGGCAGGTGCCGGGTCTCGAACAGCAGATGCGCGCCGGTGCTGTCGGCGACCGTCTCGCCGCCGAGCCTGACGCGGACCCGGCGCGGCGAGGGCTCGAAAGTGATCTTGTAGTCGGGGTTCGCCTTGAACCCGGATTCACGGGCGGGGCTGGCCATCAGCAGTGCCTCCTCTAAGTTTGCCGCGAGCATGCGCCCGGCGCGAGACGACGACAAGAGCCGAGGCCTATTCGAGCATCCCGGCGATCGCCGCGGCCTGGGTAGGGTCGCCGCCGCGGTTTTTGAGGTAGTCGGAGGGGCGGCGGCCTGCGCTGTCGGGCTGGGCCGCGGCGCCGCCCCGGCTCAGCAGCAGCTGGACCATCTCGGGCGAGGCGCGCTCGGCGGCATAGGAGAGCGCGGTGCGCCCCGGCGTATCGCCGGTGGCCGCGGCGCCCTGCATGCATAGGGGATCGCCGCTCCGGTCGGTCTGCGCTACGGCATCCCCGGCCCCCGCGTCCGGTGCCGCGCCATGCGCCAGAAGGATGCCGGCCGCCTCCACCAGATCGAGCCGGGCTGCGACCATCAGCGGCGTGCGGCCCGAGGCGCCGGCCTGGTTCGGATCGAGACCCAGTTTGAGTAAGGCCCGCAATGTCGCCGGATGCTCCAGCGCGTCGGTGACGAGCGGCTCGTCGAGATCGCCCTGGACGCCCTTGGCGATCGCCTTTGGCTCGGGGCCGAGTGCCTCTTCGAGCCCGGCGGTGTCCCCGGCCAGCGCCTTTTGCTGGAGGTCGTGCTTTTGCACGAAATCCTCTGGCGGGGAATCCGGTCGTGATCCCGCGGCGGCCGGGCACGCCGCCTCGCAGCAGCAGCGCGGCGATCAGCCGGCCGAGCCGCCGCGGCAAAAAAATTCGCCGTGGTGTGAGCGGGGTCACACCCGCCTTCGATGGAAGCGAAGATATGTGGCGAAGCGGCAACAGAGGCGTCAGGGGGCTTTGCGTAGGAGAGTACCATGCGGCTGATCGCGGTCTATTGCCTTACGCTCACCATGGCGACGTTCGTCGCCGTGCCGCCGGCGGCGCAGATGACCTCATCGTTTTCGTTGGACGGGGCTTCGCCGCAGGGCAGGAGCTGCGCCAGCGGAATCGACAAGGTCGACGCGCTGCTCGACGAAATTTCCGACGAAACCGGCTCCAGGCGAGCCATGCAGGAATTGGAAATCGCCAGGAACATGATGGGCGTCGCGGATTACAAAGGCTGCGTGACCTATCTCGACAACACGATGAGGGCGCTGAAGGCGAGCCGAGTGGCCCGGTGAGCGGACCTATGGGTCAACCGGGAAGCGAAACGTCGCCGCCTTCGACCGCCAGGGCGTGCTCGATCAGGTTCGTTTTCATCAGGATCAGCATTTCGAGGAGGCGGTTGCGGTCGGGCTCGGCGATCCCGTCGAGCGCGTCTTCGCGGACATCGGCGGCGAGCGCGAAAATGCGGTCGAGCAGCGGATAAGCGGCCTCGGTCAGATAGAGAAGATGAGCGCGCCGGTCCTTGAGGTCGGGTCGGCGCTCGATCAGCCGCGCCGACTGCAGACGGTCCAGGAGGCGGGCGAGCGTAATCGGCTCCAAGTCGAGGATTTGCGCCAGTGCCGCCTGGTTGATGCCCTCTTGGCGCGCCAGATAAGCGAGAACCGAGGCCTGCGCCCGCGTCAGGCCGAGGGAAGCGGCCCGCGCCCGCTGCTCGAACCGCTTGCGCAACAGGCGGGCCACGTCGCTGAGAACAAAGCCGAGGGTGCGGCTCGGGATTTCGTGCTTCATGGCGCCGCCGCGGTGATTATGAGCATACATATAATATGCACGTCATCGTTGGCATCCTGCGCAAACCTGCATGCCAGACATGTTGACAGCACCGATTGCCGGTGTTGCAGTTCGAGCCGCCGCCGGCGGCGTTGGCCAGGGATCGCGTTGCGCTGATGAAAGCCCCCGCATTCGAGTATGTCCGACCGCGCAGCCTCGCTGAGGCGGTCGATCTGCTGGCGAAGGGTGCCGGCGAGGCGCGGGTGATGGCCGGCGGCCAATCCCTGGTGGCGATGATGAATTTGCGGGTCGTTTCGCCGGGAATGGTGATCGACATCGCCCGTCTGCCTGAGCTGGCCGTGACCGCGGACGAGACCGATGCGGTGACCCTCGGCGCCTGCGTGACCCATGCCGCAATCGAGGACGGGCGGGTCGCCGACCCCTCGCGCGGGCTGATGCCGCGGGTCGCCGCGACGCTCGCCTATCGCGCCATCCGCAACCGCGGCACGGTCGGCGGCAGCCTCGCGCTCGCGGACCCTGCGGCTGAATGGCCCTCGGTGCTGACGGCGCTTGACGCCGAGGTGGCCATGTCTGGGTCGGGCGGCCGGCGCACCCTAAAATGCGCCGAATTTGGGACCGGCATCTTTGAGACTCGGCTCGCCCCGGACGAAATCGTCGAGAGCGTGCGCATCCCCAGGCTCTCGGCCGACGCGCGCTGGGGCTACGTCAAGCTCTGCCGCAAGTCGGGCGAATTCGCCCACGCGCTGGCCGTCGCCGTCGCCGATCGCGGGCGGGCGCGGGTCGTAGCGGGTGCCGCGAACGGGGCGCCGCTGGTGCTCGGCGACGCCTCCCGGCTCGTCGCCCAAGGCCGCCCCGACGCAGAAGCCCTGCGCAACGCCATCGCCGCCGACCTCGACCGGGCCGGAGACCGTCATTTCGACGAGTTCCAGCGCCACCTCCACGCCGTCGCTGCACTGCGCGCGGTACAGCAGGTCTGGGCATGACTGCGATCCGCCTCACCCTCAACGGTGCTGCAATCGCCGACGACGTGCCGGCGCGGCTGTCGCTCGCCGATTTTCTGCGCGAGCGGCGCAATCTGACCGGGACCCATCTCGGCTGCGAGCACGGCGTGTGCGGGGCGTGCACCGTCCTCGTCGACGGCGAGCCCGCGCGCGCGTGCCTGACCTTCGCCGTCTGCTGCGACGGACGCGAGGTGCGCACGATCGAAGGCTTTGCCGGCGATCCCACCATGGCGGCATTGCGCGACAGCTTTCATCGCCGTCACGGGCTGCAGTGCGGCTTTTGTACGCCGGCGATGCTGATCACCGCGCACGATTTGATCCGCCGCCGCCGGGCAGGCTCCGAGCGCGAGATCCGCGACGGCCTCGCCGGCAACATCTGCCGCTGCACCGGCTATACCAACATTGTCGCGGCGATAGCCGACGCCGCCGCGGCGCAGGCAAGGGAGCCGGCCGATGGCAAATGATGCCTGGGGGGTCGGCGCGTCGCTGCTGCGCCGCGAGGACGAGCGCCACCTCAACGGCCGCGGCGAGTTCGTGTCGGACGTCAAACTGCCGGGAACGATGGAAGTGGCCTTTGTCCGCAGCCCGCACGCGCACGCCCGGATCAGGGCCATCTCGGTCCCGCCCGAGGCGCGCGGCCAGGTGTTCACGGCGACGGATTTGCCGGGGGTCAAGCCGATCCGCGTCGTGTCGCACTCGACCGGAGCCAAATCGCCCCCCTGGCCGCCGCTCGCCACCGACAAGGTGCGCTATGTCGGCGACGCCATCGCCGCCTGCGTCGCCCCGTCGCGAGGCGAGGCCGAAGACCTTGCCAACGCCGTTGTGGTTGATTTCGAGGTGCTCGACGCGGTGGTCGACGCCCCTCGCGACATGCGTGGCAGCCGCCACCTGATCCATGAGAGCTGGGGCGACAATCTTTATCTCGAGCACGTCTTGGAGGGCGGCGACATCGAGGCCGCGGCGCGCGCGGCCGAGGTGGTGGTGACCCGTCAATTTCGCATGCAGCGGCAGTCGGGCGCGCCGCTCGAAACCCGCGGGGTGCTCGCCTATCGCGATCATCGCCTCGACGAGGTCGTCGTCTATGCCTCGACCCAGACGCCGCATACCGTCCGCGTCGCGCTTGCCGAGCTCCTCGATCTCGAGGAACGCTGCATCCGGGTCGTCGCTCCCGATGTCGGCGGTGGGTTTGGGCCCAAGGCCCGCCTCTATCCCGAAGAGATCATCCTCGCGGCATTGGCCTTGCGGCTCGATCACCCGGTCCGTTGGATCGAGGACCGCGGCGAGCATCTGTTGACGACCGCGCACACGCGCGACCACCATTACAACGTCACCGCCTATGCCGACCGGGAGGGCCGCATTCTCGGGGTCGATGCGGAGATCGTCGTCGATGCCGGCGCCTACGGGTTGTGGCCGCAAGGGCCGTATCATGAGGCCGGCATGGTGGCGCGCGCCTTGCCGGGGCCGTATACGATCCCGAATTACCGGGCCAGGCACTATACGGTCGCGACGAACAAGACGCCGCTCGGCCCCTATCGCGGGGTCGGCCGCCCTGGAGCCTGCTTTGCGATCGAGCGGCTGATCGACGAGATCGCCCGGGCGGTCGGGCATGAGCCCAACGAGGTGCGCGCGCTCAACCTGGTGCGGCCCGAGCAGATGCCGTTTACGACGATCGGCGGCATGCGCCTCGACAGCGGCGATTATGCTGAGAGCGTTCGGCTGTGCGCCGAGCTTCTCGATCTGCCCGGCATCCGCGCGCGGCAGCGGCAGGGCGAGCCGGATGGCAGGATGATCGGCGTCGGCTTTGCCGCCTTTGCCGAGCAGACCGCGCACGGTGCGGCCGAATTCGCCGCCCGCGGCGCCTCGATCATTCCCGGTTTCGAGAGCTGCACCGCGCGCATCCTGACCGATGGCAGCGTCGTGCTGATGGTCGGCATCCAGTCGCACGGCCAGGGGCTGGAGACGGCATTGTCACAGGTCGCCGCACAGGAGCTCGGCATCGACCCGGCGCGGATTTCGGTGCGCCACGGCGACACCGAGAGCACCGCCTTCGGCTTCGGCACCTTCGCCTCGCGCAGCATGGTGATGTCGGGCGGGGCGGTGGCGCGCGCCAGCCGCATGTTGCGCGACAAGCTGTGCCGCATCGGCGCGCATCTGCTGCAATGCGATGTCGCTGAGGTGCGCTGCACCGACGGCGCGGTGCAGGGGCCGCGGGGATCGGTCTCGATCGCCGAGATCGCCAAGGTCGCGCATCTGCGGATGGACGGGCTGCCGCCGGGTGTCGACCCGCTGCTCGACGCGACCGCGACCTACGAGCCGGCGATCAGCACCGGCGTCTTCTCCTACGCGACGCACGGTGCGACCGTCGCCGTCGACCCGGAGACCGGATCCGTCGAATTGCTCGACTACGCCGTCGCCGAGGATTGCGGCACGATGATCAACCCGATGCTCGTCGAAGGCCAGATCAGGGGCGGCGTCGTGCAGGGCATCGGCACCGCGCTCTACGAGGAGATCCCCTACGACGAGGCCGGCCAGCCGCTCGCCGGCACCTTTGCCGACTACCTGCTGCCGGGTGCGGCCGAGCTGCCGGCGATCAAGATCGGCCATCTGCACACCCCCACCCCGCACACCGAATACGGCATGAAAGGCATGGGCGAAGGCGGTGCGGTCGCCCCGCCCGCGGCAATCGCCAACGCCGTGCGCGACGCCCTCGCGTCAATCGGCGCGGAAGCAAACGAAACCCCGATCACCCCCCGTCGGGTCATGGCGGCGATCGAGAAGGCGCGCGAGAACACAGCAAGTTCTTAAAATGCTTTCGTGCGTTTAGGATTGCATAGGGACAACAGGGGCAATCCCTGCTGGCGGATGAGCCTGAAGGCGGCAAGAAACGCGCCGAGGATCAGGATGCTGATTGGTTCGGGCACCGGGACGGCCGCGCCCATCACCGCCGCCGACGAAATTTGCGTCGGCGGGGCGATCAGCAAGGCCGACAGGAGAGGATCGGTCGTGTGCCCCAGCGGATCGGCGAACACCAGCTCGATGAGAATCTTGATGCCGGGATCGCCAATGAGCACCGGATTAGCGATGACGATCCTGTCCGGTTCGGGGGGCTGTTGCGCGGCGGGGTCCTCTACGTATCTCCCGCTGTAAGGTGGGAGGTTGGTCACGATAATGGACGCCGACCGCAAAATTTCCGTCATGGGATCAAAGGTGAACGAACCGTTCAACTCGGCGGTCCCCAATCCCGGAAATGCTGCGGTCGCGGTCAGGGCGTATGATATTGGTGACGCGTCTGCCGGCGTCGATGTTGTAGCCGGGAAGAGCAACGCAGGCAGGATGGCCGATAAATGGACGAGCCCGCGGCACGTGAACGGCCTTCTTGGTTGGCGGGAACTGTCCATCTCATGGCCTCCGCGAACCGGGCGTTGTTTAATAGCGCTCGCCGACGCTCTGGATCTGCACCGCCAGATCGCAACCTGTCGGCTGCGCGCAAGTCACGCCGGCGGGCAATGAACTGGGGACGATGTTCGGGAAATGAACTTCTGTCCACAACATGCGGACCGTTTTACCGTCGCTGGACAAGACAAAGGACCGATTGATCGTCAAAGGGTTGGTAGGGAAATTCGGGTTTGGTGCGAATGCGACGTCGACAAACCCAGTGCAATCGATGGCGTTTACGGTGTAGGACCCTGTCCCCGTCGTATTAAACTCCTCGACCGGAGCGAGCGGCATGGATGATAATTTCCGGCCGTTTGAAAACGTCAAATAGCTCATCTTATTATTTCGCCGGCCGTCAAAGGTTTCGTCCGATATCTGATCCACTATCAGCGGTGTGTCATAATAGTGAATCGCGGGCGGGGTCGCCTTATCGTAAACCCCCATGACGACGCCGTGCGAGGTCACCCCGTAGCGTCCTTTAAGATTGGCGTTCGAGCAACGTGACGACCCGTCGTCAGCCGACGAAGGCGCCGCCATCGCCAGGAAGGGAAGCGCGATGGCGCCAACCAAAAGCCATATCTTCATGTCGCTGCTCCTGACCCGATCGGTCGCGGGGATCGCGACCTGTGTCACGGAGGATCGCCACCTGCAGGTCGAAAATCTTTGAGAGGAGCTTGATTTATCCTTGATACGGTCTTGATTATCGGGGAATCGCCTCGCTATGCGGGCTGTGCGCTCGTGTGTGTTCTCTTAATGTTCAAGTGATTGCTCGGGGTGTCAGCGCTTTCCGGCATCGGCACGGGTGGCTCACGCGAGTTCTGGATCATGATCCTAAGAGTTTGAATCAAAAAGATATTCCTGCGCACTCGGTTTTGTGATTGAAGATGCTGGCTGGGGTTTGGGGGCGAGCATCGAATGGCAAGACCCTATTCACAGGATCGGCGCGATCGAGTGGTTGCGGCGGTGGCGGGCGGTCGAACTTGTCGGGCGGCGGCGGCGCTGTTTGGGGTCAGCGTCGCCCGCGCGGTGAAATGGTCGCAACGGTGGCGGGCCACCGGCAGCGCGGCAGCCATGCCGATGGGGGGACGGCGGCCGTTGCGGGTGATGGCCGCGCGCGAATGGCTGTTGGCACGGATTGCCGAAAAGCCGGATTTGACCCTTGCGGGCGGTGATGGCCGAACTGGTCGAACGCGGCACGCCGGCGAGCCATGGCGCGGTGTGGCGCTTCTTCAAGCACGAGGGCATCACCTTTAAAAAAAAGCCTGCACGCCAGCGAGCAGGACCGCGCCGACATCGCCCGTCGGCGCGCCCGCTGGAAGAGGCATCAGGGCCGGCTTGACCCCACGCGCCTGGTGTTCATCGACGAGACCCCGGCGCAGGTGTTGTGTCCCGTGAGATTAGCGAGGAGCTCGGCGGGTGCCTGGTAATCGAGGCATCTCAGGCGGGTGCGATTGTAGTCGGCGACGAAGGCGTGGAGGCAGGCGTCGCGCTCGGCGTGATCGAGGAAACGGCGGTGGTGGGCGGTGCGGTTCTGCGGCACGCGGTCGAGGTGTTCGCCAAGGCGTCGGTTGAAGCGCTCGGCCATGCCGTTGGTTTGCGGCCGGAAGGGCCGGGTGAGGCGGTGATCGATGCGATGCCCGGCACAGCTGCGGTCGAAAGGATGCTGGCCCGAGGGTTTGTCGTGGGGCTTGCCCTTCTTGTCGACGGCGAAGCGGTCGGTGAACTCGGAGCCGTTGTCGGTCGGGATGGTGTGGACCTTGAGCGGAAAGCTGTCGAGAAAGCGGGTAAGAAAGCCTGCGGCGGTGACGGCGCGGCGATCGGGCAGGATCTCGAGATAGACAAAGCGGGTGGCGCGGTCGATGGCGACATAGGCATAACTGCGCCGGCGGTTGAGCGGCGGCAGGTATTTGACGTCGATGTGGATGAAGCCGGCCGGGGTGTCGGTGTGAAAGGGGACTGCCGGGGCTTTCTCGGGGGTGAGGCGAGCCGAGATCGCGTGCCGCTGCAGGCAGCGGTGGATGGCACTGCGCGACAGCTCGGGGTTGAGGCAGCGCCGCATCGCCTCGACGATGTCGTCGAGCGGCAAGGCGAGGCTGCGGCGCAGCTCGACCACCAGGGCTTCTTCCCACTGCGTCATCGACGTGCTCAGCCGGTGCGGCCGGGTCGAGCGGTCGGTGACGTCGTGGCGGGCTTTCCACCGGGCGACGGTGCGGCTGTGGATGCCGAGTTCGCGGGCGAGCGCAGCGTTGTTCGCCTGGCTCTTCTGGATGTAGGCGCGGGTGCGCGGGGTGGTGGTGGCGTTGGCGTGCAGTTTGAGATCCATCACCCGGTACTCCCCTCGATCGGTCGGTTGCAGCACCGGGATCGCGTCCGGGGGACACTCGCCCCGGTGGGTCCACGGGTCCCTCCCGCGCGCCGCCCCGCCAGAACTCGCGGGGGTCGCGGCGCGGGTCCGCGGGTCCCTCCCATGGACTACGGGGACGAGCTGCGCTTCCTCTCGCAGCCGCCGCAACAGTTCGACAGCTTGCCACAGCCGAGTGCTATCGCGCCAATCTTTCGGGACGGGAACACGAAGGCCGGGGCAGGCTCTGTGCGGCCCG